>NZ_CP089293.1:2877456-4316184 GCF_021919345.1 Paenarthrobacter nicotinovorans
GGCTGGAATTCAGCTAAAAGAGAGCAGACTCGGTAGCCTGTAAACATGAGCACACATCCTTCTCGCGTCTTCGTGGCGCGCCTTCTGGGCTTGGACGTCTTCGACCCCCTGGGCGATCGTCTGGGCCGGTTGCGGGACGTCGTGGTGCTCTCCCGCGGGACCCGCGGCGCACCCCACGTCGTCGGCATCGTCGTCGAGGTTCCCGGCAAGAAGCGGGTCTTCGTCCCCATGACGCGCATTACCTCCATCGACCAGACCCAGATCATCTGCACCGGGCTGGTGAACCTGCGGCGCTTCGAGCAGCGTGGTGCCGAAACACTCGTGGTGGCCGAGATGTTCGACCGCAGGGTGACGCTGGCCGATGGCAGTGGCGACGCCACCATTGAAGACATCGCCATGGACCAGCACCGCTCCAAGGACTGGTTCGTGAGCAAGCTGTTCGTACGCCGTGGTCACTCGCTCTCCCCCCTGAGCAGGCTCCGCCGGAACGAGACCCTGATCATCGATTGGGCCGACGCCCAAACCGGGGGCCACAACGAACCCCAGGCCGCCACCCAGTTCGTTGCCACGCACGAAGACCTCAAACCTGCTGACTTCGCCGAAGCCCTGCAGGAGATGAGTGATAAGCGGCGTTTTGAAGTCGCCAGTGAACTCCAGGACGAGCGGCTCGCCGACGTCCTCCAGGAGCTCCCGGAAGACGACCAGGTCACCATCCTCTCTGCGCTGGACGTGGAGCGGGCGGCCGACGTCCTTGAAGAGATGGACCCGGACGACGCCGCCGACCTCCTTGCCGAGCTCCCTTCCGCCCAAGCAGAAGAGCTGCTGCAGCTGATGGAACCCCAGGAAGCCGAAGACGTGCGCCGCCTCCTGGAATACGACGAAGACACCGCCGGTGGTTTGATGACTCCTGTTCCGGTCATCCTCCCCCCGGAAGCCACCGTGGCCGAAGCCCTTGCGCACGTCCGCCGCGAGGAACTGTCGCCGGCGCTGGCCTCCTCCATTTTCATTGCACGCCCGCCCCTGGAGACGCCCACCGGACGGTTCCTCGGTGTGGTGCATATACAGCAACTGCTGCGGTTCCCCCCGCCGGAGCCCCTGGGCAACCTCGTGGACAAGAACCTGGAACCTCTTTCGGACCAGGCCCACATCAGCGAGGTCGCCCGGACACTGGCAACGTACAACCTGAATTCGCTTCCAGTCGTAGACGACGACGGCCGCCTCGTGGGGGCGGTGACTGTTGATGACGTGCTGGATCACTTGTTACCGGATGATTGGCGCGCCCACGAGGACGATGCCCCGATAAGGAAACTTGGAGGCCGCATTGGCTGACAACAACGGCACCCGATCCCCCCGTGGCACGGCACGCCCGGGCAGCAGCCTGGATACGCCACTGAGTGGCCGTCAACGGATCCTCCCCAAGTTCTCCCCCAATCCTGACGCTTTCGGCAATGCAACAGAGGGTTTTGCCCGATTCATGGGTACGCCAACGTTCCTGGTGTACATGACCGTGTTTTGTGTGTTCTGGCTCGCTTGGAACTCGTTTGCGCCCACGGAGTGGCAATTCGACCGCATGGAGTTGGGCTTCACCCTGCTGACCCTGATGTTGTCGCTGCAGGCTTCCTATGCCGCACCACTGCTCCTGCTTGCCCAGAACCGGCAGGATGACCGCGACCGTGTCTCGCTCCAGCAGGACCGCCAGCGCGCTGAACGGAACCTCTCCGACACCGAGTACCTCACGAGGGAACTTGCCTCACTCCGCATCGCCTTGCGCGAGGTAGCCACCCGCGACTACGTCCGGGCCGAGCTCCGCAGCTTGCTTGAGGACATCATCGACGCCCAGGAAGAACTCCGCGAAAGCGAAGCCTCCGCCGACGGCACGGAGTCACCCGGGGAGAAGGTCAAGGAGAAGCTGAAGGAGAAGCGGGACAAGTCCCGTGGACCCCGCACCCAGCAGATCCCCAAGGTACGGCCTCCGCGGGCCGCCGGACCCCAGCATTCCACCGCCAAGCCATCCCCAGACACCCCTGAAAGCCGGGCCTGAACGTTATGAGCACCGCAACTGCCGAGGCGCTGCACGCTGCCCTGGCAACGGTTATTGATCCCGAGCTCCGGCGCCCCATCACGGAACTGGGAATGCTGGAATCAGTCTCTTCCGACGACGACGGGATGGTCCATGTTGCCGTCCTGCTGACGATTGCCGGATGCCCGCTGCGCGAAACCATCACCCAGGACGCGACCGACGCCCTGATGGGGGTGGATGGTGTTACCGGCGTAGACGTGGAACTGAAAGTCATGACTCCGGCCCAGCGTGAAGCCCTCAAGGAAAAGCTCCGCGGCCCGGGTGGCCAGCGCGGCATTCCGTTCGCCAAACCGGGTTCGTTGACCAAGGTGTACGCCGTGGCAAGTGGAAAAGGCGGGGTGGGCAAGTCCTCCGTCACCGTCAATCTTGCCTGTGCCCTGGCGGCCCAGGGCCTCCGGGTGGGAGTTGTGGACGCGGACGTCCATGGCTTCTCCGTGCCGGCCCTGATGGGTATCACCCAGAAGCCCACACAGGTGGATGACATGATCCTGCCTCCCGTGGCCTACGGCGTGAAGGTCATCTCGATCGGCATGTTCGTCGAAGGCAACCAGCCTGTGGCCTGGCGTGGTCCCATGCTGCACCGCGCCCTGGAACAGTTCCTCACCGACGTGTACTTCGGTGATCTCGATGCACTCTTCCTCGATTTGCCTCCGGGCACGGGCGATATCGCAATCTCTGTGGCACAGCTGCTGCCGAACGCGGAGATCCTGGTGGTCACCACGCCCCAGGCAGCGGCAGCCGATGTCGCCGAACGCGCCGGAACCATCGCCACGCAGACCGGGCAGAAAGTGGCCGGCGTGATCGAGAACATGTCGTTCCTGGAAATGCCCGACGGCGGTCGTATGGAACTGTTTGGAAGCGGCGGAGGCGCCATCCTAGCTGAGAGATTGAGCGCAGCCGTAGGCCACGACGTTCCCTTGCTGGGGCAGATACCGTTGGATATCCGTTTGCGCGAGGGTGGGGACGCAGGGAAGCCCGTCGTCCTGGCAGCGCCCGATACTGCCGCTGCCAAGGCCATGGAAGGAGTTGCCGCGGCCCTGGCCTCCCGGCCACGCGGGTTGTCGGGCATGTCGTTGGGAATCGAGCCCCGCTAGCATCTGTGGGCAGCAGGCACCACCACGGTGGTCCACGGGAAGCCGTGCAGGCTATTGCCTTAGGTTGCCTCAGTGTCGAAAGGAGCGGCTTCGCCTTCGGCGAGCCTCTCGATGACCCTTACAGGAGCCTTGGGCTTGGCCTCTTCGGCAATAGCGGAAGCAGCGGTGGCCGCGGCTGCCGGTCCTCCTGCGCTGACCGGTTTGGTGTCATCGTCCAGCAGGGCATCCTTGATGATGCGCCGGGGATCGTACTGACGGGGATCGTATTTCTTCCAGTCGACTTCATCGATGTCGATGCCGACTTCTTCTTTGATCTGCTCGCGGGCGCCGGAAGCCATCCGCCGCACTTCTTTGACCAGATTGGCCAGCTTTTGAGTGTATTCGGGCAAACGGCTGGGACCGATGACGAGTACGCCGATAATCAGAAGGAGTATGAACTCCGGGCCGTTGATTCCAAGCACGCTACGAAGATTACCTTGTCTGTGGTGCCGCTCATAAACCAGCGGGGCGAAGAAGGGTCTGAAGACCGCGAAGCAGCCTGGGGTACCAAGTCTCCGAGCCCCGTACGCGGGGAGCCTCCGATACGGAATCACCGGCCCGGACTATCTCCGGGACAGCGTCATCAGCACTCTCTGCCGGAAGGTCGGAAGCATAGCTGATCACAGCTGCCTGCGTGGAGTAGACGGCTTTCCATGGGGTTCCTTGCGTGACCGAGAGCTGCGCCGTCGTCGACTGTTCCTGCGGATCCTGCCCCGCGGGCCGGTGCTCCTCCACAATCGTGGCGAAATGACCGTTGTGCTCCAGCCTGATCTCCACGGCCGGATGGCCGTTGACCATGGTGGCCTGCGCGGACACGACGCTGAAGCCCATTCCGGCCAGCTCAGGGCATGCCCAACCTTCCTCCCTGAGGGCATCCAGTTGGGCGGAACTGAGGGTAACTGTGCTCCCGGCCCGGAATGCCGGCGCTACGGCGGACTCCATTTGCCCACCCGTCCACGCCCCGGCGAGTACGCCGGCGTCGTTGGTTTCCACGAACGCCTGCGGCTGCTCGTCCCCGGCCACGACAAAGGCCGAGGCGGCCAGGGCTGCAGCGGAGACCGTCAAGGTGCCGGCAGCAATGGCCGTGATCCTGAGACCCCGACGGATTCCATTCACCGGCGGGGTTGAGTCCAAGGTCTGCCCGGGATGGTTTGCGAGCCGTTCGGTGTGCTGGATCAACCTCGCTGCGAGGTCATGGCTGGCCTCGGGCACAGCAGCATCACGGAGGCGTTCAATGTACTGCCGCTCCTGGCGCTGCATGGCACGGCATTTCGCACATTCCTGCACATGCTCCGGGCTCCGGGAATGGCGCAGCGAAGCCAACTTTCGCCGGTACGAGGCTCCCGGGCGATGAGGACGTCGGGGCATCGACAACCTAGAGGATACTTGCGATGCGGGGCATCTTAAGGCGCGGCTTCCGGGCCTCGGCCGGACGGGGGTCCCGGTGGGCCAGTTTCTCCCGAAGCATGGTGCGGCCACGGTGGATACGGGACCTCACGGTGCCAAGCTTCACACCCAAGGCTTCTGCGACCTCGTCATAGGAAAGACCTTCAAGATCGCACAGCACGACGGCGGCGCGGAAGTCGGGCGGGAGTTCCTCCAGTGCCCGCTGGACGTCGAGGTCGAGGTTGTTGTGTTCGAAGCTCTGTTCGGGGCCCGGCTCTCGTCCGGGCAGCCGTGATTCCGCGTCCTCGGCAAGCGCGTCGAAGCGGATCCGGCTCTTGCGGCGGGCCTGGTCAAGGAACAGGTTGGTGGTGATGCGGTGCAGCCAACCATCCAGTGTTCCGGGCTTGAAGTTTTCGAGCGAGCGGAAGACCCTCACGAAGACCTCCTGGGTGAGGTCTTCGGCGTCGAACTTGTTGCCTGTCAGGCGGTAGGCAAGGCGGTACACTTTGGCGGAGTGGTTGGAAACCACTTCCTCCCAGCTGGGCATGACCCAGTCAGTGGCTGCCTCGAGGCCCTCCGATGTCAGGACTGGCGCAGCATTGGATGCCGGCATCGTCCACTCCCCTCAAACTGTGGTTCACCGATTATTCGGTGCCGCCCACCTCTTGGATGACCGGAGCAATATCATCCCAAGTTTGTCTGGGAATTTCCTGACTGGACATAGTTTTTCCCGCAAGGCTGAAAACATGGGCGGACACAGCGCCGGGGCGCTTGGCAACGGCGGTCCAGCGGGGGCAGACACAGTAGTCTGGTACAAACACCCCTACCCGCGGAAAGCGAATCCCTTCATGAGTGCCGACAAGTCAAGCAGCTGGTCCTACGCAGAAGATCTGCCGGCTGAGGATGACGTCATGTTGCGCGCCCGTGAGCGTTCCTTCGAGTTGGGGGTAACTCCCGTCAGTCCCGGTGTCGGCGCCGTACTGACGGTGCTCGCTGCGGCCTCCAAGGCGCAGACAGTGGTGGAGGTCGGCTCGGGAGCCGGAGTGTCCGGCGTCTGCCTGCTGCGTGGCCTGAGCCCCCAGGCCGTCCTGACCACCATCGACGTTGACGTCGAACACCTCAAGGCCGCCAGGGAAGCGTTCCTTGAGTCCGGCAGCCCGGCCAACCGCACCCGTACCATCTCAGGACGTGCCGCGGATGTCCTGCCGAGGTTGACCGACTCAGCGTACGACCTCGTGTTCATCGACGCCGACAAGCCGAACTTTCCCAAATATGTGGAGCAGGCGATCCGCTTGCTCAAATCCGGTGGCACGCTTGTCATCAACGACGCCCTGGATAAAGACCGCGTCTCCAATCCGGCTGCGCGGGACGCCACTACCGTGGTCCTGCGCCAGATCGGCAAGGCAATCCGCGACGACGAACGGCTGGCTTCGGCGATGCTGCCCACCGGCGATGGCCTTCTGGTGGCCGTCAAGAAGTAGACGCTTGTGAGGCGCCGGCACCCCGCAAGGTGACCGGCCCGCCCACAGGTTAAACAAAAAGCAGGGCTCCAGCTCACGCCGGGCCCTGCTTCGCAACTCTATTCGGTCACACCTACGAGGCATTCCTTGAGGTTTTCCGCTTCGGCGGCATTGAGCTCAACCACAAGCCGTCCGCCACCTTCGAGCGGCACACGCATGATGAGGCTGCGTCCCTCTTTGGTAACTTCCATAGGGCCGTCGCCAGTCCGTGGTTTCATAGCCGCCATTAGGAAAATCCCCTCCATTTGTCCCAAGTCACGCCCAACCCGGCCGGGCTGGATCCGCGTCGCAATTGCAGCCGGCGGCACCGCTTGGGAGGCCGCCATGGCCGGGCACTGTTAGGTGCTTTGTCCTTGCTCTTGGTCCATTATCCCGTACTTACCCGCCCGTAGCGAAATCAACGGCCTATTTGTCCGGGCTTTGTACATATTCGCGTTCGCGGGCAAAGGTCCACGTCAGGGCGGATAGTCGCCTCCTCCGGGCAGCGGGGCCCAAGCCCACAGCCACACCACCCAGACAATTTGGAGGAGGACGAACATCACCACTGCCGTCCCCCGGTATGCCTTCGACTTTGACAGCGCAGCTGCCGCCAGGGCCAGGGGGAACAATGGCAGGAGCATCCGGAAGGTGCTGGTCTGTGGGTGCAGGAAGACCAGGAGGTAGCCCATGTAGCAGGCACACCATAGCCGTAGTTCCGTCCCCAACGCCCGGACCGGAGCGGACATCATGACCAGCACGAACAGACCGGCGAAAACAAAGGGCGCCAGGACCCCAAGCACGGGACCGAACAGCATCCGGCCGGTGTCGAACCACGGCTTGAAAGGCACAAGATCGTGTCCCCGCCATGCCGTTTCCGTCCGCGTATAGGCTGCCGGGTCGCCGGTCGCCGCCCAGGCTATGGCCGGCCACGCGAGGGCGCCTATCCCCGTTGCCACCACCAACGCTGCCAGGGAAACCAGGCTGCGCGTGGAGGAAGCAGTGTCCGTCGATGGCCGCCTGAACCGCTCCCACAAACGCCACAGCAGGAGCAACCCCACCATGGCGGCAAAGGGCACGCCCGTAGGCCTGGACAGGCACATCAGAAGGACCACGGGAATCGCTGTCAGATAGCGGCGCCTGACCACCAGCAACAATGAAGCCGCTAGCAGCAGCAGATTCAACGATTCCGCATAGGGCACTTGCAGAATAGGCGACACCGGGAAGGTAGAGACGAAAACAACGCCCCACAAAGCCGTGCGCTTCCCTGCGAATTCACGGAAGAGCTTGAAGATCACCAGGGCAGCGCCCAGCCCCGAAGCCATCGCGATAACCGTCAGGGCCTGGAGCGTGCCAAGGCCGGTCATGGCGGAGAGGCCTCGTCCCAGGAGCGGGAAAAGAGCGTAGAACGCCCAGGCGTTCTCCTTGACTACCCCGTTGGCATCTACCGGCAGGACCGAGGGATAGCCGTCATCGGCAGCCCGTTGGTACCAGCGTCCGTCCCAGATCGTGATGAAGTTCCAGTAGTCGGGGGCCGGTGGGAACCACGGGTTGGTTCCCTGCTGGAGCGCGGCCGCCATGAAGATGCAGGCACTGACCAGGCGGGCAGCCACAAAGATCAGCGATACCTGCAACCACCAGGGCCAACCGGACATCCTTGCCCCAGCATCCGCCGCGGCCCTGGAGAGCCTCGCAGCGGGTCCTTCGCCGTGCCGGGCCGGCGTCTGGACGGTCACTGCCCGGTACGGCCGGAATCGCCGTCCCCGGGCCGCTCCCGTACGAGCGCGCTGAGCCTCTCGATTTCGAGGTCCTTGGCCCGCAGCTGGTCGCGAAGGTCATCGAGGACCTGGTCCACCTGGTCCATCCGGTAGCCGCGCAATCCCAACGCGAACCGCAGGGAGTCGACGTCGGACGGCCGCGCCTCGGCCGGTAACAGCACCGGGGGCAGGTTGGGAACGGGATCATCGAGGCCCGTACCGATCGTGCGCCCACGGACGATTCCGGCGCCGAGGTACAGCGCCGCACCAACCAGGACAATCGCGAGAAACACCAGGAAAAAGCTCACAGTGTCCATCGTGCCAGAAACACGCTGCTACTCGGGGCGCTGCTCGCCCGTAGGTGTGGGAAGCGGGGCACCGTGAAGCACCCGGTGAACGGCATCGGCCGGGTCGTCGACCAACTGGATCAGGTCGAGGTCCTTTTCGGACACCATGCCCTCTGCCACCAAGGTCTCCCGGATCCATTCGATCATGGGTCCCCAGAACCGAACACCCAGGAGGACAATCGGGAACGAGGTCACTTTGCGGGTCTGGACGAGGACCATGGCTTCAAAGAGTTCATCGAGGGTTCCGAGTCCGCCGGGCAGCACCACAAAGCCCTGCGCATATTTGACGAACATCGTCTTCCGGGCGAAGAAGTACCTGAAGTTGATCCCCAGGTCCACCCACTGGTTGAGTCCCTGTTCGAACGGCAGCTCGATACCCAGGCCTACGGAGACTCCGTTGCCCTCGACAGCGCCCTTGTTCGCAGCCTCCATGGAACCGGGACCGCCGCCGGTGATGACTGCGACCCCGGACTCTGCAAGTTTGCGCCCGACATCCACTGCCATCTCGTAGTACTCGGTCCCGGGCTTGGTGCGTGCGGAACCAAAAACACTTACTGCGGGGCCCAGGTCGGCCAGGGCACCGAAACCTTCCACGAACTCGCTTTGGATCCGGAGAACGCGCCAGGGATCGGTATGGATGAACTGTCCGGCACCGCTCGTATCCAGCAAATGCTGGTCCGACATTCCCGTATCCGCCTGTTTGCGCCGAAGCTCCAAAGAGCCTTTGTGCTTGGCGGGCGCAATCTCCGAAGGCAGGGGCACGTGGGTGGTCCTGTCGTGGCCGTTGGCATCCGGGTTGGGAATTGAGTGCTGGCTGATGCTCATTGCCCAAGGCTAGCGCTTATGGACGCCAGCTCCATCGCAGCGACCCGCGGCTTGCATTGCAGTCTGGTATATGGCTGGGGAGGAGGTTTCTGTTCAGTCACGATCTTCAGGAACTTGCCGTGACCGTGGTCATATTTGCTTCTTTGTTCGCTAGATTCTTCGTATGACTACTCAAGCGTCCGGCGATGCCCTCGTCTCCCTGAACGGCGTCAACAAGCACTACGGTCAATTGCACGTCCTGAAAGACATCAACCTCCAGGTCCGGAAGGGCGAGGTCGTGGTTGTTATCGGACCTTCCGGGTCGGGTAAGTCCACGCTGTGCCGTGCGATCAACCGTTTGGAAACGATCGACGACGGCGATATCGCCATCGACGGGAAGAAGCTTCCCGAAGAAGGCAAGGACCTCGCCCACCTGCGGGCCGACGTCGGAATGGTTTTCCAGTCCTTCAACCTGTTCGCCCACAAGACGATTCTTGAGAACGTCACTCTTGGGCCGATCAAGGTCAAGAAGGTCGCCAAGGGCACCGCGGACAAGGAAGCCATGGCCCTCCTTGAGCGTGTAGGTGTCGGGCATCAGGCTCCGAAGCTGCCGGCACAGCTTTCGGGCGGACAGCAGCAGCGTGTGGCCATAGCCCGCGCCCTTGCCATGAAGCCCAAGGTGATGCTGTTCGACGAGCCGACGTCCGCGTTGGACCCCGAAATGATCAATGAAGTCCTGGACGTCATGATCCAACTGGCCAAGGAAGGCATGACCATGATCGTGGTGACCCACGAGATGGGCTTTGCCCGCAAGGCTGCCGACCGTGTGGTGTTCATGGCCGACGGCCAGATCGTGGAAGACGCAACCCCTGAGGAGTTCTTCACCAACCCGAAGAGCGACCGCGCCAAGGACTTCCTGTCCAAGCTACTGACCCACTAGCTCCTTACAGCCCGCACCCCCGGCCGTAAGGCGGCCATCCAATGAAAGGAACACCATGAAGTCTCTTATTACCCGGAGGAAGTCGCTCCTGGTGGCCGCTTCTGCTGCTCTTGCCCTCACGCTGAGCGCGTGTGGCGGCAGCAGCACCACCACTCCCCCTGTCGCCTCGGCGAGCTTCGAAGCCGGTACCACCATGGACAAGCTGAACAAGGCACAGAAGATCACCATCGGCACCAAGTTCGACCAGCCGCTCTTCGGCCAGAAGGGCCTGGACGGCAAGCCTGTCGGTTTCGACGTTGAAATGGGCAAGGCAATCGCCGCCAAGCTGGGCATCGCCGCTGACAAGATCGAATGGGTGGAGACCGTGTCGGCCAACCGCGAACCATTCATCGAACAAGGCCGCGTAGACCTTGTCATAGCGACTTACACCATCAATGACTCCCGCAAGGAAAAGGTTTCCTTCGCGGGCCCGTACTACGAAGCCGGCCAGGCTCTCCTGGTAAACAAGGACGACAACTCCATTACCAAGCCAGAGGACGTCAAGGGCAAGAAGGTCTGCTCCGTCACGGGCTCCACCCCTGCCAAAACCATCGTCGACAAGTACGGCGCCGAACTCGTTCCGGCAGCCAACTACACTGCTTGCCTGGAACCGCTCCGCAATAAGCAGGTTGTCGCTGTTACAACGGACAATGTGATCCTTGCGGGCTACGTCGACAAGGAACCGGATGCCTTCAAACTGGCATCCGAAGAAACCTTCACAAAAGAGCCCTACGGCATCGGCCTGAAGAAGGACGACACTGTCTTCCGCAACTGGATCAACGACCAGCTGGAGGAATTCGCCAAGGACGACACGTACAAGAAGGCCTGGGAAGCAACCGCGGGCAAGGTCATCAAGACAGTCCCCGACCTGCCGAAGATCGACCGCTACTAAAAGAACCGGTGGCTGTCGCCGTCCCCTGCCGGGGCGGCGACAGCCTTTCATCTTTAGGATTCAGTCCTTTTTCCGCCACAGACGAAGGAAGCCATGGACGCCATCTTCGAGAGCCTTCCCCAATATTGGGACGGATTTCTCCGAACCCTGTTCCTAGCTGTTGTTTCGGGCGTCATTGCCCTAATCATTGGCACCCTCCTGGCAGCAATGCGCGTGTCGCCCGTTGCCGCCCTGCGCGGTTTCAGCACGTTCTACGTTGAAGTCGCCAGGAACACTCCCCTCACTATTATTTTCTTCTTTTCCGCCATTGTGCTGCCCCGTCTCGGCGTCAAATTTGAACAGTTCGAAGTCGCGGCAATCATTGCTCTCAGCAGCTACACCGCCGCATTTGTCGCAGAAGCCGTGCGCTCGGGCGTCAACAGTGTTCCCGTGGGCCAGGCGGAAGCCGCACGCAGCGTCGGGATGACGTTCACCCAGGTCCTGGGGCTGGTTGTCCTGCCCCAGGCGCTCCGCACCGTTGTACCCCCTTGATCAACATCATGATCGCGTTGGTCAAGAACTCATCCGTTGCCGGCGCGTTCTTCGTACTCGAACTTTTCGGCTATGGCCTTCAGCTGTCCAATAGCCGGGGCGACGCAGTCATGTGGATCCTGATCGGTGTGGCCTTCTTCTACCTCCTGATCACTGTGCCGCTCGGACTTCTTGCCCACTTCGTCGAGAAAAAGGTGGCGATTGCCCGATGACTTCCGTTCTCTATGACGTACCCGGCCCCAAGGCCAGGCGCATGTCCCTCGTCGCCTCGGTAATTGGCGCGCTCATTATCCTCGGTGGAGTGATCGGCGCCATCGTCATCCTGTCCTCGCAGGGCATCTTCAATGCCTCGCGATGGGAGGTCTTCGTCAACGAATCCGCCAAGGACGTCTGGACGCAGCTGGGCTTGGGTCTGCTGGCCACCCTGCAGGCCGCAGGTGTCGCCGCGGTGATCGCTTTTCCGTTGGGCGTCGCCTTGTGCCTGCTCCGAATATCACTGATTCCGTGGATACGTATTCCCACACAAGTGGTTCTCGAGTTCCTCCGCGGCATGCCGGTGGTTCTCATGATCTTGTTCGTACTGCTGGTGTTTGCCACGAGCCCGTTCGTGGCCGTTGTCAGCGGCCTCGTGTTGTATAACGCAGCCATATTCGCTGAGATCCTGCGAGCCGGCATTCAGTCCCTCCCGAAGGGGCAACGTGAAGCGGGCCTGGCGATTGGTCTTCGCAGCTTTCAATCGCGAATGAGCATCGAGTTTCCGCAGGCTATCCGGCGCATGCTGCCCTCGTTGGTGGCACAGCTGGTAGTTCTCCTTAAGGACACTTCCCTCGGGTACATCGTGGCCTACGAGGAACTCCTGCGTAAGGTGAAGCTCATTTCGGACCTCGAGCCCAGCCTCCTGTTCTCCGCCTTCTTTGTCGGAGCAGCCATCTACATCCTGATAAACCTCTCCGTTTCGCGCTTGGCCATTTGGATCGAACGCCGCGGATCCAGGAAGGCAGCCGGCGGCATGGCCTCCGCCATCAAGACGGTGGATCTCCAAGTCAACGCAGCGGGCACGGACAAGAAGTAGTCTCACGCACCTCGAACTCTCTCAAGAACGAAAAACCCGGGATGCCGATTCTTTCCAGAATCGGCATCCCGGGTTTTTCACGCTGATGAATCGGATATCAGATAGTTACGCACGGCCTCGAGCTTATGCTTTCAGGACCGAGCCCACTGGACACGTAGATATTGATCTGACCGCAATATGTCCCTGCACCATTCATCGGCGCAAGCGGTGGCTTGAACGCCAATGCAACGAGGTCCCACGGCGGCAGCTGGGAAGTCTTGCACTCCCCTGCGAAGAAGGCCCGCAGCCAAACTGGCTGCGGGCCTCCTTCGCGTCATGGGCAGGTTATGCCGACGGCGCCAACCACGTCCTCAGTGCACGGAGGCACTCACGGATGGCGTCGGCGTCGACGTGTTCGTTGTCCTTATGCGCCAGCAGCGGATCGCCGGGGCCGAAATTCACCGCCGGGATTCCCAGCTCGCTGAACCGCGCGACGTCGGTCCATCCGTATTTGGGTTTCGGCTCGGCGCCCACCGCGGCAACAAAGGAAGCAGCCGCTGGGTGGTTCAGTCCCGGTCGCGCGCCGGCAGCAGCGTCCGTGCGGACTACGTCGAAGCCTTCCAGGAGTTCGCGGACATGGGCCTCGGCCTCATCCGGGGTCTTGTCCGGGGCGAAGCGGTAGTTGATTTCCACCACGCAACGGTCCGGGATCACGTTGCCGGCGGTTCCACCGTTGATCTTCACCGCGTTGAGGCTCTCACGGTAGTCCAGGCCGTCCACGTTGATGGTCCTGGGCTCGTAGGCAGCCAGGCGTTCAAGAATCGGGGCTGCAGCGTGGATGGCGTTGACTCCCATCCAGGCCCGTGCGGAATGGGCCGTCTCACCGAGCGTGGTGGCCTCGAAACGGCTGGTTCCATTGCAGCCGCCTTCCACCGTGCCGTGGGTTGGCTCCAAAAGGATGGCGAAGTCACCCTTCAGCAGGTCTCCGTGGTTGCGGACCAACCTGCCAAGGCCGCTCTTGACCGCTTCCACTTCCTCGTGGTCGTAGAAGACGAAGGTGACGTCCTTGTCCGGCTGCGCTCCGTCTTCGAACAGTGTTGCCGCAAGGGCGAGTTGAACTGCGACGCCGCCCTTCATGTCAGTGGTGCCGCGGCCGTACAGGACACCCTCCCCCGGCGTGCCCGATTCCCAGGTTGCCGGTACAGTGCCGAGCGATCCCTCGACGGTGGGCAGGGGAACAGTGTCCAGGTGGCCGGCAAGGATCACCCGTTCAGCTCGCCCGAGTTCGGTCCGGGCAATAATGGCATCGCCATCGCGGACCACCGTGTAGGCAGGGATGGCGCGAAGGGCAGCCTCCACGGCATCGGCCAGTTCGGTCTCGTTGCCGGAGACGGAGTTGAAGTCGATGATCGCGGCCGTCAGCAGGGCAACATCCTGGCGCAGGTCAAGAAGGGCGGGAGCAGGGTTCAGGGTCACCCGTCCAGCTTAATGCCAACAAATGCGACTTCACCGGCATGAGACGCGTTTCAGCCGACCTCCGCCTGCTGGATAGACTTGGCCCATGACTGAAACTGCTTCCTCCGCTGCGCCCGCAAACGCGCCCACCAACGATCGATCAGCTTACGGATTCGGCCTCGCCACCATAGCCACTTCGGCATCAGGGGAAGCAACCGTTCTGGACGTCTGGTTCCCGGCACCGTCACTGGGCGTTGCCGCAGAGACCCTGCGTGACGTCGACAACGCCGACCCCGCACTCACAGCACTGGCAGAAGAGGGCAAGGACGCCGACCGCGGCACCGAGCAGAAAGTGGTCTTCGCGCAGATCGACCTCGACGCCGCCCCCGCGGACACGGCCGACGCCTACCTCCGGCTGCACCTCCTGTCGCACCGCCTGGTCAAGCCGAACAGCATCAACCTGGACGGCATCTTCGGAAAGCTCCCCAACGTGGTCTGGACCAACTTCGGTCCGGCCGCCGTTGACGGTTTCGAGCTGACCCGCGCCCGCCTGCGCAAGCGCGGCAACGTCGTGGTCTACGGCGTGGACAAGTTCCCCCGCATGGTTGACTACGTCGTCCCCACCGGCGTGCGGATCGCCGACGCCGACCGCGTCCGCTTGGGTGCCCACCTTGCCGAGGGCACCACGGTGATGCACGAAGGCTTCGTGAACTTCAACGCCGGAACCCTGGGCACCTCCATGGTGGAAGGCCGCATCTCCGCAGGCGTCGTGGCCGGTGACGGTACGGACGTCGGTGGCGGCGCATCCATCATGGGCACCCTCTCCGGTGGCGGCAAGGAAAAGATTGCCTTGGGTGAGCGTGTTCTCCTCGGTGCCAACTCCGGCGTGGGCATCAGCATCGGAGATGATTCCGTTGTTGAAGCCGGTCTGTACGTCACCGCGGGCACCCGCGTCCGCATCCCGGGCCCCAAAGACGAAAACGGCGAAGACACCAGCCAGATCATCAAGGCTGTGGAACTCTCCGGCGTCCCCAACTTGCTGTTCCGTCGCAACTCCACCACCGGCGGCGTGGAAGTCCTCCCCCGCAAGGGTCAGACGGTGGAGCTGAACGAAGCGCTTCACGCCAACTAGCAGGAGGATATCCGTGCGCCGGTTCCGCCGCGCCATCGTAGCGGTGCTGGCTCTGGCCCTGGTGGCAGGCGCCATCTACGCGATCGTCGCTGTACTGCAGCGCTCCGAGACCCTGGTCACGGAGCGCTGCACCGCCGTCGTCGGCTCCGAAAGCCACGAGCTCGCCACGGACCAGGCTGCGAATGCTTCGCTCATCACTGCCATCTCGGTCAAACGTGGCCTGCCGCCCAGGGCCGCGAGCATTGCCTTGGCCACTGCCATGCAGGAATCCAGGCTGCGCAACATCAATTACGGTGACGACGCCGGCCCTGATTCCCGCGGCCTGTTCCAGCAGAGGCCCTCACAGGGTTGGGGCACCGAGGCGCAGATCATGGATCCGGTCTACGCGAGCAACGCGTTCTACGACGGCCTGGTCAAGGTGCCCGGCTACGAGACCATGGAAATCACGCAGGCCGCCCAGGCAGTCCAACGCTCGGCCTTTCCCCGCGCCTACGCCCAGCATGAGCCCATGGGCCGTGCCTTCGCATCCGCACTGACCGGACATTCGGCGTCGTCACTGAACTGCGAACTGCGCATGCCGGAAGCGGCAGGCGACCCTGCCGCCGTCGTGGATGAACTCACGACGGCGTTCGGCACCCAGGCGGCCACCGTCCAGGGCCGCACGATACAACTGGAGCTGACGGGCACCCAAGCCTGGGCTGTAGCCCACTGGGCCGTTGCGAATGCAAAGGCGTTGTCCATCACGCAGGTGGATGTCGCAGGCCAGACCTGGAACCGCGAAAAACGCGATGGTTGGCAAGCTGGCGCTGCATCTTCGGATGCTGTCACCATCACAGTGTCAGCTCCCACCACATGAGTTTTTGTACAGCTAATGCCCTTAAGAGCGCTCCTTAAGGGCATTAGCTGTACAAAAACTCCGTCAGGCGAGCATCTCAACCACGGGCTGGACGTAGCTTCGGAAGGCATCCGGCTGGGACATGAGCCGGTGGCTCATGATCATCGTGTCAGGCTCCAGGTACCACGCCCGGGGCTCGTTGAGCGGCAATTCGATGATGGTGAGGTCGAAATCCCGGGAGCTGCGGCCCACCTCCAACAGCCGGTCTTCCACCATTTCGCTGAGGACCTGGTTCAGGCCGCTTGCCGCGCGTTCGGCTTCAAGCCGGGCGTATTCGTCAATCCTGTCCGTGGCCCATCCCAAGGCCGAGCCGAAATGGGCTTGGAGGACCCTCTGGAGCGCCGGCGAGTTACCGAAAGCCTTGAAACTTGGAGGCTCGAGTTCGGACACCGGCTTGGGGTAGGACTTCACCAGGCTTTCCCACCAGGCTTCCCATTCGGTTTTGAGGGCGTTGATGCCGCCCACGTCGGAGGTGAGATGGCTGTGGTCTGCGTGTCGGACTTTGGGGTCCGCGTGGGAGAGGCTCGGCTTTCCCGCGCCGTCCAGGCCGGCAACATCGCGCAAATACAGTGCGATGAGCATCGGTCCGGACGTGTCCATGGTGATGCGCCACCCTTGGCCGTCTGATACGTGCATCCCAAGACCTCCATCAGCAGGATACCGACATCACCCAGTCTATTCCTGATGGGCTGCCCTGTCCCATGCCGATAGCAGGGCTTTGGCGTACCGGCACTAGGACTCCGCAGGCTCCGCCAACGTCTTCAAGTGCGATGCCAGGACGTCACTGCATACCTCGGCCGTCATCCACTCAGGCTGAAGCAAGGCGTGCATACAGAGCCCGTCCAAGGTGGCCAAAAGGCGCTCTGCTTCCGTCACCAGGGTTTGCCTGGCATCGGCCTGGCCGGGGTTCAGAAGCAGGATCAGCCGCCCAATGGCGGCTGCCACGGTCCGGTGGCTCCGCTCAGCTTCCGGGGCGAGGACGGGCTTGATACGGGCGGCATGCCTGAAGGCCATCCAGACACAAGCGTCTACGGCGAGTTCCTCATCCAAAGGCAGGAACTGGCCGAGGAGATTCAGGACGGCTGCGTGGTGTCCCGGACTGCCGGCGACTTCCAGTTCAACGTCGGACAGCGCCGTCTCGAGGCGCCCGGCGATGCGGTCAATGACGACCCCAAAGGAGAAGACCAGTAGTTCGTCGCTGCTGGCAAAGTAATGACGTACCGAGCCCACGGCCAGTCCGGCTTCGTCGGCTACTTCCCGGAGGGATGCCCGTTCCAAGCCATCGCTGGCAATGATCCGGAATACAGCTTGGACGACTTCCTGGCGCCGGGCTTCGGCATCAACAATTTTGGGCACCAGTCGTTTTTAGCACGAACGTGCTTCAACACCGCTCAATACGAAGCGGCGTGGCTCCGATTTCCGATAGCGTAGGGACCATGAAAATTCTTGTCACGGGTGGCACCGGCTACATCGGGTCCCACACCGTCTTGTCCCTTCAGGAAGCCGGCCATGACGTCGTCGTGCTGGATAATCTGGTGAACTCCAGCGAGGAATCCCTGCGTCGGGTGTCCGAGCTCACCGGCAAGAACGCGGCCTTCCACAAGGTTGACCTGGTGGATGAGCCCGCCGTCGAGGCCGTGTTCGACCAGCACCAGATCGATGCCGTGATCCACTTCGCGGGTCTGAAGGCTGTAGGAGAATCCGTCCAGGAGCCGCTGGCCTACTACTACAACAACATCGTGGGCACCCTCAACCTGCTCCGCGCCATGGACAAGCACAATGTGCGCTCCATCGTCTTCAGCTCGTCGGCCACCGTCTACGGCGAGCACAACCCGATCCCCTACATCGAAAAGATGGAAATCGGCGCCAACAACCCGTACGGCCGCACCAAGGAACAAATCGAGGACATCCTCTCGGACCTCGGCAACGCGGACGACCGCTGGCATATCGCACTGCTGCGCTATTTCAATCCAGTGGGCGCCCACCCGTCCGGCCGCATCGGGGAAGACCCGCAGGGCATTCCGAACAATCTCGTCCCCTTCATCGCCCAGGTAGCGGTTGGACGCCGAGAGAAGCTGATGGTGTTCGGCGGCGACTACGATACCCCGGACGGCACGGCCCAGCGCGACTACATCCACGTGGTGGACCTGGCAGAGGGCCACGTAGCAGCCCTGAACTACATTGCCGACCGTGCCGGCGTCCGGCGCTGGAACCTCGGTTCCGGCCGTGGGTCTTCCGTCCTGGAGGTCCTGCGGTCCTTCGAGAAGGCCGTGGGCCAGCCGATCCCCTATGAGATCACCGGCCGCCGTGCAGGCGACCTCCCCGCCTTCTGGGCCGACGCATCCTCTGCGCTGGCGGACCTCGGATGGTCCACCACCAAGACCGTGGACCAGATGTGTGAAGACCACTGGCGCTGGCAGAAGAACAACCCCTTCGGCTACAACGCTTCCTGAAGCAACGCGGGGTCACTTATGGCCCCCTGGAGGCCCCAACATGGGCCATAAGTGACCCCGCGTTGCTTTTAGGGGCGGGAACAACGACGGCGGCCGTCCCACCTCGCGTGAGGTGGGACAGCCGCCGTCGTTATTGGCCTGAAACTAGTTGGCCGGGTAGTTGCGCTCCGGCTCCCCTGTGTAGAGCTGCCGCGGGCGGCCGATCTTGGTCTGGGGGTCGTTGATCATTTCGCGCCACTGGGCAATCCAGCCCGGGAGGCGTCCAATGGCGAACAGAACGGTGAACATCTTCTCCGGGAAACCCATGGCCTTGTAGATCAGGCCGGTGTAGAAGTCGACGTTCGGGTACAGCTTGCGCTGGATGAAGTAATCGTCGGCCAGGGCCTTCTCTTCGAGGCGCATGGCGATATCCAGCAGTTCGTCGTTGCCGCCGAGCTTGCCCAGGACTTCGTGTGCCGTTGCCTTGATGATCTTGGCGCGGGGATCGTAGTTCTTGTAGACACGGTGTCCGAAGCCCATGAGGCGGACGCCGTCTTCCTTGTTCTTGACCTTCTCCATGTAGTCCTCGGGCTTGATGCCGTCGGCCTGGATCTGGCGGAGCATCTTCAGGACGGCCTCGTTGGCGCCACCGTGGGCGGGTCCGAAGAGGGCGTTGATGCCGGCGGACACCGAAGCAAAGAGGTTCGCGTTGGACGAACCCACCAGGCGGACGGTGGAGGTTGAACAGTTCTGCTCGTGGTCGGCGTGCAGAATGAGCAGGAGGTCCAGCGCCTTGACGACAACCGGGTCCATTTCGTACTGCTCAGCCGGGAGGCCGAAGCTCAGGCGCAGGAAGTTCTCCACGAGGTTCATGGAGTTGTCCGGGTACAGCATGGGCTGGCCGATGGACTTCTTGTGTGCGTAAGCGGCGATGACGGGCAGCTTGGCCATGAGGCGGATGGTGGAAACTTCCACGTGCTCCGCGTTGAAGGGGTCCAGCGAGTCCTGGTAGAACGTGGACAGCGCCGAAACAGCCGAGGAAAGCACCGGCATGGGGTGGGCGTCGCGCGGGAACCCGCCAAAGAAGCCCTTGAGTTCCTCGTGCAGGAGCGTGTGGCGACGGATGCGCTGATCGAACTCTTCCAACTCCGTGGGGGTGGGAAGGTTGCCGTAGATCAGCAGGTAGGAAACTTCGAGGAAGCTCGAGTGCTGCGCGAGCTGCTCAATGGGGTAACCGCGGTACCGCAGGATGCCTGCGTCGCCGTCGATGTATGTGATGGCCGAGGTGGTGGCCGCTGTGTTCATGAAGCCGGGGTCATAGGCAACGGCGCCCGTCTGCTTCAGCAGCTTGGAAACGTCGTAGCCTTCGTTTCCTTCTACAACCTTGATGCGCGGCAGTTCGAGTTCGCCGCCGGCATGGCGCAGTGTCGCGCTGGTGGTCTCAGTCATGGAGTCCCCTTCATGAGGCCTTTGGGCCTCTATCGAACGCTTGTCCAACCACCTTCTGGTGCCGCCGCCTTCGGCCCCGCTGTCGCAGGGCTCCAACGGCCGGAGTGCATTCTTAGAGAAGGCCACCATTGATAGTCAGTTAAAAAGCTACCGCCAGTAACCCCGCGGAACTAATCCGCAGCCTCCGGTTACTGGCGGAATGGCGCTATAAGTGGCGCAAGTCACAGCATTGTTATGCGTTGGCGACAAGCCTCTCAACGGCGGCATCGATCCGCTCGTCACTGCCGGTCAGAGCGACGCGGACGAAACCGTTACCGGCGTCTCCGTAGAAAACTCCCGGCCCCACCACAATGCCCAGTTCCGCGAACCTCGCCACCGTGTCCCAGGTGGCCTCGCCGGCTGTGGACCACAGGTAAAGCCCGGCCTTGGACTGGTGGATCTGCAGCCCGAATTTCTCCAGGGCGGGCACGATCCTCTCGCGCCTCCCCCTGTACAGATCTTTCTGGGCGAGGACATGGCCGGCATCGCCCAACGCCACGCGCATGGCCTCCTGGACGGGGAACGGCACGATCATGCCGGCATGCTTGCGGCTGTTGACCAGGTTGGCGATGATCGCGGAATCACCGGCGACGAAGGCTGCCCGGTAACCGGCAAGGTTGGATTGCTTACTCAACGAGTAGACGCACAGCAGGCCATCGGTGGAGCCGTCTGTGACCCTGGGATCCAGGATGCTGGGGACAGCCTCTCCCCCGCGCTGGGCATCCCATTCGCCCCATCCCAGTTCTGCGTAGCACTCGTCCGAGGCCACCACTGCGCCCAATTCGCGGGCCTGGGCTACGATCCGACGAAGCGACTCGACATCCCGGACACTTCCTGTGGGGTTGCCCGGAGAGTTGATCCAGACCAACCGGACCTTTGCACGGGTTGCCGGATCCAGCTCATCCAGGTCATCGGCAGCAACGGCCGTGGCACCTGCCAGTGAGGCGCCAATGTCATAGGTCGGGTAGGCGACCGTGGGCCGGACGACCACGTCACCGGCGCTCAATCCCAACAGGAACGGCAGCCAGGCCACCAGTTCCTTGGAGCCCACCGTAGGCATGACGTCCTTCGGGTCCAGCCCGGGCACCCCGCGCCTGGCGGCGAACCAGTCGACGACAGCCTGGCGCAGTGCCTCGGTGCCGTGCACCGTCGGATAGCCGTGGGCGTCCGCTGCGTTGGCCAACGCGTCCCGGATCAGTCCGGGCGTGGGATCCACCGGGGTGCCGATGGAAAGGTTCACCGCGCCGCCCGGGTGTTTGGCAGCCGTGGCGACATACGGCGCCATGGCTTCCCAAGGGTAGTCAGGCAGGTTCAGGCCGAAAGCCGGTGCCGCTGAGATCAACCTAGCTACCGCCCTTAGTGGTCTTGGTTCTGCGGGGGCAGGGCAGCGATGAACGGGTGGTCCTTGCCCGTGTTGCCGATCTTGGCAGCTCCACCCGGAGAACCGAGGTCATCAAAGAACTCGACGTTGGCCTTGTAGTAGTCGGCCCACTCTTCCGGGGTGTCATCCTCGTAGTAGATGGCCTCTACCGGGCATACGGGTTCGCAGGCACCACAGTCGACGCACTCGTCGGGGTGGATGTAGAGGGAACGCTCACCTTCGTAAATGCAGTCGACAGGGCATTCTTCAATACATGCCTTGTCCTTGACATCCACACACGGCTGCGCGATTACGTACGTCACGTCCCAGACCTCTCCACGGTTTGTCCCGGCGATGGCCGGGTAATACTGCCGGCATGATGCCGGGCACTCAACTTCTGAGCCTATTATCCAACAGTGCGATCACGCCAACCTAGCCCGCGTCTTAGTATGAAACGGTGAATCCGCCACACTTGCCTCCCCGCCAGTTCCTGCTCAACGCAACGCCGGGCATCCGGGTCGTGGTGCGGTACAAGATCGAGGAAGGCCTCACCGACGCCCTGGGCTACTTGCTGGGCAGCAACGACACCGTTTGCACGGTACGGACCCGCACCGCCGACGTCGAAATTCCCTTGGCGTTGGTCATCGCGGCGAAAGAGGTTCCGCCGCCACCGCCGCGGCGACAGGCGTCCTAGTTCGAAGGCGGCTGGCCGCCACGAGCATGACCAGTGTCACAGCGCCGATCCCAAAAACCCAAACGTTTCCGACGGCGTCGCCCAGCACCAACTGCTTGGACGGCCCCGCCGACGACAAAACGCCGACGGCGGCATAACCCACCACGCCTGCCACCGCCGTCGGGACGACCGAGCGTGACCAGGCGGCGAGCCACAGCTGAACCGAGGCGAGAAGCAGCAACGCGGCGGCTACGCCCCAAGGGATCCCGACGCCGGCCCACTGGATGGCCTGGCGGTGCAGTGCCGTTCCTGCCGCAGCAACGAAAAGAGCCGCCGGTACGGCCGCGGCTATGCCACGGACCGTACCGGCGACTCCCTTCTTCATGCAGCTGTCCTTGACCGGTTCAGAACCAGCGGGTATTAGGACTTGGCGCGGGCGCGGTTGGCCTTTGCGCGCTCGTTGGAGTCCAGGATGACCTTGCGGATACGGATTGCATCCGGGGTCACCTCAACACACTCGTCTTCGCGGGCGAATTCGAGGGACTCTTCGAGGGTCAGATCGCGCGGCGGCGTCAGGTTCTCGAAGGTGTCGGAGGAAGCTGCACGCATGTTGGTGAGCTTCTTTTCCTTGGTGATGTTGACGTCCATGTCGTCGGCGCGGGAGTTCTCGCCAACGATCATGCCCTCGTAAACCTCGGACGTGGGCTTGACGAAGAAGGAGCCGCGTTCCTGCAGGTTGATCATCGCGAACGGGGTCACAACACCGGCGCGGTCGGCGATCATCGAACCGTTGGTGCGGTATTCGATGGGGCCGGCCCACGGCTCGTAGCCCTCGGAGATGGAAGCTGCGATACCGGCGCCACGGGTGTCCGTGAGGAACTTCGTGCGGAAGCCGATCAGGCCTCGGGCCGGAACGATGAATTCCATGCGGCACCAGCCGGTGCCGTGGTTGGCCATGTTGGTCATGCGGCCCTTGCGGGCTGCCATGAGCTGCGTTACGGCGCCGAGGTACTCTTCGGGGACGTCGATGGTCATGTGCTCCATCGGCTCGTGGATCTTGCCGTCGATGGTCTTGGTAACAACCTGCGGCTTGCCAACGGTCAGCTCGAAGCCTTCGCGACGCATCTGCTCCACCAGGATGGCGAGGGCGAGCTCGCCACGGCCCTGGACTTCCCAGGCGTCAGGACGCTCGGTGGGCAGAACCTTGATGGAGACGTTACCGATGAGTTCCTTGTCCAGGCGGTCCTTCACCTGGCGGGCGGTGACCTTGGCGCCCTTGACCTTGCCGGCCAGCGGCGAGGTGTTGATACCGATGGTCATGGAGATCGCGGGATCATCCACGGTGATCAGCGGCAACGGCTGCGGGTTCTCGGCGTCCGTGAGGGTTTCACCAATGGTGATGTCCTCGATGCCGGCAACTGCAACGATTTCACCGGGACCGGCTTCTTCGGCAGGAACACGGGTCAGGGCCTTGGTGGCCAGCAGTTCGGTGATCTTGACGTTCTTGAGTTCGCCGTTGGCGCGTGCCCAGGCAACGGTCTGGCCCTTGCGGAGCGTGCCGTTGTAGATGCGGAGCAGGGCGAGGCGGCCAAGGAACGGCGATGCGTCCAGGTTGGTCACGTGAGCCTGCAGAACGCCGTCCGGGTTGTACGTCGGAGCCGGGATGTGCTCGATGATGGTCTTGAAGAGGGGCTCAAGGTCCTCGTTGTCCGGGGCCGAGCCGTTGGCCGGCTGGTCCAGGGATGCGCGGCCGACCTTGGCGGCGGCGTAGACAACCGGAACCTCGAGTACCTTGTCCAGGTCCAGGTCCGGAACTTCGTCCGCGAGGTCGGAAGCGAGGCCCAGGAGCAGGTCCATGGACTCGTGGACAACCTCGTCGATACGGGCGTCAGGGCGGTCGGTCTTGTTGACCAGGAGGATGACCGGCAAGTGCGCAGCAAGGGCCTTGCGGAGCACGAAGCGGGTCTGCGGGAGGGGACCCTCGGAAGAGTCAACCAGCAGGACAACGCCGTCAACCATGGACAGACCGCGCTCCACCTCGCCACCGAAGTCGGCGTGGCCAGGGGTGTCGATCACGTTGATGGTGATGGTCTCGCCGTTGGACGACGGGCCGTTGTAGGCAACCGTGGTGTTCTTGGCGAGGATGGTGATGCCCTTTTCGCGCTCCAGGTCACCGGAGTCCATGACGCGGTCCTCAACCTCACCGTGGGAAGCGAAGGAGTTGGTCTGCTTGAGCATGGCGTCGACCAGGGTGGTCTTACCGTGGTCAACGTGTGCGACGATCGCGACGTTGCGCAGATCGCTCCGCGACGCAGTGTTGGTGATGGTTTCAGACATGCGTTAATGACTCGATTCAGTGGTGAAGTCAGCTGTTTGTATCCGCGCGCATACCTGATCGACTTGATCGGAACACACAGCGAAAAGACCCCGGGACACAGGGCACCTGCATCCAGTCTAAACGCAGATGCATTTCTGAGCCTAAAAAGCAAGCCATCGGGCCATGAATTGTGGCGTCAGTCACAGCAGGTCACGTGTTCGTAAACACAAGTCAAGATGCTGGATTTTCACGCTCCCGTGCCCCATGATTGCAGCAGAACCAGTGCCCCACGGAGACCAATCAATGCGCCAATCTTCGGCCGTGTTTCGCATGATCGCACCTTTGATCGCCGTTGGCGTCCTTACGGTCGGTTGCGGACCAAGCCCAGTGCCAACCAGTGCCCCCTCACGATCAGCTGCGCCCGCGCCCGCCCAGACGGCCGCCGCTGACAAACCACTCAGGGTTGCCCCGCAACCCAGCGCCCTGAATCTCCCGGCAGGTTCCCTGTACAAGAATCCGACGAACAACCGCAACGAACTGGTGCTGGCCGATGTCCGCCACACCGCCGTATTGATCGGTGATTCCCAAGCCATGCCGGCGGGTTCCTGGCCGCAGCAAGGCATCGCAGCCCTCGGCTACAAACTGCATGTGGTGGGCATGGGCGGTACCGGATACGTCGCCACCAACGGCAAGACCGGCAACTACATTGACGCCTTGCAACGCGGCGACTGGGTTCTTCCCTATGGCGAGCCACCCTTGATCGTGGTGGAGGGCGGCGGAAACGACGCCACGCAGCGCGCCACGGATGCTCAGATCACCGGCAACGCCGAGCGGCTGCTGGCCGCCTTGAAGACCCGCTACCCGGGCTCCCGCCTGGCCATGATCGGCACCCTGGCCCGCGGCGTCAGCAACGGAGGCGGACGACGTACGGAAGTGGACGCCCTCCTGGGCCGGATCGCCGCCAAGCACGGTATTCCGTTCGTCAGTGCCGGCGATTGGCTCACCCGATACGACGCCATCAGCGACCTTCAGGACGGCGTTCATTTGAGGGCGACCGGACACGCGAAGCTTGGTGTCGCCCTGGCGCGCGAGCTCACGGCCCTGGGCCTCACTGCCCGCCCGGACAACCCGCAGCCGGCAAAGTAGGCGACCGTACTAAACGGCAAGAGCCGGTGGTTCCCTTTCCAGGGAACCACCGGCTCTTCTGCTGTACGGCAGCGGGATTACGACGCCGGTCAGGCCACTTCAGGGGGCAGGAGCAAGGATCCACCCGGGATGGCATCCAGGAGGGCCTGTGTATAGGCCTCGCGGGGATTGTCGAAGACCTCGTCCGTGCTTCCCGTTTCCACGAGCTTGCCTTTTTGCATCACACAGACGTGGTCGGCAATTTGACGGACCACAGCGAGGTCGTGGGTGATGAACAGGTAGGTCAGACCGAGGTTGTCCTGCAGGTCGGCCAACAGGTTAAGCACCTGGGCCTGCACCAGGACGTCCAAAGCGGAAACGGCCTCGTCACAGATAATGACTTCCGGGTCCAATGCCAGTGCGCGCGCGATAGCGATACGCTGACGCTGGCCGCCGGAGAGCTCGTTCGGGTATCTGCGCATGGTCGACTGCGGAAGCGCCACCTGATCCAACAGCTCACGAACCTTCTTTTCGCGGCTGGCCTTGGTGCCGATTTTGTGAGTGCGCAGCGGCTCTTCGATGGTTCGGAAGATGTTGTACATCGGATCCAAGGAACCGTAAGGGTCCTGGAAGATCGGCTGCACCCTGCGGCGGAACTTAAACAAGTCCTTGCTGTTCAACGTTGATGTGTCAACGCCGTCGAAAATGATCTTCCCCGAGGTGGGTTCCAACAGGTTAAGCACCATCTGCGCCACAGTCGACTTACCGGAGCCGGACTCGCCCACAATGGCTGTGGTAGTCCCTCGACGAACGGAGAATGACACTGCGTCCACAGCCTTGAAGTCCGTGGTTTTGCCGATGCCGCCACGAAGTTTGAAAACCTTGGTCAGGTCTTCAACCTTCAGGACCTCTTCAGGCAGCGCGGATTCAACGACCACAGGTTCGCTGGGCGCCAACAGTTCGTCGGACTCAACGCCCTGTTCCTTGGCAACCTGAATACGCCGGGAGGCCAAGGACGGGGCCGAGGAGACCAAGCGCTTGGTGTACGGGTGCTTCGGGTTACGCAGCAACTCGAGGGACGGACCGGATTCCACAACCTGTCCCTTGTACATCACCACCACCTTGTCCGCCCGCTCGGCAGCCAGCCCGAGGTCGTGGGTGATGAGGAGTACAGCGGTCCCCAATTCGGACGTCATCTTGTCCAAGTGGTCCAGAATCTGTCGCTGGACGGTCACGTCGAGTGCCGACGTGGGCTCATCCGCGATCAGCAAACGCGGCTGGCAGGAAAGGCCAATGGCAATAAGCGCGCGCTGGCGCATTCCGCCCGAAAACTCATGCGGATATTGCTTGGCACGACGCGCCGCATCGGGAAGACCAGCTTCGGACAAGACCTTGGCGACATCCTCCGGCCCGGACGGAAGGCCGTTGGCTTTCAGCGTTTCCTTGACCTGGAAACCGATCTTCCACACCGGGTTGAGGTTGGACATCGGGTCCTGCGGCACCATTCCAATGGAGTTGCCACGAAGCTCAATCATCCGCTTTTCGCTCGCATGGGCAATGTCTTCGCCGTCAAAAAGGATCTCTCCGGCAGCCACCCGCCCATTGCCCGGAAGCAAACCAATGGCTGCAAGGGCGGAGGTGGACTTTCCGGATCCGGACTCGCCCACAATCGCCACGGTCTCACCCGGCATGACAGTGAAGTGCGCGTTCCTGACGGCGTTAACCTCGCCGTTGCTTGTCGCGAAGTTGATTGCCAGGTCCCTGATCTCCAGCAACGGACGTTCGAGGCCAGCGGATTCTTCTTTGATGTGAACGGAAGGGTTCATGGCTTGGCCTTTCATCGTTTACGCGCTTTCGGGTCCAGAGCATCACGAAGGGCGTCACCCAACATGATGAAACTCAGAACGGTGATGGAAAGGGCGATAGCCGGGTAGAGCAAAGGCATGGGATTGGATCGCAACGATGCCTGCGCTGCCTGGATGTCGTTGCCCCAAGACATCACGCTTGGTGGTAATCCGATGCCGAGGAACGACAGGGTGGATTCCGCCACGATAAATGTGCCCAGCGAGATGGTGGCAACAACAATGATCGGAGCCAGAGAGTTGGGCAGCACGTGGCGAAGCAAGGAGCGGAAGCGCGAAACACCCAATGACCTTGCAGCCATGACGAAGTCCGCATTCCGCACCTCAATGACGGCGCCTCTGGTGATTCGGGCAATCTGCGGCCATCCGAAGGTAATCAGAATCAGGATGAGCGTCCACACCGTGCGGTTGGCCCGGAAGACGGGAAGCTGCATCATGACGATTGCGCCAAGGATGAGGGGCAGAGCAAAGAAGATATCAGTGAGCCGAGCCAGGAGTGCGTCAGCCCAGCCACCGTAGTAACCGGCGAGGGCACCCACTGTGCCGCCGAAAATGACAACTCCAAGCGTGGTGAAGAGGCCAACTGTCACAGACGAGCGCGTTCCGAAGATGACGCGTGCGTAGACATCGCAGCCCTGTTTGTTAAAGCCGAGCGGGTGGCCGCTGACAGGTCCGCCGTTCGAGTTGGCCAACTGGCAAGCTTCGCCAGAGGGATCGATCGGTGAGAAAAGGCCCGGGAACAGAGAGACGACGACTACGACCAGGATCATGAAGGCCGAAATGATGAACAGAGGCTGCTTACGCAGATTCTTCCAGGCCTCTCCCCAAAGACTGGAAGGGGCTTGGTCTTCTTTTACCTTGTCAGTGGCTTGCAGTGGCGTCTCTTCGAGGTCCGCAACGAAGTGCTCGATGTGACGCGGGGCTGTGTCCTGCCCCGTCAGGTTGTTATCAGGCGTCATAGCGGATCCTCGGGTCAAGCCAGGCGTACAAAAGGTCAACAATCAGGTTCGAGACACAGTAGACAAGCACCAGAACTGTGACGATCGATACCACGGTAGGTCCTTCGCCGGACAGGACTGCCCGGTACAACCTGTTGCCTACGCCAGGTACGTTGAAGATACCTTCGGTGACGATCGCGCCACCCATAAGGGCGCCAAGGTCAGCACCCAGGAACGTGACAACGGGGATCAGTGAGTTGCGCAGAATGTGCACGTTGACCACACGGAAACGGGAAAGCCCCTTGGCAGTGGCCGTCCGAACGTAGTCGGCGTTCATGTTCTCGATAACACTGGTTCTGGTCAGTCTCAAAACGTAGGCGAAAGAGGCCAGCCCCAGGACGATCGCCGGAAGAATAAGGTCCGGTATGGTCGCAGCCGAACTCACGGTAGGTTTAGCCCACCCCAGCTGGACGCCGATAAAGAACTGCAAAAGGAAACCGAGCACGAAAATCGGGATACCGATGACGATCAACGAAGCGATCAGGACAGTGCCGTCAAAAAGCTTGCCCTTGCGCAGACCTGCGATGAGACCAAACGCAATGCCAAAAACACCTTCAAAGATCAGTGCCATGACAGCCAGGCGGGCCGTAACCGGGAACACTTCGCCAAGGACGGCAGCGATGGGACGCCCGGAGAAGTCCTGGCCCAGATCAAACGTAAAAATGCTCTTGAGGTAGAGCAAGTATTGAACGATAAACGGCTGGTCCAGGTTGTATTGCGCCCTGAGCTTTGCCGCGACGGCTTCATTGACAGGCTTGTCCCCAAAAAGTGCCGCAATGGGGTCGCCCGGGAGGCTGAAGACCAGGAAATACACAAGGAGGGTGGCCCCCAGGAAGACGGGAATCAGCTGGAGGAATCTTTTCAGGATGTATGTGGCCATTAGCGCAATACACCCCGAACAGCAGGCACCCGGTCCAGGGGTGCAGCGGAGTTGTTCATCGAAGAACCTTTTCGTTCGATGTGCAGGAGTTCAGGGCCGACGGTCCAAGTATGCCTGCACAAGGACGCCCAACCGGAGTTGGGCGTCATTGATTTGCAACGCGATACGGCGGCGGTAGCGCCTCTAGAGCGCCCCCGCCGCCGATCGTTATTTACTTGCCAGTGATGTTGTAGTACAGCGGGACGCCGTCCCATCCGTAGTCAACATTCGAGACGCCGGTGCTCCAGCCACCCTGCGATACCTGGTACCACAGCGGGATAGCCGGGAGGTCCTGCAGAAGGATCTCCTGGGCCTTGTTCATGGCCTTGTTGCCTTCTGCAACCGAGGGGGCCGAGAGACCGTCAGAGATGGCCTTGTCAAAGGCGGGGTTCTCGTAGCGGGCATCGTTCGAGCCTGCGCCGGTCTTGTAGATCGGTCCCAGGAAGTTGTACAGCGACGGGTAGTCTGCCTGCCAACCTGCACGGATCGAACCGGTCAACTTACCGGACGTTGCAAGGTCGCGGGCTTCCTTGAAGGTAGCGAACGGAAGACCCTCAGCCTTGATACCAAGGTTGTTCTTCAGCTGGTTGGTAACAGCCTCAACCCAAGCCTTGTGGCCGCCCTTGTCAGCGTTGTACGCAATGGTGAAGACCGTGTTCGGGTCCCACTTCTGAATGGCGTCGGCCTTGGCCCACAGATCCTTGGCCTTGGCAGCATCGAACTTGAGGTTGTCGGAGCCCGGGATGCTGTCGCTGTAGCCGTCCAGAACCGGTGCCGTGAAGTCCTTGGCGGGCTGACGGCCACCGCTGAAGATCACCTTGGTGATCTCTTCACGGTTCATGGCCATGGAGATTGCCTGACGGCGCAGCTTGCCCGCTTCTCCGCTCCACTCGGGGAGGTACTCGGGAATGGCGATGGTCTGGTTACCGGCGTACGGCTTCTCGATGAAGCGATCGCCGAGGTCGGTCTTGAAGTTCGCGAGGGCGCTCGTGGGGATCGTCTGGAGGATGTCCAGGTTGTTGCCCAGGAGATCCTGGTAGGCGGCGTCATCGTTCTGGAAGATCTTGAACGTCACGCCACCGTTCTTTGCCTTACGGGGACCGTTGTAGTCGGCGTTCGGAACGAGCTGGATCTGCACGTTGTGCTGCCAACCGTTCTCAGCCATCTTGTACGGACCGTTGCCTACCGGCTTCTCGCCATACGTCTTCGGGTCCGCGAGTGCTGCGGCAGGGACCGGCATGAAGGCGGTGTAGCCGAGTCGCAACGGCCAGTCCGACTCAGGCTGCTTGAGTTCGACCGTGAAGGTGGTGTCATCCACAACTTTCAAGCCGGACATGGTGTCGACGGTGGAACCCTTGGCACTGGTTTCGTCGTAGCCCTTGATGCTTTCGAAGAAGGTTGCGCTCAGCTGAGCGTTCTTCGCTGCTGCACCATAGTTCCAGGAGTCAACAAACGTCTTGGCCGTGATGGCGTCGCCGTTGGTGAACTTCTGATCCTTCTTGATCTTGATGGTGAAGTTCTGCGCGTCAGGTGCCTCAATGGACTCGGCCAGTTCATTGACCGGCTTGCCGGAGGGGTCGTAGCTAACGAGCCCGGAGAAGATCAGCGTTGCGATCTTTCCGCCGCCGACCTCGTTGATATCTGCCGGCATCAGCGGCCGCTGCGGTTCTGAACCGTCAGCGATGATGACCTTGTTGGGGTTACCGCCGGATGCGCCGGAGTCGTTGTTGCCGCCGCCGCCGCAACCGGTCATTGCGAGGGCGATGACCGCCGCTACGCCTAGAGCTTTGGAAGTGCGCGAGAAACGCATTCCGCCTCCTATGAGTCGGGAAGTTGATCAGGGGAATTTTGGTAGGTCCCCCCAAGGCAAGGCACAGATTCCTACTGTGACGTTGCCTACATGTGAGTGTAAGCCTACCCACATTGCGTCCGAATGTTGGAACATGCTGGCCAAACTGTAACCGTTCCGCAACCTCTACATGCCTAAAACGGCGGGAATTTCAAGTCAAACACTACCCGGTGGTAGCATTCGCTGTCTGACAGCAGGACAGGACGTTTTTCAGGCGCAGAAGCAACCCGGTCTCGGCTTCATCTTTCGCCCGATGGATGGGTTGGGTCAATGGCAACGGCAGCTCCGTGCCAGCTGTTCCCGTTGGCTTTCCCTGAACCTAAAAGATCTCCATACTGTTGAGGCCCCTACCGGCGAACCGGGAGGGGCCTCAATTTATGGATCCTAGTAGTCGTTGAACGACACCTTTACCTTGCCGCCATCCAGGCTGATGTTGGCGCTCAGTGATACTGAGGTGGTGTCCGTTGTGGTTTTCCAGTCCGGCGTCCCGAAACCATATGAGTTGTCCTTCTCATAAGTGACGGTCGCTTTCCCCGGATTCGACGTGCGTACACGCCACGGGGTTTCGCCGTAGCCCTTGCTGACAACGAACGTGGGCTTGGTGGTGAGTGCCCAGCGGAAGTTCTTTGTGTAGCGCGAGGAACTGTAGCTGTTCAAGGGGCAGTTGGCCGGCCGGGCCTCGGTGGACTTCACACATTCAGCCAGGTAGGCATCGATTTGGGCCATTGCCTCTGACTTCAATGCTTCTGAAGCTTCCACCTTCAGGCTGGCCGTTGAAGAAGTCGACACGGTGCCGATGGTCACCATCGTGGTCAGCTTCGGAGCTGACAGATACTTCTCCGAGGACGGCAACTCCACCGTGTACTCGCCAGGCAAGGCGGGATACGTCACGGAGCGGCTGTCAGAGAGGTTGACATCAACTGACTGTCCATTGATCAGGAGGGTCTTCACCGGGGTGTCGGACGAAATGCGCAAAGTCCGTGGAGACGCGGAGTCCATGACCCAGTGATCATCCAAGAACTCCGGGTTCGACTTATGCAAACGGTAGGTCGTTTGCTGTTTCCGGCCGTCCTGGTACATGGCGGCAACCACGGTGGCTGTGTCGTTGGAGACATTCGTAGACACGATCTCAAACCTGTCGATGCGCTTGCCCGCCTTGGAATAGACCTCATCGGTCAGCAGAATTCGCTGGTCAGTGGCGACGCCGGGATCGGCGATGGCCATCGCCTTGGACGCCTCGCCATTCTGCAGCGCCTGGAGGTAGCCGGCGACGGCTTTGTCTGGTCCGTTGTTGCCCTTGATCACATCGACGGCGATGAATGCCCCGACGACCAGTACGACGACCAGACCAGCTGCTCCCAGGATCAGACCAAGCTTGCGCTTCGCTTGGGCAGTCATGGGCTCTCTGGGTGCCAGGGCCGGGTGAGCCGCAGCGGGAGCCGGCACGGATTGACCGTCACCAGGTGCGGTGGCAGCCTGTTCAGCAACGACAGGCTTGGCGGGAGCGATCCTGCCCGCCAGGGACAAGGGCACATACCTGCTCAACTGTGGCGCCAGGAAACGTGCTGAAACTTCCGTTGCGCCGCCCCAAAGCAGCAAGATGAACGGCGTCCACCACGCCAGCGTCATACTGACGGCCCCCGAAGCCAGCGACCCGGCGTCGAACGTTCCTGTTACGCCACTGAGCCACGTCATCAACGTCCCGGCCACCAGGAAAGAAGCGGGAAGCAGGACCCAGTCGGTGATCTTGTTGCTGACCACCGGCCCCCGGCGCAGGTACCAGAAAACAGAAGCCACCACGACGGAGACCAATGCCAGGAGAAGCATCAGCCACCCGGCCCAGCCCGGCACGCCGAATTGGGTGAGCGCATTGCCGAATCCAAAGCTGATATCCGAGCCTGATGAATTAGACGACGAAGACATGCTGGAACCGGAATTCCAGGTGCGGCTTACGGCACTCAGGTGGCCCAATCCGAACATGAAAAAGCCTGCCGTGGGCGCCCACAAAGGTGAAGAGAGCGAGGCCTGCCATCCGGACCTAATGCCGATGGCAATTACCAGGACGGGAATCGCAATGGCAAGAAATACACCATAATGAACGGCCACAGCTTCGAAGGCCCGACCGATTGCGGCACCCGGCCCACTAAGGGCCGGGACGCGCGGTTTACCCGACATCCGCCCCAAATATGCGGCGAGGGTTCCGAGGATCAGCGCAAAAATCACAGAGCCAAAGGTCACGGCCCCGATCGAGCTGACCTTCACATTGGGAATGGGCAGGTTCACGGCAAATATCGCACCGAAGGCATTGACCAAGAGGGTGAAGACGAGACCGGCTGTTGCTGCCTCGATCCAGATTCCGGCTGTGGTGTGGGCTTCGGACCGCTTTGCGGCAATCCGTGCGGCAAGGAACAGGACTGCAACTGAGACGGCAGTCAACAACAGTGGAACGGCAAAGAATGATGCCGAACCCTGGACGCTTCCGACTAACGGAAATGTTGCGTCGATGCTCGTGCCGAGCGCCCCAAGCTGGCTCATGACTACCAATTGAACGGCCAACTGACCCATCAGGGACCACGGGGACGGCATGCTGCTGCTATTGCCGCCGGAAACCATCGAATTGGACGGGAGATCGGTGTTGCCGCCGTTGCTGATGGCCACACCTATAAGAGCCAGAATCAGGAAGAGAAATGCGGTGATGAGAACGGCTGCATAGGAAATGGCCCCCACCAGGGCCCCCGGAATCAGCGACTTTGCGTCAAATGAACTGACGACGCTGGACACCGGCCCAGTTTTGAGGCCGGCGTTGGTAGGGCCAATATTTTTGGTGCCGCTTTCTGCACCGATGGCTGAATGGCTGTCCGGTGCCGCATTGTGCGGGACTGTATTCGGCGACGGCCCGTCCGGAGCGGCAGTCGGTTGATGTGGTTCGGTCATAACAATTTCCCCCTATTGTTTTCTCTACTGCTCATGGTGCCATAGCCGGACATAATTCATGGGGTCGTCATAACCGGCGGACCGCTCCGGCAGACACCACGAAAAATATGCCGCCCTCCGATTCACGGGGGGCGGCATATTTCCATCAATTAAAATCTAGACGTTGAAGCGGAACTCCACCACGTCGCCGTCGGCCATCACATACTCTTTGCCTTCGATGCGGACCTTGCCACGGGACTTTGCTTCGGCCATGGAGCCCGCCTCGATGAGGTCATCGAAGGAGACCACCTCGGCCTTGATGAAACCGCGCTGGAAGTCTGAGTGGATCACACCTGCTGCCTGGGGCGCGGTGTCGCCCTGGCGGATGGTCCATGCACGGGTTTCTTTGGGACCGGCGGTGAGGTAGGTCTGCAGGCCGAGCGTGTGGAAACCGACGCGAGCCAGCTGGTCAAGGCCGGATTCGGACTGGCCGTTCATTTCCAGCATCTCCCGGGCTTCTTCCTCGTCCAGTTCGACAAGGTCGGATTCGAGCTTCGCGTCGAGGAAGACGGCGTCGGCCGGGGCAACCATGGCGCGCAGTTCTTCCTGCTTGGCGGGATCGCCAAGGATGCCTTCGTCGGCGTTGAAGACGTAGATGAACGGCTTGGCCGTCAGGAGACCAAGCTCCTTGAGGTGGCCCATTTCGAGCTTGTCGCTCTTGATGGAGGAGAAGATGGTGTCGCCACGTTCCAGCACCGTCTGGGCGGCCTTGATGGCTGCCAGCTCTGCGGCATCGCGCTTCTTGATCTTGACTTCTTTTTCGATGCGCGGAATGGCGTTTTCGATGGTCTGAAGGTCAGCGAGGATCAGCTCGGTGTTGATGGTCTCCATATCGGAGCGCGGGTCGACCTTGCCGTCGACGTGGATGACATCGGGGTCGTCAAAAACGCGGACGACCTGCGCGATGGCTTCAGCCTCGCGGATGTTGGCCAGGAATTTGTTGCCCAGTCCTTCGCCTTCGGACGCGCCCTTCACGATGCCTGCGATGTCCACGAAAGACACGGGAGCGGGCAGCAATTTCTGCGAACCGAAGATTTCGGCCAGCTTCGCCAGACGGGGGTCAGGCAGGTTCACGACGCCTACGTTGGGCTCGATCGTGGCGAACGGGTAGTTCGCAGCGAGCACCTGATTGCGGGTCAGTGCGTTGAAAAGGGTTGATTTGCCGACGTTGGGCAGTCCGACGATGCCAATAGTAAGAGCCACGAGCATTGATTCTACCCGTAGGAAGCCCGTCCCCGCTTGCCCTGCACGGTCAGCACGCGTACTGCCGGTCCGCCTCGCTAAAACTGTCGCACCCCTGTGACAGGGTTGCCTTATGGATGGATTTGGATTGGTTTTGGCCTTGCTGATGCTGCTGGTTGGCGCTGCGGTTGGTCTCGCTGCCGGCTACGTTGCCTTCCGACGCCGGGGCGCTGGCTTGGAAGAGGACTTCGACGCCGTCTCGTCGCGGCTTTCGGAGGTGACGGCGCAGTTGGCAGCGGCCGACGCCGAGCGGCGGCTTTTGTTTACGCAGAACCGCGAGTTGAGCGCGGCCAGGAACTCCGACGGCAGTGTTCTGCGGGCGTTGGCTCCCGTAGCCGAGAAACTTACGGCGGTACAGCAGCAGGTGTCATTGCTGGAGCGCGACCGCGTGGAGCAGTACGGACAGCTTGCCCAACAGCTGCAGGACGCACGCCTCTCCGATGAACAACTCCTCAGGTCGACCCACGCGCTGGCTTCCGCCCTTCGTTCCAACAGCGCGCGTGGCCAGTGGGGCGAGGTGCAACTTCGGCGCGTAGTGGAGGCGTCAGGGATGCTGCGGCACGTCGACTTCCACGAACAGGTGCATTCGGGCAGAACCGAGAATACGTTGCGGCCGGACCTCGTGGTTCAGCTGCCTGGCGGCAAGCAACTTGTGGTGGACGCCAAAGTACCGCTGGCCTCCTACCTCGCGGCCCAGGAGCAGTTGCATGGAGACGGGGCCTTCGGTGAATCGGTAGCCCTTGCCAGTAACCAGGACTCGAAGACACTCCTGGCACAGCACGCCAAAGCGCTCAAGGCCCACATCGATGCACTGGCAACCAAGAAGTACTGGGACATTCCGGGTAACTCCCCCGAGCTGGTGATCTGCTTCCTTCCGGCGGAGTCGATCCTGGCATCCGCCCTTGAGGCCGACCCGGCCTTGCTGGAGCACGCTCTGTCCCGGAACGTCGTACTTGCCTCCCCCGGCACGCTGCTGGCAGTCCTCAAATCAGTGGCCTTTACTTGGCGGCAGGATGTCCTCACGGACAGCGCCCACGAGCTGTTTGAGCTCTCCAAGCAGTTGTACGAACGGATGGGCACACTGGGCGAGAACGTCAGCAAGCTGGGAAGCTCTCTCAAGACCTCGGTTGATCGCTACAACGCCATGGTAGGCACCTTGGAAGCGCGGGTGCTCCCCACGGCCCGCAAGCTCAACACCATGGACGATGCCGGACTTACGGCCCCGCCGTCGGTGGAAGCCGTTCCCAGGGCGCTGGCTGCACCTGAGCTCCTTGAAAACAGGGAAGATCGGGATTCAGCAGCCTGACTGAAAAGACCCGTTGCGGGCCGTTCGTAGACGGCCCGCAACGGGTCAAAATGTCCGGATCCCAGTGTCTGGGTTTGAGACCTAGGATGAGGGGCGGTTTCCGCGCCCGCCCAGGGCACGCGTGACGTCGCCCGCCTTCTTCAAGGTTGCACGCAATTCCTTGGGCAGCGAGAAGAGGAGGTCTTCCTCTGCCGTGACAACTTCCTGGACTTCGCCATAACCATAGTCCGCGAGCAGTCGCAGGACGTCCTGCACCAGGACTTCAGGAACGGAGGCCCCGGAGGTCACGCCTACGGTAGCCACGCCTTCGAACCAGGATTCGTCCACTTCGTTCGCGAAGTCGACGCGATATGAACTCTTGGCTCCGTATTCGAGAGCAACTTCAACCAGGCGTACTGAGTTGGAGGAGTTTGCTGAACCCACAACGATCACCAGGTCGGCCTGCGGAGCGATCTTCTTGATGGCTACCTGGCGGTTGGTGGTGGCGTAGCAGATATCGTCGCTGGGCGGATCCTGCAACGTCGGGAAGCGGTCCTTCAGCAGACGGACCGTTTCCATGGTCTCGTCCACACTCAGCGTGGTCTGCGAAAGCCAGATGGTCTTCTCTGGGTCGCGGACGGTGACCTTGTCTACCTCGTGGGGGCCGTTGATGATCTGGATGTGCTCGGGAGCTTCGCCGGCCGTACCTTCGACTTCCTCGTGGCCCTCGTGGCCGATGAGCAGGATGTCGTAGTCTTCCTTGGCGAAGCGCACAGCCTCTTTATGGACTTTGGTGACCAAGGGGCAGGTGGCATCGATGGTGCGCAGGCCACGGTCCTCAGCCGACTGGACAACAGCGGGGGAAACGCCGTGTGCCGAGAAGATCACCAAGGCGCCCTCGGGAACTTCGTCAGTTTCCTCCACGAAAATGGCACCCTGTTCTTCCAGGGAGCTGACCACATGGACATTGTGGACGATCTGCTTCCGGACATAGACAGGCGGCCCGTAGTGCTCCAGGGCCTTCTCAACAGCGATGACAGCCCTGTCGACACCGGCACAGTAGCCGCGCGGAGCTGCCAGCAGGACCTTCTTGGGACCCGTCACGGGAGCCGCTGCCTGAACCTCTTCCGGAGATCGCCGTCTGCGGGGCACCGTTGGCATCGGGATGGAAACTGCTGTGCTGGTCATGCCTCCATGCTACCGGCCCGGCCTTTAGCTCAGGGCAGAACGTGACCGTTGTCGCCCTGAGACCACAGCTGCTATGACGCCCACCACAAGGACAACGCCGGAGACGACCGCTGCAATCACAACCCACTGCCCGAAGCCGGCGCGGGCCGCAGTGAGGAACTCATCCTTGAACAGCTCCGCCACACCGTTGGCGCTGTCGAGGTTCCCCACCACTCCCCCGGCAAGATCAGCCCCGGCAGTCCAAAGGGCTGCAAGGGCGAGCCCGCCAAGTCCGAGGAACACCAGAACCAGGGAACGGCGTCGAGAGGCAACGAGCGCCAGAAGGGCCGAAACTACAGCGCCAAGGGCCGCCACCCACCACAAGGGAGCGAACGTCGCGACCCGCTCGACGAGTTGTCGGTGGGAAGGCTGCCCCAGCGACACCAGGCTCTCGGCCGGAACATCAATGCGAATAGTGGTGGCCTCGGCGAAGTGGTCGCGAACAAGCCTGACCATGGGACCGATGTCAAGGACAAGTGCGGTACTGCCACGGGCTTCCTCGGCTTGGTCCACTGTGCCGAAGTTGAGTTTGTGGCTGTTCCTGACAGTGTCCTCCCAGGCCTTCGGATAGTCGCTCCACGACTGCATGCCCGAGGCAGCTTTCCGCAGGGCATCGGCGGCCAGCGACTGAATGGGATCGGGGAGATCCACTGAGGACTCAAAGGTCCCTACAGCGGCCGCAGCCAGCCTGCCCTGGAATCCGGGGTCATTTCCCAGGGATCCGGCGATACGGACAAACCCTTCTTCCTTGACGATGTTCTGGTCCACCCACGCGGTGGGAACGGCGACGGCCGTGAGGAGCACGGCGAGGACCACTCCAACTGCTGAGACAAAAGTACGCAAGGTCATCCTTGGGGTTGGGGGCAGTGCCACCATCCTAGGTCTGTCCACATGATAGGAAAAATGTCGGAGCCGGCGGTAAAGCTATGGATAGAGTTGGAAGGCGGCCGGCATCCAAGGACGCACCCCTGAATGAGGACGACAAGAATGCAGCCACAACCGCAGCGACCGGGACAGGCACGGATCAGCCATGTCCGCTGAAGCGACGCCGGAATCAACCCTTCCCGGGACCGCTGCCGAAACCAGCCCGGACAATCCCTGGCCTCTGCAACTGCTGTCCCGGAAACTCAAAGCCCACATCGAGCGTGCACCGGCGGCGTGGATCGAGGGCCAGGTCATTGAAATGAACCGCAGGGGCGGCAACGCCTTCCTCACTCTCCGCGACGTCGACGCCGAGATTTCCCTGCCGGCCTCCGTATGGTCCACCGTGCTGGACCGGCAAAAAATTCCGTTGGAGCGCGGTTCACGGGTGGTGGCGCTGGTGAAGGCGGACTTCTGGGTCAAAACCGGGCGCCTGAACATGTCGGTCAAGGACATCAGACCGGTAGGCCTCGGTGACTTGCTCGCGAGAATTGAAAGGCTGCGCCAAGCCTTGGCAGCTGAAGGCCTGTTTGCCGATTCCCGGAAGAGGAAGCTGCCGCTGCTCCCCCACCGCATTGGCCTGATCACCGGCAGGGACTCGGACGCCAAGAAAGATGTCATGCGTAATGCCGCCCTGCGGTGGCCCGCAGTGGAGTTCGATGTCAGGGAGGTGGCCGTCCAGGGCAACACCGCTGTTTCCCAGATCATTACCGCTTTGAAGAAACTTGATGCCGATCCCCAGGTGGACGTCATCGTACTGGCCCGTGGTGGCGGCGCATTGGAAGACCTCCTGCCGTTCAGCAACGAGGACCTTATTCGCGCGGTCTCGGCGGCAAGCACCCCGGTGGTCAGCGCCATCGGCCATGAAGCCGACAGGCCAATCCTCGACGATGTTGCGGACCTCCGCGCTTCCACGCCCACGGATGCCGCCAAGAGGATCGTTCCGGACGTCGCAGAAGAACTGGCCATGGTCCGGCAAGCGAGGGAGCACCTGCGCCGCGGCATCAGCCGCATGGTGGACCGCGAAATGGACAGGCTTCATTCCCTGAAATCACGCCCCGTCCTTGCCTCCCCGGCAACCATGGTGGACGCCCGCGCCGAGGATATCCATCGGCTGCAGCGCAGAACACATTCAGCGGTCAGCACGGCCGTTGTGAGGGCACTGGACCAAGTGCATCACCTGCGGGCCCAGGTCCGGGCACTGTCACCCCAGAAAACCTTGGACCGCGGTTACGCCGTTGTCCAGCTCGTTGGAGAGGACCAGGCAGGGCACCATGTGGTCAGCACTCCCGATGAGGCTCCGGACGGGACTGCACTCGCCATTCGGGTAGCCCACGGACGATTCAAGGCCGTCTCCGCCGGCCATGGGGAAATCCTGGAGCCCTGATTTCCCCACAGCCCTGCAAACCCACGCAAAGGACATCATGACCGACAACAATCCATCAGCTCCCGGGACCGATCCCCTGGACTCACTGAGCTACGAAGAAGCCCGCGAACAACTGGTCGCCGTCGTCAGTCGGCTCGAGGCCGGAGGGGCCAGCCTCGAAGAGTCCCTGGCCCTCTGGGAACGCGGCGAGGCCCTCGCAAAACGCTGCGAGGACTGGCTGGAAGGCGCCCGCAAGCGCCTGGCTACCGCCCGCGACGCAGGGAACGACGCCGGAGCTGCCGCCGGCTCCGACTGACGCCAGCAGGAACGGAAGCCCTAGGAGGCTGCCACCAGAGCGCGTTCGGCGGCGACGTCGAAGTCGGCCTTGGGCCAGTCCAGCCCCAGGCCTCCGAGGGCGTCCAGCAGCAGCTGTTGAACAGCGATCCTGGCGTACCACTTCTTGTTTGCCGGCACGACGTGCCAGGGAGCAACTTCCGTTGAGGTCTTCTCAAAAGCGATGTCGTAGGCCGCCATGTAGTCGTCCCAGTAGGCGCGCTCGGCGAGGTCGCCCCGGCTGTACTTCCAGTGTTTGGCGGGATCGTCAAGCCGGGCGATGAGACGCTCTTTCTGTTCGTCCTTGCTGATGTTCAGCATGACCTTGACGATAGTGGTGCCCTGCTCTGCAAGGCGTGCCTCAAAATCGTTGATTGCCGCATACCGCCGCTCCAGTTCCTCGCCATCCGCCCAGGCATGAACGCGGTGGATCAAGACGTCCTCGTAATGCGAACGGTCGAAAACGCCAACCATGCCCGCAGCAGGTGCCTGCTTCTCAATCCGCCACAGGAAGTCGTGGGACTTTTCCTCTTCCGTGGGTGCCTTAAAAGCGGCCAGGTGTACGCCCTGTGGGTCCATGGCGCCCACCACATGGCTCACAATCCCGCCCTTGCCCGCAGTATCCATGGCCTGCAGGATCAGCAGGAGCCGTTTGGAGCTGCCGAACTTGCCCTCGGCGAAGAGTTGCTCTTGCAGCCCGGCCAACCGGTCGTCCTGGGCGGCGAGCAGCGCCTTTCCGTCAGCCTTGGCCCCCGGGTAGCCGGGAGTGGATTGGGGGTCAACGCCAGCCAGCGAAAAGCCCGGGCCAACCTTCAGAACTTCGGCCGGACTCTTGGCGAACTCAACTCCAGCAGCCATGTGGCGGTACCCTTCTGTCCGGCCGCGCCCCGATGGCGCGGCTATGCACCTCAGGCTAGTTGCCCGGGTACCTCGACAGGAAGTCCGCCATGCGGCCAATCGCTTCTTCGATGTCCTTGACGTTGGGCAAGGTCACCATCCGGAAGTGGTCCGGACGAACCCAATTGAAGGCACGCCCGTGGGAAACCAGGATCTTTTGTTCCTTCAGGAGGTCAAGGACAAACTTTTCGTCGTCCCTGATGTGGTACACCTCAGGATCCAGTTTCGGGAACAGGTACAAGGCACCCCGGGCCTGCTGGGTGCTGACTCCCGGGATGGCATTGAGGAGGTCGTAGGCTTTGTTGCGCTGTTCCAGCAGCCTGCCGCCGGGCAGGATGAGGTCGTTGATGCTCTGGTAGCCGCCCAGCGCAGTCTGGATGGCGTGTTGCGCAGGGACGTTGGCACACAGGCGCATGTTGGCCAGGAGGTTGATGCCTTCGAGGTAATCCGCAGCGTCCTTCTTCGGCCCGGAAATAGCCATCCACCCGGCACGGTAACCGCACACACGGTAGGCCTTTGACAGGCCGCTGAACGTCAGGCACAGGACGTCGTCACCGGTCAGTCCAGCCAAATTCACATGCACGGCGTCTTCGTACAAGATCTTTTCGTAGATCTCATCGGCGAAAAGCACCAGGCCGTGCTTCTCCGCCACGGCCACAATCTTCTTGAGCGTCTCCTCCGGGTAAACGGCACCCGTGGGGTTGTTCGGGTTGATCACCACGATTCCCTTGGTCCGTGGAGTGATCTTCGATTCGAGATCGTCGAGATCGGGCTGCCAGCCGGACTCCTCATCGCAGAGATAGTGCACCGGGCGGCCACCGGCCAGTGCAACCGAGGCCGTCCACAGCGGGTAGTCCGGGGTGGGGATCAGAACCTCGTCGCCGTCCTCAAGCAAAGCCATGAGGGACATGGTGATGAGTTCACTGACTCCGTTGCCCAGGTAAATGTCGTCGACGTGGATGTTTTGGATGCCACGGGTCTGGTAGTACTGCGATACCGCTGTCCGGGCCGAGAAGATACCGCGGGAATCGCTGTAGCCCTGGGCGTTCGGGAGGTGGCGGATCATGTCCACCAAGATGGCGTCAGGCGCTTCAAAACCAAACGGGGCCGGGTTTCCGATGTTCAGTTTGAGGATTCTGTGACCCTCCGCCTCCATCTGCTGGGCGGCCTGAAGAATCGGTCCACGGATGTCGTAGAGGACATTATGAAGCTTGGTGGACTGCTTGAATTTCGCCATTCCTCAAATATGCCACACGGGTGATGCAGTTCAGCTGAGACTTAACTCACATATACGACGACGGCGGTGACGGAGCCGCGAGGGTCCGTCACCGCCGTCGTACGCGGTTTTATGCGGATGCTACTTAACGATGCCCTTGTCCTTCAGCCAAGCGGCTGCGGCGTCCTTGGGTGCCTGCTTCTGGTCGCCACTGACGGCCCTGTTCAGGTTGATCAGATCGTCGGTGGTGAGGATTTTGGAGACGTTGTTGAGTGCTTCCTTGGCCTTGTCCGTCATCTTTGCCTTGTTGTAGAGCGGCAGGACCTGCTGGGCCTTGAAGTTGTTCTTGGGATCTTCAAGAACAACGAGGTCGTTGTCAACGATGGACGGCGTGGTGGTGTAGATGTCGGCCACCTGGACCTTGTCTTCCAGCAATGCCTGCAGGGTCAGGTTGCCGCCGCCGTCACTGAACGGCTGCAGGCCCTTGAGTTCGCAGTTGTAGTTCTTCTTCAGACCGGGGAAACCGTACGAGCGGGTCTCGAACGTGGCCGGGGCAGCCATGGTGAAGTCCTTGCACACCTTGGCCAGGTCCTCGATGGACTTCAGCTGGTACTTCTCGGCCGTCGCCTTGGTAACTACCATCGCGTCCTTATCCTCGGCTTTGGAAGCCTCCAGGACACCCAGGCCCTCGGGAAGCTTGCCGGGGAGCGCCTTGTAGACATCATCGGCCGAGACCTCCGCGGCCTCTGTGTCGACGAAGGAAAGGAGGTTCCCGGAGTAGTCAGGAACGAGGTCAATGGACCCGTCCTGCACGGCCTTGAAGTAGATCTCGCGCGAACCGATGTTCGGCTTGGACGTAGCCGTGAGGCCTGCGGCATTGAGGGCGCCGACATAGATCTCGGCAATGACCTGGCTCTCGGGGAAGTCAGCGGAGCCCACTACCAGGGAGCCTCCGGCAGAGCCACTGGGCGCCGCCGAGGAAGGGGTGGCCAAGGGGCTGCCACCGCAGGCGCTCAAGGCGAGGGCCACACCCACACCGGCTGCGAGGCCGCCAAGACCACGGCGTGTAAGGGTCATTGGGACGGGGTTCTTCATGGTGTACCTCCTTGAACGGCAGCCCCGGCTGGCGCCGTGGCTGTGAGATCTTCGGCCGCCTTGTGGCTGCCTTTTGCTTTTGAGTCGAGGGTCAGTCCCGGTGAGAGGACAAGCCGTTGCACACCGGCGAGGATCAGGTCCACGGCGATCGCAAGTCCGGCGATAAGCAACGAGCCGCCCAGCATCCTGGGGAAGTCCTGAAGGACAAGGCCGTCGAACAGGTACCGGCCCAGCCCTCCCAGCGGCAGATAGGCAACCACGGAAACAGTGGCAATGACCTGCAACACCGCGGTGCGGATACCGCCGAACATCACCTGCAGTCCGTTGGGCAATTCCACTCGGAACAGGATTTGCAGTTCGGTCATGCCCACGGCCCTCGCAGCGTCAACGACGTTGGCGTCAACACTGGAAATACCGGCATAGGTACCTGCCAGGAGTGGCGGCACGGTGAGGATCACCAGCGCCCAGACCGGCGGCATCAGGCCGCTGCCGGCGAGTAAGGCGAACAGGACCAGCAATCCGAGGGTAGGCAACGCCCGGAGCGCGCCGGCCACAGCGACAGCCACAACCCGGCCACGTCCCGTGTGCCCGATGAAGAGGCCCACCGGGATAGCGATCACGGCCGCAATGAGCAACACCAGGGCGCTGTACTGCAGATGTTCGAAGAGCCGGGTGGGAATCCCGCCGGTTCCGGTCCAGTGCTTGGGGTCGAGCAGCCAGGCAATGGTTTCAGCGAAAATATTCATCCGGACGCCCCCGTATCGGGCCGAAGGCTTGCACGCGGCAGGCCAGGACCGGACTTGGGTTCAGTGATCAAGGTGGTGGCGTCAGCTCCCGAAGACTTGCCACCTGCCGCACGGGTCCAAGGCGTCAGGAGTCGTTCCAACACCACAAGAACAGCATCCATCAGCAAGGCCAGGACCAGGATGGCAAGGATTCCCACCACCACTTCAGTGATGAAGGTCCGCTGCAGTCCGTCGGTGAAGAGGAATCCAAGGTTCCCTACGCCCAGCAATGCCGCAACGCTGACCAGGGAAATATTGCTGACCGACACCACGCGAAGACCGGCGAACATGACCGGGAGGGACAACGGGAGGTCTACCTGGAAGAAACGGGCCATGGGTTTGAAGCCCATGGCAACGGCGGCGTTCCGGAGATCGTCGTCCACCGAGTCGAACGCATCCATCGCTGCGCGGACCAGCAAGGCCACGGCATAGATGGTCAGCGCCACCACCACATTCAGGGGGTCCAGAATCCTGGTCCCCAGAATGGTGGGCAAGATGATGAACAGGGCAAGCGAAGGAATGGTGTAAAGCAGTGACGTAGCAGTAGCCACCACCGAACGGAGTGTGCTGTTCCGCCGGGCCAGCTGGGCCAAGGGAATGGAAATCAGCAGTCCAAGGACCATCGGAATGATCGCGAGAACCAGGTGCTGGCCGGCCAGGCCCAGGACCATGCCGCTGTTGGCAAGGAACCACTCCATCAGGTGGCGTCCTCCCTGTGGTGCCGGACTTCCTCGATCAAGGCCAGGACCTCCGGCGCCTTCAGGACTCCGGCAACCCGGCCGTCGTCGTCTACCGCCACGCCAAGACCCGACGGTGACGACAACGCCGCATCCAGGGCGCGACGCAGCGTGTCCCCCTTGCGGAAGAGCGATCCGCCGGGGATCAGGCCGGCGCCGTCACGCGGCGAGGACCACCCCAGCGGACGGGTGTCGTCGTCGACCACGAGCGCCCATTCCCCCGAGCGACGCCCGGCACTGTGGCCGTCGTTGGCGCTGACCATGGTCACCGGGTGCAGGGTCACGGCGTCCGCGGCGTTGAAGGCGAGGTGCCGGAAACCGCGGTCGCGGCCCACGAAGGAGGCAACGAAGTCGTTTGCCGGTGCCCTGAGGATTTCCTCCGGCGCGGCGTACTGGGCCAGCTTGCCACCGACGGCGAACACCGCAACTTTGTCGCCGAGCACGGTGGCTTCGTCGATGTCATGCGTGACGAACACGATGGTCTTGGCGAGTTCACGTTGCAGGCGCAGCAACTCCTGCTGGAGTTCGTCGCGCACCACAGGATCCACTGCGCTGAACGGTTCGTCCATGAGCAGGACAGGCGGATCAGCAGCGAGCGCCCGGGCAACCCCGACACGCTGCTGCTGCCCACCTGAGAGTTGGCTCGGGTAACGCTTCCCGAGAACCGATGCCAGGCCGACGACGTCAAGCAGTTCCGCCGCGCGTTTCCGCGCCGCTGCCTTGGATACGCCATTAAGCCGCGGGACGGTGGCGATGTTGTCCAGCACGGAGCGGTGCGGCAAGAGGCCCGACGACTGCATGACGTAACCCATGGAGCGGCGCAGCTTTGCCGCCGGAACCTGGGACACATCCTCACCGGCCACGGTGATGGTCCCGCTGGTGGGCTCCACCATGCGGTTGATCATTCGCAGGGACGTGGTTTTGCCGCAGCCCGAGGGCCCCACGAACACGGTAATGGCACCTTTGTCGATGGACATGGTGAGATCGTCCACCGCCGGTTGCCCGCCCTGGTATCGCTTGGTGACGCTCTGGAACTCAATCATGGCTTCGGCCATACCCGGGCTTACCTATCTGTGGTCGAGAACATCGGTAGAGCCTGATGATCATATGCACTCTTATTACTTGGCTGCAAAGCAATCTTCACCCAGCGTAGCCAGCACCACCGACGATGTCAGCGGCGGCACGATTTCCGTAATCAATCGGCAATGTTTACCGCTTCCTTCGTTTGGCTCCCCTGCCGGACCGTTCCTGGGCCTGGTCATGTTTGTAACGTTCGACGGCGCGTTGGCCCCTGTCTGCCGACATCACCTTTTGGTGCCATTCGCGCTGGTAGGCGCGGCGGGCCGCGGCATCATGTTTGCGGTTCAGGGCAGCGAGCTCGCGTTGCAGTTTCAAGTAGCTGGCCCATCGCCGGGGATCCAGGGCCTCCTCGGCGAGCGCTTGCTGCACGGCGCAGCCGGGCTCCGCCTGGTGGGCGCAGTCGGCAAATCGGCACTGGGCGAAGAGTTCGTCAAGGTCACCGAACATCTCCTCCATCCCGTCCTCCGCGTCGAAGAGTCCGAACCCGCGCACCCCGGGAGTGTCCATCAGGACAGCTCCGCCGCTGAGGGGCACCAGTTCCCTGGCCGTTGTGGTGTGTTTGCCCTTGCCGTCGCCGGCGCGGACGGCACCGGTCTGCTGGACGTCGCGGCCTGCCAGGGCGTTGATGAGCGTCGATTTCCCCGCTCCTGAGGGACCCAGAAGAACCAGGGTGGCGCCGTCGGGGATGTGCTGCATGAGTTCGTCGAGCCCATCGCCGTGCTCGGCGGAGGTGGTGACCACCTCCACGCCCGCAGCCTGCACGATGACCTCCCCCACGACGTCATCCGCGAGGTCCGCCAGGTCGGCTTTGGTAATAACCACCAGCGGTGTGGCCCCTGAGTCCCAAGCAGCCACCAGGGTGCGCTCCAGGCGGTTGTGCGTGAGTGGCCGGTCCACGGGGACCACCACTGCGACGATGTCGATGTTGCTGCCCAGGATTTGTTCCTCGGAGGAAGCCTCGAAGGCCCGCTTGCGGCTCAGCGCGGAATAGCGTGGAAGGACGGCGACGACGGCCGGCTCGCCTGCACTGTTCCGGCCGACCCAGACCCAGTCCCCCGTGGCGGGCACCAGTCCTTGGGTGGGATAGGGCAAATGCAGCAGGCCTTCACCGGAGGCAACGAGAACGCGGTTGCGGTCCAGGCGGACCACCCTTCCGGGGCTGGCTGCGTCCTGGTTGTCCGCCGGAAGATTGGCGCTGAAGAGCGCTGCTGTCTTGGCTGTAAAGCCGTATTCCGCAGGTCCGCGGAATGGCATGGTGCTGCTCAATGAAGGGTCGCTTGAAGAAGCGTAAGTGTTCGCGTAGGTATTCGCGTGAGTGTTCAATGGGATGCCTCTGCTGAGGCCCGGTTGCCTGCTACTGGCGGGCAGATGCCGGGACAGGATGAGTGGTGTGATGACGGTGCGCCGCCGCGTGCGGGGCGCGCGAAGTTATGGCAATCATCAAAATCCACCTCCTTGGGCATCAGGGCCGGCATGGAAGGCCGGCAACGATGCCAAGCCTAGCCAACCGTTGGGCAGCTTGGCTAGCCCTCCGTGCCGGGCTTTCCGTCTGCCGGGCGCTCACTGTGGAGGCGCAGTGCCGTGTCGACCAGGGAAACCCTGTTCAGCTTCCCGACGTCATGCAAAGGAATCCACGCGGCATGGGTAGTACTGCCATCCACCTCGTAGGTCAGTTCTCCGCCCACCACGGTGGCCTCGTAGACAATACGCAGGGCCTCGAAGCCCCGAACTGAGCCGTCCGCCTGCGTCTCCCCGGGCCAGTGTCCGACGTCGATCCCCAACATCCGGTCAACCCTGGCCTCGTAGCCGGTTTCCTCCCGGACTTCGCGCCGGCACCCATCAACGGGGTGCTCGGCGAAATCCAAGCCTCCGCCGGGCAGGGTCCACCCCTCCTTGTCATCCTGCTTCCAGTAGGCCAGCAGGATCCGTTCCTCCTTGACGATGACGGCGTAGGCTGCGGGGCGGGTGTCGAACTGCGGGCTCATCGTGCCAGCATAATTCGCTTTGCCTGATCCCTAGGGCAGTTCGGCGGCGGCGATGGGGCCGGGCTCTTCGGGGCCAAGGTCCGGCTGCTCACGAAGCTCGACGACGGTCCCCGGCTTGCCGAGTTCAAGAACCTTGATGCGGTTGAGGCCAACGTTCAGCAACGGTGCGGGCGCGTACAGGGTGACCTGTGGTCCTTTTTCCCAGTACCGTCCGAGAAGGAAACCATTGAGCCAGACGAAGCCCTTCCCGGAATCGGGCAAGGCAACGTAAGTATCAGCCGGTTCCCGCAGGTCAAAGTCGGCCCCGGCGAGGTCTTCCAACTCCTCGCTGCCCCACTCGGAGAGTGCCACCGGTACCTGTGTCCAGTGGAACGCGTAGCGCTGGTTGATGAGGACTCCGCCCAGGATTCCCTTGCCCTGCCCGGTGAGGGGCCCGTAGTTGATGCGGCCCAGGTTCTCCACCAGAATGTCCAGCTTGGCGGAGGCACCAGTCCCTGTCAGGGGCAAGCCTTCTGCGCCGCTCGTATCGTCCAGCACTCCGGCAAAAGCGCCGTCCACCCAGATGTAGGCGCGGTCGTTCAGGCCAGTGATCTTCAACCGGCACTCGCTGGGAGAGTCGGCGCGGCCCGGCAAGATGGCGTCGGCGGAGTACAGGACCATACCGGCGTCGAGCCCCAACTGTTCGAAGCTGAGGGGCTTGACACTGCTGACGGGCTTGCCGGAGCTGCGTGCAAGCTCCAGCACGTCCGGTCCGGCCGACAATGGCAGCGACTGCGCCGGGACCACCGGAGGGTCCGCCAGCAATTCGGCGGGGAGCCCGGGCATCTCCTCAATGCCTTGCGCACGGAAGAATTCTGCCCGGAAGGCATGGAACTTAGGCGTCAGGGCACCGTTCTCCGCGATGGGCGCGTCGGAGTCGTAGCTCGTGACCGTCGGCTGCAGGCGGGAGCCATCGTGGTTGCTTCCGGATCCGAGGCCGAAGTTGGTCCCGCCGTGGGCCATATAGACGCAAACGGAGCCGCCAAGATCAAGCATCTTGCGGGCTTCATGCGCTGCATCGGCGGCATCGCGCCGGTGGTGGTGTTCGCCCCAATGGTCAAACCAGCCGCCCCAGAACTCGACATTGAAGAACGGTTCACCTGGGCGACGTCGCTTCCATGTCTCCACGGCTTCATCTCCCCGGCTTCCCAGCGTCGCTGTAGCCCACGTTCCCGCGACAGAGCCGCCGTCCAGAAAGTAGTCCGTGCCGCCGTCGGCCGTGAACAGCAGCTCCGTGATGCCGCGCTCTTCGAGGACCCGGCGGTTCCAGCGGATGTATTCATGGTCATCGCCGTAGCTGCCGTACTCGTTCTCGATCTGCACGGCCACCACCGGCCCGCCCAAGGAGGCCTGCCGGGAAGCAACGATCGGCAGTAGGTGGTCGAACCATTCCTCAATGGCGGTGGTGAATACCGGGTCCATGCACCGCAGCCCGATGCCCGGGATGCCGGTCAACCATGACGGGAAGCCTCCGTTGTCCCATTCTGCGCAAATGTAGGGACCCGGGCGGACGATGACGTCCAGACCTTCCTCTGCTGCGAGGTCGATGAAGTGGCCAACATCCCGCCAGCCGGTGAAGTCCGGTGCCGCATCACGCTGCGGCTGATGGAAGTTCCAGGCTACGTAGGTGTCAACAGTGTTGGCCCCCATGGCCTTGAGTCGACGCAAGCGGTCCCGCCACAGATCGGGGTGAACCCGGAAGTAGTGGATGGCTCCAGCGAGGATGCGGTACGGTTCACCCGAACGGTAAAGGACAGCGTCGTGGTAGCTCAAAAGGGCGTTGTTCACACGGAACAGATTAGCTCAATTTCCAACATTTATGCACAGGTGATGAACACGTGACCAATCTTGATACTTCCCCTGCACAGGAAGTTTGCCCTGCCGCACCCGAAGGGCAGGGTCCATGCGTTCAACTGTGGCCCGAACGCGAAGTCCCCCTGGGCGGCGTCCGCGCGATGAACGTCATGAGGACGCTGCCGCAGCGTGGACTGCCCACCGTAGGGGCCTGGTGCTTCCTGGACAGCTTCGGCCCGGACCGGGTGGCGATGAGCGTCCTTCCCCACCCCCACTGTGGTCTGCAGACAGTCACCTGGCCATTGGAAGGTGCCGTGCGGCACCGTGACAGCGTCGGGAGCGACGTTGTGGTGCGGCCCGGCGAGCTGAACATCATGACCGCCGGCAACGGTATTTCGCATTCCGAGTTCTCGGTCCTTCCGGCCACCACCGAAGACGGTTCCAGCCCCCTCGTCGAGGAATTGCCGGTGTCACGGGGACTTCAGCTCTGGGTTGCCCTTCCGGATGAGCACCGCCACCGCGCGCCGTCGTTCGAGCAAGTCCGGGATCTGCCGGTGGCCGTGGGAGACGGCTTCTCCGCCACGGTGATGGTGGGCGAGTTTGCCGGACAGCGGTCCCCTGCCACCATGTTCAGCCCCATCGTTGGCGCCGACATCGTGGGATCGGGCCTGCTGGAACTTCCGTTGCGGCCCGACTTCGAGCACGCTGTACTGGTCCTGGACGGCCGCCTCGTCATTGACGGCCAGGAGGTGCAGGCCGGTCCCCTGGCCTATCTTGGCGCCGGCCGGAGCAGCCTCGCCGTGGAAGCGCAACCCGACACCCGCTTCATGCTCCTGGGCGGCGAGCCTTTCGGTGAAGACCTCCTCATGTGGTGGAACTTCGTTGGGCGGACGCACGAGGAAGTAGAACAGGCCCGCGAAGAATGGGAGGCCGAAGGATTGCTCGACGCCGATGCTGCCGCGGCCTCGCGCTTCGGCCATGTCCATGGCCACGGACCAGATGCCGGTCCCGAAGCCGGCCGCATTCCGGCTCCCCCGCTTCCCGGCGTCAAGCTGCGTCCCCGTACGCGCGGCTGAGCCTTATTTCCGGCTTGATGCCCGCTGCTCGGCAATCAGACGGGGAACGCCAAAGACGGGATCCTGCCGCAGGATCCGAACATCCGTGATGCCTTGTTCGGCGAGTGCCGCCGTGAACGCTTCCTGCAAACGTGGAACGTTCATTCCCAGTCCGCTGCCCAGGATGACCGGACCGTTCAGGCCCAGCTGGCGGGTGACCTGTCCGGCGAGGTCGGCGAGGTCACGCCCGGCCTGCACCACCATTGCCTGGCTGGCCTCGTCACCGGCGTCGGCGGCTTCCACCACAACCCGGGCCTGTTGTGCCCAGTAGCGGCGGCCGGTGTCAGGTGAATGGAACAGGGCTATGAGCTTCCCCGGCTCATCCACTCCGCAGGAATCCAGGAGAGCGCGGCTCAGCCGGTCAGGCTCCAAGCCCTGATTCATCCGCCGCAAACTGTGCCGGACGGCTTCCCTTCCGAGCCAGTACCCGCTTCCTTCATCCCCCAGTAGGTAGCCCCAGCCACCCGCCCGGGCTTCCTCGCCGGCGTCGTTCTTTCCCCACGCCGCCGAACCGGTCCCGGCAATGACGGCCACACCGGTGCCAGCTCCCCCGGCCGCCAGCAGCAGCCTCGAATCGTGGACCACGGTGATGCGCGCCCCCGGCGCGTGGGGGGCGATCAGGTCTGCGAGCGCCTGGGCATCTTCTTGCGTATCGATTCCGCCGGCACCTGCGTATACCTGGTCGATCCGGCCACCACCGATTTTTCCGAACAATTCGGCCAGGTTCGCCGCAGCCTGCTCCCGGCTGACATTCTGGACGTTGGCACTGCCTGACGTTTCATCCCGGACCGGTTCGTCGTCCTGAAACCTCACACCGCGGGTCTTGGTGCCGCCTATGTCGAGCCCGATAACGGTGCCGCTCGCGGCCGCGGAGGGGGCAGGGGAATGCAGGGCAGAGTCATGATTGTTCACCGTGAAAGACTAGCTTGGAGCGTCCTGAGGAGGAACCGACCATGCCTCAATTCCTGTTTGGCACACCATTTATTGCGGCCCCGATGGCAGGAGGGACATCAACAACGAAGTTGGTACACGCTGTCCATGAGGCCGGCGGGCTGGGCTTCCTCGCTGCCGGGTACAAGAGTCCCGGGTCCATGGCTGCGGAGGTCTCCGCTGCGAGGGCGCTGGGGATCAGGTTCGGCATGAACGTCTTTGTTCCGGACCCGGACGCACTGTCGCCGGGGCCCAAGGAGCGGGCACGGCTGGAAGCCTACCGCGCCGAGCTGGAACCAGAGGCTGCGCGCTACGGTGTCACGTTGCCCCCGCTTCGCCTCGATGACGATGACGCCTGGCAGGAGAAGATCGACATCCTCGTGACGGACCCGGTGGAAGTGGTGAGTTTCGCTTTCGGCCTCCCTGGGCGCGAAGTGGTCGGGTCCCTGCAGAAGGCCGGAACACTCGTTGTCACCAGTGTGACCAGTGTTCAGGAAGCCCTCGCCGCTGCCGAGGAGGGCCCTGACGCACTGGTCGTCCAGCACGCCTCCGCAGGGGCACATACTGCGGCCTTCCTGGCCGGCAGTCCGGATACGTCGCCGGCCAGTACGACGGCGGACCTGGTCGCCCGGGTGCGGGCCGCCGTCGGGCTTCCGCTGATAGCTGCCGGCGCGATCATGGACGGCAATACGCTCCGCGGGGTCCTGGCTGCCGGTGCAGCAGCCGCCCAGGTTGGCACCGCCCTGCTCCGCACGGACGAAAGCGGCGCGCGCCAATCGCACAAGGACGCGTTGGGGAATCCTGAGTTCACTGAAACCGCCATGACCCAGGCTTTCACGGGACGTCCGGCACGTTCCCTGGTGAACGAGTTCGTACAGGATCATCAGGATGCCCCCAAGGGCTACCCGGCCATCCACCACCTCACTGCCCCGGTCCGTGCTGCGGCGTCCGCGGCGGGCGATCCGCACCGCCTCAACTTGTGGGCAGGAACGGGCTGGAAGCAGGCGCGGACAGGATCAGCGAGGGATGTTGTCAGGGAGTTCCTGAACGGGCTCTAACGAGTTCGGCCAACAGTTCGCCGCCTTCGGTCACCACCAGTTCGCGAAAAAGCCGAACCGCGTCCGGCTCGAAAGTCCGCTCCCGCCAGGCGATGCCAATCTGCCGGAACGCCAGATCGGATTCAATGGACACCTCGACGAGCCCGAGTTCCGTCTTGGGCAGATATTGTCCGGTGCCGGAGCCGGGCCCGGCGGGCGGGAGGATGCTGAACCCCAACCCTGCCGAGACCAGCCCTCGGGCGGATGTGGACTCCTGGACCTCAAAGGCAATGCGTGGCCGGAACCCTGCTTCACGGAACAGTGCCTCCCCCAGCGCCCGCAAGCCGACTCCGGCCGGCAGCGTCACGTAGGGGTCGTGCCGCAGCTCCGAGAGGTTGACGCTGGGCCGCCCGGCCAAGGGGTGCCGGTAGTGCAGCACAGCCCTCAGCGGCTCCCGGTACAGCGGATGGGAGCGGATGCCCCGGCCCTCCGGCGCTATGGGCGCCGTCAAGGCGAAGTCCATCTCCCCACTGGCCAACTGTTGCAGGCAATCGTCGCGGGGTCCCTGCCAGAGTTCGAACGCTGCGTGGGGATGGCGGCCGCGGAACGCACTGATCAGGAGAGGGAGGGTGGCTTCGCCGAACGTGTGCTGGAACGAGACTCCGATCCGCCCCCGCACGACGTCCGATTCGTGGCGTACCCGGTCCAGGCCTGCCTGGAAATCCTCCAGCGCAGCGTCGATGTACGGGAGGAGGGCCTTCGCGGCTGAGGTGAGACGTATACCGCGTCCGTCCCGCACCAACAGGTCCATCCCAACGATCGCACTGGCCCGAGCCACGGCCCTGCTGACCGTGGACTGCGGTACCCCGAGCAATTCCGCGGTTTCCGTCATATGTTCGGTGCGGCCCAGTTCTGCCAGGACCGGCAGGAGCGGGAGGAGTTGGACAAGCTGCTGGTGATCCGGTTCCACGACGTTCCCTTTCAGCAACACAACTCATGCATATCTGCATCAATTATACGTAACCCATGCATTGGAACGGGTAGTCGAGGTCGTCCTACTCTGGGCCGGTGAACAGAACGAGCATTGAGGCTGAAACCGAAAGCTGGGACGGGCACGCCAAGGGGTCCCGCGGCTACAGCCGTGTTCTGGCGGCATTGGCCCTGGCCGGCGTCGCGACGTTCGCACAGCTGTATTCCACCCAGGCCGTGCTGCCCCTCATGGCAGCGGACCTCCGGATCACTGCAGCGGAAGCCGCACTCAGCATTTCGCTGGCCACGGTTGGTCTCGCCGCCACCGTGCTTCCGTGGTCGTTTGTTGCCGACAGGATCGGCAGGGTCCGTGCCATGGCCATCGGCATCGCTGCCGCTACGATCCTGGGGCTTCTTGTTCCGCTGGCCCCGAATGTGCCCATGCTGCTGGGTCTGCGGATGCTGGAAGGCATGGCCCTGGGCGGTATACCCGCAATCGCCATCGCGTACCTCAATGAGGAAGTCACCAAGATCCATACCGCCCTGGCCGCCGGGAGCTACGTAGCCGGCACCACCCTGGGCGGCCTTGCCGGGCGACTCGTGGCGGGTCCCGCCGGCGAACTGTGGGGCTGGCGTGCAGCGACCCTTGCCGTGTCGCTGCTGGCCACCGTGTCCGCCGTCCTGTTCCTGGTGCTTGTTCCCAAACAGCGCCGCTTCACGCCAGCCCCGGCCGCAGGGTTCCGTGGCGCCATCAGTACGTTGGGCGGACATTCACGCAATCCAAAACTCCTGTCCTTGTACCTGCAGGCGTTCCTCCTCATGGGTGGCTTCGTAGCGGTCTACAACTACCTGGGTTTCCGGTTGCATGCCGAGCCTTTTGGGCTGCCAGCCACCCTGGTCAGCCTCATATTTCTTGCCTACTTGTCGGGCACGGTAAGTTCCCGCTGGGCGGCCGGGCTCACCACCAGGTTCGGACGGCGGAACGTCCTGGTAGCGGGCATCGCCGTTTTGTCGGCCGGGTTGGCATTGACCCTGGTGGATAACCTTGTGGCCATCCTTGCCGGGCTGGTAGTTTTCACCGGCGGCTTCTTCGCGGCCCACAGCGTGGGCTCCGGCTGGACCGGCGCCATTGCCACTACCGGCCGGGCACAGGCAGCGTCCCTGTACAACCTGTCCTATTACCTCGGTTCCAGCGTGATCGGATGGGCCGGAGGCCTGGTCTTCCAGCACTTCGGCTGGACCGCTTTGGCGGCGGGCGTCATCGCCCTGTCATGCACGACGGCGGCAGTCACCTTGGCAGTGCACCGTTCACCACGGATTTCCCGCTGATTCGGGCCGTGTTGGTCCTACAATCGGAGGCATGACACAGCTCGCGAGTACACGGGTACTGTCGTCGCCGGAACGTTTGCAGGCGTTTACCGATGCCGTGGTGGCGATTGCTTTGACCCTGCTGATCCTTCCCCTCATGGAGAGCGTGGGGGAACTGGCCGATCATCACGGAACCACGGCGGAATGGCTCGTCGAGGAACAATACGCTTTGCTGGGCTTTGCCCTCAGCTTCATCCTCATTGCCGTGTTCTGGACGCATCATCACCGCATGTTCCGCAAGGTCCGGCAGATCGATTCGGGTTTGTTGTGGCTGACGGTAGCCTGGATGTTCTTCATTGTGGTCATGCCCGTGTCCACGTCACTCTCCACCCAGATGGACGCCGATTGGGCCCAACCCCTGGTGTACATCGGGACATTGTTTGCCACCAGCCTCACGCTTCTCCTGGCACGCATCTATCTCCGTTCACATCCCGAGCTTCACGAAATGGACGCGGTGGAGGCACGCTCCGGAATCCGGGCAGGGGCGATAGTGGCCGGGCTTTTCCTCGCCGCCCTCGTGCTGGCCCTTGTGATTCCATCCGCGGGAAATCTTCCGTTGCTCCTGATGTTGCTCAGCGAGCCGCTCCAGCGCTTGGAGCGGCGGAGGGACCTCAGCAAGCCCGCACAACGATAGTCACCTGAAGAAATCACCGCTTAGGATGGGTGGAAGGCAATTTCAGGAGGATCCGTGAGCAACCCCACGAAGAATGTTCGGTCGAGCACGGGCAGCGCAGAGCCGTTGGACGCGATCGATGAGCGGATCCTCGCTGCCTTGGTAGATGACGCCCGCATTTCCAACAAGCAGTTGGCAGAACTCGTGGGGATCGCACCGTCCACGGCCCTGATGCGGACCAGGGCCCTGTCCGAGCGGGGCATTATTGAAGGCTTCGAGGCGGTGCTGAGCCTGCCGGCCATTGGCCGCTCGGTACAGGCTTTGATCGCTGTCCGCCTCCGCGCCCACGACCGCGACCAGATCGACCGTTTCACGGCGCGCGTGCCCAAGCTCCCGGCCGTCATCTCAACGTTCCACACCACCGGTTCGGTGGACTATCTGCTGCACATCGCCGTCGCAAATACCGACGACCTCCGCAACTGGCTCCTGGACAACCTCGCCACCGACCCCGTGGTCGGCCACACGGAAACCACCATGGTGTTCCAGCACATCCCGGGCAACCGGGGACCACTCCCCGAGTAACACCGGATCCCTGCCAACACCGGCCCCGCAGCGTCAGATCCGCAGGGCACTCTTCATGGACACGGCGGCCAGCGTCAGCGCGGCCAGGCCACATAGCGCGGTGAAGCCCACGACGGCGGCCTGCAGGCCAAGTGCCGTCACGGCAAGTCCCAGCCCAATCACCGGAACAGCGCTTCCAAGGTAGGTAATGACGTACACCGTGCTGATGACTTGCGCGTGGCGGGCCGCCTCTACCTTTCCGGCGACCTCGTTGAATACCTGCCGGAAGGCAATTCCCTGGCCCATGCCGGCCGAGATGCTCGCTGCCACCAGCAGCCAAGGACTTGACCACGCGGCGGCAGCTCCCACGAGGACCACGGAAACACCCAGTACGGCGAGCGCCGCGGGAACAACGAAACGCCCACGGACACCCAGCAATTGACTGAGTGCTGATGAGCCAAGGGTGACTCCGGCAAGCACTCCGATCAAGGGCCGGGAGTCTGCGTGAACCACTGTGGCGAAGTATCCGGGCGCGAGGGACAAACAGAAACCGAAGACCGCAAAGCTCAGGAATCCAGTGGTGGCCGCCATCCAGAAAGCTCCCCTGGCCTCGTGTGAAATGGACGGTTTCCGGGGCGCCAGCACCCTATGGGCTTTTGGACCTTCTGCGGGGGCGATCGCGGGCCTGGCTTTCAGCAGCCACAGGGGAATGAGGGCGGCCAGCAGCACGGCCGAGTGGACGTAGTACGGCGTGCGGGTGGGCTCCGGGAGGAGCGACAAAAGACCGCCAATGGCAGGACCTGCAGCCACGCCACCTGCCGAGGAAAGCAGCGTGAAGCGAGAAGCCCAGTCCGGGCGTTGGGGCAGCAACTCCCGCAGCGCCGCGGAACTTGCTCCGGTAGCGAGGCCGACGGCGACCCCCTGGAGCGCCCTGCCGACAGACAGGGTAAGGAGGGAATCTGCGTTGGCGAAGATCACCCCGCCCGCCAGGCCCACCAAGACCGCGAGCACCAGTGCCGCCCGTCGGCCGATGTGATCCGACCAGTGCCCTGCCACCATGAGGACAGCCACCAACGCCAGCACATAGCTGGAAAAGGCCACGGTCACGTCAAGCGATGACAAGCCGATCCTGGCCTGGAGCAAGGGGTACAGGGGTGTGGCGAGGTTCGCGCCAACCAGCAACGTGAAGATCACGACCCCTGCCAGGACCAGCCTGGCCGTGGTGGAGGCATCCCATCCCCAGCGCTCGGCGGTGGCCGGACGCATGCGGAGTTCGCTCAAGACAGTCATTTCCATGCCTTCGGACTCGGTTGCCGGTTTTGGCCTCCTTGTGGGAGACGCAGGCCGGCTAAGTATTGATGGCAATAGAATGCAGGAGGACTGAACTTTGGGAGCTGTAAACATGCAAGGATTGAGCAAAATACTCAAAGACCTAGCAGCCGAGTGATCTGGAGTGACCATTTGAACACCCTCGACCCCATGGACCTGCGGATCCTCCTGGAACTGATCAAGGATCCGCGCATCCAGATCGCCGAACTAAGCGACGGTCTGGGCATCGCGAGGAACACCGCCCAAAGCCGCCTTAAGCGTCTGCTCCGCACCGGCGTCCTTCAGGCCGCGGGACGGGAGGTCGACCTGGAGAAGGTGGGATACGACGTCGTCGCTTTCGTCACGATCGAAGTCACCCACCGCGAACTCGACGGCGTCATCGGCGCCCTGCGCCTCATCCCCCAGGTCCTCGAAGTGCACGAGATCTCCGGCCGGGGAGATTTGTGGTGCCGGGTGGTGGCAACCGACACCCATAATCTGCAGTCCGCGCTGCGCTCGGTCCTCCGCACGAAAGGAGTGATCAGGACGGAAACGGTGCTGGCGCTCCACACGCACATCCCTTACCGCACGGAACCGCTCATCGGCCGGATGGCCTCAGTACCAACACGCAGCAGGAACGAGAACCAGAGCCCGGGCGCGGAGGCCTGAACGAACTAGGATCTTAGGCATGGATTGGCTCTCACATATCTCCCAGATCAACTGGCTCGCCGTTCTCCTGGCCTTCGTTTCAAGCATGGTGATCGGCTTTGTCTGGTACATGCCGGCCGTTCTTGGACGCAGGTGGATGCAGGCCATCGGCAAGACCGAGGACGATCTGAAGAACATCGACGGCGGAGCCGGCATCTGGGTACCCATGATGCTCGCAGCGGCCGTGACCAGCATCCTCCTGGCGATCCTGCTCAGCGCGCTTGACATCAACACCTTCTGGGCAGGTGCCGTCTTCGCCCTGATCATCGCCGTGGTCTTCCGTGCAGGTGGCCACGTGATCCACAACGGCTTTGCGGGACGCCCCTCGACGGTTACCGTGATCGATTCCGGCCACGACATTCTTGCCATGACTGTTGCCGGGGCGATCATCGGGGCCATGCAGTAGCGTTCAACCTGTGACCATTATCGACAACGCCGTGTACGTGGACGGCGTCCGCACTGCCACCCCCCACAGCCTCGAGCAAACCTTTGAGACATTGGCCAAGCACGGCGGCATGGCCTGGATCGGCCTCTACCGCCCCACGCAGGAAGAAATGGCCGCGGTGGCCCGGGAGTTCGGCCTCCACCGGCTGGCTGTGGAGGATGCCGTCTCGGCGCACCAGCGGCCCAAGATTGAGCGCTACGACAGCAACCTCTTCACGGTTCTCCGACCGGCGAGGTATCTGGATGACTCCGAGTCCGTGGAGTTCGGGGAACTCCATATCTTTACCGGCGTCAACTTTGTGGTGACCATCCGCCATGCCGAAACCGGCGGGGTTGCCCGTGTCCGCCACCGTCTGGAAGCACGGCCGGATCTTCTCTGCCACGGCCCGGAAGCGGTGCTGTACGCGCTGCTGGACCAGGTGGTGGATGATTATGCGCCCGTGGTCGCCGGCCTGGAGAACGACATCGATGAAATCGAAGACCAGCTCTTCAGCGGTGACAGCGCCGTTTCCCGCAGGATCTACGAACTCGCCCGCGAAGTGATCCAGTTCCAGAGGGCGATCCAACCCCTGCCGGACATCATGTCGCTTCTGGAGAAGGGTTTCGAGAAATATGGCGTGGACATCGAGCTGCAGCGTTCCCTCCGGGACGTCGAAGACCACGTGCAACGCGTCATTTCCCGTGTGAACTCGTTCCGGGACCTCCTCCAGAACGCGTTGACCCTGGACGGCACACTGACCGCAAACCGGCAGAACGAGGCCAGCGCGGCCCAGAACGAGCAGGTCAAGAAGATCTCCTCCTGGGCTGCCATCCTCTTCGCGCCATCGTTCGTGGCAGGAATCTACGGAATGAACTTCGACCACATGCCCGAGCTCCACTGGGACCTTGGTTACCCCATGGCGATCGGCCTCATGGTGGGCGTGGCACTGCTCATGTACGTCATCTTCAAGCGCAAAGGATGGCTGTGACGCCACTCTTGAGGCCAACTCCACGAGCAACCCGGGACATCGCCCGGAGGTTGCTCGAAGGAATAAACCTCGACGCCGGACAGTCCGGCTTTGCGCTCGAAGACAGCCAGCAGCGTGCAGCCGGGCGGTTGGCGGCCATGGGCGCGGAGGTGACGGTCCGGCGTCGGACTCTTTCGCGGAAGATGCCACGGAGCCTTTACCTGCACGGACCTGTGGGACGGGGAAAGACCTGGCTGATGGACAGCTTCTTTGGGCAGCTCGATGTGCGCAAACGGCGGGTGCATTTCCACGATTTCTTCCGCAGCCTCCACGCCGGAACCCACGGTTCCCATGCCGGCAGCTCGACGGCCATCCAGCATTCGGTGGACTCGTTGCTGGATGACGTTGAGGTGCTCTTCTTTGACGAATTTCACGTCCACGACGTCGGCGATGGCATGTTCATTGCGCGTCTGCTGCGAACTGCCGCGCAGCGCCGCATCCCCTTGGCGGTCACGTCCAACTACGCGCCGGACGAGTTGCTGCCCAACCCTCTTTGGCACGACCATTTCCTGCCCACCATTGAGGCCATCAAGGAGATGATGGACATAGTGACAATCGATGGTTCTTCAGATTTTCGACGCTTCCCCGCAGCCGGGTCCGCAGAGCCCCAAGGCAGGGAGTCCTTCCGGGCAGGACGCATCGTGACACCCGGTACGTCCCGCCAGCTGGGCCGGCTGGGCCTGTTCATCCCGTCACCGTCGCAGAGCCGGGTGCTGACCCCCACCACCCAGCCGATCGTCGTCAAGAACTCCGATCCCGACCTCCTATGGGTTGGATTCGAGGAGTTGTGCGGCGGGTTGACCTCCACGTCCGACTATCTGGCACTGGCCGAAACGTTCACCACCTGGGTGGTCGACGGCGTCCCCTCACCTGCGGACGCCGATGCGGCATCCGCGCCGGCTTGGCAAAGGTTAAGCAACGTGGTGGACGTGCTGCACGATCAGGACATCACGTTGTTCCTGATCGGCCCCGGCCCGCTGGACTGGGACGTCGGGGCCGGCCGCAGCGGCCTTCCGATGGACTTCGCCCGCATCGCGAGCCGCCTATCCTTGCTCGGGCGGTCCCACGCGGACGACGACGCTGCACGCGAAGAGGCCGCCGGAAGCTGAGCTTCCGGCGACCTTCCCCGTCATGCGCGTTGCGTCGGGCTGTTGCCGGTTCCTAAAGGGCGCCACCGGCAGCGGAGGGCGCGCTGGCGTCGTGACCGCCGTCGCCCACTGCTTCGCGGGCGACGTAGTTCTCAATGTCGAAGAGATTCTCGGCGCGTTCTGTGATGTTGAGCAGCGTGGTCATCGATGCGACCTCTTCAACCTGCTCCTTGAGGAACCACAACATGAACTGCTCGCCCAGGGCGTCGCCTTCGGCACGGGCAGCACGGAACATCTCCTCAATGTTGCGGGTGACTTCCCTCTCCTGTTCCAGGGCAAGGGCGATGGGTTCCTTGGCGTTGGTGAAGTTGTTCCGCACGGGGGCAATGCCCGGAATCTCGACGTGGACGTTACGGTCCAGCATGTACTGGACCATCATCATGGCGTGGTTGCGTTCTTCCAGGGACTGGCGGTAGAAATGCCGGGCAAGCTGTGGCAAATCCTCACCGTCGAAGTACACAGCCACAGCGATGTACTGCTGGGAGGCTGCAAACTCATTGGCAACCTGGGCGGACAACAGTTCATTGAAAGTCTTGTTAGCCATGGCTAGATCCTACAGCCGCACGACTGCGTCCTTGACGGGCGGACACACACTGCTTAGGGCAGGAGAAAAGTGAGTCCGACACCGGCCGCGGCAGCCAGGACACAGGCGGCCATGGAGCCCACACCGTTGATCAGGGCCAGCCCTGCCCTGCCGCTCTGGATAAGCCTGATGGTCTCCAGGCTTGCCGTGCTGAATGTCGTATAGCCTCCCAGGAAACCAGTGCCCAGGACAAGGTACAGGGTCTCGGACGCCTCGCCGCGCATCATCAACCCGGCTAAAAATCCGAGCACTAAAGAGCCCGAAACGTTGATCAGGATGGTGCCCCAAGGGAGGGCGGTCTTCAGCCTTGCGCGTATGAGGCCATCGACCATGAATCTGGCGACCGCGCCCACTCCTCCAGCCAAGCCAAGCAGAAGGACCGTCATGATCGGGCCCGCTCCGTCAGTCTGTGATGCCAGGCGCCGAGCCATATGCCCGCAGTCGTAGCGGCAGCCCCGCCCAGCAGGCTTGCCGTCAGGTAGCCCGCAGCTGCGGGAACTGCGTCAGCGTTCAGCAAATGCACGGCGTCCACGGCCAGGGTGCTGTAGGTGGTGTAGGCGCCCAAGAACCCCGTTCCCAGCGCAAGCCGCAAGACCCGGCGGTTTCCGACGTCGGGACCCCTGCGGGAGAGCCCCTCCAGAAGGGCACCAAGGGCCAAAGCCCCGGAAAGGTTGATGATCAGGGTGGGAAGGGGCCAAGCTCCGGGCGCGGGGATCACCATTCCCAGGCCATAGCGTGTCACTGCCCCCAGCACCCCTCCGGCGGCCACTATCCCCATGAACCGCCAGTGCAGGTGTACCGGGCGTGTGGCTTTACTCGTCGTCATCGTCGTCCGGGACCCGCGGGTTCACAGGCACCACCAGCACAGGGCGGTTCTGCCGGTGAGACAGATGGCGGGCCACGGAACCGGCAGTTGCGTCCTTGAGTGCCGCGGTCAGGCGGTGTTCGCGTGTACCCACCACAATCATCGACGCTCCAATGGCCTCCGCCTCGCGGGCCAGGGCACGCGCAGGTTCCCCCGCCAGCGGCGTGATCGACCATTGGATATCAAGTCCGGACAGTTGATCCGCGATGGTCTTCTTCAGCGCTTCGATGGCGTTGCGGGAATCGCCGTCCACGCCATCGGGATCAATGGGTGCCGCCGGTCCTCCTGTGGTTCCGTCCACGGGATATACGGTGACATCGGCGTAGGCGAACACCAACGGAAGGCGTGTGCCGCCGGCAACCACGGCTGCCTGCTCCACCACCGACGGATGCTGCCCAGGCATGACGCCCACCAGAATGGGTCCGTTCATGCCGCCGGATACCTCACGACGACGGGCAGGGGTCTCAGTCACAGGGCAATTCTACGGCGCGGCACGGCACTGGCCATGCCCTCAGGATCTGTGTCGGCGCCCCGTCAGCAGCGCACCCAGCAACGGGATCACTGACGAAAACATCAGCACGTCGCCAAGAACCGCATCCCCTCCCCTGACCACGGAACCGGCAATGAGCAACGCAGCGAAGAGCACAGCAGCCACCCCGTAACGGGCCAAACGTATGAGCCGCGCCAGCTGGCGTTCCAGCTTGCGGTTCGAAACCTGCAGCGACCCGTCCTCGACCCGGGTGATCAAGCTGTCAAGGCGTTTCGGTAGGCGCAAGGCCAGCGTCGCGGCCTCCATCGCCTGGGAGGCAATGTCATTTACCAGATTGCCGCGTTCATCACGAAGGAGCTGTGCCGCGTAGGGCTCGACCGAATCCCACAGATTGAATCGGGCATCCAAGGAACTGCAAACCCCGGACGTCAGGGACATCGCCCGGATAACAAGCAGGAAGTTCTCCGGCAACTGAAACGGCAGTGAACGGATGACGCTTCCGAACTCTGCGCCGAAATCGCGGAACTCCCGCGGATCCACGTCACGCAGTTCGGCGAAACCCATGCCTCCAAAGCGGGCAAAGAGCTGTGTCATGGCCCGCTCCAATTCGACCGTATCCGCAGAGGGCATCAGCACGCCGACGTCGCTGATGGCGGCCACCAGCCCCTTGCCGTCCCGTGAGGCTGCTGCGATCAGGAGCTTCCGAAGGCCGGACCTTGTCTTCGCCGGAACCTCGCCCATCATGCCGAAATCGATGAACGTCAACTTCCACGGATGTTCCGAGGTGCCGGTGTTCGGGGTGACGAAGATGTTTCCGGGGTGCGGGTCGGCGTGAAAGAAGCCATTGGTGAACAGTTGGTCAAACATCACTGACGCGAAAACGGGCGCGACAGTCGCGGGATCAATTCCCGCCAACCGCAGTGCCTCGGTATCCGTGATCTTGATGGCGGTCACGTCTTCAAGGGTGAGCACACGGCGGGTGGTCCGCTCCCACACCACTCCCGGCACCGTCACGCGTGGGTCATGGGCAAAGTCAGCGGCGAACCGCTCCGAATTCGCGGCCTCGTTCAGGTAGTCGATCTCCTCAAGGCTGGTCTGGGCAAATTCCTTGATCAACGCGGGAACATCGGCACGGTCGGACACAATGCGGATCCGGCTTAGCCAGCCTCCCACCCTGCGCAGTGCGGCAAGATCGATATCGACGATGGTCTGGATCCCGGGCCGCTGGACTTTGAAAACCACGCTGCTCAGCCCGGTGTCCTCCGCGTTGCCTGCCAAGAGCTTGGCACGGTGGGCTTGTCCTAGTGAGGCCGCCGCGATGGGCACCTCCTCAACGGAGGCGAATACCGACTCCAAGGGTGCGCCGAGTTCGGCCTCCGCGAGTTGGCGGATGGCTTGGAACGGGACGGGCGGCACTTCGTCCTGCAGGCCCTCCAACTCGGCGGTGATCTCGGGCGGCAGGACGTCGAGCCTCGAGGACATGAACTGTCCCACCTTGATCATCAACCCGCCTAGTTCCACCGCGAGTTGGTGGAACCGTTGAGCGAAACGCGTCATTCGCCGGGCACGATTGCGTTCAGTCAGCCGGCGCAGGCCCAACCTTGGCAGGAAAAGCTCGAACCACCACGTCACCGCAAGATGCCAGGCAGCGAACCGCAGGATGCGACGGTAACGGGCACGTGCACTCACAGCGCCTGGGACGTGCTCTGCCTGATCCGGTCGAACCGACGTCACCCCTTCAGTCCTGGGCGAGGATCGAGTACAGACGGCGGCGAGCCTCTTCGAGCACCGTCACCGCTTCCCGAACCTGTTGTGGCGTGCCTGTCCGGCCCACTTGCGCTGCGGCCTGGGCGAGCTCGACCCCGGCTTTGGGCAATGCGGCGAACCCGGGACCCGATGCAGCGCCCACGGAACCCCAGGGTGCGGACGTCTCGGAGCTTGCTACATCTTCCCTGCCTGCTTCGGTCAGGGCGTAGATCTTGCGCCCGCTGGATTCCTCGGAACTGACGAATCCCTCATCAGAGAGCAGCTGAAGCGTTGGGTATACGGAACCCGCGCTGGGCTTCCAGCTTCCGCCGCTGCGTTCCTCGATTTCCCGGATGATCTGGTAACCGTGCATGGGACGCTCAGCCAGGAGGGCCAAAATCGCGGTCCTTAGTTCGCCGCGCCCGGCCCGGCCCCCGGAGCGCTTCTCGAAGCGTGACCGGAACTCTTCCACGGCCTGCCACATGCCATCCAGGTTGTTGCCCATAAAGCCATTTGAAGGGAATGAATTGTGCATCAAGCTCACCTCTGAGATTCGCGAACGATACTGAACGATATAGTCAACGATATAGGTGACAGGGGTCCAAAACAATGGGCATCAACTGGCAGGATCGTACTGAAAAGCCCTGACTTCCTGGGCACAGCGGCACGCCGCCGCCATCCTTGTGGCCCATTCCAGTGCGGCCTCGTAGGAGGGCAACTCCAGGATGGAATAGCCACCTTCGAGCTGCGACGTTTGCGGGTACGTTCCCTCCCGAACCGAGCCGCCGCCGTCGACCATGACCGGCGGGATGCTTTCATCGATACCCCCGCCGAACACCCACACTCCTGCGTCTTTGGCCTCCTGCACTACGGCGTGGGCCGCTGCAGCCACTGCAGGGAGTTCTTCCTCAGTGATGTCCATGGCAGCACTGGGAAAAGAGATCAGGTACTTGGTCATCGCGATGCTCCTTCAGGCACGGCTGGGTATTCTCGTCATCCTTGCCGATCCTCCGGGGCCCGTAAAGGGCACGACACCCTGCCGGGATCAGAGAGGCAGCCGCGCGTCCAAGCAGGCAACTTTGCCCAAAAGCACTCGTGGCAATAGCGTTTACTGTGGCGAAGTCCATGAAAGGGCAAAGAGTTGATCAGTGTACCGAGAGCCCAAGGTTCCACCGAAGACTTGACCGGCATTGTGGGGGTCGCCGCCCAGGTGATTGATGCCCTGGGCGAATGGGGCGTGGGCCTGATGACGTTCCTGGAGACCGTGTTCCCTCCCATCCCCAGCGAGGTGATACTCCCCCTCGCGGGGTTCCTGACCCAGCAGGGAAGCATGAACATTGTTCTGGTCTTCGTCACCAGCACGCTTGGCGCATACGCAGGGGCGTTGTTCCTGTATTGGCTCGGATACAAGGTTGGTTTGGAGAGGTCCATCTCGCTGCTTTCGAAACTTCCGCTGGTGGACAGGGAGGACTTCGAGAAAGCCTCCGGCTGGTTCGAACGCCACGGCAAGTCCGCGATTTTCTTCGGCAGGCTACTCCCCGGCGTGCGGAGCCTCATTTCCTTGCCCGCAGGCGCCGAACGGATGAACCTCCTGACGTTCTCCGTCTTCACGATCGCCGGCGCGGGACTGTGGAACGCAGTACTGATCGGCCTGGGGTCACTGCTTGGCAAGCAGTACCACCTGATCGACCAGTACTCGCGGTTCCTCAACTACGCCGTGTACGCAGCCTTGGCGGTTTTTCTGGGATGGCTCGTTATTCGAAACGTCAGGCGCCGCCGGCAGTCAGCTGACCGCCGGTAGCGACTGCGGGGTGACCGGCATCGGTCTCCGCAGGAACACAGCCACAAGAAGTGCCGCCAGGAGACACAGCCCGGCATTGACCCAGACGGCGGCTGTCACGCCGCTGAGCACCGAAAGGGCATCTTGCCGGCCGATGGCCAGAACATGCGCGGTGAAGACAGCGCTCATGACCGGAATGCCCAGGGTGATGCCGATCTGCTGGCTCATGGTTGCCAGTCCCGTGGCCAAACCCTGCTCGGATTCAGGCAGGCCCGAGGTTGCGGTGACCATGAACCCGACAATGACCACAAGGTTCGCGACTCCCCCGATGAACGTTGCAGTCAGCAGCAGGCCGATGGAGGCAGGGTCAGCACTGAGCAACACAAGCAGGCCAGTGGCCGTTGCCTGAACGAGGAATCCATAAACGATCGCCCTCTTGCTCCCGATCATGCCGATGATCTTCGGCCCGAGGACGCCGCCCAGGACAGTACCAAAACCCAATACTGCAAAGGCCAGACCTGCACCGAAAGGTGTGTAGCCGAGGACCTGCTGGAGATACAGGGTCAGGAGGAAAACCAGGGACGTCTCCGTGACAAACGCAAGAATGCCTGCGATGTTCGCCCAGGCCACGGTCGACCGCTTCAGTATCTCCAGCGGCACCAACGGCGACGCAGCACGCCGCTCGACGGCCGCGAACGCAAGGAAGAACACGACGGCGGCCCCCAGGGCACCCAAGGTCAGCGGATCGGTCCACGAGTGCTCGGCAGCGTTGGAGAGTCCGAAAACCAAGGCCAGAAGGCCCAGAGTTACGGTCATTGCCCCCGGTACGTCCAACCGCAGCTTGGCAGCGGGCTTGCTTTCGGCCAGGACGATCGGAGCGATGGCAAGCACTCCAACGGCCACGGGAACGTTCAGGAAGAAGGCCCACCGCCAGCTGAGAAGGTCTGTCAGAAGGCCTCCCAGGATGGCGCCGGTGGTGAACCCAGCGGCCATAAGGGAACCGTTGAGTCCCAGGGCTTTGTCCCTGAGCGGTCCTTCCGGGAACGAAGCCAGCAATAGTGACAAGGCAGCGGGGACGACGATGGCTGTGGCGGTGCCTTGGCCCACACGGGCGATCAGCAGTACGGCTGGGTCGGCTGCCATGCCACCGGCCAGGGAGGCTGCACCGAGCAGGGCCATCCCTATGAGGAACATCGTGCGGCGGCCAACGATGTCGGCAACACGTCCGAACAGTAAGGTCAGTCCGGCGGCGCACAAGGCGAACGCCGTCGCAATCCATTGGAGGTTCTCCAAACTGAACCCGACGTCGGCACCGATGGCGGGGAGGGCGACGTTGAGGATGGAGAAATCAACGGCGAGGGTGAAGCTGGCCGCGAGCAGGATGATGAGGGCGAGTCGTTGCCTGCCTGCCATCCGGGCAGACGGCGTGGTAATCCGGCGGGCCTCTGATGGGGGTGGAGCCGATCCTGTGGCTAAGTCCTGGTGCGAGGTCATGGGTGTTTCCTTCCGTGGAGTACTTGCTGCGTCCGTCGGCAGTGTCTCGGATCTCCACCTTCACCGAATGCCAACGCATCAACCACACCCCCTCTTGCCTACCCCTGGCAGGGACAGGACAGTTTCAAGAACGACCGGCAGAATGGGTTCATGACCAGTCAAAGCGAACTTGGGGAGTTCCTTCGTATCCGGCGTGCTTCCCTGCAGCCGGAGGATGTCGGCCTCCTCAACTACGGCATCCGCCGCGTACCGGGGCTCCGCCGGGAAGAACTGGCGATGCTTGCCGGAGTCAGCAGCACGTACTACACGCGCCTTGAGCAGGGCCAGAGCAGCAACGCCTCCGAGGCTGTCATCGAATCAATCTCCCGGGCCCTGAACCTGAACAGCGATGAACGCACGCACCTGTTCAACCTTGCCCGGGCAACGACCACCAAACGGCGAACAACCATGAAGCCGGACAAAGCCAGGCCCGGCACCTTGCGGCTGATTCATTCGATGCCGACCACGCCGGCTGTTGTCTTGGGCCGCCGGAGCGAAGTGCTGGCATGGAATGCCCTTGGCCACAGGCTTGTTGCCGGTCATCTGGACTTCTCTGCGCCTTCAACGCCGGCGACAAGGCCGAACCTGACCCGGATGCTGTTCCTCGACCCCCACACCCGTGAGCTGTACACACATTGGGGCGAGGAAGCCAAGCGGGCTGTTTCGTCGCTGCGCCTGGTTGCCGGCCAATCCGCGGACGATCCCGAACTGGCCTCCCTGGTTGGAGAGCTGACCATGAAAAGCGAAGAATTCGCAGCCCTGTGGGCCCGGCATCCGGTCGAGAACTGCATGTCCGGGCTGAAACATCTTCATCACCCGGACGTTGGGGATCTGGTGCTCAATTTCGAGGTTCTTACCCCTCCGGACGAATCAGGGCACCGGATTCTCATGTATGCGACTGATCCTGGATCGCCGGCGGCAGAGGGTCTTCAATTGCTGGCGTCCAGCCAAGTGGGGGCAGTTCCCGGGGAGACACGTTCACTGCAGCCAAGATAGCTGCGGTGCGCCTAAACTGTGGAGCTAAGGAGATTCGAACTCCTGACCTCTTCGATGCGAACTCCCACCCGGGAGTACTTGGTTCTCTTCATTTCCTCAGACGTCAACGTCACCGACTAACGGACAAGCGGTGGCCGGGCTATTTGCCGGCGGTCGCGCGACCGAAAAGGCGAGAGAACCAGCCCTTCATCCCTGACTGCGGCTGGTGGCCTTTCCCTTCACCGCCAGATGCTTTCTGCTCCCCGCCCATAACCGAGCCGTCGTCCGCAAACCCCTTGCTCATCAGCAAGAGTTCAACATCATCATCGTTCTCTGGCGTGCTCGGCAATCTGGCTGCATTTCGGTCCAGATGTTCGAAGTAGGCAGCTGACCGACCGCGTACCAGCGGTTTCCTTGGCGATACAGCGTGATCTCTTCCGCGCGGTAACTGTGAAGTCCACCATTCACCGTCCGGGCAAGAATGCGTTCCTCCCCGGCGGACACGGCGCGGTCATGCCATCTTTTGACGCACTCATCATCCTGCTCGCCCGTGCTGGCTTCTCGCGCTGCGACTGGGTTTGGTTCCGCCGAGTCGTACCCGTTTCGGTGCTCCGAGAGGTCAGACAATGGTGCTCATGACGTTCCAGCCCTGCCCAACCTGAACACGTGGCATCCACCCAGTGGCGCTGGCCCGAGGATACAACCACAAAATTCCCGCGCTGTCACGGGCCAGCACGTCGGCTCGGCCGTCACCGTTGAAGTCTCCGGGAGCGATGATGGCAGTCATGACGTTCCACCCCTGACCGGACCGCACCGGCGGGTACCAGCCACCTGCCCCGTCGCCGGGATAAATCCACAGCACACCGGACGTGTCCCGTGCCAGGACATCAGGTTCCCCATCCCCGGCGAAGTTTCCGCCGCCAAGAATTGTCGTCATGACGTTCCACCCCTGACCCACCTGAACCCTGGCGGACCAACCACCGGCCCCATTTCCCGGATAGAGCCAAAGAACCCCGGCTTGGTCACGGGCCAGGACGTCGGGAAAGCTGTCGCTGTTGAAGTCGCCCGGGCCGACAATGGCAGTCATCGACTGCCAGCCTTGCCCGACCTGAATCCGCGGATGCCAGCCGCCGTCTCCGTCGCCCGGGTACAACCACAGCGCCCCGCCTCCATCCGTGGCGAGCACGTCCGCTCGTCCATCACTGTTGAAGTCGCCGCCAGCCACTATGGACGCCATGGAGTTCCAGCCCTGACCCACACGGTCCGGCGGGAGCCAAGCTCCGGCACCATTGGTCGGGTACAGCCACAGGGCTCCGTTGGTGTCTCTGGCCAGCACATCGGCGCGACCGTCGGTCGTGAAATCCCGGTTGGATGGATCCCGGATGACCGCTACTGACCCGTTCCGCGAAGGTACGTAGACCGCGTGTGTTTCGGGATCGATCTTTGGCGTGCCCGGATCCGTGACATAAAGAGTCTGTGTGGTGGTGCTGCCATGGATCACTGACACCGTGTTTAGTCCGATGTGAGTTACGTATAGCGTATGGGTTGCGGAATCTACCGCCACGAAGCGCGGAAAATCCATGTACAGGTCGAATTCGATGGTCCTGACGACCCGGTCCCCGTTGATCACCGAGATGGTCCCGGCGAAGACTCCCGGAACGTAGACGTCGTGGGTGACCGAATCCACCGCGATCGACAAAGGACCGCCGCTCGTCGTGGGAATGGTCTGTGTGACCACGCCATCGTTGATGACCGAAACTTTGCTGTTGGAATAGTTGGCCGCGTAGACGGTGTGGGTGGAGGTATCCAGTGCAACCGCCCACACATAGCCGCCATCGATGGGTATCGTGCCGGTCACCTGATCGCCCTCGATGACAGTCAGGCCCGTCATCCCGTTGGCAACGTAGATCTTCCCGGTGCCAGGGTCCACGGCAACATCCATCGGCTGGTGCTCCGCCGGAATGGTCGCTGTCACCGTTGTGCCATTGATGATCGACACCGAGTCGCTTGCCGAATTGACCACATACACGGAGTGCGTCAGCGGATCCAGTGCCATTGCGGCCGGGTGTTGCCCGACGACTACCTTCGTTGTCAACACTCCGTTCCTGAACACTGAGACGGTATCGCCTAACAAATCGGCAGCGTAAAACAGTCCCGTCGCGGGATCATAGGCAACGGACGTGAACGTGCCGGAGCCCTCATAGGAATCGCTCACTTCAGGAGCCGCCACCGCAGGGTTACCACCCTGAACGGCAACGGCGGAAACGAGAGCCACGACCACAACGCTGACGATTCGAGCCAGATAACTGCGCATGCGGCTCACCCTACCGTCAGTCATGAGCCTCACGGGGTTATCCCGACGATCGGGTGTGAACGTGCCGTTGCAGCCGCTCTCGACCCGTCTCCTATTCCGCACTACTATAAGAAATATAAAGACTTTAAAGAATTTATAGGAGTGTAAAAGTGGCCGCGAAAAACCCGTTCAAACCGACAGCTGGTGCCCGCCCACCGCTTCTTATCGGCCGGGACGACATGCGCCAAGATTTCGCCGAGAGCATCGAGAATGGGCCCGGAGCCCCCGGGTTGCTCTCCATCTTCACCGGACCCCGCGGCATCGGCAAGACCGTCATGCTGGGGGAAATTGAAGACGAAGCCATCGAGCACGGCTGGATTGTCATCTCGGAAACCGCCACGGACGGACTCGTGGACCGCATCGGCAGCGCCGTCCGCGCCGCGGCTGAAGAGCTCGGGGACGGCCCTGCCGGCCGCCGGATTACCGGCGTGACGCTCGGAATCCTCCGCGTGGATACCCAGCTTCCGGCTGTGCGTGAGGTTCACTGGCGGCGGCAGATTACCGAACTGCTGGAGAAGTTGAGCGAGCAGGACACCGGGTTGCTGATCAGCATCGACGAGATTCATGCCGTGGACCGGACGGAACTCTCCGAAATCGCAGCGGTCGTCCAACATCTGATCCGGGAGAGCCTTCCCATTGGCCTGGTCCTAGCTGGTCTGCCTAAATCTGTCGAAGACCTGCTCAACGAAGGCGTCTCCACCTTCCTTCGCCGCGCCGAGAAGTACGACCTGCACAGGACCTCGATAGACGAGGTCGCCGAAGCCTTTAGAGATACTTTCTCCGAAAGCGGCGTGAGCATCAGCGACGAACATCTCCGGCAGCTGGCCGAAGCGACGGGCGGCTACCCATTCCTGATCCAGCTCGTCGGCTACCACGTGTGGAGTCAAGCGAGAAAATCAGGGGCCGTAGTCACCGACGAGGCGCTGGCTGCCGGTGTACAGAAAGCCCGCCGCCGCATGGGTGCCACCGTCCTGCAGTCTGCCTACTCGGCTCTATCCGATGTCGATCAGTCGTACCTGCTGGCCATGGCTGAAGACGATGGCCCATCCAGCACAACGGCAATCGCGGAGCGTTTGGGTGTGAACGCCGTATACGGCGGCCAATACCGGCTCCGACTTCTGGCCGCAGGGGTCATTGAAACAACAAGCAGGGGGTACGTGGACTTCGCTGTCCCGACATTCCGCGAATTCCTCCGCGACACACCCGCTTATGGACTGCGGTTGCAGCACCCAAAACACTGAGAGCCACGCTGTAGCGCTCTGCTCCGGAGGGGGTCAGCCGTTTCACTGGTGCCCATATGACCCTATCCAAGCCAAAGCGTTACGTATGTGTTTATTCCGTCAGGTCCGACGGCCAAAATTCCTTGCAAACTGTGGAGCTAAGGAGATTCGAACTCCTGACCTCTTCGATGCGAACGAAGCGCTCTACCAACTGAGCTATAGCCCCCGGACCAGACGTTTCCGCCAGACCAGTGTCCCTAGGCTACAAACTTTCCCGGCGCTTTTCCAACCACGACACGAACGTCTCCGCGCCAAGCGCTTTCTCCGGTGCGAGGTTGTGTCCGGAGCGCAGGAAGGCCCCCATGCTGCCGGGCAACGGAACAGTGAGAATCAAACCCCGCGCGCCGGTCACAGCCTTCCAGGACCCGGCCAGGGCGCGCATGGAGAGCACCTCCGGACCGCCTACCGTCCGCAGGTGGTGCTGCGAAGGAAGAGAATCCGCCAACGCTTCCTCCAACAGAACTGCTGCAACATCCGCCGGAGAAATCGTCTGGAAATCCACGCCTTTGAACACTGGGATCAGCCCGACCCGGGAACCCGCAGCAAAGACCCCGGCAACCAGACTGTGGAACTGGGTCGCCCTGACCACCACGGTCTCCAGCGGCGCCCCGGCATACTTTCGTTCCTTATCGGCTTTGGACACGTAATAGGGAAAGCTGCTGAGATCACAATTGATGATGGAGAGCATCACGGCTCTTGGGACGCCGCTGGTGTGGGCGGCAGCCAGAAGCCTCGCGCCGCCGTCGGCGAATTGTTTTTGCGCCTTGCCGAACTGGCCTTCAAGGCAGTCAATAACGACGTCGGCCCCCGCCATAGCGGCCGCCAGGCCTTCGCCTGTGGTGACGTCGCCGGCGAAGTAGGTGGCGCCGTCGACATGGACCGGCGACCCCGCTGGCGGAACGTGACGGCTGAAGACTGAGACTCTATGCCCCGCGGCCACAGCGAGCCGGACGACCTCGCGGCCCACCCGACCAGTGCCACCAGCAACGCAGATGGAACTCATGCCTTGTTACGCGCGGCGTCGTTGCAGGACATCGTCCAGATTGCTCAGGGCACTCGGGGCCTTGGCTGAAGCGACTGCGGTTGCAGCGTCAGTTTGCCCGGCGGCCTGCTTCAGGACGGGCTTGCCGACAGGTTTCGGGGCCTCCGGAAGGTCAAGGGGCTCCGGCGCCGGACGGGGAGCCTTGGCAGCATCAACATACGTGGGCTTGGGAACCTCTACGGGCTTCCAGCTCGCACCTTTGGAGTCAACGGCGGCCTGCGCCGACTCGTCGCCGGCCGCAACTGCGACGGCCAACGCCGCTTGGCGAAGTTCGACCGCCGACAGGCGGGCGGCCTCACGACTGGTGGCTTCGGCGTCGAAAACTGTGGTTTCCTTCGCCTCTACAACCGGCTCCTTCGGCAAGTAGCGTGCCGGTGTCGGAATGGGCGACGCCTGCGCTGCACGGCGTGCGCGTCGTTCACGAAGATCCCGAAGGGCGAGCTTACGCAAAACGACGACGGCGACCACCGCACCGATGAACGAGACCAGGGGCAACCAGACAGAGCCCGTGCCGAAAAGACGGAGTATGCCGGAAACGATTGCCGTCACGAGCAAGGCAAGTCCGGACACCGCCAGTGTGAGCCGCGCGTAGCGGATGGTGAACGGAGTGCTGGACGACTTCCCCAGGGACGGCTCTGACGCGCGGGATTCCTGGGGCGACGCCTGTGCTTTGCTGTGCATGGTCTCCATCGGTTTCTCCTGCTGAGGTGCCAAAGTCAGTACCACCCCTGCCTGCGGTTCGTCTGGTTCGTCGTCGAAAGCCTCTGCTGGAACAGCGGCCGCTTGGACTTGTTGCCGCCTGTTCCGAAGAACGTACGGCGCCACCCAGACCATCCACAGCGCGACAGTGACCACGAGTATCACTGAGCTGCTGAGAGGGAAGTCCACATTCAAAACCGTAGAAGCAAATCACCGGGGGTGGCGGCATTGCGGCCGGTGTGTCGTGGTCGAGTCCGCAAATGACTGGAGATAAAGCTGAAAAGCCCTATGACCTGCCCGTTTGTCCTTTGAGCCATCTGCGCAAGAGACCCTCCGGGACTTCTTCGGAGGTCAACGCGAAGGAGCGATGGTCAGCCCACTGTCCGTTGATGTGCAGATACCTTTCCCGGTACCCTTCGTCGCGGAATCCGAGCTTTTCCACCACGCGCAGGCTGGGCCCGTTTTCGGGGCGGATATTGATTTCCATCCGGTGCAGACCCAACACGGTGAAGCAGTGGTCGGTGGCCATGGCTACAGCTGTGGGAGCGATCCCGCGCCCGGCCCGGTCTTTGTCCACCCAATAGCCAAGCGTGGCCATCATGGCCGATCCCCACACAATCGACGAGACCGTCAATTGGCCAACGATGGCGGGCTCCCGCGCGCCTGCCGTGCGTTCAACGATGACGAACGGCAATGCGGTGGACTGTCGGGCCTGCTCGTTCAGGGACGAAACCATTTGGCGGTAGCTGGGGAGGCGGCCACCCGGAGCCGGGTTGGACGCCTCCCACGGTGCCAGCCAATCACTGTTCCGGGAACGGACCTCGGACCATTCCCGCTTGTCGCGATAGCGGATGGGCCGAAGGGCCAGGTCTCCGCACTCCAGCGTTACCGGCCAGATCGCAGACCCGTACATCCGTGTTACTGGGGAAGCGTGGCGGTGAAGTTCGGCAGCCACTCGCGCAGCTCAGGACCAAGGTCTTCGCGTTCGCACGCGAGCTCGATGCACGCCTTCAGGTAGCTGAGCTTGTCGCCGGTGTCATAGCGGCGGCCGCGGAACACCACGCCGTACACGCCATAGCCTTCGCCCTCGCCCGCAGCCAGGACCTCAAGCGCATCGGTCAGCTGGATTTCGCCACCGCGGCCGGGGCCGGTCTGCTCCAGGACTTCGAAGACGGCCGGGTGCAGCACGTAGCGGCCAATCACGGCGAGGTTTGACGGCGCCTCTTCCGGCGACGGCTTTTCCACCAATTGCTTAATACGGACGTAACCGTCCTCGCCGATGTCCTCGACGTCGGCGCAACCGTAAGCGCTGATCTTGGAAGGCTCGACCTCGATCAGGGCTACCACGGAACCGCCGGTCTTCTGCTGGACCGCAATCATTTCGCTCAGGAGGTCGTCGCGGGCGTCGATGAGGTCATCGCCCAGCAGGACGGCAAAAGGCTCGTAGCCGACGTGCTGCTTTGCACGAAGGACTGCGTGGCCGAGGCCGTTCGGGTCGCCTTGGCGGACATAGTGGATGTCGCCCAGGTTGGTAGCCGACTGAATCGCTTCCAGCTTGGCGGTGTCGCCCTTCTCAGCCAGGGTCGCTTCAAGCGCCGGAACACGGTCAAAGTGGTCTTCCAGGGCGCGCTTGCTGCGTCCTGTGATCATGAGGACGTCGTGCAGGCCAACCTTCACCGCTTCTTCGACGACGTACTGGATGGCGGGCTTATCGACCACAGGCAGCATTTCCTTCGGCATCGCCTTGGTGGCGGGAAGGAACCGGGTACCAAGACCCGCTGCGGGGATGACGGCCTTACGGACAGCGTTGTTATCGAGAGTCACCGGACTAATGTAACGGAAGGAAGAGAGCATCAGCTAAACCCCCCGCCGCGCGGGCCGCACATTTTATTGCCGGAAACACACAAGGAAACACTTTAACCGGACCCGACGAACCCCCAGGATTGGATACAGATGGCGTCGAAAGAAGACATCCGCCGCAACCGGCGGCTGTACAGAAGGGCCCTGACACCAGGGCAAATCGCTGATGCGGGCGAAGCGATAGCCCGGCACGGTTCCTCGTGGGCCAGCTCCGTCACGTCCGGAACACCGTCGTCGTTCGCGGTGTACGTGGGAGTCGCCTTCGAGCCGCCCACCATGCCACTGCTTGAAGCCCTCCACGAAGCGGGCCATGAAGTCCTGCTCCCCGTCTGCGAACCGGAACGGCAACTGAGTTGGGTGTATTGGACGCCGTCCACGGTCTTCACACGGTCCGCCTACGCTCCCATCGACGAACCCACCGGTGAGCACTTGGACAGTTCAGTGGTCGCTTCGACGGCCGGAATCTTCATGCCGGCCACCGCAGTGGACCGGGACGGGAACAGGATTGGCCAAGGCGGCGGTTATTACGACCGACTCCTGCAGGGCCTGGACGCGTCCGGCCGGCGGCCGCCCACCATCGCGGTGGTGTACGACGACGATCTGTTGCCTTCAGGCTCCATACCCGCCGAGGCCTTCGATCGCCCCGTGCGGGAAGTGCTGACACCTTCGGGCGTTGTGGTTCTCGACAACGCAGCGGAGCCCGTCTGACTCCCGGTCATTTCCGGCGGGTTCCGGTTGGTGAGCTCCGGCACAAGTGCTGGCACACCTCAGGGGGACGGATGATAGAATTGGCACTCAGGCCCTGGGACTGCTAATGCGGAAGTTATTCGGCACGGCGGAGCAGGACCTGAACTTTGTCCTAAAGGAGGAACTCAGTGCCCACATACGCATACGCCTGCAAAGACTGTGACCATGCCTTCGACATCGTCCAGTCCTTCTCAGACAGCTCCCTGACAGAGTGCCCTGAATGCAAAGGCACGCTGCGCAAGAAGTTCAACAGCGTGGGCGTCGTCTTCAAGGGCTCTGGTTTCTACCGCACTGACTCCCGCGACGCCAAGGGCAGCACAGTATCCGCTGCGCCCACGTCACCGGCTGCACCCGCAGCTGCGGCCACGCCCGCTCCCGCACCGGCCGCCGCGGCGAGCTAGCTCCGGAACTTTTCCACATAGGCAACCCGGCCCCTGTTAGGCGGCCGGGGCTGCTGACTACCGTGGCGGCATGTCACACTCCGCCCGTAGCGCCTCCCTTGCCCATGCCGAGCGTTCAGCTGGAACAGCTGGACATGAACGGTTGCCGTACCACCCCTCGCCCTCCCCCAGGCGCTTTCCACGGGGGTTCGGCCGTGCGCGGCGCAACGGACCTCCAAAGCGAAAGCCCACACTCAGGGCGTGGCTTTCCCGCAACCGGCGGCTTTGCGTCGCGCTGCTTCTATGCCTTGCTGCCGGTCTGGCGGTACAGCAGCTGACTCCTGTGTCGGCCGCCCGGGTCAGCGTCCTGGTCGCAGCCCGTGATCTACCAGCCGGCGCGAGCCTGAAGGAGTCAGATTTCACCAGGGTCGATGTCGCAGCCGAACTGGCCATCTCCGCGTGGGTGGATGATGTCGCGACCCTGGTTGGGCGCCAGCTGGCCTCTCCTTTGGGCAAGGGACAAACACCCACGGACTCAAGCCTCCTAGGCCCTGGCTTGCTCGCGGGCACTCCTGCAGGTTCCGCTGCCGTCCCCCTGCGCATGGCAGATCCTTCTTCCATCCAGCTTCTGTCGCCGGGGCAGCTGGTGACCGTTGTCCTCACGGCGTCCGGCAGTTATGACGAATCCCGCCAGAGCCAGGTTTTGGCTGGCCCTGTTCCTGTTCTCTGGACTTCGGCCCAGGGCGGCAAGGCCGGCGAATGGCTTGGCACCAGCGATACAGAAGGGCTGGTGGTGGTCGCTGCCAACCCCCAACAAGCAGAAAAGCTTGCCGGCGCATCCACGCAAGGCAAGCTTTTCTTTGTTCTGGTCAGCCCATGAAGCTGCTCAATCGCTCATCCCCAGTGCGGGGGCTTCTGTTCCTTCAACCACTGCTCGTGGTCATAGCCTGCTTCATCGCCCCATCTGCGGGGATCGTCCTCCGCGGCCTTGGTGGGGAGGATGCCGCCCGAGCTGTGCTTGGCAGCCGTCGGCTCGGCGGCTTTTTCAGCTGCCGTGTTGTCCGATCCACTGTTCTCCCCGGCAGAGCCGTCGGTGGAACCATTTCCTTGTTCCGTCATTGGTGCTTCTTTCCTGTCCCCTGTCTGGTCCCGCGTCCCCTTGGCATCCTCCTCGGGTTGGTGATCCGGGCCGGTGGCCGGGGAACGGGTGAACACAGGCTGAGCCTTGTCCAGATTCAATTGTTCAACATCCATGTCCAGGAAGCCATGTTGAGACGACTCGGCAGCCTTCGGAATGTGGTTTTCCAGTCCAAGGTAGGAACCGATGCGATCGGCGCAGGAGGACGGGTCCGTGAAGACTTCGATCGTCCACAGCGACATGTAACGCCACCCCATGCGCTCCAGCAGTTGAGGCCGCAGCCGGCTGCGTTCACGGACACTCATGCGCCGGTATCGTTCCGTGCCATCGGACTCGATGGCTACGGGCGTGGGAATTTCAGCACCTTCCCGGCCAATGGTGTGCACAGGATCAGCGGCTGCGGCTATGTCCAGCACACCGTCGTAAAGGTGCCAGACACGGGCGCCGCGGGCACGCAGTCGTTCGCCAAGATCCGCCACCAACGGGTCCTCGCCAAGTGCTTGCTCGCTGGCAACGGCACGGGATGCCGGAGTTCCGAGATTGCTGTTCCCCGAGAGCTCCCTGTCCAGCAACTCGTAGAAGTCCACTGCGCCGTGCGCCAGGCGATCGAGGTCGAGGTCCTCGGGCCGGAAGCAGCTCAGGACGTGCATGGAGCGCCGGGCCCTGGTCATGGCCAAGGCAAAGCGGTTACGCCCACCCTCAGTGGACAGCGGTCCAAAGGAGTGGAGCGCCCGGCCATGCGGGGTGCGTCCATACCCGAGGGAGAAGATCACATGGTCCCGCACCAAGCCCTGCGCGCGTTCCAGATCCACCACGCGGAAGGATTCGGGGCCGGCGGCGAAGAAGGAAGACAGCAATGGATGGTTCGGCAGTTGAAGCCTGATGGCCTCGCCGATCCTGGCAGCGTGGCGCAGGCTTGCCGTCACCACAGCCAAGCTGGTGCGGGGACGCAGCGTGGCATGTTCAAAGACAAGATCCACCACCCGGTTGACCTCAGCAGTGACGGACTCGACCCCCTCGTGATCGGCGCCCGGAAGGCCGGTGCCGTCAGGGATATACTCCACAAGGATCGAGCGATCCAATCCCGTAACCGAGTTGCCGTCGGGCAGCCGCTTCAGGCCGCCGTCGTAGTAGTTCTTGCTCAGCTGCAGGATCAAGTCTTCATCCACTGCCCGATACACCCAATTCAACTGCCACGATGGCAGGACCCTGGCCAAGGCCTTGAAGGCACTCTCCACAGTTTCGTGGCTCGCGACTCCGGCAACCGGGGGTTCGACGGCCACGCTGAAGGTCCGCGCATTGGCGATCTTCGCGTCGCCGAAAGCAACTACCTGCCGTGCGCGGGCGATCGCGGGAAGGACCGCTTGCAACGAGGTGGACTCAGCGTCGATGACCACGACAGCATCAAACTTCTGCACAGCCGGCAGGACGCCGGTCAGCAGGTACGGGCTGACCGACCACACCGGGACAAGCAACGGCACGAGGTCCGGGGCTTGGGCGCTCAGCGCAGGCAGGGTAACCCGGCCGTCTTTCAGCAAGGCCCGCAGCAGTTCAGCCTGGCGAGGGTGCTCCACCAATCCCTGGCGCCACCTTTGGGCAAGCTGCCAGCGGAGCCGCGCAGCACCGCTGGCGATGTGGGCTTGGTCAGCAAGCCGGAATTCAGCTTCGAGGCGCCTCAGGGAGTCGCCGTCGGACATCGCAAGATAGTCGTCGCCGCTGATCATTGCTTCCAGCGCGGACTGCCACCAAGCCAGGTCCAGCTCCGCGGCCACCGAGGACGCAGGTACCTCCCGCTCCGCCAGATCCGCCAAAAGCTCCCCGAGGCCGTGCTCGCGCATTTCTTCAATGAGGAGCGTGCGTTCGGGCAAGGTTTCCAGCGTGGCGGTGTCGGCTACGAGCTGTTCCAAGCGTTCCATCAGCTCCGCGTAAGGCGTACCGTGGAGCGAGCCTCCGGCCGACGTGTGTTTGAGCGCCTCACCGAGGCGCCGCAGTTCAGCGTCCAGCTCCCGGTACAGTGCGCCGAGGTCGGCCAGGCCGGAAGGAACGGCCGGGTGCCGCTGCGTAGTGGCGTAACCGGCCCACAACGCACGCTGCTCCTGGACAAGGACCAGCGAGCTGTGGAGATCGGCGATATGAACACCGGGCCGCACATACTCCTTGGCGACCCGCCGCAGCCGGGACCGCTGCATGGAAGGCATCTCGATGTTCCGCTCGCGGCGCCATGCAGAACTGGCCGTCGCGGAGATCAAATCGTGAACCGGACGGTCAAAGATGTCCGGCGTGAACTTGTCCAGGCTCTCGCGCACGGCAATCAGGAGTTCGAGCTGCGCGCCCCACTCAGTAAAGGTTTCTCCCAGGCGGATCTCAGCGTGATCGGACACCTGTTTCATGCGGTCACGAAGGACGGGAAGCTTCTCAGCCGCCAAGCGGGCAAGTTGCTGCGCTTCCTCGGTTTCCTTGCGGGTGACCAATCGGGCACCGTACCAAGGGCTGTTGGTCGAAGCCCGGCTGAAACTGCCAAGTTCGGCAGCGCGACGGAGCCGGGCCGCCAGCTCTTCCCGGTCCTTGATGTTGTCCAGGACACTGCGCTTCAAGCGAACTGTCGTGGAGGGTGCCGGATGGATCGAAGTCAGTTCAGCAAGTGACTGCATGGCCTGATACGGCGAGCATCCCCATCGTTCGCGCACGTTATGCAGGGAGGCGACATGGTCCATGAGGGCGTGCCGATGCCCGGTCAGTGTCTGGTGAAGGTTGCCGAGCTGGGGCTCAAGAGCCTTCTCGTTGCGCATGATGGCCCGGACCAGCTGGCCCTTGAGCTGCTGGGGGGTGGCTCCATTGCCTGGCCGGAACAGAAGCGAATCCAGCCCCAGTGATTCGAGGTGAGCGGAAAGCCCGGCAAGGCTGGACTGCCTGTCCCCCACCACCAGGACCGATTTTCCTTCGCACACCAGTGCGCCAATGGCGTTGATGGCAGTCTGCGTTTGTCCGCTGCCCGGGGGTGTGCTGACCACCAGGGAGTCTCCAGCCCGAACGGCGTCAACCACGTACTGCTGGTCCGTGTCGGCGTCGAGCAGGAGCAACTCTTCGGCCGGGTCACGGAGGTCCAAGCTGGGGAACCTGCCTGCCTTGATGGGTTCCGGCTCGATGTCGCCACCGTTGGCCGCCGTCGCCAAGGCCGCCACGGTGGGGTTGTTCAGGTTGATCCAAGGATCATCCAGGTTGCCCTGCAGATCGGCCAGGGTTGTCACCAGGAGATTGAACTCAACCTCAGCGCCATGGATCGGCTGAACCAGCGTGGACAGGCGATCCAGGACGGGTTGCGGATCCAAACGTGCGGTGTTGTAAGCCATTCGCGCGACGGCATTGACGTCAAAGACGATGCCATGGACGGTCTTGAGGTGACGCACCAGGGCGGGATTCATCCGCGCTTGCTCAGTGAGCTGAAGTTCGAAGTCGTCCTCCCCCGGCCGGACCGTCAGGACGATGGACGTGAGCATCACGGGTGCGGAGACGCGCTGTGGCTTGCCGCCCACCGCAGAGGTCCACACCACGGTGCCGGCAGAAAGATACCCGGCTTCGATACCGCGGTCGTTGCTGAGCTCGAAAATCTTGGATCGGATATTGCGCGCCGCACGTGCCGCGACCAAGTACTGCTGGCGGTCCCTGATGAGCGTCGACAGGCGCGTCCGACGCCCTGCCAGCAACTGCGCCAGCCCCGAAGGGTGCGCGTTGCTGAGGTCAATGGCGCCTTCGGGCGTCTTGACGAAACGCAGCATAGTGTCTGCCCCGGTGACGGGTTTGAGACCAGACAGCCATTTGCGGAGCTCTTCGGAGCCCTCTTCCTGGCCTTGACCTACTGACACAACTTCTGCCTTCTTTTCTGTACTAGCTTTAGACGCCTTGGACCATACCGGCATACTTTCGAGGGTAGCGGGAATCCACGGCGAGCCCGCTCCGCAACGCTGTTCCGACGCGAAATTGCCCGGTTTTCACTGCAACATGTCAATCGCTCACCGGCAGGGAACTGCCGGAAAAGCACAGTGGCCGGCTTCCCGATGGAAGCCGGCCACTTAGAATGCTATTCCCACTCGATGGTTCCCGGTGGCTTGCTGGTGACGTCCAGCACCACGCGGTTGACCCCATCGACCTCGTTGGTGATGCGGTTGGAGATGCGCGCCAGGAGGTCGTAGGGCAAACGCGACCAGTCCGCCGTCATGGCGTCTTCGGAAGACACCGGACGCAGCACGATCGGGTGGCCGTACGTACGTCCGTCGCCCTGCACGCCAACGCTGCGAACATCGGCCAGGAGGACAACCGGCATCTGCCAGACGTCGTTGTCGAGGCCAGCGGCCGTCAGTTCGGCGCGAGCGATGGCATCGGCCTTGCGCAACAGATCGAGCCGTTCCTTGTTCACTTCGCCCACGATGCGGATACCCAGGCCGGGGCCGGGGAACGGCTGGCGGCCTACGATTTCCTGCGGCAGACCCAGCTGCGCGCCTACGGCACGAACCTCGTCCTTGAACAGGGCGCGAAGCGGCTCAACCAGCTCAAACTGCAGGTCGTCGGGGAGCCCACCGACGTTGTGGTGGCTCTTGATGTTTGCAGCACCCTCGCCACCACCGGACTCGACGACGTCCGGGTACAGCGTCCCCTGGACCAGGAACTTGATCTTCTCGCCTTCGGCAGCAGCCTGGGCGATGATGGCCCGCTCTGCTTCCTCGAAGGCGCGGATGAATTCGCGGCCGATGATCTTGCGCTTGGTTTCGGGATCGCTGACGCCGGCAAGAGCCGACAGGAAGCGTTCCTGCTCGTTGGCAACGTACAGGTTGACACCCGTGGCGGCCACGAAGTCACGTTCGACCTGTTCCGCTTCGCCTTCACGGAGCAAACCGTGGTCTACGAAGACACAGGTGAGCTGGTCGCCGACAGCACGCTGGACAAGGGCAGCGGCAACTGCGGAGTCGACGCCACCGGAAAGGCCGCAAATGACCTTGGAGTCGCCAATCTGCTGGCGGATGCGCTCCACCTGCTCTTCAAGGATGTTGCCGGTGGTCCAGTTGGGGCTCAGACCGGCGCCCTTGAACAGGAAGTTCTCCAGGACATGCTGGCCCAGAACGGAGTGCTTGACTTCCGGGTGCCACTGCACACCGTAGAGGCGCTTCTCATCGTTGGCGAAGGCAGCCACGGGGGCGCCGGCCGTCGTTGCCAGTACTTCGAAGCCCTCAGGTGCCTCGTGGACGGAGTCGCCGTGGCTCATCCAGGTGTTCTGGGACGCCGGGACGCCGTCGAGAATGGAACGTGCATCGCCCACCAGGAGCGCCTCGGTTGCGCCGTACTCACGCAGCCCGGTCTGGGCCACTTTGCCACCCAAGGCGTTTGCCATGGCCTGGAATCCGTAGCAGATACCGAAAACGGGAACCCCGGCCTCGAAGAGGTCGGCGCCTACGAACGGTGCGCCCTCAGCGTAGACGCTGGAGGGCCCGCCGGAAAGGATGATGGCTGCCGGGTCTTTGGCCAGAAGCTGCTCGGTGGTGAAGGTGTGCGGAACAATTTCCGAATACACATTTGCTTCACGGACGCGGCGGGCAATCAGCTGCGCGTACTGGGCACCGTAGTCAACAACCAGCACCGGCTTCTGGGAAGTCTGGGGTGCGGTGGGAGTAGTCACCAACCAAGACTACTTTGCCGGACCGCCCCCGCGCACGTTGACAAGGGCGGCCGGAGGCCAAAACGGGCACTCCCGTTAGGCATCTCACATCGGGAACGGCCAGTGGCGCCTAGTAGCGCTTGGAAGCCTGGGGATTGGCTGCCAGTTCTGCTTCCACCTGTGCGTGGAACTTCTTCTCCACAATGAAGGACAACAGCGGAATCACGCCGCCCAATGCCAGCAGGACCATCTTGGAGAACGGCCACCGCATCAACGACCACAAGCGGAAGTTGGAGACGAGGTAAACCACGTACATCCAGCCGTGCACGATCAGCACCGTGGTGGAGATGTTGAATCCACCAATGACGCCCTTGGGCTCGGATTCGGCAAAGCCAAAGCCAAAGGGCTGGCCCGTCACGGCGTTGGTTCCGCCGGCGAAGAGTGAAACACCGAAAACGTACCGTGCGATCAGTTCAGCGCACAGCAGGAGCAACATGGCACCAGTCAGGTAGGCCATGACTTTGTAGAACTTCAAGGCCGAACGGATCTGCGCTTCCGTCCCGCCGAACCGCCGCTTTTTGGGCTTTGGTCCTGACTGCTCAGGCTGGATGGCAGGTTTGGGCTCAATCATTGCTGCACCTTATGTTCTGGGTCGGGACTTGAAGGTTCGGTGGTTGCGGGCAAGGCATGGGGGTCTTCAGGGAACTCATCGTAGTAGTCGTCGTCCTCGTCGTCTTCTAGGTCCCTGCGGTAGTCATCACGCACCAGCCGCCACCAGATAAAGACGGAGAATCCGGCGAACACCACCCATTCCACGGCGTAGAAGAGGTTCAGCCAGTTGATCTGCTCTGCCGGTGGCTGCGGTGGAATATTGAGGGCTTTGACGTTGTCGCCCAGTGGGACGCTCACACCGCCAGCCACTTCGGATGTGGCCGCTATGAAACCGGGGTAGCTTGAAACATCCCAGCTGTTGATGAGTTCCGCGGTGGAGACCGCCGACGCGCGGCCCGGGCCGGCGTCGACATTTGGTACGGGCGCTTCGGACGGTATCAGGCGACCGGTCAGCGTAAGAGTGCCCGACGGCGGCGGGCCCGCTTGGGCGGCATCAGCCACCCAGCCGCGTGCTACGGGAATCCAGGTCTGCGGCGAGGCGGCGACACCCTTCAGCGTAGGAGCGCCGTTGACCTCGAAGGCCGTGACGATCCAGAAACCTTTTTGGTTGTTGTAAAGCCTGCCCTCGACCAGGACCTGCTTGCCTGGATCGTAGGAGCCGGTGGCGGTGACCATCTGGTCGGAAACAGAGCCGGGAAAGAACTGGCCCGGCTTCAGGACGTCGACCAGGGGTTTGACTTCTTCAGTGGTGGAAGCAGCAGGGCTCTCGTGCTGGGTGGACCGGCTGAGCTGCCACTGGCTAAGCAGCACGAACACCCCGGACAACAGAAGCGCAAAGACCAGTCCTGCGATCCAGCGGGGTTTCAGAGCGGTTTTCAACACCCCTTAACCGTACTTCGTCCGGCTGTAGAACAACGAAACGAGGGCTGGGGCCGCCTGGAGGGGCACCAATCCTTAGTGGTCGAAGAAGACCAGGCTGGAGTTGATGAGCTCGGAAATCACTTCGGGATCGTGCGCACGGCGCAGGGACTCCCTGAATGATTCCTTGGAGAGGGAACGCGCAAGCGTGGCCAGAACTTCAAGATGGTCCGAGAAGGAGCTGGCCGGTGTGGCGATGAGGAGAATCAGTGTGGCAGGGCCGTCTGCAGCCCCGAAGTCCAGCGCATGGCCAAACTTGGTGACGCCTACGGCGATGGAGATCCGGTCCACGAATTCGCTGCGGGCATGCGGAAGACCGATTCCGCCGGGAAGCCCGGTGGCCAGCTGGTGTTCTCGCGAATGTACCTGCTCCAGGAAACCATCAAGGTCCGAGATCCGTCCGGCCTGATGGAGCTTTTGAGCCAACTGTGCTGCGGCGTCGATCTTGTCCTCGGCAACAAGTTCAAGAATGACCGTGTCCGGGGTGGTCAGTTCCGCATCATATCGGTCCAGTGGTTCAGCCAAGTCGTGTTCCCTCCATGTGGCCTCCCGGCCTCAACTCCCTGCGCCTGTCAGCGGAGGGGAACGATGTCATCCACTCCCATGCGCGCGGCATCCGCCGATTCGTCATCGGGTTGCTGCTGGCTGAGTCGTTCAGCCTCCACACGTGCAAGGTAGTGCTTGATCTCGCTTTCACGCTGAGCATCGCTCCAGCCCAGGATTTCTCCCATCAGCTTAGCCACTACGGGCGCCGCAGACACACCCCGGTCCCACGCTTCAATGGAGATCCGGGTACGGCGGGTCAAAACATCGTCGACGTGCCGAGCGCCTTCATGGGTTGTTGCGTAGACGACTTCGGCTGCCAGGTAGTCATCGGCGCCCGGAAGCGGCTCGCCCAGTTCGGGCCTGTCGGAGATCGTGGCGAGGACTTCCGATGCCATGGACCCAAAGCGGTTGAGCAGGTGCTCCACGCGTGCCACGTGCACACCTGCTTGCTCGGCGGACCTCCCCCGCCGGTTCCAGGCCGCTTTGAATCCCTCCGCTCCCAGCAAAGGAATGGTGTCGGTGCAGCTGGAAGGGACACGCTCGTCCATGGCCCTCGTTGCTTCGTCCACGGCATCCTTGGCCATGACACGGTAGGTCGTGTACTTCCCACCGGCCACCACCACCAGACCGGGGACGGGGTGGGCCACTACGTGCTCGCGGGACAGCTTGGCGGTGGAGTCATTGTCTCCGGCCAGAAGCGGACGGAGTCCCGCATAGACACCTTCAACATCTTCACGGGTCAGGGGACGCTTGAGTACCTTGTTGACGTGCTCCAGCACGTAGTCAATGTCCTTGCTGGAGGCAGCCGGATGGGCCTTATCCAACGTCCAGTCCGTGTCGGTAGTACCGATAATCCAGTGCCGGCCCCAGGGAATCACGAAGAGCACCGACTTTTCAGTACGAAGGATCAGACCCACAGTGGACTGGAAGCGGTCCCGTGGCACCACCAGGTGGATTCCCTTGGAGGCACGGACCTTGAGCTGGCCACGGTCCGTGACCATGGCCTGCGTTTCGTCTGTCCACACGCCGGTGGCATTCACCACCTGCTTGGCCCGGATCTCGAAGACGCTGCCGTCCTCTTGGTTTTCCACCTTGGCACCCACCACGCGTTCGCCCTCCCTGAGGAAGTCGACCACGCGGACCCTGTTGGCCGCGTGTGCCCCGTAATGCGCCGCTGTCCTGACCAGGTTGACCACAAGCCGGGCATCATCGACCTGGGCGTCGTAGTAACGGATCGATCCCACGAAGGCATCGTCTTTGAGGCTGGGAGCCGCACGCAGGGTGCCGCGTCGGAAGAGGTGCTTGTGCATGGGGACACCACGGCTGTGGCCGGACGTCAGACCCAAGGTGTCGTACAGCATTATGCCTGCGCCCACGTAGGGGCGTTCCCAGAAACGGTGGGTCAGCGGGTAGAGGAACGGAACGGGCCGGACCAGGTGGGGTGCGATCTGCTGGATCAGCAATCCGCGCTCCTGAAGGGCTTCCTGGACCAGCCCGAAGTCCAGCATCTCCAAATAGCGGAGGCCACCATGAATGAGCTTTGAGGAGCGGGATGACGTGCCGGACGCCCAATCCCTGGCTTCGACGATGCCAACTGTGAGCCCGCGCGTGACCGCGTCCAGGGCAGCACCAGCGCCCACCACGCCGCCACCGACAATCAGGATGTCCAACTCCTTGCCCGGCTCGGCAGTGGCTTTCAGGACATCAATGGATGCGGCACGGGATTCCGGGCTAAGTGCCCCCGGAGAATTCACCTGCGGACCGCCTGCGACATTGCTCATCGGACCCCTCCTCAAACGCAACAGCTGGTAATCCCCTACCCTACTTGTTGCTCGTCGCCTTGGGCAGGGCTGCCGATGAGGTGCATCCGGACAGAATGCGGCAAAAAAAGACCCCGGGAGCAGCGTGTGGTCTGTTCCCGGGGCCCTCCTTCTGTTTTAGGCCTAGCCGAGGTACGGCGAAACGACGACGTCGACCCGCTGGAACTCTTTCAGGTCCGAATAGCCGGTGGTCGCCATGGAGCGACGCAGGGCACCAATGAGGTTGGAGGTGCCGTTGGTGTGGTGTCCGGGACCGAAGAGAACTTCTTCCAGGGGGCCAACAGTTCCAACGTTAACCCTGTCGCCGCGCGGGAGTTCAAGGTGGTGGGCTTCCTGGCCCCAGTGCCAGCCCTTGCCGGGGGCTTCCTCGGCCCGTGCCAGTGCGCTGCCCAGCATGACGGCGTCGGCGCCCATGGCAACTGCCTTGACGATGTCGCCCGAGGCGCCCATGCCGCCGTCGGCAATGACATGCACGTAACGGCCGCCGGACTCATCGAGGTAATCACGGCGGGCGGCGGCGACGTCGCTGATGGCCGACGCCATCGGCGAGTGGATGCCCAAGGCGCGGCGCGTAGTTGTGGTGGCACCGCCGCCGAAACCGACCAGGACGCCGGCAGCGCCGGTGCGCATGAGGTGCAGCGCCGGGGTGTATCCGGCGGCACCGCCGACGATCACGGGAACGTCGAGTTCGTAGATGAACTGCTTCAGGTTCAGTGGCTCGTGGTTCTTGGAGACGTGCTCGGCGGAGACCGTGGTGCCACGGATGACAAAGATGTCCACACCGGCGGCGAGGACGGTCTTGTAGTGCTCCTGGGTGCGCTGCGGCGTCAGGGAGCCTGCCACCGTGACGCCGGAGGCGCGGATCTCGGCAAGGCGGCTGGTAATGAGTTCAGGCTGGATGGGTGCCTTGTAGAGATCCTGCATGCGCCGGGTAACGGCAGGGCTCGCGGTTTCGCCGGCGAGCGCTGAGATCTCATCCAGCACGGACTGGGGATCTTCGTAGCGGGTCCACAGGCCCTCGAGGTCCAGGACGCCGAGGCCGCCCAAACGGCCCAGGGCGATGGCGGTTTCCGGCGACATGGCCGAGTCCATCGGCGCTGCGATCACCGGAATGTCGAACTTGTAGGCGTCGATCTGCCAGGAGACGGAGACGTCCTTGGGATCGCGGGTCCGGCGGTTGGGGACGATCGCAATGTCGTCCAGGGAGTAGGCACGACGCCCACGCTTGCCACGGCCAATCTCAATCTCATAAGTCACGGCTCTTACTTTACTGGACCCCTTGCCGAACCCCGATTCGGCAAATGGCGTGGGCACTTCACAATGCGCCAAGAAGACATTGAAAGCCCGGCCGGTTCCGGGTGCGCTGGCTACTTGCCGTGCGCGCCTGGCAGTTTCCACATGGGCAGAGGTGCCCATGGCAGGATCCCGGACAAATCCGATAGCCTGCGGAAACACACCACACCATGCAAGGGGGAACCATGGCGCCCGGATTCTACGGAGCCGACATCGAACAGCTCCGCTCGTTGTCCAAGCAGATGGGACAAGCCGGGAGCCGGCTCCAGAACCAGGAACTCCAGGTCAACAGCCTGATCACCAGCGTGGCGTGGAAAGGAAACGACGGCGAGCGCTTCCGACGCGAATGGAGCAGCACCCTGCGCCCCATGTTGCACAAAGCCTCCCGTTCCCTGGATGACGCGTCCAAGATGCTCCGCACCCAGGCCGATGAACAGCAGAAGGCCAGTGCCGATGGCGGCGTTGCCGGCTTCGGACCCGGCGGATCTGGCGGTCCCGGCGGGTCTGGCGGACCGAACGTCCCCCAGGTCCCCGGTAGCAATGGAAGCCAAGTCGCCCCCACCACTGGCTTGGAAGGCGTGCTCGGCGTCAGCGGCAGCCAGGGATGGTGGGCCGGAAACGCCCTCGTGACTGCCAACGGCGTGGTGGCGGACTCCATCCTGGCCCAGATGGCCAGGGGCGGATTGGTGACTGAACTGACGAGGTGGCCGTGGCTGAGTGCCCAGTACGGACAGGCTGCCGGCGCCGGGTATGTCAGGGGTACCCAACTGCTCAACGGCAGTTCGATGCTCGGCCGTGTCTCGGGAGCATTGGGCGTCGTGACCGGCGGGTTGCAGGTCTATCAAGGCATCCAGACGGGACACCCCGGAATGGCCGTGGACGGCGGCATCTCCGCTGCCCTGGCCGTGGGCAGTTTCGTCCCGGTTATCGGCCCTGCCTGCGCCATTGCCGGCATCGCCTGGGGTGGCCTCGGCCTGTTGGCCACCAACATGGGCTACGATTCCGCGTCTTCCATGATCGCTGACGGCGCGAAACATGTGTGGGAGGGAGCGCAGGACGCCGCCGGAGCGATAGCCGACGGCGCGAAGAAGGTCTGGGGATGGCTCACATGACCCCGCGACTTCCTAGACTGGACACAGAACCGCTCAAGAGAAGGCAGAAATGACCACGCAGACCGAAGAAACCCAGGCATTGCTCATTACCGAACATGAGCTCATCGCACTTATTGCACTGGCTGGCACCGACGGCGCGCTGAGGTGCCAGACCCTCTTCCGCCTCGACCACGCAGCCGGGGCTCCCCTGGAACAGGCAGGGGTATCCACGCTGTTGGAGCGTGGGTTGATGAAGATCGAAAACGACGCACTCCAGCCCGTCGGCCCGGCTGCCACGGTGACAGCAGTGCTTGCAGATTCCACGTCGTGGCTGGAAACGGCCCTCGTGACCCCGTCGTCTGAACATGTCTCCTTCATGTTTGGCGCAGAGCAGGGCGCCCTGCTGCTCAACCTGAGCAAGTACGGCGTTCACGAGCTGCACCCCATTACGGGCTCCGAAGGCATGGTCACCACGGCCATCCAGATGGCCGACTACTACCTGAAGCAAGCACCGGACGGATACCCCGCGGCCGCCACAACGCGCCGGCACTTTAAGGACGGAACCTCCCGCGCAGTCCACGTCAAAGCGGAGGCCGACGGTTCCCTTTCCATCGCTGAAGGCGAGGGCGAAAACCTCGACTCGTCGGCCCTCGCGAGTGAGCAGCTCGATTCCCGGATCCGCGCAGGACTGGAGCAGCAGAACGCGTGAGCTACCAGTCCGGCCCCGCTCCACTTTTCCATTCCGACCGCCCCTTGGACTATTGGCTTTCCCCTGAGCTCTCCGCCATCACTCCGGCGAATGCGCGCTCCCGCCTGCGCGAAATCGCCGGCGCGCGCGGCGCCTACATGGGTGCCTGGGCTGCCGGGACCGGAATCGGAGCAGTCCTCGTCCTTTTGGGCGTCGTCCTCGCGGTCCGGCTTGGCACCTTCGCGACTATTGCCGCCCTCAGCCTTCCCGGCGCGGCAGTCGCAGTGCTCTGCGGCGTCTTCTACGTCCGGGTGCGGGACCGGTTGCCGCGGACAAGCCGTGCGCTGGTCAATCGTGGGCCCGGGAGCCTGCGGGGGGCGCTCTCCTTCGTAGCGTTTGTCCTGGTCGTCTTCGCGGGACTGTTCGCTTTCACGGCCAAACCCTCAACGTGGCAGGACCCCGGGACGCTGCTGACACTGGCAACAGTTCTTGCGTTCATGATCTTCCTTTTGGTGGCCGCGATCCTCGTCCCCGCCACCATCATGGGCCGTTCACGGGAATCCCTGCGTCGGAAAGCTGCTAGTGATCCACGCTTCCGGGCGCTTTTGGAACAGGATCTTGCCACCTGGCGCGATCCCGTGGGCAATGCCGGCTACGGCCCGCTCTAAGCCTCGGGACTCTCCCGGCTGGCCTCATCCACCGAAAGCTGGGACTCGAACATCCTGAAGTACCGTCCGCGCAGGGCCACCAGTTCCCTGTGCGTACCTTGTTCGGCGATTCGACCGTCCTCCAGCATGTAGACGATGTCCGCCTTCTCAATGGTGGCAAGGCGGTGGCTGATGGCGATGATGGTGCTGTTGCGATCGGCGAAGAGCCTCGTGAAAATCCGGTGCTCGGCCAGGGCATCAATGGCTGAGGTGGGCTCGTCCATCACCATGAATGAGGCGTCACGGTAGAAGTTGCGGGCCATCGCCAGCCGCTGCCACTGGCCGCCGGAGAGCCCGCTTCCCTTCCGCCCGCGTGGATCTTCCATCCAGTTGCTGACATGGTTTTCCAGCCCGTTAGGCAGCTTGTCGATGAACTCCATGGCCTCCGCGTCGGATGCCGCCTTCCGGATGCGCAGATCGTCCCGGGGCAAGTCGACGTCGCCGAGGTAGATGTTCTCTGCGGCCGTGGCGAACTCGTACTTCAGGAATTCCTGGCTCAGGACTGCCAGGTGCCGGTGCCAGCTGGTCACGTCAATTCCGGCCAGATCCTTCCCGTCCAACAAGACCTGACCGGAGTCGGGCCGGTAGAGCCCGGCCAGGATCCGGATCAGCGTGGATTTCCCGGCGCCGTTCTCCCCCACGATGGCGATGTGCTGCCCCGCCTTGATGGTCATGGAAATACCCTTGATGACCTCGATGTCGCTTCCCGTATAGCTGAAGCGGATATCACGCAGTTCCACGGTGGTGGGCGACACTTCCAAGGGTTGTTCGTTTCCGCTGGGCACCGGCAACGCCATGAAAAGCTCGTAGTCCTTCAGGTTGGCCAGGTCCTCGTCAATGGAACTGAGCGAGGACACCAGGTTGTTCGCCGTTGACAATGCACGGCTCACGATCTGCTGGACGTAGAGGAACTGACCCACCGGCTGGGCCCTGGCAATGATCTGCCCCACCACCCACACGAGCGATACCACTTCAGCGCCGTATTGCAGGGCGTCGGCAGCCAGCTGCTTGGGGATGTACCGTTTCTGGAAGTCCAGGCGCCTGCGTTCGTCGGCATCCCTCAACCTGGAGCGAAGTTCCATGAGATAGCCGACAATGCCGTACAGCCGCATTTCAGCGATGTGCTGTGGCCGCAGCAGGTTCTGCTCGATCATCCGGCGCTGCCTGCGCGAATCCACCTGGGTGTTCCAGTGGGCGATCTGTTCACGCGACAGCTTGAACTGGAGGTAGACGCTGGGCACGATCGCCACCAGCACGATCACGGCAATCCACCAACTCACCAACAGCAACGCGCCGACGGCTAGAATCACCGAGACGAGCTGGGTGAAGATGGCCGCAATCCGGTCCAGGACCCGCGCATAGGAGTCGGAGAAACGCTTTGCGCGGTCGTAGAGATCCACGGTCTCTTTGTCGTCGTAGCGCCAGAATTCCAGTGCCAGGAACCGTTGGTACATCAGGTCGCCCACGATGGCGCCCACCTTGAAGCTCATCAGCTGCTGGATGTAGCGGTCCACACTGCTGAACGCACCCCAGAACAGGCCCAGGGCAGCTGTGATGACGACGTAAAGCACTGCGCGGGGGCCCGCGTCGGGGTCCCCTGCGTATCCGGCAGCCAGGGCCGTGGTGGTCAACGCTGCAAAGTACGTGGTGACAAGCGGCAGGGTCGCTGAGATCACCGAGCCAAGGACTTTCATGATGACCGCCACCGGTGAGGCCTTGAAGCTCACCTTCAGGACCTGCCCGACGGCGCGTGCGTACGGCCGCAGGGCCAGCTTGCGGGGCGGCGCTTTCCCCGGTTGGCCCGGATTCAGCGGGATCGACTCCGGGTGCCGCGGTTGCGCGGACTTCTCTGACATGTGCCCAGCCTATTCCCGAGGGCCGACATTACCGTCGGGCGGATACCGGGCGGTTACACAGTCGGGTGGTTAAACAACTGTTCCCCGCGGAAATCCGCGGGGAACAGGAGGTGCTTAGCGGGAGCCGTAGTTGGGGGCTTCCACAGTCATTTGAATGTCGTGCGGGTGGGATTCCTTCAAGCCTGCCGGGGTGATGCGGACGAACTTGCCCCTGGCCTTGAGTTCGGGGATGGTGGGCGCACCCGTGTAGAACATGGTCTGGCGGAGACCGCCAACCAGCTGGTAGGCGACCGATGCCAGCGGGCCACGGAAGGCAACGCGGCCCTCGATGCCTTCCGGAATGAGCTTGTCATCGCCGGAGACATCAGCCTGGAAGTAGCGGTCCTTGGAGTAGGACGTGTTCTTGCCACGGGACTGCATGGCACCCAGCGAGCCCATTCCGCGGTAGCTCTTGAACTGCTTGCCGTTGACGAAAATGAGGTCGCCCGGGGACTCCTCACAACCTGCCAGGAGGGATCCGAGCATGACGGTGTCGGCGCCGGCGACCAGCGCCTTGCCGATGTCGCCCGAGTACTGCAGGCCGCCGTCGGCGATCAGCGGGACGCCTGCCGGGATGGCAGCCTTGGCGGATTCATGGATTGCGGTGATCTGCGGAACGCCCACGCCGGCAACAACGCGGGTGGTGCAGATGGATCCGGGTCCGACGCCAACCTTGATGCCATCGGCACCGGCGTCAATCAGAGCCTGCGCACCTTCACGGGTGGCGGCCTGGCCACCGATCACGTCAACGTGTGCTGCAACGGGATCGGACTTCAGGCGGCGGATCATGTCCAGGACGCCCTGGGAGTGGCCGTTGGCCGTGTCAACGAAAAGCGCGTCAACGCCGGCGTCGATGAGCTTCATGGCGCGCTCCCAGCCGTCACCGAAGAAGCCGATGGCAGCGCCGACCCGCAGGCGGCCTTCATCGTCCTTGGTGGCGAGCGGGTACTGCTCGGCCTTCGTGAAGTCCTTGGTGGTGATGAGGCCCTTCAACCGGCCCTGTTCGTCCACCAGCGGGAGCTTCTCGATCTTGTTGGTGGCCAACTTGTGCGAGGCTTCGTCGCGGCTGATGCCCACGTGCCCGGTGATGAGCGGCATCTTGGTCATGGTGTCGCTGACACTACGGAACGGGAAGTCCGATTCCGGGATGAAGCGGGTGTCCCTGTTGGTCACGATGCCCAGGAGGCGGCCGTCGGTGTCAACAACCGGCAGGCCGGACACGCGGTACCGGGAGCAGAGCTCGTCCAGTTCCTGCAAGGTGGCTTCCGGACCGATGGTCAACGGATTGGTGATCATGCCGGACTCGCTGCGCTTGACGCGGTCAACGTGCTCCGCCTGGTCGTCGATGGCGAGGTTGCGGTGAACCACGCCCAAGCCACCCTGCCGCGCCATGGCGATGGCCATGCGGGATTCGGTCACGGTGTCCATGGCGGCGGACAGCAGCGGTGTCTGCACGGTGATGCGCTTGGAGATCCGGGAAGACGTGTCCGCTTCGGACGGGATGACATCCGTGTGTCCGGGAAGCAGCAGGACGTCGTCGTAGGTCAGGCCGATAAGGCCGAAGGGATTGTGTTCGGGCTGGGTCATGAGTGCGCCTCTTACCTTGGTTCCGGGGGCTTAACTGGTAGGGGTTGCAACTGATGACCAGCCCGTCATTACGGGACTGGCCTGTGCATAAGTGTTGAATAAATAGTAGAACCTCCGCGGCAATCGCCATATTCCGTAACGCCGGAGTGTGAGCAACAGCACTGGCGGCAGGCCGCCGTCGCCGGTTTTCAAGTCCCCGGGCAACGAAAATCAGCTGCGTGACCAGCCGGTGGCCGCCAGGAGCCGCTCCTCGAACATCGGGATCATGCTTTGCACGTAGGTCTTGGTGAGGTGGTTGTCGTCCTTGTAGACATAGACATTTCCAACGACTGCAGGGCACGTGCCCTGCTCGCAGATGAAGTCGCTCATGTCCATCAAGTACAGCCGGTCGACTTTTCCGACGTAATCATCCAACGGTGAAGACTCCGCAAGGGACTCTTCCAGCGGCGCCTTGCAATCGGGCGAGTCGGGGCCCTTTTTCTGCACGCATTCGGGCATGTTGATGCTGAACCTGGGATTGTCGCGGATTCCCACAACATCGATCCCCGCGTCCGTGAACGGTTTGATGCCTTCGAGGTATCCGGGCACCTCCGTCTCGAACGGGGCATCAGCGTGCGTCAGCGACGCCACCGTGAACACGGCGTCAGGCTTGTGTTCCATCACGTAGTTGGCGCTGGCCTTGTTGAATTCATTGCACTCGTCGGTACGTTCGACGGATTCGGCGCCGAAGCGGCAACTGCCTTTGAGCAACGTCACCACTTCCCAGCCGTGCTGCTTGGCGATGGGGCCGAGCGCCGCCATGTACTGCTGGGCGTGCGAATCACCGAGGACCACTATTTCCTTGGTGACGACGTCGGGTTCGTCGTTCTGGAGGCAGCCCTGCAGCAAGGGGTCGCTGGGCACGTTGTCTCCGGTGCACAAGCCGTCGATGTCAGCCCACTCGTCCTTCATGGCCGCAGGGGCCGGAATGATCATGGCCTCCTGGGCCGGCTGCCCGACGAATTCCGGCGACAAGGCTGCAGCCCCCGGCGTCAGTTCCTTGGGCTGGCCGGCAATCGCCGCATCTTCAGCGGCGATGGCACCCTGCCAAACGGTCACCGGCATGGCGAGCAACGCACCGCAGGCGGCTATCACGACGGCGGCGCGCCAGGAGCGCACGTCCGGCCACTGCCAGCGGCGCATGGGCTCCTCCACGAACCTGGTGGTGCCGATCGCAAGGAGCATGGACGCCGCCATGATGCCCAGGCCCTGCAAGAGGCTCGGAGCCGTGGTGCCGCTGACCAGCAGGAAGAACACCAGGACCGGCCAGTGCCACAGGTAAAGGGCGTAGGAGTTGTTACCCACCAGGACCAACGGCCGTGAGCTCAGGAGGCGATCGACGCCGAAACGGCTGCCGCTCTGCCCGGCGACGATGACAGCGGCGGCGGCAAGCGTGGGCCACAACGCGATGAATCCCGGGAAGGACCGGTCAACTGTCAGGACCAGGCCACAGGCGAGCATGGCGGAGATTCCAGCCCAACCGAGGAACACCCGGAGCCTGCGCCCGGGCTTCAGGTACGGGAGTGCCAGGGCGAGCAGGGAACCCAGCGCGAACTCCCAGAGCCGAGCACGGGTATCGAAGTACGCGTACTCCTGGTTGTTGGCGGTCTGGTCGATGGAAAACACCAAGGAGGCCAGAAAGACCGCGCCGAACGCGAAGAAGAGCAGGCTCCGGTGACTCAGCGTCCGCCCCTTCGGGAGAAGCCGGGCCAGACTTGGCTGCAGCAGCGCCACGGCAGCGAAGACCAGGGGCCACAGGACAAACACCTGGCCCTGGACAGACAGGGACCAGAAGTGCTGGAGCGGGCTGGCACCGGAGTGGTCCTGCGCGTAGTAATCCACGGCATTGTCCGCGAGCTGCCAGTTCTGCCGGTAGAACAGGGACGCCCAGGCTTCGGCCAGGACATCCGGCCAACGGCTCTGCGGAATGAATGCCCAGGTCGCCAGCAGAACACCCAGCAAAACCACGACGACGGCGGGCAGGAGTCGCTTGAACACGTGGAGCCAGTGCCGCAGCAGTTTCAGCGGCGAACCGGCTTCGAGCTTCCGCGTGAACGACAACGTCAGAAGGAAAGCCGAGATGAGGAGGAACACGTCCACCCCGCCCGAGACCCGGCCAAGCCAGATGTGGTAGGCAGCGACCATGAGCACAGCCAGGGCGCGCAGGCCCTGGACTTCCGGACGGAAGCCGCGTTCCGGCGTCGTGATTTTATCCACGCTGCGAGTGCTGGTGCGGGTGCTCATCATCGTTGCCACCCCGTCGCGGCAAACCACCTCTCATCAAGCATGTCCGTCATGCTCTTCACATAGGTCTTGGTCAAGTGGTTGTCGTCCAGGTAGACGAAGGTATTGCCGATGATGGGCGGACAATAGAGGCCGATGCAGATCAGGTCTGTCATGTCGATCAGGAACAGGTCCTGGTACTTGCCCATGACTTCCTCAAAGGGGCTCGGATCTGCCAGTACGTCCGCTTTCAGCGGCCGGCAGTCCGGGCTGTCCACTCCCTTCGAAAGGGTGCAGTCCGTCAGGCTGTAGGTGAACCTGGGATTGTCCCGTACTGCGACGACCTCAGTGCCGCGGGCCGTGACTTCAGAGACGAGTGCCTCGAATCCATGCGTCAGCTTCTCGTCCGGCTCCGAGGGTTCGGCCTTGGTGCCCACCGTGAAGATGGCGTCGGGGGCGTGCTCCTCAATGTGTTTGCGCACTTCCCTGTTGAACTCATTGCACTCGGGCTCGACATCGGAATCGTCGGTCGCAAACGGGCAGGCCCCGTACAGCAAGGCATACAAGCGCCAGTGGTGTTCTTCAGCCATCTGGCCCAGCGCGGCCAGCCATTGCTGGGAATGCGAGTTGCCCAGGACGAGGACAGTCTTGGTGGCATCAGAGCCCACGTTGTTCTGCTGGCAGTTGTCGCGCAGCAGCTGCGACTCCGGTTTGGTATCACCGGAGCAACCGTCCGGAAGCTTGGCCCAGTCGCGCCCGATCCGTTCCGCGGTGGGCTGGGTGAGGGCGTTGGGGGCAACCTCGTTCACATACGTGGGCAGCAGTGCCTTGGCGCCGGGATTGTCGAAGACCATCCGGGCTTCAGCGGCCTGCTGTTCAAGGTCCTGCCTGTATTGAAAGCCCATCAGGGGCGCAGTGACCACGGCAAGGCAGGCGACGATCGCGATGAACGAACGGCGGCGCTTCATCTCGGGCCACTTCCACTGGCGGAAGGGCTTCTCGATGTACTTGGTGGTGAGGAACGCCAGCGTCAGCGAGAGGGCGATGATGGCCGTGCCGGAAAGCCATCCAGCGTGCTCTTTGCCGCTCCAGCCCAGCGCGATGACCAGGATGGGCCAGTGCCAGAGGTACAAGGCGTAGGAATTGTCGCCCAGGCGGACCAGGAACTTGGAGCTCAGGATCCGGTCGACACCGAAGCGGCTGCCGGTCTGGCCTGCCGCGATGACGGCGACGGCTGCCAGGGTGGGCCACAATGCCACGAAACCCGGGAAAGCCGTCTGGACCTGCAGCACGATGCCGCAGGTGAGCATGGCAATGACGCCGATCCAGCCCATCAGTACGCGGACGGGTTTGGAGAAGTTCAAGCCCGGCAGCACCAGGGCCAGCAAGGTGCCCAAGGCAAATTCCCACAGACGGGCGAAGGTATCGAAGTACGCCACAGCCTGGTTGGTGGCCGTGAAGATGATGGAGTAAACGAACGAGACCAGGAAAATTATGGCGAAGACGTACACGAGGGTCGCCCGGTACCTGAGGGCAAAGCGGCGGCACAGAAGCGCGACCGCTGCGAAGATCACCGGCCAGATGATGAACACCTGGCCCTGGATGGACAGTGACCAGAAGTGTTGCACCGGGCTGGCCATGCTGTGGTCCGTGGCGTAGTAGTCCACCGCAAGCTGTTGGAGCAGCCAGTTCTCGTAGTAGAACAAGGACGCCCAGGCCTGCTGGACAATTTCAGCCCACCGGGTAGGTGGCAGGAGGACGAAGGTGGCTGTCAGCGTTCCCAGAAGGACAACCACGACGGCGGGCAGCAGCCGCCTGAACAGGTGCAGCCAGTGCCGCAGGAGGTCCATGGGGCGGCCCTGTTTATAACGGCCCGTGAACTGCAGGGTCATGAGGAACGCGGAGATGAGGAGGAAGACATCCACCCCTCCGGAAACCCGGCCGATCCAGATGTGATAGCTCACCACCATGAGGACGGCCAGTGACCTGAGACCTTGGATTTCAGGGCGGAACTTGGACTTTCCAACGGGACCGGAAGCCCGCCTACCGCGGTGGGCAGGGGCTGTAATCGCTGGGGTAGTCACGTTAGGCAGTTCCTTAAAGCGGCTGGCACAAAGCATCCATAATACGCGGTTCAGCCCACCCGCCCCCAGTTCGAGGATGCTGCTGACCGCCTTCCGCACCTCCCCCGGGCCCGGTTCAGCCATCCATTCTTGCAGCTCTTCCTGTGTGTGACCTGTGCCGATGCGTCATTCGGGTCCCTGCGGCCACAGCGATACGCCGGCCCGGAAGTTGTGATGCATCGCACAGGATCTTAACAGCAGAAACCCCGGTCACAACTAGGTGCGACCGGGGTTTCCGCGGGACAGGCGCTTAGTGCTGGTGGCCTGCGTGTGCGTCTTCTTCCTCAGCGGGCTTCTCGGCAACCAGGGTCTCGGTGGTGAGAACCAAGGCAGCGATGGAAGCGGCGTTGCGGAGTGCAGAGCGGGTGACCTTGACGGGGTCGATCACGCCGGCGGCGATCAGGTCCTCGTACTCGCCGGACTTGGCGTTGAAGCCGTGGTTGGCTTCGAGTTCGGAAACCTTGGCGGTGACCACGAAACCGTCGAAGCCGGCGTTCTGCGCGATCCAGCGCAGCGGCTGGACCAGTGCGCGGCGAACGATGCCTACAGCGGCCGCAGCGTCACCTTCGAGGTCCTTGACTGCCTGGGACTCGTCCAGGGCCTTCAGGGCGTGGATCAGGGCGGAACCGCCACCGGAAACGATGCCTTCTTCGAGGGCTGCACGCGTCGAGGAAACGGCGTCCTCAATGCGGTGCTTCTTTTCCTTCAGCTCAACCTCGGTGGCTGCGCCAACCTTGATGACGCCGATGCCGCCAGCGAGCTTGGCCAGGCGTTCCTGCAGCTTTTCCTTGTCCCAGTCGGAATCCGTCCGGGTCAGCTCAGCGCGGAGCTGTGCAACGCGGTCGGCAACGTCCTGGGCCGAACCGGCACCGTCAACGATGGTGGTGTTGTCCTTGGTGACCGTGATGCGGCGGGCGGTACCGAGTACCTCGAGGCCAACGGAGTCCAGCGTCAGGCCCAGGTCCGGGGAAACTACCTGCGCACCGGTCAACGTAGCGATGTCCTGGAGCATGGCCTTGCGGCGATCGCCGAAGCCCGGAGCCTTGACGGCAACGACGTTGAGCGTGCCGCGGATACGGTTGACGATCAGGGTGGAAAGGGCTTCGCCTTCGATGTCCTCAGCGATGATGAAGAGGGGCTTGTTGGCCTGCAGGGCCTTCTCGAGCAGCGGCAGGAAGTCCTGCAGCGAGGAGATCTTGCCCTGGTTGATCAGGATGAGGGCGTCTTCGAGGACAGCTTCCTGGCGTTCTGCGTCGGTGACGAAGTACGGGGAGAGGTAGCCCTTGTCGAACTGCATGCCCTCGGTCAGGACCAGCTCGGTCTGCGTGGTGGAGGACTCTTCGATGGTGATGACACCATCCTTGCCTACCTTGCCGAAGGCCTCGGCGAGGAGCTCGCCGACTTCATCGCTCTGCGCGGAGATGGCTGCGACGTTGGCTACCTGGGTGCCTTCGACTTCGCGGGCATTCTCCAGGAGGCGTGCAGCGACGGCTTCCACTGCAACTTCGATGCCGCGCTTGATCTCGCCGGGAGCTGCGCCGGCAGCAACGTTGCGCAGGCCTTCCTTGACCAGGGCCTGGGCCAGCACGGTTGCCGTAGTGGTGCCGTCACCGGCAACGTCATTGGTCTTGGTGGCTACTTCCTTGGCAAGCTGGGCGCCAAGGTTCTCGTAGGGGTCGTCAAGCTCAACTTCACGGGCGATGGTGACACCATCGTTGGTGATCGTGGGGGCGCCCCACTTCTTGTCCAGGACGACGTTGCGGCCGCGCGGGCCCAGCGTCACCTTGACAGTGTTGGCGAGCTTGTCGATACCGGCCTCAAGAGACCGGCGGGCAGCATCGTTAAAAGCAAGCTGCTTTGCCATGGTTGTGTCCTTTCGAGACAGAAAACCCGCACCGCTGACGCTCGGAATGATTCCAACGCGACGGCGGTGCGGGGCTCCAGGAAGTTACTTTACGACGATCGCAAGGACGTCGCGGGCGGACAGAACGAGGTACTCGCTGCCGCCGGTCTTGACTTCGGTTCCACCGTACTTGGAGTAGATGACGACGTCGCCAACAGCTACGTCAACCGGTACGCGGTTGCCGTTGTCATCGAAGCGGCCGGGGCCGATTGCAACAACTTCGCCTTCCTGCGGCTTCTCCTGCGCGGAGTCCGGAATAACCAGGCCGGAAGCCGTGGTCTGCTCTGCTTCGAGCGGGCGAACAACAATACGATCCTCAAGAGGCTTAATCGAGACCGACACTCGGACTCTCCTTTTCATGAGCTGATTCATGGACTAAGAACTAGGGTGCCGTGGCGTACAACCGTCGTCGCGGTGCCGGTGGACGCCTGGCGTGATTAGCACCCTCAAGGGGAGAGTGCTAACTAGACTCTATGTAAGGCGTTAGCACTCGGTCAAGGTGAGTGCCAGCATTTCGTCATCGGTGAACGTTGTCACTGGTCCCTGAGGTCATCAAGGTCGTAGTCTTCGCCGTCGTCGTCCTCATCCAAGGAAGCGCTGCCGCGGTTCAGGTAGAGCACCACCGCCGAAGCAACCGCCACGACGCCGGAAACCACCAGCGCGATGATCCCGCCGAGTCGCGCACCGGCGTAGAGGTCGCGGATGTCGCGTGCCTCATCCGTCGCATCGTTCACGCTCTTGCCACTGACGGAGTAGGCCGCTGCGTTGAAGGAATCCAGCGCGAAAATAACGATCAGCAAGCCTATGCAGACCACCGCGATGACAGCGCCCGCGATCAGGGCGGGACGGGCATACGTGGTGAGGCGGGAGGGCTGTGGTGCTGCGTTGTCTTCCATGAAAACAACCCTATCCGGCTGATTCCCCAGTCACGCAGCCATGACGCGCGACGTTAGGCTTGTTCCCATGCCTCATGCACCGCAGGAACAGATCGCACCTTTATTGACCACTGAAGGTTGGGAGCTTCTTGCCTCGCTGGGACCCTACCGTGAGGCTGATGCCTTCAGCGTCAATGCCAGCCTCCGCAAGGCCGGCCACTCCCCGGAACTCGTGGCCGCCGTCCTGACCCAATCACGCCTGCGGACCCGCGCCGAGGCGAAGTTCGGCGAATTCGCCCGGCAGATGCTGTTCACCCAGGCGGGCCTGGAGCAGGCAACCCGGCTGAACGTCGCCGCCCGCCACGCCGATCGTTTTGCCCAGGCCGGCATCACCCATGTGGCCGATCTCGGCTGCGGCCTCGGCGCCGATTCCATGGCGATGGCTTCCATGGACATTGCTGTCACCGCTGTGGAGATGGACGAAACCACCGCTGCCTGCGCCATGATCAACCTCATGCCTTTCCAGCATGCAACGGTGGTGCACTCGGACGCGGAATCAATGGACCTCGAGGGCATCGACGGCGTGTGGATGGACCCTGCCCGACGCACCACGTCCACGTCGGGAACCAAAAGAATCTGGGACCCGGAGGCGTTCTCGCCCCCGTTGTCCTTCGTGGAGAGCGTGGCGGCCACAGGGCGTGCGGTAGGGGTAAAGATGGGCCCGGGCATCCCCCACGACTCGGTGCCTTCGGGCTGCGAGGCCCAATGGGTCTCCGTTGGCGGCGATGTCACCGAGGCCACCCTGTGGTTCAACTCAGTAGCCCGCCCGGGCGTCCGCCGCGCCGCATTGCTCCTTGGCAGCCAGGGCGCCGCCGAAATCACCAGCGGCGAGGACTTCGGCGGTGGCCCGGAAGCCGCCGTCGGGCCTGTTGAAGGCTTTCTCTACGAACCCGACGGTGCGGTGATCCGCGCAGGCATGGTGGCCGACGTCGCCGAGCGGCTGGGCGGGCACCTGGTGGACGAGCACATCGCGTATATCTGCGCCCCGGAACTCCACGACACTCCGTTTGCCCGGGCCTACAAGGTGCTGGACGTCATGCCGTACAACGTCAAGGCCCTCAAGGCCTGGGTGAAGTCGAACGGCATCACCGTGTTGGATATCAAGAAGCGCGGCACGGCAGTGACACCCGAGGAACTGCGGAAGCAGCTGCTCCCCGCCAAACCCGCAAAGGACAAGGATGCGAAAACAGCCACCCTTGTCCTCACCAGGATCGGCGAGGAAAGAGTGGCTGTCGTGGTGGAACCGGTGACCGCCCAGGCTTAGCAGGCCTGCGGCGTCAGCGACGCGAGAATTCCGAGGCCTCCCGTACTTGGCCGGGCGTCGGGCGAACGCCGGTGTACAGGACGAACTGTTCCTCGGCCTGAATGGCGATGACCTCGGCTCCTGTGATGACCGGCTTGCCCGCAGCGCGCGCGGCGGTGATGAGCGGCGTTTCGGAGGGAAGGGCCACCACATCGAACACCACCTGCGCGGCTGCGATGGTGGCGTCGTCAAAGGACTGGGCGGTTTCGTCCGCGCCGGCCATGCCCAGCGGGGTGACGTTGATGATGAGGTCCGCGGTGACTCCGTTGACGTCGTCCTGCCAATCGAAGCCGTAGAGGTCGGCGAGCGCTCGGCCGGTGGTTTCGTTGCGGGCCACGATGGTGACGGCAGTGAACCCGGCGTCCCTCAGGGCGGCCGCAACAGCTTTGGCCATTCCCCCGGCGCCGCGGAGCAAGACAGTATGGCCGCTGGGGACTTCATGGTCCTTCAGAAGCCTGGCGATCGCGATGTAATCGGTGTTGTAGGCAGTGAGGACGCCGTCGTTGTTCACGATGGTGTTCACCGAATCGATGGCCTTGGCCGACGGATCCATGACGTCAACCAGCGGAATGACTGCCTCTTTGTAGGGCATGGACACCGCGGCACCCCGGATCGGGAGGCCGCGGATGCCCGCCACCGCAAGGGTGATGTCCGCGGGGGCGAATGCCTTGTAGACAAAGTTCAGGCCGAGCAGATCGTACAGATAGTTATGGAACCTCGTCCCGATGTTGCTGGGCCGGGCCGCGAGCGAAATGCACAATGACATGTCTTTGTTCAGGATGGGCATCCACCCATTAAACAACGCCCCTCCGGGCTTCCGTGCGGTCAGCCCTGGCGGGCCTTCATGCGCGGGGTGTTCTTGTTGATGACGAACGTGCGGCCACGCCTGCGGACGATTTGCGCCCCGGGGATCTTCTTGAGTGCACGCAGCGAGTTTCGGACCTTCATGGTGTTTCTCCTTTTTGTTGGTGTTTGGCTTAGAGGGCGTCGCTGAGTTCCAGGGGGTCATCCCACGCGTCGGCATCCATGGCCATTTCGGCCTCCGTCAGCTGGCAGCCTTCCAGGAGTTCACGGATTTCCGCGGCGTCAACATCGTCGGCCCGCCCAGTGATGGCCAGGACGGTTCCGCGGTCCCCGTGGCTGGGGTGCCAGTCGAGGAAAGCGTCGACGTCGGCACCCACTTCTCCGCGCAGGCCTTCTCCCATGGGGGCTGCTTCCGTGGAATCGGCCATCCAGTTGCCCGCGCTTTCGAGCCAGATCCGTGGACCGATGCCTTGGACAGCTATCCGCTTGGTGGGAGCGGAGGCGATCCACAGGCGGCCCCGCATCCAGTGCATGCCGACAGCCAAGCGCGGAAGCGCCTCCCTGAAACGGCCCGGATGAAGTGGCCGGGCAGCCCGATGGAGCACGGTCCGGAAGGAACCTTCCGTTTCAGCCAGGGGCACACGCACGACGCCGGGACGGTTGCGGGCAGCTGCTTCGGCGGGGTCGAAGCAGCCCGGCCGGAAATCATCGGCCGCTGCGGCAACGGTTGCATGGGGTGCCAATTCGCCGAGCAACTCCACCCCCGACACCCACTGCGGCGAACCCTCGCGGGGATCCCCCGTCAGCACGGCACCCAATCCCGGATAGGTCATCACGGTGTCCACGTGTCCGAATTCGCCGACCAGGAATTCGCCACTGGTCCGCTCGTCCTGGGGCATGGACGTGAAGCCGGACTCAAACAGGGTGTGACGGTCCCAGATGTGGTCGTCCAACTCTGCGGGGTCCAAGGCGAGCACGGCGTTGTCGATGACCGCCGGGCGGCTGAGCCCACTGCGGAGCTCCGCCACGGCCATTCCGGCTGCGACGCCTGGCGGCAGGCCCAGGACGACGTGGTCGAAGCCGCAGGCGGCGAGTCGTTCCGCCGTCGGGACCACGTCAAGCCGGACGGTGCAGCTCAGGCAACCGTGCTCCAGGACCGTCGTCCCGCGTTCGAACAACCGGCCGTTGCGGTAAACGCGCCGCAGGACCAGTGAGCCATCCAGGAGATCGTGGAGGACCACCACGGAATTGGCATGGGTCCGCCCCAGCCTTTCGGTGGCTGCCTCACGGCATTGGCTGTCCAAGGAACTGACGATCGTGAGGTGCATGGCACACACTCTAATGCGAATGGTTCGCATTAGCAAATGACGGGTCATTTCTCCCGCGCACCCGCCGCAATCATGCGAGTTCCGGCTGCATTAGACTTGATCCGACCGCTGGCGGCCCCGCAGCGGGGAACCGTGTCCGGCCGAAACAACACATTGCCGGACAGTACACATAGCCGGACAGTACAAACCGAGGGGACTACGTGCAGATTGATTTTGCGCCATCCAGGCAATCGACACTGGGTGTGGAATGGGAGTTGGCGCTCGTCAATGCACGCACAGGGGAACTGGTATCCGTCGCGAACGACGTCCTGAAAGGCGTTGCGGCAAACCACCCGGACCTCAATGAGGACGACGAACACCCCCATATCAAGCGCGAACTGCTCCTCAACACGGTGGAACTCGTCACGGGCATCTGCGAGACCGTCAACGAAGCCAAAGAGGACCTCAGCCGGTCCCTCGCCGCAGTGCGCGAAGTCACCGATCCCATGGGTGTCGAAGTGTTTTGCGCCGGCAGCCACCCCTTCAGCCCTCCCCTGCTGCAGCCGGTCACCGACAAAGAGCGGTACGCCAAACTGATCGAGCGGACCCAATGGTGGGGACGCCAAATGGTCATCTACGGCGTTCACGTCCACGTGGGCATCGACAGGAAAGAAAAAGTCCTCCCCGTCCTGGATGGCCTGGTCAACTACTTTCCGCACTTCCAGGCATTGTCAGCTTCCAGCCCCTACTGGGCCGGTGAGGAAACAGGGTACGCATCACAACGCGCGCTCATGTTCCAGCAGCTTCCGACAGCCGGCCTGCCGTTCCAGTTCGAAACCTGGGAGGCGTACGAGTCCTACGTCCAGGACATGTTCACCACCGGAGTGATCGACTCAACCTCCGAAATCCGCTGGGACATCCGCCCGGTTGCCAACCTTGGCACCATCGAAATGCGCATCTGTGACGGCCTGGCAACCCTTGAGGAAGTCGGTGCCATCGCGGCCCTGACCCAGTGCCTGGTGGACGAATTCTCCTCCATTCTTGATGCCGGGGGCAGCATCCCCACCATGCCTCCGTGGCACGTGCAGGAAAACAAGTGGCGCGCTGCCCGCTACGGCATGGAAGCCATCATCATCCTCGATGCCGCGGGCAACGAGCAGCTCGTTACCGAGCACCTGGCCGAAACCGTCGCGCGGCTTGAGCCTGTGGCAGCCAGGCTTGGCTGCTCCGAAGAACTGGCCGATGTCCTGAAGATCGTCGAACGCGGTGCCAGCTACCAGCGGCAGCGCCGCGTCGCCGCCGAACACAACGGCGACCTGCAGGCAGTGGTCATGGACCTCGTCCAGCAGATGCGAAAAGGTCCCGACGCCTAGCGGTTCCCGGTTTACCTGCCCGGGCCGGCAGCCTGGGCAGGTACTGACACTGTGGTGACAGGCATGGAGGAATCCGGTGCGAACTCCACTCCGCTGGGGTCGATGCCGGCCATGATCAGCTGGGCGCCCAGCGCCGCCACCATGGCCCCGTTGTCCGTGCACAGATCCAGCGGCGGAACGTGAAGCCTGATCCCGGCCGAGGTACAGCGCAGTCCGGTCAGTTCCCGGAGCCGGGAATTGGCAGCCACGCCGCCGCCCAGCAGGAGGTCCGTGATGCCGTTCTCTTTACAGGCCAGAACCGCCTTTGAGGTGATGACATCCACTACGGCTTCCTGGAACGCGGCAGCGATATCCGCCACCGGCACTTCCTCGCCGCGGGCCTCGAACTGTTCCACGCAGCGGGCCACCGCGGTTTTCAGACCGCTGAAAGACCAGTCATAACGGTGCGGCCCCTTCTCCTCGGCGGTCCCCATGTACTTGGGTTGCGTCAGGCCACGCGGGAAGCGGATGGATTTGGGGTTGCCCTGGCGTGCCAGTTTGTCGATTGCGGGTCCGCCCGGATAGCCCAGACCAAGGATGCGCGCCACTTTGTCGTAAGCCTCCCCGGCGGCGTCATCGATGGTTGAACCCAGCAGCTCGACATCGTCCGTGATGCTCCGGATGCGCAGGATTTCAGTGTGGCCCCCGGACACCAGGAGCGCCCCGAGGTTCTCCGGCAACTGCCCCGCACCCAGGCCGGCGGCAGCACCGGCGTCGGGCTTTCCTTCCGGGGTTCGCCTTTGATCCAGCAAGCCAACGCCAACGTGCGCCACCAAATGGTTGATCGCGTAGAGCGGCTTCCCCGTGGCAACCGCCAGGGCCTTCGCAGCACAAACACCCACCATGAGCGCCCCGGCGAGGCCCGGGCCGGACGTTACGGCAATGGCGTCGATCTCGTCCAGGGTGACCCCGGCTTCAAGCAGCGACTCCTGCAACGTGGGCACGAAGGCGTCCAGGTGCGCCCGCGAAGCGATTTCCGGGATGACGCCGCCAAAACGCACGTGCTCGTCCATGGAGGAAGACACAGTGTTGGTCAGCAACGTTGTCCCGCGGACGATGCCCACACCGGTCTCGTCGCAGGACGACTCGATGCCGAGCACCAGCGGCTGCTGTCGATTAAGGCCGCTCACGCTGGGGCTCCTTCGGAAGGGTGTTGTTCGTTCAAGGTCAGCCTCATGATCAAGGCGTCTGTTCCGTCGCGGTAATAGCGGGGACGGACGTGGATCTGCTCAAACCCGAAACGCACATAGAGTTGCTGCGCGCGGGGATTGTCCGCCCGCACTTCCAGCAACACGTCTGCCGCGCGGCGTCGCCGCGCCTCATCGATGAGCTCCGCAAGGACCGCGGAGCCGATGCCCCGGCCTTCGAATTCAGGCACGACGGCGATCGTCTGGACGTCCGCGATGGGCTCGATGCACATCAATCCCGCATAAGCGACGATCTCCCCTGCGGCCTCGGCCACCACGTAACGGCGGGTTTCGGGCTGGGCCAGTTCGTCGAAGAACATCTGCAGCGGCCATGCGTCCACAGGGAACAAACGGCGCTCCAAAGCCTCTACGGCCGGGATGTCGGCTTCGGTCATGTCGCGCAGGGAAACCCCGGCGAGCTCCAGTTTGGGTGACAATTTCACAGTTCCCGTCCCATCACAGTGCGCGCTTCCGGGGTCCCGGTACTTGGGCGTCGGATTCCCGCAGGTACAGAGGGGTCGAATCCAGAAGGGGCCGGCCCGATGCGAGCCGGGCAAGGGCGAACTGGCCAAGGGAAGCGGCGTCGGGGTGCGTGGACGCAAAGTCTTCATCGGCCCTGAGCACATCCGCGTACAGGCCGGCGCCGGCACCGAACACCGGCAAGTCGGGCAGTTCGGAGGCGAAGCCCACGTGCGGTCCATCAACGAGATCCGGCAGCTGGCCCTCCTTCAGGGAGTACCGGGCCCAGTAGACCTCTTTGCGCCGGGCGTCCGTTGCCACCAGGAACCCGGGAACTGCCGCTGTGGATTCAGCCACCTCAAGGGCAACGGCGTCCAGGCTCATCAGTCCGTACAACGGTTTGTTCCACACGAACGCCAAGGTGCGGGCGGTCGCGATACCGGAGCGGAGCCCGGTAAACGGGCCCGGGCCCACACCTGTGACGATCGCATCGATGTCCGCGCCGGTAACGCCTGCTCCGGTCAACAGCTTCTCAATACCCGGGGCAAGAACTTCGGCGTGGCTACGGGTATCTTCCGTGGCGAAGGAATCCACCACGCCTTCCATGGCGTCGTCGGAGATCAGGGCTGCGCTGGCAACGGCGGAAGTATCAATGGCCAGGATCAACATTAGTTATCTCCCTCATGTGCGTTGTCCGGTTGCGCTGCGCTGTCCGGCTGTCCTGCGGTGGCCAGGAGCCGTGGCTCATCCGCCCACCGTGGACCGAATCCCCGGAACACAATGGTGCGGGGCTCGTCGTCGTCATCGCTCTCAAAGTCCAGGACGTCATCCGTCACCGTTCCTGCCGAGGCGCCGCCGCCCACGGCCCTGTGCAGCTCCACTTCCAGGCGGCTATCCGAGAGATGCTCCACCCGGTCCCGCCCCCACTCCACCACCGTGACGGCGGTGTCCATGGTGTTTTCGAGGTCGATGTCGTCGATCTCTGCGGCCGAGTCCAGCCTGTACGCGTCAACATGGACCAAGTCAGGCCCACCCGGCCTGGGACCGTCCGGAAGGTTCGGATGGATCCTGACCAGCACAAAGGTCGGCGAGATGATGCCGGCCCTTACACCCAGGCCCTCCCCCAGCCCCTGGGTGAACGTGGTCTTTCCAGCGCCCAGTTCCCCGGTCAGGACAAGGAGATCGCCGGCCTCAAGCACCTCACCGAGCGCTGCTGCGAGCGCGTGTGTCTGCTCCGCCGTCGTGACCTTCAACGTGCGTTGCCACAGGGGTTCGCTCACAGCGCTGCTGCTTTGGCGTCGGTGGCAACGTCGGTCTGCGATGCCGGCTGGGAGGGTACTTCATTGACGTAGCTGCGAGGCACCCGCTGGCTGATGCGCGTGACGATTTCGTAGTTGTTGGTTCCGGCAGCTGCGGCCCAATCGTCGGCCGTGGGGCCGTGATCGGAGCCATTGCCGAACATGACGGCTTCGGCGCCCCGAAGCTCCGCGGCTGCCTCAGGAGTCAGGGGGCCCAGGTCGATGACCATCTGGTCCATGGCGATCCTGCCCACTACCGGGTAGTTGACGCCATTGACGCGGACCGGTCCGCCGGTGGCGATCCGCGGAACCCCGTCTGCGTAGCCCAACGGGACCAGGCCCAAGGTGCTTTCTTCGCTGGTGCGGTAGTTCAGGCCGTAGGAGACGCCCTGCCCTTCCGGGACCTGCTTGCAATTGGACAGGAGCGTGCGGACGGTCATGGCGGGGTGCAAGCCAAGTTCGGCCGACGTCGCGCCTTCGAAGGGCGACAATCCGTAGACGCCGAGGCCCACGCGCACCAGGTCGAAGTGCGAATCCGGGCGAGACAACGCAGCGGGAGTGTTGGCGATATGCCGGACCTCCGTGTCCACACCGGCGTCTTCAGCCATGGCGATGGCCTCACGGAAGACAGCGAGCTGCTCATCGGTTTCGGGGCGGTGCGGTTCATCGGCCACGGCGAGATGAGAGAAGATCCCCACCACGCGCAGCAGGCCCTGGTCCTGGTAGTCCATGGCCTGGCCCAGCAGTTGGTCCCAGTCAGCAATGGTGCAGCCATTGCGGCCCAGACCGGTGTCCACCTTGAGGTGGACCCGCGCGGGCCGTTCCTGTTCGCGGGCTGCCGCGACTACGGCGTCCAGCTCCCAGCCGGAGATTCCGACGTCGATGCCGGCGGCGACGGCTGCCTGGAAGTTGCTCTCGTGGGTGTGCAGCCAGGCAAGCAACGGAGCATCGATGCCCGCGGCCCGCAAGGCGAGTGCCTCGGAAATGTGCGCCACCCCGAGCCATGCCGCACCGGCGTCGAGGGCTGCCCGCGCAACCTGGACGGCTCCGTGACCATACGCGTCGGCCTTCACTACGGCCATGACCGCGGCAGGAGAGGCGATGGCGACGAATTGCCGCACGTTGTGGCGTACAGCTTCGAGATCGATCACCGCGGACCGTTCCAGGACCGCCGACTTGGCTATTGAGGCCTTTTCGCCGATCCCGATATCTGCTGCTTCATAAGTCACCCTAGAGATTCTAGTGGTGCCGGTGAATTCGGGTTAACTGCGCACGGGCGTTCACCCCTACTGGGCATCCGACAAGTGCGCGATGGTGGCCCGGGCGCGTCGTTGGGCTTCAGCGGGGATGTCCTTCACGATCGGTTCCAGGAACGCGAAGCGCCTCAGCCACTGGCTGCTTTGCCGCTCCTTCCGCGCGTTCGCCCGCTGCCACCAGTCCGCGATGTCTCCCCAGCCGGGTGCGGCCAGGGACCCGCCAACCTCCTGGACGGCAAGCGAAGCGCACAGGTTGGCAAAACGCAGGCGGTCACCCAGCCGCCATCCTGCGAGGCACCCCACGATGAAGGCCGCACCGAAGCAGTCCCCTGCTCCCGTTGGATCAGAAGCCGGGACCGGCAAAGAAGGCACCCACTCTTCCTCGCCGCTCTCCGAGTCCACCGCCACTGCCCCTTGGGGACCCAAGGTCACCACGGCTACCGGCACGCGGTCAGCCAGCGAGTACAGCGCCGCCCAGGGGTCGGATTTGCCGGTGAACGCCATGGCCTCGGGAGCGTTGGGCAGGAAAGCATAAAAGTTCTCCAGCTGGTCCAGCCGGCGCTCCGACCATTTCCCGGTAGGGTCCCACCCCACCACCCCAAAAAGCTTGGTACCGGATTTCATTGCGGCCAGCATCCACGGCTCCATCTCCTCCTCCAGGTCCGCAACGGCTGCGAGCGCCCGCGGAGGCTGGCCAATCAGCTGGGAAGCAGAGATCGGGGCGGGATGGCCGTGGGTGACCATGGAGCGGTCCTGGTTCACGCACATGGAAACAGTCACTGGTGAGTGCCACCCGGGAACCCGCTGCGACAACGACAGGTCCACGTGCTCCTGCTTCTCCAGGATCTGCCAGTTGTAGTCGCCGTAACCGTCGTCTCCGAAGGTCGCTGCAAGGTTGGTCCGCAACCCGAGCCGCGCTGCCGCAATGGCCTGGTTGGCCACCCCTCCCGGGCAGCTTCCCATGCCCTCGCTCCACACTTCCGTGCCCGGTTCCGGCGCTTGGGGAAGGCCGGTGAAAATGATGTCCTGGAAGACCGTGCCGGTCAGGAGAAGGTCGCACCCGGCGTCAGCGTCTGACCTTACGGAGGCAAGGGGGTCGAATCGTCGCTGCGGCATAGCGTCCATGAACGGCAGACTACGCTGCAGCTTGCGGAGCTGCATAGACTCGGATCATGCGGCTTATGATCGCCGGCGGTGGCGGATTCCGGGTTCCCCTTGTGTACCGGGCGTTGTGTACTGGCCCCTTCGCCGGCCTGGTCAGCGAATTGGTGCTTTTCGACGTCGATGGGCAACGGCTCCAAGCAATTCAGGCCGTACTCCGCGATATGCACACAGGCCCCGGTTCCGGTCCCGCCGTCGTCGCCTGCAGCGACCTTGGCCAGGCGCTCACGGGAACCGACGTGGTTTTCGCGGCCATCCGGCCTGGTGGAACGGCCGGCCGGATCGCCGATGAGCGTGTTGCACTTGATCTGGGGCTGCTGGGCCAGGAGACCACCGGAGCAGGCGGGATTTCCTACGCCCTGCGATCCATCCCCCGGATGCTCGAACTCGCCCAGGCCATGCGGCGTCACTGCCCCGGTGCATGGCTTATCAACTTCACCAACCCCGCCGGAATGGTCACCGAGGCATTGGTGCCGCTGCTTGGGAACCGGGTGATTGGGATCTGTGATTCCGCTGGGGGCCTGGCCCAGCGGGCGGCCCGGGCAGCCGGTGTCCCGCTGGAGGAAGGAAACCTCGACGGCGTGGGCTACTACGGGCTGAACCACCTCGGCTGGCTCTACCGGCTGGCACCAGGTGGCACGGACCTCCTGCCCGGGCTGCTGGCGGATCCTGCCGCCCTTGAGTCGATTGAAGAAGGGCGCCTGTTCGGGCAGCGCACCCTGGAAAAGCTCGGCTGTCTGCCCAACGAGTACCTCTACTACTACTACCAGACGTCGCAGGCCACCCAGGCTATCCGTGGACAACGGCAAACTCGTGGGGCGTCCATCCACCAACAGCAGCATTCGCTCTACCCCGATCTGCTGCGGGCGGAGGACGCCTATGCGCTATGGGATGCAGCCCGGCGATCCCGTGAAGAGGGGTACCTCGCCGAAGCCCGCACCCACGGGGAACAGCGCGACGAGTCCGATCTCGCTGGAGGCGGCTACGAGAGGGTGGCTCTGTCCGTGATGCGGGCCCTCTTGGGCGGCGGGACCGCCCAGCTCATCCTCAACGTGCCCAACGCTCCCGTGCTGCCCACCGGGAGTCTTCACCCGGCGGAGGTGGCCGTGCCCGGGCTGCCGCCGGACGCCGTCGTCGAAGTCCCCTCCCAGGTGACGCCCGACGGCGCCGTGGCAGTCGCGCAGGAAAGGCCGCCGGGCCCGTTCCTCACCTTGATGCAGCGCGTCAAGGAGGTGGAGCGGCTGACGATCCGCGCCGTCCGTGACCACGACCGGGAAGCAGCCGTACAGGCGTTTGCGTCGCACCCGTTGGTGGGATCGGAGCTGCTGGGCACGCAGCTGCTGGCAGGCTATGAGGAGGCATTCCCCGGGATGGCCGGGCTCTGGGGGTAAGGGCGGGACAAGGCTAGAGTTTGCGGTACATCACGTGCAGGCCCACGTAGCCGATCTCCGGATGGTTGAAGGCCTCCGGCACCGTGGCAAGGATTCGGAATCCCATGGACTGCCACAGCCACACGGCCCTGACGTTGCTCTCCACCACCGCGTTGTACTGCATCGCGTAGAACCCCGCAGCTTTGGCTTCCTGGAGCGAGTATGCGCAGAGCGCCCGCGCAATGCCCTGGCCCGAATGGTTGGCCGCCACCATGTAACCGGCGTTGGCGACATGGCTGCCACCACCGCCCTGGTTGGGGTGGAATTCGCCGGTCCCGAGAATCTTGCCGGATTCCCTGTCGACGGCCACAAACGTCTGGCCGGGCTCTTCCTTGGTCCACTTCGCCTTCGCTTCGTCCTCCGGTGTGCCGCGGTCCCAGGTGAAGGTCTCGCCCTCCCGGATCACGGGTTCCAGGATGGACCAGATGCCGGCCCAGTCGCCCGGTGTTGCGACGCGGATGTCAAAGCTTTGTTCTTGGCTCACAGCCCACACGCTAGCAGCCTTGTCCACATAGCGGGGCCGCTTTATTGAGGCACGGTTTGGCAGGAGTAGTGTTTTCTGCAGGGCAAAAGCCACGTGCGGTGAAAGTCAGGAGGAGTGCGATGCCGATGGTCCGTCGAGTGGCGTTCTTGTCACTGCACACCTCCCCCATGGAGCAGCCCGGGGCCGGTGACGCCGGTGGGATGAACGTCTACGTCAGGGCCTTGGCCATGGCACTTGCCGAGTCGGGTGTTGAAGTGCAGATCTTCACGCGCGCCACCAAAGCCAGCCAGCCCGCCGTCGAGCATCCCGGTCCCGGCGTGTGCGTCCACAACGTCAAGGCCGGACCACGCCGGAAGATACCCAAGGAAGAACTGCCCGAACTTCTGCACCACATGGTGGTGGAGATCGACAATATCCGGAACCGGCAACTGCATGGCCGCTACGACGCCATCCACTCGCACTATTGGGTCTCCGGCGTTGCGGGGCTTGAGTTGGCCTCATTGTGGGGAGTTCCTCTGGTGCACACCATGCACACCATGGCGAAGGTAAAGAACCTCGTGCTGCAACCCGGCGAACACCCGGAGCCGCGGCGCCGCGAGAACGGCGAGCAGCGGATCGTCGATGGCGCGGCCCGCCTGATAGCCAATACCCCAGCTGAAGCCGATGAACTCGTGTCGCACTACGGGGCGGACCGCGACCGGATCGACATCGCTCCGCCCGGCGTAGACCTCAACGTCTTTACGCCGTCGTTCCGCAAGAAGTCACGTGCCCGGCTGGAGGTGCGGCCGGAGAGCTTCCACATTCTGTTTGCCGGCCGGATCCAGCGGCTCAAAGGTCCCCAGATTTTCGTCAAGGCCGCCGGAATCCTCCGCAAGCGCAGGCCGGACATCGACCTGGAAATGACCATCCTGGGCTCGTTGAGCGGCGCCAAGGACTTCAACCTCCAACAGATCATCCACGAAGCAGGACTCGACGACGTCGTCACCCACCGTCCGCCGGTGGTGGCGCCCGAACTCGCCGGGTGGTTCCGCTCGGCCGACGTCGTCGTGATGCCATCGTTCAGCGAGTCCTTTGGCCTGGTGGCTTTGGAAGCACAGGCGTGCGGTACACCCGTAGTCGCCACCAACGTCGGTGGTCTGTCCCGGGCAATCTCGGACGGCCGCACCGGAATCCTGGTGGACGGACACGACCCCACGGACTGGGCCGATGCCCTCGAGGACCTCTACGACGACGTCCAGACCCGCGAGGACATGGGCCGGCTCGCGGCCACCCATGCCGAATCGTTCGGCTGGCAGCGCACAGCTGCGATCACCTTGGACAGCTACCGTGAAGCCGTCGGGGGCCTGTTGCTTCCGAGGACCTGAGGTTCCTCAGCGTCGGGCCTCGCGGCTGGTAGATTGTCGCGCACAGCGTTAGCGCGCCATAAGCGTCAGCCGTGACACGGGAACATCCAGCCGAAGGACAACGATGTCTGAAAACAAGGCCATGAGTGATCTTGAGATTGCCCGCAATGCCGCCATGCTCCCCATTGAGGAGATCGCCCAAAGAGCGGGCATCAACGTGGATGCCCTTGAGCTGTACGGGCGTTACAAAGCCAAGATCAACCCTGGAAAGCTGGCGTTCCCTGCCGACAAGGTGCCGGGAAAAGTGGTGCTTGTTTCAGCCATGTCCCCCACTCCCGCCGGAGAAGGCAAATCAACCACCACCGTAGGACTCGCCGATTCCCTGGCCCGCGCCGGACACAAAGTCATGATCGCGCTTAGGGAGCCTTCCTTGGGGCCGATCCTGGGGATGAAGGGCGGGGCTACGGGAGGTGGCTACTCCCAGGTCCTGCCGATGGACGACATCAACTTGCACTTCACCGGGGATTTCCACGCGATCACCTCAGCAAACAACGCCCTCATGGCCTTGGTGGACAACCACATCTTCCAAGGGAACCAGCTGGGAATCGACCCCCGCCGCATGACGTTCAAACGCGTCCTTGACATGAACGACCGTGCCCTGCGGGAAGTGGTGATCGGCCTTGGTGGCCCCGCGCAGGGCGTGCCACGGCAGGATGGATTCGACATTACCGTGGCGTCCGAGATCATGGCCGTCTTCTGCTTGGCCACGGACCTGGACGATCTCCGATGCCGCCTGGGCAGGATCACTTTCGGGTACACCTATGAGCGGGCACCGGTCACCGTCGCGGATCTCGGTGTTGAAGGCGCACTTACGATGCTCCTGAAGGACGCCATCAAGCCAAACCTCGTCCAGACCATCGCAGGAACTCCGGCGCTGGTACATGGGGGTCCGTTTGCGAACATCGCCCATGGATGCAATTCGCTGATCGCCACCAGGACGGCCATGCAGCTGGCTGACGTGGTGGTCACCGAGGCCGGCTTCGGGGCGGACCTTGGCGCCGAAAAGTACATGGACATCAAGGCGCGGATCGCAGCAGTGGCGCCATCCGCCGTCGTGGTTGTTGCCACCATCCGGGCCCTCAAGATGCAAGGCGGGGTTCCCAAGGAACACCTCGGCGAGCCCAACATGGATGCCATGGCTGCCGGAGTGGAGAACCTCAAGAGGCATGTCCGGAACGTGGCCAAATTTGGTATCACCCCGGTTGTCTCCATCAACAAGTTCGCCACCGACACTGCGGAAGAACTCGACTGGCTCCTTGCATGGTGTGCAGCGGAAGGGGTGGAGGCCGCCGTCGCAGATGTCTGGGGCCGCGGTGGAGGCGGCGACGGCGGGGACGAACTGGCCGCCAAGGTGGCAGCTGCCTTGGATGCGCCGTCCGGTTTCCATCACCTCTACCCGTTGGAGCTGCCTGTGGAGGACAAGATCCGGACGATCGTGCAGGAGATATACGGGGCCGATGGCGTGGAGTTCTCCGTGCCGGCCCTCAAACGCCTTGCGGAGATTGAGAAGAACGGCTGGTCCGGCCTTCCCGTCTGCATGGCCAAAACCCAGTACTCCTTCACTGATGACGCCTCCAGGCTCGGGGCACCCAAGGGTTTCCGGGTGCACGTTCGCGACCTCATCCCGAAAACCGGTGCCGGTTTCATCGTGGCACTGACCGGGGCCGTCATGACCATGCCCGGGCTTCCGAAGGAACCGGCAGCCATGCGCATGGACATCGACGCCGACGGCAACCCCACGGGCCTTTTCTGACCCTTCCTCACACCCCACGCCCTTCAACCAAACCCTCCCGCACACCCCACGCCCTTCAACCAAACCCTCCCGCACGCGTTTGAAGGGGTGAGTAAGCGTCGGCGTCAAACCATAGGGATGTGAGTAAGCGTCACCACCAAACCATAGGGATGTGAGCAAGCGACCGTGGGAAACCATAGGGATGTGAGCAAGCGACCGTGGGAAACCATGGGGATGTGGAAGAGGGTCCTGGAGACGACTGACGCCCCCGCACACAGTGCGGGGGCGTCAGGTGACAAAGGGGTCCTGCGGTGTTTAGCGTTCGATGTCGCCGCGGATGAAGGCTTCGACCTTTTCGCGGGCGATGTCGTCGTTGAACTGCTCCGGCGGCGACTTCATGAAGTAGCTGGAAGCGGAGAGCAGCGGGCCGCCGATGCCGCGGTCCAGGCCGATCTTGGCGGCGCGGATGGCATCGATGATCACGCCGGCAGAGTTCGGGGAATCCCATACCTCGAGCTTGTACTCCAGGGATACAGGGGCGTCGCCGAAGTTGCGGCCTTCGAGGCGGACGAAGGCCCACTTGCGGTCATCAAGCCAGGCGACGTAGTCGGAAGGCCCGATGTGGACGTCGTCGGCGTGCAGCTCGGCCTCGACGTTTGAAGTAACGGCCTGGGTCTTGGAGATCTTCTTGGATTCCAGGCGGTCGCGCTCCAGCATGTTCTTGAAGTCCATGTTGCCGCCGACGTTCAGCTGGTACGTACGGTCCAGGGTGACGCCGCGGTCTTCGAACAGCTTGGCCATGACACGGTGGGTGATGGTGGCACCGATCTGGCTCTTGATGTCGTCGCCCACGATCGGGATACCGGCAGCAGTGAACTTGTCGGCCCATTCCTTGGTGCCGGCGATGAACACGGGCAGTGCGTTGACGAAAGCGACGCCGGCGTCGATGGCGCACTGGGCGTAGAACTTGGCGGCCTGGTCCGAACCAACAGGCAGGTAGCAGACCATGACGTCCGCTTTGGCTTCGCGCAATGCAGCGACGATGTCCACGGCCTCTTCCGGAGCCTCAACGATGGTTTCGCGGTAGTACTTGCCCAGTCCGTCCAGTGTGTGGCCGCGCTGGACGGTGACGCCCGTAGCGGGGACGTCGGCAATCTTGATGGTGTTGTTTTCGCTGGCGCCGATGGCGTCCGCCAGGTCCAGTCCAACCTTCTTGCTGTCGACATCGAAAGCAGCAACGAAGTGGACGTCGTTGACGTGATACTGGCCGAACTCGACGTGCATCAGACCCGGGATCGTGGCCTTGGGGTCAGCGTCGCGGTAGTACTGAACACCTTGGACCAGCGATGCGGCGCAGTTACCTACGCCGACAATGGCAACACGAATCGGATGTGAAGACACGGAACTCCTTTGAGAACTAAACCTCAGGTGCCAGGCGCACCGCTGGCTGAGTCCAGGGCACGACTGATTGGCACGGCGCCATTCGGCGCACACTTGCATTGTAGCCAACACAGGAGGGGCCGCCTTTGTTCCCGACCGGCCCCTCCCGTTTATGTCAATCGTGAACGGCTACTTTTGCGCCCACAGGTTGATGTCCGATTCAACAGCAAACTCGTCGATCGCCGTCAGTTCTTCCGTGGTGAACTCCAGGTTTTGGATGGCGCTGAGCGTGTCTTCCAGCTGCTTCACACTGGAAGCTCCCACCAGTGCCGACGTCACCGGCGAGCCCTTCGGCTGATCCCGGAGGATCCAGGCCACAGCCATTTGGGCGAGCGTCTGTCCCCGGCCCTGGGCGATTGCGTTGAGCCCGCGCACCCGGTCAAGCTTGTCCTCGGTCAGCTGCGACTCGGACAGGAAACGTTCCTTTGCTGCGCGGGAGTCGGCCGGCACACCGTTGAGGTACCGGTCGGTCAGCATCCCCTGGGCCAAGGGCGAGAAAGCGATGGAGCCTGCGCCCACCTGGTCCAATGCCTCGTAGAGGTTGGGTGAGCCATTCTCGGTCCACCGGTTCAGCATGGAGTAGCTCGGCTGGTGGATCAGCAGCGGGGTGCCGAGTTCTTTGAGGATCCGGGCCGCTTCGAGGGTCTGCTCAGGGGTGTAGGACGAGATGCCCGCGTAGAGCGCCTTGCCTGAACGGACCGCGTAGTCCAGGGCGCCCATGGTTTCTTCCAAGGGTGTTTCGGGGTCCGGGCGGTGGCTGTAGAAGATGTCCACGTACTCCAGGCCCATGCGTTCGAGGGACTGGTCGAGGCTGGAAATCAGGTACTTGCGGGATCCCCATTCGCCGTACGGACCAGGCCACATGTAGTAGCCGGCCTTCGTGGAGATGACGAGTTCGTCGCGGTAGGGCTTGAAGTCGTCCTTCAAGTGGCGTCCGAAGTTCGTTTCGGCCGATCCGTCCGGCGGACCGTAGTTGTTGGCGAGGTCGAAGTGATTGACGCCGAGGTCGAAAGCCCTTCGCAGGATGGCGCGTTGCTCGTCGAATCGCTTGTCGTCGCCGAAGTTGTGCCAAAGGCCCAACGAGATGGCGGGCAGCTTGAGTCCGCTGCGTCCGACACGGCGGTAGGGCATGGTTTCGTAGCGGTTTTCCGCGGCCGAATAAGTCATACGTACCATCCTGCCACTGTGGAAACCGGGGCGACGGCGGTGTCCGCCATGTGGGCGCCGTCACCCCGGTTCACTGCTTGTGTCAGTTGACGCGTACGACGGCGGCGCTGGCGCCCGGGAGCGTCAGCGTGTCCTCGTCCATGGCAGCTTCGGAATCGGTAGACAGCAACAAGGACCCCTCGAGGGGCGTCACGAGTGCGTCCTCACCGAAGTTGCACACAACACGGATTCTCCCCCGGGACATCTGCAGCCACTGTTCCGCGTCGTCGAACTCGACGGAGGTGTCCCCGAAGCCGCCGTCGACTAGTTCAGGCGTTTTTCGGCGCAGCTGTGCCAAATCCCGGTACAACCGGAGCAAGCGGGCGTGGTCTCCCTCGCCGGCCTCCTCCCACTTGAGCTTGGAGCGTTCGAACGTCTCAGGATCCTGCGGATCGGGGACAACAGCCGGATCCCACCCCATCCGCTCGAACTCCTTGATCCGTCCCTCGGCTGTGGCCTTGCCTAGATCGGGCTCCGGGTGGGAGGTGAAGAACTGCCACGGCGTTGAAGCACCGAACTCCTCTCCCATGAACAGCATGGGGGTGAAGGGAGAGGTCATGGTCAGCACGGCACCTATGGCCAACTTGCCATAGGACAACGTCGCCGTGAGTCGGTCACCTATGGCCCGGTTTCCGATTTGGTCATGGTTTTGCAGGCAGACCACCAGGGCCGATGGGTGCGCGAGGTCATGCCGGATTGACCGGCCATGATGGCGACCCCGGAAGCTCGAGTAGCTGCCATCGTGGAAGAAGCCGTGTTCCAGGACCTTGGCAAGCACGGACAGCGATTCAAAGTCCGAGTAGTAGCCGGTGGTTTCTCCGCTGAGGTTGACGTGGACGGCGTGGTGGAAGTCGTCGCTCCACTGCCCCTCCAGCCCGTAGCCGTTGTCCTTGCGGGGATAGATGAGGCGCGGGTTGTTCAGGTCCGATTCTGCGATGAGGGTTTTCGGTATCCCCGTTTCAGACTCGATCTGGTCAGCCAGCGCACCAAAGTCCTCCAGGATGTGCACGGCCCGTTCGTCCCGGAGTGCATGGACGGCATCGAGCCGAAGTCCGTCAACGTGGTAGTCGCGGAGCCACATCGCCGCATTCTCCAGAATGTAGCGGCGCACGTCATCGGAGCCCGGGCCGTCAAGGTTGACGGAGTCACCCCAGGTGTTGCCCTCCCCCGATTTCAGGTAAGGACCGTACTTTGGCAGGTAGTTTCCGCTCGGACCGAGGTGGTTGTAGACGACGTCCTGGATGACGCCAAGCCCCGCAGCGTGCGCCGCGTCAACAAAGCGCTGATAGGCGGCGGGACCACCATAGGGTTCATGCACGGCGTACCAAAGGACGCCGTCGTAACCCCAGTTGTGGACACCGTTGAACCCGTTGACCGGCAGGAGTTCAATGAAATCGACGCCGAGGTCCACCAAGTAGTCCAATTTTCCAGCGGCGGCATCCAGTGTGCCCTCCGGCGTGAACGTGCCCAGGTGCAGTTCGTAGATGACGGAACCCTTGAGGTTCCGTCCCTTCCAGCCGGAATCCTTCCATTCGTGGATGGACGGGTCGAACGTTGAAGACAGGCCATGGACGCCGTCCGGCTGCCGCCGCGAACGCGGATCAGGGAACGGTCCTTCTCCATCCACAAGATAGCCGTACGGCACGCCGTCGACTCCCCCTGCCACCGCCTCAGCCGGCGCGTGCCACCAGCCGTGGGCAGCGGCGTCGTCGTATTGCTCCATGCCGTATTCGTGGCCTCCGGCCACCAGCCGAACAGTTTTTGCGTTCGGCGCCCAGACATCAAAGAGATTCTTTCCAGCAGCGTGCTTCAGCATGATGTTCCCCTGTACGTTCCTTAAGCGTGCGTTGCCGTGATTCGTGGTGGCGTCAGTCAGTGGGTACCAGCAGCGCCACAGGGTACCGCTCCAGCAGGGTGCTCAACTGGACAGCACCCGGGGCATAGCTCGCCCCTGTGAGCTCGTCCCTGCAGTTCACCGTGAGTTCGATGACGGTGTCCCGCCAGCCGCCTTCCCGTGCAAGACGACGGGGAAGGCGCGTGGCGACAGTCAGCGCGCCACGACGACCAGACCCGCGGTCGAAGGCCACCACATGTGCTGCTGCCGCTCCCTGCGCCGCGACGGGCAAGTAACCTTCGAACAGCTCGGGCCGGTCCCTACGCAACCTCAACGCCCGGGAGAGCACCAGCAACTTGGCCGATTCCTCCGTGAACGACGGTGTCGCTCTCTGGTCCAATGCTGCCAAAGCTTCTTTGCGTGCCTTGAAGTCCACCGGCCGTCGGTTGTCCGGATCGGTCAGTGATCCGTCCCGGAACTCCGTGCCTTGGTAAACGTCAGGGACGCCGGGCATGGTGAGCTGGATCAACTTGGCGGACAGCGAGTTGGAGGTCCCGTATGGTTCCAGCTCAGCCACGAAGTTCTTCAAGGCGGCCGCGACCTCGGGAACGTCGAACGCGGCGTCGACGGCGGCTGCAAGCTGCCTTTCGAACTCCGGGTTCGGGTCGGTCCAGTTGGTGGAGTTGCCGGCCTCGCGCGCCGCCTTCAACGCGTATGACTGAAGCCGCCCGCGGTCTGCCGGCCAGGCACCCACGATCGACTGCCAGACCAGCGCCGCCAACGGTCCGTCCGGAATCGGCGCGAGCTGCTGAACTGTTCCAAGGAAAAGTTCCCACTCCGGCACGGCCTCGGAAATAACCGATATCCGCGCCCTGGCGTCCTCGCTCCGCTTTGTGTCGTGCGTGCTCAGGGTGGTCATGGAGAGCGGCAGGAGCCGCTGGCGCCGAGCCATCCGTTCGTGGAAGACCCCGCTGGGCAACGAGAACTCCGTGGGGTCTGCGCCGACTTCGGTGAGAGAGCCCAATCGGGTGTAGCGGAAGAACGCGGTGTCCTCCACGCCCTTGGCCATGACCATTCCCGATGTCTGCTGGAACCGCCGCGCCAAAGCACTTTCGGGATCCAGCAGGAGCGGCTGCAGCTTCCCAAGGACGGGTTCGAGTTCGGGGCGGTGTCGGCCGGCCCGCTCGATTGCTTCCACGAGGGTTTTCCCGCCGTAGGGCAAATATGTCCGGTAAATGGGGAACCAGCAGATGACCTCGGCAAGGGAGTCGGCCACCTTGGCGAACGGCAGTTCCAGGGAGACCGGTACCAAGCGGGCAAGCCGCAGGATCTCTGAACGCAGGATGCCGTCAGCGATCCGCCGCTTGGTCCCATGGATCATCTCGGCGTAATCGGCCGCTTTCTCCGAGTTCCGCAACCGTGCGTCCAGGGAATTGAGGTATTCCTCGGCGGTTGGATCCACGAACAGGCGGTCTACGTCCGCGAGGGCGTCATAACCGGTTGTTCCTTCGCAGCTGAAAGTCTCCGGAAGTTGCTCGCCGGGTTCGAGGATTTTCTCCACAAGCAGGTAAGCGCCCCCGGTCGCCTCGCGAAGCCTGGCAAGGTAGCCTTCCGGATCGGCAAGCCCATCCGGATGGTCGATCCTGAGTCCGTCCACCAGTCCTTCGTGGAACCAGCGGACAACCTCGGCGTGCGACTCGTCGAACACCCAGGGAATTTCGACCCGGATGCCGGCCAGGGTATTCACGGCGAAGAATCGGCGATAGTTCAGATCCGCATCTGCCCGCCGCCATCCGATCAATTCGTAGTGCTGGCGCGAGTGGACATCCTTGGGGCTGTCTCCTGAGGCGAACGTTCCTTCGGCCAAGGGGAAGCGGTGGTCGTAGTAGTGCAGTTCGCCGTCCACCAGCTTGAGCTGGTCGAGGTCGTCGTCGCTGCCCAGGACCGGGATCCGGATCTTGCCGCCGCCGAATTCCCAGTCCACGTCGAAGGCCTCGGCGTATTTGGAATCCCGCCCGTCTTTCAGGAGGTTCCACCACCAGGCGTTCTGCTTGGGAGTAGCAACACCCATGTGGTTGGGCACGATGTCGGCAAGAATTCCCATGCCGTTGTCCTTGGCGGCCCTGGTCAGGGCAGCCAAACCCTCGGGGCCACCCCGGGAGGGGTCCACCGTGGAGGGATCGGTCACGTCATAGCCGTGGTCCGAGCCCTGCTCCGCGGTCAGGATGGGCGAGACGTACACCCAATCGACGCCCAGGGAGTGCAGGTAACCCGTGAGTCCGGCGGCATCCTGCAAGGTGAAGCCGGGACGGATCTGGAGACGGTAGGTGGAGACCGGCGTCCTCATGATTCGGTCTCCTTCGCCTCGCCCGCTTCCGTAACCTCGCCCGCTTCCGCAGCTTCGCCGGCGTCGTCCCCTTCGTCGGGGCCCTTGTAGTCATACGGCAGCGACGTGACGGCGGGAGCCGTAATCGAGGCCGTTTCAGGGGTGCTCGTCTGCGTCAATGCTGCAAGCGAGGCAGCGACGGAGTGGTCCGGCTCGATCTCGGGAGTGCTGTGCGCACGGAGGACCACCAGCGACTTACCGCCAACGGAAAGGATCTGGTCGGGCTTGATGACGCCCGCTTCGGCTCCCTCTCCGGCAGTATCGATCATGACATCCCAGGCCGGCGCGTATTCATCCGAGGGAATCCGGAAGTCGACGTCTTCCTGGTCGGCGTTGAAGTACAGCAGGAAGTTGACGTCTGTAATGCGGCGGCCCTGATTGTCGCGGCCATGGATGCCGTCACCGTTCAGGAACACGCCAACGGAGCGGCCCAGGGCTTCATCCCAATCCGAGGGACTCATGGTGCTGGCGTCAGCATCCAGCCATACGATGTCCGGGAGCCGCTCGCCCTCCCCACGCAGGACAGGGCGTCCATCGAAGAACCGGCTGCGCCGCAGACTGGGGTGCTTGGCACGCAGTGCGCTCACGGCCGCGGTGAATTCGATCAGGGGCTGGTCCACGTTGTCCCAGTTGATCCACGTAAGTTCGGAATCCTGGCAGTAGCCGTTGTTGTTGCCGTTCTGCGTCCTGCCAAGTTCATCACCGTGCAGCAGCATGGGAACGCCCTGCGACAGGAACAGGGAGGCAATGAAGTTCCGCTGCTGACGCGCCCGCAAGCCGAGGACGATGGGGTTGTCTGTCGGCCCCTCCTCGCCGCAGTTCCATGAACGGTTGTGGGACTCGCCGTCGTTGTTGTCTTCGCCGTTGGCCTCGTTGTGTTTCTCGTTGTAGGAGACGAGGTCTGCCAGCGTGAAGCCATCGTGGGCGGTGACGAAGTTGATCGATGCCACCGGCCGCCGGCCTGAGTGTTCGTACAGGTCAGCCGACCCGGTCAGCCGGGAAGCGAATTCGCCCAGAGTCGAGGGTTCCCCGCGCCAGAAGTCACGGACGGTATCGCGGTACTGGCCGTTCCATTCCGTCCACTGCGGCGGGAAGTTGCCAACCTGGTAACCACCGGGACCAACGTCCCACGGTTCGGCAATGAGCTTTACCTGCGAAACCACGGGATCCTGCTGGATGAGTTCGAAGAAGGTGGAGAGTTTGTCAACGTCGTAGAACTCGCGTGCCAGGGTGGAGGCGAGGTCGAAGCGGAAGCCGTCGACGTGCATTTCCGTGACCCAGTAGCGGAGGGAGTCCATCAGCAGCTGCAGGGAGTGCGGGCTGCGGACGTTCAGCGAGTTGCCCGTACCCGTGTAGTCCATGTAGTACTTCTGGTCATCTTCCACCAAGCGGTAATACGCGGAGTTGTCGATGCCCTTGAACGACAACGTGGGTCCCAGGTGGTTGCCTTCGGCGGTGTGGTTGTACACAACGTCCAGGATGACTTCGATTCCCGCGGTGTGCAGCGCACGGACCATGGCTTTGAAGTCCTGGACCTGCTGGCCGGTGTCGCCCTTGGAGCTGTAGCTGTTGTGGGGCGCGAAGAAACCAATGGTGTTGTAGCCCCAGTAGTTGTTCAGGCCCTTGTCCTGCAGGATGCCGTCGTTGACGAACTGGTGCACCGGCATCAGTTCGATTGCGGTGATCCCGAGCTTCTGCAGGTGCGAGATGACCGCGGGGTGTGCCACGCCGGCGTAGGTGCCGCGCTGCTCTTCGGGGACTTCCGGGTGCAGCTGGGTCAAGCCTTTGACGTGGGCCTCATAGATGACCGACTTGTGGTAGGGAATCCTCAGGAGCTTGTCGCCGTCCCAATCGAAGAACGGGTTGATGACGACGCCAAGCATCATGTGCGGCGCTGAGTCCTCATCGTTCCGCGAATCGGGGTCTCCCAGGTTGTAGGAGAAAAGGGACGGATCCCAGTCGATCTGCCGGTGGATGGCTTTTGCGTACGGATCCAGCAGCAGTTTGTTGGGGTTGAAACGCTGACCGGCGTCGGGATCGTAGGGCCCGTGAACCCGGTAGCCGTACTTCTGTCCCGGCTGCACCTGCGGAAGGTAGCAGTGCCATACGTAACCATCTACCTCGGTAACGTCTACGCGGACTTCGCCGCCGTCGTCGTCAAAGAGACACAACTCCACTTTTTCGGCCTTCTCGCTGAAAAGCGCGAAGTTGGTGCCGGTGCCGTCAAAGGTGGCACCCAGCGGATAAGCCGATCCAGGCCAGACTTCCATGCGTTCTCCTCTTGATGATGCGAACAACTGTTGCAAGCCTACTCAGTACCCTGACAACGACAGTAACCTTACGGTATTGTTCGGTCGTATTCCGCGCTGAGCGAACCAATAACGCGCGGCACAGCCGCAGCAATTGCCGAGGCTGTAAGGGGGCCACCGTCGCAATCCGTCGACGCCAGGGCACCTGCCCTGCCGTGGATGCCCGCCGCCACGGCCGCCACAGCAGCCCAGCGGTCCGCAGGGTCCAGGCCCAGGCCGGCATACGCGCCGTCGTCGCCGCCTATCTCTTCAGCGGCCTGAGCCAGCAACGCTCCCAGCACTCCGGCCAGGACATCGCCGCTGCCGGCGGTCGCCATCCAGGGGATGCCCTCCGACTGGCTGAAAACAATTCCCGACGGCGACGCCACAAGTGTCGTGGCACCCTTCAGGAGCACTGTGGCTCCGGTTTGTTGGGCCGCCTGGCGTACGAAGTGCAGGGGCCGGGATTCGACGTCGGCCCGGGTCACCGCAACTTCGCCCGTGGACGGCAGCGAATCCAGCAAGGACGCAAGTTCGCCGGCGTGCGGGGTAAGGATCCATTGGGGCGGGCAACGTTCCGGGAGGAGGCTCAGCGCCCCGGCATCGACCACTACCGGAAGGTCATGGCCCAGGGCCGCCTCCACGGCAGCCCCTGCACGGCCCAATTGCTCTTCCCCGTCGACGCCCGGACCCACTACCCATGCCTGGACCCGGCCCGGATCCTTGTCCTCCCACAAGGCCTCCGGGGTCCGGGAGAGAACCATTCGCGCCGCGGACCCGGGGCCGACGTAGCGCACCATGCCCACCCCGGCGAGGGCTGCGGCGTGCACACCCAGGACAGCGGCGCCGGCAAAACGGGACGAACCTGCAACAATTCCCAGGACACCGCGGGAGTATTTATGTGATCTCCGGCCGGGGCGGGGCAGCAAGGCGCCAAGGTCCGGGTCGGTCAGGCGGCGCAACTCCGGCGCCTGGTCCTGAAGCGCGGCCTCGATGCCGATCTGCACCAGTTCCACCCGCCCCGCGCAGCCCTCACCTGGATCGGTCAGGAGCCCTGCCTTGACACCACCGAACGTGACCGTGACATCGGCATCCAGCACGGGCCAGTGGACCTCCCCGGTGCCTGCATCCAGCCCGCTTGGGACGTCACAGGCGACAACCAGCCGTGGTCCGAGTTCCTGCAGCGCGGCAATCAGCTCGGCCGGGGCTTCGCGCAATCCCCCGCGGGCGCCGGTACCCAGCAGGGCGTCGATGATCACGTCCTCACCGGCACACAGAACAGCGAGCTCTTCGGCATTTGAAGGACCGAGCTGCAAAACCCGCCCACCTGCGGCGAGAAGAGCAGCCAATGCTTCCGCGTGGACGGAATCGCCGGCGAGTACCGCCGTCGCACGCATTCCGCGTCGGGCGAGATACGCGGCAGCATAGAGGCCATCGCCGCCGTTGTTGCCTTTGCCGGCGAGAACCGTGACGCATGCACCGGCCAACCGGCGTTTTTTCTTCAGCTCACGGATCACGGCCTGGGCGAGGCCGTACGCTGCCCGTTGCATAAGAACAGCGCCCTCACCGGAGTCCAGGAGCGGCTGTTCCGTGTCCCTGATCTGTTGTCCGGTGAAGGCGCTGATCATTGTTTAAGTGTCCGTCTAGCCCTCAGCGAGGACGGTTGCCGTGGCGATGCCGCCGTCGTGGCTCATCGACAGGTGCCAACGCTTGACGCCCTTGGCCTCAGCGACGGCAAGCACAGTTCCCTTGACCTGGATGGTTGGACCATTCTGGTCAAGGCCGATCCAGCAATCCTGCCAGTTCATGCCTGCCGGTGCGCCCAGGACCTTGGCCACTGCTTCCTTGGCCGCGAAACGGGCAGCCAAGGAACGTGTGTTGAGTTCACGCTCGGCGGGCACAAACAGGCGATCCCTCAGCCCGGGAGTCCGTTCAAGCTGCCGGCCAAACCGCTCAATATCTACGACGTCTACGCCAATGCCAACAATCATGCCGTTATTCTACGGTCACGCTCTTGGCGAGGTTACGCGGCTGATCGACGTCGTATCCCTTCGCCCCGGCCAGTTCGGCAGCAAAGATCTGCAACGGAACCGTGGTGAGCAGCGGCATGAGCAGCGTGGGCGTCTCCGGTACGTAGAAGACATGCTCTGCGTAGTCCTTGACCGACTCGTCGCCCTCTTCGGCGATGACCAGGGTGCGTGCACCACGTGCGCGGACTTCCTGGATGTTGCTGACCACCTTGGAGTGCAGGGAGTCACGGCCACGCGGGGACGGCACGACGACGAAGACCGGCTGGCCGTCGTCGATCAGGGCGATCGGCCCGTGCTTGAGCTCGCCGGCGGCGAAGCCTTCTGCGTGGATGTAGGCGATTTCCTTGAGCTTCAGGGCGCCTTCGAGGGCAACCGGGTAGCCAACGTGACGGCCGAGGAACAGCACGGACTTTTCGTCCTTCATGCTGCGGGCCAGCTCGCGCAGCGGTCCTGCGTTGTCCAGGATTGTCTGGATCTTGGCCGGGATCTTGTTCAGGTCCGCGAGGACATCCTTGATCTGGCCGGAGAAGATGTTGCCGCGCAGCTGGGCCAGGTAGAGGCCCAGGAGGTAGGCAGCCGTGATCTGCGCAAGGAACGCCTTGGTGGAGGCGACAGCGATTTCCGGACCGGCGTGCGTGTAGAGCACGGCGTCGGACTCGCGCGGAATGGTGGAACCGTTGGTGTTGCAGATCGAGATCGTCTTGGCACCCTGTTCCCGGGCGTAACGGACGGCCATGAGGGTGTCCATGGTTTCGCCGGACTGGCTGATGGAAACCACCAGGGTGTTGGAGTCCACGATCGGGTCACGGTAACGGAACTCGTGGGCGAGCTCCACCTCGGTGGGGATGCGGCACCAGTTCTCGATGGCGTACTTGGCCACCAGGCCCGCATAGGCTGCCGTACCGCAGGCGAGGACGATGATCTTGTCCACCTGCTTGAGGAGCTCGGGATCGATACGGAGTTCGTCCAGCGTCAGCTTGCCGTTGAGGTCGGAGCGTCCCAGGAGGGTCTGTGCCACAGCGTCGGGCTGGTCGTTGATTTCCTTCTCCATGAAGGAGCTGAAGCCACCCTTTTCAGCCGAAGCCGGGTCCCAGTCAACGTGGTATTCCTTGCCTTCAGCCGGTGCACCGAAGAAGTCGGTGATCTCAACGCTGTCCGCGGTGATCGTGACGATCTGGTCCTGGCCCAGTTCCACAGCGCGGCGCGTGTAGTCAATGAAGCCGGAGACATCGGAGCCGAGGAAGTTCTCGCCATCGCCCAATCCCACGACCAGGGGAGAGTTACGGCGGGCAGCAACAACTACGTCCGGCTGGTCAGCGTGCACTGCCAGGAGCGTGAAAGCACCCTCGAGCCGCTGGCAGGCGAGGCGCATCGCTTCGGTGAGGTTGCCGCCGTCGCCGTTGAGCTGGTTCCGGAAGATGTCTCCCAGAAGTGCCGCAGCGACCTCGGTGTCCGTTTCGGATTCGAACGTGACGCCCTTGGCGAGCAGTTCCTGACGGAGCTCGGCGAAGTTCTCGATGATTCCGTTGTGAATGACAGCCAACCGCCCACCATCGGAAAGGTGCGGGTGGGCGTTGCGGTCGGTGGGGCCGCCGTGCGTGGCCCACCGGGTGTGGCCAATGCCTGTCAGGGACTTGGGAACGGGATGCGCTTCCAGTTCCTCGATCAAGTTGCTCAGCTTGCCGGACTTTTTACGGGACGAGATGGCCCCATCAGCCACTACTGCGACGCCGGCGGAGTCATAGCCGCGGTACTCCAGACGGCGCAGCCCTTCCACCACGACGTCAAGGGCGCTGTAACCAGCTGCCTCGCGAGACGAATTGCCAACATAGCCTACGATTCCACACATGGGTACAAGCCTAACGGCTAACGCAAACAACTGATGTGGGACATCCCATTTCATGGGGTCCCTGACGACCTTTACGGCACCCATAATTCATCCCCCAGCCATCGCGCATTTCCTGATCAGCCGCGCGGAGGGCAGAATCATGATCGTGACTTTGCAACGCACCGAAGCTAATGGCGACGGCGCTTCCCCGTTTGTCGAGCTGGACCGCCAGACCTGGTCCAGGCTTGCAGCACAGATGGAGCAGCCCCTCAACGAAGAGGACATCTTCCGTCTGCGCGGGCTCGGCGATCCCCTGGACATGAAGGAAGTCCGGGAGGTCTACCTCCCCCTCTCAAGGCTCCTTCACCTCTATGTCCAGGCATCCCACCAGCTGCACGCCGCAACCACCACCTTCCTTGGTGAGCAAACCCAGCGCACGCCATTCGTGATCGGCGTGGCCGGTTCCGTGGCAGTAGGCAAGTCCACCATCGCCCGCGTTCTCCGCGAGATGCTGCGCCGCTGGCCAGGAACGCCGAACGTGGAACTCATTACGACGGACGGCTTCCTCTACCCCCTGGCTGAGCTCAAACGCCGGCACCTGCTTGAGCGCAAGGGCTTTCCGGAGTCCTACGACCGGCGGGGGCTCCTTCGCTTCGTTTCGGAGGTCAAAGGCGGCGCAGAGGAAGTCCGGGCGCCCTGGTATTCGCACGTTACCTACGACATCGTGCCGGGCAAGGAAGTTGTTGTGCGCCGCCCCGATGTCCTGATCGTCGAGGGTTTGAATGTGCTGGCACCGGCACGGCCCCGCATGGACGGCAAACAGGGCCTGGCCGTCAGCGACTTCTTCGATTTCTCCATTTACGTCGACGCCAAGACCTCGTACATCGAGGAATGGTACGTGGACCGCTTCCGGAAGCTGCGCAGTACGGCTTTCGCCCAGCCCGAGTCATACTTCCACCGTTACGCCACATTGTCGGACGACGACGCCGAGTCCACCGCCCGGGGTATCTGGAAGCGCATCAACGAGCCCAACCTCAAGGAAAACGTGCTGCCGACACGTGGTCGGGCACAGTTGGTGCTCACCAAGGACGCAGACCACTCCATCAGGCGCATGCTGCTGAGGAAGGTCTAGTTGCCGAACGAAATCACACCGATGCCCAGCCGCCGGGCTTTCGCCGGGCTGCTCACAGTCAGTGCCGGCCTCGCCGCCCTGACGGCGTGCACGCCACAGGACGGGGCTCCCTCCCCTGCTGCCGCAAGCATGCCGGCCCAGACCGACGTGGCGGCTCCTGCACCAGCTTCAAGCGCCGCTGCCGCAACACCAACGCCGTCCGCCACAGCAGAGCCCACCGCAGAGCCCACCGCGGCCACCAGCCCGGGCCCGGCCCCTTCCAGCACCATCAAGACCCAGCACTCCCTGACCGATCCGACCAGCCCCTGGGTGATCGTCAACAAGCACAGGCCGCTGAATCCTCAGGACTTCGTGCCGGCCGACTTGGTGCAGCCGGCCATCCGGCTCGCCGTCAGCGGCGAAGCGGCCCTTTTGAACAGCACGACGGCGGCTGCCGCAGAGAGGATGTTCGGGGCAGCGGCATCGGAGGGCGTCATCATGACGCTGGCTTCGGGCTACCGTTCCTACACAACGCAGGTGTCCACCTACAACGGATATGTTGCCAGCACAGGGCAGGCCGCAGCCGATCGCGCCTCCGCGCGGCCCGGACACTCCGAACACCAGACAGGCTGGTCATTCGATATCGGCGACGGAGGCGGAGCCTGCAGCTTCCAGCCATGCTTCGCCGAGCAGCCTGCAGCCGTCTGGGCCAAAGCCAATGCGCACAAGTTCGGATTCGTCGTCAGGTACCCCTGGATGTTCCACGACACCACAGGCTACTTCTACGAATCCTGGCACCTCCGGTACATCGGAGTGGATGCCGCGGTGGACATGGCCACACGCGGCATCACGACTCTCGAAGAGTACTTCGGGCTTGAAGCTGCTCCGGACTACCTGTAGCCCGGTTCTTAGACAGCCAGTTCGCTGGAGGCGCCCAGGCGCTCCTTGACCACGGCAGCGAGCTCGGTGCAGATGCGCTCGGCCGTTTCCATGTCCGCCGCTTCCACCATGACGCGGACCAGGGCCTCGGTGCCTGAAGGGCGGAGGAGCACCCTGCCGGTCTCACCGAGTTCGAGCTCGGCTGCAGCCACTGCCGCGGCAACGCCTTCGTCAGTGGCGGCACGCGCCTTGTCGACACCCTTGACGTTGATCATGAGCTGCGGAAGCTTGGTCATCGCGCCGGCAAGGTCCTGGAGCGTGCGGCCGGTGAGGGCCACTTGGGCTGCCAGCTGCAGTCCGGTCAGGACGCCGTCGCCTGTGGTTGCGTAATCGGAGAAGATCACATGGCCGGACTGTTCGCCGCCAAGGTTGTAACCGCCGTCGCGCATTTCTTCAAGCACGTAGCGGTCGCCGACGCCGGTCTCCCGGATGGTGATGCCGGCATCGCGAAGGGCGATCTTCAGCCCGAGGTTGCTCATGACCGTGGCAACCAGGATGTCATCCTTGAGTTTGCCGGCCTTCTTGAGTGCCAGCGCCAGGATCGCCATGATCTGGTCACCGTCCACTTCGTTGCCTTCGTGGTCGACGGCCAGGCAGCGGTCCGCGTCGCCGTCGTGCGCCACGCCAAGGTCTGCGCCGTGCTTGACCACGGCTTCTTTCAACGGACCCAGGTGGGTTGAACCGACGCCTTCGTTGATGTTCAGTCCGTCAGGCTCTGCTCCGATGACCACCACGTCCGCGCCGGCGTCCTTGAATACCTGGGGCGAGCATCCACTCGCGGCACCGTGGGCGCAGTCAAGCACCACCTTCAGGCCGTCCAGGCGCTTCGGGAGCGTGCCGAGCAGGTGCACGATGTACCGGTCTTCCGCGTCCGAGAAGCGCTGGATGCGTCCGACGTCGGCGCCTACGGGCCGCTGCGGCTCTTTGCCAAGCTGCGCTTCGATGGCGTCCTCGACGTCGTCGGGAAGCTTCTGGCCGCCCCGGGCGAAGAACTTGATTCCGTTGTCCGGCGCAGGGTTGTGGGAGGCGGACAGCATGACGCCGAAGTCGGCGTCGAGATCTGCCACCAGGTAGGCCGCGGCCGGGGTGGGGAGGACACCGGCGTCGTAAACGTCGATACCGGAGCTGGAAAGCCCGGCCTCCACGGCGGCGGCGAGGAATTCACCGCTGGCCCTGGGGTCCCTGGCTACCACGGCGCGGGGCCGCTTTCCGTCTGTCGCGCGGTCGTGGCCGAGTACGACGGCGGCCGCTTGCGCGAGCTGCATAGCCAGTTCAGCGGTGAGTAATCCGTTCGCGAGACCGCGCACGCCATCTGTTCCAAATAATCTAGACATCGGGTCAAGTTTAGACGACGCCACGGCACCACCTGTTCATCGGGCCACCGGAGCGCCTTGACCCGGTCCACGCGCGTGCGCAGTGACGGCAGCGTTAAACGACGGAAGCCCGCCCCACCGAAACGGCGGAACGGGCTTCCGATACCCCTGTAATGGGGCGAAGCGAATTAACGCTTGGAGTACTGCTGGGCCTTGCGTGCCTTCTTGAGACCAGCCTTCTTGCGCTCGATGACGCGGGCGTCACGGCTCAAGTAACCGGCCTTCTTCAGGGTGGCGCGGTTGTTGTCGACGTCGATCTCGTTCAGCGAGCGGGCAACACCGAGACGCAGGGCACCGGCCTGGCCGGAGATGCCACCGCCGTGGATACGGGCGATGACGTCGTAGGCGCCTTCGAGATCAAGGATCTTGAAGGGCTCGTTGACGTCCTGCTGGTGCAGCTTGTTCGGGAAGTAGTTGTCCAGCGTGCGGCCGTTGATGGTCCACTTGCCGGAACCCGGAACAACGCGAACGCGTGCAACGGCTTCCTTGCGGCGGCCAACAGCTGCGCCGGCAACGGTCAGTGCCGGGCGCTCCTTCTTGGGAGCATCTTCAGCAGCGGCGCTGCTTTCAGAGGTGTAGCTGGTGAGGGTTTCCTCAGCCTCGACGGCTTCGGCGGTCAGTTCTTCGTTCTGAGCCACGGTTCTCCTTGTAATAAAAAGTTTAGTTGGTGGCCAGGACTACTGGGCGACCTGGGTGATTTCGAAAGTCTTCGGCTGCTGTGCAGCGTGGGGGTGCTCGGGGCCTGCGTAGACCTTGAGCTTGCCCAGCTGCTGAGCTGCGAGGGAGTTCTTGGGGAGCATGCCCTTGATGGCCTTCTCAACAGCGCGAACCGGGTTGGATTCCAACAGCTCGGCGTAGTTGACGGAGGTCAGGCCGCCCGGGTAACCGGAGTGGCGGTATGCGCGCTTCTGCTCCAGCTTGGCGCCGGTGAGGGCAACCTTTTCAGCGTTGATGATGATGACGAAGTCGCCCATGTCCATGTGGGACGCAAAGGTCGGCTTGTGCTTTCCGCGCAGCAGTGTTGCGGTCTGGCTGGCAAGACGACCAAGGACAACGTCGGTGGCGTCAATGACGTGCCACTGGCGGTTGATATCGCCGGGCTTCGGGGTGTACGTACGCACGGTTTTGCCTCGTTCTTGTTCTGGCGTTCATGTTTTAGGCGACACGCAGTGAGGCGTGTACCTACTATGTATGCGCTACCGGAGCAGAGGTGAGGGCTCTATGTACCAGTTATCCCAGGATCTCGAAATGCCCATGGAGTTAGCGATCCTGCAACTGGATCCCCCTGTAGGCATGTGTCATCGAGATAGGACACGCACAACGACTCTAAACAATACCTTCAACGGGGCGCCCGGGTCAAAATGGGGTGAGCACACAGGGGTGAACCTGTGTTAATGAGGGAGTGCACGTGACTGACGGACTTGCCATGCCGCTTCTGCTGGCTCTCGCCGGCCTCCTTCTGAGTCCGGCGGCCGAGTTGCTGATCGCGCGGACGCTGCCGCGACTCGGCGGCCTCCCCTCCCTGAAGATACGGATCACGACGGCGGTGGTCACCGCGCTGCTCTTTGCTCTGCTTGGGTGGCGGTTTGGAATGGCAACTGAATTGCCGGCCTTCCTTTTGTTGGCACTTCTGGGAGTGCAGCTTTCACGCATTGATTTCACGCTCCATTTACTCCCCAATCCCCTTGTTTTGACCCTTCTTGGCGGCGCCTTGGGGCTCCTGGCACTGTCTTCGTTGCTTGAACCGGGCTGGACGGACCTGCTCCGAGCACTGGCCGGCGGCTTCATACTCTTCGTTGGCTACCTGATTTTGGGGCTGATTTCGCCCGGGAGCCTCGGAATGGGCGATGTGAAGCTCGCGGCACCACTTGGAATGTACTTGGGCTACTTGGGTTGGCAGCAAGTACTCTTCGGCGGTTTGCTTGGATTCGTGGTGGGCGGAGTGCTGACGGTCGCGTTGTTGCGGCTGCGTTCCGCGGAAAAGCCAGCCGAATCAGCCCACGGGCCGGCAATGGTTCTCGCGGCTTTTGGTGTGATCCTCGCCCTGCACTGAGCCCGGGTAAGTACGTGCTTATCCCCGCTTGACGGCGCTTCCCAATTAGTAAGTCTCCTTCTGGAACCAAGTAGTTCCCGCCTGTTCAGAGGCCGAAACTGAGTACTTCGCGCCCACCTGCCCATCCGGCAAGTAATGGTCGCCCTAATAAATCGAGTACGGCTACGCATTGTGGCTTTTGGTGCAATGGGTGAATTCTTATGTCATCGAATTCGAACGGCTTGAAGCAACAAGGGCCTTTCAAATCTCGAACTGCTTTATACACCAGCATTACTCACTCGTTTTTTTAAATCAAATTCATTTCTGGGAAGGATTTTCCAATGTCTACTTTCATGATCCACACCATCGCATTTATTGCCGGCGTCAAGGACCGCTTCACCCGGGAAGAGAAGGGCGCGACAGCCGTTGAATACGGTCTGCTCGTGGCCCTGATCGCCGCCATCATCGTCGGCACCGTGGCCACTCTGGGCCAGGACGTCTTGAAGGGCTTCAAGACCGTAGCTGACACCCTGCCGTAACCCGGACTTGGCCGGCTTCAATTCGATACCCGGGCCGGCTGCTCCGATGAACCATCGGCTGCAGCCGGCCCGGACTCATTCATCTGGGAGAAGCAATGAGATCCAAAAAGACCAAGGGCCAGTCTGGTGCGGTCGCTGTTGAGTTCGCTTTGGTGCTGCCGATATTTCTCGTCTTGGTGCTCGGCATCTTTGAGTTTGGTCGGGCCTTCAACATCCAGATCTCGTTGTCGGAAGCCGCCCGGGAGGCAGCACGCTACGCCGCAATTCATCAGTCCGATGCGGGCTACAGTGTTGCCGCTGCTCAGGCCGCGGGAGTGGCTGCTGCCCCGTCGGTTGCCCTGAAGCCGGGGGATGTGGCGGTTGTGTCATCAGGTTCGACCCCTTGCAATGTGACGGTCACCGTTTCCTACAGCACACCGTGGATGACAGGCTTTCCAGGCCTGGTGCCTGGAATCCCGTCGCAGTTGAAGACCTCGGGTAAAGGAGTCATGCGATGTGGCGGCTGAAGCATGACGACCCCGAGCGGGGAGCAGTGGCCCCCATGACAGCGATTCTCATGGTGGTGCTCTTGGGCATGACCGCTTTCGCCGTCGATGTGGCGATGATGTATTCCGAGCACGCGCAACTGCAGAATGGTGCTGACTCAGCCGCCATCGGCATCGCCCAGGCTTGTGCGAAGAGCGCCAGCTCAAGCGACTGCGCCGCTCCGTCGTCGGCCGCGACCTCCCTGGCCGGCATGAATGCCCTTGACGGCGTCAGCAATGCGCCGGTCGCATCAGTCAACCTCAGTACCGGTACCGTCGATATCACTACCCAATCACGCAGCACCTCCGGGGATAACCATTTCTCCCTGGTGTTTGCCCGCGCTCTTGGCGTTGAGACGGCCGACATCAAAGCTAAATCGCAAGCGAAATTCGGTGGTTTCAAGGCAACCGATGCGTTGCCGCTGACGTTCTCCAAGTGTGAGTCGGACCCGAGCTTCACCAAAGGCCTCCAGTTCTTTCCGGTCCATGGGACCAAACTGACCGATGACCCCGCGTACGCCTGCCCACACCAGTCATCTTCGGGCTTCGAAGTTCCCGGAGGCTTTGGCTGGCTCGATCACACGGGGCAATGCACCATACATCTCGACGTGAGCAATCCTTGGATCAATTCCAACCCGGGCAATGACTTTGACTCGACCTGCAGCTCCACTTTCGCTTCATGGGAAGCAAAGCTCAAGGCCGGCAAACCTGTTGAAGTCCTTATTCCCGTCTTCAACACGTACTGCCCCGTCAAGAAGGGCTCGGGCACAAACCCCTGCAATTCCGCTCCATCCGGCAAAGTCTTCAAAATCGAAGCATTTGCCGAGATTTCACTTAGAGGCTGGCATCTCACTGGTGGCGGCCCAACGTATATGTCCTCCGATGCTGCGGCGTTGCAGAAGTCGTTGAAGTTGGGCAACAGCGACACCGGCCTGTTCGGCACATTCATCAAAAAAGTAAGTCTGACGGAGGCCGCGACTCTGGGCGGTCCAACCACGTACGGCGCCTTGGGCGTCCAACTCACTAAGTAGCAATCAATCTGGGAGAAAACTCCAAGTGCAATAAGGGAGAACCGAAATGAAAACACGCCTACTGGGAGGCATAGTGGCGGTAGTGCTGGCGATAGTCGGCACACTGCTCCTGGTCACATACGTACAAGCAGCTGACGCACGCGCGCAAAAGGACCTCCAACCTGTTGATGTCCTGGTCATCCAAAAACAGATTCCAGAGGGTGCCGACCTTCAGCAGATCAAGTCTGCTGTCAAGCTAACTTCCCTCCCGGCAGCTTCCGTGCCAAACGGGGCCCTCAAATCCTTATCCGGGCTTGAGGGGAAAGTCGCCGGGGTCGAACTTATCCCTGGTGAAGCCTTGCTCGGCGTCCGTCTCGTGGATCCGAGCAGTCTGGCCGCGCCAGGATCCGTGCCGGTGCCCGAGGGCCTCCAGGAAGTTTCCGTGCAACTCGACGCACAGCGGGTTGTTGGCGGACGACTGGCTGCCGGGGACACCGTAGGCGTCGTTGTGCTGGTCGGTGATTCGGGGCAAACAGAGGCTGACGCGTCAGCTCAGCTCGTCTTCCACAAAGTCCTGGTTACCAGCGTTCAGCGCGCCACAGCTCGAAACACCAACACTGCCCAAGCAAGCTCCGAGCAGGCGAATACCCAACTGCCTGAGGGCTCGTTCATAGTGACGCTCGCACGGAGCGACATCGACGCAACCAAGATCGTCTATGGGGCCAAGTACGGGGACATCTGGCTGACCAAGGAACCGACTGATGCGAAAGAAAGTGCTCGCGTCACCATCAAGAAGGCAGAGGTGCTCCAATGAGCCGTTTCCTTGTAATCACGTCGGATGTTGAGTTTGAAAGGCGCGTACGGCAGGCGGCATCCGGCTTGCATGGCGATGTCCAATCCATCATCGCGGACTATCTGCCCCAGGGGCCAGACGATGTCCTCCGGGTCCTCTCCGGCGAACTGCTCGAAGTCCTCGTGCTTGGCCCCGGCCTCCACGTCGATGATGCCATTCGGTTGGCGAGTCTCTTTGACCTCCAATACCCCGAAATCAGCGTCGTCCTGGCTGCGGGGAATGCAGCCGAAGTGGCGCTGCCGGCCATGCGGGCAGGTATCCGCGACCTTCTGGACCCAACCGCCGACGAGTCTTCCATCCGTGTCCTGCTTGAGCGGGCAAGTCTCGCATCAGCAGGCCGCAGACGTGGATTGGGCGCCCAAGTCGACGGGACCCGGCAAGGTGGCCGGATCATTGCCGTGATGTCACCCAAAGGCGGAGTGGGGAAGACGACGATTTCGACCAATTTGGCCGTCGGGCTCGGACGTATCTCGGCGATGAAAGTGGTCATCGCCGATCTCGATCTTCAGTTTGGCGATGTAGCTTCCGGCCTACTTCTCGAACCCGAAAAAACCATTGCGGATGCCGTCATAGGCGCAGCAGTTCAGGACAGCATGGTGTTGAAGTCCTATCTGACCGTGCACCCTGCTGGTATTTATGCTCTATGCGCGCCCCGTAATCCCTCGCAGATTGACCAGATTTCTGCCGATCAGGTAGGGCATCTTCTTGAGCAGCTGGCCGAGGAATTTGATTACGTCATTGTCGACACAGCACCAGGTCTTGGCGAACACGTTCTGGCGACACTGGAACGAGCCTCCGATGTCGTTTGGGTGTGCGGAATGGACATTCCGAGCATCAGGGGGCTCCGCAACGGTCTTGAGGTCCTGGACGAGATTGGGTTGATCCCGGAACACCGCCATGTGGTGCTGAATTTCGCTGATAAGCGCAGTGGCCTCACGCTGGCTGACGTGGAAGCCACCGTTGGTTGCCCCGTGGACGTCACATTGCCACGATCACGTTCGCTCCCCTACTCGACCAACAGGGGCGTACCTGTACTACAGGACGGAGCCAAGGACGTGACGCTCAGGGGCTTCCGCCAGCTCGTTGAACGCTTTAAGCCCGGCTGGGAAGAACGGCCACACAAGCAGCTGCACAGAAGGGCGGTAGTCAAATGAGTCTCGCAAAGCGCCTCCAGTCGGTCCGGGGCACAGGACAAGAATCAACTTCCGTTGGGCCGTCGGGCGATCCCTGGGCTATATCAACCACACATGTTCCTGACTACCTCGCTGCGTCACCGCTGCCAGGAGGAATCACCGAGGATTCAAGCCAAGCGTTGGGAGCGGTTAAAGAGCGCACCAGCAACGCGCTGTTTGATCGAATGGGCTCACGGATTTCGGACACAAGCCTCGATGAAGGCGAACTCCACCGGTACGTCAAAGAAGAACTCCGCGCGGTCATCGACGAGGACGACATACCCCTGACGCCTTCTGAACGACAACGTCTCGTGCAGGAGATCGCGGACGACGTTCTGGGCCTTGGTCCTCTTCAACGGTTCCTTGACGACAAGGACGTCACAGAGATCATGGTTAACGGCGCGGACAGGGTCTATGTGGAAATTGCCGGCAAACTCCATCTGACCAATGTCCGCTTTACTTCCGAAGAACACTTGCGCAGGATTATCGAGCGGATTGTGTCCAAGGTGGGCCGCCGCATCGACGAATCATCCCCGCTAGTTGATGCCAGGCTTGTCGATGGTTCCCGCGTCAACGCAATCGTTCCTCCGCTCGCAGTCAGTGGTTCGTCTCTCACGATCCGCAAGTTCGGGCGGGTACCTTTGACCGCACAGAATCTCGTTCAACTGGGAACCATGAGTCCCGAGATCATGGAACTCCTGCAGGCCTGCGTCCAGGCACGGTTGAACATCATAGTCTCGGGCGGTACGGGAACCGGCAAGACCACCCTCCTGAACGTCCTGTCATCGTTTCTTCCTGCAGACGAGCGAATCATTACGATCGAGGATGCCGTGGAACTGCAGCTGCAACAGTCCCACGTTGTTCGATTGGAGAGTCGTCCGAGCAATATCGAGGGTAAAGGCGAGATCGCTATCCGGGATCTCGTCCGTAACTCGCTGCGTATGCGCCCGGACAGGATCGTGGTCGGAGAAGTACGCGGCGGCGAGGCCTTGGACATGCTCCAGGCCATGAACACCGGACATGACGGCTCCATTTCCACAGTTCACGCGAATTCGCCGCGAGATGCCATGGCCCGCCTTGAGACGCTGGTCCTGATGGCTGGGATGGATCTCCCACTCCGCGCAATCAGGGAGCAGATTTCTTCCGCAGTGAACCTGGTCGTCCAAATCTCACGGTTGCGTGATGGAACCCGGCGCATTACCCATGTGACAGAAGTGCAGGGCATGGAAGGCGACGTGGTGACCCTCCAGGATGCCTTCACCTTCGATTACTCCGCCGGAATGGATACCAACGGACGATTCCTTGGAAGGCCGGTACCGACAGGAGTCCGGCCACGATTCGTCGATCACTTCGCCGACCTGGGCATCCGCCTTTCACCGTCTGTCTTCGGATCAGCAGCTATTGGAGGTGGAAAACGATGACTGCTACCAACCCGCTGATACTCGTCGCCGGATTGATCCTCGGTCTCGCGGCACTGGCCATCAGCCTGTTCCTCATCCCGCGGTCACGAAACTCGGAAATCGCGTTGTCGCGGAGGCGTCCCAACGCGGACAATGAAGGTTCGGTGCTGACGCGGGTAACGAATTCGGCCGTCGCCCTGGTGGACAGCAATGTATCCGCAAGCCGTGCTTCGGGAACCAGGCTCCTCTTGGAGCAGGCCGGATTGCGCATGCGACCCGCCGACTATGTTCTGTTGGTCATCTGCGGCACTGTCACCGGCGGGCTGATCGGCTTTGTCCTCGGAGGACTCATCGGAACCATCCTCTTTGCCATCGGGGTACCACTAGCCGCGCGCCTCGTGCTGAAGGTCAGGACATCGCGGCGCCGTGCGCAGTTCGAGGCTCAGCTGGGCGACACCCTGCAGATGCTGTCCGGAAGCATGAGGGCAGGTCACAGCCTGCTCCGGGCAGTCGACGCCGTTGCCCAGGAAGCACAGTCACCCACCCGGGACGAATTCGCGAGGATCGTAGGCGAAACCCGTTTAGGACGCGATCTGCGGGACGCAATGATGGAGGCTGCAGGCCGTCTTCACAGCGAGGACTTCCTGTGGGCCGCGCAGGCCATTGAGATCCATCGCGAGGTAGGCGGTGACCTGGCTGAAGTGCTGGATCACGTAGCCGAAACAATTCGCGAACGCTCTCAAATCAAGGGCCAGGTCCGGGCGCTCAGCGCAGAGGGTCGCCTGTCGGCATACGTCCTTATAGCGCTGCCCACCGGCATGTTCTTCTACCTCAGCCTCGCCAACGGCACCTACATCCGGCCGCTGTTCACCAACCCCATCGGGTGGGTCATGCTGGTGGTCGCCGTCATTCTTCTGGGCGTGGGTACGTTCTGGCTCAGCCGCGTCGTCAAGATCAAATTCTAGGGAGCGACCATGAATCTCATCGCTTGGGCTGCCGTTGCACTGATCGTTCTTCCCGTCGCCTTCATGGCATGGGCTTTCATTTCAGTGGACCGAGCTGGCCTCGCCACTGTCCGTACCAACCTTGGCCGAAGCGCAGGAGCCACAGCCGAGCTTGGACCGCAGTCCTCTGGGGAAACCCTGAAACGCCTCGCGGCCCGGTTGACTCCCAAGGCTTATACGGTTTGGCTCGATAAATTACTCGCCAGGTGGGGACGTCCAGCCGGAATGCCACTGGGACGTCTCCTTGTCCTCAAGCCGATCCTGGCCTTGGGGGCGGGAGCCGTCGGCCTATTCTTCCTTCTCCGGGCACCGTCCGGACCCGGCTTCCTTCTGTACCTCGGCGCAGTCTTCCTGGTCTACTTCATCCCTGACCTTCTGATCCATGGCCGGGCTGCCGAGCGTCAAAAGGCTATCCAGACTGAACTGCCAAACACCCTTGACCAGATGCTTATTTCCGTAGAAGCCGGCCTTGGCTTTGAAGGCGCAATGGCAAGGGCAGGACAAAATGGATCCGGACCTTTGGCCCTTGAAATTCTTCGCACTCTTCAGGACATGCAAGCCGGACGCAGCCGCAAGGAAGCCTACGTTGCCCTTGCTGATCGCGTCGATGTCCACGATCTAAGGGCATTTGTAGGCGCAGTCGTGCAGGCGGATACCTACGGTATTGCAATCGCCAACGTCCTACGCACCCAAGCCAAGCAGATGCGGGTTAAGAGGCGTCAGCGAGCCGAGGAACAGGCCATGAAACTGCCTGTCAAAGTCCTCTTCCCACTGATGTTCTGCATCCTGCCCGTGCTGTTCATCGTGATCATGGGTCCGGCGGTCCTCAACGTCATGAATAACCTGGCCGGTTCCTTCTAGGATCACCCCACCCATAGACCGGCAATTCGCGGATCCCAGACCACGGAGTGCCACAACGGCCCCCTTCCGGTACCCAGAGCCGGGAGGGGGTCCTCCAACGTCCGGGCTAACAACATCCGGGCGAGGACAGGAAGGCTACTCCCGCCGGGCCCGCGTCAATTCAGCCCTGGCGAGCAGCTCACTGTCCGACGGGTAGGCCACTTCTTCGAGGACCAACGGATGAGGCGCGGCGAGCACCGACTTGGCATCGCGTCGGCGCTCCAACAGCCGCGAGTGCAGCCATTCAGGAGTTTCCAGCCCCTCCCCCACCCGCAGAGCCGAACCAACCAACGAACGCACCATGTTGTGGCAGAAAGCGTCAGCCTGAACGGTAGCCACGATGACGCCGTCGCTTCCGCGATCAAACGAGAACTTCTGCAGCTCACGGATGGTGGTGGCACCTTCCCGGGGTTTGCAGTAGGAACGAAAATCCTGGAGCCCCAACAAGGACCGGGAACCCTGGTTCATCAAGGCAACATCCAAGGGCGCTTTGTGCCACAGCGTGATCCCACGGAGCACCGGGTCCCATCTCCCCGGACCGTCGGCAATCCGGTAACTGTACCTGCGCCACAACGCCGAGAAGCGCGCGTCGAAACCCTCCGGCGCCAGACCGGCGTCGTGCACTTCCACTGCACCGGTGAGGTCGCCGAGGATACGGCTCAAGGCTCCGCGGAGGCGTCGCAAAAGGGCGACGGCGGGATCAAGTTCGTGGCCACGCGGCAGTGAGAGCCACTCGGCTTCGGTGACATCGAGATGTACTACCTGGCCGCGGGCGTGGACGCCGGCATCGGTGCGGCCGGCAACAGTAACGCGGACGGGTCGTTGCAACAACAGCGCCAGTGCTTCTTCCAAAGAACCCTGCACGGTACGCAGCCCCGGCTGCAATGCCCAGCCGCTGAACGGGCCGCCGTCGTACGAAAGATCCAGCCGGACACGCAAAAACCCGCCGCCCCCCATAACGGGGGCAGCGGGTTTTCGTTCGTTCATAGACTTAAGTCTACTGTGAAGAATTCAGTGAATTACTTCTTGTCCTCAGCGGCCGGAGCCTCTTCGGTTTCAGCAGCTTCAGCTTCCGGAGCCTCTTCGGTCTCAGCGACTTCAGCGGCAGGAGCCTCTTCAGACTCAGCAGCTTCGGTTTCGACGGCTTCGGTCTCTACGACCTCTTCCTCGGCAGCCGGAGCAGCCTTGGCAGCAGCAGCGGTTGCTTCAGCAACAACGGCCTGCTTCGGGGAAACCGGCTCGAGAACGAGCTCGATGACAGCCATGGGAGCGTTATCGCCCTTGCGGTTGCCGATCTTGGTGATGCGGGTGTAGCCACCATCGCGGTTGGCAACGGCGCCGGCGATGTCGGTGAACAGCTCGTGGACAACGCCCTTGTCGCTGATCAGGCCGAGAACGCGGCGGCGGGAAGCGAGGTCGCCACGCTTGGCGAAGGTGACCAGACGCTCTGCGTACGGCTTGAGGCGCTTGGCCTTGGTGACCGTGGTGGTGATGCGCTTGTGCTCAAACAGAGCAGCTGCCAGGTTCGCGAGCATCAGACGCTCGTGAGCCGGGCCGCCTCCGAGGCGCGGACCCTTAGTGGGGGTAGGCATAGTTATTTCTCCTGTTGTGTAAGCCGGTCAGGTCCATTGCTGGACCCGGCGGCCAAGATCTGCTGTTTAGAGCTCGTCGTCGCTGAACGCGGCGTCGTCCTCTTCGATGGCTGCGGCGCGGGCTGCGAGATCGAAACCGGGAGGGGAGTCCTTGAGGGACAGACCCAGTTCGACGAGCTTTGCCTTGACCTCGTCGATGGACTTCGCACCGAAGTTACGGATGTCCATCAGGTCAGCCTCGGAGCGGGCAACGAGTTCACCCACGGTGTGGATGCCCTCACGCTTGAGGCAGTTGTAGGAACGGACGGTGAGGTCCAGATCCTCGATCGGCAGAGCCATGTCGGCTGCCAGGGCAGCGTCCGTCGGCGACGGGCCAATCTCGATACCTTCAGCTGCGGTGTTCAGCTCACGAGCCAGACCGAACAGTTCCACCAGGGTGGTGCCTGCGGAAGCAACAGCATCGCGGGGAGCGATTGCCTGCTTGGTCTCGACGTCGACAATGAGCTTGTCGAAGTCGGTGCGCTGCTCAACACGGGTAGCTTCCACGCGGAAAGTTACCTTCATGACCGGCGAGTAGATCGAGTCAACCGGAATACGGCCGATCTCGGAGTCGCCGGACTTGTTCTGAGCTGCCGAAACGTAGCCACGGCCGCGCTCGATGGTCAGTTCGAGTTCGAACTTGCCCTTCGAGTTCAGAGTGGCAATGTGCAGATCCGGGTTGTGGAATTCGACGCCGGCCGGCGGAGCAATGTCCGCGGCGGTGACGACTCCGGGGCCCTGCTTGCGCAGGTATGCAACAACCGGCTCATCGTGCTCGGAGGAAACCGAAAGGTTCTTGATGTTCAGGATGATCTCAGTGACATCTTCCTTGACACCGGGAACCGTGGTGAACTCGTGCAGCACGCCATCGATCCGGATGCTGGTTACAGCGGCACCGGGGATGGAGGAGAGCAGGGTACGGCGGAGGGAGTTTCCGAGGGTGTAACCGAAGCCCGGCTCCAGCGGTTCAATGATGAAACGGGAGCGGTTCTCGGATACAACTTCTTCAGACAGGGTGGGGCGCTGTGCAATGAGCACTTAGGTTTCCTTTCGGCGAGCATCCGCTATATGACGCAACACAGGTGGTGGAAATCGGCTTCGGTTTCCAGCCTGACCAGCCGGGCCATGCTGATGGAAGCAAAACCTCCATAGCAGGCCCGGCCAGTCAGGCAGGGAAGACCTAATTAGACGCGGCGGCGCTTCGGGGGGCGGCAACCGTTGTGGGCGCTGGGGGTGACATCCTGGATGGAGCCAACCTCGAGGCCAGCGGCCTGAAGTGAACGGATTGCGGTTTCGCGTCCGGATCCCGGTCCCTTGACGAAGACGTCAACCTTGCGCAGACCGTGCTCCTGGGCGCGCTTTGCAGCAGCTTCGGCAGCCATCTGGGCAGCGAACGGGGTGGACTTACGGGAGCCCTTGAAGCCAACCTCACCGGCGGAAGCCCATGAGATAACAGCACCGTTCGGGTCCGTGATGGACACGATGGTGTTGTTAAAGGTGCTCTTGATGTGCGCCTGGCCAAGCGCAATATTCTTCTTATCCTTGCGACGCGGCTTACGAACCGCTCCACGAGTCTTCGGGGGCATTGTTTCTCCTACAGAAAGTTATCGGGGGAAAACCAGGTCAATCCCGAGGGATTAACGTCCGGCCTTCTTCTTGCCGGCGACGGTGCGCTTCGGGCCCTTGCGGGTACGAGCGTTGGTCTTCGTACGCTGTCCGCGTACGGGCAGGCCCTTGCGGTGGCGCAGGCCTTCGTAGCTGCCGATCTCAACCTTGCGGCGGATGTCAGCGGCTACCTCGCGGCGAAGGTCACCCTCAACCTTGTAGTTGCCTTCAATGTAGTCACGCAGCTGAACCAGTTCGGCGTCAGTCAGGTCCTTGACGCGAACGTCAGCGCTGATGCCGGTGGCAGCCAGGGTTTCGTGTGCACGGGTCTTGCCCACGCCGTAGATGTAAGTAAGCGCAATTTCCAACCGCTTTTCGCGGGGAATGTCTACGCCAGCGAGACGAGCCATAGTGGCGGTACTCCTTGAATAAACCGGAGGTCGTAGGCAGTACACCCGCACGTTCCGTGCGGCCCCAGCCTCCGACCGGGGGTTCGCTGACCAGGCTCTGTAATGCAGTCCTGGCACAGCTTGTGCTGCCTTTATTTACTTGCGTGGGCTAGCAACCCAGGTTTGCCCTTGCGGGCGCTGATTCCCGGAAGGGGAATTAGCCCTGGCGCTGCTTGTGGCGCGGGTTCTCGCAGATCACCATGACCCGGCCGTTACGGCGGATCACTTTGCACTTGTCGCAGATCTGCTTGACGCTCGGCTTGACCTTCATGGCGTTCCTTTGCGTGTTTTGCAGTTGATCTGCTGGAGCGGCTTGGGCACTATTGCCCTGCCGCCCAGCAATTTACTTGTAGCGGTAGACGATACGACCACGTGTGAGGTCGTATGGGCTCAGCTCCACCACTACCCGGTCCTCTGGGAGAATCCTGATGTAGTGCTGACGCATCTTCCCAGAGATGTGTGCGAGAACGACGTGCTTGTTGGTGAGCTCAACGCGAAACATCGCATTGGGCAGCGCCTCAGTCACAACGCCCTCGATCTCAATGACCCCGTCCTTCTTGGCCATATCCTCCGCTAACTGTTGTTTGCCACCGTCCTACGATGAGGCACCGAAGATCCAGCGGACGTTTTTTTGTTTGCTTGGCCGCCTTGGAACCACGACACCAAAAAGGGCGCGGCTGCACAGACAACCAACAAATAACTCTACGCCAATCGGGCTGGAAAGTTAAATCCGACCATGGTAGCGCACGTGTCCCCCGCCGTCACTCCCCCGCTTGGCGATAAGCCGGGAAGTGACCGGCCGCCGTCGTGATGCTTTCGGCCGCCAGGACGCCGTCCAGAATGGCCAACCGGACCGCCTCGGCCGCCGCGCTTTGGAGGGTGATCAGCGATACCTGCCGCGCTTGTTCGGTGCTGCGGTCAAGAGCGACGGCGCCTGTGGCCAGGGCGAAAATGGTGTCTCCGTCCGCGAGGGTGTGGGAAGGATCCAGGGCCCGCGCCAGCCCGGCATGCCCGGACGAGGCAGTCCGCTTGCACTCAGCCACATCCAGCACCGCATTAGTAGCGATCACCACGAGGGTGGTGTTGAGTCCCTGGGGTTCGACCCGCGCTGGCTTATCCTCGGCCTGCGGGACTGGAGCCCGGCCGCGCGCGTCTATGGGAGGAACGACCGAGCGCGCAGAGGGCTGCAGGTCCGCAGGACCAAACTGGGGCGAACCCAGCGCGTTAACCACCGCCAGCGCACCTACGATCACGCCGCCGTCGAGAGTGATCGAGGAGCTGCCCACACCGCCTTTGTACTGTCCGCGGGCAACAACGGCACCGGTCCCCGCGCCGACGTTTCCACGTTCGACGGCGGCATGGTCGCCTGAGGCGAACGCTGCCGCAGCTGCCCGGTAACCCATGTCGGCATCGGGTCGGGCGCGCACGTCGCCACCGCGCCCGAGGTCGAAGATGGCAGCAGCGGGAACGATCGGCACGACAGTTCCAGGGACGGCGAAGCCGCGGCCCTGTTCCTCACACCAGAGTTGGGCACCCGTGGCCGAAGCCAAACCGAAAGCACTGCCGCCGGTCAAGACCACGGCATCGACCGTGGACACCAAGGTGGTCGGGTCCAGGGCGTCGGTCTCGTGTGTGCCAGGGCCCCCGCCGCGGACGTCAATGGAACCCACGGTTCCCGGTGGCGGAAGGACGACTGTAACGCCGCTCAGCCACCCGCCGTCGTTCTTCTGCATGTGCCCAACCCGGATACCCGGGACATCGGTGATCGCCGTCATGGGTCCATTCTCCACCCCCGGGCCGGTCATGAAACGGGAGTCGAACCTCAAATACGAACTCGTGAGTAACGCCCGGTAAACGGGTCCGGAAGTGTAAGACAACTCTCGCTACGAAGGACCATTTTGGCCCGGGCACGCGGCGTCAATGTGGTGAGCTAGGCCTGTCTTCGCCGCCCCTGGCAGGGAGCAGGCGCCCCGCATTCCGCCGAAACCGTGAGTAATACATGACTGTCCCTTTGATGAACAACAGCACCGCCGTGCCCGCAAGACGACGCTGGTCCGGTCGCAGCCGCAAGGACTTCGTGGTGTTCCTTGCCATGGCCTTGCCCAACCTGATCCTGATCGGCACGTTTACCTACTGGCCCCTGATCATCAACATCTACTACTCCACACTGGACTGGACCTTGGGCTCGGCCTCGGCCACCGTTGTCGGGCTCCAGAACTACGTCACGTTCTTCACCAGTGAGGATGCGTCCAAGGTCCTCGGAACCACGGCCATCTTCACGGTGTTCACCGTAGGCGGCTCCATGATCCTTGGCCTACTGGTGGCCCTCGCGCTCAATTCGAAAGTCCGTGGAACCACCTTCGCCCGGTCAGCGGTGTTCGCGCCCTACGTACTCTCCGGAGTGGGCGTCGGCCTGGTGTGGCTGTTCATCTTCGATCCCGGTTACGGAGTGCTGGCCTGGATCCTGCGCGGACTCGGGCAACAGAGCCCGCAATGGATCAACGATCCGCAGCTGTCCCTGGTGATGGTCATCATCGTCTACGTGTGGAAGAACCTGGGCTACTGCGCCGTGGTTTTCCTGGCAGGGTTGCAGTCCCTTCCCCGCGACGTGATGGAGGCCGCGGCACTGGATGGTGCCAACAGTTTCCGGCGGTTCTTCAACATCTCTTTGCCGCTGCTCTCCCCCACCACGTTCTTCCTGCTCATCACCACCATGCTCAGCTCCTTGCAGGCCTTCGACCTCATCCGCATCATGACCCCTCTGGGCAACGGCACCAGCACGCTGATCTACGAGGCGTACCTGCAGGCCTTCGGGGCATACAACCGGGCAGGCTATTCGGCCGCAATTTCGGTGATCCTCTTCGCCATCCTGCTGGTCATCACCGTCCTCCAACTGCGGTTCGTTGAGCGAAAGGTCCACTATTCATGAGCGCCCCTGCACCCGTCGTCGTGCGTGAAGAACCCCAACAGACTGCTTCACCGGAGGGTCCGCCCGCCAGGCCCAACCCCCTGTCCAGGTCCAATCTCCTCCAGACCGTGGCCACCGGCTATGTTCCCCTGATCGTCGCAACGCTGGTGGTCTTCCTGCCGCTGCTGTGGATGCTCCTGAGTTCCTTCAAGCAACCCGGCGAAATCGTCACCATGGACCTTCGGATCCTTCCCCAGTCACTGAACCTGCAGAACTACGTCACGGCCATGACCACCGTTCCGTTCGCACAGTTCTTCGCCAACAGCCTGATCGTCACCATCGTGGGCTCGTCGGTCAAAGTGGTTCTGGCAATCCTCACCGCCTATGCCTTGGTGTTCGTGCGCTTCCCGTTCAAAAACGTGATCTTCGTGCTGATTCTTGTGGCTCTTATGGTCCCCGCGCAGGTGTCGATCCTGCCCAACTACATCCTGATCGCCGGCATGGGCGGAAAGAACACCCTGTGGGGCATCATCCTTCCCGGGCTCGGCACGGCGTTCGGCACGTTCCTCCTGCGCCAGCACTTCCTGACGCTGCCGCCGTCGATCCTTGAAGCGGCGGAGATTGACGGCGCCGGACACTGGCGCAGGCTGTGGCAGATCATCGTTCCCGTGTCCGTCCCGTCGATCGCCACCGTGGCGCTCGTGACCGTGGTCAGCGAATGGAACGACTACATCTGGCCCCTCATCATCACGGACCGGCCCGAAACCATGACGCTTCCGGTAGGACTGACCCTCCTCCAGAACTCCGAAGGCAACGGAGCCGGCTGGGGAATCCTCATGGCCGGCGCGGTACTGGTGATCGTCCCCATCCTGCTGGTCTTCGCAGCACTCCAGCGCTACATCGTTGCCGGTCTGACCCAAGGCAGTGTCACCGGTTGATTCTCCACCACACCATTCGCATCAAAGTCAGTAATTGAGAGGAAGCATCATGCGCACCAACCTTGACCGCCGCCATTTCCTGGGATTGGCAGGCCTCGGAGCCGGAGCAGCGGCCCTCGCCGCATGCGGCGGACCGTCGACGGCGGGCACGGCAGACGCCGTCGACACCGCCACTATCGACTTCAGTGGCGTCAAGCCGGCCGCCTCCATCGACTTCTGGACGAACCACCCCGGCAAGTCGCAGGATGTGGAAAAGGCGATCATCGAGAAGTTCCACGCCAAGTTCCCCGATATCAAGGTCAACCTGGTCACCGCGGGCGCCAACTATGAAGAGATCGCGCAGAAGTTCCAGACGTCCCAGGCAGCCAAAACCGGTCTGCCCGGGCTGGTTGTGCTCTCCGACGTTTGGTGGTTCCGCTACTTCTCCAACGGCAGCATCATCCCCATCGATGGCCTGGTGAAGCAGCTGGACATCAAGATCGACGACTTCCAGAAATCGCTGGTCGACGACTACAAGTACGACAACAAGCAATGGGCCCTTCCGTACGGCCGTTCCACCCCCTTGTTCTACTACAACAAGGACCACTTCAAGGCAGCAGGCCTGCCGGACCGCGCACCGGCCACGTGGCAGGAGTTCGCCGAGTGGGCTCCCAAACTCAAGGCCACCTCCGGAGCGCAGTACGCCTACATCTACCCGGCCCTGGCGGGCTATGCCGGGTGGACGCTGCAGAACAACCTGTGGGGTTGGGGCGGTGCCTGGTCCAAGGGCTGGGACATCACCTGCGACTCCAAGGAATCCGTGGCCGCGCTTCAGTGGGCCCAGGACTCCATCTACAAGGATGGCTGGGCCGGTGTTTCATCCAAGGAGGCCGCTGACGACTTTGCCGCCGGAATCACCTCGTCCACCATTTCTTCCACGGGTTCGCTCCTGGGGGTCCTGAAAGCAGCCAAGTTCAACGTGGGTGTCGGGTTCCTTCCCGGCGGTCCCGAGGTCCCGAGCAGCGTCTGCCCTACCGGCGGTGCGGGTCTCGGCATTCCCAGCGGCATCACCAAGGAGGAGCAGCTGGCCGCGGCAACCTTCCTTAAATTCATGACCGAGCCGGAGAACACTGCCGCGTTTTCAGCCGCCACCGGCTACATGCCCACCAGGCTCTCGGCAGACATGTCCTCTGTTCTCGCGGCCACTCCGCAGATCAAGACAGCCATGGACCAGCTCGCTGCCACCAAGGTCCAGGACAACGCCCGCGTGTTCCTGCCGGGCGCCGATCAGGAAATGGCCAAGTCAGCAGCCAAAATCCTCACGCAGCAGGGCGATGTCCAGGCGACCATGACCGAGCTGAAGAAGACGCTTGAGGGCATCTACACCAAGGACGTCAAGCCGAAGCTGAAGTCCTGACCCCTCTGGAAAAAACAAAAGAGCGCGGCTACTTCGGTAGCCGCGCTCTTCCTTTTGGAGCAGTTACGGGATGGGGACAGGCACGACGCCGAGGGGCGCCAATTGCTCTGCGCCTCCATCGGGGGCGGACAGCACCCAGATGCCCTTTTCATGCACTGCTACGGAGTGCTCCCACTGGCAGGAACGCTTGCCGTCAGTGGTGACCACGGTCCAGTCGTCGTCGAGGGTGGCCGTTTCGATGCCGCCGCGAACCAGCATTGGCTCAATCGCAAGGCACAAGCCCGGGCGGATCTTCGGACCACGGTGGCTGGTCCGGTAGTTCAGGACATCAGGTGCCATGTGCATTTCGGAACCGATGCCATGGCCGACGTAGTCCTCCAGGATGCCCAGCGGCTTGCCCGGGACCGAGGAGACGTAGTCATCGATGGCGTTTCCGATGTCTCCCACGAACTTGCCCTTGGCCAAGGCAGCGATACCCCGCCACATGGCGGCCTCGGTGACGTCCGACAGCCGCTGGTCCTCGGGATCCGCGGTGCCCACGATGACCGTCCGCGCCGAGTCGGAGTGCCAGCCATCCACGATGCAGCCGCCGTCGATGGAGATGATGTCTCCGTCTTGGAGGACGCGTCCACCGGGGATGCCGTGGACCACTTCCTCGTTGACGGAGGCGCAGATGGTCGCCGGGAACCCGTGGTATCCGAGGAAGTTGGACTTGGCTCCTGCGTCATTGAGGACTGCTGCAAAGACGTCGTCCAGGTCCTTGGTGGTGACGCCGGGCTTGGCAGCCGCAACGGCAGCGTCCAGTGCCCTGCTCAGGACAAGCCCGGCCTGCTGCATCGTACGCATCTGCTCGTTGTTCTTATATTCAATGCGGGGCTGACCGAACGCCATGTTCTCCTCTGGAAGGTTTGCTGTTGGGACCGATCAGGCCCCGTGCTCCAACCATTTTCCCGCATCGGAGACCGTGGTCGAAATTGGCTCGATTCCCAGCTCGTCCCGCAGCCGGTCCAAACGGTACGTCCGCTGCTTTCCTACCTGGCTGACGGCGTAGCGGGTCAGCTTCGGAGCACGGCCCGTAGCCCGCGAAGCTGCTTCCGAAACGGCCGCGAGCGCCATGGCCGCGGGCTCCGGAAGGTAGGTGACGGGGACGTCGCTGCGTCCTGAAACATCGAGTACCTGCCGCAATACAGCCCCCAGCTCCACAGGCTGGGCATCCCCCACGTTCACCGCACCGCGCACCGTCGACTGGCAGGCGGCCAGGACGGCCCGTGTCAGGTTGTCTACATGGGTCAGTTGATGTTTCACCCCGGGGTGCCCGATGCTGAGCAGCCGCCCTGCACGAATGTTGCTGACGAGGCGGGGCAACAGCGTCCGGTCACCCGGGCCGTACACGGCGTGGGGACGCAGTGCCACGGCATCGCCGTGTTTCCTGGCTTCGACGTCGGCGAGCGCCTTGCTGCGTCCATAGGCATTCAGGTGTCGCGCAGCAACCTCATCTTCGGGGCGATCCACGCATGGTTCCCACCACGGATAGACGCTGGAGCTTGAGATATGGACCAGGCGTGTCCCGGCGAACGCTTCGGCGACCGCCCTTGTCCCCTCGACGTTTGCCCGGTGAAAAACGGCAGCGTCTCCCCAGTCGGCCACCTGGGCACCGGCGTGGACAACCGCATCCACGTGCGGAAGCCGGGCAGGCGGCAGCCCCGCCAGGTCCCAGTACTCCAAGCCCTCTCCCTGGCGGCGGGCATAGCGGACGACGTCCCAGCCACGGGCTTCAGCCGCATCCGCCACGGCTCCTCCAACGAACCCCGTCGCGCCTGTCACTGCAATCCTCACGTGGCCTCCCCGGGGTCCCGGCGTGCGGCAAACATCCCGCGCAGGGCCACCCGGTCCGGCTTCCTGTGCCTGCCGGAGGATGGGATGGATTCCACGACTTCGATATGGTCCGGAAGGGCGGACTCGTCGATGAGCATGGGCAGTTCCCTGGCCAGCCGAGACTTCAGCTCAACAGCGGATTGGTCCGGTTCAGGGACCACCGCCAGCCATACCGCCTCGTCTCCGATAGTGTCCGGTACCCCCACCATGACGGCAGTCCGGACCCCTTGCACAGCTGCGATGACCGGCTCATACAACGCGGGGTAGATGTTTGTCTTACCCCGGATGATCATGTCCTTCTTGCGTCCGATCATGACCAGCCTGGGCGCACCGGTTCCTCCGTGGTCCAGCCGGACGAGGTCGCCAGTGGCGTGCTCCACCATGGGGTCCTCGCCCAAGTAGCCACGGCACATGTTCGGCCCACGGGCGAACAGCTCGTGGTCGGCTGCTACGCGGATCCCGACGGCGGGCAGCGGCTCCCCGAGGAAGTCGCCCTCACCGCTGCCATCGGGCGCAGTGAACCCGGCTTCGGCGCCGGACGCGAAGGCCAGTTTCTCCCGGCCATCGGCAATGGCGATGGGCAGCACCTCGGTCATGCCGTAGATGAGTTTGAACCCGACCCCGGGCAGGAGCTTCATTGCCCGTTCAAGGAAGGGAGCAAGGATGGGGGCGGCCCCCAGCATCACTGTTCTCAGTGTCGCGGGCAGAGTGACGGAACCGTCTTCGATGGCGTCCAGGATGGGCGCCAGTTGGGAGGGCACCAGGAAAAGGTGCGTGGCGGCGTCGTACGACGTTTCTTTGCCGGCCACGGCACCCAACTCGCCGGCCAGGCGAAGCGGGTCGATGTGAGCCGAGAAACCATAACCGGGCATCGTCCAGTGGGCGCCGGCGATCAAGGCCGGAAGGCCCATCATGAGCTGCTCGGAGTGGATCCGGTCCCCCTCACCGAAGCTGCAACGCGTCGATAATTGCCCGAAACCTGCTGCCAGGGAACCCCTCGTGTGAATGACCCCTTTGGGTGAGCCGGTGGTACCGGAGGTGAAGATGATCACCGCTTCCTGTTCGGTCACCGTTTCTGTGGGTCTGGCGGATTCTTGCCCCTGAGGGAGTGTTGCCGCAAGCCCTTTTACCGGCGAAGCGCCGCGGGGGACGCCGGGGAGCCACGGCCCGGAGTAGTAGTGGCGGACATCCATGGCCCCGTAGTCCGGGAGCAGCAGGCCGCGGCCGCGTGCGATGGGACGGAGCGGGCTCCTGGCGCTGACGGCATACAGGAGTGACTCCGACGCGGCCCAGCGCGGCGCAGCGAGTTCTGCCCGGTCCCGGAAGAGCGAAGGCCCTATGCCGGGATCGATGAACACCACGGAGCCGCCCGCCCTGACGGCTCCAAGTGCCAGAATGAACGCTTCGGGACTGGGACGGACCGAGAAGAGCATCCGCTCCCCTGTCCCGAATCCGTCATCCTGCAAACGCCGGGCCGTGGCCTCAATGCCATCCACCAACTCGCGGTACGTGATGGTACGACCGGGCCGGACGCCGTCGTTTCTCCGCCGTGCCCACGGTGGCCGGCTTTTGCCTGGTGCCGTGATGGCGGGACGGTCCGGAACACGGTCCGCCACGGCATAGACGGCGGTGATCAGATCCTCTGCCATCAGGGGTAGGCCGGGTGTCTCGTCAGGCATGGGCCAACTCCAACTTCCGATACCCGGGAATCAGCACTCCCCTGCTGACCTGGCGGGCAGCGATCAACCACGGCCGCTGGGCGTACATGTCCAGGAGCAGCTCGAGCGTCTTGTTGATTTCCGCCATGGCAAGCGGCATGCCGATACAGAAATGCGGTCCGGCACCGAACCACAGTTGACGTGCCTGCTGTGGTGTTGCCTGTGCCGGATCAAATCCACCCAGGCTCTTGGCTGCGTGGATGGTTGAGAGCAGGATCCTGTCCCCGGCGAAGACCTTCGTACCGCCTATGTATCCATCAACCACTGCGTCCCGCAGCATCATGGGCGAAGGAACCGTGAAGCGCAGGGCCTCGTTGACGGCGGCCGGAACAACGGACCTGTCCGCGGCCAGTTCACTGAGCCGTCCACTGTCAGCAAGCAACGCCACCAGCCTTGGCACAAACGACACCAGCGTCTCGGTGCCCACCATCACGAACGCACTGATGATGCCCATGGCTTCGTCCTCTGCCATACCGAGCTCACGCAGCCTGCCGGGGAAGGTATCCGGGTCGCTTTCCCTGTACGCCGTCCGGACCGGTCCAGCCAAAACCGCGACGGCGGATTTTCCCCTGGCCACTTGGCCCGCCGTCAGCGTCGGCCGGCCCAGGCGGACAAGCGACGAGATGGAGGAGCCGAGGTCGAAAAGCTCCCTGTCCGCCAGCCTCCCCGGGGCATCGTCCGGAACCCCCAGCAGGCGCGAGATGACCCCGCCGGCCAGTTCTTTGACGCAGTCCACCAGATCCACGCGGCCGTTCGCGTCCAAATCACCGTGCAGGCGCGCCTTCAGAGCTGCCGCTGCCGGTTCCACGATGCCCTCCACGGAGCGGGGAGTGAAAAGGTCACCCAGGCGCCGCCGCAGCAGCCTGTGTTCCTCACCATCCATGTTCACCAAGGCCTTGGGCCCCACAACGGGGGTCCACAGCGCACCCGAGCCTGATGGGCCGTTCTTGACGTAGGCGTCCTGGCTCATCAGCACCTCCCGAACCAGTCCCGCTTCGCTGACCAGCACACCGAGTCCCGGGATGCGAACCACAGGACCCATGGCACCCAGGCCGCGGATCACGGGATACAACACGGGGTGGGCTCCCAGATGGACGCGGCGCTCCCAACGTTCCGCCGTACACTGCGGGTTGATCGCTGCAAGGCCCCGCATCACCGGATATCCACGTGTTCGGGGCGGTACCGGTGGTCCGCGTACCAGGCGAGAGTGTTCTTCAGCCCCCACGCTTTGACCCGTCGGGAGGAACCGAACACCACAACATCGCGTCGAAGGGCGTAGTTGCGCGTCAATTTACGCACCCGGTTGGACAAGGCGCGGTCCTCATGGAGATCTTCGATCCTGGTCCTGGGGAAACCCCCTGAACGGTGATACATGTCTGCGGTGATGGCCATGTTGCAACCAGGAAGCATCTGGTACGGACCCAAGTATCCCTCGCCCTTGTTTCCCGGGCGGATCCGGCCGAAGAACGACGCCACCTCGACGGCCAACAACATCATGATCCGCTCCCGGGCAGTTATGCCCTCGTCCTCCCTGGGATTCAGCTGTCCGGCAACCAGCTCCAGGCCGTCATCGAATGCAGCCATGATCCGCTCTGTCCAGTCCGGTGCGGCCAGGCAATCGGCATCGGTGCGGGCCAGCCAGCGCGCACCGTGCTCCACGCCGAAGCGCATGCCGGTATCAGCTGCCGCGCCCGTGCCCTTCTCGCTGTCGTGAACCAATCGGACATCCATCCCCGGGTGCGCTGACGCGAACTCAGTCACGATGGCGCAGCTGAGATCCGTGGAGCCGTTGTCCACCACCACTACCGTGAAATCCTGAAACGTCTGCGCCGCCAGCGAATCCAGTGCCTGCCGTACCAGCTTCTCTTCATTGAGCATCGGCATGGCCACGCATAAGGACTTTGTGGAAGCCGTACTCGCAAGCCTGTTGCGAATCTCTTGCGGGCTCACAGCCGCACCACCGCCATTCCCAGGCTCACGCCGCCGCCCAAACCGACCAACGCCACCAGGTCCCCGGGTCCGGCCCTGCCACTGTCCACGGCAAGCTTCAGTTGCAATGGAAGGCTGACGGAGGCGAGGTTTCCGAAGTCCTCAACGGAATGAACCAGCAAGTCCGCAGGCACACCGGCACCTTCGGCGAATATTTGCCGGTACGGTGCGCTGACCTGGTGTACGCAGACGACAGCGAAGTCCGTCCACGCGAGGTGCATCTCCGCGAGAGTCGCATCAAGGATGTCGGAGCCGAGGTCCAAGAACGCATCCTTGAGCTTTTCCCCGTCCATGTTGAAGTAGCTGGCCTCTGGATCACGGGGGAAGGCCGACCCTCCCGCCGCCAAGGTACCCACGGACCAATGGCTGCTTCGCGCGGTGAAGCCCATGGCCAGGATTCCGGCCGCCCCGTCTGCAGCTGCGGCGGGATCAACCGCGGCCTCCAGCAACACTGCTGCGCCGCCGTCGCTCATGGTGTACCCGGGGAAGCTGGAGGCGAACGTCGGGAAGTCCGGCACCGACCACCGCACCGCCCGGGAAGGCGACTCCCCCGTGACCACCAGAACCCTCCCATAGCGCCCTCCGGCGATCAGAGCGTCGGCAACCTCCATACCGTTGAGGAAACTGTTGCAGGCGTTCTTGACGTCCATCACAGGGCATGAAAGTCCCAGTTTCGCTGCCACCATGTGTCCCGTAGCGGGTTCAACCATGTCCTGGCTGGCAGAGGCAAAGACCAGCAGGTCCACGTCAGGTGCCTGCAATCCGCATTCCGCCAGGACCTTGGCAGCGGCGTTGGCGGCCAGATCCGACGCCTGCTCCGTCGGGGACATGACACTCCTCGAGCGGATCCCCGTGACCCGGCCAATCAGACCTGTCGGCACGCGGAAGCCAGGGCTGGATTCGGCAATGCGGCGTTCGACGGCGGCCGTATCCAGCCGCGTCGGTGGCAGGTAGACCTCAAGCCCCGAAATCCGGCTACGTCCTGACAGAGCTGTCTGCATGCGCTTCCCCCAAGAATGTGCCGCTTCAACGAAAAAGGGTGTGTCCCGCACCCATGGTACGGGACACACCCTTCACTCCAGCTCCGGTTCCCCGGCTATGTGGAAAAACGCTAGACAGCCTTGGCCGACTCGATGGCTGTGAGCACGCGGTCGGTAACTTCATCGATACCGCCGATGCCATCCACCTGAGTAAGGATGCCGCGCTCAGCGTACTTGGCCACAACGGCTTCGGTCTGCTCGTGGTAGAGGTCAAGACGGTGACGGATCACGGCCTCGTTGTCGTCCGAACGTCCCGTTTCCTTGGCACGGCCCAGAAGGCGTGCAACCAGTTCTTCGTCATCCGCGGTCAGCTGGAGCACGACGTCGAGCTCCTGCTCACCCTCAGCGAGGATCTGGTCGAGGTAGTCAACCTGCGCGGTGGTGCGCGGGTAGCCGTCGAGCAGGAAGCCGTTCTCGACATCGCTCTGGCTCAGTCGATCGCGAACCATGTTGTTCGTGACGCTGTCCGGAACGAAGTCACCGGCGTCCATGTACTTCTTGGCTTCGATACCCAAGGGCGTTTCACCCTTGACGTTGGCACGGAAGATGTCGCCGGTGGAGATGGCGACTACGCCGAGGCGCTCCGAAATCCGCTCAGCCTGCGTACCCTTGCCCGAACCGGGAGGTCCAATGATCAGCATTCTCGTCATCGCAAAAGCCCTTCGTAGTGACGTTGTTGTAGCTGCGCATCAATCTGCTTGACGGTTTCCAGGCCGACACCCACCATGATCAGGATTGACGTGCCACCGAACGGGAAGTTCTGGTTGGCATTGATCAGGACGAGTGCAACCAGCGGAATCAACGCCACGAAGCCCAGGTAGAGGGCTCCAGGCAAAGTAATCCTGGAAAGCACGTACTGCAGGTAGTCCGCGGTCGGTTTACCCGCCCGGATGCCCGGAATGAACCCGCCGTACTTCTTCATGTTGTCCGACACTTCTTCAGGGTTGAAGGTGATGGCTACGTAGAAGTAGGTGAAGAACACGATCATGGCGAAGTAAAGCGCCATGTAGATGGGATGGTCGCCACGGGTGAGGTTGTTGTTGATCCACTCAACCCACGGGGCCATCTGCTCCCCTGGCTTCGGCTGGTTGAACTGCGAAATCAAGCCGGGCAGGTACAGCATGGAGGAAGCGAAGATGACGGGCACGACGCCGGCCATGTTCACCTTGATGGGAATGTAGGTGCTGGTGCCGCCCACGGTGCGACGACCAATCATGCGCTTGGCATACTGCACCGGAACACGGCGCTGCGACTGCTCCACGAAGACCACCAGGGCCACCGTAAGCAGGCCGATGGCAAGAACGACGAAGAAGGTTCCCGGGCCCTTGGTCTCCCAGATGGAGCCAAGTGAGCGGGGGAAGCCGGCTGCGATGGAGGTGAAGATCAGCAGCGACATGCCGTTGCCAACGCCGCGCTCGGTGACGAGCTCGCCCATCCACATGATCAGGCCCGTGCCCGCTGTCAGCGTGATGATGAGCAGAAGGGTGGTGATGATGCTCTCATCGGGGATGATCGGCAGGTTGCAGCCGGGCAGCAACTGACCCGAGCGGGCCAAGGAGACCAGGGTTGTGGCGTTCAGCAGGCCCAGTGCGATGGTGAGGTACCGGGTGTACTGCGTCAGCTTGGACTGCCCCGATGAGCCCTCTTCGTACAGCTGCTGGAACCGGGGAATAACCACCCGAAGCAACTGCACGATGATGCTCGCCGTGATGTAGGGCATGATGCCCAAGGCAAAGATCGAGACCTGCAGCAACGCGCCGCCGCTGAACAAGTTCACCAGCTGGTAGATGCCCTGCGAGGTGTCACCGTTGTTCAAGCATTGCTGGACATTCTGGTAGTTCACACCAGGCGAGGGGATGAAAGCTCCCAAGCGGAAGATTGTGATGATTCCCAGCGTGAACAACAACTTGCGTCGCAAATCAGGCGTCCGAAACGCCCGGCCGAATGCGCTTAGCAAGCGTCCTCCTGAGTAGAAAGTACAAGGATGTGGTCGGGCTCAATGAAACCCAACAACCGAGTCTAACTGCTTGTGACGCCGTCGGAATAATCGAGAGTCCACAACCACCAAAAAAATCCCGGTATCCGGGGCCGAAGCCCCGCATACCGGGATTCTTTGTTACAGCGGGCTGATGCCCCACAAACCCTTAGAGGGCGTTGGTGGATCCGCCTGCTGCGGCAATCTTTTCCGCAGCGCTGGAAGAGAATGCGTGCACGGTGACGTCAACCTTGACGGTGATGTCGCCGGTGCCGAGCACCTTTACGGGCTGGTTCTTGCGAACGGCACCCTTCTCTACCAGGGACTCAACGGTGACGGTGCCACCTTCCGGGAAGAGCTCGTTGAGCTTCTCCAGGTTTACAACCTGGAATTCAACCCGGAACGGGTTCTTGAAGCCGCGCAGCTTCGGCAGGCGCATGTGCAGCGGCAGCTGGCCGCCGGCAAAGCCAGCCTTTACCTGGTAGCGGGCCTTCGTACCCTTGGTACCGCGACCAGCGGTCTTACCCTTGGAGCCTTCACCACGACCAACACGGGTCTTGGCTGTCTTGGCACCCGGGGCGGGACGCAGGTGGTGGACCTTCAGAGTGTTCTGCTTCTCAGCAGCCTCTGCGGCGGTCTTGTTCTCTGCCATTACTTCGCCTCCTCTACATTCACGAGGTGCGGAACCGTGTTCAGCATGCCAACGGTCACGGCGTCAGCGGTACGGACAACGGTGTGTCCGATGCGCTTCAGGCCGAGGGACCGAAGGGTGGCGATCTGGTTCTGCTTGGCGCCGATGACGCCCTTGATCTGGGTGATCTCCAACTTGGCGTCGGAGGGAGTCAGGTTCTTAGCCATGACTAAACACCTGCCTTCTGGTTCTGGAGCGCGCGCACCAGAGCAGCAGGAGCAACCTCGTCCAGCGGCAGGCCACGGCGGGCAGCCACGGAAGCGGGCTCTTCGAGCTGCTTCAGAGCGGCAACGGTCGCGTGAACGATGTTGATCGCGTTGGAAGAACCGAGCGACTTGGAGAGGATGTCGTGGATACCCACGCACTCCAATACCGCGCGGACCGGACCACCGGCGATAACACCGGTACCGGCGGAAGCCGGACGCAGCAGGACAACGCCTGCAGCAGCCTCACCCTGCACACGGTGCGGGATGGTGTTGCCAACGCGGGGAACGCGGAAGAAGGACTTCTTGGCCTCTTCTACGCCCTTTGCGATAGCAGCGGGAACTTCCTTGGCCTTGCCGTAGCCAACGCCGACCATGCCGTTGCCGTCACCGACGACGACGAGTGCGGTGAAGCTGAAGCGACGACCACCCTTGACGACCTTGGCAACGCGGTTGATGGTGACAACGCGCTCTACGAACTGGCTCTTCTCGGCTTCACGACCGCCGTCGCGGCCACCACGGCCACCACGGTCGCCGCGGCCCTGGCCACGGTCGCCACGCTCGCCGCGACGTCCGCCGCGGCGGTCATCGGTAGCGGGTGCGGTCTCAGTTGCTTCAGCAGCTACAGCTTCAGTCACCTGAATGTCCTTTTCGTTATTTTCAACGGTCACAGTGCCAGCCCACCTTCGCGAGCACCGTCAGCGACGGCGGCGATGCGGCCGTGGTACTTGTTACCGCCACGGTCGAAGACAACAGCTTCGACGCCTGCAGCCTTTGCACGCTTGGCAACGAGCTCGCCGACGCGCTTGGCCTTGGCAGTCTTGTCTCCGTCAAGTGCACGAAGGTCAGCTTCCAGAGTGGAAGCGTAAGCCACGGTTACACCCTTGCTGTCATCGACAACCTGGACGAACATGTGGCGTGCCGAACGGTTGACGACCAGACGAGGACGTGCAGCCGTACCGGTGATGCGCTTGCGGATACGAAGCTGGCGACGGTTGCGTGCAGCCGACTTGCTCTTGTTCGTACGCTTCTTGTTAATTGCGATGGCCATGGTTTACTTACCAGCCTTTCCGACCTTGCGGCGGATGACTTCGCCGGCGTAACGGACACCCTTGCCCTTGTAGGGGTCGGGCTTGCGCAGCTTGCGAATGTTGGCAGCAACCTCGCCGACCTGCTGCTTGTTGATACCCGCAACAGAGAGCTTGGTCGGACCCTCTACTACGAAGGTGATGCCTTCGGGTGCAGAGACGTTAACCGGGTGGCTGTAGCCCAGAGCGAACTCCAGGTCAGAACCCTTTGCCTGAACGCGGTAACCGGTACCAACGATTTCAAGCTTCTTCTCGTAGCCCTCGGTAACGCCCTGGATCATGTTGGCGATCAGGGTGCGGGTCAGGCCGTGCAGCGAACGCGAGTTGCGCTCGTCGTTCGGGCGGGTGACCGTGAGAGTGTTCTCTTCCAGGGAGACCTCGATCGGGCTGGCCACAGTGTGGCTCAGCTCGCCTTTGGAACCCTTGACGCTGATGACGGAGCCATCGAGCTTGACCTCAACTCCGGCAGGAACGGTGATGGGGAGACGTCCAATACGTGACATTATTCTCTTCCTTTCCCGTTACCAGACGTACGCGAGGACTTCGCCGCCCACGCCCTTCTTGCCGGCCTGCTTGTCAGTCAGGAGGCCGGAAGAGGTGGACAGGATTGCGATACCCAGGCCACCCAGCACGTGAGGCAGGTTGGTGGACTTCGCGTAAACGCGGAGACCCGGCTTGGAGATGCGGCGGACGCCAGCGATGGAACGCTCGCGGTTCGGACCGAACTTCAGGTCGATGGTCAGCTTCTTGCCAACCTCGGCGTCCTCTTCCTTCCAGCCGGCAATGTAGCCTTCAGCCTTCAGGATGTCGGCAACGCGTGCCTTCAGTTTGCTATACGGCATGGACACGGTGTCGTGGTATGCCGAGTTTGCATTGCGCAGACGCGTGAGCATGTCTGCGACAGGATCTGTCATAGTCATTTGGGCTATAGCCCTTCCTCGTACCGGTTTCCGCTGCGCTTGCCCTTACGAGCCTGCGCGGTCGGACCTGTCACGTAGTTAGTTTTCGGTCTTGAACGGGAAACCAAGCGCCTTGAGCAGCGCGCGGCCTTCGTCGTCGGTCTTGGCGGTGGTGACAACCGTGATGTCCATGCCGCGTACGCGGTCGATGGAGTCCTGGTCGATTTCGTGGAACATAACCTGCTCGGTCAGACCGAAGGTGTAGTTGCCGTTACCGTCGAACTGCTTGCCGTTGAGGCCGCGGAAGTCACGGATACGCGGCAGAGCCAGCGAAACCAGACGATCCACGAATTCCCACATGCGGTCTCCACGCAGAGTTGCGTGTGCACCGATCGGCATGCCTTCGCGCAGCTTGAACTGTGCGATCGACTTGCGGGCCTTGGTTACCTGCGGCTTCTGGCCGGTGATGAGGGTGAGGTCGCGGACAGCGCCGTCGATCAGCTTGGAGTCCTTGGCGGCATCTCCAACACCCATGTTCACAACAACCTTCACCAGGCGGGGAACCTGGTTCACGTTCGCGTAGTTGAATTCGTCCTGCAGCGACTTCTTGATGGTCTCTGCGTACTTCGTCTTCAGACGCGGAACGATCTTGTTTGCGACAGTGGTCTCAGACAGTGTTTCACTCATCAGATGTCCTTCCCGGTGGCCTTGGACACGCGGATACGGACGGTCTTGGTAGCGCCATCCTTCTCAACGGTGTCGAGACGGAAACCAACACGGGTCGGCTTCTTGGTCGACGGGTCAACCAGAGCAACGTTGGAAACGTGGATCGGGGCCTCAACGACCTCGATGCCACCGGTCTTGGTGCCGCGCTGCGACTGACCGACCTTGGTGTGCTTGGTGACGCGGTTGATTCCCTCTACCAGCACGCGGTTGGTGGCCGGGAATACGCGCAGGACCTTGCCCTGCTTGCCGCGGTCGCCGCCGCGTTCCTGCTTGGCGCCGGTGATGACCTGAACGAGGTCACCCTTCTTGATCTTAGCCATGGACTAAAGCACCTCCGGGGCCAGCGAAACGATCTTCATGAACTTCTTGTCGCGAAGTTCACGACCAACCGGGCCGAAGATACGGGTACCGCGGGGGTCACCGTCGTTCTTCAGGATCACAGCTGCGTTTTCGTCAAACTTGATGTAGGAACCATCCGCACGGCGGCGTTCCTTCTTGGTACGAACGATGACAGCCTTGACGACGTCACCCTTCTTTACGTTGCCGCCAGGGATAGCGTCCTTGACGGTGGCGACGATGACGTCGCCGATGCCTGCGTAGCGACGACCGGATCCACCGAGAACGCGAATGGTAAGGATTTCCTTAGCACCCGTGTTGTCGGCGACCTTGAGTCGCGACTCCTGCTGAATCAATTTCTACTCCTTGCGTCGCGCCGGTTCTCAGACCGAAATCATGCATACGGAATGAGCCTTGCGGAACGGTTGATCGGGGTGTCTCTTGACCTGCCTGGATTTTGCCAGAACAGGCCTAAACGCCCGTGCCACAAGCATCAGCTTCCCTTGCAGAAAACTCTGCGCGGGGCAGTATGCAGCGGCACGATTGTTTACGAGGTAGTGGACGACGCACAAGTGGCGCCATACAAACTCAATATCCTAGCACGTTCAGGGCCAGTAACCGAACCGGCCGGGAAAGCGGAAAGGCCCGCATTCCATAGGGAATGCGGACCTTTCCAGTGAATCTCTGCCAGGCGTGCCCGGCGTCGGATTTACTTGGCCTTTTCGAGGATCTCCACCAGACGCCACCGCTTGGTAGCGGACAGCGGGCGGGTCTCAGAGATGAGAACGAGGTCGCCGATGCCGGCGGTGTTCTCTTCGTCGTGAGCCTTGATCTTCGAGGTGCGGCGAATAACCTTGCCGTACAGAGCGTGCTTTACGCGGTCTTCAACCTGAACAACGATGGTCTTTTCCATCTTGTCAGAGACAACGTAGCCGCGACGCGTCTTACGGTAACCGCGCTGTTCAGCGCTGGCTGCTGCTTCCGTCACAGTTTCCTTCTCGCTCACTTGGCGTCCTCTCCAGCTTCAACCTCGGCCTTTTCAGCCTTGGCAGCCTTCTTGGACTTCTTTTCTTCCTTGGCTTCCACAACCGGTGCGGCAACCTCGGCACGAATGCCCAGCTCGCGCTCACGGAGAACGGTGTAGATGCGTGCGATGTCCTTCTTTACCGCGCGCAGGCGACCGTGGTTCTCCAGCTGTCCGGTGGCGGACTGGAAACGCAGGTTGAACAGCTCTTCCTTGGACTTGCGGAGTTCTTCAACGAGACGCTCGTTGTCGAAACCGTCCAGCTGTGCGGGTGCGAGATCCTTCGACCCTACTGCCATTTCTATTCACCACCTTCGCGACGCACAATGCGTGCCTTCAACGGCAGCTTGTGGATTGCCAGGCGCAGGGCCTCGCGAGCTACCTCTTCATTGACACCGGAGAGTTCGAAGAGAACCCGGCCCGGCTTGACGTTTGCGACCCACCATTCCGGAGAACCCTTACCGGAACCCATACGGGTTTCAGCAGGCTTCTTCGTCAGCGGACGGTCCGGGTAGATGTTGATCCAGACCTTGCCGCCACGCTTGATGTGGCGGGTCATCGCGATACGAGCGGACTCGATCTGACGGTTGGTTACGTATGCCGGGCTCAGGGCCTGGATACCGTACTCACCGAAGCTGACCTTGGTGCCGCCCGTAGCAGCGCCGGAACGACCCGGGTGGTGCTGCTTACGGTGCTTGACTCGACGTGGGATAAGCATTTAAGCCTGTCCTCCTTCTGCTGCGGGGGCAGCAGCTTCAGCGGCCGGTGCTTCAACGGCAGCAGGTGCTGCCTCAGCTGCCGGACGGTCGTTACGACGACGGCGGTCGCCACCCGGGCGGCCCGGGCGGTCTCCTGCACGGCCACGGGACGGAGCAGCAGCTGCCTGCTGAGCCAGTTCCTTGGCGGTTACGTCACCCTTGTAGATCCAAACCTTCACACCGATGCGGCCGAAGGTGGTCTTGGCTTCGTAGAAGCCGTAGTCGATGTTCGCGCGGAGGGTGTGCAGGGGCACACGGCCTTCGCGGTAGAACTCCGAGCGGGACATTTCTGCGCCACCCAGACGACCCGAGCAAGCAACACGGATGCCCTTGGCACCCGCACGCTGTGCGGACTGCATTGCCTTCTTCATCGCACGGCGGAAAGCCACGCGGGAAGTCAGCTGCTCAGCGATGCCCTGGGCAACAAGCTGTGCTTCCATCTCGGGGTTCTTGACCTCGAGGATGTTCAGCTGGACCTGCTTGCCGGTGAGCTTTTCGAGCTCGCCGCGGATGCGGTCTGCTTCGGCGCCGCGGCGACCGATGACGATGCCCGGGCGTGCCGTGTGGATATCCACGCGGACACGGTCACGGGTGCGCTCGATCTCGACCTTGGCGATGCCGGCGCGCTCCATGCCGGTGGACATGAGCTGACGGATCTTGATGTCCTCGCGGACGAAGTCCTTGTAGCGCTGTCCGGGCTTGGTGCTGTCAGCGAACCAGTGCGAAACGTGGTCGGTGGTGATGCCGAGTCGGAACCCGTGCGGGTTTACTTTCTGTCCCACTTAGCGAGCCTCCTCTTTCTCGGGGGTTGCCACGACCAACGTGATGTGGCTGGTCCGCTTCCTGATGCGGTAGGCGCGGCCTTGGGCACGCGGCTGGAACCGCTTCATGGTCGGGCCTTCATCAACGAATGCTTCGCTGATGAACAGGTCGCTGTCGTCGAATGCAACGCCGTCACGGTCCGCGAGGACACGTGCGTTGGCCATTGCCGACTGAAGTACCTTGAATACCGGCTCCGAAGCTGCCTGGGGGGCAAACTTCAGAATTGCCAGAGCCTCATTCGCTTGCTTACCACGAACAAGGTTGACGACGCGCCGGGCCTTCATAGGCGTTACGCGGATGTGACGCGCAATAGCCTTGGCTTCCATTGCTTTCCTTCTCTCGTCTAAGACGTAAAGTCAGGCGCCTTAGCGGCGCTTGCCCTTACGGTCGTCCTTAACATGGCCGCGGAATGTCCGCGTGGGAGCGAATTCGCCGAGCTTGTGCCCGACCATCGACTCTGTGACAAACACCGGGATGTGCTTGCGTCCGTCGTGTACGGCGATCGTGTGCCCGAGCATGTCGGGGATGATCATCGAACGACGGGACCAGGTCTTGATGACGTTCTTGGTGCCCTTATCGTTTTCCCGTGCGACCTTCACAAAGAGGTGCTGGTCAACGAAAGGACCTTTTTTCAGGCTGCGTGGCATGTGTCCAGGCTCCTATCGCTTGTTCTTGCCAGTACGGCGGCGACGAACAATAAGCTTGTCGCTCTCTTTGTTCGGACGGCGGGTACGGCCCTCAGGCTTGCCGTTCGGGTTAACCGGGTGACGTCCACCGGAAGTCTTACCTTCACCACCACCGTGCGGGTGGTCAACCGGGTTCATGGCTACACCACGGACGGTCGGGCGAACGCCCTTCCAGCGCATGCGGCCGGCCTTGCCCCAGTTGATGTTCGACTGCTCGGCGTTGCCGACCTCGCCGACGGTTGCGCGGCAGCGCACGTCAACGTTGCGGATTTCACCGGAGGGCAGACGCAGCTGGGCGAAACGGCCTTCCTTGGCAACGAGCTGTACCGAAGCACCTGCGGAACGTGCCATCTTGGCGCCGCCACCCGGACGCAGTTCAACTGCGTGGATTACGGTACCAACCGGGATGTTGCGCAGCGGCAGGTTGTTGCCCGGCTTGATGTCAGCGTCGGGGCCAGCCTCGACGAAGTCACCCTGGGACAGCTTGTTGGGGGCGATGATGTAACGCTTGGTGCCATCAACGTAGTGCAGGAGTGCGATGCGAGCCGTGCGGTTCGGGTCGTACTCGATTTCGGCAACGCGGGCGTTGATGCCGTCCTTGTCGTGACGACGGAAGTCGATCAGACGGTACTGGCGCTTGTGCCCACCACCCTTGTGACGGGTGGTGATCTTACCGGAGTTGTTACGGCCGCCGGTCTTGTGCAGCGGACGCAGCAACGACTTTTCCGGAGTCGATCGCGTGATTTCAGCAAAGTCGGCTACGCTCGAGCCGCGACGGCCCGGGGTAGTCGGCTTGTATTTACGGATTCCCATAATTTATTTCCTCGTTAAAGTGGTCTCCGCTACGCGAGCGGACCGCCGAAGATGTCGATTGTGCCTTCTTTGAGGGTGACAATCGCACGCTTGGTGCTCTTGCGCTGTCCCCAGCCGAATTTGGTGCGCTTGCGCTTACCGGCACGGTTGATGGTGTTGATCGAGTCAACTTTGACCGAGAAGATCTTCTCTACGGCCAGCTTGATCTCGGTCTTGTTCGAGCGAGGGTCCACCAGGAAGGTGTACTTGCCTTCGTCGATCAGACCGTAGCTCTTTTCCGAAACGACGGGTGCAAGCACGACGTCGCGCGGATCCTTGATGGTGGTTACGCTCACTTGGAGGCCTCCTCGTTCTTTGCCTTGTCAGCGACGAACGCCTCGAAAGCAGCCTTTGTGAAGACCACGTCGTCGGAGATGAGCACGTCGTAGGTGTTCAGCTGGTCTGCGTACAGAACGTGAACATCCTGGAGGTTGCGCACGGAAAGTGCAGCAACATCGTTGGCGCGCTCGATAACGACGAGCAGGTTCTTGCGCTCAGTGACAGAGCGCAGCGAAGCCAGTGCGTCCTTGGCGGACGGCTTGGTGCCGGCTACCAGTTCAGCGATGACGTGGATGCGTCCGTTGCGGGCGCGGTCAGACAGGGCGCCGCGGAGTGCAGCAGCCTTCATCTTCTTGGGGGTGCGCTGGCTGTAGTCACGAGGTGTCGGACCGTGGACAACGCCACCGCCGGTCATGTGAGGAGCACGGATGGAACCCTGACGGGCGCGGCCGGTGCCCTTCTGCTTGAACGGCTTGCGACCTGCACCGGAAACCTCGGCGCGGGTCTTCGTCTTGTGAGTACCCTGGCGAGCAGCAGCGAGCTGTGCGACGACGACCTGGTGCAGCAGCGGCACGTTGGTCTGGACGTCGAAGATCTCTGCAGGCAGGTCTACCTTGACAGTGCTAGTCATTGAACTAGGCTCCCTTCACGGCGGTGCGTACGAGTACGACCTGGCCGCGGGCACCGGGGACGGCACCCTTGATAAGGAGCAGCGACTTCTCAACGTCAACAGCGTGAACCGTGAGGTTCAGCGTGGTGTGACGCTCGGCGCCCATGCGGCCGGCCATTTTCAGGCCCTTGAAGACGCGGCTCGGGGTGGATGCGCCACCGATGGAGCCAGGCTTACGGTGGTTCTTGTGGGCACCGTGGGAAGCGCCAACGCCGTGGAAGCCGTGACGCTTCATAACACCGGCGAAGCCCTTACCCTTGGAGGTGCCGACGACGTCGATCTTCTGGCCGGCTTCGAAGATCTCAACAGAGAGCTCCTGGCCCAGCTCGTAGGATGCGGCGTCTGCGGTACGCAGTTCGACGACGTGGCGGCGAGGGGTAACGCCAGCCTTTTCAAAGTGACCAGCCAGCGGCTTGGTGACCTTGCGGGGGTCGATCTGGCCGTAGCCGATCTGGACGGCGACATAGCCATCGACATCTGCGTTTCGCAGCTGCGTGATGACGTTGGAGTCAGCCTGGACGACAGTTACCGGGATGAGCTTGTTGTTCTCGTCCCAGACCTGGGTCATGCCGAGCTTCGTGCCCAGCAGGCCCTTTACGTTACGGGTTGCGGTCATAGTCTCTCAGCACCTCCCTAGAGCTTGATTTCGATGTTCACGTCTGCAGGCAGGTCGAGACGCATAAGCGAGTCAACGGCCTTCGGCGTGGGGTCGATGATGTCGATCAGACGCTTGTGAGTACGCATTTCGAAGTGCTCACGGCTGTCCTTGTACTTGTGAGGAGAGCGAATAACGCAGTAAACGTTCTTCTCCGTGGGCAGCGGCACCGGGCCGACTACCGTTGCGCCTGCGCGCGTGACCGTCTCAACGATCTTCCGCGCTGAAACATCAATGACCTCGTGGTCATATGACTTCAGCCGGATGCGGATTTTTTGTCCCGCCATGTCGCCTGACTCTCTTTCAGCTAGTGCTGCTCTAGTTAGGGCTGCTCTGTTTACTTACCTGTTGATGTGGCCGCCGAGGCGTTTGAGGTTTTACCACCACACGCCGCACAAGCTGAATCCGGATATTCCCGGGTTCCTCAACCTGCCGGCGCACCGACCCCCGCGGTCGGGCGTGTCGCGATTTCCACGCAGACTCGACCGCATTCCATGGGGTTCAGGGTTATGTTTGGGCTTCAACCTGGACCCTGACACCCGGCATTATCCGGATCGGGACACGAAGAAGCGCTTGAACAACTCATCCAGTATGGCGGAAATCCGGAGCAAAGGCCAATCGGCCCGCATTGGGCATTGCCCGGCCCCCGCCAACTGGGGATGATGGTGGCATGTCCGTCCAGGATTCAGGCTCAGTGGAAGATCTCGCTGCACGCCTGCGGCCAGGTTTCACGTTGGGGGTAGCGGCGGCCGCCTTCCAGATTGAGGGTTCCCTCACGGCTGATGGACGCGGCCCGTCCGGATGGGACGCTTTCGCGGAAAAGCCAGGAGCAATCGTCGACGGCGGCTCCCCCACCGTGGCGTGCGACCATTACAACCGCGCGGATGAAGACATAGCCCTGATGCAGGAGCTGGGCGTCGATTCCTACCGTTTGTCATTGTCATGGCCGAGGATCCAACCCGACGGTCGGGGCGCGGTCAACCAGCGCGGCCTGGACTTCTACGACCGCTTGTTGGACAAGCTCCTGGCCGCCGGCATTTCACCCATGGTCACCCTGTACCACTGGGATACCCCGTTGGCCCTTGAGCATGAGGGCGGCTGGATGAACAGGGACACTGCCCAGAGGCTCGCCGAGTATGCCGCTGTGGCCGCGCGCCGGTTCGGCGACCGGGTGGACCACTGGGTCACAGTGAACGAGCCCGTTTCCGTTACCCTGCAGGGTTACGCATTGGGTGCGCACGCCCCGGGCCGCCAGCTCCTGTTCGACAGCCTGCCTGCAGCCCATCATCAGCTGCTGGGCCATGGCCTGGCAGTCAAAGCACTCAGGGCAGAGGGGGCTAAGGGCAAGATCGGCCTGTCCAATATGCACTCCCCCGTGCGGCCGGCCAGCAACCGGCTCTCGGACCGTCTGATGGCTGAGGCCCTGGACCTGATACTGAACCGCATTTACGCCGACGCGGTCCTTCTTGGCCAATACCCCAAGCCTTCGCTTCCCCTGTGGCCTTGGTTCCGCTCACTGGGTCCCGTGCTCGACGGTGACCTCGAGACAATTAACCAGCCCTTGGATTTCTACGGCTTGAACTACTACTACCCCATCAAGGTGGCTTCCGGGCGGGGGCCTGCCGAGATCCCTACCGGGCAGGCAGAAGAGATGGCCAACATCCCTTTCCACCTTGCCGCCTACCAAGAGTACGAGACCACCGGCTTCGGCTGGCCCGAGGCCCCGGAACAACTCGCCACGGTTCTCAAGGAGATGAAGCAGCGGTACGGGGAGGCCCTGCCACCAATTTTCATCACGGAGGGCGGCGCGAGTTTTCCGGAGCCCGCCCATGTCGACGGTCCTGTCCCGGACACCAACCGCATCGCGTATCTGGCTGAGCATCTGGGCCACGCCGTCACCGCGACGGGTCCCGGCGGCGCTGCGGAAGGCGTGGATCTGCGCGGTTATTACGTGTGGACGCTCCTGGACAACTTCGAGTGGGCAGCGGGCTACTCGCAGAGGTTCGGCCTGGTCCACGTGGACTTTGAAACCCTGGAACGGACCCCGAAGGAATCGTTCTACTGGCTCAGGGCGCTGGCTCGCGCGCGCAGCCGCAACGAGTAGCGCAGCCGGGTTAAATCGCGAACGGTTAAATCGCTATCGGGTTTGACCGCGGGCGCTGGTCAGGCAGCCGGCGTCACCGCCCGAAGCTACTGGTTCTTGTTGGCGCGCCGGATGCGCTTGGCACGCTCGATCTCTTGCCGGAAGTTCTTGCGCCCCCACAGCACCCCACCGCCGATGGCCGCTATCACTGCCAGGAAAATCAGGAATTCCACACCGTGCTCCTCTTCGTAGAATCCAACCCTATCGGACGCCACCATAGCCCCGCGAGGACGCCGTGTCATCCGAACCATCGTCGGCGGCCGGGCCTTGGGGACCAGCGGGCGGCTTACGGTTCAAGCGCCACACCGCAAGCACAATGAGGCCCACGGCTACCAGGGCCAGCATTGCGAAGGCATAGGTGCGAAGCGCCCACATGATGCTCAGCACCACGCCGATGGCCCCCCAAGCCACCAGCAGGCGCTCGGCTACGACAAGTCCCACGGCGAGCAGCACCACGTGTGCCACAAGTACATAGAGTTGCTGCCCGGAGCTTCCACCGAAGATGGTGCCCGCGGATGTCAGGGACAGGATCCCGGCTCCGATGCACAGGCGCAGCAGGCCTTCCCCGCGCTGTCCCCTGATGTAGCGCAGTCCTGCCAAAACAGCAGCTGCCACGACGTACCACTGGGCAGTCCAGAACCAGTCGGGGCTGGCACCACCAACGAACAGCAAAGCCCGCTGCAGGGCAGCCACGGCTATCACCCCGGCAACTTCTCCGGCCAGCCATTTCCCTCGGGGAACTTCAGCCACCACCACTGCGCCCGCAGCCAACACCACCACGAACGCTACCAAGGCTGTCTCGTCGTGGATCATACCCGCCACCGCCGCGGTCGCCAGGCCGGCGACCGCGGTGCCGGCCAGGGATCTCTGGCGCCATAGCTGACGGCGAATCGAAGGCGGGCCAAAGACCTTCGCCGCGTACAAGCCGGCTGCCGTACCTCCGGCGCCCAGGAGCCAGACGGCGTAGTGGGACCACACGTCCGACGGCAGGTTGCGGAGCAAGCCCTCGACGGCGGGTACCGCACCGAACAGGGCCGCTGGTGCGGCCGCAGCGTAGAGACGAGGCAGGCGTTCCACGTGGGAAGCAGCGAACAGGACGCCGGCCAGTGTCAGCACCGACAACCCGGTCAGGGCGTAGTCAATGCGCAAGGTCAGCACGCCGCCGACGAGAACGAAGGCCAGCGACGACGCCAACCAGAACCAGCGCTCCGCCGCGATCAGGGTCGTCGAACCAGGCTTTTGGATCCGCGGCGGGAAGGCAATCCGGAAGACAACCAGGCAAGCAGCGAGTCCGAACAAGGCCACGGGCACCTGCGACCCATTCAAGAGCTTCTGGGCCAGCCACGTATAAGAAGGGAATCGAAGCGCCGGCCCCGAAACCAGTACCAGGACCCCGACAGCGGCGGCACCCAGGTATTGGGCTCCACGGAGCCCAAGGAACCGCCAGGCGATAGCCACCGCTGCCGGGACGATGACCAAGCAGGCCATAACCACCCACCGGCCACCGCCGTCGTAATTCCCGGACGCCAAGTAGGCCAAAGGAAGCAACAGTTGCGCACCCAAGGCGGCCCACGTCGTCGGTTGTTGGAAGGCAACATCAACGTGGCGGTGACGCAGATACCAGGTCACAAGGTGCTGGAGCAGCAGAAGCAGGGCCAGCACGATGGTCACAGCAGCCGACGAGTCCGTAGCGTCCGCCACCACTACGGTGATGAGGGACGCCCCGAGAATCCGAAGCCCCAGCAGATAGGCGCCACGTATGCGGGAATCCCGGGCCAGGCCCATCATGACGGCGCTGCAGCCGGCAAAGACGCCCAGGAGGATCTCGACGTCGCGGACGTGCCCGAGCCGAAGCGGCAAAAGCAGTGCCAACGCTGCCGGAGCAAAAATCCAGGCGCCAGCGCGACCACGCAGGGCCACGGTGCACGCCGCCGCAGCGAAAGCGGTGGCGACGGCTGCCACCCCTGCTTGCCAACTGTCCCTGGGCAACCACCCTCCCGCTGCCACAGCAAACGACAATGCGGTGGTGGCTCCCGCCATGACCGCGACAGTCACCGCTGCGTCCACCACGGAAGCCCGCGGGAACCTTTGCTGGAACCGGCCTGTCAGGGGGAATGCCAACTGCAATGCTGCAGCAACTGCTACGACAAGCGGAACGCCAGGGGTCTCCCCCGCGATCTGCACGTTCCACCCACCACGCAGCGCGTCCACATAGGCAGAGGCCATCAGCAAGGTTCCGGCAGCGCGTGCAAGCCACCAGTACCCTTGGCGAGGGTTTGCCGACCGGACCCGCAGCGCGGTAACGCCGAAGTATGCGGTTGTTACCAGGAGCACCAAGTTCGCCAATGTGAGTGATACAGCAGCGGCGGCTACGGCACCGGCAACGATGGCAGTGACGGGGGCCAGCACCTCCCCGACGGTTGGCGTCCACGTCTCCCGGCCGGTTCCGACGCCCTTTCCCGAGGGCAAAAGCAGCATTCCGGAGGCCAGCCCCGCGGCCAGGACCAAAAGAACCGCCACCGAAACACTCGGACGCCCCGCGGCGTGGTCAACGAAGGGCAGCAGCAGGAGCGTGGCCATCGCGACGCCCCCGAACACAGCTGCAGTCGCCTGCGGTGCCACAAGCCGGACACCGCGCCGCCACATTATTGCACTGCCAAGTTCCTGAACGGCCGCCGCAGCAATAAGCGCCAGCAGGGTGTAGGCAGCCCTTTCCTGGCTGTGCTCAAAGATGGCTGCCACAGTGCTGGGGACGGCCGCAGTCAGTGCTATCCGGCCAGCCAGGACCAAGTGCTGACGGTTGGCTGCTGGTCGAAGCAAAGCGGTCAGAAGCCAGTAGGAACCAGCCGCTGCCAAGAGCACGGCAACCGGCAGTGCCCCCAACAGGACTGCGAAGACGAGGCCGGTCCCCGCGACGGCAGCTGGCGCAAAAAGGACAACGGCGGCGGGCACCGGACCCCTGGCAAGCCTCCAACCCAACACCATGGAGGTCAGCATGCTCACGTACAGGGGCATCTGGACGGGGAGATCGAAGTTGCCGAAGCCCAGAGCCGCCGTCAGTACGGCAGCGGCCGCCAGTTGCAGGCCCCAGCACGACACCGCGTCATTCCATCGCAGGCGGGGAGCCAGCATGGCGCCACCGAACGCAACCCCCAGTGACTGGACGCCGAGGCAGAGCACCGCCGCCAGCAGCACTGCGCTGACGTCGGCTGTGGCATCCCAAACCAGACCCAGGAGGGACAGGGTCAGCGCGGCCCTGGCCGCATAGAAGTGTTGAAGCCTGTACCGGGCTCGGGGCACCAGGACCATCACTGTGAAGTAGCAACCACACATCAGCATCACCAGGGCATACTCACCGTGGGACAAAAGGTGCGGCGTGCAGGTTACTGCCAAGGCCACCAGCGGAACAACATAGGGGTGCAGCACCATCAGGGGGCGCACATATAGCGGAGGAATCCAACGTGGACGAAGCAACGCACCCAATGTCAGGACGATGGCAACACCGATGAGCGCAGTAAAATACCACACCAGCGCACCGCCAAGGATGGAGACTCCCGACCATGCGGTGGAGACAACGAAACTGATCGACAAGTAGGCCAGGATCTTGTTGTCCAGCTTGACGGCCGTATACGCATAGACCACGGTCCCCAGCAAGGAGGTGGCCAGCCAGGCAGCGGGGCCGTTGTGCAGAACGAAGTTGTACATGGCAAGGCCGGTAACGGGAATGAGGGCGAGTCCGGTCCCTACGAAGGCCGTGGCCGCCGGCCGCAGTCGCGGGATCTTCGCATGGATAACCAATCCCGAGACGTAGAACAACGCCGTGATGAACCAGATCCCCGCGAAACGGAACAGTTCCGGAAGGCTGGTTCCTACAAACAGGGCCCCCGCGGCCACCAACAGGAGGCTGGCGACATAGAGGGTGATGTTGATGTTCTGTTGGTCGCGGCGGGCTTTCCTCGCCGCCACCTCTGCGGGCGACTCCCGCACCGGCGGTGGTCCCTGCACCGGTGGCGGCCCCTGCACCGGGGCTCCTGCCGTCTGGGCCGGCCGCTGATGTACGGGCGCTGGCCCTGCATATGAAGGCCGCCCGGGTGGGAACGGCACAGGGACGCGCTGGGGTGCAATAGTCCCCTGGCTCGTGGGCAGGACAGCGGCAGGCGCAGGCTGTGCCGGTGGATGTGCACTGCTCCCTTGGCGCTTGGCCTCGGCGTCACGCCAACCTGCCATATGTCCGGCCAGGTAGCCCGCCTGGTACTGGGCACTCGGCATCCCGGGGCGGGTGCCGTCGCGAAGCGCCGCCCGGCGCCCTTGGCTCCGGCCCAATGCATTGCCGACCACCCCGGCTATGGCAAGAAGCATCACGATCAGCAGGGCGTTCATTGCGACTCCTCGGTATCACTGGCATAGGGCGTCAACCAGTGTTTTATCCATTCGATAGATAAATAATAGCAAAGAAGAACCCCACCACAGAAGCGGTGGGGTTCTTCCGAGCAAACTACCGGCTGGGCCGGGAGATCACCGATCTACAAGCAGTGACTACTTGATGATCTTGGTGACACGTCCCGAACCAACGGTGCGGCCGCCTTCGCGGATAGCGAAGCCGAGGCCCTCTTCCATAGCGATCGGCTGGATGAGCGCAACGGTCATCTCAGTGTTGTCGCCAGGCATAACCATTTCCGTGCCTTCCGGCAGGGTGATAACGCCGGTTACGTCCGTGGTACGGAAGTAGAACTGCGGGCGGTAGTTGGAGTAGAACGGGTTGTGACGTCCGCCTTCGTCCTTGGAAAGGATGTAGACGTTTGCCTCGAAGTCGGTGTGCGGGGTGATGGAACCCGGCTTGACGACAACCTGGCCACGCTCGACATCGTCGCGCTTGAGACCGCGGAGCAGGAGGCCACAGTTCTCGCCGGCCCATGCTTCGTCGAGCTGCTTGTGGAACATCTCGATACCGGTAACCGTGGTCTTCTGGATCGGGCGGATGCCAACGATCTCGACCTCGGAGTTGATCGCGAGGGTTCCACGCTCGGCGCGGCCCGTAACAACGGTTCCACGACCGGTGATCGTGAAGACGTCTTCGATCGGCATCAGGAACGGCTTGTCGCGGTCACGTACGGGGTCCGGAACGGACTCGTCGACAGCTGCCATCAGGTCCTGGACGGACTTGACCCAAACCGGGTCGCCTTCCAGAGCCTTGAGACCGGAAACGCGAACAACCGGAGCCTCATCGCCATCGAAGCCCTGCGAGCTCAGGAGCTCACGAACTTCCATTTCGACGAGGTCGAGGAGTTCTTCGTCATCAACCATGTCGGACTTGTTCAGTGCGACCAGCAGGTAGGGAACACCAACCTGGCGGGCGAGCAGAACGTGCTCACGGGTCTGAGCCATCGGACCATCGGTTGCAGCAACCACGAGGATTGCGCCGTCCATCTGGGCAGCACCGGTGATCATGTTCTTGATGTAGTCAGCGTGACCGGGGGCGTCTACGTGTGCGTAGTGGCGCTTCTCGGTCTGGTACTCCACGTGGGAGATGTTGATGGTAATACCGCGCTGGCGCTCTTCCGGAGCGGAGTCGATCGACGCGAAGTCGCGCTGCTCGTTGAGATCCGGGTACTGGTCGTACAGCACCTTGGAAATGGCGGCAGTCAGCGTCGTCTTACCGTGGTCAACGTGACCAATGGTGCCGATGTTGACGTGCGGCTTAGTCCGCTCGAACTTTGCCTTTGCCACAGGTTCCTCCTAGAACGATTTCAAGTGAAGTGCTCCTCGGCCGCGCTTTTCGCGGCAGAAACTTTAGCAAGTCTACTTGGGGGCTTGGTTTTGGTGAAATTGCAGATTCAGGAACCAATGATAGTTCCTAGAGCCTGTTTGCGCAGGGGCCGGGCTGCGGCTCTCGCCACAGCCCCGCCTCAAGCGCTTAGATGCCTTCCCGATACCGGAATTGCATCCGTTACCGGGAGATTACTCGCCGCGGGTTTTCTGGATGATCTCGTCGGCTACTGCCTTCGGGACCTCCGCGTAGCTGTTGAACGTCATGGAGTACACGGCGCGACCCTGGGTCTTGGACCGCAGGTCACCGATGTAGCCGAACATGCCGGACAGCGGAACGTGTGCACGGATAACCTTCACACCTGCTGCGTCCTCCATGGACTGCATCTGGCCACGGCGGGCGTTCAGGTCACCAATAACATCACCCATGTATTCCTCAGGTGTGCGGACCTCAACATCCATCAGCGGTTCAAGCAGAACAGGGTTCGCCTTGCGTGCAGCTTCCTTGAAAGCCATACGTCCGGCGATCTTGAACGCCATTTCCGAGGAGTCAACATCGTGGGACGCGCCGTCAATCAGCGTGGCCTTGATGCCGACAACCGGGTAACCGGCCAGGACGCCGTCGTTCAGTGCATCCTGGATACCGGCGTCGACAGACGGGATGTATTCGCGCGGAACGCGGCCACCAGTGACCTTGTTCTCGAACTCGTACAGTTCGCCCGAAGAGGTGTCCATCGGTTCGATCGCAATCTGGATCTTTGCGAACTGACCCGAACCACCGGTCTGCTTCTTGTGCGTGTAGTCATGACGCTCGACTGCGCGCTTGATGGTTTCGCGGTAAGCAACCTGCGGCTTGCCGACGTTTGCCTCGACCTTGAATTCGCGGCGCATGCGGTCCACCAGGATGTCCAGGTGGAGCTCGCCCATGCCGGCGATGATGGTCTGGCCCGTGTCTTCGTTGAGGGAGACCTGGAAGGTCGGGTCCTCGGCGGAGAGCTTCTGGATGGCCGTGGAGAGCTTCTCCTGGTCACCCTTGGTGTTGGGCTCGATGGCAACCGAGATCACGGGCTCCGGGAAGCTCATGGACTCGAGGACGATCTGGTTGTTGGCATCACACAGGGTGTCACCCGTGGTGGTGTCCTTCAGACCGATGGCTGCGTAGATGTGGCCCGCGGTAGCGCCTTCAACAGGCATTTCCTTGTTGGCGTGCATCTGGAACAGCTTGCCGATACGTTCCTTCTTACCCTTGGTGGAGTTAACCACCTGGGCGCCGGCCTCAACGTGACCGGAGTACACGCGGACGAAGGTCAGCTGGCCGAAGAACGGGTGCGCAGCAATCTTGAAGGCGAGGGCCGAGAACGGCTCGTCTGCAGACGGCTTGCGGGTCAGTTCCTTCTCTTCGTCGCGGGGATCGTGACCGATCATCGGCGGGACGTCGAGCGGGTTCGGCAGGTAGTCGACAACAGCGTCAAGCATCGGCTGTACACCGCGGTTCTTGAAGGCAGAGCCACAGAACACGGGGTAGAGCTCGGAGTTGATGGTCATCTTGCGGATGCCGGCCTTGAGTTCCTCAAGGGTGAGTTCTTCACCTTCGAGGTACTTCTCCATGAGTTCTTCGGAAGCCTCGGCCACAGTCTCAACGAGCTGTGCGCGGTACTCTTCGGCCTTGGCCTGGAGGTCCGCCGGGATTTCCTGCACTTCGTAAGAAGCGCCCATGGTGACGTCACCCTTTGCGTCGCCAGGCCAAACCAGGGCGCGCATTTCGAGGAGGTCAACCACACCGATGAAGTCGTTCTCGGCACCGATCGGCAGCTGCATGACCAGCGGCTTGGCACCAAGGCGGGAAATGATGGTGTCTACGGTGAAGTAGAAGTCGGCACCCAGCTTGTCCATCTTGTTGACGAAGCAGATACGCGGAACGTTGTACTTGTCAGCCTGGCGCCAAACAGTCTCGGACTGCGGCTCCACGCCTTCCTTGCCGTCGAACACTGCGACTGCGCCGTCGAGGACACGCAGGGAGCGCTCAACCTCGACCGTGAAGTCCACGTGGCCCGGGGTATCGATGATGTTGATCTGGTTCTGGTTCCAGAAGCAAGTCACGGCGGCAGACGTGATGGTGATGCCGCGTTCCTTTTCCTGTTCCATCCAGTCAGTCGTCGAGGCGCCGTCGTGCGTCTCGCCGATCTTGTGGTTCACACCCGTGTAGAACAGGATGCGCTCGGTAGTGGTGGTCTTGCCGGCATCGATGTGGGCCATGATGCCGATATTGCGGACCTTGTTAAGGTCGGTAAGCACGTCCTGTGCCACGGGGTCTCCCTTTCGGATGGACTACACGTCCGCCGCCGGCTCGGTGGAGCCGGCGGCGTTCGGGAAGTTTTACCAGCGGTAGTGTGCGAAGGCCTTGTTCGACTCGGCCATCTTGTGGGTGTCTTCGCGACGCTTGACAGCGGCACCGAGACCGTTGGAGGCATCCAGGATTTCGTTCTGGAGGCGCTCGGTCATGGTCTTCTCCCGGCGGGCCTTGGAGTAGCCCACGAGCCAACGCAGAGCGAGGGCGGTGGAGCGGCCCGGCTTGACCTCAACCGGAACCTGGTAGGTGGCGCCACCAACGCGGCGTGAACGCACCTCGAGGGAAGGCTTGACGTTGTCCATGGCCTTCTTGAGAGCGGCAACGGGGTCGCCGCCGGACTTGGCACGTGCACCTTCGAGTGCGCCGTAAACGATGCGCTCTGCGGTGGACTTCTTGCCGTCAACCAGAACCTTGTTGATCAGCTGAGTGACCAACGGGGAGCCGTAAACGGGATCGGAAACTAGCGGCCGCTTCGGGGCCGGACCCTTGCGAGGCATATTACTTCTTCTCCATCTTTGCGCCGTAACGGCTGCGGGCCTGCTTGCGGTTCTTGACACCCTGGGTGTCGAGTGCGCCGCGGACGATCTTGTAGCGGACACCCGGAAGGTCCTTCACACGACCACCACGGACGAGCACGATGGAGTGCTCCTGGAGGTTGTGGCCAACACCGGGGATGTAAGCGGTAACTTCCACGCCACCGTTGAGGCGCACACGTGCCACCTTACGGAGAGCCGAGTTCGGCTTCTTGGGGGTGGTGGTGTAAACGCGGGTGCAAACACCGCGACGCATCGGGCTGCCCTTCAGCGCGGGAGCCTTGGTCTTGGAGACCTTCGGCGTGCGGCCCTTGCGGACCAGCTGGTTAATCGTAGGCACTTTCGTGTTCTCCGTTGTTTGATCTCTGCCCCCACACACAGGCGCCAGCCGGTGTAAACGTGGGAACTTTGGCGTTGCTCGTGCAGCCGGCCGAAACTCCGGTAGGCGTGCAAAAGTGCGGCATTCGTTGCGCATGTTGCCCGCAACCCGGAAACAGGCTCCACCCAGCACCATGAGAACAAAACCAAAATGATGCTGCGGCGGCCTTCATCCACTGCCACACAGAACAATTACAGAAAGTCTAGCACGGCTTGATCTGGAGCCTTAATCGGGTGTATGGAGGGCGACGGCGGCAGGTGACTGCCGCCGTCGTCGCCCCGCTCCCCCGGGTACCCGGGGAAAAGCGACGTTAACGGGCCAGGCCCCGCACTCGAAAGTGCGGGGCCTGACCGTCATAACGCCGACTGCCACTTCTAGCGGAAGTCGTTGCCGAGATCGTAGTCATCCAGCGGGATGGCGTGGAACTCGGGAGCGCCGTCGCCACCCAGGGCGTCATAGGAGAAGTCGGTGAAAGCGCTGGGGCCCGTGAACAGGCTTGCCTTTGCTTCTTCCGTCGGCTCCACAGTGACCTCTGTGTAGCGGGGCAGACCCGTACCAGCCGGGATGAGCTTACCGATGATGACGTTTTCCTTCAGGCCGAGCAGAGGATCGCTCTTGCCTTCCATGGCCGCCTGCGTCAGGACGCGGGTGGTCTCCTGGAAGGAAGCTGCCGACAGCCAGGACTCGGTAGCCAAGGAAGCCTTGGTGATACCCATGAGTTCCGGACGACCCGAAGCCGGGGACTTGCCCTCGGACACGACGCGGCGGTTCTCGTCTTCGAAGCGGGCGCGCTCTGCAAGCTCACCGGGGAGCAAGTCGGAGTCGCCGGACTCGATGACGGTCACGCGGCGCAGCATCTGGCGGACGATAACCTCGACGTGCTTGTCGTGGATACCAATACCCTGGCTGCGGTAAACGCCCTGCACTTCGTCCACGAGGAACTTCTGTGCGGCACGCGGGCCCATGATGCGCAGAACCTGCTTCGGGTCCACCGGACCGTTGATCAGTTTCTGGCCGACGCTGACGTGCTCGCCATCCTCGATGAGGAGGCGGGAACGGCGCAGCACCGGGTAGGCGATCTCTTCGGAACCATCGTCCGGAGTGATGACCAGGCGCATCTGGCGCTCGGACTCTTCGATGGTGATGCGGCCGGCTGCTTCAGCAATCGGTGCGACACCCTTCGGAGTACGGGCTTCGAAGAGCTCCTGGATACGGGGCAGACCCTGGGTGATGTCGTCGCCACCACCGGCGGAAACAGCACCACCGGTGTGGAACGTACGCATGGTCAGCTGGGTACCGGGCTCACCGATGGACTGCGCGGCGATGATGCCAACAGCCTCGCCGATGTCAACGGTCTTGCCGGTGGCCAACGAACGGCCGTAGCAGAGCGCGCAGGTGCCGACCTTGGACTCACAGGTGAGTACGGAGCGGACCTTGACCTCGGTGATGCCTGCAGCCAGCAGCTGGTCGATGACGACGTCGCCGCAGTCGGTGCCGCCGGCAGCCAGGACGTTGCCCTGGGCATCGACGACGTCGACAGCCAGCGTACGTGCGTAGGCGCTGTTCTCGACGTTCTCGTCCAGGACGAGCTCACCGTTGGAATCCGGCACGGCGATCGGGGTGACCAGACCGCGCTCAGTGCCACAGTCCTCTTCACGGACGATGACGTCCTGCGAAACGTCCACCAGACGACGGGTCAGGTAACCCGAGTTGGCGGTACGCAGAGCGGTATCGGCCAGACCCTTACGGGCACCGTGCGTGGCGATGAAGTATTCCAGAACCGACAGGCCCTCACGGTAGGAGGACTTGATCGGGCGAGGAATGATCTCACCCTTCGGGTTGGCCACAAGACCACGGATACCCGCGATCTGGCGGACCTGCATCCAGTTACCACGTGCACCGGAGGACACCATGCGGTTGATGGTGTTCATCGGGGAAAGGCTGTCGCGCATCGCCTGGGCGATCTCGTTGGTTGCCTTGTTCCAGATCTCGATCAGTTCCTGGCGACGCTCGTCGTCGTCGATCAGGCCCTTGTCGTACTGGCCCTGGATCTTGGCAGCCATGTTCTCGTAACCAGCCAGGATGGCGGGCTTGGAAGTCGGCACCTCGATGTCGGAGATTGCCACAGTGACACCCGAACGGGTGGCCCAGTAGAAACCGGCATCCTTCAGGTTATCCAGCGTTGCCGCCGTAACAACCTTCGGGTAGCGCTCTGCAAGGTCGTTGACGATCCGGGACAGTTCGCCCTTGTCGGCAACAGCCTCAACCCAGGGGTAATCCTCAGGCAGCGTCTGGTTGAAGATGACCTGGCCGAGGGAGGTTTCGACGAGAGCCGGCTGACCGGGCTCCCAACCTTCCGGAGCTTCCCAACCTGCGTACGGCACGAAGTCGTCCAGGCGGATCTTGACCTGGGAGTTCAGGTGCAGCTCACGGGCGTCGTACGCCATGATTGCTTCCGAAACCGAGGAGAAGATACGGCCTTCGCCGGCAGAACCGACACGCTTGGTGGTCAGGTGGTAAAGACCGATGATCATATCCTGCGAAGGCAGAGTCACCGGGCGGCCATCGGACGGCTTCAGGATGTTGTTCGAGGACAGCATCAGGATGCGTGCTTCGGCCTGGGCTTCCGGGCTCAGCGGCAGGTGGACTGCCATCTGGTCGCCGTCGAAGTCAGCGTTGAAGGCGCCACAAACCAGCGGGTGAAGCTGGATTGCCTTGCCTTCCACAAGCTGCGGTTCGAAGGCCTGGATGCCGAGGCGGTGCAGGGTAGGTGCACGGTTGAGCAGCACCGGGTGTTCGGTGATGATCTCTTCCAGCACGTCCCAGACCTGCGGACGGTAACGCTCAACCATGCGCTTCGCCGACTTGATGTTCTGGGCGTGGTTGAGGTCAACCAGGCGCTTCATCACGAACGGCTTGAAGAGCTCCAGGGCCATCTGCTTGGGCAGACCACACTGGTGCAGCTTCAGCTGCGGACCGACAACGATGACCGAACGGCCGGAGTAGTCGACGCGCTTGCCGAGCAGGTTCTGGCGGAAGCGGCCCTGCTTGCCCTTGAGCATGTCGCTCAGGGACTTCAGGGGACGGTTGCCCGGACCCGTGACGGGGCGGCCACGACGGCCGTTGTCGAAGAGGCTGTCAACAGCTTCCTGAAGCATGCGCTTCTCGTTGTTGACGATGATCTCCGGAGCACCCAGGTCAAGCAGTCGCTTGAGGCGGTTGTTGCGGTTGATCACACGACGGTAGAGGTCGTTGAGGTCGGAGGTCGCGAAGCGGCCACCATCCAGCTGGACCATCGGGCGCAGTTCCGGCGGGATCACCGGGACGGCGTCCAGAACCATGCCCAGGGGGCTGTTGTTGGTGGTCAGGAATGCGTTGACAACCTTCAGGCGCTTCAGGGCACGCGTCTTGCGCTGGCCCTTGCCGTTCTGGATGGTGTCGCGCAGGGACTCGGCCTCAGCCTGCATGTCAAAGGTTTCGAGGCGCTTCTTGATTGCCTCGGCGCCCATGGAGCCCTCGAAGTACAGACCGTAACGGTCGCGCAGTTCGCGGTACAGGCCCTCGTCGCCTTCAAGGTCGGCGACCTTGAGGTTCTTGAAGCGGTCCCAGACCTGCTCAAGGCGCTCGATGTCGGCGTCGGCACGCTTACGGACGTTCGCCATCTGGCGGTCGGCGGAGTCGCGGGCCTTCTTCTTGTCGGCAGCCTTGGCGCCCTCGCCTTCGAGACGGGCAAGCTCGTCTTCAAGGTCGCGGGCGATCGTGGCGATGTCGCTGTCGCGGTTGTCGATCATCTGCTTCTTCTCGAGGTCGTGCTCAACCTGGAGGTTCGGCAGTTCGGCGTGACGGCTTTCGGTGTCAACGCTGGTGATCATGTAGGCAGCGAAGTAGATGACCTTCTCAAGGTCCTTCGGTGCCAGGTCCAAGAGGTAGCCCAAGCGCGAGGGAACGCCCTTGAAGTACCAGATGTGGGTTACAGGCGCGGCCAGTTCGATGTGGCCCATGCGCTCACGACGCACCTTGGCGCGGGTGACTTCAACGCCACAACGCTCGCAAATGATGCCCTTGAAGCGCACGCGCTTGTACTTGCCGCAGTAGCATTCCCAGTCGCGGGACGGGCCGAAGATCTTCTCGCAGAAGAGGCCGTCCTTCTCAGGCTTGAGCGTGCGGTAGTTGATGGTTTCCGGCTTCTTGACCTCACCGTAAGACCAGCCACGGATGTCTTCCGCGGTGGCGAGGCCGATCTGCATGAGGCCGAAGGAGGATTCGCTGGACATATGGTCCCTGTTCTCTCTTGTTCTCTAAATTCTGAAGTCTTGGTTACGGGAAGAGGGAGCTGTCCCGGCGGGCAGCCACAAAGTGGTGCCCGCCGGAACGGCTGCTAGACCTCTTCTACGGAACTGGGCTCTGCGCGAGACAGATCGATGCCCAGTTCTTCCGCAGCCGTGAAGACTGCGTCATCAGAGTCACGCATTTCGATCGTGGTTCCGTCGGTGGAAAGAACTTCCACGTTCAGGCACAACGACTGCATTTCCTTGATCAAGACCTTGAAGGACTCGGGAACGCCAGGCTCAGGGATGTTCTCGCCCTTGACGATGGCTTCGTAGACCTTCACACGACCATGGATGTCATCCGACTTGATCGTGAGGAGTTCCTGAAGCGTGTAGGCGGCACCGTAAGCTTCGAGCGCCCACACTTCCATTTCACCGAAGCGCTGGCCACCGAACTGAGCCTTACCACCCAGCGGCTGCTGCGTGATCATGGAGTACGGGCCGGTGGAGCGCGCGTGGATCTTGTCGTCCACCAGGTGGTGGAGCTTCAGGATGTACATGTAACCGACGGAGATCGGGTCCGGGAACGGCTCGCCGGAGCGGCCGTCGAACAGACGGGTCTTGCCGGAGGAGTCGATCAGACGGTCGCCATCGCGGGTCACGTTGGTGGAGTCAAGCAGGCCCGTGATTTCTTCTTCGCGGGCGCCATCGAACACCGGGGTGGCAACGGTGGTCTGGCCGGTTTCACGGGGCAGGTTCGGGAGGTTCTTGACCCACTCCGGCTCGCCTTCGATCTTCCAACCGGTCTTGGCAACCCAACCGAGGTGGGTTTCCAGGACCTGGCCAACGTTCATTCGTCCCGGAACACCAAGCGGGTTCAGGACGATGTCCACCGGGGTACCGTCTGCAAGGAAGGGCATGTCCTCGATCGGGAGGATCTTGGAGATAACACCCTTGTTGCCGTGACGGCCGGCGAGCTTGTCGCCGTCGGTGATCTTGCGCTTGGCTGCAACGTAGACGCGGACCAGCTGGTTCACGCCCGGGGGCAGCTCGTCGTCGTTGTCGCGGTCGAAGACGCGAACGCCGATGACCGTACCGGACTCGCCGTGGGGAACCTTCAGCGAGGTATCGCGGACTTCGCGGGACTTCTCACCGAAGATGGCGCGGAGGAGCCGCTCTTCCGGGGTCAGCTCGGTTTCACCCTTGGGGGTGACCTTGCCTACCAGGATGTCGCCTGCTTCAACCTCGGCACCGATGTGGATGATGCCGCGCTCGTCCAGGCCTGCCAGGACTTCCTCGGACACGTTCGGGATGTCACGGGTGATTTCCTCGGCACCAAGCTTGGTGTCGCGGGCATCGATTTCGTGCTCCTCGATGTGGATGGAGGAAAGGACGTCCTCAGCAACAATGCGCTGGGACAGGATGATGGCGTCCTCGAAGTTGTGGCCTTCCCATGACATGAATGCCACGAGCAGGTTCTTACCGAGGGCAAGCTCACCCTGGTCCGTTGCGGGACCGTCAGCGATGATGCCGCCAACCTCCAGGCGCTGGCCTTCGTTGACCAGGACACGGTGGTTGTAGCAGTTGCCCTGGTTGGAACGGGCGAACTTGTTGATGCGGTAGTTGGTCTCGGTGCCGTCGTCGTTGATCATGACAACGAGTTCAGCGGAAACCTCGGTGACCACACCGGCCTTCTTCGCAATGACAACGTCACCGGCGTCGACGGCTGCTGCACGTTCCATGCCGGTGCCCACAAAAGGAGCCTCGGAACGGACCAGCGGCACAGCCTGGCGCTGCATGTTGGCACCCATGAGTGCACGGTTGGCGTCGTCATGCTCGAGGAACGGGATCAATGCCGTTGCCACGGACACCATCTGGCGCGGGGAAACGTCCATGAACTGAACGTCTGCAGCGGGAACCAGGACGGGCTCGCCTCCACCACCACGGGCACGGACAAGAACGGTCTCTTCGGAGAACTTCTTGTCGGCATCCAGCGGAGCGTTGGCCTGTGCGATCAGGACCTCGGCTTCGTCATCGGCCGTGAGGTACTGGACCTCGTCCGAGACAACACCGTTGGAAACCAAGCGGTAAGGGGTCTCGATGAAGCCGAACGGGTTGATGCGGCCGTAGGAAGCCAACGAACCGATCAGACCAATGTTCGGGCCTTCAGGAGTTTCGATGGGGCACATACGTCCGTAGTGGGACGGGTGAACGTCACGGACTTCCATGCCTGCGCGGTCACGGGACAGACCACCCGGGCCAAGTGCCGACAGGCGGCGCTTGTGGGTCAGACCCGAGAGCGGGTTGTTCTGGTCCATGAACTGCGACAGCTGGGAGGTTCCGAAGAACTCCTTGATGGCTGCCACAACGGGACGGATGTTGATCAGCGTCTGCGGCGTTATGGCTTCGACGTCCTGCGTGGTCATGCGTTCGCGGACGACGCGTTCCATACGGGAAAGACCGGTGCGGACCTGGTTCTCGATCAGTTCGCCGACGGCGCGGATGCGACGGTTGCCGAAGTGGTCGATGTCATCGATGTCGACGCGGAGCTCGTGGTCTTCGCCGTCGCGCTTGCCCATGATGGTCTTCTCGCCGGCGTGGAGCGCAACGAGGAACTTGATCATGGCAACGATGTCTTCAACGTGCAGGACCGAAGCTTCCTTGTCACCAAGGGAGCGGTCGATGCCGAGCTTGCGGTTGATCTTGTAACGGCCAACCTTGGCAAGATCGTAGCGCTTGGCGTTGAAGTACAGGTTGTCCAGCAGGGACTGGGCAGCCTCGACTGTGGGCGGCTCGCCCGGACGCAGCTTGCGGTAGATGTCCAGAAGCGCGTCTTCGCGGGTCTCGGTGGCGTCCTTCTCCAGCGTTGCGCGCATGGAGTCGTACTGGCCGAACTCTTCCAGGATCTGGCCTTCGGTCCAGCCGAGGGCCTTCAGGAGAACCGTGACCGACTGCTTGCGCTTGCGGTCAAGGCGTACGCCCACCTGGTCGCGCTTGTCGATTTCGAGTTCGAACCAGGCACCGCGGGACGGGATGATCTTCGCAGTGAAGATGTCCTTGTCACTGGTCTTGTCTGCAGTGCGCTCGAAGTAGGCGCCCGGCGAACGGACCAACTGGGAGACAACGACACGCTCGGTGCCGTTGACGACGAACGTTCCCTTCTCAGTCATGAGGGGGAAGTCGCCCATGAACACGGTCTGCTGCTTGATTTCGCCCGTGTTGTTGTTCATGAACTCGGCCTTGACATACAGCGGGGCCGAGTAGGTGGCGTCACGGTCTTTGCATTCGGCCATGGTGTACTTCGGGTCAGCGAACTCCGGCTCGGAGAAGCTCAGGGACATGGTGCCCTGGAAGTCCTCGATAGGGGAGATCTCTTCGAAGATGTCGGCAAGTCCGGAGGTGGTGGCGACGCTGAGGTCGCCCTCCTCGACAGCCTTCGCTACCCGCGCCTGCCAGCGTTCGTTTCCGACGAGCCAGTCAAAGCTGTCCGTCTGCAGGGCGAGAAGATTCGGAACATCAAGGGGTTCGTGAATCTTTGCGAATGAGAGGCGACGGGTGGCACCATCGGTGCTTGCCGTGTTAGCGGTTTCGTTATTAGAGGTGCTCGAGGCGACCAAGAGGGATCCTTCCACAGACCTTCAGGCGTTTTCAGATCTCCCCCGTTTGCATTCTGCAGAGTGCTCCGCAGGATACTTAATCCGGTTCCGCTATATGACCCGGACCCAGTCTGCGCATGGTTGTGCACGTTTCGGAACGGCACGTCAATGACGCAGCTGAGAGGTAAAGCCCACCGCTATATGAAGGCTGAAGGTTAACAGGGAAGACGCAAATATCTACAATACGGCAAAGCAGCCTTCCTGTCTACCCCAGATCGTCCGTGATTGCAAGCACCGTTGCCGCAGGCACCCAATGAAGGAAGTTCCGGCCACCCGGAATGCGCGGGCGGGCAGGATCGTTTAACGGTTAGTCACAAACACCGCGATAGCCTTGCTACACCATTCCCGGACCGGAAGAGAGACCATGAGCAACTCCGCTGACGACAATGACGTTGTCATCCTCGCCGCTTCCCGCACCCCGCAGGGTCGCCTCAACGGACAATTGGCGGGCTTCACCGCCGTCGAACTCGGCGCGCACGCCATCGGCGCCGCACTGGCGGCGAGCGGCGTAAAGCCCGAACAGGTTGACGCCGTCATCATGGGCCAGGTCCTCCAGGCCGGTGCCGGACAGAATCCGGCCCGCCAAAGCGCAATCGCGGCCGGCGTGGGCTGGAACATCCCGGCCGTGACCATCAACAAGGTGTGCCTCTCGGGTCTGACAGCAGTCATTGATGCCGCGCGCATGATCCGCAGCGGCGATGCCACCGTGGTGGTCGCGGGCGGCCAGGAGTCCATGACAAGGGCCCCGCACCTCCTCCCCGGTTCCCGCCAGGGCTGGACGTATGGCTCCATCCAGGCATTGGATGTTGCCGCCCACGACGGCCTCACCGACGCTTTCGACGGGCAATCCATGGGTCTGTCCACGGAAACCAAGAACGTCACCCTGGGCATAGACCGCAAGGCCCAGGACGAGGTCGCGGCGGCTTCGCACCAGCGTGCCGCGGCTGCGATCGCGGACGGAATCTTCGACCTCGAAATTGCTCCCGTGAAGGTCAAACAGCGAAAAGGCGATCCACTGGTCCTCACCACGGACGAAGGTGTCCGCCCCAACACCACGGTGGAAACCCTCGCCCCACTGCGGGCCGCCTTTGCGACGGACGGCACCATCACGGCGGGTAACTCCTCTCCCCTGTCCGACGGCGCCTCCGCACTCGTGCTGACCAGTCGCCGCTTCGCCCGGGACAACGGGCTGGAATACCTCGCCGTTGTCGGCAAGCCCGGGCAGGTTGCCGGGCCTGACAACTCGCTGCACTCCCAGCCGTCGAATGCGATCGCCCAGGCGTTGAAGCGTGCCGGGTGGACGGCCGAAGACCTCGACTTCATTGAAATCAACGAGGCATTCGGGTCGGTGGCGGTGCAGTCCCTCAAGGACCTGCGCTATCCCCTGGAGAAGTGCAACATCCACGGAGGAGCCATCGCTTTGGGCCATCCGATCGGAGCGTCCGGCGCTCGGCTTGCCCTGCATGCTGCCCATGAACTCAAGCGCCGGGGAACCGGCAAAGCCGCGGTTTCCCTGTGCGGCGGAGGCGGCCAGGGCGAAGCACTACTGCTGTACCGCGACTGATGGGCGGCATTGAGACTGAGGGTGCGGAGCGGTTCCTTGCCGATGCCGCCGCCCGCGGACTGGATGTCGACGTCGTCGAACGTCCCGCAGCGCGCAGCTTGGAAGAGGCCGCCACCATCCTGGGGATCCGGCCGGCGGACATTGTGAAGTCCCTGGTGGTCAAGCACCGGGACGGCAGCTTCCTCTTCGCTTTGATTCCCGGGGACCGCCAGATCTCCTGGCCCAAGCTGCGCGCGCTGGTGGGCGTCAATAAGTTGTCACTCCCACCCGCGGAGGTGGCGTTGGACGCCACCGGCTATGAACGCGGAACCATCACTCCCCTGGGCAGCACCACGGCATGGCCCGTGTACGCCGACGCCACGATTACGGGGCGGCGCATCTCCATGGGAGCCGGGGCACACGGACGCAGCGCTTTTGTTGACGCCGATGCGCTGACCTCAGCCCTGGGCGCCGTCGTAGCGGACATCAGCGAACCTTCTTAAAGCAACGCGGGGTCACTTATGGCCGGTAAATCCCCTTGGGATGGGCCATAAGTGACCCCGCGTTGCTGTTTAACGCAGGAAGCCCCGCCCGGCGAACCGGACGGGGCTTCCAAAGCAAAACGAGTTACTTGAGGGTAACCGTTGCGCCAGCTTCTTCGAGCTGAGCCTTTGCCTTCTCTGCGGCTTCCTTGTTGGCGCCTTCGAGAACAGCCTTCGGTGCGCTGTCAACCAGGTCCTTGGCTTCCTTGAGGCCGAGGGAGGTGATGGCGCGAACTTCCTTGATCACTGCGATCTTCTTGTCGCCAGCAGCTTCGAGGATGACGTCGAAGTCAGTCTTCTCTTCAGCAGCTTCAGCAGCACCGCCGGCAGCGGGGCCAGCAACTGCAACAGCAGCAGCCGTAACTTCGAAGGTCTCTTCGAAGAGCTTGACGAACTCGGAGAGCTCGATGATGGTCAGTTCCTTGAAAGCTTCAATGAGCTCTTCGTTGCTGAGCTTCGCCATGGTGGCGTCCTTCCATTAGTTGGTGCAGGTCCGGACGATGCCGATCCATACACCAGAGTTTGTTTGGGGGGAGAACTTAGTTCTCTTCGGTTGCAGCTTCAGCGGCTTCGGCCGGAGCCGCAACCTCTTCAGCAGCAGCCTCTTCGGCCGGGGCTTCATCAGCGGCCGGTGCAGGTGCGCCGCCCTCTTCTTCAAGCTTGAGGCGCAGAGCGTCGATGATGCGTGCAGCAGCAGATGCGGGAGCCTTGAGGACACCAGCAACGCGTGCAAGCTGCAGTTCGCGGGACTCCAGGGCTGCCAGTGCGGCAACTCCTGCTGCGTCCAATGCCTTGCCTTCGAAGACGCCGGTCTTGATAACCAGCTGCTTGTTGGCCTTGGCAAAGTCCGTCAGGCTCTTGGCAGCAGCAACAGCGTCACCCTTGATGAAGGCGATTGCAGTGGGGCCGGCAAGCTGATCGTTGAATGCTTCAACTCCAGCTTCCTTGGCTGCAATGGCGCTCAGGGTGTTCTTGACGACCGAGAACTTGGTGTCCTGGCCGAGCGCAACACGCAGTTCCTTGAGCTGTGCAACAGTGAGCCCGCGGTATTCGGTCAGGACAGCCGCGTTCGATTCCTTGAAATCGTTGGTGATCTCCGCAACTGCGGAAACCTTGCTAGGCGTTGTCATAACCCTCCTTCCGGGGAATAAAGCCGGTCTTCCGGGTCCCCGCTCACGAGAGCTAAAACTAAAAACGCCCCGCGCAGATGCACGGGGCTTGGCTCAACACGGTTCGATCCGTGGAGACTAGCTTCGTTCACCTGCGCCGGCCGCCCTATGTTCAGGGTCCTTCGTCAAGGAATTCACTTTGTTCTCAGGGGCGTGGCTGCAGAATTGAGCTGTGCTCGAAAGAGTGGATTCCCATCAACCGACGGTCTTTGGTACTTCAAGGTTACGGGACAGTGTGCGGCAAACCAAATCGGGGCGCGGCACTACAGCTCGCGGTTGCCCCTATTCGGAGACTGCCGGCCCCTTATCCCGGCCCGGCAGTTCCTTCTGCCACAGTCCGGTGATGCCGGCCGTCGTGAACCCCAACTGCTTGTTGACAGTCAGGAGGTAACGGTTTTCCGGCGCGTTCCAGGTGTAGATCACTCTTGCGTCCGGAAACTGCTCGCTGAGCCGTTCCATGTTGGCCACTTTGATGAGCAAACCCAGTTTGTTTCCGCGGTGCTCCTGGAGGACCAGGGTGTCGTCCTGGAAGACCACGTCCTGGCGGTGGGCCAGTACACTGATGGTGGTCAGGCCCACCAGCTTGCCGCTCTCAAGATGCTCGACGGCGGTAACAACCGTGCGCCGTCCCTGCGCCAATGCGGCGTCTTCAGTTTCCCGAAGGACGGCGGTGTCGAAAACCATTCCGCTCGCTTCAACCTCGGGGGCATCGTCCTCGGCATCGTCACGCACAACCTCGCCTGCTGCGTTTTCCAACGCGGCAACAGCATCCAGCCAGGCGTCCGGGCAGCGGTCCGTCCAGTGGTGGAGGGCATAGCGGCCCCCGTTGGCTTCCTCCGCTTCCAGCTGGAGGTCAGCTACGAGCTGGGAGTCCAGGGGAAGGATGCAGGAGCTGAACTGTTCGATGTGCTGGAGTGTGTAGCCGGCCCTCTTGGCGAAGTCCACCTCCCTGCTGCTGACAGGGACAAATCCGGCCCCGCTGCCCGGAATCAGCTGGTCCTCGGGTACCTCCGTCAGGGACGTTGCAGGGTGGTTGGTGTCCACCAGGATCATGGTCCGGCCTTCGGCGCGGGCCAGCTGTTCGGCGGCCTCCAGCAGTTGCCGTCCGACTCCTTGCCCTTGGTACTCGGGAAGGATGTCCAGGGTGAATTCGGCCAGGTCCATGTTGTCAGCCAGGGGCAAGGCGATGTCCACGACACCGACGATGGCGCCTTCGACCTTGGCCACCAGGATGATCTGGCGTTCATAGGGATCGGAAAATTCCAGCAGCTTTTCCAAGGGCGTGTAGGCGAGGTCGTCGCTCCCCCACGTTTCCATGCGCACCCGGCGTCCGACTTCCACGGCGTCCAGGAAATCGGCGGCCTCAGGGCTGTCCAGGGTGTCAGGCACCCACAGCTGCCCGACCTGAACGGTACCCGTCTCGTCTACAGTCATCCCAGCCGTTTCTGCCATTCGCCTTCAAAGCCGGACGGCTTGAATCCAAGGGCGATATTTATGGCCAGCATATGCTGGTTTTCAACGGCGTTCCATGTCATGACCGACGTGGCGTCCGGCCAGAGCTCCTGTGCGCGGCGAAGGTTGCCGGTTTTCACCAGCATCCCTAAACCGTGTCCCCGGTGCCCGGGAGCCACCAGAGTGTCCTCTTGGTAGATCACCGCCGGCGCCTCTTCACGGTGCGTCAGGACCGTGTAGGCGGCCAGCTCCCCCGTCGCGTCATGGCGGGCTGCGCACACGGCGGACTCCACACCGCTGGCCTGCCAGGTGGCTTCCTCCCGGCGGACCCGGGCAGCGTCCCACACCTCGCCTTCCCACCCGAGGCCTGCGATGGGAACCTCTGTGCTCATGAGGCTCTTGAGGCGGGCGAAAGCGCCCACAAGGTGGTCCGGGCAACGCGACTTCCAGCCCAGGACGCTGTAGCCCGCCGAGCGTCTCAAGGCCTCCGCTTCCAGGACCCCAAGCGATTCCCCGGAAACGGGAAAGGCAAGCGTGCTGTTCGTTTCGACCTGCTCCAACGAGTAACCGTGGCGGAGGGCGAAGCGTGTGGATGCCGCGTCCAAAGGCACACCGCCTGAGCCGGACTTGGCCTCCAACAACTCCACGCCGGCCTCGACGGGCGCGATGGGTTCTCCGCAGTAGGCATCGAACGAAACCCGCCCACGGCCACTGGCCAGTTCCTCCAACAGGGCCAGTATCCGGGATCCAAAGCCACGGCGCCGGAAGGGCGCGTCGACAAGCACGTCCACACCCGCCGTCGTCGTGTTTTCACTCAGGGGCAGCGTCAAAGTGCCGCAACCCACCACCTCACCGTCGAGGCGGGCCAGATGGACCTGGCGCTCTTCGTATTCATTTCCCTGCCAGAAAAGGACGGCCTCGGCCAGGGTAGCGCAGCGGTCCAGGTTGCCCCACAGTTCCATGGCGTGGACGACGTTCAGTTGGTGAAAGGCTTGGAAGTCAGGGGCATCTGCGGCGTCCGGACTCGTGGGGACACGGATCCGTTCCACGGTCAATCCGGAAGGCCCTGAAATGTTCGACGACGTCACGCACCACAGCCTACGGCCCGCCTCCCGCGCGGAACAGACGGAGACAAGAAAACAGGCTGGAAGCGAATGCAGGCAGTGACAGAAAAAGGACCGCCCGGCAAAAGCCGGACGGTCCTTTTCAGAGCCAGTGCTCGCGAAGCTTACGCGTCGGTGAGAACCTTGGTGACGTTCGGGTCAACGGTGATGCCCGGGCCGAACGTGGTGGCAACGGTAGCCTTCTGGATGTAGCGGCCCTTGGAAGCGGACGGCTTCAAACGAAGCACCTCTTCCAGTGCTGCTGCGTAGTTCTCAGCCAGCTTGGTGGCGTCGAAGGACACCTTGCCGATGATGAAGTGAAGGTTGGAGTGCTTGTCGACGCGGAAGTCGATCTTGCCGCCCTTGATGTCGTTGACAGCCTTGGTGACGTCCGGGGTAACCGTGCCGGTCTTCGGGTTCGGCATGAGGTTACGCGGGCCGAGAACCTTACCGAGGCGGCCAACCTTGCCCATGAGGTCAGGGGTTGCCACTGCGGCGTCGAAGTCGGTCCAGCCGCCGGCGATCTTTTCGATCAGGTCATCGGAACCAACGAAGTCGGCGCCGGCAGCGATTGCTGCTTCAGCCTTGTCGCCGGTTGCGAAAACGAGGACGCGGGCGGTCTTACCGGTGCCGTGGGGCAGGTTGACGGTGCCACGAACCATCTGGTCGGCCTTACGCGGGTCGACGCCCAGGCGGAAAGCGACCTCAACGGTTGCGTCGAACTTGGAAGGGTTGGTGTCCTTCGCGAGGGTGATGGCCTCGAACGGGGCGTAGACCTTGTCTGCCTCGATCTTGGCTACGGCTGCCTCATATGCTTTGCTGCGCTTTGCCATGCTGCTGTTTCTCCTTGTGCAGTTGTGGTCTGCGGACCGCGCTGGGCCCTGCCACAGTCGGGGATCCGGCAAGGATCCTGCGACATTTCAATGTTTCAGATACCGGTTGCCCGGCGGGTGAAGGCCACGATAGGCCTTCGAGGGTTCTAGCCTTCGACCGTGATGCCCATGGAGCGGGCGGTGCCGGCGATGATCAGGGCAGCAGCCTTGATGTCGTTGGCGTTCAGGTCTTCCATCTTGGTGGAAGCAATTTCCTCAACCTGTGCCTGGGTCAGCTTGGCAACCTTGACGGTGTGCGGGGTAGCCGAACCCTTGGCGACGCCTGCAGCCTTCTTGATGAGCTCTGCAGCCGGCGGGGTCTTGGTGATGAAGGTGAAGGAACGGTCCTCGTAGACCGTGATTTCAACCGGGATAACGTTTCCGCGCTGGGATTCCGTTGCAGCGTTGTACGCCTTGCAGAATTCCATGATGTTGACACCGTGCTGGCCAAGTGCAGGACCGATCGGCGGGGCCGGGTTAGCGGCACCTGCCTGGATCTGCAGCTTGATGAGGCCGGTGACCTTCTTCTTGGGAGCCAATGTAGGGTCCTTCTCTCAATAGCTTCCTGGGACACAGGAGCGCGTCCCAGGTTGGTGGCCGCCATGGCGAGGCGGCCGGCCGCTCCCGAACTGCTAAGCAGGCAGGACAGGAGCGAAATTTTGGAATCAGCTAGATCTTGGTGACCTGGTTGAATGCGAGCGTCACCGGGGTTTCGCGCTCGAAGATCGAGACCAGAACCACCAGGGTCTGGGACTCGGGCTTGATTTCGGAGATCGTTGCCGGAAGAGTCTCGAACGGACCTTCCTTGACGATGACCGACTCGCCGACCTCGAAGTCGACGGCCACGGGGGCCTGGTTCTGCTTGTTGACCGGCTTGCCTTGCTCTGCCTGCTCTTCTTCGAAGACCGGGGCGAGCATGGAGAAGACCTCGTCAAGGCGGAGCGGGACCGGGTTGTGGGCGTTGCCCACAAAGCCGGTAACACCGGGGGTGTGACGGACGGCGCCCCACGAGGCGTCGGTCAGGTCCATGCGGACCAGGACGTAACCGGGGATGCGGACGCGGTTGATAACCTTGCGCTGCGCATTCTTGATCTCGACGACCTCTTCCATGGGCACCTGGATCTCGAAGATGTAATCTTCCATGTCCAGGGTCTGGATGCGGGTCTCAAGGTTGGCCTTGACGCGGTTTTCGTAACCGGCGTAGGAGTGGATGACGTACCAGTCACCCTCCTGGCGGCGCAGCTTGGCCTTGAACTCCTCCGCGGGATCAGCAGGCGCTGCTGCAGCAGCGGCAGCCAGCTGGTCGCCGTCGGACTCTTCCGCGGTCTCGACGTCGGCAGCCTCGCCGGACGCGTCATCGGACTCTTCATCCACGTCGGACTCGAAGTCCTCTTCGGAATCCTCAGAGTCGACGTCGGCAGATTCGGGCGCAGCGGAATCGACCTCGGACTCTTCCGCGACAATTGCCGTGGCGTCGGCTGAGTCCTCGGCGGATTCGCCCAGCTCAGTCTCGTTTACCTCGAGCTCCTGCTCAGACACTTGGTCTCCTGCTTCCTCATTGCCTAACATGCCTATTTAAATGGCTCAATTCCGCAAACCCCGCAAAATTCCCGGCGAACCAAGGGATTTCACACAGTTTGCGGACAGATCCGCTTAGCGGTCCGTAGCGCCTGACCCACCGAAGACCCAGCTGACTCCCGTGCCGAAGGCGAGATCCAGAAGGGTGACGATGACCATCATGATGACCACGAACACCAGCACCACGAGCGTGTAATTGATCAGTTCCTTGCGGGTGGGTGCAACGACCTTCTTCAGCTCGCCGATGATCTGGCGTACGAAGAGTGCAATACGGGCGAAGAAGCCGCGATCGGCTTTCTTGGCGGGACGGCCCTTCGAGCTGCTGGCAGCTGTTTCGGTCACCTGGTCCTCACTCACCTTGCAAAGTCGTTGACCCGACTCTGATCAGAGCCATGGTTGCTGCGCGTGCCCCGGCGTTTCCGCCGGAACAGCTTGCGCAGGGCAGACAGGACTCGAACCTGCAACCTGCGGTTTTGGAGACCGCTGCGCTACCAATTGCGCCACTACCCTATGGATCGAATCCATGTTTCAGGCCGCACTTCAGCCTGTGATGCTTTTCAACACCGGTGAACCAGTCTACGCAAGAATTTCGCGATAGTCGAACCGGCCTTGTTCCGGACCTCCCTGTCCCTTTTCGGCCTGTGACCAGTATTATCAGTCACAAAGCCGGGTGGGCACGCGGGAGCTCCGCAGAACAGCATAAGGTAGTTTACGTCGAATCCCATCATCCAGCCCACGAGCTGCCTGCGAAGAACGGTACATAGATGTCTGCCGGAACAACTGCCGCCCGCATTTCACAGCGAATCTCAGCCATTGCCGAGTCCGCCACCCTTGCCGTTGACGCCAAGGCCAAGGCACTGAAGGCCGCGGGTCGTCCCGTGATTGGTTTCGGTGCCGGCGAACCGGATTTCCCCACCCCCGACTACATCGTCCAGGCAGCCATCGAGGCAGCCGGGCAGCCGAAGTACCACCGCTATTCCCCAGCGGGCGGGCTTCCGGAGCTGAAGAAGGCCATCGCGGACAAGACCCTCCGCGACTCGGGCTACAAGGTCGATCCCGCCCAGGTCCTGGTGACCAACGGCGGCAAGCAGGCCGTGTACAACACCTTTGCCACCCTGGTGGATCCGGGCGACGAAGTCATCATCCCCACCCCGTTCTGGACCACCTACCCGGAGGCAATCCGCCTGGCCGGCGGCGTGCCCGTCGAGGTTTTCGCCGGGCCGGAGCAGGGCTACCTGGTGACCATCGAGCAGCTTGAAGCAGCTGTCACGGACAAGACCAAGATCCTCCTGTTCGTTTCCCCCTCCAACCCGACCGGCGCCGTCTACAGCCCGGAACAGGTTGCGGAGATCGGCAAGTGGGCGGCATCCAAGGGCCTGTGGGTCGTCACGGACGAAATCTACGAGCACCTGACCTACGACGGCGTCCAGTTCACCTCCATCGCCACGGCCGCTCCGGAGCTTGGCGACAAGGTGGTCATCCTCAACGGCGTTGCCAAGACCTATGCCATGACCGGCTGGCGCGTCGGCTGGATGATCGGCCCTGCAGACGTCATCAAGGCCGCTACCAACCTGCAGTCGCACGCCACGTCCAACGTCTCCAACATCATGCAGATCGCAGCCGCCGCTGCCCTCACGGGTCCGCTGACCGCCGTCGACGAAATGAAGGTGGCCTTCGACCGGCGCCGCAAGGCGATCGTCGCCGGACTCAACGCGATTGACGGCGTTGAGTGCCCGACGCCGACCGGCGCCTTCTACGTGTACGCGGACGTCCGCGGTCTGCTGGGCAAGGAATTCGAAACCTCGAACGGCCCGGTCCGGCCGAGCACCTCGGCTGAACTCGCCGCGCTCATCCTCGACGAAGTCGAAGTAGCCGTGGTTCCGGGCGAGGCGTTCGGCCCCTCCGGCTACGTCCGCCTTTCCTACGCATTGGGCGACGACGACCTCGCTGAAGGTGTCCGCCGCATCCAGGAATTCCTGGGCAAGGCCAAGTAGCAAGCAGCCAACGCAAACGCTCTTCCACCGTGACAGGTGGAAGAGCGTTTGCGTTTAAGGCGCGGGATGTGAGCAAGCGTTGGGAAATCCCCCGCGGGATGTGAGCAAGCGTTGGGAAATCCCCCGCGGGATGTGAGCAAGCGTTGGGAAATCCCCCGCGGGATGTGAGCAAGCGTCAGAGGAGGCGTCGCTCCGCTGCCCACTTGGTGAGTTCGTGGCGGCTGGAGAGCTGGAGCTTCCGCAGGACGGCTGAGACGTGCGTTTCCACCGTCTTGATGGAGATGAACAGCTCCTTGGCAACTTCCTTGTAGCTGTATCCCCTGGCGATGAGCCGCATGACTTCGAGTTCCCGGGCGGAGAGCTTGTCCAGTTCATCATCCGCGATGTCCGCCGGAGCCGTTCCGAAGGCGTCCAGCACGAATCCTGCGAGCCGGGGAGAAAACACGGCATCTCCATCGGCAACCCGGATCACGGCGTCGGAAATTTCCTTGCCGGAAATGGTCTTGGTGACGTAACCGCGGGCGCCGGCCCGGATCACCGAAACCACGTCCTCCGCGGCGTCGGACACGCTCAAGGCCAGGAAACTGGTGGTACCCAGCAAGGCCGAGGAACCGGCGATAACCTCACGGCCGCCGCCGCCCAGGCCGCCGGGAAGATGAACATCCAGGAGCACTACCTCGGGGCGGGTCTCGGCGATTACTGCGATGGCCTGCTCCACCGTTCCGGCTTCGCCCACTACGTCCATGCGTGCGTCAAGATCGGCCTTCAGCCCGGAGCGGAAAATGGTGTGGTCATCCACGATCACCACCCGCACAGTGCGTCCCGGACCACCATCAGGATTGATCGTCATTGCTTCATTTCTCCGTTCCGGACTTCACTGTTTCGAGCCTCACTCATGAAAGCTTCACCTTTCCGCTGCTCATTCGCCTCCGAAGGTGCTGACGGAAGGGCCAAGCGGACTTCCGTGCCGTCGCTGCTGCTGTTGATGACCGCGGTTCCACCGTGCCGTTTCATCCGGCCGATGATTGATTCCTTGACGCCCAGGCGATCGTCGGGCACAGCGTCAAGGTTGAAACCGGGGCCGCGGTCCTTGATGAAGATCTCAGTGTTGCCGTCAGTGCTCTCAAGGTAGACCGATACCGTCCCGCCACCATGCCGTGCCGCGTTGAGCATCGCTTCCCTGGCCGCCTGTACCAGGGCCTCGTGCCGTTCCGTCATTTCGGTATCGCCCACGGTGACCACTTCCACCGCATTGCCGTGGGAGTCCTCCACTTCGGCTGCGATCGCCTTGATCCGTTCAGCCAGGAGGCCCGTTTCCTTGGCGGGGTCGCTGAAGAGCCAGGTCCGGAGTTCGCGTTCCTGTGCACGTGCCAAGCGGACCACGTCCTGTTCGGATCCCGCCCGCCGCTGGATCAGTGCGAGGGTCTGGAGCACTGAATCGTGCAGATGGGCGGCGATTTCAGCGCGCTCGGTTTCCCGGACACGGCCGGCCCGCTCTGTTTCCAGGTCCTTCCAGAATTTCAGCCCCCAAGGCAGCAACACCAAGGCAACGCCGCCCAGGACCGCCACGGAGGCCAGCAGGGCAAGCCAGGTCTGTTCCCAGGAGCCCGACCCCGACACCATCACCAGGACACCTGCCACAACCAGCGCCAGGCCCGCTGCGAGACGGACCCAGCCACCGGCTTGGTCGGCCTTCGTCTTGTCCACCAAGCCGGCCCTGCGGGTTTCATCCAGCTGCATCCAGGCAATCGCCGCACCACCGAGGATGGCTGCTACCGGAATCAGAGTGCCCAAGGGGACGTCGACCCCGAATTGGCGGGCGATCAGAATGGCAGCAACCAGAAGCAGCGCGGCACCGAGGAGGATCTCCTTGCCGTATTGAATCTTCCGGAACGAGAACCACGATGCCAGGGCGCTGCCGTCCCACCAACCTCCGGGCGGGTTTGCGCCTGCGTCCGGAGCTGTTGCGGCGGGACCTGTGGCTCCGGTGGCTGCCGACCCGCCGCCCGGAGCACCAGCCACCGCCGGTCCGCTGAAAGCCGCCGGTGCGGTGCCGGCGTCGTACGCCCTTGGCGCCCGGGCGGTGTCAATGCTTCCAGGCGCCACAGGCGGCAGGCTCACGGCAGGAGCAATGGGCGACGCCGGTCGGCGGGCATTGCGCTTGGCGTTCTCATCCGCGGTGGGAACCATGGTCCACAGCCACGCATAGAACGCCACACCTGCCCCGCCGGCAAAACTGGCCAGCACCATGCCAAGCCGCACAAACTTGACCGGCCACCCCAGGTGATCCGCCAGGCCGCTGCAGACGCCCGCGATCATGCGGTCGCTGCTGCGGACCAGCGGGGGGCGTTCAACGGCGGTTCTCATGTACCAATCCAAGCACGGATCAGGGTTCCCCGAACCGGATTCCGGCAGGGTCAGGGGCTCTCTCAGGGATCATTCAGGGTATCCCCCAGTAGAGGGCATGTGGGCCCGGGCGGCAGGATCGAAGTATGAACGCGAACAGCATGAACCCAGAGGAACCCGGAGCGTCCGGCACCGCCGGCCCGTCCGGCTCCAGCGACACCGCCGGCCCGTCCGGCTCCAGCGCTTCCACCGGAGCTTCCGGATCACCTTCCGGGGCTTCGGACCAGCCCACTGCCGGAGCGTCTGCCGGCACTGGCCCTGCTGCCGGGACCTACGCGCCGGCGGAGGACGCTCCCCAGGCGCCCCAACAGAACTTCTTCGATTGGATCCGGGACCAGGGCATCCGCCGTGGACCTGACCGTTGGATCGGCGGGGTTGCCAGCGGTGTAGCCCACCGGTTCGGCATTGATCCGTTGATCGTGCGCGGAATCTTCATTGTCCTTGCGCTCTTCGCCGGTGTCGGGGTCCTCCTCTACGGCATCGCGTGGGCACTCCTGCCCGAACCCGATGGCCGGATCCACGTCCAAGAGGCAGGCGCCGGACGGTGGTCGGGTGGCATGACAGGTGCTCTGATCACGGTCATCATCGGACTTCCAAGCCTGGGCCGCGGTTTCTGGGGATGGGGCTGGAACGGGCTTCCCGGCCTGTTCTGGACGCTTTTCTGGATGGGCGGTGTCTTCTACCTCATCTACTTCCTGGTCCAGCGGAACAAAGCGTCGAAAGGAGCCGCGCCCATGAGCCCGCAGAACTACGCGGCCGCACCTGGCGGAACCGCAGCGTACGGTGCTCCGGCCTCCTACCCGGCCACGGGAACCAATGCCGGCGTACCTGTCTACGGTGCGGGCACACCTGCGGGATCACGCAGCGGATCTTACGGTCCGGGCAGTTACGGTCCGGGCAATTACGGTTCCGGGCCGACCCCTCCTTCCGGTCCGCGTCCTCCGTTCGGCCCCACTCCCCCGCACGGCCCTACTCCGCCGCAGGGGTGGGAACAAAAACCGGCCACACCCAAACGCAAGGGACCCGGCGCGGCCATCGTCGCAGTGTCTGCCGGTGCAGCGCTCCTGGCCGGCGGCACGTTGAAGGCGCTCGACGCCGGCAACGTCATTGATCTGGGCAACACAGCCAACGCCGTGGTGTGGGCAACCGGTGCTGCCGTGCTGGGTCTGGGCATCCTGGTCGCGGGACTTCGGGGACGGACATCCGGCCTGCTTGGCTTCTTGGCCGTCGTAGCCCTGATCGTTGGCGGAATCTTCAATGTAGTTCCCCGGAATGGCGATCGCTGGACCTTCCACGACGTCAACTGGGCACCGACAAGCCTGGAACAGGCACGCCAGGGCATCAGCGTCACCGGAGCCAAGGGAACTGTTGACCTGAGCAATGTCACCACCACGCCGCCGCTGATCTCCGAGGTCCTGGTCCCGGTGGACGCAACCGCCAGCAATGTCACGGTCATCATCCCGGACGATGTTCCCGTGGAGGTCAAGGCAGACATGACTTTCGGCAACCTCAACGAACGCGGCGCAGACCGCGGTGGCCGGCTCCAGGACGACAGCACCCTCTACAACACCGGGAAACCCGGGGCCAACCTCGTAGTGGAAATCGACGGAACCTTCAGCAACGTGACCATCAAGGAAGGAAACTGACATGAGCACGAACGAGCCCTTCACGACCCCCGGATCTCAGCCCACCGAGCCACTGCCCAAGGAAACCCGCCCTACGGAAGCCCTGCCGAAGCCCGGTCTCCAGCCGATCCCCCTGACGCCGCCTTTGGAGCCCAGCTTCCGGGTGGAACACCAAGAGGAGGACGAACCCAGGCAGGCCCGCATTGGAACCGTAGTGTGGGGTCTGATCGTGGTGGCCCTGGCGGCACTGATCATCATCTCCACTCTTGGCTGGGTGTCATTGAACGGTACCTATGTGCTGATAGGCCTGATGATCGGAGCCGGGGCCGCACTGGTGGTCGGCGGACTCCTCTCGGCCCGTAAGGGCTCCGCGAAATCCAAGAGCCCTGCCCCGTGATCCACCCGATCCATCCGATCCACGTGACAAAGCAACCACAACAGGGAAGTGTGTAGCCATGGACAAGTTCTTCAGCATCGTCAGGGGCTTCGGCCTGAAGCGGGGACCACAACGCTGGCTGGGTGGCGTGTGCGGAGGCATCGCCGCGAAGCTCAGGGTGGATGTGGCTTACGTCCGGGTGGCCTTCCTGCTCTTCTGCCTGCTCCCCGGGCCGGCAGTGGTGGTGTACATCCTCGGCTGGCTCATCCTTCCGGACCAGAACAACAAGATCGCCCTCGAATCCTTCATCAGCCAACGCTCCCGGTAACCATTCGGGCAAACCTGCCGAACCCGGACAGAACATGAAGCGCCCCGCCGGCCCGGCGGGGCGCTTTTCGCTGATTTCGGCCATGTTTCCAGCACCGCACATCCGTGCTCGAAGGTAACCGTTTGTGTCCTACCCCACATGCCCGTCTACAATCATGGGGAGCTCAGCGTGGCGCTCTTGCACGTATTCCTCCAAGCCATGAGTGAGCAAACATGAAAATTGGCATTCTTACCAGCGGTGGCGACTGCCCCGGACTCAACGCAGTGATCCGGGGAGCAGTCCTCAAAGGCATTGCCATCCACGGCCAGGAATTCGTCGGCTTCCGCGACGGCTGGCGCGGTGTGGTTGAAGGCGATGTCATAGACATCCCCCGCACCATGGTCCGCGGTATCGCCAAGCAAGGTGGAACCATCCTGGGTACTTCCCGGACGAATCCGTTCGAAAACGGCGGCGGTCCCGATGTCATCAAGGCCCACATGGAACGCCTGGGCATTGACGCCATCATCGCCATTGGAGGTGAGGGAACCCTGGCTGCGGCCAAGCGCCTCACCGACGCCGGCCTGAAAATCGTTGGCGTGCCCAAGACCGTGGACAACGACCTCGATGCCACTGACTACACCTTCGGCTTCGACACCGCAGTCCAAATCGCGACCGAAGCCATCGACCGGCTCCGCACCACCGGCGAGTCGCACCACCGCTGCATGATCGCGGAGGTCATGGGACGGCACGTTGGCTGGATTGCCCTCCACGCGGGCATGGCAGCGGGCGCCCACGCGATCCTGATTCCGGAGCAGAAAGCCAGCATCGAACAGATCACGGAGTGGGTACAGGAAGCCCACGACCGTGGCCGCGCCCCTTTGGTGGTTGTGGCGGAGGGCTTCGTCCCGGACCACATGGAATCCCCGCACTCCGAGCGCGGCCTGGATACTTTCGGCCGCCCCCGCCTGGGTGGCATCGCCGACCAGCTGGCCCCCGAGATCGAGGCCCGTACAGGCATTGAAACCCGTGCCACCATCCTCGGCCACATCCAACGCGGTGGCGTGCCTACGGCCTACGACCGCGTCCTGGCTACCCGGCTCGGCATGGCTGCCATCGACTCCGTGGTCGAAGGCCGCTGGGGCACCATGGTTGCCCTCAAGGGCACGGATATCTCGCACGTGGGCTTCGAGGAAGCCCTCGGCAAGCTCAAGACCGTGCCGCAGCACCGCTACGACGAAGCATCGGTCCTGTTCGGCTAGGCTGAATCCATGACTCTGGAGCCCACGTCCGCTGCAATCATCCAGCTGGCGTGGGCTCGCCATTTGGGGCTCGACGACGACGCTTTCGCCGGCGCCGCTGCCGCACTCGCCCCTGAAGGGACTGCTCCGGGCGACCCCGACGCCAGGATCATCCGCGTTGACGACTCAGCCCGTGCACTGGTTTTCCTGCGGCTGTTCGGGGTGTCGGCCTTGGTGGGTCCGCAGTGGGCAATGGACGCGGCGGAGGGAATCCCCGATACCGAGTTGGCCCAGCACGTGACATTGTTGACGCTGACGCGGTCGCACGGCGGGCACGGACTTGGCTCGTCGGCCCTGTTCTTCGCAGACGACCTTCCCCTGCAGCAGCCGTCCGAAGACCTCACGGTTTCCCACGGCAATCCCGAGGCCATCAGCCTGGAAGGTCTATGCCCTCCCGACGATGTGAATGAAGTGGGACTCCAAAACCTGGAGCACCGCTTCACCATCATGCATCCGGAAGAGGAGCAACCCACCCCTGTGGCCTGCGGCGCCTACTCCGAGTGGGAGGGAATCCTGGCCAACATGGGAGTGCTGGTGGCTCCCCCGTGGCGCAGGCGCGGAATCGGAAGGTTGGCTGCTTCGATCGCCGCCCACGAAGCACTTGCTGCCGGACTGACCCTGCAATGGAAGGCAGATGTGAGCAACACCGGAGCACTCGCGATGGCCCGCAGCCTCGGCTTCGCCACGGGCGGGCTTCACGCGAGCGTGCTCCTCGGCTGATTCCGCCCGGAGTTTTGTCCAGCCAATGCCCTTCGGGGAGTCTCCCCCAGGGCATCAGCCGGACAAAGACTCCACGCTTAGCGCTGGAGTTCGGCGTCGGCCGTTTCAGCCTGGGCAGGAGCCTTCGCGCCCCAACCGGAAACAGACTTCGGTTTGCCGAAGAACAGAGCGACGACGGCGCCCAGCAGGATCGCGAAGGCCGGCAGCATGATGGACTGGCTCATCGCCGTCGAGAATCCCGCGTGCAGGAATTCCGGCAAAGTGCCGCCCATGGAGACCTCGCCGACCGGCGCGCCTGCTGGCGCGGCCGGGAGCTCAGCCGCCAGGCGTGACTGGATCAGGGCAGCGATCGCAGCCGAACCCAGCACGGCACCGATCTGGCGCGTGGTGTTGAAGACGCCCGATCCGGCACCGGCCTGGCGCGGTTCCAGGTTGCGGGTGGTGGCGTTGGACACTGGCCCCCAAATGAAGGCATTGGCCACACCCTGCAAGGCGCTGGGCAGCAGGAACATCCAGATGGGAGTGTCCGGGCCCAGCAAGGAAGCGGTCCAGAACAGGGCTCCGGAGAGGCAAAGCAGGCCGAAGGATGCGAACCATCGGGGGTTGGCCCGGTCGATCAGCTTGCCCACGAACGGCGCCAGGGCACCTGAGATCACTGCCATGGGGATCATGAGCAGGGCCGACTGGGTCGGCGTCAGGCCCCGGACGGTCTGGTAGTAGAAGATGGTGGGCAAAGGGAACGCTGTCACCGTGAAGCCGACAGCCATGATGGTGGTGTTGCCCAAGGAGAAGTTGCGTTCCTTGAACAGCCCCAGGGGAAGCAGCGGTTCACCTCCGCGGCGTTCGAGGATCCACTGCCAGAGGACAAAGACCACGAGAACCGCGAGACCGGTGATGATCAGGCCCCACACCGAAATGAACCCAGTCACAGTGCCCCACTTGTAGGTCTGGCCTTCCTGGATTCCGAATACCAGCAAGAACATGCCGACGGCGGAAAGCAGCACGCCCAGAACGTCGAAGGAGTGGCTGTGCGTGGTCAGTTTGGGTACGAACCGCATGACCAGGATGAAAGCCACAAGACCGATCGGGACGTTGACGAAGAAGATCCACTCCCAGCCGAGGCTGTCGACCAGCACGCCGCCCAGGATGGGGCCCACCAGTACGGCCATGCCTGCAGTGGCTCCCCACAGGCCCATGGCGGCACCGCGCCGGTCCGGCGGGAAGATACGCGTGATGACGGCCATGGTCTGGGGAGTCATCATGGCGGCACCGAGTCCTTGCACCGCCCTGGCAGCGATCAGCATGGTCACGTCGCCGGAAAGGCCGCACCACAGCGAGGCCAGGGTAAAGACCACCAAGCCGATGAGGTACAGGTTCTTGGGTCCGAAGCGGTCACCAAGCCTGCCGGTGATGAGAAGGGGTACTGCATAGGCCAGCAGGTAGGCGCTGGTGACCCAGATAACGGCGTTGATGTCAGTATTGAGGCCTTCCATGATCCGCGGATTCGCGACCGACACAATGGTGGTGTCGATGAGGATCATGAAGAAGCCAACCACGAGTGACCACAGTGCGGGCCATGGCTTAGCTATGTTTTCCAAGGGATTCCTTTGGCTTGTTTGAAAGTCCGGTGAGGGCAGGGCGGGGTTCATCCCAGGGCAGCTGCCCGGTGCCCAACTCCTCAAGGAGACCGCGGATCCACGCGATCTCGGTTCGAAGCATGGCTTGCTGATAAGTGATGTCGATCCAGTATTTGCGGTCCAGCCCCTTGGCCGTCACGGCCTCCTCGGCATGGACCAGGAAGTCGAGGTCGGCGTTCAAGGCGACCAGCCGGTCCTCCAAGAGGCCGGTCACCACCTCCGCGGGGAGGTGGTGCGCTTCGGCAATGGCATGGGGAAAGACGGGGTATTCGTTGACGGGAGCAGCGAGCATGGCCTGGAGCCGCGCGTCCAATGCCGCATGTCCAGCCTCCGTAATCCGATACGTGGTCCGCTCGGGGCGGTTGCCTTCGCGCTCCGTCCCTGTCGCCTCCACGAGTCCGTGTTCCTCAAGCCGTCCGACCGCGTGATAGAGCGTGCCCGGACGGACCTTGACCAACCGGTCCTCGTGACGGGCCATCAGCACCTGGTACATCTCGTAGGGATGCATGGGTTGCTCGGCGAGAAGCGCCAATGACGCAACGCCCAACGGCGTCAACTCAGCACTTTTGGCCACAGCCTGCTCCTCCCATCAAGAATATTCCACAACAACTATTCCACGTGGAGTAATCAGGTGCAAGTAAACCCCGGCTGCTGCTGCGGCCGGGGTTTACCTGGAAAGCCCGGTCAGCCCAGGAGGGCCAGGATTTCCGTGCGGGCGAACATCGAGGCGGCGTCGCGCGCGCTGGGCGTACCGGCGTCGGGATCCGCTCCCGCATCCAAAAGGGCCCTGGCGACCCCGGTATATCCCTTGAAAACGGCGCCTGCGAGAGGCGTCTGTCCGCGGTCGTTCGCAGCGTTGACATCGGCACCATGGTGGATGATCAACTGCACGGCGTCCTCATGTCCGTGGTAGGCCGCGAGCATCAACAGCGAATCCCCTGCCGCGTTGGTGAGGGTGGCGGGGGCTCCGGCGTTCAGATAGCCCCGCAGCAACTCCGTGTTTCCCTCACGGGCGGCGTCGAACAGGGCATGGGCCAGAGCCAGCGTCTCCTCATCGGGGCCTGTCTGGTCGTTTGTGGCAGCAGGGCCATCGCTTGGGGTCATCGGTGGGGTCCCTTCAGGAATCCAGTCTGGCGCCCGACAACCTGTCCGGCGTCGGGGGCGACGATCACTTCCTGGGCTGCGATGTAAGGCTCCTCGCCGTCCATCACCGTGAGGGTTTCCTCCGCGGAAACGGACCGCTTGATCACGGCCAACGCCACAGGGCCCATCTCGAAGTGCTGCGCCACCGATGTCAGAGTACCCACCTTGCGTTCCCCGGCAAATACAACACTGCCCACAGCCGGCAAGGTGTGCTGGGAACCATCGAGCTGAAGGAACACCAGCCGCCTCGGCGGGTGCCCGAGATTGTGGACCCGGGCGATGGTTTCCTGGCCCTTGTAGCAACCCTTGTTCAGGTGCACCGAGGTGCGCAGCAGATCCAGTTCATGCGGAATCGTCTTCTCGTCGGTCTCCGCGCCCAGACGGGGCCGCCAGGCAGCCACCCTCAACGCGTCCGCTGCCATGGCGCCGGCCAGCGGGAGGCCCTCCACCGCGGTCTCGAGCTCAGCTGCGGGAACAAGGAATTCGTACCAGGGCCGCTCCAGCCCGGGGTGGGATTCCTCCGGCACGATGCTGTACGCGTAACCCCCAGGACCCACGTGCGGCCACGGATCCTCCCACACAAGGCGGGAGGAGAACTGCTCCAGCGGTTTGGTGGCCCCCACCACGGCCCACTGCTCCGAGACGTCGTCGATCTCCACCCGGAGCATGAACTTCATTTTGTTCAGCCAGTCAGCCAGGGGCGCCGCTTCGGCCGCTTCGACGATCAGCCAGGTGGTCCCGCCGTCGTCAATTACGCGGGCGTCGAACTCGATGCGCCCTTGGACGCTCAACAACAAAAGTTCGCTGGAGACGCCCGGCTGCAGGTTGGTGAGCTGCTGGGAGGACAGCGTGTTCAGCCAGCTCAGGCGGTCCGGTCCGGCCACGGTCACCACGCCGCGGTGGGACAGATCCACGACGGCGGTGCCCGCTGCCAAAGCGCGCTGCTCACGCAACGGTTCGCCGTAGTGTGCCGCGACGCCTTCGTCCAGACCGGTATCTTCAACGGCGCCAGGGCGCGACAACAGAGGGCTCTTGTAAGTCATATGTAGTAGAAGTCCTTGCGGCTCAGGGGTATTCCGGGTTGGGCAATATTTCGCTTCAGCGGTACTCCGGGTTATCAAAATCGAACCGGGTGCCGGCCTTCCACTCTTCGGGCAGGTTGCCGTAGGCGGGAATGCCCCCGGCATCACGCAGGAGCTTGGCCATATGGAGCAGGTTCCAGGTCATGAAGGTGGTGTTCCTGTTAGTAAAATCACTCTCCGGGCCACCGGATCCTTCGTCCAAATAGCTGGGTCCCGGTCCCACAGCACCGATCCAGCCGGCATCGGCCTGGGGCGGAATGGTGAAACCGATGTGCTGGAGACTGTAGAGCACGTTCATGGCACAGTGCTTGATGCCGTCCTCGTTGCCGGTGATCAGGCAACCGCCCACCTTGGGGTAGAAAGCCCACTGCCCCTTGCTGGTCAGCTCACCGGAGTGGGCATACAGCCGCTCAATGAGTTTCTTGGTCTGGGAGGAGTTGTCGCCCAACCAAATGGGACCCGCAACCACCACGATGTCAGCGTCACGGACAGCGGGATAGAGTTCCGGCCATTCGTCTGTCTTCCAGCCGTGTTCACGCATGTCCGGATAGACGCCGCTGGCGATGTCGTGGTCCACGGTGCGGATAAGGCGTGTCGTGACGCCTTGCTTTTCCATGATGTCCCGGCTGATCCGGATCAGGCCATCGGTGTTGCTGAGCTGCGGTGAGGGCTTCAGGGTGCCGTTGAAGAAGACGGCCTTAAGGCCCTCGTAGCCGCCTGGTTTGGGGTGATCGGTCACTTTCTGCTCCTTCTGCCTGGCGTGCTGCGCGGAACGTACGGTGAACCCTTTGGGTCAGGAAACCTTGTGCAGGAACGCCGATGCGTGGGCTTCGAGGGTCTTGCCGTTGGCTGCGACATCCCAGCGCCACAGGAGGTTGCCGTCCACCAAGCCGAAGATCCGGGTGGCTGCAGTGTATTCCTTGGAGTGGCTCCCGCGCATCACCATGTCGGTGCTCAGCTGGATCTGGGGTCCCTTGATCTGGCCGTAGTAAAGCTCGGTGATGCCGCCGGGGTGGGCGATCGAGACGGAGATATCGAATCCGCCGTCCTTGTTGCGGCGCTCTTCGACTTCATCTGCCGTTTTGAGAACGGGGACGATGTCCGCCGGGATCAGTCCAGGTCCGCCGTCGCCTTCCTCAAGTTTCCGCTCCAACGCCCAGAACCCGGTCTCCACTGTCAACGGACGCAACTTTGCGCCGGCGTCGTCGCTGATCCAGGTCTCGGCCCGGTATTGCAGGTACGGCAGGCCGTTGTGGGTGAACGAAACGTGCTGGACGAAATGTTCCGAATCCTCGTCGCCGCTGCCGAGCCGGCCGCGGCCCTCCCACTCACCAATGAGCCAGGAAAGGGGAACGAGTTCGGGCGTCAGATCTGTGGGGATCTCAATAGGCACAACAGTTACCTCGGTTGGGCTGCAGAACCAGAAAGCTTACTTCTGGCCCTTGAAAAGGCGGTAGACAACAAATCCTGCAAACCACGCCATGGCGATGCTGGCCAGGCCAAGGAGAACGAGGAAGAAGATTTCAAATGCGAGTACAGACATGATGCAATCCTAACCGCTAGTAGATGAGTAGTTTGTCTATGAAGTAAGCCAAGGCGCCCACGGCCCAGACCGGGGCCACGCCCATTCCAACAGCTGCAGGAATGTTAAGCCTCCCCCGCCTGAGGGTGGTCATGCGGCGGAAACACACCAGTACCGAACCCACCACGACACCCACCAAGGCAGCGGGCAGCACAGCGATGTCCGAGAAAACGAGGCCGGCGAGGGGACCCATGAGGCCCGCCATGACCACTCCGAGCGGCGCCACGATGCGGTCCGGCCAACGGATGATGCCTACCAACAGCGCAACGGCTGCGCTCAGGCCGGCAACGAGGACCATTTCCCTGACGCCGTTGAACCTGGCACCGGCTATCCAGCCTGCGCCCAGGCAGTTGAGCAGCACGCCGGCACTGCAGCCAAGGGTTGACTCCAGGCGTTGGGCCTGGCCCGTGCCCCGGACGAGTTGGACAATGAAGACGGCCATCACGCCAAGGGCAACAAAAGCCGGAGTTCCGTCAAGGAAGCCAGGGGCAGGCAGGTACGCGGCAGCTACTGCCGATCCCGCGCCGGCCAGTCCAATGACAGCTGCCAGCGTCTTCTTGGCCGGAACTCCCAGGAAATGCGGCCAGCCGATGCCTACTGCTGCAGACGCCGCGATGCCCACGCCAACCATGGCTTCCCGGGAAACGAAGGTGCTGGCCACGATGGCTGCGAGCGCCACGAGTCCGAATACCCCGATGCTCCAAGACTTCACTGTGTGCCCGACCTCAATCCGATGCGCCTTCTACGGCCTCCCGACAATCCTGCCTTATACCGGCCCAATATGTCGTAATTCCCCTGCCAACCCGTCACGAATCCATGTGTCGCAGGGCACTGATGGGTATACTCAGACTTCAACAGCGCACTGTCCTGGCCTCGATCCCGTCACAACGGGCAAGGGCCGCGGGGCGCTGGGACCGGCCGGTGAAACTCCGGTTTCGACGCCCGATGATGCGCGTACAGCCCATTGGAGGAACTATGTCGCACATCCTGCTCCTGACGAACAGCACCGGCTCTTCGGTGGACATTTTGCCTGCCTTGGAGTTGTTGAACCACCGCGTGCACATCCTCCCGGCAGAACCAACCGCTTTGCTCGAAACCGATCCCACAGACATCGTCTTCCTTGATGCCCGCAAGGATCTGGTAGGAGCCCGCTCGCTGACGCAATTGCTCAAGGCAACCGGACTCAGCGCGCCTTTGATGCTGATCCTTACCGAAGGCGGCATGGCTGCTGTTTCTTCGGCCTGGGCCGTGGACGACATCGTGCTCGACTCCGCCGGACCTGCCGAGGTGGAAGCCCGCATCCGGCTGGCCATGGCGCGTGCCGTGCCCGGCGAGGAAGAAACCCAGACTGAAATCCGGGCCGCCGGCGTCGTTATCGACGAAGCAAGCTATACCGCCCGCGTCAGCGGCCAACCCCTGAACCTGACGTTCAAGGAGTTCGAGCTCCTGAAGTACCTGGCACAGCACCCCGGCCGCGTCTTCACCCGGCAGCAACTGCTGACCGAGGTCTGGGGCTATGACTACTACGGAGGCACCCGCACGGTGGACGTCCACATCCGGCGTCTTCGCGCCAAGCTCGGCGTGGACCATGAGAACCTCATCAGCACGGTCCGCAACGTCGGCTACAGGCTCACCCTGGTGCGGTTGCCCGACGACGAGCTCTCCGAAGCCTGACGGTTCAGACACAGGAACGGTTTAGACACAGGAAAGGCCGGGATCCACACGGATCCCGGCCTTTCTGCATTACTTGGTGGAGGACATACGGGTCGAACGTATCGAGGCCACCCCACTGGTGGATCCCCCCTGTACCCGGCCAAAGCCGAATGAGATAACGAGACTACCTCCGTTGCTCCGAGACATCAAATTACGGGGCTTGCCCGGGGCGTATAGCCTTGCACCATGAGTCAAGCACACCCGGAGAACTGGCCTGTACTGATCATCAAGGGCGCTTTGGACGCCGAACTCCTCAGGGATTTCAGGGCACTCACCGCCGCGGCGGAGGAGTCCGACGGGAACCCGCCCCTGTCCGAGCAGACCCTGGTAATGCTGCGTGGTGCCGACGGCGGCGATCATTCCGTCGTGTCTTTCGCACTGTATGCGCCGATCGAAGGCTCAGACCCGGCAACGGCAGAAGACCTGGCGGGAATCGCCGTCGTCGTTGACGCGCCGGACGCCAGCGGAGTGCTGGAACTGGCCGTCCACCCCAGTTACCGGAACCAGGGGGTGGCCGGACGGCTGTTGGACGCCCTGCAGAAGGAACGGAGCCTTGAAGGCCTCAGCGCCTGGTCGCACGGCGGCCACGAGGCCGCTGCGCAGTTGGCCACCCGTTTCGGTTACGGGCCGGTACGCGAACTGTGGAAGATGCGGCTGATGTCGTCGACATCCGCACTGCCCGACGCCGCCCTCCCGGACGGCGTTTCGCTGCGCGCCTTCGTGCCGGGCCAGGACGAGCAGGCGTGGCTGGCCGCCAACCGCGCCGCTTTTTCCCACCACCCCGAACAGGGTTCCATGACGCTCGAGGACCTCGAGGCCCGGAAAGCAGAAGACTGGTTCGATCCCGAAGGATTCTTCCTGGCCGTCAACGACGCAGACGAACTCCTGGGCTTCCACTGGACCAAGGTCCACCCCCGGCAAGGGCCGCACCCGGCAATCGGCGAGGTGTACGTGGTGGGCGTTACTCCGGCTGCACAGGGTTCGGGGCTCGGCAAAGCCTTGACTGTTGCCGGAATCAAACACCTCCAGGATCAGGGCCTCCACGCCGTGATGCTGTACGTGGACGCCGACAACCAGGCTGCTGTGGCCCTATACCAGAAACTGGGATTCATCCGCTGGGACACCGATGTGATGTACGGTCCGTTAACGAAAAATTAACCTGGCGCGATCACCGCAGGGAAAGGCGGCGGCTCATTGGATTCGGACACCGCGATTGCTTGTAATGTGGGAGGAAACCCAGTCCTGAGCTTAGGAGAGCCCCATGCAGCCGGACCCCGTCGGCATCGCCGGATCCACCTCTAAGGGGGCGACACTGCCTCCGCGCTTCGGATCGTCTGAAGTGCCGGCCTCGCGGGCCACCCAGGACCGCATCGATATTCCCGAATTCGCGCCGAGCCTGGAACCCGAAGGCGACATCTCCCCGGACCGCTTCCTGGACCGCGAGCTCAGCTGGCTTGCCTTCAACTCCCGCGTGCTGGAGCTTGCCGAGGATCCCGATCTGTTCCTGCTGGAGCGCGTCAACTTCCTCTCGATCTTCGCTTCCAACCTGGATGAGTTCTTCATGGTCCGCGTGGCCGGCCTCAAGCGCCGTATCGCCACCGGACTGGCTGTCCCCTCCCCCGCGGGGCTCAGCCCCATCGAGGTGCTGGAGCAGATCGGTGAAGAGGCCCACAAGCTGCAGGAACGCCACGCCCGCGTTTTTGCCGAGCAGATCCGGCCGGCCCTGGCCTACGAACACATCCACCTCATGCATTGGCATGAGCTGGATGAGGATGCCCGGCAGCGGATCAGCGTCATGTTCCAGGAGAAGGTCTTCCCCATCCTGACTCCCCTGGCCGTGGATCCTGCCCACCCCTTCCCGTACATTTCGGGACTCTCCCTGAACCTGGCCGTGATCGTCAGCAACCCGATCAGTGACAAGGAGCTCTTCGCCCGCGTCAAGGTTCCGGACCAGTTGCCCCGCCTGATCTCCGTGGACGGGCCGCGCGCAGGTGCCATTCCCGGCCGCGTTGCCCGGTTCATCGCTTTGGAAGAAGTCATCGCTGTCCACTTGGACAAGCTCTTCCCGGGCATGGAGGTCCTGGAACACCACACCTTCCGGGTGACCCGCAACGAGGACCTGGAAGTTGAAGAGGACGACGCCGAGAACCTCCTGCAGGCTTTGGAGAAGGAACTCCTGCGACGCCGTTTTGGCCCTCCCGTGCGTTTGGAAGTCACCACGGACATCAACCCGAACATCAAGGCCCTGCTCATCAGGGAACTGGGCGTTGAGGAGTCCGAGGTGTACTCCGTGCCCGCGCCGCTGGACCTGCGGGGGCTCTCCGCGATCAGCGGCATCGACCGTGCCGATCTCCACTACCCGAAACACGTCCCGCACACATCCCGCTACCTCAACGAGTCCGAGACCTCCAAGGCGGCGAATGTCTTCGCGGCAATGCGCCGCAGGGACATCCTGTTGCACCACCCCTACGACTCCTTCTCCACCTCGGTCCAGGCGTTCCTCGAACAGGCTGCAGCGGATCCCAAGGTCCAGGCCATCAAGCAGACTCTTTACCGGACGTCCGGTGACTCCCCGATCGTGGACGCGCTGATCGACGCTGCGGAGGCCGGCAAGCAGGTTCTGGCCCTGGTGGAGATCAAGGCCCGTTTCGATGAGCAAGCCAACATTTCCTGGGCGCGCAAGCTGGAACAGGCCGGTGTCCATGTTGTGTACGGCATCGTCGGCCTGAAAACCCACTGCAAGCTGTCCCTGGTGGTTCGCCAGGAAGTGGATGGCCTCCGCCGCTACTGCCACATTGGCACGGGCAACTACCACCCGCGCACGGCCCGCTACTACGAAGACCTCGGTTTGCTGACCGCCAACGAGCAGGTGGGCGAAGACCTTTCCAAGCTCTTCAACCAGCTGTCCGGCTATGCGCCGAAGTCCACCTTCAAGAGGCTGCTGGTGGCACCGCGCTCCGTCCGGGCCGGCCTTGTGGAGCGGATTGAAACTGAAATCCGCAACGCCCGTGCCGGCATTCCCGGCCTGGTGCAGATCAAGGTCAATTCCATGGTTGACGAAGCCATCATCGACGCCCTGTACCGCGCGTCCCAGGCGGGCGTGAAGGTGGACGTCGTGGTTCGTGGCATTTGCTCCCTCCGCCCCGGTGTTCCCGGCCTCAGCGAGAACATCACGGTCAGGTCCATCCTTGGCCGCTTCCTTGAACACTCGCGGGTGTTCGCCTTCGGCAACGGCGGCGATCCCGTGGTGTACATCGGTTCCGCCGATATGATGCACCGCAACCTGGACCGCCGCGTGGAGGCCCTGGTGCAGCTGTCCAGCAAGGAGGACATCACCACGGTCATGGATCTGATGCGCCGCTATGTTGACGACGGAACGGCCAGCTGGCACTTGGATAACCAAGGGCACTGGACCAGGCACCACCTGGATGCCGATGGCAAGCCGTTGCTGGACATGCAGTCCTGGCTGTTGGAGTCGCGTTCGCGCCAGCGTGCGTCGGCACGGAGGTAAGGAAGATTTGAACAGCGATACCCCCGTGGAGGATCAGACAGACCACCCCGGCGAGCCGGTAGCCGTCGTCGCTGCCGGCGCCATCCCGTGGCGCCTCAACAAGGGTGCCTTGGAGGTTCTGTTGATCCACCGGCCCCGCTATGACGATTGGTCATGGCCCAAGGGAAAGCTCGACGCCGGCGAAACGGTTCCGGAATGCGCTGCCCGTGAAGTGTGGGAAGAGATTGGCCTGCGGGCACCGCTGGGCATTCCCCTCCCGGCCATCCACTATCACGTGTCGGCGGGCCTCAAGGTGGTCCAGTATTGGGCCGCCAAAGTCAACGGTGAACCGCTCCGTCCCGATGGCAAGGAAGTGGACAGCGTGATGTGGTGCAGCCCTGACCGGGCGGCGTCATTCCTCAGCAATCCCACGGACGTGAAACCCTTGGAATATTTGGAGAAGGCACACGTCCGGGGTGAACTCGACACGTGGCCTTTGATCCTGATCCGTCATGCAAAAGCCAAGCCGCGATCGTCCTGGACCAAGGCCGAGGGCGACCGTCCTTTGGCGGCCACTGGCCAGCGGCAGGCCATTGCGGTGCAGCGCCTTCTTGACGTCTGGAAACCGCAGCGCCTGGTGACCAGTCCATGGACCCGCTGTGTGGCAACCATAGCGCCCTATGCGAAAGCGTCGGGGGCGAAGGTCAAGTTGGTGGAGGCGCTCACCGAGCACCACCATCAGCGTTCTCCGAAAAAGACGGCTGCAGCCATCGAGGCCTTGTTCGACAAGCAACTGCCCATAGCCGTTTGCACGCACAGGCCCGCCCTGCCTACCGCACTGAAGCAACTGGGGCAGCACATGCCCCAAAACCTGCGCGCAGTCCTCCCCTCCGCGGATCCCTTTCTTTCGCCGGGTGAGGTCATCGTGTGCCAGGTGGCGCGGGGATCCGAGCGGAAGATAGTTTCCGTGGAGCAGGTCAAGCCTTTCGACGACTAGGTACCGGCACGGTTGACTCCCACGTCTTTGTATCAAATACTTGACACAATGTTTCTAAGACTTGGGGGTCTTTACCGTGTCCTTTGATGTGCCGCCGTTGCTTTTGGTGGGGCCCGTCGTGGGCGCCGTCTTGGTGTACCTGTTCCTGCGGGTACAAGTGTGGTCCAAGCCCGACGCCACCTCTGTGGCATCACACGGCCTGTGGGTCGGCATCATTGGCTGGATGGCCAGCTCCCTGCAAGGAGCCATGAGCGCGGGTGTGATCCGGGCCAGTCCGACCTCATCAAATGCGCCCTTCACCTCGGAAGACCTCCTGGCGGCCCTGGCTTGGCCGATCGCCGCGTCCTTGGTGGTCCATGCCTTGGGCCAGTGGAGCTACCCGGCCCCCAAATCCCCGCACAGGTACGCTGAACTCACCGTCCGCAGGATCCGCGATTTCCTCCAGGCGAAACTCGCCTGGACAACAGGCGTGATCGTTGCCTATGCCGGTACCGCCATAGTCTCGATTGCAGCCCTGCCCGCTCACGCACCGGTGCGTCCCGTCCCCGCTCCTGCATCATCAATGGAAACGACGGTCTACACAGGCCAGGGCCAGGATGGAAGGATCGCGGGTTCGGAACTTGCCGGGTGGCTTGGCGGCGCCTTAGTGGTCCTTGTTGCAGGGACCTGGCTCGTCCTGGTACTCATCGCACGGCGGCGCCAACTGGAGACGCTAAGCAGCGACGACAACCGCACGCTTCGAGCCATTGCAGCCAACAGGCTGCTGCGGACCGTTGCCACCATCGCCGCAGGCCTCGCCAGCATCGCGGGAAATTTTGCCGCCCTCCCGACGCCTGGGGCAACGTGGCAACCGTCGTGGTTCAACGTTTTGGGTCTTGTCAACATGGCTGTGCTGCTGGTCATGTGGTGGTGGAAGGTGCCGGTCCTTCCTTCGCTTCAGGCATCCGCGAAAGCCATCAGCGGCACTGCTCTCCGCGCCGATCCCCGCACCCACGGCGCAGCAAAACTCAGCGTTTCCCTCGGAGCGGTCCTGGGAGTCGCCGCCGTCTTGCCGCTTGTGACACTGGTGTTCTGGTTCGGTTTCATTCCGGTAGAAGGCCAGCGCTCCCTTGCCCCGGCGATTGTCGTCACCGTGTCTGCCGTCCTGGTCCTGCTCACCATTGCTGCAGGCGAGTTACTGATCGCCCGCAACTATGGCCACCCGGAGGTGCCCCTCGGTTGGCCGCGGCAGCCGGTGTCCAAGGGGTTGCTCACCTTCAGCATCGTTTCGGCCACGGTCTTTGCGGTAACGCTCGTCCTTACAGGTACAGGCCAATCACTCCTGGTCGGCCCACCCGCCTGGCCCGCCAACCTCTTTCTCACGATGGGGGTCGGACTGATGGGCGCTGCCGCAATCCTGGCCACGCGCCGTCGTCGAGGTCTTCCTGAAGTGGGGGACGAGAGCGGGCTTGATGCCGCACTGCGCGCCATTTCGATGTACCGGATTGTCCGAACCCTGGCAGCATTCCTTCTGGCACAGTCAGCGGTGATGATGCTTGGCAACGCCGAAGCATGGGGAACATTGTTCCCGGCTTTCAATCAGCTGGGACCGAGTCCTGTGTACATGACAGGAGTCGTTGTAGCCGTCATTGCCGTCGTCGTCGCGGTTACGCCAGTCCGGAGCCTTTTCCGGGCGATTCCCAGGGGCACCGAACCCAAGCAGAACCAGCCGACGCCATGACCGCCGGAATCTCCATCGACCTCGCAGACCCGGTTCCGCCCTACGAACAGATCCGCCGGCAGCTCAGCTCCCTGATCGCCGTCGGGGTCCTGGAACCTGGAAACCGCCTGCCAACAGTGCGCAGCCTGGCCGCGGACCTCGGCATCGCCGCAGGGACGGTGGCGCGTGCCTACAAGGAACTGGAGCAGTCCGGCGTCATCGAATCACGACGCCGGAACGGCACTGTCGTCGTCGGGCCGCCTCGGGCGCCGCACCGCGTGGCGGGCGGAGACGCTGCGGTGATCGCCGCCGTCGACGGCTTGATCCTGGCCGCCCGCGACGCGGGTGTGGGTGACGCAACGCTCATTGATCTTCTTCGTGGACGGCTGGCGGTTAATGGGCACGGTACAAGTAAGCTTGAACCGTGATTCCCACCCCGTATGAAGACCTCCTGCGCGACGTCATGGCCAACGGCACACACAAATCAGACCGCACCGGCACCGGAACGCGCAGCGTTTTCGGCCGCCAGCTGAGGTTCGATCTCGCCGGGAGCTTCCCGCTCATCACCACCAAGCGGGTCCATTTCAAGTCCGTGGCCGTGGAACTGCTGTGGTTCCTGCGCGGGGATTCGAACGTGAAGTGGATGCAGGACCAGGGAGTGACCATCTGGGACGAGTGGGCGGACGCGGACGGCGAACTCGGCCCCGTCTACGGCGTGCAGTGGCGCAGCTGGCCCACCCCCGACGGCGGCCACATCGACCAGATCTCCGAAGTGATGAAGAGCCTCGCCGCGAACCCGGACTCCCGGCGCCACATCGTCTCCGCATGGAATGTTTCCGAACTCAAGGACATGGCGCTGCCGCCGTGCCACGCGTTCTTCCAGTTTTACGTTGCCGACGGCAAGCTCTCCTGCCAGTTGTACCAGCGCTCGGCCGACACTTTCCTGGGTGTCCCCTTCAACATCGCCTCCTACGCGCTCCTGACGCTCATGGTGGCCCAGCAGCTTGGCCTCGAACCCGGCGAATTCGTGTGGACCGGGGGCGACGTCCACGTCTACGACAACCATGTGGAGCAGGTCGCGGAGCAGCTGAGCCGTGAACCGTACGAGTACCCGCAGCTGAAGATCCTCCGCAAGCCGGACTCCATCTTCGACTACACCGTTGACGACTTCGAGGTGGTCGGCTACCGCCACCACCCCACCATCAAGGCACCGATCGCGGTATGAGCGCTCCTTCCTCCGAGGATCCGGCCCAGCTTCCCGGCGTCATCTTCACGCAGGAAACCGCTGCCAGAATGACCGGCATCGGCATGATTTGGGCGCAGACCAAGTCCGGCGTCATCGGCAAGGACGGGACCATGCCGTGGCACCTGCCTGAAGACATGAAGCACTTCAGCCGGATCACCACCGGGCACCCCGTCATCATGGGCCGGCGGACCTGGGAATCATTCCCGGAAAAGTACCGTCCCCTTCCGGGCCGCACCAACATCGTGGTGACCCGCAACGAAAAGTGGGCATCCACGCCCGAGGCCCAAGGCGCCGTCGTGGTTTCCTCCCTGGACGAGGCACTGCTGGAATCCCAGTTTGCACCCGGAGGCCAGAAGGTGTGGATTGTCGGCGGCGGCGACATCTACCGCCAGTCCATGGGTATCGCCAACCTGGCGGTCATCACCATCATCGACACCGATGTGGAGGGTGACACCTACGCGCCCGAACTCGGCGATGACTGGACCTTTGACACCATGGCGCCCGCCGAAGGGTGGCTCACCGCCAAGAACGGCACCAACTACCGGTTCACTACATGGCGCCGGAACGTAAGCCAGAAAAGCCAGGAAGACTAAGCATGCTGAAAAAACCCGAAACCCTGTTCGTGCTGGGCTACATGCTGCTGCCGCTCTTCGCCCTGCTCTCAGCCATTGTTGGCCTGACCATGATCCTGGGCGGCAACAAGATCGTTGGAATCATCGTCCTGGTGGTCGTGACGCAGGTGTTCACCTTCGGTGCCTTCTTTGCCCTGCGCAAGCGCAAGGCCGCCCTGCTGCAGGAGTCGGACGCACTGCCTGCTCCCCGCGACTGAGTCAGCAGCATCACTGTGGCGGGTGCCGGCGTCGTGCTTCGCGTGCGTGACGTAACCAACAGCGGCACTTTGCTTCGAAAGTTTAGACTTGGTGAATGACTACAGCAGCTAATCCGTCCGTTGGACTGGTCGGTTGGCGTGGCATGGTCGGCTCAGTCCTGATGCAGCGCATGCAGGAAGAGAACGACTTCGCCAACATCAACCCGGTATTTTTCTCCACCTCGAACGCAGGAGGTGCCGCCCCGTCCTTTGCAGAGGGGGCAGGCAAGCTCGAGGACGCGTTCGATATTGAGACGCTTGCCAAGCTGCCGATTATTGTCACCGCGCAGGGCGGCGACTACACCAAGCAGGTCCATGGTGAACTCCGTAGCCGCGGCTGGGACGGCCTCTGGATCGATGCTGCCTCCACCCTGCGCATGAACGATGACTCGATCATCGTGCTGGACCCCATCAACCGCGACGTCATCGACGCCGGACTCTCCGGCGGCGTGAAGGACTTCATCGGCGGAAACTGTACGGTCTCCTGCATGCTCATGGGCCTCGGCGGCCTGTTCAAGAACAACCTCGTGGAGTGGGGCACGTCCATGACGTACCAGGCCGCTTCCGGCGGTGGCGCGCGCCATATGCGCGAACTCCTCAACCAGTTCGGCACGCTCAACAACGAGGTCAGCAGCGAACTGGACGACCCGGCATCGGCCATCCTGGAGATCGACCGCAAGGTGCTTGCCACCCAGCGCACCGGGGTTGACGCCACGCAGTTCGGTGTGCCGCTCGCGGGCTCGCTGATTCCGTGGATCGACGCCGACCTCGGCAACGGCCAGTCCAAGGAAGAGTGGAAGGCCGGCGTCGAGACCAACAAGATCCTCGGCACCGGAACCGGAACCGCGGGCAAAGACCACATCGCCATGGACGGCCTGTGCATCCGCATCGGAGCCATGCGTTCCCACTCCCAGGCCCTCACGCTGAAGCTGCGCGAAGACCTGTCTGTGACGGAGATCGAAAACCTCCTGGCCAAGGACAACGAGTGGGCCAAGGTTGTTCCGAACACCAAGGAAGCCTCCATGGCAGACCTGACCCCGGTTGCGGCATCAGGCACGCTGGACATCCCCGTGGGCCGTATCCGCAAGCTCGAAATGGGTCCGGAATACATCAGCGCCTTCACCGTGGGCGATCAGCTCCTGTGGGGCGCAGCCGAGCCCCTGCGCCGCATGCTCAACATTGTGACGGGCAAGCTCTAGGCTTCTCCGCCTCTCGTTCGAAATCCGCTGTTCCGCTGCTTTCCCGCAACGGAACAGCGGGTTTCGACGTTCTGGCCTCGACAAGGCAGTCTTCACTTGCCGTTCCACTTCGCACGGCCTGCCGAGATCCTGCCACTCGATTCGGATAACGTCCCAGCCCAATGCATTGAGTGCTTTCTCACGTCTCCGTTCCTGAAAGACCACCTCGTCAGTGGGCGCATAGTCGAAGTACTTGGTACGGCCGTCGAACTCGAGAATAACTTTGCTGTCCGGCCATCCGAAGTCTCCGCGGTAGCGACCGATGGGAGTATCGACTTCGAGCTGAAGCACGGCTTCCGGGATTCCCAGCCTCTCCAAAAGAGCACGCGTCCGGGTCTCGCCCACAGATTCGGAACGGCCATCCATTGCGTCCAGCACCCGCCGCAAGCGTCGAGCGCCTCTCGTGATCCGGCCCCCGTCCACATAAGCCTGAATCAACACCGGATCCGCCCCTCTGCGAAGGGCTTGGTCTGCGACCACCAGTGCCCGTTCGAATTCCAGGGTCCGGGCACAATCGACGACAGTGCGCTCCAGGCTCGTCACTCTGGCGGGTCGCCCCCAAGGAGTCAGGATCTCAACAATCTCGGCAGCTTCCAGCGCTGCACCATGTGCCCGTACATCCTCCCCGGAACTTGTCTGGGCCGGCGAGAACGGCGTGGTGACGTGCACCAGGGGCCCACCATCCCACGGTGCGCATCCATGCAGGCGCGCGGCACTGGCATGGCTGTAAAGAATGGCCGAGCGCGAACTAAGCTGGTGTGCTTGGATTCTCAGCAGGTCCTGCTCCCAGGGAGGTCGGCGACGCCAGTCTGAGCTTCGGGCGTATGCGCCCCGTCTTACCCGAATAAGCTTGCCGGAGCGCACACCCGCTGTCAGCACGCGGGCGCCCAAGCCTTTTCCTGCGAGGTCCGACGTAACAGCAATGGTGCTGTCAGGCCAATTGGCGGCTATTAGTGCATCCAGTTTTCGCGATTGCATGCATTCATCGTGAGTTGGTCCAGGATGTCAGGACATCCCATTTCCGCCGTATGTGGACAAGTGCTGCATCAAACCATGCCCGCGCGGAGACGGCCCTTGGCGCGCAGCCCCTAATAACGTCGCGGACCCGCAACAACGTCGTTGGGCTGCAACGAAACAGCGGGCCGACAACGACTTTGAGGCGTAGCGAGCAGGTCAGCCGGCCATGAACTTCAGGTAGGCCCGGCCCTGTGCCTGGAACGACCGTACCGCCGCCGGCCCCAACGTCCCCGCGAACGGCTCAGGCTCGACTCCGATGGTCTTGCCACTCGCCGTCCTCGCCCAAGTCCCGATCACTTCACCCCCGGAGACGATGATCCGCTTGAACACGCCGTTCTTTCCCGGGACCACCAACTCCGCGAATTCAGGGGCAAGGACCAGGCTCCGGTCCTGGTAGCCGAGCAGGTATTCGTCGAACCCGGGAAGAGCCAGCAACGAGCGCGAGCCGGGGACGCCGTCGTCGAGCATTGCAGCTGACTCCGGCGAGAGCCAGTAGCTGGTGCCGCCGGACTCCAGCTCAACCAGGCCGTCCCGGACTGTATCTAGGGCAGCCCGCGCCTCCTTCAAGGGGATCTGGCTCCACCACGAGAAATCCTTGATGGTGGCCGGCCCGCGACTCCTCAGATAGCGGAAGAGCAACTCAGTGATGCCTTCCTCCCTGTCCAGCTCCCGTGACTGGTGGATCCATTCATCGAAAGGCACAAACAGCTGCTGCACGCCCACCTTGCCGTTGGACACCGCCATGGGCCCCTGAACCAGCCATGCACGCTGGCAGAGGCTGCCGAGCAGGTGGATGCCGCGTTGGGCTTTGGTGAGCTGGCCGGCCTCCTCGAACGCAAGGAAAAGCTGCTCGCGGCTTGCGCCCGGCGCGCCTTCGGCCTTGAGCGTGTCGAAAGTTGTGAAGGCGATGTCCCGGCAGTGGGCTATGTCGTCGGGCGTGATGGCAAGTTCCCGGTGGCGCCCGGCCACCATGTTCATCAAGCGGCCACTGGTGATGCCCAGGATCCAACGGAGGTCCTCTGGTGCCAGCAGATGCAACGTGCCGCGCATCGGCCACGAACGCACCACCGTCCCGGCGTCGAGGGCCGCCCGGACGTCGGAGGCCGCAATACCGGGAACCCGCTGCCCCAAAGCCCACAGCGCAGCGCCAAGGTCCTGTGCCTGCATGGCGGTCATCCAACGGACGGCATCGGGGACGGTCGGAAGGCCGTTACCCAACAGGCCTTGGGCAGCCAGCCGCAAGCGGCCCAGGACGCGCGGGGTGAGGGGTGCAGGCATGCTTCATCCTAAATGGACCGGCAAGTACAGGGAACCTTGCCGCGCCTCCCAGCCGTCACCCAGCAGCGGCTCCTAGGATGAATTCATGCTTTTTGGTGATCTCGCTCCGTTTGTGCGGCCGTTGAGCCGGTGGTTGGCAACCGCCGGTTGGTTCTGCACGCTCGTGGGACTTGGCTCCGGGCTGATCGTGGCGGTGGGAACGGGAGTAAGCCTCTCCCCCTCCATGCAAGCCATCCAGACCGTCAGCTTGGTGGCAACCGCTGCGGCCGCGCTGCTGATAGGAACGGCAGCGGCCAGCCAGCCCCTTGCGGATCGCCACGACGACGCCCCGGAACCCTGGTACTACCCCGCCGCGGCAGCGCAGGTCCGCAGCTTCCTCCTCGGAGCGATCGTGCTGCTGCTCGGCTTGGTGGGATTCGCCACGGCCGGCGTGTTCATGCCCAGCGGCCCGTCGCCGCAAAGCATCGCGTTCAGCCAGATCTTCCTGTTGGGATCGGTCAGCTGCGGACTCACGTTCCTGCTGCTCAACAAGGTGCTGCCAATCGCCGAACGCCGCACACGCTAGCCCACACGCGCCGAGGGGCGGGATCTCAACCCTAAGCCACGCCCTATACACCCGAAAGCTTGCCCCTCGCGGGAACACGCGAGGGGATTAGAGGCTGGCGCCGATCAGCAGCGGCTCCGGGTGCAGTTCAATGCCGAAGCGTTCGACGACGCCGGCCCTCACCTCGCGCGCGATGGCGAGCATATCCTCCGTGGAGGCCGAGCCTCGGTTGGTGATGGCCAGGGTGTGCTTGGTGGACAGGGAAGCCCTCCCCCCGGAAACGCTGGTCTCCTCCAGCCCGAAGCCCTTGCCGAATCCGGCCTGGTCGATCAGCCACGCGGCGGAGAGCTTTACCAGGCCATCTGAACCGGCCGGATACTTGGGGGCATTCTCCGGCAGCCCTGCCGCCTGGTCGGCGGGGACAATGGGGTTGGTGAAGAAGGAACCCGTGGAGTAGGTGTCGCGATCGGACGCGTCCAGGACCATGCCCTTGGATCCCCGGAGCCGCAGGACTTCCCGGCGGACGTCGTTCGAGTAGGCACGCTTGCCTGCCTCTACGCCCAGCGCCCGGGCCAATTCCGCGTAGCGGACCGGGGCGCTCATCCGGCCCAACGGCAGCTGGAACTCCACGGTCAGGACCACGTAGCGGGGGGATCCCTCAACAGTGGTTTGCTTCAGGATTGAGTCACGGTAGCCGAACTTCAGCTCGGAATTGGTGAAGGTCTGGACAGCGTTGCGCTCCCGGTCCCATGTCCGGACCGCGGCAATGGTTTGTGACACGTCCGCGCCGTACGCGCCAACGTTCTGCACCGGGGTGGCGCCCGTGGCACCCGGGATGCCGGACAACGCCTCCAAGCCTGACCACGCGTGCAGCACGGAATATTCCACCAGCGCATCCCAGTTGTGGCCCGCCTGTACCACCACGGAGACACCGCCGCAGCTGTCCTCGGAGTTCACGGTAAAGCCCTCGGAAGCGATTTTTACCACGGTGCCGGGGAAACCGTCGTCGGAGATCAGCAGATTGGACCCGCCGCCAATGATCAGGAGTTTCTCTCCGGCGGCGTCTGCCGAGCGGACGGCGTCGATGATTTCGGCTTCGGTGCGGGCTTCAATGTAGTTCCCTGCGGGGCCGCCGACGGCAGCTGTGGTCAAGTCTGAAAGAAGCATCTGGGTCACTAATCAAGCCTAACGGGCATCGGCCGGCTCCACCGACGAGGCCTTTTGCTTGCCCGCCAGGGGTGCCAGGAAGAAACTGACCACCAACAGCGCCAGAGGGGCCAGCAGCGAATGGAGGATGCCGAAGTGCTCTGCCAGCAATCCAAGGAGCGGAGGACCGCACAGGAACGCCCCGTAGCCGATGGTTGACACCACGGAGACGCGGGCGGCGGCATGAACGGGATCATCGGCGGCAGCAGACATACCGACGGGGAAGCCCAACGAGGCGCCCAGTCCCCACACCGCCAGCGCAACGAACGCAAGCCACGGAACCGGTGAAAACACGAAAAGCGCAAGACCCGCGACGGCGGTGGCCGAGCACCAGCGCATCACCAGCACCCGCCCGAACCGGTCGAGGATGACTGTCCCCGTGAAGCGGCCGATGGTCATGAACGTCACGAACACCCCGTAACCTACGGCGCCCGCTGCGTCGCTTTGGCCGTGCCCGTCTGCCAGTGCCAGAGCCACCCAGTCACCCGCCGCACCCTCAGCCAAAGCCAGGCCAAGGACAAGGACTCCGATCAGCAGCGTCCGGCGGTCACGCCATGCGAGGGCCACAAGCCGTTTGTTGTCCAGCGGTGCGGTTGCCTTGCCGCCCTCTTGGCCGGCCGGCGTTGGAGTAATAACAGGCAGCGGGCCCGTGGAGGGGTCCCGGAAGGTATCGGTCTCGTGGGGGCTGAATTTAGTGGTGGCTTGGGCGGTCTTTTCCGATCGGAACCAGAAGCCGGCAGTCACCACCGAGGCCGTCACCACGAAGCCGGAAATCAGGAAGTGCCAGAACACCGGCATGTGCACGGCAGCTGCCCAGGCCCCGAAGCCCGCCGCAGCCACGGTTCCCAGGCTGAACGCGCCGTGCAGGTGCGGCATGATGTGCCGTTCAAGTTCGCGTTCAAGCGCCGCACCCTCGACATTGGACGCCGTATTCCAACTTGCCGTACCCAGGCCGAGGACCACCAGTCCTGCGGCAACCACTAACGGATTGGCGGCAAGCGAGGTCCCGATGCCGACCACAACCAGCCCCGCCCCCACCATGCAGCTGCCGATTCTCGTGGTGAGCTTGGGACCGAGCCGAAGCACGATGAGGCCCGAGGCTGAAATCGAGATGAAGGACGCCACCGTCATGCACATCAGCAGCAGCCCGATGCCGCCTGGAGTCAGGTCCAGGCCGTCCCGGATGGCCGGCAGCCGGGACACCCAGGTAGCGAAGGCCACCCCGCTGGCAGCATAGGACGCCAGAACAGCGGCGCGCCACCGCAACATCGCAGTCGCAGTGGCGCTCGGTTTGCTGCCGTGTGGGGTGGTGTTCTGTTGGTTCAAGAGACCTTCACAACCGCCTGCGACTTCATGAGGACTTTCTGTCCGGCCGCTACCACGGTGAGGTCGATGCGGGCGGTGCGGGCATCGGCGTCGAGCGCTCCCACCACGCCGGTGACGTCAATGACAGCGCCGGCCTCATCCGTGCCGGTTGTGTCGGCGACCAGGACCGGCTTGGTGAAGCGCGTCTGGTAATCGACGACGGCGGCAGGGTCGCCTGCCCAGTCGCTCACCAACTGGACTGCGGCGCCCATGGTGAACATGCCGTGGGCGATGACGCCCGGGAGTTCCACGGAGGTAGCGAACGCTTCGTTCCAGTGGATGGGGTTGAAGTCCCCCGACGCTCCTGCGTACTTCACCAGGTCCTGGCGGGTGACGGGAATGCTCCGCGTGCCGATCTCCTGGCCAACGCTGAGTTCTTCGAATGTGTGGCTCATGGTTACTGTCCCTCTCCGCGGACCAAAATGGACGAGGTGGTGGTGGCGACCTTCTCGCCGGCTTCCGTGGAGATTTCGGAGCGTGTGGTGATCATCGCTCCCCCACCCATGGCCCGGACGCCGTCGACATGCAGCTCGGCTACCAGACGGTCGCCGGCAACGATCGCGCGGTGGTGCGTGAACCGCTGGTCGGCGTGGACCACCCGGGAGAAGTCGATGCCCGATTCGGGATCCTCAACCAGTTGGGCATCGGCACGTTGGGCGACAATAATGGCGAACGTTGGCGGTGCCACGAGGTCGCTGTGGCCCAGGGCCTTTGCTGCCTCAACATCGAAGTGCGCCGGGTTGGTGGCCTTCACGGCCTTGGCGAACTCGCGGATTTTTTCACGGCCGACGTCGTATATCTCTGCGGCAGGGTAGCTGCGGCCCTGCAGGTCCGGATTGATACTCATGGTCCAACCCTATCGGGCGGCGGCTTCCCGGGCAGCGTGAAAACCGCGGGCACGCTACTTCTTGTAGCTCTTGCGGATCTTCTGGCCCCGGACCACCATTCCGGTGACGTGCAGGATCAAGCCGACACCGATCACGGGCAAAGAGGCCATGGCCAGCGCCTGGTTCCCTGTGGTGTTCCCAACAATGGACAGGATGAGTCCCACAGCGATCAGTCCCATGGCGCTGAAAACCAGCGCTTTGTAGGAGGTGGAGGCGGTGGCCCAGAATTGTTCTAGCACCGTCCAAGTCTAGCGGGGTGGGTGCGAGGGGTTGGCTTTCAAGGGAAAGAAGCGCTTTTTAGGGTCGGGATGTCGCCCCTCGCCGCAACGGGAGGTCAGAAGAGCGAGTCCTGCAAGGCCGGGATCTCGGTAGTGTGCGGACCGAATTCGATCTTGCGGCCCTTCAATGCGCCCAGGTCGGCAACGAAGCTGCCCTCGACCTCGTTGCCTGCAGCGTCCGGCAGGCCCGCCAAGGCGATCGCCCCGGACAGTGAGTGGATCCGCAGACCGTGCCCGCCGTCGTCGAACGTTGCCGGGTAGCGGTGACGCACGCCGCCGGGACGGACAGTGCAGAGGGTGTCGGCCAGGGCGGGCCTGTCCCACTCTTCCTCCACAACGGCAAAACCGGTCATGGCCAGCCCGCCCAGCAAGCTGCGCACGCGCCCGGCGTGCTGCCGGTTCACGGCTGAAAGCTCGACGGCGTCGCGCGGCTCCACGAGTCCGGCCACCTTGGCAGCGGAACGGACCTGCTGCACGAGGCCGAGCTCGCGGGTCACAAGGTCCTCCAGGACCCGGACAACACGGCCATCTTCGGCATGGGCCACGTAGGAAGCGTGAACCGCTCCCTGCTCCGCGAGCCTGTTCCATTTGCGCGGCGCCGACGCGGTACCGATTTTGGTAGCCCCGTTCGCGAAGGTAGCCACGTAGAGCCAATGCGGTTGCATCAGGTACGCGCGGAGGCCCGTGGGAACGGAGCCGCCCCGGTGGAAGTCGTGCATCAGCCGGGAATCATCGCGGGCGAAGCAGGTCCCGCATTGCTTGCCCCGTTCAGCAGGAGAGCCACTGGGGCAGGGAACGTGCGTGCGCTCTCCCGGGCCGTGGACCTTGCTGTGGCCCAGGCACCACAAACCGGGGGAAACGCGCAGGCCCAGGGCTGAGCCCCGGGCCAACGCAACATCAGTGAACTCCGACTCCGGCGACCAAAGCCGCAACGCCGCAGAGAACGAGTCCCATACGACTCCGTGGACGAGCATATTTACTTGACCGGCATGCCTACAGCGAAGGCTGGACTCCGAAGGCGACGGCGAGCTTCATGATCTTCTCGGCGCGGCCCAGGCGCGGGAGGTCGGAGCCGTCGCGGATCACGCGGCCGTTGGCTTCGAAGTCGTTCATGAAGTCGGTGGCCCAGGCGACATCGGATGGCGTGGGGCTGATGACCTCGTTGATCACAGTGGTCTGGTCAATGGCCAGGCAAAGCTTGCCGGTCATGCCCATGGTCACGGTGATTCCGGTCTGCTCGCGCAGGATGGGGTGGTTGGTGCCGACGGTGGGGCCATCGATCGGTCCCGGCAGGTTGCCGACGCGGCTGGCGACGACGAGCTTGGCCCGCGGGTACGCCATGGCTTCCGGGGTGGCCGCCATGCCGGTGTCGCGGCGGAAGTCGCCCGAACCGAACGCGAGCCGGAATGCTCCCTGCGCACGGGCAATGTTGTTGGCTTCCTCGATGCCGAGGGCGGACTCAACCAGCGGAATAACGGGAGTCTTGCCGTCCATGCGGTGGTAGGACTCGGTGACCTGGTCGGCGGACTCGGTCTTGGCCAGCATCACGCCGAGCAAGCCGGGAGTTCCGCGCAGTCCTGCGAGGTCGTCGGCCCAGAACTTGCTGGTTGCATCGTTGATACGGACCCAGGCCTGGCCACCTGCGGTCAGCCAGTTCACCACGTTCTCGCGCGCAGCGTCCTTCTGGGACGGGTCCACGGCGTCTTCGATGTCAAGAATGATGGCGTCAGCGCGCGAACCCGCGGATTCGTCGAAAAGCTCCGTTTTCATCGCGTTCACAAGAAGCCATGAGCGGGCGATGTCGGCGGGAATGTTGCGGGTGGGCCGAATGGATTCGGCGGCGATGCTAGACGTCATGTATCTACCGTATCTGCCCTGCCGCCCGCTAGGCGAAGAATTCGGCCTCCTTGTGAGGATCAATACGAACTAAACCCCATATGACTGTGGAGTCCCGCAGTATGAACGTCCGACGGCGGTCCGCGCCAGTCATTTCAGGCGCACCTGTCGCTGTTGTTCACGGGACTCAATACGGCGTCTTTGAGTCCTCCGGTTGCCGGACGTGGCTCAGGATTTCGCCCGGTTTCGGGCTGTTTCGCAGCGTTTCCGGGCGTTACCGCGCCACTTCCCACACGCCGTCGCCATGGGCTTTCATCGTTCCCAAGCCGTTGCGCAAGGTCCCCGGCCATTGCGTCAGCCGGCTCACCCGACACCCAACCCAACCCACCCCAACCCATCGAAAGTAGCTCCCATGAAACTGCATCTGCCCCTCCTGAGCGTCGCGGCCGCCGTCGTACTAGCGCTGACGGTGAGCGGCTGCGGCGGTGCAGCCGAAGCCGGACAAGGCGGCCAGCCTGGCAACGAAGTCAAAGAACTTCGGTACCAGGGCTCGGCCAACAACGTGACTTTCCCCGAACTGGCGGCAGACCTCGGATACCTCGGCGACCTGAAACTCGACTGGGTGGGTAACACCACCAGCGGTCCCCAGGACATCCAGTCCGCTGCGACGAACCAGACAGACTTCGGCGGCGCGTTCTCCGGCGCGGTAGTCAAACTGATCGAGGCCGGAGCCCCCGTCAAGGCTGTGGTCAACTACTACGGTTCGGATGAGAAAACCTTCAGCGGCTACTACGTCAAGTCGGACAGCTCCATCAAGGAACCCCGCGACCTGATCGGAAAAAAGATCGCGGTCAACACCCTTGGCGCCCACCATGAAGCCGTCATCAACAGCTACCTGACCAAGAACGGCCTGAGCCAGGACGAGATCAAGCAGGTCCAGCTGGTTCCTTTGGCCCCCAACGACACGGAAGAAGCAATCCGCCGCGGACAGGTGGATGCGGGCACCCTGGGCGGTGTCCTCCAGGACCGGGCCATTGAGGCCGGCGGCCTGCGGTCCCTGTTCAGCGATGTTGGACTTTTCGGCAACTTCGCCGGCGGCCAGATCGTCCTCCGCAGCGACTTCATTGAAAAGAACCCGAACACCACACGCACCTTCACCACGGGCGTTGCCAAGGCCATCAAGTGGGCTGCGGAAACACCGCGTGATGAAGTCATTGCCCGGTTCACCAAGATCATCGAAAGCCGCGGACGCAACGAAAGCACGGCAAACCTGAAGTTCTGGAAGAGCCCCGGCGTGCCGGATGCAGGCGTGATCCAGGACCAGGACTTCACGCGGTGGGAGGCGTGGCTGAACTCGGCCGGAATCGTCAAGGACAAGCTGACGCCGTCCAAGTACTACACCAACGACTTCAACGATCTCGCCGCTGCGAAGAAGGGATGACCATGACCGCGAAGATCAGCCTCAGGAACGTCAGCAAACAATTTACGGTCCGGGCCTCGAAGTCCACTCCCGCGACGACGCTCACAGCCATCGATTCCCTCAGCCTGGATGTCCGCGACGGCGAATTCCTCACCTTGGTGGGGCCCAGCGGTTCGGGCAAGACCACACTTCTGGACCTGCTTGCCGGGCTTTCCACGCCCACCTCGGGAGAGGTATTGGTGGACGGCAAGGCAGTAACCGGACCGGGCAAGGACCGGGCCGTGGTGTTCCAGCAGTACGCCTTGTTCCCTTGGCGCACGGCCTCGGCCAACGTGTCGATCGGGCTTGAAGGAGCCGGCCCGGATGGCAGGAAACTGAACCGCCGTGAGCGCGCCGCGAAAGCCAGCGAGTACCTGGCGCTGGTGGGCCTGGCGGGCTTCGAGGACCGCTACCCGCACGAGCTGTCCGGCGGTATGAAGCAGCGTGTAGCCATCGCCCGGAGCCTGGCCTACGAGCCGGATGTGCTGCTGATGGATGAGCCGTTCGCAGCCCTGGACGCGCAGACCCGCGAGCAACTCCAGGACGAGCTCCTCAGGATCTGGAAGGCCACGGGCAAGACGATCGTGTTCATCACCCACGGCATCGACGAAGCCGTGTACCTCGGCGAGCGCGTTGCCGTGCTCAGCGCCCGCCCGGGACGCCTCAAGGAAATCGTGGACATCAATATCCCGGACCGGGAGGGCGACGAGGACATCCGTTCCCACCCCGCCTTCGTGGAGCACCGCCATCAGGTATGGACCCTGCTGCACGACGAAGTCCGCCGGGCACAGGACGCGGGCCACCGCAAGATCCTGCCCGACGGCAGCGCCCCTGACGAACCCGCCACCATCTCCGAAAGGAGCGCAGCCTGATGACCACCACGCTTACGCAAAAAGAAGCGGCACCCCAGGCCGGCGTCGTGACCGGTGCGAGGACCGCCGTCGCACCTTCCCGCACGCAGGACCCCCACAAGGAACGTTCGACGCCGGCAGCCAGCCGGGTCCGGCGGGTCACCGCGGCGCTGGGCTCGGGCTTGTGGAAGTCCGCAGCGATCGTGGCGTTCCTGGCGCTGTGGGAGCTGGGGCCGACGTACCTGGCGAGTCCATCGACGCGGGTGTTCCTGCCTCCGCTGCATGAGGTCCTGCTGGCGTGGGGAAAGCTGTTCGAATCCGGGACCATCCAGGGCCATATCGCGGCCAGCCTGACCCGCTCGGTAGCCGGCTTCGGCGCGGCCCTGGTGGCGGGCGTTTCGCTGGGCCTCCTCATCGCTTGGTACGGACGACTGAACTCGGTGCTGAACCCGTTGCTGGAGCTGTTCAGGAACACGGCAGCGCTGGCCTTGCTGCCGGTGTTCACGCTGCTGCTGGGCATTGGCGAGGAATCCAAGATCAGCATCGTGGCGTACGCTGCGTTCTTCCCGGTCCTCCTGAACACGATCGCCGGTGTGAAGACCGTGGACCCGCTGCTGATCAGGGCTGCGCGGTCGCTGGGACTCAACAGCTTCCGGCTGTTCCAGAAGGTCATCCTGCCCTCTGCCGTTCCCACGATCTTCACGGGCATCCGCATGGCCGGCACCGCGTCCATCCTGGTGCTGATTGCTGCTGAAATGGTGGGCGCCAAGGCCGGTTTGGGCTACCTGATCGTGAACGCGCAGAGCAGCTTCCTGATCCCGGACATGTACGCGGGCATCCTCACGGTGTCCTTGCTGGGACTCGGCGTGAACTTCCTGCTGGTCGGACTTGAACGGCACTTCTCCCGTTGGCGGACCGCCGTGGGCGCCGCAGCTTCCTAGAAACCACCCCCGCGGCATCCGCCGCAACCATCACAACAAGTAAGGAAACAGAACCATGACCGTCATTACCGAAACCAAGCTCGAATTCGCCAAACTCGGTTCACGCATCGGCGCCGAAATCCGCGGGCTGGACATCAGCGGAGACCTCAGCGAGGACACTGTGGCGCAGATCCGGGCAGCGCTCAACGAACACAAGGCGCTGGTGTTCCGGGAGGCGAACATCCTCAGCGATGAGGCACAGGTGAAGTTCGCTTCGCACTTCGGCCCGCTCACCAAGGCGCACCCGACAGTGGCATCGGTGGAGGGCGAAGAGAACGTCCTTCCCGTGGACAGCGAGAACGGCTCGGCCAACAACTGGCACACGGACGTCACTTTCGTGGTCAACCCGCCGCAGGCTTCCACGTTGCGCAGCATCGACCTGCCCGCCTACGGCGGCGAGACCCTGATCGCGTCCTCAGCCGGCGCGTACCAGGACCTCCCCGATGAGCTGCGCACCTTTGCCGATTCCCTGTGGGCCATCCACACCAACGATTACGACTACTCGGTGCCCAAGAACCTGGAACACCAGAACGCCGAGGAACGCCGCAAGGAATTCACCCGGCTGAAGTTCGAGACGGCCCACCCTGTAGTGCGGGTCCACCCTTTGACCGGCGAGCGCGGATTGTTCATTGGGGGCTTCGCGCAACGGCTCAGGATCGTGGGCTTGTCCAACACCGAATCGAAGGACATCATCCGTCTGCTGCAGGCGTATGTGACACGCCCGGAGAACGTGGTCCGGGTGAATTGGGAGCCGAACCAGGTGGTCCTGTTCGATAACCGCATCACGCAGCACTACGCACCGGACAACTACGACGGCCAGCCGCGCAAGCTCAACCGGGTGACCATTGCCGGTGACATCCCGCTCAGCATCGAAGGCAAGCCGAGCCAGGCGCTCCAGGGCGACTCAAGCACGTACTCCGTGGTCGCTCCGGTGACTGCGCCTGCCGTTTCGTAGGGGCCTGTATGTGTTGCTGTTTTAACCCGGCTGAGTCGCAGTCGGGATCGTTCCGAACGCCGGGAACGATCCCGGCTGCGACTCAGTCCGGGTTAAGGTCAGTAAGGGTTAGGGGAGGTTGCTTCCGCGCGCCGTTGTCCACAGGCCATACCACTGCGCCCGGGTCATGTCCTTGGCCACGGCGGCCGCGTCGGCGCACGCTGTGATCCGGGCGGGATTGGTCGTTCCAACCACCGGCGAGATGCGGGCCGGGTGTTTCATCAGCCAGGCAAGCAGCACCGATTCAGGGGTTGTGCCGTGCACGCCGGCCAGTTCTTCGAGCATCGTCGCTGTTGCCGACTCAGCCAGGGACAGGTCACCGGACTTCGCACCTGTATAACGCCCCTGGGCCAGGGAACCGTAGGCCTGCAGCTCGATCCCGTGGGACATGCAGTACTCCAAGGTTCCGTGCGGGAAGCTGTAGCCCGCATCCCCGGGATGATTGACCAGCACGGTGCTCTCCAGCCAGTCGCTGCGAAGCAGGCTCATTTCAAGCTGGTTGGCCACTATGGGAGTCTCCAGCGCGTCCTGCAGGAAAGCGATCTGAGCGCCGGACATGTTGGACACACCCAATTGCCGCACCTTGCCTTCGGCCATTAACTGCCCGACGGCGTCAGCTACCTCGCGCGCGTCCATCAAAGGATCCGGCCGGTGAAGGAGCAGGACGTCCACGTAGTCCGTTTGAAGGCGTTTCAGGCTTTCGTTGACCCGTTCGAGAATCGCTTCACGGCTCAGGTCGTAGTGGGTTTGCAGGCCCCGCTCCCCCAGCCTGATTCCACACTTGGTTTGGAGCGTGATCTTTTCGCGCAGACCCTGCGAACGGGCGAGGACTTCGCCGAACACGGCCTCGGACTTTCCGTTGCGGTAAATGTCCGCGTGGTCGAAAAGGCTTATCCCGATGCCCTGTGCAGCGTCCATCACAGCGGCGGCCTGGTCAATCTCGGCAGCACCGTAGGACGTGCCGTCCCAAGGACCGCCGAGCCCCATGCAGCCATAGATGAGGCGTCCCCGCCCGTTCGCATTGGTCAATGTGGCTCCTTTAGGCCTTGGCAACGATCCAGGCCGTGGTGTCGGACGGCAGCTTTCCGTTGTCCAACGGACCGCTTGCGACGACAAGCTCACCTTCCGGCAGGTCAACGGGCTCCCCGCCGAAGTTCGTGACCGTGTGCCATCCGCCGGGCCGGCTGAAGTGCAGCACCTCGGCGTTGCCGGTCTCCACCCACTCGAGTTCTTCATCCGTTTGCAGTTCACTGCGCAGGCGTAGTGCCCGCCGGTACAGTTCCAGGGTGGAACCCTCGACGCCTTCCTGCTTTGCTACGGCGTAGTCCGCGAACCATTCGGGCTGGGGCAGGTGCGCCTGGCCGGTACCGAAGCCGAAGGAGGAGCCCTCCGCAGTCCACGGCAACGGGACACGGCAACCATCGCGGCCGATCTCCACGCCCGGGTTCCTGAAGAACGACGGGTCCTGGCGTTCGGAGTCGGGGATTTCCGTTACTTCGCGAAGGCCCAGTTCCTCCCCCTGGTACAGGTAAGCGGAGCCCGGAAGCGCAAGCAGCAGGAGCGTCGCGGCGCGGGCGCGACGCAAGCCGAGTTCGACGTCGAGCTCCTCGGCCGGCGCGCCGGCAAGCAGCCAGCCTTTTCCGTCCTGGCCTTTGGGCTCTCCGCCCGTGATGTCCTGCGCCGCGTTGGTTCCCTGCGCCACGGAACCACCCTTGGGCAGGCCGTAGCGTGTGGCGTGCCGGACGACGTCGTGGTTGGAGAAGACCCACGTGGATGAAGCTCCGGACTCCTTGGCGGCCACCAGATTGTCCGTGATGATCTTCTTGAACGACGCGGCATCAAAGTCGGACTGCAGCAGGTCGAAGTTGAATGCCTGGCCGAGACCTTCCGGGCTGGCGTAACGGGCACGGCGGGACTCGTGGACCCAGGCCTCGGCCACAGCGGTGCGCGGCGGGTTGTACTCGTTGAAAAGCTTGCGCCACTCGGCGTACACCTCGTGGACTTCGTCGCGGTCCCAGAACGGGTGGGAACCGTCAATGAAGCCGTCGGTGCCGTGGGCCTTTGCCTCAAGGTCCGCCTTCATGGGCAGCGGCTCGGAAAGGTCTTTGGCCATGCCGTGGGCTACGTCGATGCGGAAACCATCCACGCCGCGGTCCGACCAGAAGCGCAGGGTCTTCAGGAAGTCCTCCCGGATCTCCGGGTTCTCCCAGTTGAAGTCCGGCTGCTCCTTGGCGAAGATGTGCAGGTACCACTGCCCCGGGGTGCCGTCGGGTTCGGTGATCCGTTCCCAGATGGGTCCGCCAAACACCGAGTCCCAGTCCGACGGCGGCAACTCGCCGTTCTCGCCCTTGCCGTCACGGAAGATGTAGCGTTCGCGAGCCGCTGAGCCCTTGGGCGATGCCAGGGCTTCCTTGAACCATTCGTGACGGTCGGAGGAGTGGTTGGGAACGATGTCCACCACGATCTTGATGCCGGCTGCGTGCAGGGCAGCTGCCATCTCGTCGAAGTCCTCGAGCGTCCCGAGCTTCGGGTCCACGTTGCGGTAGTCGTCGACGTCGTATCCGCCGTCGGCGAGCGCTGACGGATAGAACGGGCTCAGCCAGACGGCGTCGATCCCCAGTTCCTTCAGGTAGGGAACCTTGGCCGTGATGCCCTTGATGTCGCCCAGACCGTCTCCGTTCGCGTCATAAAAGCTACGCGGGTAGATCTGGTAGACAGCCGCCTGGCGCCACCAGTTGGGATCGGACATGCGGTCTGCGTCGGTTCGGTGTGCCTGAGTGGCGGAGGTGCTCACGAAACTCCTTTGATTTAGAATCTAAATTTAGCTCCGGGACCAGTATGAAACGCCGGTCGCGGAAGGTCAATATTTGGTCTAGCCCTTGACGGCGCCTTGGGTGACACCGGCCATGACCCACCTCTGCGTGAAAAGGTAGGCAATGATTGCCGGTGCCATCGCCATCAGGTACGAGGCAAAAGACACGTGGTAGTTGTTGCTGAATTGAGTCTGGAACAGGTTTTGCCGGACCGGAAGCGTCTGCAGCGCCGGATCCGAAATGATCAGCGACGGCATCATGAAGTCATTCCACGCATAGAGGAAGGCAAAGATCCCTACTGTGGCGCTCATGGGTGCCAGGAGCGGGAAGATCAGCTTCCAAAAGGTCTGCCACGTGGTGGCTCCGTCAATCCTGGCGCTCTCTTCAAGTTCCATGGGGATTGAACGCAGAAACGCCGTGAAGAGCAGCACGCTGAAGCTCAGCTGGAACATGGTAGCCAAGAGGATGACGCCGAAAGGGTTGTCCAGTCCGAGGCGGCCCGTGAGTTGGATCTGCGGGAGGGCAACCACCGGGAACGGAATGAACATGGCACCCAGCAGGTAGAAGAACGAGTACCTGAAGAACCGGCGTTCCCAGTTGCGCACGATTGCATATGAGGCAAAGGCAGCCAGGACGATGGTGGCCACGACGGTCCCCGCCGTGACCAGCAACGACATCGCAGCGCCCACCGGGAAATTCGTCAAGGTCCATGCCTGGACGAAGCCGTCAATGCTGAACGGTGCGGGAAGGGAAAATGCGTTGCCGTCCACTGCCTGGCCCTGGGTCTTGAAGGCCATGGAGATCGTCACATACAGGGGCAGCAGGACAGTCACCGCACACAGCACAAGGATGGTGGTTGCCGGCCAGTTGACGCGCTCCGGGGACGGAACAGCTTTCTTCCGCCGGTCGGTCCGGGTACCGGTCCCGCGTTGGGTGTCATCAATGGTGAGGGTGGCTTGAGTGGTCATCAGAGTGCGTTCCGTCCGCGAGTCAGCGAAAGCTGAAGGAGAGAGATCAGGATGGCGACCACGAAGAAGATCGTGGCGTTGGCCATTTGGTAGGCGTAGTCCCCGCCATTGAAGCCCGCAATCACTGTCATGGCGATGCTTCTGGTGGAGGTTCCCGGGCCACCATTCGTCAGCCCCACAATGATGTCGAAGGCGTTCAGGAAGCCCTTGAAACCGAGGATGACGTTGATTACCACATAGCCGGCAACGAGTGGAAGCGTGATCCTTGTCAGCTGCTGGAACTTTCCGGCACCATCGATCTCGGCGGCCTCGTAGACATCCCCCGGCACGGCCACCAGCCCCGCGATGTAGATCAGCAATGCTCCCGGAACGGCCTGCCAGGCAGTCACCAGCACCACCGCGATCCATGCGAGGTCCGGGTTGGCCAGCAGGCTGTTTTCCAACCACGGGATTCCTGCCGCAGCGCCGGCCGCGGGCAGGGAATTCGAGAACAGGAAGTTGAAGACGTAAGCGATGATGATGCCGGAGACCACCATCGGAATAACGAAGACCGTCCGCAGTGCTGTCTTCATCCGGATGCGCGCGGTCAGTCCCACAGCCAGCAGGAAGGCAACCAGGTTGACGGCGATTACCGTGACGATCGAAAAACCGAACGTGAACAGGTAGCTCTGCAGGATGGCAGGATCACTGAAGATCGCGATGTAGTTGGTGAGGCCGACGAAGTCCCAGTCCCCGATTCCGATGGAGTCGGTGAAGCTGAAGAAGATGCCGATAATGCCGGGAACCGTGATGGCCAGGGTGAACAGGACCAGGCTCGGCACCAGGAAGAAGTAGAAGATGGGTTCCACCCGGCGCTTGCTCCGCAGTGCGGGGCCGGCCTTTTGCCGGCGGGCTCGCTCTTGGCCGGACGTGGTGGATGTGGATGACGTGGTCATGCTGGACATGTCTGACTCCCTGGAATCTGCACTACTGGCGGAACGCCAGCCGCGCCCAATCTGCGTCGAGTGTGCGGAGGGTGGATGCAGGGGATGCGCCGAAGACGATTGCCTGCGTGTAGTTCATGATGGGGATGGTGCGCGGAACCAGTACCGATGGGCCTTGGTACACGCGGGACTGCTCGAAGTACTCCACCATTCCCGCAACCCGGGGGTCGGTGGCCTTGGCGGAATCCTTGGTGGGCGCAAAGCCCAGCTGCGATGCGTTGTAGGAGTCGATTACTTCAGGACGGTAGAGGTACTCCAGGAAGTCGCGCGCGGCTTCCTTGTGCTGTGACGCTTCCGGGATCCAGGCCGCAAGGTCGACGTTGACGCGGACGCGCAGATCCTGGGGGTCCTCGGTCATCGGCAAGGGGAACGTACCCAGGTCCATGCCGGGGGCCGTCTTGGCAATTTCACTGAACGCCCAGGGGCCCTGCAGGTACATGGCCGCCTTGCCTTGGGAGAACGCGAGGTTGCCGTCCCCGTACGCCCGGCTCGCGGCATCCTTGTTGACGTAGTTCTGCGCCAGCGTCAGCATCTTCCCCACGGGCTGGTCAAAGTCCTTTTGGAAGGACGCCGATGAATCCGGCCCCACCCGGGTGCCTTCGGCGTCGAGCTTCTTGAAGAAGTCAAGGGTGTCCACTTGGCCGCCCACCGAGTAGTCGAACCATCCTTGCGCAATCGTCCAGTCGTCCTTCCACGTGGCGTAGAAGGGGGTGACGCCCGCTGCCTTCAGGGCATCACACGCTGCGATCAGTTCGCTCCAGGTCCTGGGCACGGCGATGTTGTGCGCTGCGAAGATCTCCTTGTTGTAGATCACCGAGGACGCCATGACCGAGTACGGCAATGCACTGGTGCGGCCGGGATAGGAACCGTACTGGTCCATAAGCGGCTGGAGGTCCCCACGGATACGGCCGGCAGCTTCAGTGCCGGACAAGTCACTGAGTGCTCCCCTTTGCACGAAGCGGGAAGTCTCCATGTTGTAGTTCGCCAAGGCCACGTCCGGCGGGTTGCCCCTGACGAAGCTGGCCGAAACGACGTCAACGCCAGAGGTGTCCAGTACTACCTCGGTTTTGTCCTGGGAGGCGTTGTAGTCTGCGACGAGCTTGGTCATGAAGCCGATGGCCTCCCGCTTGCTGAAGGTGAAGCGGATGGTCTCCTTGCCTGGTGCCCCGGTACAGCCCGAGAGGAGACCGGCCAGGAGGGCCAACCCCAAAACCATCGCCGCCAGGCGTTTCCTGCGCGTTGCTTTCACAGACTCCGTAGTCCTTTCGTCGCGGGAACTCCGGATGGCTTCCATGCCATGGCGGAGTGGCCGGCCGCGGCCTCGTCCCCAACTTTTGATAGGTGATAAATTTATAACCCATCGATAATGTTGGGTGATGGGCGCCACAGCGTCAAGTGATGGACGAAATGTGTTGTCATCTAAATTTATGCACTAAATTTAGATGCACCGTCCCGTCACTCCGATGGGCGGCTTCCTCATCCATCGGGAGTCGGAATGCTGACCGGAACTGCTCCGTCCACCCAACTCGTCCGCCGGGTCAATGCCGGCGCGATGCTCAAGGCCATGCGCGGCGCCGGAGTGGTGACAGGCACGGAACTGATGGCGTCCACCGGACTCTCCCGCGCCACGGTCATCTCCATCTGCGACGAACTGGTCAGGCTCGGGTGGCTCCAGGAACTGGAGAACCAGCGGGGAGCCGGGGAATACGTCAAAGGCAGGCCGGCCCGACGCTTCGTTTTCGACGACAGCGCGGCCACCGTGATCGGAATCGACATCGGCGCCAACAAGATCACCGCGATCGTGGCTGACATGGCCGGCACTCCACTCTCCCAAGTCACCATGTCCTTCCGGACGGACACCGTGGGCGCCGATGAGCGTGCCGATGTCCTGGACAAGATCGCAGCCGACGCGTTGGAGAAGGCGGGCGCGACAGCGGACTCCGTACTGGCCGTTTCCGTCGGAGTTGCTGCCCCGGTCAGCCGTGACGGGGAAGTCCTGACCGCCCAGGAATTCTGGAAGTCCTTCGATGTCCGCGGGATCATCTCCGAGCGGCATGGATGGAAAGTACTCCTGGAAAACGATGCCAACCTGGCCGCGTTGGCCGAGCGATGGCAGGGCACAGCCCAAGGCGTGGACAACCTGGTGGTCATGCTGGCCGGCGACCGGCTGGGTTCCGGCATCCTGGAGTCCGGCCGCTTGCTGCACGGCCAGCGTGGCGGATTCGGGGAGCTCGGGTTCCTCGAAAACGTGGACGGCGTGGGCGACACCTACGGAATAGCCCACTACGCAGTGCTCTGGGGACAGGAGGCCCTTGAATCGCCGGGGGACAACTCGGTACTGGGCGAACTCTGCGGCCACGATCCCGCCGCACTGACCGCTGAAATGGTCTTCAAGGCAGCGGCCGACGGCGACCACGCCGCCTTGAAGGCCCTGGAGCGCGTGGCAGGGCGCATGGCCCGGGTGATCGGTTCCATCTCCACGTTGGTCAACCCTGAGCTGGTGGTCATTGCAGGCGGCGTGGCACCCTCGGCCCAAGCTTTGCTTCCTGGCATTGCGAAGCAGCTGCCGGACTTCACATTCACTCCCCCGCGGCTGGCTGCCTCGGTCCTGGGCGACGGGATCGTGTCGCTTGGCGCGATCCGCCACGCCCTGGACTACGTAGAGGAACACGCCCTGGACCTTTACCCGGCGTCCTTACCGAAACACCCGGCGTCGAAACACTAAGCGTCGACACATACAGCGCAGAAACACTAAGCGTCGACACATAAAGCGCCGAAAAACAGAGTGGCCGATTAGTCCGGCATCGACATGGTGCGCAGGTCCAGCTGACGCAGGACTCTGTCCGCGACCTCGGGGTCGGTCCCCAATTCGTTGCGGGCTGCCACCACTTCCTGGCGTGCCGCATCGAGGGCAATGGTCTGCACGGCGATGGACAGTTCGCGTCCCCGCTTGCGCTTTTCGGCCGCCGATTCATTCCGCAAGGTGCCGTCCAGCAGTTCGGCGTGGAGACGCCGCATCTTCTCCTTGATCAAGGCAACCTTCTCCGGCGGAAGTTCCTTCATGAGATCGTGCTCCTTGAGCGCGGCAACTGCGGCAGACTGGGCCCGCTTGGCCAGCTCCTTGGCTGCGTCCTTTTCATGGGAGCCGTCCTCCGTGGCGTCCAGAACCCGCATCAGCCATGGGAGGGTTAGCCCGGGAAGAACCAGGGTGGCCAGAAGCACGGCGCAGGAAATGACCAGGATCTCGTGCCGGGCCGGGAAATCGCTGCCATCAGGCAACGTCAGCGGCAGTGCCAACGCAAGCGCCAACGTGGCAAGCCCGCGCATTCCGCACCAGGTCAGGATCAGCACCTCCTTGGGCGAGGTGGGCTGCAGGAGGTTGCGCCGCCGTCGGGCCGTCAGGGCAAGCAGCCCAAGCCATAGGTACCGCACCACGAAAACAAGAACACAGATGACAACCGCCATCCCGATCATCCCGAAGATGGCTGTTCCTTCGTCCCGGATGACCTGGCGGATTTCCAGCCCCACCAGGCCGAAGGCAAGGCCCGTGGCGAGCAGCTCCACCACGTCCCAGAACGCCGTCCTGGTGACGCGCTCAGCGGCATCCTGCGGACGCGCATGGCGCTGCAGTTCCAAAGCGGTGACGACGACGGCCACCACACCTGAGGCGTGGAGCTCTTCGGCGAGGATGTACGCCGCAAAAGGAACCACCAAGGTCACGGCGCTGCGGGCCACCATGGACGTCACCAGCTTGGTGATGAACCGGGTCAGCAAGCCCATGGCAATGCCGATCACCACAGCCAGTGCCGCGCCCAGCACGAACTGGGGGATCACCTCCGGGCCCACTTCCTTGCCGGACATCGTGGCGGCCACGGCGGCCTGGAAGATCACGATGGCCGCGGCATCGTTGAAGAGGCCTTCGCTTTGCAGGACCGTCACGAGCCGGCGCGGCATATGCACCCGCCCGGCCACGGACTCCACCGCCACGGGATCGGGGGGCGCCACCATGGCACCCAAGGCGATCGCAGCAGGGATTCCAATGCCCGGAATCATGAGCCAGGCAGCACCGGCCACCGCAGCCGTGGAGACCACGACCAGGGCAACTGCCAGCAGCAGCAGTGTCCGCCAGCGCACCCGGAACACCGCCCACGAACTCTTCTGCGCCGTGGCGAACAGCAACGGAGGAAGGAAGATCGGCAGGATCAGTTCCGGCGAAATCTCAAACTCGGGGAAGCCCGGAATGAAGGTGAGCGCGACCGCAAGGAGCAGCATCAGGACCGGATAAGGAAGCCGGAGCCGGTCCCCCAGGCCAACAGCAACCACCGTTGCAAGCAGCAATCCGACTATGAGCGCCAGCTGATCCATGTTCCTGCTTCCCCGGATGGTGTAAGGCCCTTCCCCGGGCAACACCGGAAAAGTTCCCTACCAACATATCCCGAGGCACAGGCCTTCCCCCGACCGCAGCCCACCCATGATGGAACCGGTCCGGGTGTCAGTCCTTGGTGAGGGCGTCCACCACGTCCTCGGTCCCGTCCTTGAACGGGATGGTACGTCCAACGGTCCCGGGCAGTTCCAGGACAGCCGCAGCGACGAGCGCAACATTGGCCCGGGAGGTCCCGGTGCCCCCGCCCGGGTTTTCCGGGTTCAGCTCGATCAGGCCAGTGGCGGGGTCGTCCGTCAGGGTGCCAGGGCCCAAAACAGTCCAGTCCAGCTCGGTGCCGCGCAGGTAGTCATCGGCCGCGGCCTTGGACTCCGCGTAGGCGAAGAAGGGGTTCTCCGGAGGGACCCCGTGATCCTTGGAAGCACCGAGGTAGGAAACCATGACATACCTTTGGACGTCCGCTTCTGCCGCGGCGACCATGGAACGGATGGCAGCGTCCCGGTCCACGGCGTATGTCCTGGCAGGATTGCCTCCGCCTGCGCCTGCGGACCAGACCACGGCGTCATGGCCCCGGAGCGCTTGGGCGAGTTCCGCCGTCGTCGAATTTTCAACGTCGAGCACCTCGGCGGAGGCGCCCGTCTCCGTGACATCCGCCACGTGGTCGGGATTGCGGATGAACGACGTGACGTCGTGACCTTCACCACTAAGAATCCGGGACAGATGCAGGGCCACTTTCCCGTGGCCGCCAATAATCGCGATTCGGCTCATGGACCCATTGTGTCCCATAAACGAAAAACCCCGCAGATAAACGAGAAACCCCGCAGACAACATCTGCGGGGTCTTGCTCTGTAGCGGTGGGGAGGCTCGATCTCCCGACCTCACGATTATGAGTCGTGCGCTCTAACCAACTGAGCTACACCGCCACGAATGAGAAAAACCTGTGCCAAGCCGGTCAAAACCGCCTTGACACAGGCCCTCATCCAGAGCCCCCCACCGGAATCGATCCGGTGACCTCGTTCTTACCAAGAACGCGCTCTACCACTGAGCTAGGGGGGCAACGAGTAAATACTCTACCGGACGTTTTCAGAAGCTACAAATCGGCGAATCGACGGGGAAAAACGGCGTCGACACAATTTGCAAAGACGCACTTTTGCTGATCTACAAACGGAGAAAATCAGGGCAGGCGCAGCACTTGGCCCGGGTAGATCTGGTCGGGATTGGGCACCGTGTCCGCATTGCTTGCGATCAAGGCACCAAGGTCCACTCCGAACTGCGCAGCGATCCCGCTCATGGTGTCCCCCTGCTCCACCACGACTTCGGTGACACGCGGCGCCACCGGCCCTGGCTGTCCTGTCCCTGCTGCGGCCTCAGCGGCCGCCTCCTGCGCCTGTGGCTGCACTTCCGGGGCATCGGGTTCCAGTCCCTCCTGCGAGGCCTCCTCTGCGGCTGCAGCGTCCGCTGCTGCCTGCTGCTGCGCAGCTTGGGCTGCCGCGGCTTCGGCTGCGGCAGTGTCCGATGCTGAAACCTCGACGGCGGCGGCGTCCTCCGCGGCCTGGGTCACGGCAGTCTGGTCCTCCTGGGGCGCGGACGTGACGCTGTCCGCAGGAACGCTGTCCGTGTGCTGCCTGTCGTCGTGCTCTGTGTCCCTATGTTCTCGGTCCCCGTCTTTCTTGTCCCCGAAGCCAAGGTTCTTCTTCAAGTTATCCAGCAATCCCATGGAGCACTCCCCTGTTCTGCGCGGTTCGGTCTGTGCCTCGATCGTACGGCCGGTGTCAGCCGGGCGGAACCCGGTCCTGCCCGATATCCCGCTGCACAACGCGAAGGGTCGGGCGAACAAGACCGGGACTGGCCCGTTAAATGCCTCAGGGGGCCGGCTCGAAAGCCGGCCCCCTGAAGGGAACTACCTAATGTTTACTACCGGGCTGGTGTTTACCACTTGCCCTTGCGGTTGAAGTCGCGGTTGCTGCCTTCGCCACCCGTGCGGGGCTTGCGGGCACCGTCACCGTGACCACCGAAGCGTGAGCCGCTGGCCTGGCCGCGGTCGCGGTCGCCGTAGCTGCCTGCCGTGCGCTCGGTGCGGTCGCTGTAGGAGCGGCCGCCACGGTCAGCGGAGGAACGCTCGCCGTCGGACTTGCGGAATTCCTTCTTGAATCCGCCGTTGCCCTTGAAGTTGCCGCCTCCGCGGTTTTCACGGTCGCCGTAGCCGCCGCGTCCGCCACCGGAGTAGCCGCCACGCTCGCTGTTGGGCCTGCGGCCGTTATCCAGCTCAAGGTGGATCAGCTCGCCACCGATGCGGGTGCGGGACAGTGCGCGCAACTGCTCGGGGCTCAGGTCTGCCGGGAGCTCCACCAGGGAGTGGTCCGAGCGGATGTCGATGCCACCGATCTGTGCGGAGGAAATGCCGCCTTCGTTGGCAATGGCACCCACGATGGAGCCCGGCATGACGCGCTGGCGGCGTCCGACGGCGATCCGGTAGGTTGCGTTGCCCTCGGTGAGCGCACGGGTCGGGCCACGGGAACCGAAGCCGTCCTTGGAGCGCTCGCGCTTCTGGTACTCCGGAGCTGCGGGCAGTTCCTTGACCAGCAAGGGCTGTCCACCCTGCGCCATGACGGCCAGGGCGGCTGCAATCTCCGAAGCCGGAACGTTGTGCTCTTCCTCGTAGGAGGCGATGAGGTCGCGAAACGCAGCAACATCCTCGGACGCGAGCGTCTCGGTGATGCGCTCTGCGAACTTGCCCAGGCGAAGCGTGTTCACGGTCTCCGCGGTCGGCAGGTGCATCTGCTCCACCGGCTGGCGGGTGGCCTTTTCGATGGAACGCAGCAAGTACTTCTCACGCGGCGTCATGAAGAGGATCGCGTCACCGGAACGGCCTGCACGGCCGGTGCGGCCGATGCGGTGCACGTAGGACTCGGTGTCGTGGGGGATGTCGTAGTTGATGACGTGGCTGATGCGCTCAACGTCAAGGCCACGGGCCGCGACGTCGGTAGCCACCAGGATGTCGATACGGCCTTCCTTGAGCGCGTCAACAGTGCGTTCGCGCTGCTGCTGCGGGATGTCGCCGTTGATGGCGGCAGCCTGGAAGCCACGGGACTTCAGCTTGTCGGCGAGGTCCTCGGTAGCCATCTTGGTGCGCACGAAGGCGATGACGCCGTCGAAGTCTTCAACCTCAAGGATGCGGGTCAGGGCGTCCAGCTTGTGCGGGCCCATGACCTGCAGGTAACGCTGCTTGGTGTTGGCACCCGTGGTGGTCTTCGACTTCACGGAGATTTCGGCAGGGTTGTTCAGGTACTGCTTGGACATGCGGCGGATCTGGCCCGGCATGGTGGCAGAGAACAGGGCAACCTGGCGGCTCTCCGGGGTCTGCTGGAAGATCTGCTCCACGTCATCGGCGAAGCCCATGCGCAGCATTTCGTCAGCTTCGTCAAGAACAAGGTACTGAAGCTCGGAGAGGTCCAGCGAACCCTTGGCGATGTGGTCGATCACGCGGCCGGGGGTACCGACAACAACCTGGGCACCGCGGCGCAGGCCGGCGAGCTGGGGGCCGTAAGCCGAGCCACCGTACACCGGGAGGACCGTGAAGTCATCAATGTGCTTGGCGTAGGAAGTGAACGCCTCGGCAACCTGCAGGGCCAGTTCACGCGTAGGAGCCAGGACCAGGGCCTGGGTCTTGCGGGACGGGCCGTTGAGGTCGTGGAGTTCGGCCAGACGGGAAAGGGCAGGAACAGCGAAAGCTGCGGTCTTGCCGGTACCGGTCTGGGCGAGACCGACGACGTCGCGGCCTTCAAGCAGCAGGGGGATGGTGGCTGCCTGGATGGGGGACGGCTTTTCGTAGCCGACATCCTGCAGGGCGGCCAGAACGCGGCCATCGATACCCAGATCGACGAACTTAACGCCTTCTTCTTCCTCTTCTTCTGCCTTGGGGGCAGGAGCTTCGGTCTCTTCTGCCTTGGGGGCAGGAGCTTCGGTGAAGGCGGGGGCTGCAGACTCAGCTGCGGCAGTCTCGACGGGGGCAGCGGCAGCAGCCGGTGCTTCAGCTTCGGCGGGTGCGGTGACCTCTGCTGTTTCAGCGGAGTCGGTGTTCCGTGCGTCGAAGTTTTCGTTGAGATTTTCGGTCATAGGGGGAAATTCCTCATCCATAGGGCAGTCGGCGCGGCCCGGTTGGGCTTGGCCGCATTACTCGTCGCAAAAGCAGGCAAGGTGCCCTGCTTTCGCAAGAAGTCCGGCGCTATCGCAATCCCATGGCAGGACTTCCCGCTGCATCTCTTGGCTGCTATCCCAGCAGTCTGTACAGCGTTTTCTTTAGCCGGCTCTCCCTATGAAAATGCCCGCACACATTTGCGGGCCCCAACACTTACCAGTCCTGCCTCAAGAATTGGGCAGGATAAAGGGATTTCCGGAGTGGGGGATATTTCAAGTGTAGGGCACAGGGTGGCCCCACCGCGACTTAAGACCCCGCGATGTCCGGGTGAGCTTGTTCACACCCGGCATCCGGAGCTGCTAGAGTCCGCTCCTCCGCAGCACTTTTTCGAACTCGGGGCGGTAATCCTCCTGCAAACGGATCTCCCCGTCCGCCTCCGCATCAAGCAGGGTCTGGACCAGCTCCGGAGTCGGATCGCTGAACCACTGGCCAACGGTGATGCCGTGCTTGGGAATGAACGTGCGGTGGACATGGTCCCCCGCTGAGATGCTTCCCGTCTTGACCACCCGCAGGTAGGTGCCCACCCGCCCGGCCTCGGAAAAGCGCTTGACCCACGTTGGTTCCCCCAAAACGCGTTGGAAGGTGGCGCAGGGTGTGCGGGGAGAGGTCACTTCAAGTTCCACATCCAGTCCGACCTTCCACCTTTCGCCGATCACAGCACCCGTGGTCTCAATGCCGGATACACGCAGGTTCTCGCCAAAGATTCCCGAGGGAAGGTCCCGCTGCAACTCGCCGGACCAGTAATCGGCGTCCTCCTGCGAGTAGGCATAAATGGCCTGGTCTTCCCCACCGTGATGCAGACGGCTGGCCTGCACGTCCCCATGGATACCCAGCTTGTGGACCTTGACCGGTCCCTCGATGGGACGTTTATCGATGGCGGTGACGCCCACGCTTCCCAGGGGATCGGGAAGCAGTTGATGGACGCGGCAAACGGCAAGGACGGAAGCGGTGTTCATGGGCACCAGTCTACGGATGGGCGGGCAGGGGATTAAGGATCAAAACGGTAGCCCATCCCCGCTTCCGTATGCAGGTGGCGGGGTTCAGCGGGGTCCCGTTCCAGCTTGCGCCTCAGCTGGGCGATGTAGACGCGCAGATACTGGGTTTCCTTGGCATACGCCTGCCCCCAGACCTGGGTGAGGATCTGCTGCTGGCTGACCAACTTGCCTTTGTTCCGGACCAGCAGTTCGAGGATGTTCCACTCAGTGGGGGTCAGCCGGACTTCGGCCCCGTCCTTCACTATCCGCTTGCCGGCCAGGTCCACCACGAAATCGGCGGTGGCCAACGTTGGCTCTTCGGCCCCGGTGACCACACGACGCGACGCCACCCGGAGCCGGGCAAGAAGCTCATCCAAACCGAAGGGCTTGGTCACGTAGTCGTCCGCACCGGCGTCGAGCGCCTCCACTTTGTCCTCCGAAGCGTGCCGGGCCGACAAAACGATAATGGGCATGCTGCTCCAGCCGCGGATGCGGCGGATGATCTCCACGCCATCGATGTCCGGCAAACCAAGGTCCAGCACCACGATGTTGACCGGATGCTTCGCGGCCGCACTTAGCGCGTCGGCTCCGTTGCCCACTGTCAGGGCCTGGTATCCGTGGGCTTGGAGGGTGACCTGCATGGCCCGGGCAATGCGGGCCTCGTCCTCAACGATCAACACCAGCGTCACAGCGGATCACCTGCCCACAGCGGCAAGGTGACAACCATGGTCAAGCCGCCACCCGGCGTCGGCTCCGCCGCGAGCCTGCCGCCCATGGCCTCGCTGAAGCCCTTCGCCACGGCAAGCCCCAAACCGATTCCGCCGCCTGTGCCCGTCCCTCCCGCGGGCGCGCCCGCAGACGAATCACCAAAGCGCTGGAACGGCTGGAACATGGTGAGGACCTCCTCGTGGCCCACACCCTTCCCGTGGTCCGTGATCCGCAGTTCGCTGGCGGGCTGCTCCCCCAGGGTGATGCCCTCGCCGGTCCTGGCCGTCAGCACTACATCCGAGTCGGGGGCGTACTTCATGGCGTTCTCCACAATATTGGCGACAACCCGCTCCAGCATCCCTGCGTCCGCCTGGACGGGCGGCATATTGGGTGGCAGTTCGTTGCGCAGCCGCTCGTGCGGCACGCCCCGCAACGCGTCCGGCAGCACATCCGCCCATAAAATCCCGCTCAACAATGGATTTACTGCGTCGGCAGTAATGCGGGACATGTCCAGGAGGTTGTCCACCAGGTGGTCCAGGCGGTCCGCATAATCCTCGATGGTCTCCAACAGCTCCCGCTCGACTTCCCGGGGAAACGTCACATCCTCCTGCCGGAGACTGCTGACAGCGAGCTTGATTCCGGCCAAGGGAGTCCTCAAATCGTGGGACACCGCCCGGAGGATGGACGTCCTCATCTTGTTGCCCTCGGACAGCCGGATGTTGTCCCTCCTGCTCTTCACCAACTGCTGCCGCTCCCGCACCGCCACCACGAACGCGCCAAACGCCACCAGCATCCGCTGATGCTGCGGAGACAAGGGCCCTCCGCGCAGCAGCAACGTGTAATGCGGATCGACGACGGCGGCGTGGTCGGCAGCGGCATGCGTCACCGGCGGATTGGGGCCGGCGCTGGCGAGGACCCGCCATTCGGCAGGAGCGCCTCGGGCGGCTGTGGCCGTCGAGCCGAGGAGCGTCACGGCATCCATGCCGAGATTGCCGCGTACTTTCTCCAGGAAGGTCTCCAGGCTCCCATCCGAGCTCAGGATCCGGAGGGCAAGTTCACTCAGTGCCGTGGCCTCCGCCCCCGACCTTGCCGCTTCCTGCGCCCGGCGGCTGGCCAGGCCCACGGCCAAGGCCACTCCGCAGGCTACGGCCAGGAAGACCACCAAGGTGAACAACGTGGTGGGATCCGCAATGGACAACGAACCAACAGGGTCTGCGGAGAAGTAGTTAAGGAGGAAGCTGCCCAGGACCGCTGCCACCACGGCCGGCCAGAGACCCCCAATGGCCGCTACCGCCACAGCCACAGCCAGTTGGAGAAGCATGATCATGGCGAAGTTGCGGAAATTAAGGACAGTAACCGCCAGTTCCACCGCCGGCGGCAGCACAAGCGCCAGGACCAGTCCTGCCGTTACCCGTCCACGGCCGATTCCGCGCACAGTGGGAAACCTCAGCAGCGCGCCGTCATCGCCGTTGCCCTGAGGCTCAGTTCCCGCCATGGCTACATCCTTACACGGTTCCAAAGGTGGGTACTTCTCCCCACTTTCCGCCGGGGTGAGTGCCTGCGGCGTTCGCAAGGACTAGGCTTGCTCTGAGCATTCCGGTCCCGGCGTGGCGCCGGGCACACCACGGTCTATCCAGGGGGATACACATGGACCCGAAAGACAGCCCTGACGCGGCCGGCAACAAAGGCAGCGGCGGAGACAACAACGATGCCTTCAACGCGGCCAACAACCCTCCCAAGCCGCCGCCATGGCAGGTACCGAAGCCGGAACTCCATCCTGAGCTCTTCACCCCTGTCGAAGACGGTCCGGAAGAGGGCGGAAAGCCGGCAAAGAACAAGCCGGCAAGGAACAAGAAGGTACCAGCCGGGGCAACAGCTGCCAGCGGCGCAGCAGGCCAACCCCAGCCGGGGCAACCCCTCCCCGTCGTGGACCCGTTCGAACGCGAACGCGAACGTGATGCCGCCGCCGCAGCCAAGAAGAAGAAGCGTTCCCAGCGCCGCACCGTCGTGGTGGGCTTGGGCGTGACGGCCCTGCTGGCTGGAACCATCACCGCCATCGTCGCCTCCAACGAGCAGGAAGCTGACTACGCCCAGGTCTGTTTCAACGAAGAAACCGGCGAGCGCGTTGACGATGACCAGTGCAACAACAGCAGCTCCGCAGGCCGGAGCTCCGGGGTTTATGCCTGGTACTTCTACTCGCGCGGTGCCAGTGTGCCCGCCGTCGGCCAGAACCGCAGCTCCTACCCGACCGCCACCAAGACGGTGCCCCAGGGAGCCAAGTCCTCCACGGGATACAGCACCAAGGGCGGCACGGTCAGTCGTGGTGGCTTCGGCAGCAGTTCCAAAAGCGGCGGAAGCTCGGGAGGCTAGGCGTGCGTCGACTGCACTCCGCGCCCAGGCCGGACTGGAAGCAAAAGATCGAAGAACAGGGCCTGGTTTTCTCCACCACCACCATGCCCGATGGCCGCAAGATCGAGTACTGGAACGAATCGGCCTACTACGAGTTCACCATGGACGAGGTGGAAACCCTCGAGAAGACCGCCGAGGACATGCACCTCATGTGCCTGGAGGCAGCGAAGTACCTTGCCAGCGGCGCCATGGGCGACATCGGCATCGGGCGCCAGGCGCTGGAGCTTGCCGCCGAGTCGCTCCAAGCCGGGGACATGGACATCTACGGCCGCTTCGACTTCATTTATGACGGCAAAGGCGGCCCGGCGAAGATGCTGGAGTACAACGCCGACACCCCCACCGGACTGATCGAAGCGTCGGTTGCCCAGTGGTTCTGGTTGCAGGATGTCTTCCCGGAGAAGGACCAATGGAACGGCATCCACGAGGCCCTGATCCGGCAGTGGAAGAAATTGCAGTTCCGCACCGGCATGAGCACCCTGCATGTTGCCCATTCCGAAGCCGAGGAGTCCGGCGAGGACTGGATGACGGCTGCCTACATGCGCGATGTGGCCAGCCAGGGCGGCTGGACCACCATCGGCATCAACATGTCCGACATCGGCTGGGATCCCAACCTGAACCGGTTCGTGGACCTGGACAATTTCATGATCAGCACCATGTTCAAGCTGTACCCGTGGGAACTGATGATGAAGGAGCCTTTCGGGCACCGCCTTTTGCAGCGCGCCCACAACCCGCGCTGGGTGGAACCGGCATGGAAAATGCTGCTGTCCAACAAAGCCCTGCTGGCCGCCCTGTGGCACCTCTACCCGAACCATGAAAACCTCTTGCCCGCCTACCTGGGAGACCCCGGACCGCTGAAGGAATGGGTGGCCAAGCCACTTCACGGACGCGAGGGAGACAACATCCGGATCCATGCACCCGGCATCGACATCTCCCAGCCCGGCGGATATGGCAGGGAAGGCTGGTGCTACCAGCAGTACCATCCGCTCCCCGACTACGACGGAAACCACCCGGTCCTGGGCCTGTGGGTGGTGGACGGCGAGTCTGTGGGGTGCGGAATCCGCGAGTCGGACGGGCCCATCACGGACTACTTCTGCCGCTTTGTTCCCAACACCATCGACTCCCCCGCGCCTGTCGCGCCCCCTGCTACTTCCTATGGAGCTGCACTATGAGCACTGAAACCTCGACGCCGGGTGGCGGCACGGCGGGCGGCGACCGTACCGCCGTCGTACCTTCCAAAGGCCTCCACGCAGGGATCCTGGACCTGGGTGACTCCGTCATGCTGGGGCTGGCGTCCACCGCGCCTGTGTACTCGCTGGCGGCCACGCTGGGCCTCATTGTTGCTGTCAACGGGAACTACACACCGTTGATCCTGGTCCTCGGCTTCATCCCCGTCCTGTTCATTGCCTATGCCTTCCGTGAACTCAACAGCGCCATGCCGGACTGTGGAACAACGTTCTTCTGGGCCCGCAAAGCGTTTGGTCCGTGGGCCGGCTGGCTGGGAGGTTGGGGCGTGGCCCTGGCCGGGATCGTGGTGCTGGCAAATCTTGCCCAGATCGCCGGGAAGTACCTCTGGCTGCTGGTAGGGGATGGTTCATTGGCGGAGAACAAGTGGCTGGTGACCGCGACCGGAGTGCTGTTCATCTTGTTCATGACCTACGTGAACCACCGCGGCATCAGGCTGGGCGAACACGTCCAGAGGACACTGACTTACATCCAGTACATCTCGCTGGGCATCTTCGCGGTCGCGATCATTTTCCGGATCGCAGGCGGCGCGCCCGAGGGGCAGGCGTTCGACTTTGAATGGTTCAACCCCGCTGGGGCGTTCGCCGATCCCGGTGCCGTGGTCCACGGCGCCTTGCTGGCGTTGTTCATTTACTGGGGTTGGGACACCTGCCTCGCCCTGAACGAAGAAACCGAGAACCCGGCCAAGACTCCCGGGCGCGGTGCCGTGATCTCTGCTTCCGTGCTGGTGGCGATCTACGTTTCCGTCGCCCTGCTGGTGATGATGTACGCGACCATTGGAACCGACGGCATCGGACTGGGCAACGAAGCAAACCAGGACGACGTCTTCCTGGCCATGAAGGATGTCGTTCTCGGCCCCTGGGGCTGGCTGATAGTCGTCGCCGTCCTGGCGTCCGTCCTGTCCTCCACGCAGACCACCATCCTGCCGACGGCGCGCGGCACACTGTCCATGGGTGTACACGGTGCCCTCCCTGCACGCTTCGGCAAGGTCCACGAGCGCTTCATGACGCCGGGCTTCTCCACCCAGGTGATGGGCGCGGTGGCCGTGGTCTACTACGTGGCCATGAGCTTCCTGAGCGAAAACCTGCTCTCCGACTCCATCAGCGCCATCAGCCTGTTCATCGCTTTCTACTACGCACTGACCGGGTTCTCCTGCGTCTGGTACTTCCGCTCGACACTCCGGGACTCCGCCCGCAATCTCTGGTTCCGGGGCATCCTTCCACTCCTGGGCGCGCTGTCACTCACAGCGGCGTTCTTCATCTCCGCGGTCCAGATGTGGGACCCGGCGTACGGCGATACGCAGATCTTCGGGATCGGCGGAGCTTTCGTGAGCGGCGTGCTGCTCCTGGCACTCGGCGTGGTCCTGGCAATTGTGTGCCGTTTCGCTCCCTCCACCCGGGCTTACTTCACGGGTGAGCGGGCCGACGCCGGAGTGGTACGCGGCGAGTAGCGGGCAGCTCAACTGCGGAGTCGGGGCAGCTCAACTGCGGAGTCGGGGCAGCTCAACTGGACTTGGGGCTGCTCAGTTGCGGACTTGGGCTGCGGCCCACTCCCGCAGCCGTGTGGGAACGTCCGGCACCTCGTCAGTGCGGATAGCGTTCCGGCGCAGCGCCCCAAGCCAGCACGCAAGGATGGCGACGGCGCAGAAAACGCCGGCGCTGGAGGCCATGATCCACACACCGGGCGTCTGGACGTTCAGGTCAGCGGCGCCGAGCATTGTGCCGATGGTCTTGGGCGAGAAGAAGAACACCAAGGTGGCGAGAACGAGAACAGCTGACATCACCGTCCGCTGGGCCTTCAGGCGCACCGGGGTGTCCTTGATGGTCCAGGCAAACGCGGGCAGGACCACGGCCATCCAGACCCAGTGGTGAGACCAGGAAACCGGGCTGATGAGGAGCATGGCCAGGGCTGTGGTGGAGACGGCCACGACCCGGGCACCCTGTTGGCTCGCTGCCCTGATCAGGAAGGCCGCCAGCACCAACGTGCCCAGGCTCAGGGCGAGCCAGGGCAAGGTCACGGCATCCTGGGGTACTCCGAAGTGCAGCAGCGCACCCTTGATGGAAAGGTTGTCCACGTAGCCGGCCCCGCCGATCCGGGAGGTGTCGGGCAGGATCTCCAACCAGAACTTCAAGGACTCCGCCGGGCGCACAACCCAGCCAAGCAGGACGGTAAAGGCGAATCCCAGGGACATGTTCGCCAGGCCACGCCAGTCTTTGCGCATCAGGAAATACAGTCCGAACACCAGGGGTGTCAGCTTGATGCCTGCGGCGACACCCACCAGGAACCCGCTTGCCCGGGAACCCCTGCGCCTGGAGAGCACCAGCAAGTCCAGTACCATGAGGCCCATCAGCAGGATGTTGATCTGGCCAAAGGCCAAAGTCTCGCGCCACGGTCCCAGGAAGAGGATCGCAAGGAAGAGGGCTGCAGCAATCCAACAGCCCTTCGTGGAGGAGAGCGCGCCCCGGAGGTCTGCCTTGGATGACCAGTAACGGACAATCGTGACCGCCACCCATCCGGCTACGGCAACACCGGCAACGTTGAAAAGGTTGAGTGCCATGGTTTGCGGCAACCGGGCCAGCAACCCAAACACCAGCGCGGCAAAGGGCGGGTAGGTGAAAGGAAGCTGGGGGCCGCCGGCCGTCGCCACGGTGGGGCCATAAAGGTCTGAGGGTGAGGCACCGGCCTGGTTCAGGATGCTCCCGCCGAACCAGTACACGCTGAAGTCCAGGCCCTGTTTGGCCCATTCGGCGAGCATGATCCACACCGGAAACACCACCGCCGCCACGGGCAGCAGTCGCAGCAGTACCGAAGACGTCGGCGCAGTTCTTTGTGGTCGCGAGGCGGCCGCTGTGGCCCTTGGATCGACGTCAGGCAGTGCCATACAAAATCCCCCAAAATAGCAAAGTCTCAATGGGGGAAGTGTGTCGCCCCCGCACCCATCCTACTGAAGGGCCTCCAGGCATCCGCTGAAGCGGGTGGAGCTCCGGCAGCTGCGGGCGCCTACGATGCTGGAATGAGAGATTCAACGACGAACACCTCCGACATCCTCGCCCTGGACTCCTTGCTTTCGGATGAAGAGCTGGCCCTTCGCGATAAAGTCCGCGATTACACCAGCCAGCGGATCCGCCCGAACATCTCACGCTGGTACGAAGACGCGGTCTTTCCCCGGGAGATCGCTCCTGAACTGGGCGAGCTCGGCGTCCTGGGCATGCACCTGGACGGTTACGGCTGTCCCGGCCGGACCGCCGTCGAATATGGCTTGGCAGCCATGGAGCTGGAAGCCGGCGATTCCGGCATCCGGACCTTCGTCTCGGTGCAGGGTTCACTCGCCATGACCGCCATCCACAAGTGGGGCTCGGAGGAGCAGAAGGAGCAATGGCTCCCCCGGATGGCTGCGGGCGAACTGATCGGCTGCTTCGCGCTGACCGAACCGACGGCAGGATCCGATCCGTCGTCCATGACCACCGAGGCCCGTGAGACATCCGAGGGCTGGATTCTCCACGGCGCCAAGCGCTGGATCGGCCTCGCCTCCATTGCCGATGTGATGGTGGTGTGGGCAAAGACTGATGACGGAATCCGCGGCTTCCTTGTTCCAGCCGGGACGGACGGCGTCACCGCCACGCCGATCGAGCCGAAGCTCTCCATGCGCGCGTCCGTTCAGTGCGATGTAACGTTCGACGCCGTTCGGCTGGGGCCGGCGGCAATCCTCCCGGGTGCCCTGGGACTGAGGGGCCCGTTCTCCTGCTTGAACGAGGCACGCTACGGAATCGCGTGGGGCGCCATGGGGGCGGCGCGTGATTCCTACGAGGCCGCACTTTCCTATGCCGCTGACCGTTTGCAGTTCGGGCGACCGTTGTCCGGCTATCAGCTCACCCAGGAGAAGCTGGTGAACATGCTGCTGGAAATCCAGAAGGGCACCATGCTGGCCCTTCACCTCGGCCGGTTGAAGGATGCCGGGCAGCTCCAGCCGCAGCAGATTTCCATGGGCAAGCTGAACAATGTCCGGGAAGCCATCAAGATCGCCCGCGAAGCCCGCACCATCCTGGGCGGCAACGGCGTCACACTGGACTACTCGCCCCTTCGGCACGCCAACAACCTGGAATCGGTAAGAACGTACGAGGGCACGGACGAGGTCCACACCCTGATCCTGGGCCAACACATCACGGGCATCGGGGCGTTCCGCGGCTGACCCGCCCACGCGGCTGCCCCAACTGGCCTGCTGACCCCTAGTTGGGTTCCGGGAGGATCACCAGTTCCAGGTAGCCGCGAAGGCCCTTGGCCACGTCCACCTGGTCCGGGGCAAGGAGCCATTGGGTTTGGAGTCCGTCCCAGAGAGCCACCAAGGAGGTCGCAGCTTGGTCCGGATCCACGCCCGGGCGGAGCCTGCCAACAGCTGCGAGTTCCTCGAACCGCCGGCCGTAGCTTGCGCGCAACCGCTCGTAGCGCTCGGTGAAGTAGTCCCGGCCAGGGTGCTCATCCGTGACCGATTCGGCGCAGAGGACCGTATAGAGCTCGATCACTCCGGGAATGTCCTCGTTGTAGAGGGCCGTCCGGATGACGGAATCGGCCAAGCCCTCTTCCATGTCGTCGGGGAAAGCGCCACTGGTGATCTCGTCCCGACGTTCCAGGACGGACATCAGGAGGTCGCGCTTGGACGGGAAATAGTGCAGCAAGCTTGTCTGGCTCATCCCTGCACGGTCCGCGACGTCCTGCAGCGATCCCCCGCGGTAGCCACGGGCAGCGAACACCGCATGCGCAGCGTCCAGAATCGTCTGGCGCCGTTCCTCGGATTTCGCGTAAGGGCCGCGCTTCGCTGCGCGGGCCACGTCCTTTGTGGTCATGGCTAGCCAGTGTACGCGGATCCCGGCCCCTCTTGAAATTCGAGTGACCACTCGAATTATCTGTTACCGTGGTCACAATCGACGTGCCGGGGCCCGCCCTCCGGGTGCCGGCAGCGTCAACCTGACACAAAGAGGTGAAGGCTCATGACCCGTTTCACTCGAAGACAACTTCTGGGCGCTGGCCTGGGCACGGCAGCCATGGGGCTGCTGTCCGGCTGCGCAACTCCGGGAACCCAGTCCGTGAACAGTGCACCAACCATCCCCACCGCCAGTGGTCCTGTGCGGCTTACGTATTGGGCTTGGTTGAAGGACTTCCAGAACGTTGCCGACATCTGGAATGCAGCGAATCCAAACATCCAAGTGGACGTCGTCTGGATCCCCGGCGGCAACGCAGGCGGCTACCAGAAGCTCTACTCGGCACTGGCGGCCGGGGGCGGCCCGGATCTGGCGCAGGTTGAGCTGCGGTCGATTCCGGAGTTCATGCTGGTCAACGGGCTGGTGGACATCTCCCGCTACGGCGCCAACGACCACGCGCACCTCTACGACCCCACCTTGTGGAAACAGGTCAGCTACACCGGCGGCGTCTACGGAATACCCCAGGACTCAGGTCCGATGGCCATGTTCTACCAGCCGGCCATTCTGGACAAGGTGGGCGGCACTCCCCCTAAAACCTGGGACGAATGGGCCGGACTGGCCCGCGAGCTTCGTTCCGTGGACACGTACCTGGACTGCTTCCCGATCAGCGACGCCTCACCCTTCGCTTCTTTCGCCGGACAGGCAGGAGCCGCATGGCTGCGTCCGGAGGAGGATGGCTGGGTCATCAACATGACCGACGACGCCACGCTCAACACCGCGCGCTTCTTCGACAAAGCGATCGACGACGACCTCGTCACCACTGCGTACGGTGCCTTCTCACCGGGCTGGTTCGCTGCCGCAGGCAAGGGCGGCATTGCTTCCACCGTCACCGGCAGCTGGGGCGATGCCCTGGTCGAGGGCGTCAGCGGTTCGGAGGGAAAGTGGCGCGTCGCCCCCATGCCCACGTGGGGCGGCACCGGATTCGGCTCCAGCTACCTTGGCGGTTCCACCGCAGCCGTCCTGGCCAACAGCAAACACCCCAAGGAAGCGGTGGAGTTCGCCGTCTGGCTGACAACTTCGAAAGATGGCATCGACGCCGAGATCAAAAACAGCGGCATCGGGTGGTCGCCGAATCCCGATTTCATTGGCACGGACCGGCAACAACCTTCGGCTTTCTTCGGCGGCCAGAACTACAACCAGGACATCTTCGTCCCGGCAGCCCAGCAGCAAAACCCTGACTGGTCCTGGTGGCCCGTAACCCAGCAGTCCTTCAACATCCTCAGTGACGGCTTCCGGAAGAAGGCCTTCGGGACCTCCCTGGTGGACTCGATTGCCGCTTCCGAGCAGCAAATCATCACCGTTTTCAAGAACAAGGGCCTCACCATCCGGAAGGAAACGGCATGACGACCACCCGCATGGCACCTACCGCAGAGCGTCACGAAGAAGCACCCCGCCGGGGCAAGCGCACCGGCGCAGCGGCGCGCGCGCCCTGGCTTCTCCTGGCCCCGTTCCTGGCGCTTTTCGCCCTCACGTTCCTGCTGCCCATTGTGGTGGCGATCCTCTCCAGCTTCACCAAGGTGAGCAGGAGCGGGCTCTTCGGCGAGGCGGGCGTGACCAGTGAGTTCGCCGGGTTCGGCAACTATGCCCAGGCTTTGGCAGACGGCAGTTTCGTGGCATCGATCGGCCGCATGCTGCTGTTCGGCATCGTCCAGGTCCCCGTCATGATCGTCCTCTGCACTGTCCTGGCTTTGATGTTGGAATCGGCATCGGCCAAATGGCCCGGCTTCTTCCGCGCCGCCTACTTCATGCCCTACGGCGTTCCCGGCGTCATTGCCACCATCCTGTGGTCCTTCCTCTATGTGCCCGGCCTCAGCCCCCTGTTCGACGCGGCCAAGCTCGTCGGCCTTACCCCGGACTTCCTGGGCGCCAACAGCGTGTTGTGGTCCATCGCCAACATCGTCACCTGGAGTTACACCGGCTACAACATGCTGATCATCGTGGCGCAGCTCAAGGCCATTCCGGTGGAACTCTACGAGGCGGCAAAGGTGGACGGAGCGTCCACCTGGCGGGTTGCCCGCAGCATCCAGCTTCCCCTGATCCGTCCGGCCCTCATGCTCACCACGGTGTTTTCGATCATCGGCACCCTGCAGTTGTTCGCTGAAGCGCAGGTCCTCAAAACCGTGGCCCCTGCCATTGACAGCCAGTACACGCCCAACCTGAGCGCCTACACCACGGCCTTCGCCTACAACGACTACAACGTCGCGGCCGCCCAGTCGGTCATCATCGCCGTCGCCGCCTTCACCCTTTCGTTCGCCTTCCTCGCACTGACCAACAGGAAGTCATCATGACCGCTACAGCTACCAAGTCACCCGCGACAGCCGCTGCCAAGGCCCGGTCCGCGGGTCCGGACCGATCAGCCGGACGACGCCGGTCGTCCACCATCATTGTCACCGCCCTTTTGGTGGTGGTTGCCCTCTACTTCCTGATTCCCGTGTACTGGGTCTTCGTCGCCTCCACGAAGTCCACGTCCGACCTTTTCTCCACCAATGGCTTCTGGTTCGCTCCCACGTTCTCCCTGTGGGAAAACATCGGCCGCGTAGTCAGCTACGACAACGGAATCTTTGGCCGCTGGTTCCTGAACTCGGCCATCTACGCCGGCGTCGGCGCGCTCCTGGCCACGTACTTCGCGGCAGCAGGCGGCTACGCCCTGGCCAAGTACGAGTTCAAGGGACGCAACCTGGTGTTCGGCACCATCCTCGGCGGCGTGCTGGTTCCCGGTACAGCGACGGCGCTTCCGTTGTTCCTGCTGTTCAGCCAGATGGGCCTGGCCAACACGTACTGGAGTGTGTTGTTGCCTTCGCTGGTCTCGCCGTTCGGTCTGTTCCTGTGCAGGATCTACGCGCAGGCAACGGTGGACACTTCGCTGATCGAGGCCGCCAGGATCGATGGCGCCGGCGAACTCCGCATCTTCCATACGATCGGGCTCAAGGTACTGACCCCTGCGCTGGTCACGGTGTTCCTGTTCCAGCTGGTCGGTATCTGGAACAACTACTTCCTGCCGCTGGTCATGCTCTCCGACTCCGAGCTCTACCCCATCACTTTGGGCCTGAACAACTGGCTCAGCCAGGTGGACCGCTTGCCCGAATTCTACGAACTGACTACCGGCGGGGTGCTGCTTTCCATCATTCCGCTCAGCATCGCCATGATTGTCCTGCAGCGCTTCTGGCGCGGTGGACTGACAGAAGGAGCCGTCAAGTAAATGACCACCTACCAAACAGCCGGCTACATCACGGATCCAGGGCCGGGCACGGGCAACCGCCTCTCGGCGCGGAGCTGGCTGCACAGCGATGCGCCCGCTCTTTCATTGAACGGCCAGTGGCGGTTCCGCCTGCTGCCCGGGGCGCCGGGTACCCCGGGCGGACGCGGCGTCCTCCCTGCGGGCGAAGCAGTGGAGGGTGTTGCCGCAGAGGACCTGGACGATGCCGGCTGGGACCGGATCCCCGTTCCCGCGCACTGGGTGTTGGAGGGAGACGACGCCTACGGGCGGCCCATTTACACCAACGTCCAGTTTCCGTTCCCCACGGATGCACCCCATGTCCCGGACGAAAACCCCACCGGCGATTATCGCCGGACGTTCGAGCTCCCCTCGGATTGGAACACGGCAGACAGGACAGTACTGCGTTTCGACGGCGTCGAGTCCCGCTACAAGGTGTGGCTCAACGGCACCGAGATCGGAGTGGGGACAGGCAGCCGCCTGGCCCAGGAATTCGACATCACTGACACTGTCCGTGCGGGCCTGAACGTCATAGCTGTCCGCGTTCATCAGTGGTCCGCTTCAAGCTACATCGAGGACCAGGACCAGTGGTGGATGCCCGGCATCTTCCGCGATGTGACACTACAAGCCCGGCCACGGAAGGGTCTCGACGACGTCTGGTTGCGGACGTCCTTCACCGGCGGCGCCGGGATCATTGACCCGGAGATCACGGCAAGTGAGGCCGCCTACCCGGTTCGCCTGTCCGTCCCCGAACTGGACATCGACGTCGTCTGGAACTCCGCTGCCGACGTCGCCCCGGTGGCGATTCCCGCCGTCGAGCCTTGGTCCGCGGAGGTTCCGCGCCTCTACAACGCGACGGTGGCCAGCGAAGGCGAGACCGTTTCGCTGCGGTTGGGCTTCCGGACCGTGGAAATCCGGGGCGACCGGTTCCTGGTGAACGGCCGGCGCGTGGTGTTCCACGGCGTGAACAGGCATGAGACGCATCCGGACCGCGGCCGCGTGTTCGACGAGGACTTTGCCCCCGCGGACCTGGCCATGATGAAGCAGTTCAACGTCAACGCGATCCGCACCAGCCACTACCCGCCGCACCCCCGCTTGCTGGACATCGCGGACGAACTGGGTTTCTGGGTGATTCTGGAATGCGACCTCGAGACCCACGGTTTCGAACGGCACGGCTGGGTGGGCAACCCCAGTGACGACCCCGCCTGGCGTGAGGCGTACGTGGACCGCATGGAACGCACGGTGGAGCGGGACAAGAACCATCCCTCCATCGTCATGTGGTCGCTGGGCAACGAGTCCGGTACCGGCGCCAACCTCGCTGCGATGTCCGCGTGGACCCACGCCCGCGATGCCGGCCGCCCCGTCCACTACGAGGGTGACTACACGGGCGCCTATACGGACGTGTACTCGCGGATGTACTCGTCCGTACCGGAAACAGAGGCGATCGGGCGCGATGATTCAGGCTCCCTCCTGCTCGGCTGCTCCGCTGCGGAGTCGGCCCGGCAACGCACCAAGCCCTTCATACTGTGCGAGTACGTGCACGCCATGGGCAACGGCCCGGGCGCGATCGACCAATACGAGGACCTGGTGGACCGTTACCCCCGGCTGCACGGCGGCTTCGTCTGGGAGTGGCGGGACCACGGCATCCGGACCACCACCGCCGATGGCACGGAATTCTTCGCCTACGGCGGGGACTTCGGCGAGGTAGTGCACGACGGCAACTTCGTGATGGACGGCATGGTGCTGTCCGACTCCACGCCGAGCCCGGGCCTCTTTGAGTACAAGCAGATCGTCGCACCGATCCGCTTGGGCTTCTCCACCGAAACGAACGACGGCGGCACTCGCCGCTTCGTCTCCGTCGCCAACCTGAGGCACACCGCTGATGCGTCGGATGTCGTGCTGCGCTGGCGAACCGAGGTGGACGGCGTGCTTGGCGTGTCCGGGGAGCTCGACGTTGTTGATTCCACGGGCGCGTCACTCGGCGCCGGTAGCACGGCGCGCATTGAACTTCCACCGTTGGACAGTAATGGAAGCGGCGAACCCTGGCTCACGGTTGAGGCGGTGCTCCGCAAGGACACTGCCTGGGCCGAGGCCGGGCACGTGATCTCCGCGGCACAGCTGGAACTGGCGGTGACACGTCCCCGCTTGGCAGCCCCGCGACCCCTCGGATCGGCCGGACGGGCCATGGCGGCGGTGGATTCAACGCTCAACCTTGGACCTGCCCGGTTCGAAGAAGGACGCCTGGTTTCGCTGGCCGGGCTGCCGGTTGGCGGTCCCCGTCTGGAGTTGTGGCGCGCCCCTACGGATAACGACGCCGGCGCCGGACGCGGCAGCTACGACCTCGCTGATCCTTGGCTCAACAACGGCGACGGCGTTCCGGCCCCTTCCATGGAAACCGTCTGGCGCGCCGCTGGCCTGGACCGGCTCACGGGCCGGGTTGAAAAGGTGTCCGCCGACGATTCGGGTGTGGTGATCCAGACCCGCTACTCCGCAGCCGACACCGCCCGTTGGGTCTCCGTGGAGGAAAACTGGCAAATGTGCGAGGGCGAACTGTGGCTTCGCGTGGACATCGTACCGAGCACCGGTTGGGACATCATCTGGCCACGGGTGGGCGTCCGCTTGGATCTTCCAGGTTCCGTAGATGGCGCGTCGTGGTTCGGCACGGGTCCCCGCGAGTCCTACCCCGACAGCATGCGCGCGACACTGGTGGGACGGTATTCGGCAGGAATCGACGATCTCGCAGTTCCGTACGCCAAACCCCAGGAGTCGGGTCATCGCAGTGCCGTACGGTCACTGGAACTGCAGGACTCCGGTAGTCCTTGGTTGCAGCTCAATGCCTCCCCGGACTCCCGTGGCCGCCTGCCGGGCTTCACACTTTCCCGGTACACAGCCCAGGAGATCTCCGCGGCCGCACACCCACATGAGCTGCCGGCTAGCCAAGGCAGCTACCTGTACCTGGACGCGGCACAGCACGGCCTAGGTTCCAGGGCATGCGGACCGGACGTCTGGCCGGATTACGCCTTGCGGCCCGAAGCCCGTTCGCTGACCTTCCGGATCACCGCAGCGGGCTAGTACCCCTTCCGTTGTGGGGCCCGCTCTGCGCGACTCCAGAGGAGAATGGAGCGCAGAGCGGGCCCCGCAACATCGTCAGGCAACAGCGATGGGTTCCTTCTTCGCCGCGTCCTTGCGGATGGTGGCACTGATGACCGCAGCCACCGTGCACATGGCTGCCGCCCCCAGCCAGGCGTAGTTGTAGTGACCGGTGGCGTCGCGGATGAACCCGGCAGCCAGGGCGGCCGCAGCGGCCCCGAGCTGGTGGGCGGCAAACACCCAGCCGAACACCACAGAACCGTCTGCGCCGAACACCGAGCGACAGATGGCTGCGGTGGGCGGCACGGTGGCTACCCAATCGAGTCCGTACACCACCACGAAGATGATCATGCTCGGTTCCACGGATGAGCCCAGCAGCAACGGCAGAACCAGCAGCCCGATCCCCCGGAACTGGTAGTACACGGCCAACAGGACTTTCGGGTTGAACCTGTCGGTCAGCCAGCCGGAGGCGATGGTCCCCACGATGTCGAAAATCCCGACGACGGCCAACAAGCCTGCCGCCGTGGTTTCGGGCATGCCGTGATCGTGTGCCGACGGAATGAAGTGCGTGCCGATCAGCCCATTGGTGGTGGCTCCACAAATCGCGAAGCCCGCGGCCAAGGCCCAGAACGTCCGCACTTTGGCGGCCCGCTTGAGCACCTTCAGGGCTCGGACGGCAGCGTTCGCGGAGTCTTTGGGAAGCGCAGGCTCAGGCTTGCCGGACGCCGCAGAGGTGGCTCCGGCGTCGGCGGCGGGAACCACCGGTTCCTCAGCCCCATAAGGCAACACCCCGACGTCGGCCGGCGAGTTCCGCAACCACCGCAGCACCAGCGGTACCACTGCGAGCGCACCCGCAGCGATAAGGAGGGAGGCTCCACGCCACCCGGGGTTCTGCGCTAGGGCGGCAATGAAGGGCAGGAACACCAGCTGGCCGGCGGCACTTCCTGCCGTGAGGATGCCGATGACCAGGCCGCGGCTCTTGGCGAACCAGGTGTTGGCGATGGTCGCCGCGAAGACGAGTGCCATGGATCCCGTTCCCAGCCCGATGAGCACTCCCCACGTAAGCAGGATCTGCCACGACTGGTTCACCAGGACCGTCAAAGCTGAACCCAGACCGATCAGGCACAGCGCCAACGCGGTTACTTTGCGGATGCCGAAGCGTTCCATGAGGGCCGCAGCGAAAGGTGCCGTCAGTCCGAAGAGAACCAGGTTGATGCTGACAGCCAACGACAACACCGTGGTGGACCAGCCGAACTCCTGCTGCAACGGGACCATTAGCACGCCCGGTGCTGCACGGAAACCGGCAGCTCCCACCAGCGCAAGGAAGGCCACCGCCGCCACGATCCAGGCAGGGTGGAGACGGCGACGCTTGCCGGAAGGAAGCCGCGGCGGTTCGGTGGGGACCCCTGTGACGTCGGGAGCGGTCATGCGGGGATCTCCGTTTCAGAGGGAGCTGCTGTGCTTGCTTCAGATGGCGCCACGGCGAGCGGAACCGGGTGGTCCGTCCGCTTGAAGCTGTGCCAGCTCGTGTTGGCGGCGGTCAGTCGGGTGCCGCAGTGGGTGCAGGTATCGGCCGACGACGTCGCCTGTCCGCAGTCCGTGTGGATGACCCGCATGTGGGATACCTCGTTGGGTGCGTCCAAGTGTTTCTCTGCCCAGATGATGATGGCGTTCAGGACGGGCAGGGAGTCCTCGCCCTTGGCGGTGAGGACATACTCCTGCCGTGTGCGGCTCCCGTCCTGGTAGGGGCGCTGTGCCAGCAAACCGGCCTCGAGCAACCATCCCAAGCGCTTGCTGAGGACTGTATCGGCTACTTCGAGCCTTTGCTTGATGGCGTCGAAACGGCCGTTGCCGAAAAAGATTTCCCGCAGCACCAGGCTTCCCCAAGGGTCGCCAAGGACATCAAGGCCACGGGCGAGGCTGCACGTGCGGGCAGACCAGTCAGAGCGAAGAGGCATGCGAACCAAGCTAGTTGACTTTCCTAAAGAAAGCTAGAGGATGACGGCGACACACCCTGCAGGTTTTGCCAGGTTCACTCACGGTTCATCTGGGGTGCCTACGCTTGCCGGGTCTACTCTGACCACGAAAGGCACCCTGAATGTCCTTGAACAACCCTGACTTGGTGAAACGTTCAACCGAATCTCCCGGAATCTCCCGGCGTGGATTCCTTGGCACGGCAGCGGCAGCGACGGCGCTGGCGGCAGCCGGATCACTGCTTCCCCCCTCCGTGCAGGCGGCAATGGCCAGGCCAACCCCGCCGGGGAGCCTGCAATCCATCAAGCACGTGATCGTGCTGATGCAGGAGAACCGCTCCTTTGACCACTACTTCGGTTCGCTCCGCGGAGTCCGGGGTTACGGCGACCATTCCGTCACCCGGCTGCCCAACGGAAAATCCATGTTCGAACAGCCACGCGCCACCGGGGAAACCGTCCTGCCGTTCTCCCTGCGCAAGGCAGCCGAACTCGCGGGACGACCCGGAACCGACATCCAATACCTGGGCGACCTCGACCATTCCTTCAAAGGGACCACCCGGGCGTGGAACGACGGCTGGTGCGATCAGTGGATTCCTGCCAAGAGCGCATCCACCATGACCTTCTACGAGCGCCAGGACATCCCGCTGCAATACGAGCTCGCAGACACCTTCACCATTTGCGACGCCTACCATTGCTCCGTCAACGGCTCCACCAATCCCAACCGCAACTACCTCTGGAGCGGTACCACCGGCAAGGAGCCCGGCACGAACAACCGGGCTGTGACCAATGCGGCCTACGGCTATGACCACGGCGGCTACGACTGGACCACCTACCCTGAACGGCTGGAACAGGCCGGGGTCTCATGGAGGATCTACCAGGACTGGGACAACTTCACGGACAACGCCGTGGAGTACTTCCAGACCTTCAAAGTGATCGGGCGGAAGATGCTGGCCTCGGTTGACGGCAAGCTGCGCACCACCGAGGAGTTCTACGACCAACTGGCAGGCAAGACGGCCGACGAGCAGGAGCGCCTCCTGGCCCAGCTGGAGAAGGGCCGCGCCACCCTCACGGAGGCCGAAAGGTCGCTCTTCGACAAAGCCATGTGGCGTGGCCGCCCGGACACCCTCCTGGAACGGCTCAGCGCCGACATCACCTCAGGCACCCTCCCCCAGGTCAGCTGGTTGGTACCGTCGGCCGCCGACTCCGAACATCCCGGAGCCTCGACACCGGTGGGCAGCGCAAACTTCGTCTACCGCCTCCTGGATACGGTAGCGAGCAACCCCGAGACCTGGGACAGCACCGCGATCTTCCTCAACTTCGACGAAAACGATGGCTACTTCGACCACGTCCCGCCACCCGTCCAGCCGCGGCCGTCAACAGGCGAATCCGCCGACTGGACCACGGCGCTGCCCATCGGGCTGGGTCCACGGGTACCCATGACGGTGGTCTCCCCCTGGACGGTGGGTGGCTATGTCAGCTCCGAAATCTTCGACCACACCTCAGTCCTTCGCTTCCTCGAACGCTGGACCGGTGTGCAGGAACCCAATATCTCTCCCTGGCGCCGGGAAGTCTGCGGCGACCTGACCGGCGTCTTCAATTTCAGCTCGCCAGGTAAGCCGCCGGTTCTGGACCACCCAGCATCCGTGCCCGCCAAGATCAGCCGTTGGCGGCCCACCCCACCCGCCGTCCAAGTGGCGCCGATCCAGGAAAGTGGCACGCGCCCGGCCAGGCCCCTCCCCTACCGCCCGCAGGTTTCGGCCGCTGTGCTGCCCGGCAAAATCACCCTGGCACTGGGGAACTCAGGCACCCGGTCGACCCATTTCGCCATCTACGGTTACGCCGGCGAAGTCACGGAGCCACGGCATGTGGACGTCCTCGGGAATGCCACGGTGGAGCTCGCGCCTGCCTCAGGCGGGTTCGACGTCGTCGTCACCGGCCCCAACCGTTTCCAGTACGAACTGAAGGGAACGACGGCGGGCGCGGCCTCCGGCGTCGACGTTTCAGTCAACGGACGTCGCGGCAACAAGGCCGTGGAACTGGAAGTGCGCAACAACGGCAAGGCCACAGTGACCCTGATTCTGAAGTCGCTGCAGTACGCACAGGGCCACGAAAGTGTGAAGCTCAAAGCCGGGCACTCGAAGAAGATCGGCTGGGAAACCTTGAACGGTTGGTATGACCTGGAGGTCACCGCAGCCGAGGACGCTACGTTCCGACGCCGGCTGACCGGTCGCCAGGAAGACGGACAGGAAGGCATCTCCGGCTAACGGACGATTGGCGCATCCTGCCCTTGTCCTGCCTCCTCACCGCAAAAGGGTGTGGCGGCGGGCAAGGGCGGGGTGCCCTGCGTGGAGGGGTCAGCGCTGTTTCAGGCTGGTTCCACCGGGAACCAGTCCGGCCCGGGACGGGTGGTACGCCAATGCCCAATAGACCATCATCGCGATCCCGCACACCACGCCCAGGCTCGACACCATGAGTTGCCACTGGGTCTGGGGGTCTTTGCCCCATTCGGCAGCGCCCGCCCACACGGCCAGGTTCTTGGGCGTCATGTAAAAGGCAACCGTGGAGCACGCCACAATGACCCACCCCGCGAGTCGCATCCGGCCGTTGCGGGACGGCACCCGGTGCATCGCAAAGGCCATGCTGGGCAGGGCAACGGCAACCCAAACCCAGTGATGCGACCACGACACCGGACTGATCAGGAGCATCAGGACGGCTGTGGCGGATACTGCCACGAAATTCTCATCTACAGCCACCGACCACTTGATGATGAGGCCGGCGACGACCACCAGGGCCAAGGACAGCACCATCCACACCAGGTTGGTGACCGAAGAGTCCGGCATGCCGAAGTGGAGGAGCAGGCCCTTGACGGACAGATTGTCGACGTAGGCCGGTCCGCCGATCCGGCCGGTATCGGGAAGGATCTTGGTCCAGAAATCCAGCGAAGCCTGGGGCAGTACAGCCCAGGCCACCGCAATCGAACCAAAGAACCCGGCGGCCATCCACCCCAGGGCTTTGAAGTCGCGACGGACCAGGAAGTACAAACCAAAGGCCAGAGGAGTGAGCTTCACCCCGGCAGCCAGGCCGATCAGCAAACCCGCAGGCCACCGGATGGCACCCGCACGGGCTTTCCCGTACAGGGCGAAGTCAGCCAGGATCACACCCATCAGGATGATGTTGATCTGCCCGAAGACGAACGTGTCACGCCACGGGCCCAGGAACAGAATGGCACCGGTTCCCAGCAGCGCCGTAGTCCTGAAACGGTAATCGGAAAAAGCCTCCCGCCAGGTCTTGAGGCCGAAGTAGTGTCTGGCCAGCCAGGCGGCCACAATGGCGGCACCGGCAAGGGCCACCAGAATGAAAACCATACTGGCCGCGAAGAACCCCAGCGCCGCCAGCCCGGCAAAGAGCAGGGCGGCGAACGGCGGATAGGTAAACGGCAATCCATCACGGATGGCGTAGAGGTCACCGCCCTCCATGACTTTGCCGCCGCCGTAGAAGTAAACCTCGAAGTCGTTCAGTGCGGGCTCGTAGTATGCGTACAGGAAGCACACTGCCACCACGAGGGCCACGGCTGCTGCCACCGTGAGGATCCAGCCCCGTTTGGTGGTGGAAGCCACCATCTGTGAAGGAGAAGCCGCCATGTCAGCCGTTGCTGATCTTGGCGAAAGCTTGTTCAAGATCCGCGATCAGGTCCTCGGCTTCCTCGATGCCGCAGGACAGGCGCAGGAGGTTGACGGGGACAGCCAGTTCCGTACCCTTCACGGAAGCATGCGTCATTTCCGACGGGTAGTTCATGAGGGACTCGATGCCGCCCAGCGATTCGGCAAGTGTGAATACGGACGTGTTCTCGGCAACGGTCCGCGCTGCGGCCTCTCCACCCTTGAACTGCACGGAGACCATGCCGCCGAACTTCTTCATCTGCTTCGCGGCAAGCTCATGGCCGGGGTGGTCCGGCAGGCCCGGGTACAGCACAGCTTCCACCTCCGGACGCTGCAGCAGCCACTCGGCCACGGCCTGGCCGTTGTCACTGTGGCGGTCCATGCGGACACCCAGGGTCTTCAAGCCACGGGTGGTCAGGAAGGCGTCCATGGGACCGGAAACGGCGCCCACGGCAAACTGGATGAAGCCGATCTTTTCGGCCAGTTCGGCGTCCTTGACCACAATGGCGCCGCCCACGACGTCGGAGTGCCCGCCAATGTACTTGGTGGTCGAGTGGACCACGACGTCGGCGCCCAGGGCGAGCGGGGTCTGCAGGTAGGGAGACGCAAAGGTGTTGTCGACCACCAGGAGGGCCCCGGCGTCGTGCGCCACGGCGGCGAGCGCCGCGATGTCGGTGATCTTCATCATCGGGTTGGAGGGCGTCTCAACCCACACCATGCGGGTCTTATTCGCGGCAACCGCGGCAGCAACGGCGTCGAGGTCTGACATGTCCACCGGGGTGTTTCCGATGCCCCAGTCGCCGAGCACGCGGTTGATGAGCCGGTAGGTGCCACCGTAGGCGTCGTTGCCAAGAACGATGTGGTCACCGGGACGGGCCACGGCACGGATCAGGGAGTCTTCCGCGGCGAGTCCGGAACCGAAGGAGAATGCGGCTGAGCCACCTTCCAGGGCTGCCAGTTGTTCCTGGAGGGCATCGCGGGTGGGGTTGCCGCCGCGGCCGTACTCATAGCCCGAACGCAGGTTGCCAATCCCGTCCTGGGCGTAGGTTGAGCTGAAGTGCAGGGGCGGGACAACCGCGCCGGTGCGGGGTTCGAAGGCCTGTCCGGCGTGGACAGCGCGCGTGTTGAACCCGGCGTTGGTGTTGGCAGACATGGAAGCTCCTCTTTGTTCGTTCAACGGTATGGATGAAGCGGGGCGCTTCAGTTGCTCAGGTAGGCGAGAAGGTCGTGGCGGGTCAGGATGCCCACCGGCGCGCCGGCGAAAGTCACCATGACGGTATCGACGTCGGACAGCAGCTCGCGCGCGGCAGAAATGGTCTCCAATGAGCCGATCACCGGGAGACGCTCCCCCATGTGCTCTGCGATCTTGTCCGTGAGCTTCGCTTCACCCCGGAACAGCTTGCTGGTGAGGCTTCGCTCGTCCACCGCGCCCAGGACTTCGCCCATCACCACCGGGGGCTCCTGCGAGAGGACCGGGATGTGCGAGACGCCGAATTCGTTCATGATGTTGATGACGTCGCGGACGGACTCGTTGGGGTGGATATGGACCAGGTCCGGCATTTCTCCCGTCTTGGATTTGAGCACCTCGCCCACGGAAGCTTCTTCGCCCCCGGAAAGGAAGCCGTAGGAGCGCATCCACTGGTCGTTGAAGATCTTGGCAAGGTAGCCACGGCCAGAGTCAGGAAGGATGACCACCACCACGGCGGACTCGTCCAGGTCCTTGGCAGCCTGCAGCGCAGCCACCACCGCCATACCCGAGGAACCGCCCACCAGGAGGCCCTCTTCCCTTGCCAGGCGGCGGGTCATGGCGAAGGAATCGGCATCCGAAACAGCAATGACGTCATCCGGGACGGCACGATCGTAATTGGCGGGCCACATGTCTTCGCCCACGCCTTCGACGAAGTAAGGACGGCCGGTACCGCCGGAGTAGACCGAACCTTCCGGGTCCGCGCCGATGATCTTGACCGGGCCGCCGTCGGACTCCGGCCGGTCAGCCGAAACCTGCTTGAGGTACCGCCCGGTGCCGGTGATGGTGCCGCCGGTCCCGGCTCCGATCACCACGTGCGTGACGCGGCCATCGGTGTCGTTCCAGATTTCAGGGCCGGTGGACTCGAAGTGGCTGCCGGGGGCGGCCGGATTGGAGAACTGGTCCGGCTTGAAGGCATCCGGGATTTCTTTGACCAGGCGGTCAGAGACACCGTAGTAACTTTGCGGGCTGTCAGGAGCCACGGCGGTGGGGGTCACCACCACGTCGGCGCCGTACGCCTTCAGGACAGCACGCTTGTCCTCGCCCACCTTGTCCGGGACCACGAAAACGCACTTGTAGCCCTTCTGCTGGGCGACGAGGGCCAGCCCTACGCCCGTGTTGCCCGACGTCGGCTCTACGATGGTTCCGCCCGGCTTGAGGCGTCCGTCTTTCTCGGCCTCTTCAATCATCTTCACGGCGATCCGATCCTTGATGGATCCGCCGGGATTGATGTATTCGAGCTTGACCAGGACCGTGGCCCTGATCCCGTCCGTAACGTGGTTGAGCTTGATGAGCGGCGTGTTGCCGATGAGGTCCAACACGGACTGGGCGTACTTCATAGATACAAAGTTACCGCCTGCCCGCTTTGGGGCCGGACCGGCCGGCTAGCTCGCTGCCGATGGATCGGTCTGCCACACACCCATCACGTTGCCCTCGGTGTCCTTGAAGTAGCCGTACCACCCCATGCCGGGTATCGGGTTCTTGGCCTGGACTACCGACCCTCCGGCGGACTCGACCTGCCCCAAAGCTGCGTCAATGTCGTCGACGTCGATGGTCAGGACGGGTGTCTTCAGCGCATCAGTCCTCGGGAACAGCGCGCCGTTGATGGCGCCCGGTTCCTTCGGCGTGCCCGTCTGTTCATCGGAGGGAGCCGTGAGCGCGATGGTGTAATCCATCCCTTGCATGGGGCTCAGGTTCCACCCGAAAGTAGTCCGGTAGAAGTTGTTGGCCCGTTCGGTGTCTTCTGTGGGAATCTCAAAATGCACTATGGCGGCCATGGCTGGCACTCCTCGTTTTTGGGGTTCTGTTCCCTGGTTCCGGCGCGGCCCACCCACGCCACAGCACGGAGTCTAGCCCCGGGCGGCCATCACTGAAAGAGGCTTTTGATGGGATTGTCAGCCCGGCGTGCGACCATGAAAACATGACCATCGCAGACGCCCCGCCCCTTGTGGCGGCCGCGGCAGATGCGGCCGTCAGATGGCATCCTGGAGCCCCCTTCCGTCTGGACCAAACCATGTTTCCGCTCATGCGCGGCAACGCGGATCCGTCCTTCGCCGCACACTCCAGCGGATTCTGGATGGCCTTCACGGCTGCCTCCGGCCCGGTGACGCTTCGGCTGTCCGGGGGTGGTTCCGGTTCCGATTCGTTCGTCGATGCCCAGGCATGGGGTCCGGGCGCATCGGACGCAGTGGCCGGAGTGCCAAGATTGCTGGGCGCCGATGACGACTGGTCCGCTTTCGATGAACCCGCTTTCCACGCCACCCTCCCGCGCCGGGTCACAGAAGCACGACGCCGGAACCTGGCCGTTCGCCTGCCCTCCACTGGCCGGGTGGTTGACTCCCTGGTGCCCACCATTTTGGAGCAAAAGGTCACCACTTTGGAGGCAAGGCGTGGCTACCGCTACTTGATGTACCGCTATGGAACGCCTGCTCCAGGCAAAGCGCCGGCCGGTCTCCTCGTTCCTCCCACGGCCCGGCAGTGGCTGGCCATTCCGTCATGGGAGTGGCACAAAGCCGGAGTTGGCCCGCAGCGTTCGGCGACGGTCATGCGGGCGCTGCAATCCGCCGTCGCGCTTGAACGTTTGGCGGCGCTGGATTCAGTGCAGGCCGGCGCCCGGATGCAGACGATTCCGGGGATCGGAGTGTGGACCGCGGCCGAGGTTGTCCAGCGGACCCACGGTTGCCCGGATTCAATCTCCGTCGGCGACTACCATCTGGCGTCCTATGTGGGCTACGCCCTGACCGGGCAGAAGACGGACGACGCCGGCATGATCGAACTGCTGGAACCGTGGCGCGGGCAGAGGCAACGCCTGGTGCGGATGTTGTATTTGAGCGGCTTCCGCAAGCCCACTTTCGGGCCCCGGATGACCGTCCAGGATCACCGCCACCACTAAAGCAACGCGGGGTCACTTATGGCCCATATTTCCCCCTTTTATGGGCCATAAGTGACCCCGCGTTGGCTTACAGGGCGCGGAGTTTCACCGATCTGATGCGTGAGATCACTCCGGCGAACCCCTCCGCCAAGTCATCGGCGTTCACTTTGAAATACGACCACCCCGCGCTGAGGAACGCTTCATCACGCCGGTTGTCCCTTGACTGCTGTTCCCTGGAAAGGTGATGTCTGCCGTCGTACTGGATCGCGATCCGGAAGCGTCGATAGCCGAGATCGGCCGTCGGCGACCACGGGTCCTCGAGATTCAGCGGCAATTGCAGTTCCGGTTCCGGAAGACCGGCGTCCCGCATAGCCAGGCGCAGGAACGTCTCAGGAAACGAGTCCGCGCCCACCCGCATTTCGTCCAACGCCAAACGCGCCTTCTCCACCCCTTGGAGGTTGGGATGTTGCCGGATGAGCAACCTCAATCCGGAACTATGGGCGTACGGCTCAGTACGCATCTCCAGGGCCGGCCTTGGCCGACGGATAAGTTGGTCGCCCATCGCGATCACATACGGAAGCGGCAACGACTTCGCCAAATCAAGCCAAGTTCTGGGGCGGACCGATACCGGAATGCCTTGGTGATCCATGACCTCGCCCGGAAAAACACGAACTCTGTGACCAGTTACACCGGCCCGTCGAACCCGGGGTAGTTCATGCGGCTTGCTCAAGTGCACCGTTTCGCCGTTCCCCATCCACGGCGGAAGCCCCAACCCGGTCAGTTCGGCCGCGGTTTCGTGCGAAACCCAGGCACCGGGGGTAGCTGCCGTAAGCACCCGAGCGCGCTCGAAGAGATCCGGATCTGTTTCCCTTGGCAGATAGATAAGCCGGCCGCCATCCTTGATGTCCTTTGCCCTAAGGCGTTTCCTGGGCACGCCCAAGGCGCGTGACTCATAGACGGTGAAAGGACGGGCGCCGAGGACCTCGGGCAAGGGACTGATGCGAACCATGCAATCCAGTGTCTCGGCAATGCGGCCATCGAATGGAGTTATCCACAGGTTGCCTCCCGACAACTGCAACGCGAGGTCACTTATGGCCCATAAATGGCGGAAACATGGGCCATAAGTGACCCCGCGTTGGCTTTAGAGGTGGAGCCGCGATACGGCTTCCTGGCGCATATCCACCTTGCGGACCTTGCCGGACACCGTCATGGGGAAGCTCTCACGGACATCGATGTAACGCGGAATCTTGTAGTGGGCCAGCTTGCCCCGGCAGTAGTCGGCCAGGTCCGCGGCCGTCAGCGGTTCCGCACCGGGTTTGAGGATGATGCAGGCCATGAGTTCCTCGCCGTACTTCTGGTCCGGCACGCCAATCACCTGCACATCCTGGATGGACGGATGCAGGTACAGGAACTCCTCGATCTCGCGGGGGTAGATGTTCTCCCCGCCCCGGATCACCATGTCCTTGATGCGGCCCTCAATAACCAGGTACCCGTCCTCGTCCATGCGGGCAAGGTCCCCCGTGTGCATCCAGCCGTCACCGTCGATGGCTTCGGCCGTCTTGTCGGGCTGGCCCCAGTACCCCTGCATCACCGCATAGCCGCGTGTGCAGAGTTCACCGATCACACCCCGCTCCACCACTTCCCCGGAACCCGGATCCACGATCCTGCTCTCCAGGTGCGGCATGGTCCGTCCCACTGTGGAGGTCCGCTGTTCCAGGGTGTCCCCGGCGCGGGTCATGGTGGACACGGGCGAGGTCTCGGTCATGCCGTAGCAAATGGCCACATCCACCATGTGCATCTCATCGATGACGCGGCGCATCACTTCGATGGGACACAGCGACCCCGCCATCACTCCGGTTCGCAGGGTTGAGAGATCGTAGGAGCCGAAGTCTTCCAGCGCGAGCTCCGCGATGAACATGGTGGGCACACCGTACAACGAGGTCCCGCCAAAATCCTGCACAGCCTCCAGCGCGGCCGAAGGGTTGAAGCCCCGGCCCGGAATGATGGTGGCCGCCCCGAAACTGAGCGCGTTGAGGTTGCCGATCACCATCCCGAAGCAGTGGTAGAACGGCACCGGAATCACCACGCGGTCATGCTCGGTGTAGCCCAGCAGCCGCCCGATCGAGTTCCCGTTGTTGAGGATGTTGTGGTGCGTCAGCGTTGCACCTTTCGGGAATCCCGTGGTGCCCGAGGTGTACTGCAAATTGATGGGATCGTGCGGGTCCAGTTGGGCCATGCGGTCGCGCACCGCTAAAGGCCCGACGCCGTCCGCCCGGGTCAGGAGCTCGCCGTACGTGAGTTCATGGCCGGCTTCCGGAACGCCCGCGCGGAGTCCCACCGCAGGATCTCCCGGCAGGAACACAATCTCCTTGAGTTCAGGGCAGGCAGCCGCTGCCTGCCTGGCCATGGCAACGTAGTCGCTGTTCCTGTCCGACGGGGCGGTCACCAGCATCCGCATCCCGTTTTGCTTCACCACGAATTCCAGTTCATGGCTCCGGTAGGCGGGATTCACGTTCACCAGCACGGCCCCGATTTTGGCGGTGGCGTACTGGAGGATGGTCCATTCGGCGCAGTTGGGACTCCAGATGCCGATCCGCTCCCCCTTGGCCACGCCGGTGGCGAGCAGCGCGCGGGCGAGGCGGTCGACGTCGTCGTTCAGTTTCTGGTAGCTCCAGCGGCGGGCGTCTTCGCCGGGCGAGGCGGCGGCCTCGATGAGGGCGTCCCGCAAAGGGAATTGGGCGGCGATGCGCTCAAAGTTGGCGCCAATGGTCTCTTCTAGCAGCGGGACGTCAGTGTCTCCGGCGGTGTAGGACAACATGACGGAACGCTACCAAGCCCGGCCGCGCAACAGAACCGTAACCACCTCCAGCGGCGCCGTGTCCTGCCGGTAGGGTTGGAGCCATGAGTGCACCCATTGACCTGCAGGCCACGTTCATCCCCAACGAGGGCGAGTTCTTCCGCGTGAAGCTCGCTTTGGAAATCGCGATCGATGAGGTCGTCAACGAGCCTGGCTGCATCCGCTACGAACTGACCGAAGCCACCGAGGAAAAGCTTGTCCTGACCGAGCGTTGGGAATCCGAGGAGCTGCTGGACAAGCACTCCAAGGGCATCGCTGTCCAGGACCTGAACGAGTCACTCAGCGCGCTGCTTGCCGAACCCGTAAAGCTGGAACGTCTCTGAGAGAACGCCTAAACGCTGCAGTTACGCCTTAAAGCCCCGAGGTCGCCGTAAATTTACGGCGACCTCGGGGCTTTAACGGCGATTTCGCCGGATGAAGTCTAGTTTTCCTGTGCCTTTTCCTGAGCCTCGGCACGGGACTTTGCAACGTGGGCGTGGACTTCTTCCATGTTCAGGCCCTTCACTGCATCAATGACCTGCTCAAGCTGCTGGGCGTTCAGGGCGCCGGGCTGCGAGAAGACGAGCACCTTTTCGCGGAAAGCCATCAAGGTGGGGATGGAGGTGATCCCGGCCTCGGCGGCGAGCTGCTGCTCGGCTTCCGTGTCCACTTTGGCGAAGACTACGTCAGAGTGCTTTTCCGATGCCGCTCCGTACGTGGGCGCGAACTGCCGGCAGGGGCCGCACCATGCAGCCCAGAAATCCACCAGGACAATGTCGTTGTCTTCGATGGTCGATGCGAACTGTTCACCAGTGATGTCAACTGTAGCCATGGTTCCACGGTACGCGTCCCGGTCTGTGAACTCCCGCCGGGCGGGCCCCTGTTCGCTTCCCGCGTCACTGGGAATAAAGCGGCAACCCGCCGTTTCAGGAATCTCTTGATTCGCATTGAACAAGTGTTTAGCGTATGAAACATGCGTTCAACCGCAGACGATTTGACCACCAGGGCGCGCATCCGGGACGCCGCGATCGGACTCTTCGGTCGCGATGGCTTCTCCAGGGCCACAGTCCGGGCAGTGGCTTCCATTGCCGGCGTCAGCCCGGGGTTGGTCATCCATCATTTCGGCAGCAAAGCCGGTCTCCGAGAGGCCTGTGACCAACACGTCCTGGCCCTCACAGCCACTCAGGGCAGGGAAAAAGCAGACCCCGGTTCCACCGGCAGGCTCATCCAGGACTACTTGAACAACCCGGACCAGTACACGGAAGAGATCGCCTACATCCGGCGCAGCCTGGGTGATGAATCCGACGCCGGAGACGCCTTCTTCGACGCTGTGGTGAACCAGTGCCAGGACATCATCCACACCGGCATCGAAGCAGGCACCATCCGGAAATTCGACGACATCCGGTCCATCGCGGTGATCATCGCGTCCAACAGTCTTTCGATCCTCATGCTGGGCCGGCACCTCTCACGGACGCTGGGCACTCCGGCCCCGGAACCCAACGGCATCGGCCCCGACCTTCTGCGCCAGCTCACCCTGCCTCTTCTTGAGATCTATACGCATGGCTTCTATTCGGACGCGCGGTTCCTGCACGCAGCCCGCGAAGCCCTGGAAGGAAACAACACCAACAACGGAAGGGAGCATGCCCCGTGACCCAGGCAATCGTCGTCAAGGGGTTACGCAAGAAGTTCGGTCAACGCGAGGTTCTGCACGGGCTGGATTTCGCGGTGGAACCCGGGACAGTCTTCGGGGTGATCGGACCGAACGGTGCCGGAAAGACCACCACCATGCGCTGCCTGCTGGACATCATCCGGCCCAGCGGCGGTTCCATTTCCGTCTTGGGACAGGATCCGAGGCGGGGCGGCACAGCACTGCGAAGGCGGATCGGCTATCTGCCCGGGGAACTGCATTTGGAGAACCGCACCACGGGCCGCCGCATGCTGGAGCATTTTGCTGCCATCAGCGGCCCGGTGGATGAACGGCACGTCAACGATCTCGCAGACCGCCTTCAGTTGGACCTGGACCGGCAGACCCGCAAGCTATCCAAGGGAAACAAGCAGAAGCTGGGCCTCCTGCAGGCGTTCATGCACAAGCCTGAGCTCCTGGTCCTGGACGAACCCACCAGCGGACTTGACCCCTTGGTCCAGCAGGTCTTCCATGCCATGGTCCGCGAGGCCGTGGACGGCGGCGCCACCGTGTTCCTCAGCTCGCATGTCCTGAGCGAAGTCCAGCAGGCCGCGGACGCCGTCGCCATCCTCCGCGACGGCGACATCGTCACCGTTTCCACTGTGGAGGCTCTGAGGACGGCGGCGGTCAGGCAGCTGCGGTTCAACAGCACAGGAACAGAAGCGCACGACGTCGGCGCGCTGCTGGCCCGGGTGCCGGGCGTCGCCAATATCGCGGTGCGGGAACTGCCCGCAGACGGCCATGCGAGCGGAACCGTGGAAGCCACGGCCACCTTGTCCGGCCATATCCAGCCCTTGGTCCAGGAACTGGCACGGCTGCACCTGACAGACCTGGTCCTGGAAGAGCCGGACCTGGAAGAAGCCGTCCTGACCCTCTATACGGGCGGCGAAGCGCCCTCCAGTATGGGAAATCCCCAGAGAGCCGGCCATCAACCGGAAGGAGCCCACCGTGCCTAGGCCATTGCCGCTCTTCACCAAAGCACTGACTGACTCGTGGCGCTCCACCTTGGCTTGGGCGCTGGGACTGACGGGCGCGATCATGCTGTACCTGCCGTTGTATCCGTCCATCGGAGGCAGCGCCCAGATGCAGCAAATGATTGATGCCCTCCCTCAAGGCATGACCAAGGCCCTGAACTACGACCAAATAGCCACGGGACCCGGCTACACCCAGGCCACCCTTTTCGGACTCATCGGCTTCCTGCTGATGTCCATGGCCTCCATTGGTTGGGGCGCGGCGGCGGTGGGAGGTGACGAGGAGTCCGGGCTTTTGGAACTCACCCTCGCCCACAGCGTCACCCGCGTGCAGGTGGTCCTGGAGCGGGCGTCGGCCATTTTGGTCCGCATTGCGCTGCTCACCGCCTTGGTCTTCGTGCTGGTGCTGGTACTGAACGGACCCGCAAAACTTGAGATCGACGTCGGGCATCTTTTCGGCGCCGTGCTGCTGTTCGCCGCCTTGGCCCTTCTGAGCGGTACAGCCGCACTGTGTGCCGGCGCCCTCACGGGACGGAAGGTGTACGGAGTCGCTGCCGGTGCTGCTGTTGCGGTCCTCGGCTACGTATTCAATGCGGTGGGGCGGCAAAGCCCCGATGTGGAGTGGCTGCTGAACCTTTCGCCGTATCACTGGGCGTACGGCAATTCACCCGTGACCAACGGGGCTGACTGGGGCGCCGTGACAGGGCTGCTGTGCATATCGGCGGCACTGATTGCGCTGGGAACTTTGGCCTTGCAGCGGCGGGACGTTGGGGTCTAGTTCCAGACGTGCGGTGCGGGACGGCGCGCTCCGGGCAGCGCGTTGTTTTCGCGCCACTCGTGGATCCATTCGGGCAGTTCAAGGTCCGCCGGCGGCGCACCGAACTCGGCGATGATCTCCTCCTGTGTCACGGGCTTGCCCTTGGCCACCAGGCGGGTGGCGATGTGGGCACGGGCGTAGATCTCACCGTCCACCACCATGCGCTGTTCGAAGTAGATCGCTTTGGTATCGAGGCCGATGATGCGGGTTTCAATGGTGTAGCGCTGCCACAACTGCAAGGATTTGCGGAACGCAATGGTCTCCCCGGCAGCCACCGGGCTCCAACCCCGTTTGCGCATCTTGTTCCAGATCCCGCTGCGCACCATGAGGTCGAACCGGCCCAGGTCCATCAGGGAAAAGTACATGCCGTTGTTGACGTGCATGGCGATGTCGATGTCCGTGGGAAGCACCCGCAAGGGCAGCGACGATTCGTCCCAAACGTTCAACGGCGTGCGCTTGGAGGACGTGAACAGCAACATGAGGGTGCGTAGAAGCAGATGCATGGCAACAATGTTACCCATGAGTAACTTCCAGCGAAAGATGCCGACCGCATTGTGGGACGCTCTGCTGGATTCAGCCAAAGGAACGAGCACGGGCCTCGCTGTTTGTTCAACTTTATGTCCAACGATTGCACTAACGTTTACCGCTGGTTCATCAAAGACGTGCACAATATCTGGAACTCGTATTGGAAGAAAACATCAGGGAGATCCCTTTGAGTACGCTGCAAACCAGCAGGCCCAGCGGCGACGTCTGGCCCGAACTCCAGCGCCACCAGACAGTGGTGCTCCAGGACGCGCGCGGGAACCGCATCGAAGGAACCCTGGACGGAATGACCGACGACCGCAGCACCCTCTGGATCCAGCTCAAGGGCGGCCTGGGCCGTCAACTGATACACCACTTGGACGGCTACTGGCTGGAAACCACCGCCTGAGCAACTCCGCAAGCCCCCGGCCGGCCCGGCCTGTGGCTAGTATTCCCGTATGACTCAAGCGCGATACCGGGACCTCGTCGAATGGCCGCTCATGGCCACGGCACTGATATTCCTCGCCGCCTACGCGTGGCAGGTCATTGGCCGGGTCGACGGGCCCTCGGCAGTCCCTTTCGAGGTGATTTTGTGGATCACCTGGGGAATTTTCGCGCTGGACTATTTCATCAACCTCTGGCTTGCCGAGGACCGCATGCGCTGGTTTGTGTGGAACCTCCACGAACTCCTGATCGTGGTGCTCCCCTTCTTCCGGCCTTTGCGGTTGTTGCGCCTGGTCACCCTCCTCTCCGTGCTGCAACGCACCGTGGGCGAAACCCTCCGTGGCCGGGTGGCAACCTACGTCGCCGGGGCCGCCGCCATGCTCATCCTCATCGGCGCCCTGGCGGTGTTGGATGTTGAACAGAACGCCCCCGACGCCAAGATCCTGACCTTCGGCGACGCAGCATGGTGGGCCGTCACCACCATCACCACCGTGGGCTACGGCGATCTGTACCCGGTGACGCCCATTGGCAGGGTGGTAGCTGCCGCCCTGATGATGAGCGGCATCGCTGTTCTCGGTATCGTGACGGCCTCCATCGCTTCCTGGCTTGTCCAGCGGATCGAGGAGAACGCCGAGGGGGTCGCCGCCGCAGCGGGAGAAAAGGCAGCAGCGGCCGAAGAACCAGTCCGGGCTGAAATGGCGGACCTGGTGAGCGAAATCGCGGCCTTGCGGCTGGAGATTGCGGAGCTCCGGAAAATCTCGGAGAGTCGCTGAAGGGCCACTTCTGCCCCCGGCTCAGACGCCCCACCCCGGGCCCGGCTCGCGCTGGCCGGGGACACCCACATTCACTGCGGACATCGCCCCGGACCAATGACACGTAAATTTGGGTGTCCTTCGTCCATTGTCGTGGCCCGGACGAAAATGGCAGCTCAAATCGCGAGATTCCACCAGGGCACAAAAAATCCCCGGAACCAGTGGTTCCGGGGATTTTCTTTGGGTGGCAGATGAGGGATTCGAACCCCCGTAGGCGTTGCCAGCTGATTTACAGTCAGCCCCCTTTGGCCGCTCGGGTAATCTGCCGAACTTCAAAAGAAGATCACTTCCGGAGACCATTTCTTTCGATCCGGTAACCGAAGGCAGAGACAACCTTACAGAAGTTTCAGCGAAGAATCTAATCGGACGCAGACACCCTGATTTTCCGCATGTTTCAGGCCTGTCCGAGGATCCTGCCAGCGAGTTTGGCTTCAAACCTCTCGGCCTGTTCGGCAGTGATCTGGTTGAGCTGCACGGCCCGCAGAAGATCTGCGTGGACGCCGTCCATCCGGGCAGTGGCATCGGGAACCGGGCTCAGTACGATCGACGCAGCCACGGCCGCCGCAGCGACGGCGCTTGCAGCTGCCACGGCTGCCGTGCCAATCGAACCGGCTGCTGCCGAGGCGGACTTGCTGATGGACTGGACGGCCTTGCTGCTCATGCTGATCCTCCGACGATACGTTCTTTCAACTGGTACAACTCTCGGCCAGCTACCTCGGTTCCCACCTTGCGTGTGCTGTGAGCGAACTGTGAAAGCCCTCCACCGTCCCAAGTGCCGGCTTCCGTACTAGGCTGGATGCCAGACCCAACCCGCCCTCACAGGGCCCCCAACCTAAGGAGAGTCATGGCAGGCGAATCCACATTCGACGTCGTCAGCAAGGTAGACAAGCAAGAGGTCGCCAACGCACTGAACCAGTCCCAGAAGGAAATCGCGCAGCGATACGACTTCAAGGGTGTCGGCGCGGAGATCGACTTCAGTGGCGAAAAGATCCTCATGAAGGCCAACTCGGAGGACCGCGTCCTTGCAGTCCTGGACGTCTTCCAGTCCAAGCTCATCAAGCGCGGCATCTCCCTGAAGTCCCTCGACCAGGGCGAGCCCTACCCCTCGGGCAAGGAATTCCGCCTGGAGTGCACCATCAAGGAAGGCATCGCCCAGGACATCGCCAAGAAGATCAACAAGATCATCCGCGATGAAGCCCCCAAGTCCGTCAAGTCCCAGATCCAGGGCGACGAACTCCGCGTGACCTCCAAGTCCCGCGACGACCTTCAGGAAACCATGAACATCCTCAAGAAGTTCGAAGAGGCCGACCTCCAGTTCGTGAACTTCCGCAGCTAACCAAGCGGTCGCCCGGCATTGGCCAGGGCGCGCCAAAGCCGGGATGCACGCCCCACGGGGCAGCGCGTCCCGGCTTTTTCGTTGCCTGTAACTACAGCGACTGTCGTAATGGACGGGAAAATTAGAGCACGATTAGTTTGCGTAATAGCCGCGGCACAGTATTCTTCTTCCTTAGGCGAGCCTAAGTACGGCTCCCCTTAGCGAAAGAACACTCACCATGACCGCCAACTTCCTGATCGGACTGCGCGAAGGCCTGGAGGCCTCCCTCATCGTGGTCCTACTGATGGCTTACCTCATCAAGACCGGACGGCGGCACCTGATTCCCTGCCTCTGGATCGGCGTGGGAATCGCGATGGGCATCTCCCTCGGCTTCGGCGCACTGCTGACCTTCGGCCCCCGCGGGCTGACGTTCGAGGCCCAGGAAGCAATCGGCGGCGGGCTCTCCATCATTGCAGTGGCACTGGTGACCTGGATGGTCTTCTGGATGGCCAAGACCGCCCGCAGCCTCGGCGGCGAGCTGCGCTCCCAAGTGGACAAAGCGGCCGACGGCGCCGCATGGGGCCTCGTGCTCGTGGCGGCACTGGCCGTGGGCCGGGAAGGGCTGGAAACTGCCCTCTTCATCTGGGCTGCAGCCCAAGCCACAGGCGAAACAACCCTCCCCCTGCTCGGTGCGCTGCTCGGCCTGGTCGCGGCCGCCGGGCTGGGTTATCTGCTGCACCGGGGTGTCCTGAAGGTCAACCTGGGCCGCTTCTTCACCTGGACCGGAGTCGGCCTCATCATCATCGCCGGCGGCGTACTGGCCTACGGTGTCCACGACCTCCAGGAAGCCGGCATCCTCCCGGGACTGCACAACCTGGCCTTCGATGTCTCAGCCGCCATCCCGCCGTCGTCCTGGTACGGCACCCTGCTGAAAGGCACCCTCAACTTCTCCCCCGCCACCACGTGGCTGGAAGCGGCAGCCTGGCTGCTGTACGTGATCCCCGTGCTGTCCCTGTACATCCGGGCCAACCGTTCCTCCCGTCCCAAAGCCGCCGGCACCATCCCAGCTCCCGCAGTCGCAGCACAGCCCTAAGGCTGTCTCCCCTTACGCCTTCAGGCACACCGCCGTGCGCCCGTTCATAGACAAAGGATTCACCCATGCCCGTTTCAACGAAACTCCGCAATACCCTTGCCGTGATCGGCGCGGCCGCGGCCGTACCCCTGGTCCTCGCCGGTTGCACTGACAACACGAAGACCACAGCCGCCGCGGATGGCCCCATCCAGGTCAGCAGCACGGCCAACGAGTGCAAGGTTTCCGCTGCCACCGCACCCAGCGGCAACCTCACCTTCGCGGTGAAGAACGAAGGCACCGAGGTCACGGAGTTCTACCTGCTGGCAGAAGACGGCCTGCGCATCCTGGGCGAAGTGGAGAACATCGGACCCGGGATCACCCGCAACCTGGTGGTCACGGCCCCGGCCGGCAAGTACAACACCGCGTGCAAGCCCGGCATGCAGGGCGATGGCATCCGCGCTTCCTTCGAGGTCACCGAGTCCGGCAACAAGCCCAGCGTCGACGCCGATTTCCAGAAGCTCCTGGACACCGGCACCCAGCAGTACGCCGCCTACGTCAAGGACCAGACCGAACAGCTCGTCACCGGCACCAAGGCATTCGCCGACGCTTTTACAGCCGGTGATGCCGCGAAGGCACGCGAGCTTTACGCAGCCACCCGCATGCACTGGGAACGGATCGAGCCGGTGGCTGAATCCTTCGGCGACCTCGACCCCAAGTTGGATGCCCGCGAAGCCGACCTTGAGCCCGGACAGGAATGGACCGGATGGCACCGCGCCGAAAAGGACCTCTTCCCGCCCGCAGGCTACACGGCCATGACCGTTGCTGAGCGCACCGCCATCTCCAAGCAGTTGGTCGCCGACACCGAGGACCTCGCCACCCGCACCCGTACCGTGGAGCTCACTGCGGACAAGCTGGGCAATGGCGCCAAGGAACTCCTGGATGAAGTGGCCACCGGCAAGGTCACCGGCGAAGAAGAAATCTGGTCGCACACGGATCTCTGGGACTTCCAGGCCAATGTTGACGGCGCCCGCATCGCCTTCGAGAGCCTGAAGCCGGCCCTGGAGCAGAAAGACGCAGAGCTCTCCAAGTCCTTGGATGAAAAGTTCGCGGCGCTGCAGGCCGAACTGAAGAAGCACGCAAAGGGCGACGGCTTTGCCTACTACAACGAGCTCAGCCCGGAGCAGGTCCAGGGTTTGGCTTCGCTGGTTGACTCGCTGGGTGAGCCCCTTTCCAAGCTCACCTCAGCCGTGGTCCTGTGAGCGGCTGCCCCTTCGGGCACACCGGTGACGCCGCCGGCGTCGAGCGTTCCGGTGAGCCGAACGACGTCGTAACCTCCCGAGGGGCGTCCGACGGCGGCACAGCGGCTACCGCTGAAACCGTCACCCCCCGGATGTCCCGCCGTGGCCTGCTGTCACTGGCGGGCGTGGGCGGGGCCGGAGCCGTTGCCGGCCTGGCCGCCGGCTTCCTGGGCCACGACGCCGTGACGGCATCCGCAGCATCTGCCTCCGTTCCGGCCGCCGGAGAAGCGGTAGTTCCGTTCTTCGGAGACCATCAGGCAGGCATCACGACCCCTGCCCAGGACCGTCTCCACATGGCCGCGTTCGATGTCACCACCGAGGACCGCAAGGAACTCATCAAGCTCCTGAAGGACTGGACTGCCGCGGCGCAGGCGATGGCGGCCGGGGACCCCACCGGCAAGACCGGCGCCGTCGATGGACCTTATGACGCCCCGCCGGAGGACACCGGCGAGGCCTTGGACCTGGCGGCGTCGAAACTGACCCTGACGTTTGGTTTTGGTGCCGGACTGTTCGAAAAGGACGGCAAGGTTCGGTTCGGCCTGGACGGGCGGCGACCCGAAGCTCTGATCGACCTCCCCCACTTCCCGGGCGACGACCTCCAGCCCGGGCGCACAGGCGGAGACATAGTAGTCCAGGCCTGCGCCGATGACCCGCAGGTTGCGGTGCACGCCATCCGCAACCTGGCGAGAATCGGATTCGGAAAGGTCCGCGTCCGTTGGTCCCAGCTCGGATTCGGGCGCACCTCCTCAACGTCCCGGGCACAGGTGACTCCCCGCAACCTCTTCGGTTTCAAGGACGGCACCAACAACCTCAAAGTCGAGGACAACGCGCTGCTGGACGAGCACGTGTGGGTGGCCTCTGGCGGCCCTGCATCCGAACAGTGGATGGCAGGCGGCAGCTATCTGGTGGCCCGCCGGATCCAGATGCACATTGAGATCTGGGACCGCACCTCACTGCGTGAGCAGGAGGGGCTGATTGGGCGTACCAAGGGCGTCGGGGCTCCTTTGTCAGGCGGCGATGAGTTCAGCACACCGGACTTTGCCATGGCGGGCCGCAATGGCGAGCCGCTGATTCCCATGGACTCGCACATGCGGCTGGCCCACCCGGACCAGAACAACGGCGTGCGGATGCTCCGCCGAGGTTACAACTTCACGGACGGTTCGGATGGGCTGGGGCACCTGGATGCCGGTCTCTTCTTCATCGCTTTCGTGAAGGATCCGCGGACGCACTACGTGCCCATGCAACTGGCAATGGCCAAGGGCGACACGTTGTCCGTGGAGTACCTGAAGCACACCGGATCGGGTTTGTTTGCGGTTCCTCCCGGGGTGCAGGCCGGCGGGTTCATCGGCGAAGGACTGTTCGCGTAGCAGTCCCTGCAAGCACGTCAGGCGAGCGGGCGCCCTGCCATTCCCTCCAGTCGGCTGATGCGTTCCTTCATGGGCGGGTGGGTGGAGAACATGCGCCGCATGCCGCCGCCACGGAACGGGTTGGCGATCATGAGGTGCGAGGCATTGACCAGCCTCTGGTCCTGCGGAAGCGGCAACTGGCTCACCCCGGACTCGATCTTGCGCAGCGCCGAGGCCAGTGCTAGCGGGTCCCCGGTGAGCTGGGCGCCGTCCTCGTCCGCGTCGAATTCACGGGTGCGGGAGATCGCCATCTGGATGAGCGAGGCCGCAAATGGTGCCAGCAGCGCCATGGCAATGGTCGCCAAGGGGTTCGCATTGCGCCGGTCGCCGCCTCCGAAGATCAGCAGCATCTGGCCCACGGATGTGATGACGCCGGCCACAGCCGCGGCCACGGACGACGTCAAGATGTCGCGGTTGTACACGTGCATCAGTTCATGGCCCAGCACGCCCCTGAGTTCCCGGGCGTCCAGCAGGTGCAGGATGCCCTCGGTGCAGCAGACAGCGGCGTTCTTGGGGTTCCGGCCGGTGGCGAAGGCGTTGGGTGTCATGGTGGGTGAAAGGTAGATCCGTGGCATGGGCTTGTTCGCCCGCACGGACAGCTCCCTGACGATCTGGTACAGCTGGGGAGCCTGGGCCTCAGTGACCGGGTAGGCAGCCATGGAACGAATGGCGATCTTGTCGCTGTTCCAATAGCCGTACGCTGTGGTGCCCACGCCGATCAGGGCCATGATCCAGATGGGGGCGGTGCTCCGGGTTCCTGAGGCAATGATGGCGCCCAAACCCAACAACACCGCCCACAGCACACCGAAGAGTGCCGCGGTCTTGAGTCCATTGTTGTGTTTATGCACGTTGCTCTCGTTCTCTTTCTTCAGCTCTTGCAGGGCTTTGCTTCGTTTAACGCCGACGCCGGTCCGCCTGTTCCGGGCCCAGGCGCCGGTTCCTGGCTTGGCCCCCGCCTGCTTAGGGCACCGGATGCTTTGAATCGTAGGCGACGAAGCCGGGTTGGACACGGGAAGCGAGCCATGCCAGGGCAATGCACAGAACTCCACCCAGCAACAGCACCCCGCCTTCGCTGAGGAACTGGGTCACTCCACCGGCAAGCATGTCTCCCACCCGGGGCCCGCCAGCTACCACCACGATGAACACCCCTTGCAACCGCCCGCGGAGATGGTCCGGGGTAGCAGCCTGGAGAATCGTGGTCCTGAAAACGGCACTCACGGAATCCGAAATACCTGCGGGCGCACAGCAGAGCGCAGCCGGTATCAGCCACGGCGTGGTTCCATTGCGTCCGGCGTCACCTGCCAGGAGCACCACCAGTCCAAAGCCGGCAATTGAGGCGCCCCACCCCATCACGGACCACACCACGGCGCTGCCCTGCCGGCGTACCCTTCCCAACGGACCAGAGAAGAGGCCCGCAAGGAACGCTCCCACAGCCGTGGAAGCGAGCAGCACACCCACGGTGGTTTCGCCTCCACCGATCATCACGGCGCCAATGGCGGGCATCAGGGCCCGGGGTTGCGCGCAGATCATGGCGATGAGGTCGATGATGAAGGTCATGCGGACGTTGGGCCGCCCGCCCAGGAACCGGAAGCCCTCCACCACGGAGCGGAACCCGGGCCGGACGGCATCCTTGGAGGGCGGCAGCGGCGGAAGCCTGAAAAGTCCCCACAGCGCGAAGGTGAAGCTGATGACGTCAATCGTGTAGGTCCACCCGAAGCCGATGGTTGCCACGAGTACCCCGGCCAGGAGTGGTCCGGCGGTCATCGAGAGGCCAAAGGTCAGCATGCTCAAGGCGTTGGCCGCGGGGAGCAGGTCCTTGCGGACCAGGAGTGGAATGATGGCGCTCCGGGCCGGGCCGTTGATGCCTTGCGCTCCGCTTTGGATGGCTACCAACGCATAAAGGACCCAAATGTTGCCCAGACCCAGCCACGCCTGCAGTGCCAGGCCGGCCGTGGAAGCCCATAGGACGAGGGATGCAATCAAGGCCACTTTGCGTCGGTCGTAGGCATCGGAGATGGATCCACCGTAGAGGCCGGCAATGACCATGGGAACCAGCGCGAAGATACCCAGGAGCCCCACATAGAAACTTTCCTGCGTGAGCCGGTACACCTCCAGGCTGACAGCCACGAGGGTCAGTTGGGTGCCGATGGCGGCAACGGACGCCCCCAGCCAGAGACGACGAAAAGCAGGACTCTCCTTGAGCGGAGTGATGTCTGCCAGTAGTTTTGCCACCGTCCAACCCTAACCAGCGCCACGGCTTGGTAGGCTCACCCCGGGGAAGGAGTTGACATGGTCATGTCACGACGACTGTTGTACCGTTCGGGCTTTTGGGAGATCGCCCGGCCACGTCATCCCCTCACAGCCGCGCACGTAGTGGTCAGGTTGTCTGATCCGTCCACGGATTTCGCGCTCCCGTCCGCAACAGACTGGCTTTTTTGCCACCATCTGGCACGCGCCGCCTTGGCGAAGGTCCTGGGCGTCGAGCACTGCGCCGTCATGTTCGCCCATCAGTGGCATCCGCTGGGAGCCGGGCTGGGTGAACCGGTGGCTGAATCGTCAACTCCGACGTTCCATCTTTTTGGACGCTGGGCTGGCGAAACCACGACGCCGGGACATCAGCTCTCGCTGCCGGCGCACCGTCGGGTGGCCCTCCCCGAGTCCGAACTGGAGGCGACCGACGAGGCGATCCGTGAGTCACTGCGCCGCGAGCTGCCCGACGCGATCGTGGCGTCCGCAGACGCGGCCAGGGCCGCCGTCGAACCTGTTCCGGACCCCGCAGTGCTGGTACGGACGATTCCTGCGGGTGAGCGCCATACCGTCATGGAGCCCGTGAGCGGCGTGGCCTCAGTTCGGGACTTCCTGCCTGCTGACCTTCTGGCGATCGGTGCATCGCTGGGCGCGCTGCCGCTGTCCGGTGGCGTCAGCGGGTTCAGTTGCCTGGCCGTGGAGTCGCTGACCCCGGGAACGCCATTGCGGGTGCATGCGCTCGGCCGCTCGGCCGCGGAAGAACTCAACCCGGTAGTGGAATTGTTTCGTTCACCGGAAGTTAGCCTTGCCTTATTGTGAACTTATCAAAATAAGTGTTTGAATGAATGCATGACAGATCACACTGCTGAGCAGCAAGCATGGGCCGCGGCCCTGCATGCCCACGGCAGGCGTGTGACCAAACAGCGGCTGGCAGTGCTGGCCGCAGTCCAGCACCATCCGCACTCCCCGGCAGAAGGCATCCTTGCCGCTGCCCGCCAGGAACTGCCTGAACTGACGGCGCAGTCCGTTTATGTAGTGCTCAGCGACCTTACGGATCTGCAGATGCTGCGCCGCTTTGAACCCCCGCACTCCCCAGCGCTCTACGAAACCCGGGTAGGCGACAACCACCACCACGCCGTCTGCATCAGCTGCGGCAAGGTGGAGGACGTGGACTGCGCAGTGGGCCACACACCGTGCCTCACACCGCACTGGAACGAAAATTCCAAGCCCATGACAATCCAGATCGCAGACGTCCTTTACCAAGGCATCTGCCAGGATTGCCAGGCTAAACAACAGCTTCCCGTAAATACTTCAGTAACTCAGAAATAGGAAAAAGGAGAACAATGACTGCCATTTCAACGACCCAGTCAGGTGCCCCCGTTACGTCCGACGCGCACTCGAAGTCCGTCGGCGCTGACGGTGCCATCATCCTGACCGACCACTACCTGGTGGAAAAGCTCGCCCAGTTCAACCGCGAGCGGGTCCCGGAGCGCGTAGTGCACGCCAAGGGCGGCGGAGCTTTCGGTACCTTCAAGACCACCTCTGACGTTTCTGCCTACACCAAGGCTGCTTTCCTGCAGCCGGGTGCCGAGACGGACATGCTGATCCGTTTCTCCTCCGTTGCAGGCGAGAACGGTTCTCCCGACACGTGGCGCGATCCCCGCGGTTTCGCCGTGAAGTTCTACACCTCCGAGGGCAACTACGACCTCGTGGGCAACAACACCCCCGTCTTCTTCATCCGCGACGGCATCAAGTTCCCGGACTTCATCCACTCCCAGAAGCGCCTCCCGGGTACCCACCTGCGTGACGCTGACATGCAGTGGGACTTCTGGACCCTCTCCCCCGAGTCCGCACACCAGGTCACCTGGCTCATGGGCGACCGTGGCCTGCCGGCTTCCTGGCGTGAAATGCAGGGCTACGGTTCGCACACCTACCAGTGGATCAACGCCGCCGGCGAGCGTTTCTGGGTCAAGTACCACTTCAAGTCCAACCAGGGCGTCAAGACCATCACTGGTGACCAGGCTGAAGAGCTGGCCGGTTCGGATGCAGACTTCTACATCCGCGACCTCTCCGAGAACATCGAGGCCGGCAACTTCCCGTCGTGGGAACTCCACGTTCAGGTCATGCCGTACGAGGATGCCAAGACGTACCGCTTCAACCCGTTCGACCTCACAAAGGTGTGGCCGCACTCCGACTACCCGCTGATCCACGTGGGCACCATGGAGCTGAACAAGAACCCGGAGAACTACTTCGCGCAGATCGAGCAGGCCACCTTCGCGCCGTCGAACTTCGTGCCGGGCATCGCTGCTTCCCCGGACAAGATGCTGCAGGCCCGCATCTTCTCCTACGCCGATGCACACCGCTACCGCGTTGGCACCAACCACGCGCAGATCCCGGTGAACCAGCCCAAGAACCAGGTCAACAACTACAGCCAGGATGGCCAGGGACGTTACCTGTTCAACGCTCCGTCCACCCCGGTTTACGCACCGAACTCCGTTGGTGGCCCGGCTGCTGTCGAGCCGACCTCCCCCGCCGGTGGCTGGGAGAACGACGGCGAGCTCACCCTCTCCGCCCACACCCTGCACGCTGAGGATGACGACTTCGGCCAGGCCGGTACCCTGTACCGCGAGGTCTACGATGACGCCGCCAAGGCCCGCCTCCTGGACACCATCACCGGTGCTGTTGGCGGCGTGAAGAACGCCGACATCAAGGAACGCGCCATCCAGTACTGGACGAACGTTGACGCCGACCTCGGCGCCAAGCTCCGTGCCAACCTGGGCGCAGGCCAGACCGAGTCCGACGCCGAAGCAGCCAACAAGCTCTAAGCGTCTTTGCTCCAAGCACTTCCAAGAACACCCCGCCGCGGATCCACTCCGCGGCGGGGTGTTCTTTTTGTTTTCCACATAGCCCTTGTTTCCACATAGCAGCCTCCAGCTATGGCTGCGCCCTCATGCCGCTCCATAGGATCCCTGTATGAACACATTTGAAGGCATTCAGGCAGCCGCTTTCCGCTTCTACGAGGACCTTGAAGAGAACAACAACCGCGAGTGGTGGCTGGAGCATAAAGCGACATACGACGCCGAGGTCAGGGAACCGCTGACGGCTCTCCTCGCGGAATTGGAGCCGAGGTTCGGGCCCGCAAAGATCTTCCGCCCCAACCGGGACATCAGGTTCTCCCAGGACAAGTCACCCTATAAAACGGCCCAAGGAGCCTTCGCAGCCACCCGGGAGGGCGTTGGCTACTACGTCCAGATCAGCGCAGACGGTCTCCTGATCGGTGGGGGCTACCACTCCCACACGCCCGCCCAGTTGGCACGCTACCGGGCCGCAGTCGACGCGCCGGACAGTGGCCTGGCGCTGCAAGAGATCACCGACGCCGTCTCCGCTTCTGGTTTTGCGATTGAAGGGGAAAAACTCAAAACCGTTCCCCGCGGCTTTGACAAGGACCATCCGCGAGCGGAGCTGCTAAAGCACAAGTCCTTGTCGGCCGGTGTGGAAGTCGGGCAGCCGGCGTGGTTGTCCACCGCAGCGGCCAAGGATGAGATTGTCTCTCGATGGGAGACGCTGAGGCCCCTGGTGGAGTGGGTCAGTGAGTACGCGGCGCCGTGAGGGCTGGTGGCGTTGGGGCCAGCGCTGTGAGGGCTAGGGTCCCAAGGCTGGCGCCCAGTGAAGGGCCCTCTGGACGGGTGCGCTCCCGGAAACAGAAAACGCCCGGAAACCAGCGGTTCCCGGGCGTTCCCCTTGAGCTATGACAAAAGCAGCTGTCTGACAAGCAGCAGCGATGGGTCAGACCTTGGTGAAGGTGTCTTCGTCCTCGTCGCCGGTGGTCTTGCCGCCGCCTGCGACAGCGGCTTTGGCGGCTGCGAACTTCTCGTTGAGCCGCGAGTGACGCTGGCCGTAGGAGAAGTAGATCACCATGCCGATCACCAGCCAGATCGCGAAGAAGATCCAGGTTTCCACGGCCAGGTTGGTCATGAGGTAGACGCACAGTACGGCGGAGACCCAGGGCAGGACCTTGCCGAACGGAACGCGGAACGCCGGTTTGAGGTCGGGGCGCTTCTTGCGGAGCACAAGGATGCCCAGGGAGACCATCACGAACGCGGACAGCGTTCCGATGTTGATCATTTCCTCCAGGAGGTCCACCTTGGTCACACCTGCCACGATCGCCACGGCGGCACCGCAGATGATCTGCAGGCGGGCCGGGGTGGAGCGCTTCTCGCTGGTCTTGGAAAGGGAGCGGGGCAGCAGACCGTCTCGGCTCATGGCAAGCACCACGCGGGACAAGCCCATGAGGAGCACCATGATGACGGTGGTGAGGCCTACCAGGGAACCGAAAGCGATGACCTTGGCGGCGTCAGTGTTGCCCACAGCTTCGAAAGCCGTGGTCAGGGTGGGGTTCTTGACTTCGGCCAGCTGCGTGTAGGAAACCATTCCCGTGAGGGCGAGGGAGACCAGGATGTAGAGCAATGTCACCAGCGCCAGGCCGCCGAAGATACCCCGGGGCAGGGTCTTCTGCGGGTTCTTGACCTCCTCGGCGGAGGTGGCCACCACGTCGAAGCCGATGAAGGCGAAGAAGACCAAGGCAGCGCCTGCGAAGATGCCAAGCGTTCCGTACTGGGCCGGAGCAGCACCGGTCAGGAAGCCAAAGAAGGACTGCTTCATGACATCGGCCGCGCCCGTTCCGGCAGTCGGTTCGGAGGCCGGAACAAAGGGTGTGTAGTTGGAGAACTTCACGTAGCTGAAGCCCACTACGATCACGAACAGCACTACAGCGATCTTGATCATCGTGAAGACGTTGCCAACGCGGGCGGACAACTTTGTCCCCAGCACCAGCAGCACGGTGAAGATCGCGACGATGAGGAAGGCGCCCCAGTAAAGGTCAACGCCAAACACACTGATCGAGGGCGGCATCTCCACGCCCATCAAGCCAAACACCGTACTGAGGTAGATGCCCCAGTACTTGGCGATCACTGCCGCGGCGGTGAAAAGTTCGAGGATGAGGTTCCAGCCGATGATCCAGGCAAGGACTTCGCCCATGGTGGCGTACGTGAAGACGTAGGCGGAACCGGCAACGGGAATTGCGGTCGCGAACTCCGCGTAGCACATGATGGCCAACGCGCAGGTGACTGCTGCGATGGCAAAGGAAATGGTGACGGCGGGGCCGGCAAAGTTGGCGGCAGCCTTCGCGCCCACCGAGAAGATCCCGGCGCCGACAGCGACGGCGACGCCCATGATCATGAGGTCCCACGTGCTCAGGCTGCGCTTGAGCTTGCGACCAGGCTCGTCGGAATCGGCGATCGACTGCTCAATCGACTTGGTCCTGAAAATGTTCATAAAAATGCCACATTCTGGATGGGGGTGGTATAGGACTCATCAAGAATAGTGTCCGACCAATGGACGGCCATATTTATCCCAGATAGTGAGACGCCTGCCGAATTCGCGTGACAGGTGTGACTGGTGTGATGAAGGCCCGTAACCCTCATCACACCAGCCATCCACCCTAAATGCTTGGCACGTCCCAGTCCATGAGCGTTGATCGGATCAGGAATCGCTTCCCCTCGGGAGACTCAACGGAGAACCCACTGCCTCGGCCCGGAACCACATCCACGGTGAGGTGGGTGTGGGACCAGTAATTGAATTGCTCCTTGGACATCCAGAACTCCAGTGGTTTGGCATTTCCATCGGGCCCGAGGTCGAACCGCCCAAGGAGAACGTCGGAGTCACCTGTCAAGAACTCCCCCGCCGGGTAGCACATGGGAGCCGAGCCGTCGCAACAGCCGCCCGATTGGTGGAACATCAAAGGGCCGTGCTGCTCCCAGAGTTTGAGGAGCAGCTCCACGGATGCTCCGGTGAGCGCCACCCGGGAGAAGTCCTCCCCGGGCAGCGTCACCGAAGCTTCCAGGATGTCCTGGGACATGTTGGCGTTCATCAGAACTTCAGAACCACTCGGCCGTCGATCTTGGCGTGCTTCATCTCGTCGAAGACTGCGTTGACTTCCGAGAGCTCCCGGGTGGACACCGTTGGCTTGATCTTCCCCTGGGCATAGAACTCCAGCGCTTCCTCGAGGTCCTGCCTGGTGCCCACGATCGATCCCCTGACCGTGAGGCCCTTGAGGACAATCTCGAAGATCGGCGCCGGGAAATCTCCGGGCGGAAGGCCGTTGAAGACGATCGTTCCACCGCGCCGGGCCATGCCAATGGCTTGTCCGAACGCCGAGGGGTGCACGGCCGTGACCAGCACGCCATGGCAGCCGCCCGTTTCGCGCTGGATGACCTCCGCCGGGTCCTCATGCAGTGCATTGACCGTCAACTCGGCACCATGCTCCTTGGCGAGCGCCAGTTTGTCGTCGGCAATGTCCACCGCTGCCACCCTCAGACCCATCGCCACTGCGTACTGGACGGCGATGTGCCCCAGGCCGCCAATGCCGGAGATGGTGACCCACTGCCCCGGCCTGGCCTCGGTCATCTTCAAGCCCTTGTACACCGTGACGCCGGCGCAAAGCACGGGTGCAACCTCCACCGGATCCGAGCCTGCCGGGATGCGGGCAGCGAAGCGGGTGTCCACCAGCATGTATTCACCGAACGATCCGTCCACACTGTAGCCGCCGTTCTGTTGCGACTCGCATAGGGTTTCCCACCCCGTCCGGCAGTATTGGCAGTCTCCGCAGGCCGACCACAGCCAGGCATTGCCCACCAGGTCGCCGACCGCCACGTCCGTGACCCCTTCGCCGAGGGCTACCACTTCGCCGACACCCTCGTGCCCGGGAATGAAGGGTGGTGTCGGCTTGACGGGCCAGTCGCCTTCGGCGGCGTGCAGGTCGGTATGACATACCCCCGACGTAATGAGGCGGACCAGCGCCTGGCCGGGACCCGGCGTCGGGCGTTCGACCTCCATGACCTTCAGGTCGGTTCCGAATTCAGTGACTACTGCTGCTTGCATAGTGGTGGTCATTGACGATCTCCTTTGATCTGTACGAATGATGGGAGTTTTTGTACAGTTGATGCCCCTAAGTCCGCTCCATAAGGGCATCTGCTGTACAAAAACTCTTAGAAGAAGCCGAGCTTGTTCTCGTTGTAGCTGACCAGGAGGTTCTTGGTCTGCTGGTAGTGGTCCAGCATCATGGCGTGGTTTTCACGGCCAATACCTGAGGACTTGTAGCCACCGAAGGCGGCACCTGCCGGGTAGGCGTGGTAGTTGTTGACCCACACACGGCCGGCCTGGATTTCCCGGCCCGCGCGGTAGGCGACATTTCCGTTGCGCGACCAGACGCCGGCACCAAGACCGTAGAGGGTGTCGTTGGCGATGCCGATGGCATCGTTGTAGTCGCTGAACTTGGTCACGGACACCACCGGGCCGAAGATTTCCTCCTGGAAGATCCGCATCCGGTTGTGGCCTTCGAAGATGGTGGGCTGGACGTAGTAGCCGCCGGCCAGGTCGCCTGACAGCTCTGCCCGGGCCCCGCCGGTGAGGACCTTGGCGCCCTCCTGCTTTCCGATGTCGATGTAGGAGAGGATCTTCTCCAACTGGTCGTTGGAGGCCTGGGCGCCGATCTGGGTGTCGGTGTCCAAGGGGTTGCCCTGGATGATCTTGTTGGTCCGGGCCACGACGTCGGTCATGAAGGAGTCGTAGATACCTTCCTGAACGAGTGCGCGGGACGGGCAGGTGCAGACTTCGCCCTGGTTGAAGGCGAAGAGCGTGAACCCTTCCTGCGCTTTGTCGTAGAAGGCATCGTTCTGGGCGGCGACGTCGTCGAAGAAGATGTTCGGGCTCTTGCCGCCAAGTTCCAGCGTGACCGGAATGAGGTTGTTGGACGCATACTGGCTGATCAGCCGGCCGGTGGTGGTCTCGCCGGTGAAGGCGATCTTGCGGATGCGGGGGCTGGACGCCAGCGGTTTGCCTGCTTCCACACCGAATCCATTGACCACGTTGACCACACCGGCAGGCAGGAGGTCACCGATGAGTTCCATCAAAACCAGGATCGACGTCGGCGTCTGCTCAGCCGGCTTCAGGACCACGGCGTTGCCGGCTGCGAGCGCGGGCGCCAACTTCCACACGGCCATGAGGATGGGGAAGTTCCACGGGATGATCTGGCCGACAACGCCCAACGGCTCCTTGAAGTGGTACGCCGTGGTGTCCTCGTCGAGCTGGGAGAGGTGGCCTTCCTGGGCGCGGACGGCGGAGGCGAAGTAGCGGAAGTGGTCAGCGGCCAGCGGGATGTCCGCGTTCAAGGTCTCGCGGACGGGCTTGCCGTTGTCCCAGGTCTCGGCAACAGCCAGGAGCTCCACGTTCTCGTCAATGCGGTCGGCGATCTTGTTCAGGATGGCTGCGCGTTCGGTGGCGGAGGTCTTCCCCCAGGACGGTGCAACCTTGTGTGCTGCGTCCAGGGCCAGTTCGATGTCCTCCGACGTCCCCCGGGCAACTTCGCAGAAGGCCTTGCCCGTCACGGGGGTGATGTTCTCAAAGTAGGCGCCCTTGACCGGGGCAACCCATTCGCCGCCGATCCAGTTCTCGTAGCGGTCCTTGAAGGTGACCTTCGAACCCTCGGCACCCGGCTGTGCATAAACAGTCATTGCTAGCTCCTTTGCTGCGAATCACGGTGGCTGTCGCCATTGATCCGAGCCTAGGAGCCAGGGGGTTGCAGCTACGTTGCAACAGTGTGAGTCAGCTCACGCTTTCAACTCGACGTCGATCCGCTCAAGATCGGCGACCACGGCCGCCCGCTTCGGTGAGCGCGGCGGCAGCAGCTTCAGCACGGCGAGGCGGAGGTCGACGTCGTACTTCGCCTCGGGCAGTTCCGCATACTTGAGGAGCGAATCGACGCTGCCGTCGCTGAGCAGTGCCTCCCGCAGCAGGTGGGACACCCGCTCCCGCAACTGCACGACGCCGGGTGCCTCCGAACGCGGCAAAAGCGCACCTTTGTAGATTTCCAGGGCAATGCGGTGGGCGCCGCGCTGCAGGCAATTGAGGACCTGTCCGGAGTCCGGAAGCAACTCGACCGGCAGCCTGTAGGGGCGGGATTCGGGAACCGCGTCCGGGCTGATCTCCTGGATGACTTTCCGGAGCCGCACCATCTCCGCCCGGAGCGTCACGGAAGAACCGTCGCCCGGGTACAGCAGGGCGCAGAGGTCATCGGCGCTCAGTCCATCCGGATGGTTGCCCAGGATGGCCAGGATTTCGCTGTGCCGTGCGGACAACGAGACCGTCCGGCCGGCGATGCTGAGCAGGGCATTGTCACGCCCCAGCAACTGCAGGCTGTTGCGGTACAAAGCGGGGCTTGAGGCGGCGGCCGCGCTCCGGCGTCGTGGTTTGTCGCGAACGGCGGCTGCGAGCTGCAGCCGTTCAATCCGCAGCTGCGCCTGGGCTGCTGCGACCGTCGCCTCCACCAGGGACAGGGTGTGCGGCGCCACGGCCGTTTCTGTCCCGGTGATGTCCACAACGCCCAGCACGGCGCCGGAATCGGGATCGTGGAAGGGAACCGCGGTACAGCTCCAGGGATGGACGGAGCGCTTGAAATGTTCGGCTCCGGAGATCTGGATGCTCCGGTCGAGGGCGAGTGCCGTGCCGGGTGCGCTGGTGCCCACGGAGGCTTCGGACCAGTCGGCGCCGGCCACGAACATCATGCCTTCGGCCCGCCGCTGCATCACCGGATCGCCGTCCACCCACAAGAGCCGCCCGACGTCGTCCCCCACGGCCACGAGAAGACCGCTGTCATGGCTGGGCTGAACCAGCAGTTTCCTGATCACGGGCATGATGGTGGCCAAAGGGTGCTGCCGGCGGTACTGCTCCAGCTCATCGCGGTCCATCGCCAAGGGGGCTTCGGCGACGTCGGGGTTGGCCTGGAGACTCGCCGAACGCTGCCAGGATTCCCGGACCAGCCGGCGCAGCCCGACGATATCTTCCGGCACGCCAATGCGCAAGGATTCGAGGCGTTCATGGCCGGCCAGGGCACGCTTCTGCAGCAGCTCCGCGGCATCGCTGCCTGGAACCGGCGGGTGGACTGGATTCCTCATCGAACTCCCTGACATTCTGTGCGTTGGGCCGCGCGCGGTGGGCAGCACAGTACGAGAGAGTCTAATTCGCCAGATGGAGTTTTTGTACAGGTGATGACCCTAAAGCGTCCGAATAGGGGCATTAGGTGTACAAAAACTCCAAGGGTCAGCCGCGGGAGATCCGGATCATTTCCTCACGCGGCACAACCTTGATGCGCTCACGAACCACACCGTCCGGATTCTCGTCGGATGCTGACCAGGCAGCACCAAGTGCGGCCTCGTGGGCGTCAAGCCGGTTCCAGCCCTCCCAGGTGGTGTACTCCACCCCGCGCTCTTCCAGGAGGTCGATGATGGCTTGCGGGTCCGGGTTTTCGGCCGGCGGCAGGTTGAGCCGGTCTTCCAGGAGGAAGCCGATGGTTTCCAGGGCGTCACCCTTGGTGTGGCCGATCAACCCCACGGGTCCGCGCTTGATCCAGCCGGTGGCGTAGATTCCCGGCACGGGCTTGCCGTCGGCGTCCAGGACGCGGCCGCCGTCGTTCGGGATGACGCCGCGGCGGGCGTCGTACTCAAGTTCATCCAGCGGCGAGCCGTGGTAGCCGATAGCGCGGTACACGGCCTGGACGGGGTACTCCACGAATTCCCCGGTGCCCTTGACGTTCCCTGTGCCGTCCAGCTCCATCCGTTCGAACTTGATGCCGGCCACCCTGCCGGGCGTCTCCGGCGAGTCAAGGATCTCCACGGGGCTGTGCAGGAAGTGCAGGTGCAGGCGGCGGGAGGACGGCTGCTCGGATTCGGCGTGCTCCTCTACCAGCCAGTTGGTCATGGTGTTAACCATGATCTTGATTTGGTTGTTGCTGCGGATCGCCTCATCCGAGGCTTCGTCGAACTCGAAGTCCTCCGGGTACAGCACGATGTCCACGTCCTTGCAGTGCGAGAGCTCGCGCAACTCCAGCGGCGTGAACTTCACCTGGGCGGGGCCGCGGCGCCCGAACACATGGACATCGGTGACGGGCGAATTCTTGAGGCCTGCGAACACGTTGTCCGCGATCTCGGTGACCAACAGTTCTTCAGGGTGCTTGACCAACATCCGTGCTACATCCAGCGCAACGTTGCCGTTGCCGATCACGGCAATTTCCTTGGCATCCAGCGGCCATTCCCGGGGCACGTCCGGGTGGCCGTCGTACCAGGAGACGAAGTCGGCGCCGCCGAAGGACCCTTCAAGGTCGATGCCGGGAATGTTCAGGTCCGCGTCCTTGATGGCGCCGGTGGAGAAGATCACGGCGTCGTAGAAGGAGCGGAAATCGTGCAAAGTAAGGTCGCGGCCGTACGTGACGTTGCCCAGGAAGCGGATGTCGCCACGGTCCAGCACTTTGTGGAGGGCGTTGACGATTCCTTTGATGCGGGGATGGTCCGGCGCCACACCGTAGCGGATCAGTCCGTAGGGCGCGGGATACGCCTCGAAGAGGTCGATGCTCACTTCAACGTGCCCGTCCTTGACCTCGTTGGACTTGGTCAGGATATCCGCGGCGTAAACCCCTGCGGGGCCTGCGCCGACAATGGCAACGCGAAGGGGACGATTGGGGATGGTTGCGGCTGAGTTGGACACCGTTAGCCCTTCCGAAGCAGTGAGCCACGCCGCTGTTGGGGGCGCGCAGACTTCAATTCTAGGTGTCGACCCTACACCCGGCCGCTTATATGGCAGGAGTCACAGAGATTCACAAAAATTGCGGAATATTGCAGCAGTACCCGGTGTTGGCGACAATGTGTCGACTCCGGAACAGATCATCTCAGGCTCCCCTTCAAACCAGCCCCCGACGGCGGCGGCCAAGGGCGGTGGAGCAGGAACCAGCGGTTCCGCCAAGCCTGTGAGGAGCGAGTCGACGGCGGGAATCCTGTTTGGCATCGGCGCTTACGGCCTGTGGGGCCTGCTTCCCCTCTACTTCTTTATCCTCATGCCTGCCGGGGCGATCGAAATCGTGGCCAACCGGATTGTCTGGTCCCTCATCTTCTGCGCCCTCCTGATCACCATCACTCGGGCCTGGCGGGTTTTCGGTGCAGCGTTGAAGGACCGCACCGTCTTCGGGCCGCTCGCGCTCGCCGCCGGCCTGATCGCCATCAACTGGCTCACCTACACGTTCGGCGTCACTACCGGACATGCTGTTGAGACCTCCCTGGGCTACTTCATCAACCCGCTGGTCTCGGTCCTCCTGGGTGTTTTTGTCCTCAAGGAGAAGCTGCGCCCCTTGCAGTGGACGGCCGTGGGCATTGGATTCGTTGCGGTGGGAGTCCTGACTTTCTCGTACGGGCAACTCCCCTGGATCGCCCTGATTCTGGCGTTCAGCTTTGGCTTGTACGGTTTCGTGAAGAAGCGCGTTGGTCCCAAGGTGGATGCCTTGACGAGCCTGAGCGTTGAGACCGTGGTGCTGGCTCCCTTTGCTGCCATCACCATGGTGGTCCTGGGGGTCACGGGGGCTGAAACCCTCACGACGATGGGCGCCGGACATTTCTGGTTGCTGGTGGCTTCCGGCGTGATCACCGCTGTTCCGCTGCTCTTCTTCGGTGCCTCTGCCCGTCGCCTCCCGATGACCACTATCGGCCTCCTCCAATACTTCGCGCCGATCCTCCAGTTTGTTGTGGCGCTGCTGGTGTTCCACGAAACCATGACGACGGCCCGCTGGATCGGCTTCTGCGTTGTCTGGCTTGCTTTGGTCCTGCTGACCATCGACATGCTGCGGACCACCAGGAAGAATTCCGTGCTGAGGAAGAAGGCCCGGGTGGCAGCGGCCGGAGCTTAGCTAGTCGAGCACGTCCGGATTGGGCTCCTTTTCGGAAGCAGGCCCGGCAAGGAGTCCAGTTCCCAGGGCAAGAACGGCCGGACCAGCCTCTAAGCCAGCCCGCAGTTCCACCTCAAATACGGAATCTGCCAGCCTGTTGTACGGGTGCGCGCCGGTCCCGGGTGTCCGGAGCCCCGTGAGCTCCAGGCCCGCGGGGAGCTGCAGGCGCACCCGCCCCGACGCCGGCAGGCGCGTGACCACAGCAAACACTTGTCCGCTGGAGGTGTCGCGGGTGAAGTACCCCCACCCCGGATAGTCCCAGCCCTCGGCGTACCCGCACCCGTAGATTGCTTCACCGTTGACCGCGAGCCACTCCCCCACGGTGCTGGCGATCTCCACCTCGGCAGGGGCCATGGAGCCGTCGCCTCGGGGGCCGAAGTTCAGCAGGAAGTTACCACCCAGGGATGTGCAGTGGGCGATCATGTCCACCACATCCCAAGGGTGCTTGAGCGTCGACTGCGCCCACGGGCCTTGGTGGTATCCCCAGCTCGCCTGCGGAATGGTCATGCAGGCTTCCCAGTCACGGGTGGCAACGCTGCTGTCCCAAGGCTCGGGAAGCCGGCGCTCGTAACCGCTTTCGTAGTCGCCCATGAGGTAGCCGTTGGTATCCACGTGTCTGGCTCCAAGGTCGTCCGCCCGCAAGCGGCTGTTGACCACCACGCCGGGAAGACGTTCTTTCAACATCCGTTCGACCTCCCAGGTCCACCACCCGTTGGCCTTCACGGATTCGTCCCACGTGCCGTCGAACCAGAAGCCCTTCACGCTCGGATAGCGTTCGGCCAGTTCTTCCAACTGTTTCATCGCGAAGTCGAGGTAGCGGGCGAAAGCCAGGTTGTCGGCGTCGTTCTCCAGCGTGAAGCGCCAGTCCGGGTGCCGCCAATCCAGCACCGAGTAGTAGAAGTTGACGTCAATCCCCCGGGCTTCATAGGCGGCCACCAGCTCACCCAGGACATCGCGGCCGGAGGGCGTGTTCCCCATGTGGAAGTCCGTGTGCGCGCTCGGCCACAGGCAGAAACCATCGTGGTGTTTGGTGGTGATGGTCATGTAGCGGGCGCCCATCGCCACTGCCGTGTCCGCCCACCGCTCGGCGTCGAAATCCGCCAGGGTGAAATCGTTCGCGAGCGCCTCCCAGCGTTGTTGCGGAATCTTCGCCACGCGGGGCAGGAACTCAGCGGCGAACTCCACGTCTTTGCCTTCCCAGCGACCAGCCGGCAGGGCGTAAAGACCCCAGTGAATGAATTGCCCCACACGATGGCCGCGGAACCGCTGCATCGCTGCGTCCTCGCGGGGATTTTCCCGCGACGCGCCGTACTTGAGGTCCATCACTTACCCACCTGCCCATCCCAAGGGACAAACGTCCGCAGATCGAAAGTTTGCGAAGCGCCGCTGGCCCACGTCACGGACACTTCCGTACCGGAAACCACGACGGCGGCAGCCGCCTGGAGCGCTTCCGGCGAAGGAGCCGGTCCCCGGGTCAGCGTGTGGAGGGCAAAGTGGACCGTTTCCTCACTGTTGCGCTCCGCGACAAGGCTGGGGACTGCTGAGTGCTTGCCCATGGCGTTGGCATCCATATACCGCGTGGTCCGAGGCTCGTCCCAGCCGTGCACCGCCGTCACAGCGACGTAGACATCACCGTTGCCGGCCCACGCGGTGTTGTCCGTCGTTCCAACATCCACCGGCGTGGCGCCGGCTACAGCATGGCCACCCTCCCGGACGGAATACTCCATCGGGCCACGGACCAAATGGCAGCGAAGCTCGTGGATGCCGTGCACCACCGAAACTGTAGTGACGGCCGTGCCGGGCAGGGTCTTTCCGTGCAACTGAGGGATGTGGACGGATCCGCTGACGAGGCCGTCCGTGCGGGTGGCGCGCAGGGCACAGCGCCGGCTCGCCACGCCGTCGGACCCCAACAACGCAAGGTGACCATCCACGTTGTCCTCCCACGCGGGGCCTGTACCTGGCGCTGTATGGGTGGAATAAGAGAACTTGGCGTAGTGCGGATCATCGGGGTCCGTGCCGCCGCCCACGGGCAGGCCGCAATGGTCGCTGCCGTGGTTGGTGAGACGGACCAAGCCGCCATCGCTGATCACAGTCCAACCAGCATCCGGCAACGCCCGAACAGCGGCCGGGCCATCTGTGGGCTGCGGCTCTTCCACCTCCTGCCATACCCTGTGCTCCGGCGGCAGCGCCAACCCCAGGAAGCCGATGCCTGCCAGATACGGTGAACCGAACCCGCTGTACGCCTGGCAGGAGCCCCGGTGTTCTTCATACCAGCCCAGGTTCGGCGGCCCATCAACGCCAACGCCCTTCGCCGTGAAGTTCGCCAGGACCCCGGACGCCAGGCGACGCGTGGCACCCGGCGTCAACGGGTTCACGCCAGAGATCTCGGCACACCACAAGGCGGCCAGAACGGCCGTGCGGTACGCCAAGGATCGCCCGACGTGCAGCACTGCCCCATCACTGGCGAACATCAGGCTCTGCGTACCCACGAATTCGCGCAGACGCTCCAGATGACGGCGACCCCCTGGGGTATCCTCACGGCCGGTCATCTTGTACCAGGCCCACAAATAAGGGTGGATGGCCCACGCGTTGTAGTAGTCGATGGCGTGCTCCGGCCCGTCGGTGTACCACCCATCGCCCAGATACCAGGACTCCACCCGGGCCACATTCCGCGCACCCGTGCAGCCCGACACGTCCTCCCCCACCGAACGCAGGAAACCCTCCGCCATTGCCGGAAAGAGCTGCCAGTTGTTACCCCACACCTCGAGCCGGGCATGGTGCCGCAACCAGCCGGCAACCTGCTTCTTTTCATCGGCATCCAACGGTTCCCACAACCACTCCCTGGCGATGTGGAGCGAGAAAGCGATGTTCGCCGCTTCCACGATCGAGTTGGTCACGCCCAGCAAGGGTGACTTGCACGTGACACCCAACGGCCAACGTTCTGCACCGTCAGGATCGGTACCGGCCAGCAGCGCCTCCCGGTACCAAGCCGCCAAGTCCAAGCGGTCCCGGCCACGGGCACCGGCGATCCGCGGCGCGGCCATCAGCATGCTCCGTCCGATGGTCTCCATGCCTTCCCGGCGCTCGCCGTCACGCGTCACCGGGCCCGGAAGGCGTGGGCTGGCCTTGAGCGGGCTGGAGTAGGCACGGATGTGTCCGAGCCAATGGTCGGCCGTGGCTTCCCAATGGCCGCGGGTCCAGCCCGTGAGCGGGGACAGGACGGGATCAGGATGGGGAAGCCAGGGCTGGGTTACTGGCGGGAGCTGTGTCACAGGGTTCCTTGGGTTGTGCAGGCCGGGTTGTGCTGGCCGGTCCAGCGGACCGGGGAGGGGCGGATCGGCTACTTTGCCAGCGCCGATTCGTATTCGCCGCGGATGGTGTCGCCACCATTCTTCTTCCAGTCCGCCACGGCAGTCTTAAGTGCGTCCATGGTGCCACGTCCGGCAATGACTGCTGTGGCGGCGTCGGAGACGGGCTGGCCCAGCTTGGCACCCTTGCTGGCATTGGTGGGGCTGAACAGCGTGCCACAGGGATCTTCGACACCCAACGGGATGAGCTTCGAGTAGGCATTATGCATGACGTCCACAATGTCCTTGTTGCTGGGGTCGTACACCACTTGCTGCGGTGCGGCCAGGTACTTCCACGGCACGGCGTTGTCCAGCAGGGCGCGATCGGTCACCACGGGATTACCGCTGGCGTCCAAGGTGTAGTCGGCCCCTTCTGCGCCGTAGTTGAGCAGCAGGTACTCCTCGCTGCCGAACGGAGCCGCCAGGAAGTTGGCCACGGCCAGGACTTCCTTGAGCTTGGTTTCGTCGGCTTTCTTGAGCATCACGGTGCCGAACGTGATGTTGTCCAACCAGGTCTGCGCCTTGCCGCCGTCGTGGCCCACAGGGATGAACGGGACGGCTTTGTTGGCCTTGTTGGCTGCGGGAACGCTGCGGCCGTAACCGGTGGGTCCGATGTAGGCCGGGAGTCCGTCGTAGATCATGGCCACCTTGCCGGAGATGAAGGAGTTGACCATCTGCGACTTCGTCCAACCTTCGGAGCCGGGAACGTACAAGCCATCTTTGTAGAGTTTGGCTCCGAACTCGATCGCGGCCATGTATTCGTCCGTCTCGAACGCCCTGGTGAGTTTGCCGCCGTCGTTCTTCCAGACGTTCGGTGTGCGGAACATGTGGTGCAGCATGGTGAGCCCAAACTTGGTGCTGCCCAATGCCCACTGGTTCTTGGAGGGGTTGGTGAGTTCCTTGGCCACCCTGTAGAAGTCGTCCTTGTCCTTGATGTCCTCGGTGGACTTGATGCCGACGTTCTCCAACAGCGTCTGGTTCACGAAGCCGGACCCACCGGTGAGGTTGCGCGGAATGGGCAGCGAATACAGCTTGCCTGCCTGGACGGTCTGCTTCCAGAACACCTCCGGGATGGCGGCCAGGTTGGGATAGTCCTTGATCTTGTCGCCACCCAGCAACGGTGTCAGGTCCGCACATTTGGCCTGCAGGAACTCCACGATGTTGGGCACGGCGGCGCCGTCGTTGAGCATGAGGTCCGGCAACTCGCCGCCCGCGATGATGGTGTTGAACTTGGTGGCGTAGTCGTCCGAGGAGACCGAGGTAATGTCCACCTGCCCGCCCAGACGGGCTTCGATGGCCTGCCACGCAGGGTTGTCCGCCCGCGCGTTCGGGGCCGTGCCGAACAAGTTGGTGATGGCCGTGATCTTGCCTCCCTTCAGCGGTGCTGTCTGCACGCTGCGGAACGGCGCGGGGTACTTGTAGAACGCCGACGGCACACCTTGCGCAGTACCGGGGATGTCGGCAGCGGCTGCCTGGAGGGGCATGTGCGTGGGCAATAATGCTTCGCTGGCGTTCGAGGCGACACTGGTGGTGCGCTGCCCGCAGCCGGCCAGGGCCCCGCCGCTGAAGAGAGCCAGCGCACCGATGCCTGCTACGGAGAGGAAGTTCCGGCGGCTGGGGCCGGCAGAGGGTACTGCGTTCATGGGTCTTCCCTTTCAAGAATGGAGAGTTGGACTAGCCTTTGATGGCGCCGGTGAGGACGCCCTTGGTGAAGTAGCGCTGGAGGAACGGGAACACGATCACGATCGGGATCAGGGAAATCACGACGACGGCCATCTGGATCGCTTGCGACGGCACCGCGATCTCGGCCACTGCGGAGTCGCCCATGGGCTGGCCGAGCAACACGTATTGCCGCAGGATCATGGATAGCGGCCACTTGTCATCGTTCAGGTAGAGCATGGCGTTGAAGAACGCGTTCCAGTAGCCCACCGCGTAGAACAGTCCGACGACGGCCAGCACGCCTCGCGAGAGCGGCAGCACCATCTGGACCAGGATGCGGAAGTCTCCCGCGCCGTCGATCTTCGCGGCCTCGAACAGTTCCTGCGGGAGGTTCATGAAGAAGGACCGGACCACCACCAGGTTGAAGGCACTCATCAAGGTGGGCAGGACCAGCGCCGCGTAGCTGTCCAGCAGTCCGAGTTCCTTGACCATGAGGAAGCTGGGGATGATGCCGGGGCTGAAAAGCATGGTGAACAGGGCGGTCATGAGGAAGAAGCGCCCGCCGACCAGGTCCCGGCGCGTGAGGCCGTAGGCCATGGCCACCGTAACCACCAGGGAGAGGGCCGTGCCCACGGTGGTGATCAGCAGTGAACGGATCAACGCATCAGTCACCACTCCCCCGGCAAAGATGGTCTGGTAGGCAGCGAACGTGGGCTCTTTGGGGAAGAGGACCAAGCCGTTGTTGTTGGCGATCTCGCTTTGGCTGGAGAGGCTCGTAGCCAAGACGGCCAGCAGCGGGTACAGGGCCAGGAAGCAGATGATGACCAATGCGATGGTCTTGGCAACCTGGACGGCGGGCTTGGGTTTCTCCATCCAGATCGGGCGTGTGTCCTTGGGCTTCAGCCGGCCCAGGCCGGCCACCAGGGTGCTACTTGGATTTGCCATTGGAATAGACACCTTCCTGTCCAAAGAGATGGGCGAGTTTGTTGGCACCGAGCACCAGGATCAGGCCCACAATGCCCTTCACCAGGCCCACGGCTGCCGCCGGACCCCACTGCCCGTCCTGGATGCCGTGGAAGTACACATAGGTATCCAGGACTTCTCCGGCACCGGGACCCACGTTGTCGCGCTGGAGAACGATCTGTTCGAAACCGACGGACAGGATGCTGCCCAGGTTGAGGATGAGGAGCAGGATGATCACCGGCATGATTCCGGGGAGGGTGATGTGCCACAGCCGGTGGCGTGCATTGGCTCCATCCACGGCCGCGGCTTCGTAGAGTTCCTGGTCCACGTTCATCAGGGCTGCCAGGAAGATGATGGTGCCCCATCCGGCGTCCTTCCAGATGGACTGGATGGTGACCAGGAACGGGAAGAACTCGGGAGTGGTCATGGCGTCGAAGCGCGGAAGGCCCAGGCTCTCCAGCAGGTGCGGGACAGCGCCGGTGGCACCGAGGACTTCGGAGAAGACTGCCACGATGATCACCCAGCCAATGAAGTGCGGCAGGTAGACCACGCTCTGGACGAACTTCCTGATCCTGTCGGACACGATGCTGTTCAGCAGCAGTGCCAGGCAGATGGGAACCGGGAAGAACAGGGCCAGCTGGAGGCCCGTGATCACCAGGGTGTTGCGCAGGGCTTCCCAGAAGGCGCCGTCCTGGAACATGGCCGCGAAGTTGTCCAGGCCAACCCAGACACTGTCCACGAATCCGAGGTAGGGCTTGTAGTCCAGGAAAGCGATGATGTTGCCGGCCAGCGGGACATAGTGGAACACCACGAAGTACAGGAAGCCCGGCGCGATCAGCAGCAACATCACTTTGTCGCGGCGGATCCGGGCCATGAGGCTCTTCTTGCGGCCGCGGCCTGCGGCAGGTCCCCCCGGTGGGCGGCCCCGACGGCGGCCTTCCGCCACCGGCGCCGGCCCGCCGACGTCGGGCGTCGCCTGGGGCGTGAGTGTCTGGCTGTTGCTGCTCATGTATTTCCTCTGTCTGCGCCGAAGCCGGCGGATGTGGAGTGGCCCGGCGCCCGGAAGCGCTCGACGGCTAGAAATAGTAAGCGTTTACTATGGGGAACAAGCTACCCAGAAGAATTGTGTGATGTCAATAACACATAAGGATCCATATATTGATTGGGATCTGGGATTGACAGCCATTCTTCGACGCACCTACGCTGACATGCAAATAGCAAGCGCTTTCTATGCTTCCATCACCACGACCGGACGGAAACCTGCAGTGACCACCAACCTCCAGCACGCCGGCACCATCAAGGCTGCGTTCGTGATGGGCCGCAGTAATCTGCCCACCCTGTTCAGCACCGAGGACCTTGCCCGGCTCCGTGGAATCGTCACACTGCTGGATCCCGAGCCCGTCTCCGATTTCACCGTCCCGGGCACCCTTGAGCGCCTCGGAGACGCCGAACTGCTCATCACCGGGTGGGGCGCCCCTCTCATTGATGCCTTCGTGCTGGACCACTTGCCCCGGTTGCGCTGCATCGTCCACGCGGCAGGCACCGTGAAAACCTTTCTGTCCCCTGAGGTGTACACCCGGGGAATCCAGGTGTCGTCGTCGGCCGCGGCCAATGCCGTGCCGGTGGCCGAGTTCACGTTCGCCGCGATCGTCATGGGCCTGAAGAGGGCCCGGAGGTTCAGTGAGCAACTGCGCATGACAGGCGCCTCCCGCAACGCCGCAGGGTTTCCCACCATCGGAACCAACGGCGTCACGATCGGCTTGGTGGGCGCCTCCCGCGTCGGGCGCCAAGTGATCGGACTGCTCAAGAACCTCGACGCGCGGGTACTGGTCTACGACCCCTACCTCACCGCCGTCGAGGCCGCCGAACTGGGTGTTGAAACTGTTGGCCTGGACCAGCTCTGCGCCCTTTCCGATGTGGTGAGCATCCACGCTCCGGACATCGCTGAAACGCGCGGCATCATCGGTGCGCAGCAACTTGCCCTCATGAAGGACGGGACACTGGTCATCAACACCGCACGCGGCGCGCTGATCGATGCAGCAGCCTTGACGGCGGAACTCGTGTCGGGGCGGCTGGACGCGTATCTGGATGTCACGGATCCGGAACCGCTGCCTGCCGACTCGGTCCTGCACACCCTGCCCAATGTGGTGCTGACGCCTCATATCGCGGGGGCAATGGGCAACGAGATCCACCGTTTGGGCAGCCACGCCGTCACGGAAGTCCGGCGATTGAGCGAGGGCTTGCCCTTGGCTTATCCGGTATTGGCGGCGGATCTTGCGAGAATCGCCTAGTGACTGACAAAAGCTCCCCCACAGATCCGATCCATGCCCGCGGCGGCAGCGGCGCCACCATTGCCGACGTCGCGCAGGCGGCAGGCGTGTCCGTGGCCACCGTTTCCAGGGCCCTGAGTGGCAACTACCCGGTGGCCAAAGCCACGCGTGAGCGGATCTTCCGCTCCGTCTCGGACCTCGGCTACGTGGCCAACGCGCATGCCCGTGCCCTGGCCGGTGCCACTACCCGCACGGTCGGAATCATCATCAACGACGTCGCCGACCCTTTCTTCGCTTACATTGCCCGGGGTGTGGAGCGGCAGGCGAGCGCCGAGGGACGCCTGTGCCTGATCACCGCCACCCATGGCGACAAGGAACGGGAGCTCGCGCTGGTGGACCTCATGCGCGAGCAGCGGACTGATGCGGTGATCGTGGTGGGCGGAGCGTCGGACGACCCCCGTTACCGGAAGCAGATGGCCGACCGTGCCCGGGCGCTTGCCGCGGCAGGCTCCGCGTTGGTCCTGTGCGGCAGGCCGTCCCTGGGCCCTGGTGTTCCCACCAAGATGGTCACCTACGACAACGAAGGAGGCGCCTTCGCCATCACCGACTACCTCATCTCGCAGGGACACCGGAGGATCCTTTACGTCGGTGGCCCCCGTGATTTTTCGACGACGGCGTCCCGGCTGGCCGGTTTCTACCGCGCCCTGGATGCCCGCGGTATCGAACGCGATCCTGCCCTGGTCCACGAAGGAGCCTTTGGCCGCGGCTTCGGCTACAGCCGGATGCGCGAACTGTTGGAGCAGGACCTTGGGTTCACCGCCGTCTTTGGTGCCAACGACCTCGTCGCCGCCGGAATCCTGGAGGCTCTCGAAGAACGCGGAATCAGGGTCCCGGAGGACATTTCGGTTGTTGGCTACGACGACGTTCCCGTGGCCAGCGAGCTGCGTCCCCGCCTGACAACTGTGCGGGTGCCGCTCGAGGAACTGGGACGCGAAGCCGTGCGGCTGGCGCTGGCCCAGTCTCCGCACGACGCCGGCGCCTCCTCCGACAACACCCTCACCGTCGGCACGCACATAGTCATCCGGGACTCGGTGTCACCTCCCAAACAGTCGTGAACTCTCCGTTCACTGCTGTTGAGGGGCCCGGGAACCGGACATAAAGCTGCGGAGAGCTTCACCGCAGCCGCATTCCCATCACCCCCGAAACAGTTTTGAACGGAGCAGTTTTGAACTTCACTGGACCCACCATGAGCCGCCGAAATCTCTTCCGCACCACGGGGGCTGCCGCCCTCGCCGGGGCACTGCTGTCCCAGACAGCGCCGTCCATGGCAGCCGGCGACGCCGGCTTGCAGGAACTCATAGATCGTCGACGCCTGGTCCTTACCGGGAGCCGGAGCGCCGCGGATGTCCCCGAACTCGCAAGGCAGCTCGAAGGGATGGGCAGCACCGCCGGTACGTGGTGGACCTCCATGGACAAGGCGCCGGTCCGGACCTCTCTGTGGAGCGACATCCCCTTGACGGGCATAGGACAGTCCACCGCGGCTACCAGCAACATGGGCCTGCACTTCAACCGCCTCTACGACATGGCGTTGGGCTACGCGGTCCCCGGCAACCCCTACGCCGGGAACCCGGAACTGGCCGCTGACATTGTTGCCGGACTGAAGCTCCTCAATGACACCGCGTACAAGCCCGGGATGCGCGCTGCCGGAAACTGGTGGTTCTGGGAAATCGGTGTTCCCCGCAAGTCAGTGGATATCCTGACACTGCTTCATACCGAGGTCCCCGAAGCCCTGCGGACGTCCCTGCTGGCAGCTGTCCGCTGGTTCGCACCGAACCCGAATTGGCGCGGCCGTGCTACATCTTTCGCCGAGACAGGCGCCAACCGCGTGGACAAGGCGCTGGCCTGCTGCATGCGCGGCATCCTGGACAACAATCCGGATGAAATCGCGTTGGGACGTGATGCCCTGAGCGACACCGTCCGCGGTGGAGTCAACAGCGTGTTCACCTACGTGACCAGCGGCGACGGCTTCTATACCGACGGCTCCTTCGTGCAGCACACGTACCTGCCTTATGCCGGGACCTACGGCGTGGTGGCGTTAGCCGGTATCGCAGAGATCATTGCCATGCTGGGCGGGAGCTTGTGGGCCGTCAGCGACCCGAAAAGAACCGTACTCCTTGAGGCAGTGGAACAGACCTATGCCCCGTTCGTGTGGGACGGCCGGATCATGGACACCGTCCGCGGCCGTGCCGTGTCGCGGCAACGGGAACCCGACTACGTCAGCGGCTTCGGCCTGATCTCCGCGGTGCTGCTGTTGGCGCCGGGCTGCGAGGAGCCGTACCGTTCCCGGTTCCTGGCCTTGGCCAAGGGCTGGCTGGAACGCTGCGCAGACCAGAAACTCGTAGGGCACCCGACGCAGAGTCTGGCAAAGTCCCTGTTGTCCCTGGACGTCCTCTCCAATACCGCCGTGGTCTCCGCGCCGGCACCGGTGTACAGCCGCATGTTCGCCGACCAGGACCGACTGGTCCACCACCGCCCCCAGTGGGGTTGCACGGTGAACCTGTCCTCCAAGCGCATCGGCAGGTACGAGTGGGGCAACAGCGAGAACAACCTTGGCTGGTACCAGGGAGACGGCATGACGTTCGTTTACACCCGCCAGGACCCCTCGCAGTTCAGCTCCGATTTCTGGCCGACGGTGGATCCCTACGCCCTTCCCGGCACCACGGTCAATGACCAAGCACGGGCCAGCGGCGCGGGAGGCGCCGGGACCGGAATTCCGCGCGCTTTCCAGGCTTTTGCCGGTGGCCTCACCGTGGACGGCCGGTGGGGCGTCATCGGCATGGACCATCTCAACCACAACAAGACCTTGTCCGGCAGGAAGTCCTGGTTCTTCCTTGATGACGCGGTGGTCTGCATGGGGGCGGGCATCACCGGCACGGGTGGGGCTGCCGTCCAGACCACGTTGGAGAACAGGGCGTTCGCGTCAGGAACCGTGCCTGCGTTGCGGACCGATTCCCGGAACCGTCGCATGGCACCCGGCGATGCAGCAGTACAGCTCCAGAAGTCCGTGCACATCGAGGGGCACGGCGGCTACGTGTTCCTTGATGCGCCGGGAGTGTCCGGGGTGCCTGAAGTGGCCGTGGTCCGCCGAACGGGGAGCTGGTTCGACGTGAACTCCGGAGCAGACACCGGCGGGTCAACCGATCCTGTTACCCGGGACTATGTGACCGTCACGCACCGCCACGGTGTGGATCCATCCGGGTCGGGCTATGCCTACATGGTGTTGCCCGCGGCAAGCCATTCCACTACGTTCTCCCAGTCGGCCAACCCCGATGTCAACGTCCTGGCCAATTCGTCGGAGGTCCAGATGGTTGAGATGGTCAAGGACCAACTCGTCCTGGCCAACTTCTTCGCAGCAGGCACTGCAGGCGGCTATGCCGTCTCCGGCTCGTGCACCCTGGCAGCCCACCAGGCCGGGAACCAGCTCACACTGTCCGTGGCCGACCCATCCCGGACCCAAGCCAGCGTCCGGATCACACTGCCTGGTTCTCAGTGGCGCACCGTTGTACAGGCCGACGACGGTGTGGCCTTGGTCAGTGCCGGGCCCGTGGTCATCGAGATCCAGCTGGACGGACACGGCCACCAGAAGAACCTGACGCTGGGCACCTAGGGCGCTCCGGCGTCGAAATCGCAGGAGCCATGCAAGATCGCTGTCTAGCTACAGCGATCTCGGCGCGCTCCGGCGAACTCGGCCCACTGCGGCGACGGCGTGCGCCTGGTCAGTGTCGGGCCCGTGGTCATCGAGGTCCAGCTGGACGGACATGGTCACCAGAAGAACCTGACGCTGGGCACCTAGGGCGTTCCGGCGTCGAGATCGCGGGAGCCATGCAGGATCGCTGGATAGCAACGGCGACCTCGGCAAGGAACGGCGATCTCGGCGCGCTCCGGCGACGGCGTGCGCCTGGTCAGTGTCGGGCCCGTGGTCATCGAGGTCCAGCTGGACGGACATGGCCACCAGAAAAACCTGAGGCTTGGCGCCTAGGGCGTTCCGGCGTCGAGATCGCCGGAGCCATGCAGGATCGCATGATAGCAACGGCGATCTCGGCGCAGTCCGGCGAACTCGGCGCGCTCCGGCGAACTCGGCCCACTGCGGCGACGGCGTGGCCCGGCGACGGCGTGCGCCTGGTCAGTGTCGGGCCCGTGGTCATCGAGGTCCAGCTGGACGGACATGGTCACCAGAAGAACCTGACGCTGGGCACCTCGTGCATTCCGGCGTCGAGATCGCGGGAGCCATGCAGGATCGCTGGATAGCAACGGCGATCTCGGCCCACTCCGGCGATCTCGGCTCGCTACGGTGATCCCGGCGTGGGCCTGGTCAGTGCCGGGCCCGTGGTCAACGAGGTCCAGCTGGACGGACACGGTCACCAGAAGAACCTGACGCTGGGCACCTAGGGCGCTCCGGCGTCGAAATCGCGGGAGCCATGCAGGATCGCTGGATAGCAACGGCGAACTCGGCGAGGAACAGCGATCCCGGCACACTCCAGCGAACCCAGCGAACCCGGCGCACACACAGAAGGAGGGCCGGGAAACCCCGGCCCTCCTTCTGTGTACAGCGGTGAAAGTTACGCGTTGGCCTTGATGGCTGCGGCGAGGACCTCGAGGCCGTCGAGGAGCAGTTCGTCGCTGATGACCAGCGGCGGGAGCAGACGGATCACGTTGCCGTAGGTGCCACAGGTGAGGATGATGACACCTTCCTTGAGGCAAGCAGCGGCAACGGCCTTGGTGAGCTCGGCGTTGGGTTCCTTGGATCCGGGCTGGACGAGCTCGATGGCCAGCATGGCGCCACGGCCACGGATATCGCCGACCACGGAAACTTCTTCAGCGAGTTCGCGCAGCTTGCCCAGGGCGAGCTCTTCGATGTGGCGGGCGCGGCCGTTGAGGTCGTGCTGTTCCATGGTGTCGATCGCGGCGAGTGCTGCTGCGCAGGCAACCGGGTTGCCACCGTAGGTGCCGCCGAGGCCGCCCGGGTGGACGGCGTCGAGCAGGTCGGCGCGGCCGGTGATCGCGGACAGCGGGAGGCCGCCGGCGATGCCCTTGGCCATGGTGATGATGTCCGGGACAACGCCTTCGTGGTCAACGGCGAACCATTCGCCCGTGCGGCAGAAGCCGGACTGGACTTCGTCGGCGATGAAGACGATGCCCTTTTCCTTGGCCCATGCGGACAGTGCCGGCAGGAAGCCTTCGGCCGGAACGATGAAGCCGCCCTCGCCCTGGATGGGTTCAATGATGATCGCGGCAACCTGGTCGCCACCGATCTGCTTCTCGATCATGGTGATGGCGCGCTTGGCTGCCTCGGCACCCGTGATCTCCGGGTTCTCTTCACGGAACGGGTAGCTCATTGGCATGCGGTAGACCTCGGGCGCGAACGGGCCGAAGTTGGTCTTGTACGGCATGGCCTTGGCGGTCAGTGCCATGGTCAGGTTGGTGCGGCCGTGGTAGGCGTGGTCGAAAGCAACCACGGCGTCGCGGCCGGTGGCCAGGCGTGCAACCTTGACGGCGTTCTCCACGGCTTCAGCGCCGGAGTTGAACAGCACGGTGCGCTTGGCGTGGTCGCCCGGGGTGAGGCGGTTGAGCTGCTCGGCAACTGCAACGTAGCCCTCGTAGGGGGTAACCATGAAGCAGGTGTGCGTGAAGTGCGCTGCAGCTTCCTGGACAGCGGCGACGACGGCGGGATCAGACGCGCCGACGCTGGTCACGGCGATGCCGGAGCCGAGGTCGATGAAGGAGTTGCCGTCGACGTCGCGGATGATGCCGCCGTCGGCGTCTTCAACGTAGACGGGGACGCCCGAGGCGACGCCGGCAGCAACGACGGCGGAGCGACGCTCGGCCAGTGCCTGCGACTTGGGTCCGGGGAAAGCGCCGTTGATGTTGCGCTTCTGCTCGATGCGGTACGACAGTTCGTTCGCGGTGGTGGTCATGGGGTGGTTGCCTTTCTGGGAAATTCGTACGGGTTACGCGGACGCGTTACGCAACTGCGTTATGCAATTGCGTTATGCATCCAATGCACTCATCACGTGCTTGATCCGCGTGTAGTCCTCGACGCCGTACATGGAGAGGTCCTTGCCGTAGCCGGACTGCTTGAAGCCGCCGTGCGGCATCTCTGCCGTCAGGAGGATGTGGGTGTTGATCCAGACCGCACCGAAGTCCAGGTCGCGGCTCATGCGCATGGCCGTCCCGTGGTCGGTGGTCCAGACGCTGGACGCCAGGGCGTATTCGACGTCGTTGGCCAGCTCGAGTGCTTCTTCTTCCGTGCTGAACTTCTGCACGGTGATGACCGGACCGAAGGTTTCCTTCTGCACGATGTCGTCGCTCTGCTTGGCGCCGGTGATGATGGTGGGCTCGAAGAAGAAGCCCTTCTCGCCTGCGCGGTGGCCACCGGTTTCGATCTTGCAGTTCGCCGGGAGGTGCTCCACCACGGAGGTCACGGCGTTGAAGTGGTTCACGTTGTTGAGCGGACCGAAGTAGTTGTCTTCGTCGTTCTGCGAACCGGTGTGCAGGGTCTTGGTGTGCTCCACCATGGCTGCCACGACGTCATCGTGGACGGAGTCCTCAATGAGCACGCGGGTGATGGCGGTGCAGTCCTGGCCGGCGTTGAAGAAGGCGAACTCGGCGATGGCCGCTGCGCTCTTCTTGATGTCGGCATCCTTGAAGACGATGGCCGGAGCCTTGCCGCCAAGTTCCAGGTGGGCACGCTTGAGGCCCTTGGCTGCGCCGCTGGCAACTGCGATGCCTGCGCGGACGGAGCCCGTGATGGACACCAGTCCGGGAACCTTGTGGTCAACCATCATGGCGCCGGTTTCGCCGGTGCCCAGGACAACGTTGAGGACGCCGGCCGGGAAGATCTCGCCGGCAAGGCGTGCCAGTACCAGGGTGGACTCCGGGGTGGTGTCCGAGGGCTTCAGGACCACGGTGTTGCCCGCGGCCAAGGCGGGGCCGATCTTCCAGATGGCCATGAGGAACGGGTAGTTCCACGGCGCAACCTGGGCTACGACGCCGATCGGTTCGCGGCGCACGTAGGAGGTGTGGCCCTCGAAGTACTCGCCTGCGGACTTGCCTTCCATGATGCGGGCGGCACCGGCGAAGAAGCGGAGCTGGTCGGCGCCGGCCGCAACTTCCTCGGATGCGATCAGGGAGCGGACCTGGCCGGTGTTGCGGTGCTGGGCTTCCACCAGTTCGTCGCTGTTGGCTTCCACGGCATCGGCGAGCTTGAGCAGCATGAGCTGGCGCTGGCCGGGGGTTGCCTTCTTCCAGGTCTTGAAGGCCTCGTTGGCGGCGGTCATGGCTGCGTCCACGTCGGCTTGCACCGAAATGGGCGACTTGGCAACGATTTCCCCGGTGGCAGGGTTAACGATGTCCAGGAGACCCGTACCTGCCGGCGTGACGAATTCGCCATTGATGAAGTTCTGCAAGGTTTGAACCACGGCGTGCAACCCTCTTTCGGTGTCTGGGCATGGATTTAGCTGATCAGAGCCTATGCCAGGGAGGGGGTGCAAGGAATAGTCAGCTGCACACACAAGCACACCCCGCTTAGTGCGCTTGCCCAGCGCCGGGTTACGCTTTAAACATGGCTCTGTCCCTCGCTTCGCTCGTCGCTGTCCCCTCCCTGAAACTCCGTCAGTCCGGCCTCGCCGAGACCACGTGGAACCAGGACATCAGCTGGGTCGCGGTGACCGAATTGGAAGACCCGCAACGCTTCCTCAGTGGCGGCGAGCTGGTCCTCACCACGGGCCTTCGCCTCAAAAGCGCGGCTGATCAGCGGCGCTTCGTCCGCCAGGTCCAACGCGCGGGTGCTGTGGGGATCGGTTTCGGTATAGGCCTCACCCATGAATCGGTTCCCGAAGCCCTGATCGCAGAGGCCAACCGCTGGGGATTGCCCTTGGTGGAGGTGCCCTACGAAATCCCGTTCATCGCCATCGGCAAACTCGTGGCAGAGTCCCACTCCGCCGACCATTATTCCAACCTCGAACGCCTCCTGGCCGGGCACCAGATCCTTGCCCGCTCACTGCTGACCGGCGGCGGCCTCAATGAACTCCTCAAGCAACTTGGCAGCATGCTGCGAACTGACGTCGTGCTCACCCAGTTCAGCGCGCAGCTCTATAACAGCGTGGTGGGGAAACCGGCCCCGACGGCGGACGGTTGGGCTTCGTATCCGATTCCCACCGGCCGCAGGGACGCCTGCACGCTCTGGTTGCGGCAGCCTTTCATCGACTCGGGAATCGTCAGCTACGCGCAGAACCTGATCAGCGTGGAGCTCAACAACATGGTCAAGCAGCGGCAGTCCCAGCGTGCCATGGCCGGGCAGGTGCTGGACGACGTCATCCACGGCACCCTGGAAACCATCGAGGCAGCCCGCCGTTTGGCAGGTGTCGGGATCAACAGCACAAGGAAAAACGTCGTGCTGGTTGCCGAGTCCACGGCACACCACAAACAGCTGGTCAGTATTTCCCTGCCCCAGGCGCTGGAAGGCGGCGTCAGCGCCGTCGTCGGCAAGGATTTGGTGACGGTAGTCAGCGACGACGGCAGTTCCGCCACCGCCCTGGCCAAGAGCCTTAGCGATCACCTGCAAGAGGCCGGCATTCACGCCGTGATCGGCATCGGCGGGGCCTACACCAAGCCGAACGGCCTGCGGTGGAGCTACTTCGAAGCGCGCGACGCCGCGGCGCACGGCTTGCCGGTGAACGAGCCCGAACGGCTGAGCCTGACGTCACTGCTGCTGGCCAGCGAGGATGTTCCGTTGGCGGACATGGCCAGCGAGTCCCTCACCCCGCTGCGCAAGTTTGATGCCGCCCATGGCGCAGAGTTGGTGGCCACCCTGGAGAGCTACCTGAACCACAACGGCTCCGTGGCCGCGGTTGCCGAGGCGCTTACCCTCCACAGGAACACCGTGCGGTACCGTCTGGCCCAGATCACGGAACTGACCGGCTACGACCCCTCGCAAACCCAGGACCGGGTGCAGCTATGGCTCGCCTTGGCGGTCCAACGGCTCGGCTCCCGCAACCCCAGGTAGCCGCTCCCGGAGAGCTTCGCCACAAAACTGTAGACATTAGACGTCAAACGTCTAACCTTTAAATATGGCGACGACCCCTCTGACACCCACGACAGGAAACATCCCGACGATTGCTGCTACCCAGGCTTCTTCCGCTTCGGCCAGCCAGGCAGTCCCCAGGACGCGCGTCGTCGCCGTCGTCGGCATTATTGCCGTAGTGCTCATCGGCCTGAACCTGCGTGCCGGGATTACCAGTGCCGCGGCCCTGTTCCACGAGCTGCAGCAGGTCCTGGGCTACGGGGCCCTGGTGGCATCGGTCCTGCCATCCATCCCTCTGCTGTGCTTCGCGGTGGCGGGCATGGGAACCTCGTGGTTGACCCGCCGCGTAGGTGTCGAAAAAGCCATTGCCATCGCCTTGGCCCTCCTGGCTGCGGGCTTGCTGGTCCGTGGCGTGCCGGTGACTGGCGCCCTGCTGGGCGGCACGGTCCTGGCCATGTCAGGGCTGGCAGTGTGCAACGTGGCCATGCCGTCGTTCATCCGCGAGCACTATGCGGACCGCACGTCCATGATGACCGGCCTCTACACGTTCACCATGTCCGGCGGCGCAACCTTCGCCGCAGCGGTCAGCGTTCCCTTGGCACAGCAGCTCGGCTCGCCGTCCATGGGGCTGGCGGCATGGGGCCTGCTGGGTGTCGCGGCGCTCCTCGGTCTCCTGCCCGTAGTCCTGCACACGCACCGGAACACCACCAAGACCGACCGCCCGCGCGTCTCCATGTGGCCACTGCTCCGCACGCGCCTCGGCATCCTGATCACCGCCATCTTCACCTTCCAGGCCTTCCTCGCATATGCCGTGATGAGCTGGTTCGCCTATATCCTCACCTCCCAAGGGCTGAGTGCCTCCGAAAGCGGCCTCCAGTTCGGCGTCATGCAGTTGGTTTCGGTGGCGGCCGGAATGATCCTCCTCGCTTTCGGCTCACGGCCCGGCATGCTCCGCCCCGCGCTCTACCTCGCAAGCAGCTCCACGCTGGTGGCCATCGCCGCCATGCTGTGGCTGCCGACGTCGATGGCCGTGGTGCCGGCTGTGCTGTTCGGCTTCGGCTTGGGCATCTTCCCGCTGGTTTTGGTGATCATCAGCCGAAGCGGAGGTTCGACGGCGGAAACCACCGCACTCTCCACCATCGCCCAATCGCTGGGATACTTGATTGCGGCAATCGGCCCCTTCGGGATGGGGCTGCTCCACAGCGCCACCGGCGGCTGGGTGTTGCCCATGAGCCTGCTGTCCATCGTGGCTGTGGCGCTCATGGTCACTTGCCACCTGCTCACCAGCAAGCGCACTGCCACCAAGACCGCACCGAGGACCGTATGACCCTGACGCCTTCCCACCGCCCGGCCCTGGCCGAGGAAATCACCGCGAAGCTGCGGGACATGATCAAGTCCGGCGAGTGGCCATTGCAGGAACGCATCCCGGCTGAGCCCGAGCTCATGTCCACGTTGGGGGTTTCCCGAGGCACCCTCCGCGAGGCGATCAAAGCACTGGCGCACTCAGGCATGCTCGAAGTCCGCCGCGGTGACGGCACGTATGTGCGTGCAAACAGCGAGATGTCCGGGGCAGCCCAGCGCATGTACCTCGAGCACACGCAGGAACACATCGTGGAAGTCCGGCTTGGCCTGGACACCCAGGCTGCCCGCCTGGCCACCAAGCACGCCACCACGGAGGATCTGGCAGAGATGCGCCGGCTCCTTGCCGCCCGCCACGATGCATGGCTTGCGGAAGATTACCCTGCATGGGCCAGCGCCGATTGGGAGTTCCACGAACGCGTCGCCCTGGCATCAGGCAATCCGCTGTTGCACCAGCTCTATGTTTCCTTTGGCGGCGTGTTCCACAACGATCTCTTGCGGCAGCAACGCAAGGGCGGCTTCAACGGCATTCCCCGTGAGGGCCACGACGAACTGGTGGACGCCCTGGAAGCGCGGGATCCCGACGCCGCTGTCCGCAGCGTCTACCGGAATCTCGACTATTGCTCGGACCAAAACCCGCGCTAGCCCATCAATTACGGCGTGGTCTCGATCCCTGCTCCGGCCGCGTCCCTGAACCTTGCGTTGATCAGCACCACGTCACGGCCGGCCCGGTCCAGCAGGCTGGCAGCAACACTGGCGCGGTATCCCGTGGCACAGTGCACCCAGATCCTGGCGTCGGGCAGCTCGGTGATCCTGCCGAGGAGCTCGTAGACAGGAACGTTCAGGGCGCCTTTGATGTGGGACGCCTCGAATTCCTCCGGGCGGCGCACATCCAACACCATGTCCTCCGGTTCCCTGCCCTTGAGGAGTGCAGCCCAGTCACCGTGAGGGTAGCTCGCCTGTGGAGACTCCGGCGCCAAGGCACCTATGTCCACGGCTCCGCCGTCAGGCCCGACGGCGGCATCCGGCCTTTCGATGCCGATCCTCGCCAGGTCCCGGATCGCTTTCTCCACCTCGTCCCGCGGTCCCAGCAAGGTGAGCGGTTGGTTCCACGGGATCACCCAGCCGAGGTAGCTGGTGAAGTTGTCCCCCTTCCCGTACTCGAAGCTCACGCTGCCGTGCAGATGGCTCTCGGCGAAAGCCACGCGGTTGCGCAGATCCACCACCCACTCCCCCGCCTTGAGACGCCTGTCCAATTCCGTGGCATCCACGGAGTCCGGCACCCCCAGCTCCGCCGGACCAACACCAGCCGCGTTGAGGGGACTCATGTGGGCGTAGTACGCAGGGTAGGCCGTAATGTTCGCCAGTAACTCGGAGACGAAGTGGTCTTCATGGGGATCCGTCAAGGCATGGTTGGACCGGACTTGCTCGCCGATCGTCGATGAATCCTGGTAGCTCGCGGGTCCGCTGGAACAAAACGAGCCGAATCCGTGGGTTGGGTAGAGTGCCGCGTCCGGGGGTGCCGCGTCCACCAGCCGACGGACCGAAGAATACTGTTTGTGGGCCAGCTTGGCGGTGTCGTGGGGTGACACCAGGTCCGTCCGCCCAACGGAACCGTAGAGCAAGCTGCCGCCTGAAAACACAGCCTCCGGACCGCCGTCGGGCGCGTCATCGCGGACCACGTATGAGAGGTGCGTGTGGGTGTGCCCCGGAGTGGCAACCACTTTCACCAACAGCCGTCCGACGCGGAGAACCTGGCCGTCGGAGACGGGGACGCGCGCAAATGACACCTCGTCCGCAGCGTTCACCCAGTACTCGGCTCCGTGCGCTTCAGCCAGGACGAGGCCGCCAGTGACGTAGTCGTTATGAAGGTGGGTCTCGGCCACATGGGTGATCCGGACGCCGGCGTCGGCGGCTGCCGCTTCCACCCGGTCGATGTCCCGTTGCGGGTCGATCACCAGGGCGACGGCACCGTCGTGGACAAGGTAGCTCCGGTCCCCCAGCTGGGGCGTTTCAATGACGACGACGTCCATACCCCCACCTTAAAACAACGCGGGGTCACTTAGGGCCCATCCGGAAGCTCCGAATGGGCCCTAAGTGACCCCGCGTTGGTCTTAGACCTGTGCCGAGACTCCATCGCGGGAGATGTCGACCATGTCCTCACGCGGCACAACCTTGATGCGCTCACGCTGGACTTCGACGCCGTGGGAGCCGCCGGCTTCGGTGGCTGCTGCGCCAAGGGCGAGCTCGTGGGCATCCAGTGCCAGCCAGCCTTCCCAGCTGGTGAACTTCACGCCGCGGGCATCCAGCAGATCCACGACGGCGTCTGCCGCCGGGACCTCAGCCAGCGGCAGGTTTTCGCGGTCCTCCAGCAGGTAGGTGACGGTTTCCAGGGCATCGCCCTTGGTGTGGCCGATGAGGCCGACGGGACCACGCTTGATCCAGCCGGTCGCGTAGAGGCCCGGAACGTGCTGGCCGTCGGCGTCCAGGACGCGGCCGCCGTCGTTGGTCACGACGCCCTTCTTGTGGTCGAACTCGACGTCCGGCAGCGCCGAACCGAAGTAGCCGATGGCGCGGTACACGGCCTGGACCGGGTAGTCGATGAACTCGCCGGTGCCGCGGGCGTTGCCCGTGCCGTCCAGCTCGGTGCGCTCGAACTTGATGCCGGCAACCTTGCCCGGAGTCTCCGCGGAGTCGACGATCTCCACCGGGCTGTGCAGGAAGTGCAGGTGCAGGCGGCGGGAAGCCTTCAGCTCGGACAGGTCCTCGGGCTGCTCGGCGATCCAGTTGGTGAGAGTGCCGACCATGGTCTTGGTCTGGTTGTTCGTCTGGATCTGGCGGTCGGACTCTTCGTCGAACTCGAAGTCCTCGGCGTAGAGGATGATGTCGACGTCCTTGGAGTGCGAAAGCTCCCGGAGTTCCAGCGGGGTGAACTTGACCTGGGCCGGGCCACGGCGGCCGAAGACGTGGACGTCCGTGACCGGGGAATTCTTCAGGCCGGCGTAGACGTTGTCCGGGATCTCGGTGACCAGGAGGTCATCAGCGTGCTTGGACAGGACACGTGCCACGTCCAGGGCCACGTTGCCGTTGCCCAGGACGGCGATTTCCTTGGCGTCCAGGGGCCATTCGCGGGAAACGTCCGGGTGACCGTCGTACCAGGACACGAAGTCCGCGCCGCCGAAGGAACCCTCAAGCTCGATGCCCGGGATGTTCAGGTCGGCATCCTTGATGGCACCGGTGGCGAAGATGATGGCGTCGTAGTGCTTGCGGAGGTCCTCGATGGAGATGTCCGTGCCGTAATCGACGTTGCCGAAGAAGCGGATGTCGCCGCGGTCCAGCACTTTGTGCAGGGCGTTGACAATGCCCTTGATGCGGGGGTGGTCCGGAGCAACGCCGTAACGGATCAGGCCGTAGGGGGCCGGGTAGCGGTCGAAGAGGTCGATGCTGACGTTGAGTTCGCCGCTCTTGACGGCCTCGCTCTTGGTCAGGATGTCAGCTGCGTACACGCCGGCGGGGCCGGAGCCGATGACGGCGACGCGGAGCGGACGGTCCGCAGAACCTACGGGGGTGCTAATTGACACGGCTGTGTTCCTTCTTCTTCTCAGTTACTGCGGACGCGGGGACGGTTGGGGGTGATGGTGCTGTAGTCGGCGGTCTTGAAATGCTGGGGCGCAAAGGGGCTGACCCGGACGACGTCGCCGATCACGATGACCGCTGGATTGGCCACACCCACGGCTTCCGCCTGGTCCGCAATGCTTCCCAAAGTGCCGATGGTGACGCGCTGGTCCGGCAAATACCCGTTCTCTACGATACCCACTGGAGTGTCCAAAGGCAGACCCGAGCCTGCCAGGGCAGCCGCGGAATCGCGCAATTGCGCCACTCCCATGAGCAACACCACAGTGTGATCGGGCCGTGCGGGAACTTCGGACAGCTCCTCGTGGCCGGTGACCACGCTGAAGCCCTTCGCCAGGCCGCGGTGGGTCACCGGGATGCCGGCGGCTGCCGGAACCGAAATCGCGGACGTCACGCCGGACACCACTTCAACCTCGACGCCGTTCTGCCGGCAAAATTCTGCTTCCTCGCCACCGCGCCCCAGGACGTAGGGGTCGCCGCCTTTCAGGCGGACCACACGATTGCCCTTCAGGGCTTCGTCCACGAGGATGCGGTTGATCTCGAGCTGCGGCACGGGATGGTGGCCTGGCGTCTTGCCGACCTCGATCACGCGGACGTCCGGCGCAAGCTCTTTGAGCAGCTCGCGGGGACCAAGACGGTCGGCAACAACGACGTCGGCCTGGCCCAGCAGGCGCCTGCCGCGGACGGTGATGAGTCCCGAGTCGCCCGGACCGCCACCGACCAGAGCCACAGAGCCGCCTGCGCCCGGCTTGCGGTGCCTGCGAAGCGGGAGGTCACCTGTTTCAAGGGCTGTGGCCACAGCGTTGCGCAGTGCCATGGCGCGGCGTGGGTCTCCTCCGGCGTTGATGGCAATCTTGACGTCGTCCACCACGGCCACGGCAGGCGTCCACGCGGCTGAAGCTTCGTGGTCGGAGGCGTTGACGCACCAGATGCGCTGCGCCTCGGCGTCGGCTGCCACCTGGGTGTCCACGGCGGATGTGCCGGTCGCCGTCTGGACGAACCAGACGCCGTCGAGGTCTGACGTGCGGTATTCGCGCGCTTCCCAGGAGAGGAGTCCCGAAGCGTCGAGGCCTTGAAGTGTTTCAGTGGCAATGGGAGCGACCACGGTGACTTTCGCACCGGCGTCGAGCAGCCCCTTGGCGCGGCGTTCCGCGACGGGGCCGCCGCCCACGACCAGCACCGGGCGGCCGAGCAGCCTCAGCGCGGTGGGGTAAATGTCCTGTATTGCCATGAAAAAACTGTAGGGCGGCGCCGTAATATGCTTCAAAGGCTCGGAAACAACCGGTAACGCTGGGTAATCCAACGTCACAAAAAGTCTGCAAAGGGCCCCGGGATCCGGCGGGCTAGAAGACGGACCACCCGGTGCGCGTGGTGAACTCGTCCAACGCGGCCACACCTGCCACGGAATTGCCGGAACGCCCCAGCCCAGGGCTCCACACGCTGATGGCGCACTTGTTCGGAACCACGGCCACGATTCCGCCACCAACCCCGCTCTTCCCCGGCAGGCCCACCCGGTACGCGAACTCCCCGGCGGCGTCGTACGTCCCGCAGGTGAGCATCACGGCGTTGATTCTCTTGGTTTGCGCCGGTGACAGCACCAGGGTTCCGTCGGCTCCCAGGCCGTTCGAAGCGAGGAACCGGGTCGCCAGCGCCAGGTCTTCGCAGGTCATGGCCAGGGCGCATTGCTTGGCGTAGGAGTCCAGGACATCATCGACCGGGTTCTCCAAGTTGCCGCAGCTGGCCAGGAAGTGGGCCAATGAAGCATTCCGGTGCCCTTTGCCCAGTTCGGACGACGCCACGACCTGATCCGTATCGAGGCCCGTATTTCCGGTTTCCTGGCGCATCAATTCCCGGACGGCGTGCGCAGCGTCGCCTGTCAGGCTCAGGAGCCGGTCCGTCACGACGATCGCACCGGCATTGATGAACGGATTCCGGGGAATGCCTTCCTCGCTTTCCAACTGGACCAGCGAGTTGAAGGGGTTGCCCGAGGGTTCGCGGAAGACGCGCTTCCAGATACGGTCGCCGTCGGAAGCCAGAACCAAGGCGAGGGCGAAGACTTTGGAGATGCTTTGAATGGAGAACTCCACATGGGCATCCCCGGCCGAGAACACCTCGCCTTCCCGGGTAACCACCGAGATCCCGAACTGGTCCGGGTCTACGGATCCCAGCTGTGGAATGTAGTCGGCCACCTTCCCTTGGCCAACGTGCGGTTGGACTGCGCCGACGATGTCTTCGAGGAGATTCTGAATGTCCATGGGAAACCTCTAATGTCTGGGTGCGTCCCGTCGTCGTTGACGTGGCGCACAAGTGCTCCTGGGGTGCACGGCAACCGCGCACAGCGAGCAACACTACCGGCCGTTAGGGGCCGTCCGGTTCACACTACGTGGTTGGCCTGCCATCCGAACGCTGGCGCTATGTGTTTGGCCACATTCCCCAGCAGCTTGGCGTTGTATTCCACTCCCAGCTGGTTGGGTACCGTCAGCAGGACGGTGTCCGCAGCCTGGACAGCTGCGTCATTGGCCAGTTCGTCCGCAAGGGCGTCCGGCTCTCCGATGTAGCTCTTGCCGAACCTGGACAAGGCTCCGTCGAGGATCCCGACCTGGTCCTGGCTGTCCGCCTGGGCGCGGAGGCCGAAGTAGCGGTTGTCCTCAGCATCGACGATCGGGATAACACTGCGGCTCACCGAGACCCTGGGCTCAAAATCATGACCTGCAGCGGCCCAGGCTTCGCGGAACATCCGGATCTGTTCTGCCTGCAATTCATCGAAGGGCACGCCGGTGTCTTCAGTGAGGAGTGTCGAGCTCATCAGGTTCATGCCCTGCTCGGCAGCCCACACGGCTGTTTTTCGGGTGCCGGCTCCCCACCAGATCCGCTGCGGAAGGCCCGGCGACAGGGGCTGGATGGGAAGCAAACCCGTCGCACCTCCGGAGTAGTGCGGATCGGCTTCGGCCACGCCGTGACCGGCGATTGCTTTGCGGAACAATGCTGTGTGACGCCGGGCCATGTCACCGCCGTCTTCACCATCGGCGGGGACATAGCCGAAGTTCGCGGCACCGTTCCGGGCAGGCTCGGGTGAACCACGGCTCACGCCGAGCTGCAGCCTGCCGTCGCTGATGAGGTCCGTGGCGGCAGCTTCTTCGGCCATGTAGAGCGGGTTTTCGTAGCGCATGTCGATCACGCCGGTGCCCATCTCGATACGGCTGGTCCGAGCTGCGATGGCTGCAAGAAGGGGGAACGGCGAGGCCTGCTGGCGCGCAAAGTGGTGCACACGGAAGAACGCACCGTCGATGCCCGATTCCTCCGCGGCGACGGCCAGTTCGATCGCTTGCTTCAGGGCCTCGCCGGCAGTGGGAACCAAGGAGCCGGGGACGCGGGCCCAATGGCCAAAGGACAGGAAACCGATCCGTTTGTTGTGCATGTCCGGAACAACGCTGGCCGGCGCCTGCTCATTCCTCAATCAGCACGCCGGTAATGCATGGCGACCGTGCCGTTGCTCAAAGGCTCCGCCGAGACCAGCTCCAGGCGCCGGGTGGCGGGCAGTCCCTCGTGATACAAGGTGGGGCCATGACCGGCGATGAAGGGATGGAGCAGGAACTTGTACTCGTCGATCAGGTTCAGCCGGTCCAACTCGGTGGCAAGCTTCCCGCTGCCGACCAGCGCCCCCGCAGGAGTCCTGTCCTTGAGCTCCTGGACCGCCGCTCGGAGGTCGCCCGTGACGTGGTGGCTGTTGGTCCACGGGAATTCACTTCGGGTAGCCGACACGACATACTTCGGTTTGGTTTCCAATGTCAGGGCCCACTCGCGCAGCGCCGGCGGGGCATCGATTTCCCCGCTGGCTACCAGCGGCCAGTAGCTTTCCATCATCTCGTACGTGGTGCGGCCCCAGAGCATCGCGCCGCTCTGGTCCAGGAGCCGGGTGAAAAGGGCGTGCGTTTCGTCATCGGCGATGCCCTCCCGATGGTCGACGCAACCGTCCAAGGTGACGTTGATGCTGAACGTTAGAAGGCCCATTTGCCGATTCTAGGGCCACCGGCAGATCGACGCAGCAGGGTCGAGGTGTTCCTTTTCTGGATTACCTGATTCGCCGGGTCAGGCAGTGTTCCGGTTGAGGCGCTGCACACTTTGAATGACTCGACGCATATACCCTCCAGGGGTATACTGGCCATGTCCGGAGCAAAGGGAAGGAGCACAGGTAAACGTGTCCAATCGCCTGTCCTACCGGACTTTTGCGGCTTTTCGACGGCGGGCCTCACTCCTGCTGCTGGTCGCCGCGGTAATCGCCGGCATCTTCGGGATGCACGTGGTCAACGGATCCCATAGCACGCACGCATCCACCGCAGCCGCAACGCTGCCGACGGCCGCTGCGGCCCACCACACTCATGGCTCTGCGCAGCACCTTTCGCAGACTCCGCTTGCCGAAGCAGACGAATGCACGTCGGGAAGCTGCGCCTGCTCCCAGGCCGCCGGCGCCACGTGCACCCCTTCCCTGAAGACGGGTTCCCTCGCTGCATCGGCTCCCGGCGACGCCGTCGCCGCCGATTCCCCTGACCGGGGACATGACGAGCCCCAGCCATCCTGGTCCTATCAACCTGCAGGCCCCACCCCGGGGCAACTCAGCATCAGCAGGACGTAAGCACTGGACAGGGTCGCCGACTGGCAACCCTGCCGTACCCCCGACGCCCCAAAGCCTCGGGGCACTCATCTGCTTACCCTTGGCGGCATCAATGAGCCGCCTGAATTGGCAAAGGACCATTCACTGATGAATAAAACACGCTTTACTGTCACGGGGACTGCCCTTGCGGCCCTGATCGCGCTGGCCGGCTGCGCATCGACCCCCGGCTCCGATTCGATGCCCGGCATGGATCACGGGATGTCGGGCCCCTCGGCCAGCCCTTCACCAGGCAACGGCTCCGCGGGCAGCTCTGATACAGCCCACAACGCGGCGGATGTCATGTTCGCCCAGATGATGATTCCGCACCACGCACAGGCCGTGGAAATGTCGGACGCGATCCTGGCCAAGAAGGATATTCCTGCGTCGGTGACGCAGTTGGCCGTTCAGATCAAGGCGGCCCAAGCACCCGAAATCCAGAAGATGACGGCCTGGCTGGAGGGCTGGAACATGCCCGTCATGGCGTCCTCCGGGCACGCAGGACACGGTATGGACGGCATGCTGAGCGAGGCCGAACTCCAGAAGCTCAAGGACGCCCAAGGTACGGAAGCGGCCAAGCTCTACCTGACCCAGATGATCACTCATCATGAAGGTGCGGTGGCCATGGCCAAGACCGAGATCGCTCAGGGCAAATATCCGGAGGCAATCCAGCTGGGACGCGACATCGTGACGTCGCAGGAGCGGGAGATCCAGGACATGAAGGGGCTGCTGGCCGGTCTCTAACGCACGGAACCGTCAACGCCCGACGGCGGGAGGCCGCCGTCGGGCGTTCCGAACAACAATGCTCTCGGAGTTAGCGCGAGCTGCCTGCCAGCAGACCCCTGCGCTGCAGGAGGCGCTTCTCGATCGGCCCGAACACCAGGAGCTCGATCAGGATGCCCACGAACAGGATCAACAGGATCGCGGCCATGACGATAGCCATATCGGACAACGCGCGGCCCTGGTCAAGGAGCGAGCCCAGGCCGAAGCCGATGGTGCCACCCACAGCAATGATTTCAGCCGCCATCAGTGAGCGCCAGGAGAAGGCCCACCCTTGCTTCAAGCCACCGATGTACCCGGGAAGGGCCGCGGGAAGGACGATCTGCAGCGCCATCTGGAGCCGGTTCGCACCAAGGACGGTTCCAACGCTGCGGTACTGCGGCGGGATCTGGTCGACGCCGGAGATGAGCCCGTTGATGATGGACGGGATGGCACCCATGAGGACCACAAAGTACACGGTTGCGTCCGTCAAACCGAACCAGATGATGGCGGCGGGAACCCAGGCCACTGACGGCAACACCTGAAGACCGGAAATCAGCGGACCGAAGGCACGCCGCAGAGGCGCAACCTGGGCAAGCAGCAAGCCCACGGGCGTGGCGACGACGACCGAGATCAGGAAGCCAACCAAGCCGCGCTGCAACGAAGTCCACACGGATTCCTGGACCTTGCCCTCACTCCACAGGACCACAAGCTGGTTGAGCACATCAAGAGGACCGGGAACCTGGTCTCGGCGCTTGAGGCCCAGCGACACGTAGAACTGCCAGGCGAGGATGAGGACCACCAGCGCCACGACGGGAAGGAGGACACGCTTCCAGTCGATGCCTCGCTTGCCCCCGACGTCTGACTGGAGGTTGTCCAAACCTGCTTCGAGGTCGCGGAGATCCGAGGCATTGCCCTTCAGCGACGGCGACGTGATGTGTTCTTTGGATTCGGTCACGGGAAGGGTCCGCTCTTCGGTGGTGATGGGGTTACTTGGCATGGCGGCGGATCTCCTCGCGAAGGCGTCGGGTAATGACACCGGTCAACTCCCCGGCACGGCCGGCGTCGGTCCGGTGTTCCTCGGTGACTTCCCATTCGGCCACCACACGACCCGGACGCGACGAAAGCAACAGCACGCGCTGGCCCAGGCGAACGGCTTCACGGACGTTGTGGGTCACGAACACGATGGTCCGGCCGGTTTCCTTCCAGATGCGCTCAAGCTCATCGTGGAGGAGGTCCCGGGTAATGGCGTCCAAGGCGGCAAAAGGCTCGTCCATCAGCAGCAGTTGCCGGTCCTGTGCCAGTGAACGCGCCAAGGCCACGCGCTGCCGCATGCCGCCGGAGAGCTCGTGGGGACGCTTGTCCCCCGCGCCGCCCAAGTGCACGAGTTCCAGCAGTTCGTTGGCACGTTCCCGACGTCCCGCCTTGGTGCTGGACTTGTCGGCCAACTGCAGCGCAAGCTCAATGTTTCCCCGCGCGGTCAACCACGGGAACAAGGACGCGTCCTGGAACATGAAGGCGGCACCATCGCTGGGTACTTCAAGAGCGCCCGACGTCGGCTTCTCCAGTCCCGCCATGATGTTCAGCAGGGTGGACTTGCCGCAGCCGGACGCGCCGAGGAGGGCGACAAACTCGCCCTGCGCGATGGTGGCGTTGACGTCGTCCAGCACCGGGGCGCCGTCGCCGAAGCGTTTGCCCAGGTTCTCGAGTACGACTGGCATGGTCCCGTCCTTCGTGTTGATTGGTAGAGCTGATGTGCCTAAGGGCCGGTCCGCTCCCCCATGAGAATCGCATGGGGAAGCGGACCAGCCCGTTACTGCTTAGTCCTGGCCAAGACCCGCGGCGGAGGTCTTCTTGCCTTCAACCTCGTTCAAGGTGCGGAGGTCGAAGATGCCGTTGATGTCGGCGGTCTTGGTGGTACCCGCGTCCACGCCGTCCTGGAGCAGCTTCTTGTACGTCCCGGCGAGCGGGTCAGTGGTGAACTTGATGTTCTGCAAAGCACGCTCAATGACATTCGCCGGAAGTGGCTTGCCTGCCGTGTCCTTGAGGACTGCGTTGATGGTGGTGGCCTTCTCTTCAGCCGAGGCCGAGTTGAGCCAGTTCACGGATTCCACGTGGCCCTTGAGGAGTGCCTTGACGGTTTCCGGGTGTTCGGCGGCGAACTTCTTGTTCACGATCAGGATGGTGGTGGTGAAGTCACCGTTCTCCCAGAGGTCCTTCTCGTCAACCAGGACCTTCGCTCCGGCTTCGAGGACCAAACGGGAGGCCCACGGCTCAGGCAACCACGCGCCGTCGAGCTTTCCGTCCTGGAAGAGCTTCAGCGACTGGGCGTTTTCGGTCGGGTTGATGTTGACGTCGCCGCTGCCGTCCGTGTTGGTCTTGAATCCCTGGTGACCCAACCAGGCGCGCAGTGCAACGTCCTGGGTACCGCCCAGCTGGGGCGTGCTGAGGACCTTGCCCTTGAGGTCGGCTGCGGAGTTGATCTCCGGCTTGACCACGAGCTGGGCACCGCCGGATGCTGCGCCGGCGATGATGCTGATGGACTCGCCGTTGCTCTTGACGAAGGAGTTGATGGCCGGGTTCGGGCCGATGTAGGTGGCGTCGATGGCTCCGGCGTTCAGGGCTTCGATGGCGGCGGGACCGGCGTTGAAGATCTGGGTGGTGAGCTTGGTGTCGCCGAGGTTCTTGGCGAAGATGCCCTTGCTGGTACCGACCAGGGCCGGACCGTGCGTGACGTTGCTGAAGTAGCCGAGCTTGAGCTCCGCCGCCGGTGTGGTGGCGGGGGCCGGCGCAGCCTGGTTGCTGTTGGAAACTGCGGAGGCCACTGCCGCGCCTGCACCGATCAGCAGCACGAGGCCGACGGCCAGGGCGATCTCGATGGTGCGGCGGCGCTTGGGCTTGGGTGCGGTCTCACCGGCGACGATGCGGGTGGTACCGGAATCGGGTTTCTGTGACTCGGGTGTGTTTGCCATGGGGGGGTCCTTATGAGAAGTGGGATGCGAATGGGGCGAAGATCAGGCCCCGTGACATCGCCCGTGTTGGGCAAGGAAGGACCATTCCGGAGAGGTCATGCCTTCACAGTAGGGACTGTCATATTTCCGCTTCAATCCCGCAGAAACCAAGGTTCACGAAGGTTCACGTGGCGTCATATTCGCTACAAGCTCTTCAATGTCGCGCGGAGTTGTGCGGCAGCAGCCACCTATGAGATGGGCTCCACGATCCCGCCAGTCCGCAGCGTTACCCGCCAGCGTGGCGCCGCCCTGGACACCCTGGGACGGTCCCCACGTTTTCGTCACGGCATCGTAGGTCTCACCCGAATTCGGGTACGCCACGAGTGGTTTGCCGGAGGCCTGCTGAAGGTTGGCCAGCGCCTCCGACACCAGTTCCAGCGGCACGCAGTTAATGCCGACGGCGGCCACGCGCGGTTCCGCGCTGAGCAGCGCAGCCACCTGCTCCAGCGGCGTTCCGTCACTGATGTGGCCGCTGTCCCGCAGCGTAAACGTAAACCAGGCTTCGACGTCGAACTCCGCCACGAGCGCCAACAGCGCCTCTGCTTCGGCGTACGACGGCAGCGTCTCACACGCCAGGAAATCCGCGCCGGCCTCTACCAGCGCCGCGATCCGTGGCCGGTGGAAATCCTGGAATTCCGCGGCGGAAAGCGTGTAATCGCCCCGGTACTCGGAGCCGTCGGCAAGGTAGGCGCCGTACGGTCCAACGGATCCGGCTACCAGCAATGGCCCATTCGCAGAACTCTCCGCCAAGGCTTCCTGTCGTGCCTCATCGGCCAAGCGGACGCTCAATGCCACCAGTTCCAAGGACTCCGGAACGGAAAGCCCGCGCCGCGCGAAGCCCTGTGGGGTCGCCTGGTAGCTGGCTGTGATCGCCACGGACGCGCCGGCGTCGAAGTAGTCGCGGTGGACCTGTTTGATCAGGTGCGGCTGTTCCAGCAGGACCTTGGCAGACCACAGGGCATCTTCCAGATCGCAGCCGTGGGCTTCCAGTTCGGTGGCCAGCGCTCCGTCCAGGACCAGGTCTGTGCCTGCCTCAAGGAGGGTGCTGAGCGTGGTGTTCTGTGGCATGGGTCCTTCCCCGGTAAAAGAAAACCGCAGCTTGTTCGTCGGTCACGCCTTAAAACGTGAGGGTCGCGAACAAGCTGCGGTTTGTGACTACGTATGACCCTAAATGACGTAACGTTCGTCTTCGTGGTCGCCCGGGTGGTCCTTGACCAGACCGGCGGCCAGCGTGTTGCCGTCGATTGGGTCGATCACCAGGAATGCGCCGGTGCGGCGGTGGTGCAGGTAATTTTCCAACGGCAAAGCAGCGGCGAGCCGGAGTTGGGCATGCCCGATGTCGTTGAGTTCCAAGGTGCTGGTGGGCTCTACGGTGAAGGTAGCCAGGTCCAGCTTGCCGGTGACGTTGCGAACCAGGGCCTGGACCGTGCGCGTACCGTGCTTCACCAGGACCTTCTGGCCTTCGCGCAGCGGCTTCGGTGACAGCCAGGCCAACGATGCGTAGAGGTCGGCGGAGCTTTCGCGGACAGTCCCGGCAGCGGCGATGGTGTCACCCCGGGCAATGTCGATCTCGTCAGCCAAACGGACGGCCACGGACTGCGGTGCCGCAGCTTCCTCCAGCGACTGGCCGGCGAAGTCGATGCCGACCACCGTGGTGACGCGCGGTTCGTGGCCGGGGCTGATGACGGACACTTCGTCGCCTACCTTCACGGAGCCTTCCGTGATCTGGCCTGCGTAGGCCCGGTAATCGCGGTAGGCCTCTACGTCGAGCCCGCCGGCCACAGCATCAGGAGCCAAGGCCCCCTGCGGACGGATGACCAGTTGTACCGGGAAGCGGAAGCTCTCCAGTTCGGCTTCGAGCTCATCGGCGGCCGGAAGGGTTTCGAGGACCTCCAGCAGCGCAGGGCCGGTGTACCAGGGGGTACGGTCCGAGCGGTCCACTACGTTGTCGCCATCCAGGGCGGACACCGGAACCACGAAAAGATCGGTCACCCCGCCCGCATTTGAATCGTCACGACCAAGGCCAAGCTCACGGCCGACCTTCTGCACATCAGCCTCGATGTCGCGGAACACCTGCTCGCTGAAGTCCACCAGGTCGATCTTGTTGACCGCCACAATGACGTGGGCAACGCGCAGCAACTGCAGCACGGAGAGGTGCCGGCGGGTCTGCTCCAGCACACCCTTGCGGGCGTCAATGAGTACGACGACGGCATCCGCAGTGGACGCGCCGGTCACCGTGTTCTTGGTGTACTGAACGTGGCCGGGGCAGTCGGCAAGGATAAAGCTGCGGCGGTCCGTTGCGAAGTACCGGTAGGCCACATCGATGGTGATGCCCTGCTCACGCTCGGCGCGCAGGCCGTCTGTCAGGAGGGCGAGGTCGATTCCGCCCTTCTCACCACCGAAGCCGCGGTCGGCAGAGGTGCGGGCGACGGCGTCGAGCGTGTCGGCAAGGATCGCCTTGGAATCGTGAAGGAGGCGTCCCACCAGAGTGGACTTGCCGTCGTCGACCGATCCGGCAGTGGCGAAACGGAACAGGGTTGTGGGCAGGGCTGTTTCCAGCCCGGCAGCCAATGTTTCGGTGCTCATTTAGAAGTAGCCGTCCTTCTTGCGGTCTTCCATGGCGGCCTCGGAGATGCGGTCATCTGCCCGGGTGGCGCCACGTTCTGTCAGGGTGGAGGCAGCGACTTCAACTACGACGTCGGCCACGGTGCGTGCTTCGGACTCGACCGCACCTGTGCAGGACATGTCGCCCACGGTCCGGTAGCGGACCAGTTTGGTGATGACGTCCTCGTGGGGCAGCGGCTGGGAAACTTCGCCCACTGCACGCCACATGCCGTCGCGGGCGAAGACTTCACGCTCGTGGGCGTAGTACAGGCTGGGAAGCTCGATGTTCTCGCGCTCGATGTAGCGCCAGATGTCCAGCTCGGTCCAGTTGCTGATGGGGAACGCACGGACGTGCTGGCCCACCGTGTGGCGGCCGTTGTACAGGTTCCAGAGTTCGGGACGCTGGTTGCGCGGATCCCACTGGCCGAATTCGTCACGGAGGCTCAGGATGCGCTCCTTGGCGCGGGCCTTGTCCTCGTCGCGACGGCCACCACCGAAAACGGCGTCGAACTTGTTGCGCTGGATCGCGTCCAGCAGCGGGACGGTCTGCAGCGGGTTGCGGGTGCCATCGGCACGCTCAGCCAGTTCGCCGCGGTCGATGAACTCCTGCACCGAACCGACAACCAGCTTCAAACCGAGGCGCTCAACGGTGCGGTCGCGGAAGTCGATGACCTCCGGAAAGTTGTGGCCGGTATCGACGTGCAGCACCGGGAAAGGGACCTTGCCGGGCCAGAATGCCTTGGTGGCCAGGTGCAGCATAACCACGGAGTCCTTGCCGCCGGAGAACAGCAGCGCAGGCTTCTCGAATTCGGCAACTACCTCACGGATGATGTGAATTGCTTCGGACTCGAGGGTGTCCAGTGAGCTCAGGCGCTCAGCTAAAGGGCCGCCGTGCCCGCTTCGCGATGCCCGCCACGCCGCGGCGGCCCCTTCAGCTTCGCTCTGCAACTGGTTCAACTCGAGGTCCTCGCTGGTTGTTTGAGTGCTCATGTGTGTAGTCCGCATTCTGTCTTGTCGGAACCTGCCCAGCGGCCGGCTCGGGGGTCTTCGCCCGGGGCCACTTTGCGGGTGCAGGGCTGGCAGCCGATGGACGGGTAGCCCTGGCTCAGGAGGGGGTTGACGGGGAGGATGTTGTCCTCGGAGTACTCCAGCAACTGATCGAAGGACCAGTCCACCATCGGGTTCACCTTGACCAGGCCGAAACCTTCGTCCCAGGTGACCACCGGTGTGTTGGTGCGGGTGGGGGCTTCATCGCGACGGACGCCGGTGAACCACACCTCATAGCCGGACAGCGAGCGGCGCAGCGGCTGGACCTTGCGCAGCGCGCAGCACTGTGCGGCGTCCCGGGCGAACAGATCCTTGCCCAGCAGGCGGTCCTGCTGTTCCACGGTGTTCTCCGGCAGGACGTCCACGACGTTGACGCGCAGGTTGGCAGCTACTTCGTCGCGGGTCTCGTAGGTTTCCTTGAAGTGGTAGCCGGTTTCGAGGAACAAAACGTCGACGCCGGGAAGCTGGTCCGCGACCATGGCCGGCAGGACGGCGTCGGCCATGGAGCACGCCACGGTGATGGCCGGCAGTTCGAAGTTCCGTGCCACCCAGGCGATTGCCTCCTGGGCCGTGGCGTTCCAGCCAAGCTCCGCGGCACCGGCTTCGGCCAGTGCCTTGAGCTCTTCCGGAGACCGCAGGGTACGCACGGCCGGAAGCGTTTGTGGATCTGTCATTGGAGGTCTCCTTCATCTGCGGAGTGTGCCCACTCGGCGAAGGTCTGCCCCTCGGCGCCGACGGCGACGAACTTGCGGACCACGCGCTCCACGTAATCGGGCAGGTCTTCCACCGTGACCTTGAGGCCGCGGACGGTGCGTCCCAAACCGGCTTCCTCGCGCTCGTTGTTCGCCAGCCCGCCACCGAGGTGGACCTGGAAACCCGGGGTGGGGTCGCCGTCGGGCGTTGGCAGCATCATGCCCTTCAGGCCGATGTCGGCCGTCTGGATACGTGCGCAGGAGTTCGGGCAGCCGTTGATGTGGAGGGACAGTGCCGAGGGCAGCTGCTTGGTCTCCACGAGGTCGGCCAAGCGGCGTTCCAGCTCGGCGATAGCGGTAGCTGCCGTGACCTTGGTTTCGACGATGGCCAGCTTGCAGAACTCAATGCCCGTGCAGGCAATGGTGCCGCGACGGAACACGGACGGGCGGGCCGACAGGCCCAAGGTGTCCAGTTCAGCGATGAGCGGCTCCACCTGCTCCTTGGCCACGTCCAGGATGACGAGCTTCTGGTGGGGAGTTGTGCGCAGGCGGTAGGAACCGTGCTTTTCCAGGGTGTCGGCCAGCGTCACCAGTGCCTCGCCGGACGTGCGTCCCACGGTGGGGGTCACGCCGATGAAGAACTTGCCGTCCTTCTGCTCGTGCACGCCGATGTGGTCACCCGGGGCGCTGGGCTTGGGCGCGGCAGGGCCGTCCGGAAGCTTGAAGCCAAGGTATTCGTCTTCGAGGATCTGGCGGAACTTGGCCGGGCCCCAGTCGTTCATGAGGAACTTCAGGCGGGCCTTGGTGCGCATCCGGCGGTAGCCGTAGTCACGGAAGATACTGGTGACGCCCAGCCACACTTCAGCGGCGACGTCGGCGGAAACGAACACACCCAGGCGTTCGGCCAGGCGGGGGTTGGTGGACAGGCCGCCGCCAACCCAGAGGTCGTAGCCGGCGCCAAGCTCAGGGTGGACGACGCCCACCAGGGCGAAGTCGTTGATCTCGTGCACGACGTCCTGGGACGGGTGGCCCGTGATGGCGGTCTTGTATTTACGCGGCAGGTTGGCGAGCTCGGGGTCGCCGATGAAGCGCTCCGCGAGTTCGTGGATGAGCGGCGTGGGATCGATGATCTCGTCCTTGGCGATACCCGCAACCGGGGAGCCGAGGATGACACGCGGGACGTCGCCGCAGGCTTCCGTAGTGGACAGGCCGATGCCCTCCAGGCGGCGCCAGATTTCCGGCACATCCTCCACGCGGATCCAGTGCAGCTGGATGTTCTGGCGGTCCGTGAGGTCGGCGGAGCCTCGGGCGAAGTCCACGGAGATCTGGCCGATAACGCGCAACTGCTCGGTGGTGAGCGCACCGCCATCGATGCGGACGCGCAGCATGAAGTACTTGTCTTCGAGCTCGTGCGGCTCCAGGGTGGCGGTCTTGCCGCCGTCGATCCCGGGCTTGCGCTGTGTGTAGAGGCCCCACCAGCGGAAACGGCCATGCAGGTCGGTTCCGTCGATCGAATCGAAGCCTTCCTTGGAGTAGACAGACTCAATCCGCTCGCGGACGTTCAGGCCGTTGTCTTCCTGCTTCCAGGTCTCGTTGGCGTTGAGCGGCGCGGTGCCGTCAACCTTCCACTGGCCATGGGGCTTGGCCGCCGGGCGGGTGCGTGCTGGGCGCGAAGGGACTGCGGCGTCAGCGGACGCACCGGCTACAGCTGTATCTGTCATACATCGACTGTAGGTCTGGCCAGATTTCGCCAGCAAAGGTCCGGAAATGTTGAGTCACCTAGGGAAACATTTCGTCACGAACACGCCAGCGGCCTTGTTCCGGACAGCCTGATATGCAGGTCCCCGAAGGGCGGTTTTCCTTGCAAACAAAGGTTAGGAGAGGCTTTCCAACACCGCGTCGTAGCGTTCCAGGGCAATCTCGGCCAGAACCTTCGACGGCAGCAGCGGAGCCGCAACAACGTCGGCACCGGCCTTCGCCAATTGGTCATGGAAGTAGCCGGTGGCCAGCAGGTAGGAGGCTATGAAGACCCTGCCGTGGGAGCCGCTCGGATCATTGGCGAGTTCGGCACGCAAGGAGGCGACGCCGTCGGGCACGTTGGGCTGGGCGCTGGCACCATAGGCGACCCGCACCTTGTTCGGCAGCAGCTCCCCCAGCAGGCGAGCCTGCTCCTCCGAGTCCACCGATCCGTCCGGCAGCGACGAGCCCGCGGCAGCCAGCAGGACGCCGTCGTTCTCTTCCAGTCCCGAGGCGCGCAGATGAGTGGCCAGCAGTTCGGCAAGCCGCGGATCCGGGCCCAGCGGCCTGGCGGCCACGACTTCGGGCCGGCTCTTGATCGCCTTGGGCACGTCGACCTTGATGTGGAAGCCGGTGGACAGCAGGAGCGGCACGACGACGGCGGCAGTCCCCTCGGGCAGGCCCTCCACCACGCCGGACAACTCGGGTTCCTGGACGTCGACGTAGGCCTCCAGGACCTGGAGTCCGGGACGGAGTTCCTCGATCTCGGCCATCACCCGGCGAATGGCCGCCTGGCCCTCAGCGTTGCGGGTTCCGTGGGCGCAAGCGATCAAAACGGGGCTGTTCATGGGAGCTAGCGTAACGTTGAGCCAGCACCTGTTGTGAAGCACGTTAAGAAAGAACCAGTCCACTTGATTTCCATTGACATTGTTCTTCTCTGGCTTGACCTCATCGGCGTGTTCTTTTTCGCGGTTTCCGGGTCGCTGTTGGCCGCCCGGAAGCAGTTCGACTTTGTTGGCTCCATACTGCTTGCCTCCATCGCTGCCTTGGGCGGCGGCGTGATCCGCGACATCGTCATCAATGCCGGGCCTCCCATCGCCTTCACGAATCCCGCCTATCTGGCGCCGCCGCTGCTCGCAGCCATGCTGGTCTACTACCTGTTCTCCTCCGTCCAGCGATTCACCTCGCTTTTGACGTTGTTCGACGCCGGCGGACTCGCCTTGTTCTGCATTACCGGAACGCTCAAAGCCATCAGTGCCGGCATGAACCCCGTGGCTGCGATCTTGCTGGGTGTGGCCACGGGCGTTGGCGGTGGTTTGCTTCGCGACATCACCGCCAACGAGATCCCCACCCTGTTCAACAACCGCGACATCTATGCACTGCCTGCCTTCGTAGGTGCTGGCTTGACCACGTTGATGTGGCATCTGGGGCTCTTCAGCGGGCTCACTGCTTGTGTCATTGCCGGTGTTGTTTTCGCGTTCCGGGTGACGGCCTGGCGACGCAGCTGGTACGTGCCGTTGGCTGTCCGGGGATGGCACCGTGCCGGTACTGGTGGGGGCGCAATTTCGGGTCCCCGGGATTAGCTAGGATAAGAGCATGACTGACATGTTCCTCGAGAAGTTCCGCGCGCTGGTCCCAAAGTATCTCGAGGATGAATGGCAGGAAGAAGACGGCCTCACGCCCGACGAACTGGACGACGCCCTCGCTGAACACTCCTTCACCATCCCACTGGTCCTTCGCGAGTTCTACCTTGCCATCGGCGGTTGCGAGGACCTCATGGAGGCCTACCACTACTTCTGGGACCCCGAGGAACTGGAAGTCGATGACGAAGGCTTCCTCATGTTCCTTGAGGACGAGGACGAACAGTTCACCTGGGGCTTCCGCACCGCGGACCTCAGCATCCCGGACCCCATCGTCTGGCGCCGCAACAACGCCCGCGGCCAGTGGAAGAGCGAGGAAGGCACGTTCTCCGAGTTCGTCTTCGACATGTTCGAGTGGGCCTTCAACGACGACGAGGACTAGGTCCTTTTTCAGGGCGCCCCCGTGGCTTCCTGACCTTGTTTGAACGACGCGCAGCCCCTATGCAACCTTGATTGATTGCATAGGGGCTGTTTTGCGTTGAAAGAAGGTCACAAAGCCACGGGTTTCCGGGCTTAAACGGAATGGCCCCGGCTCGCTGCAACGTTACGAGTCATACGCTGCACCGAACCGGGACCACAATCTCCGTTCGCATCAGACCCACCGGAGGCATTTAGTGGATCCGTGAATAGCTTATGACAATCCTGTCACAAGCGCAACTCTTAGCGTCAACGTAAATTCAAAGACGCCGTTGCATTTTTACGGCCCGGTGTAGTTATCCACATAGGCCGAAAAGCAGGCTCTGGGAAGTCTCCAACGCCGCAACCATAGCCTGATGGACCTCACCCAATTCCTCCGATCCAGACTCGGCGCGGCCAGAACCGCAGACTTGAGCGGGCCGGGTTCTCTGAACGAACACTGGCATCGGCGTTGAGCAACGGGGTGATCACCCGATTGCAGCGAGGCGTCTACGTCACCAAAGGAGCAGACCCCGACGTCGTAGCCGCCTTTCGCGCGAATGGCCGCCTGACCTGTATCTCGGCAGCGAGGTTCTACGGCCTTTGGGTACTTCGCGAACCAGAAACTTGGCACTTAAGCTGCGGCAACAGCCTGCCCAACCCGCAGGTTGTTGACCACGCCGGCGTGACCCATCCCCCGCATCCCTATCTACCTGTTGCAGGCGTGGCTGACGTTCTCATTCACGCCCTTCGTTGCCGGCCGAAGCTGGAGTCCCTGGTCATGGTCCAGAGTGCTGTGAGCCAGGCGCTGCTCAGCCCGGATTACCTAAGGTCCAAACTGGCGGGTTCCCGCAATGGCCGGGCGCGGGCTGTTGTGGGGTTGGTCCTTCCCAGGGCAGATTCTTTGCTGGAAGTCCTGGCACATGTCCACTTCACCAGGGCAGGACTCAGGGTGAAGATGCACGTGCAGCTACCCGGGGTTGGTGAAGTCGACTGCCTGATCAACGATTGCCTGGTGATCGAGCTGGACGGAGGTACCCACTTGGAAGGCAGGCAGGTTAAGAAGGACCAGTACCGGAACAACGCCAGCATGCGTGGCGGGCTGCTGGCTCTTCGCTATTACTACTCCGACGTCGTCCACCATCCAGGGAAGATGGTGGCTGAAGTGCTCATCGTGCTGGGTAACAGGGAAGCCGGGCACTTCGGACCGTCGCGGTGGACGCCAAAGTGGGTGCCGGCGTCGTGATTCGACCGTCCGCCGTGGCGACCCGAGCTACTTTGGAACGAAAACGGCCGCTTTGCAACCCGAAAAGGGTGCAAAGCCGCCGTCAAGCGCCTAAAGCGGGTCAGGAAGCCACGCCCAGGAAGACTTAGCTGCTGCGGTCCACCACTGCGTGGGCGAAGTTGGTCAGGGAATCCTTCACCACACCCTCCGGCAGCGGAGCCAGGGCAGCAACGGCCTCGGCGGACCACTGGCGGGCGATCTTCCAGGACTCGTTGGTCACGGGGTGCTCGCGCAGGCCGGCCACGGCCTCAGCCAGTGCCGAATCGGAGGAGAGGTCGCCGTCGATCAGTTCAAGGAGTTCGGCAGCGGAGGTATCCCCTGCGGCAGCATCGCGTCGCAGCAACAGGACGGGCAGAGTGGGTACGCCCTCGCGGAGGTCGGTGCCCGGGGACTTTCCGGACTTGACCTTCACCCCGGTGACATCGATGACGTCGTCAGCCAGCTGGAAGGCGACGCCCACCTTTTCGCCGTACTCCACCAACAGGTCTTCAAATGCCTCATCAGCGCCGGCGAAGATCGCACCCAGCTGGCCGGACGCCGCTACGAGTGAACCGGTCTTGTCGGCGATGACGGACAAGTAGTGCTCTACGGGATCTTCGTCCTCGCGGGGCCCCACGGTTTCGTGCAGCTGGCCAAGGCAGAGGCGTTCGAAGGTGCGCGCCTGGATGCCGAGTGCACGGGAGCCGAGCTCGGAGACCAGGATGGAGGCGCGGGCGAAGATGAGGTCACCGGTGAGGATGGCCACTGAGTTGCCCCAGACCTCGTGGGCGGTGGGAGCTCCACGGCGGAACGGGGCGGAGTCCATCACGTCGTCGTGGTAGAGCGTCGCGAGGTGCGTGAGCTCAACAACCACGGCTGCCTGGACAACCTCGGGCCGGGAAGCATCGCCCAGGTGTGCGCACAGCAGGGTGAGCAGCGGACGGATCCGCTTGCCACCGGCTTCCACCAAGTGCCGTGACGTCGCGTCAGCCAGGGGATCCGAGTTGGAGATGGCTTCGCGAAGCTTCTTCTCCACCCGGGCAAGGTTGTTGGTGATGGCAGGGCCAAGCTCGGCGTCGCCTGCAATGGCAGCAAAACCTGCGGGCAGCTGGAGGCCCGTCGCAATTGCCGTGGTGTTCAAGGAAGGCTCGGTGGAGTCCGGCAAGCCGTGCCCGGCATGCGTCCAGCTGTGTTCGGCAGAGTTCGTCACGGGTTAACCCTAACTAGTTGTTGCGGAAACCGCGGTGTCGGAGCCTGCCGGCGTCACAGCGCGGGCAGAGGAACTGTTGGACGTTGCCGGAACCAGCATCTCAAGGACCCGGATCACGCGGTCTTCGAAGCCCTTCGCGGACGGGTCGGTCAGGTTCGCGAGCATGCGCACTACAAAACGCATCAGCACGGGAATCGGCATACCGGTGCGCAGTGCGAGCTTCATCACCGCGGGCTTGCCAATCAAGGAAGCAAAGAGCCTTCCCAGCGTGAAGTGCGATCCCCACTGGTCCCGCACATAGTCCGCGTACCGGGAAAGGTGCGCGTCGGCGTCGTCGACGGTCCACCCGGCTGAAGCCGAACGGGAGGAGGCGTCGATGATGAACTCAGCGGCAAACCGGGCCGACTCCATTGCGTAGGAAATGCCTTCGCCGTTGAACGGGGACACCATGCCGCCGGCGTCGCCCAGTAGAAGCAGCCCGGGCGAGTAGTGCGGCGTGCGGTTGAAGCCCATCGGCAGCGCCGCGCCGCGGATTTCCCCCACCTGGTTTTCAGGGGTGAAACCCCACTCCGAGGGCATACCGGCGGTCCATTCGCGCAGGACCTGCTTGTAGTCGAGCTTGCCGAATTCCTTGGACGAATTCAGGATGCCCAGGCCGACGTTGGACGTGCCGTCGCCGACGCCGAACACCCAACCGTAGCCGGGCAGTGGCTTGCCGGACTTGCCGGGGAGTTCCAGCCAGCCTTCCATCCAGTCGTCTTCATGGCGGGGGGACGTGAAGTAAGTACGCACGGCGACGCCCAGCGGGCGGTCGTCACGCTTGTGCATACCCAGCGACACGGCGGTTCGCGTCGAGTTTCCGTCGGCGGCGAGAACGACGTCGGCGTGGAAGTCGCGCGTTTCGCCCGTCTTGCGTCCGGACTCGTCCAGGATTGAAGCGCGGACTCCGATGACACGTCCGTCATCTGCGGTCAGTGCGGACGTGACGCTGTGGCGTTCCAGCACCACCGCACCGGCCGACTCTGCGTGGCGCGCAAGGTCCTCGTCGAAGCCAAGGCGGGTGCGGATCAGTCCGTAGGTGGGGAAATCCGCAACTTCGGGCCAGGGCAACTCGATGGTGCGACCACCGGCAATGAGGCGAAGGCCCTTGTTGCGGCGCCACCCTTCCTCAACAGCGTGGGGCAGGCCGAGCTTCTGGATCTCGCGAACAGCCCGCGGGGTGAGGCCATCTCCGCAGACCTTCTCGCGGGGGAACGACGTCTTTTCCAGCACCGTGACGTCGATGCCCGCTTGGGCGAGGTAATACGCGGCTGTGGACCCGGCCGGGCCCGCGCCAACAATCAGTACTTTCACGTCGTCCTAAGTCAGCAGGCAGTACGGAGCTAGCCGGCCTGGTGGCGCGGCTTGATTTGGCGTCGCAGCTTGGCAACGGGAACACTCTCGCGGTGCTCTGCGGGCTTCTGCGCACGGTGCACGGCAACAATGCCACCGCTGAGGTTGCGGTAGGTGATGTCGGTCCAGCCGGCATCGGCGAGCCACTGGGCCAGGTGGTCCTGGTCCGGCCAGGCGCGGATGGACTCAGCGAGGTACACGTAGGCATCCGGGTTTGACGACACCTTGGTGGCGATGGCCGGCAGGGCGCGCATCAGGTATTCGGTGTAGAGGTTGCGCCACAGTGGAACCACGGGGTGCGAGAACTCGGCAATGACCAGGCGGCCGCCGGGCTTGGTGACGCGCAGCATTTCCTCCAGGGCCTTGCGGGGTTCTACGACATTGCGCAGGCCGAAGGAAATGGTGGACGCGTCAAAGCTGTTGTCCGCGAAGGGCAGGTTGGTGGCGTCACCGGCGATGAAGTCGATGTCCGGGCGGCGGCGCTTGCCCACTTTGAGCATGCCCAGGGAGAAGTCGCAGGCCACCACGTCCACGCCGGCGTCGGCGTAGGGTTCGCTGGAAGTGCCCGTTCCGGCGGCGAGGTCAAGGACCTTCTGGCCCGCTTTCACATCCATGGCGTCCACCACGATCCGGCGCCAGCGCCGGGTCTGTCCCATGGACAGGACGTCATTGACGACGTCGTATTTTGGGGCGACATCATCAAACATCGTCGCAACTTCGTCCGGACGCTTTTCCAAGGATGCTCGGTTCACCCAGTAATTGTCTCAGACATTCAGCAGACTTTGCTTCGCTGTAGAAGTCGGCTCAGGTTCTGGTTGCGCGCGGGAGTACTGTTGTTCCATCATGACGAGCACGCTCCGCACCTTGACAGTCCCCCTCGATGTTGAATCATCCCCAGGGGGGCTGCCGTCGTTTCTGGTGCGGGACGACGTCCTTTGCTGGTCCCGGCGCGAGGCCGGCCTGGTGGGCTACGGCGAGCTGACCCGTTTCAACGCCACCGGCCCGGAGCGCTTCCTTGAGGCTGATATCTGGTGGCGGCACCTGATTCTTGAGGCAGAGATCACGGACCACGTTGAGCTCCCGGGCACGGGTCCCGTGGCTTTCGGCTCGTTTGCCTTCTCCAAAACATCCCCGCACGTGTCCCGCCTGATCCTCCCGGAATTGGTGGTCGGTATCCGCGACGGCCGCGGCTGGGCCACTCAATTGACGTTCGACGACGGCCCCCTCACCGAGGCCGGCGTGCTCGCCGCCGTGGAACGCTGGCTGACCGAACCCAACGGCGACGGCTCAGCGACAGGAGGGTCCGACGTCGAACTCCCACCTGAGGCTGTTGCCGCCAACGGTTCGGCTGGTTACCTTAGCCATGGTTCCCTCAGCGAGGCGAACTGGATGAAGGCGGTTGCCGACGGCGTCGAGGAGATCCGCGCCGGCAAGCTGGAGAAGCTGGTTTTGGCGCGCGACGTCGTTGCCACCCTTCCCGCGGGCGTCAACGCTGCGGAGGTACTTCGCCAACTTGCCGCAAGGTACCGCGAATGCTGGACGTACGGTGTTGATGGCCTGGTGGGCGCGACCCCCGAGATGCTCATCCAGGTGGAGGGCCGCACTGCGCAAGCGCGGGTCCTGGCCGGGACGCTGGATCGCCGGGATGCGGACGGCATGGACGGCTCCCCCATGGAATATGCGGAGCGGGTCCTGGCCGGTTCGGAAAAGCAGCGCCACGAACACGAGATCGCCATTGATTCGCTGACCCGACAGTTGGCACCGTTCTCCGAGGCGATGAACTCCCATAGCGAGCCTTTCATCCTTGAGCTGCCCAACGTGTGGCACCTGGCGTCGGATGTGAAGGCGGAACTGGCCGATATCGAAGGTCACGTGCCGACGTGCCTGGCCTTGATCAACGCGTTGCACCCAACCGCTGCGGTGTGCGGAACCCCCACCCTGGTGGCCGGTGCGTTGATCCGGAAACTCGAACATCTGGACCGCGGCCCCTATGCCGGACCGGTCGGATGGCTGGACGCTGCCGGCAACGGCGAGTGGGGAATTGCGTTGCGCGGAGCCGTGATCGAGGACGCCAACACCGTGCGGCTTTATGCCGGGTGCGGCATCGTGGAGGGTTCGCAACCGGAGGCTGAACTGGCCGAGACGTGGGCAAAGTTCCGGCCGATGCTTGAGGCATTGGGAATCAAGCGCTGAATCTGGGATTCCAGACAGGACCTCGGTTCCGGTGGTTGATAAGTGCGTAAACTAGTTATCTAATAGTGAAACTTCGTTTCCTGTGATGCACATCTCATGTTCGGCGCTACACTAAAACCGACTCAGTTCAGCATCCACCGCAACAAAAGGTAAACAACATGCAGATCTCCCGTTCGGTTCTGTCCGGCACCAAGATTGCCGCCGTGCTCGCAGCCGGCGCACTGGCCCTCACCGCCTGCGGTGGTTCCTCCACTCCCGCAGCCTCGGATGGCTCGGGCTTGAAACTCATCAATGCCGGCAAGCTGACTGTCTGCTCGGATGTGCCCTACGAGCCCTTCGAATTCCAGAAGGACGGCAAGATTGTCGGCTTCGACATGGACATCGCTGCCGAGATCGCAAAGGACATCAAGGCAGAACTCAACGTGGTGGACAGCTCCTTCGAAGCCATCGAGACCGGCACTGCACTGACTGGGTGCGACGTCTCCATCTCCTCGATCTCCATCACTGACGTCCGCAAGAACGTCATGGACTTCTCCAACCCCTACCTCGATGACGACCTGACCCTGGTGGCCACCTCGTCCTCGGGCATTAACAACATTGACGGCGCCAAGGGCAAGAAGGTGGGTGTCCAGCAGGCAACCACCGGCGCCCAGTACGCCAAGGACAAGGGCATCGACGCGCAGCAGTTCGAGGACTCCGGCCTCCTGGTCCAGGCCCTCAAGGCCGGCACCATCGACGCAGCCATCGGCAACCAGTCCGTGCTGGGCTACGCCATCAAGGACGATTCCAACCTCAAGCGCGTCGAGGACTACGCGACGGGCGAGAAGCTGGGCATCGCCATCAAGAAGGGCAACACCGCCATGGCTGACGCCGTGAACGGCACCCTGAAGCGCATCACTGATGACGGCTCCCTGAAGAAGTTCCAGACCACCTGGTTTGGCGAAGCCACCAAGTAGTCCGAGCCCCGGCTCTCCCGAGATCCACGCAGGCGGGCCCCGAAACGATACGTTGTTTCGGGGCCCGGCTGCGCAACATGAATGTGAGAACACCATGGCAATGACTGCACGTCAACGAGCCAAAGTCAGTTTGTACGTCCAGGCCGGGATATTCGTTGTGGTCCTGGCCGCAGTAATCCTTGCTGTGGACTGGAAGACGATCGGCACCAGCGTCTTCAACTTCGCCAAAATCGGGCCGATGTTCCCGGATATCTTCCTGGTTGGCCTCAAGAACACCCTTATCTACACGGCGCTGGCCTTCGTGGTGGGCTTGTCGGGCGGCCTCCTGCTGGCCCTCATGAAGCTCTCTTCCTTCCCCCTGTACCGCTGGATCGCCACCGGGTACATCGAGTTCTTCCGCGGCGTCCCTGCCCTGCTGGTCTTCATCGCTTTCGGCTACGGTGTTCCCCTGGCTTTCGGTGTGCAGTGGGACGTCAACATCGTGGTCATGGTTTCCCTGGGCATGGTGGCGTCTGCGTACATCGCTGAAACCCTGCGCGCCGGTCTGCAGGCCGTGCCCAAGGGCCAGATGGAAGCAGCGCGTTCACTGGGTATGCCGCACTGGCGTGCGATGGTCTCGATCGTCATTCCCCAGGCCTTCAAGATCGTCCTCCCCCCGCTGACCAACGAGATCATCCTGCTCACCAAGGACTCCTCGCTGATCTACGTCCTGGGCCTCACAGCGTCCCAGTACGAGCTCACCAAGTTCGGCCGCGACGGCATCTCCAGCCTCGGCGCGGGCCTCACCCCCCTGCTCGCGGCAGGTGCTTTCTACTTGGTCATCACCATCCCCTTGAGCCTCCTTGCCAGGAAGTTCGAAAGCCGCTCCGCGCGGACCAAGCGATAGGCAGGACAGTCATGAATAACTCCACTGGGAGCACGGCCACCGTTCGCGCCGCCGGCGTCAACATCAAAGACCTGCGCAAGTCCTACGGCAGCAACGAGGTCCTCAAGGGCATCTCACTGACCGTGGAACCCGGCCAGGTTGTGTGCCTGATCGGACCGTCGGGTTCGGGCAAGTCCACCCTTCTTCGCTGCGTCAACCTGCTGGAACACCCCAACGCCGGCACCATCAACGTGGGCGAGTTCGAAGCGACCGACCCCGACGTGGACCTCAACAAGATGCGCCAAAGCGTGGGCATGGTCTTCCAGCACTTCAACCTGTTCCCGCACCTCAGCGTGCTGGAGAACTGCACAATCTCGCAGATGAAAGTGCTCAAGCGCTCCAAGTCCGAAGCCGCCGACGTTGCGCGGCACAACCTTGAGCGCGTTGGCCTGGGACACTTGGCCGACCGTTTCCCGGACCAGCTGTCCGGTGGCCAGCAGCAGCGCGTGGCCATCGCACGCGCTTTGTCCATGGACCCGAAGCTCATGCTCTTTGATGAGCCCACCTCTGCACTGGATCCTGAAACCGTGGGCGACGTCCTTGCGGTCATGCGGAAGCTGGCCCAGGAAGGCATGACCATGCTGGTGGTCACCCACGAGATGGGCTTTGCCCGCGAAGTGGCCGACCGCGTGGTCTTCATGGACGCCGGCGTTGTCGTGGAGGAAGGGCCGGCGGAGCACGTCATCAGCGCCCCCACCCAGCCGCGTACCAAGGAATTCCTGCGCCGCGTCCTTGACCCGACGCACATCGGCGTCGAGGAAGCGTAGCTTTTCGCTGGCGCCGCCGGCGCCGCTGACGCCGCTGGCGCCGCGCATATTGATTGGCGCCACAAGAACGGGAGGGCGACACCCACATTTGGGTGTCGCCCTCCCGTTTCCGGTTCGCCTACGAATTTGGGTGGCCTGCAGAAGCACGACGACGGCGGGGAACCCCGGCTGACTCAAGCACGCGTTCCAGCTTGCTCACCGTCAGGTCGCTCCACACCAGCCGGAACACTCTTCGGCCGGCGGCGCGTATGGCGTCTTCGCGGGCCTTCTCTTCGATCACGACCTGCGAAGGCGTACGTCCCTGCAAGTACTCCGGCTTCATGTACTTTTCGCGGCCGTCGAATTCTCCAACCAACCCAAGCCCCTCCCAGTAGTAGTCCGTGTACACGGTTCCCCTTGAGGTGTTCACCGCATACTGCAGCAAAGGAGTCTCGAATCCGAGGACGTGCATCAAGCCGCGGGCATAGGATTCGCCGGGTGAACCGGAGTTTCCGGCACCAAACTTTACCGCCGCTGTGATTCGCTTGGCCGCTGCTTTGGAGTAAGTCCCGCTGATGCCGTCCAAGAGTTGCTCCTTGGTCACAGGCTGGGCGTTTCGCTTTCTGTTCAGCAGGAAATCCACCGGGACAACGGCCTCGGCAAACGGAACCGACGCGGCGATGTCCAGTACGGTCCGAATCCTGTCTGTGACCAGGAAGCCGTTGACTTCCTGGGCCCGCTCGCTTCCTGCGGCTACCAAGTGGCGTCTCACCCCCGCACGCGAACGGCCTCCTCCGGTGTAAGTCGTCAGGGCATGAACAGGCTGGTGGCGCAGGATAGTGGGGATTCCGTGAATCGACGCCGCCGAGTGGTGCGAGAAGATGGTCGAAGCCGCTAAGCACTCGGCTGCCGCTTCCACGCTCAGGGCGTACCGCTCCCAGCTCTCCAGCTTCTGCCATTGAGGGGCATCGACGTAGACACCGTGCCTGATGCGCACGAGCTTCCCGGCCTTTGCATCCATGGACAATGGCCTGGAATTGCCTCCGAGGATGGACAGGTCCTTGGCGAGAATGAGTTTGGGGAGCCTTCGCATTCCAACAGTCTTCGTGGGACGCTTCTGCGGTACGAGGGCAGAGTTGGCCTATGTGGACAACCCACCGCTCGCCACGCAAACTGCTGAGTGCCCGGAAAACGGACTGACGACACCCAAATTTGGGTGGCCCCCGTCAGTGTCTGTGGCCTGCCTCAGTTTCCGTGGCCCACGGCGGCGTTGATGGCTTCCTTGATCCGGGCATGGAGTCCGCGCAGACCCGCCCTGTCCACGCGTACCTCCACGATGGTGCGACCCTTCAAGGGCGACTTGAGTGCGTCGGCGAGTTCCGCCGTCGTACTTACTGCTTGGTGCCCGACGCCGTACGCCGCCGCGAGTGCCGCGATGTCCACTGAGTGCGGGGTACCGAAGAGGCGTTCGACGGCGGTGCCGTAGGCGCCTGAGTCTTCCACGGCGCCGTGTTCGAGGAGGGCGAAGATGGCGCCACCGGAGTCGTTGAGCACCACGATGCGGAGGTCGGGCACCGGCTCACCGTGGCCCAGGAGCAGGCCCCCGGCGTCGTGCAGGAAGGTGACATCGCCCAGGAGGACGGTGGTTTCGCGTCCACTGCCAAGTGCGATTCCGGTAGCTGTGGCGATGGTGCCGTCGATGCCGGCGAGGCCACGGTTGGCGTACACGGTGGCGATCGGGCCCTGATGCGGTTGGCCTGCGAGGTCCACGTCGCGGATGCCGTTGGAGGAGCCGAGGACGAGTTGGCCGCGGGAGTGTTCCCAAACGGCGGCTCCTACGGACGGGCCGTTGGCAAGGCTCTCCGCCGCGAGCACGCCATCCAGTGCATGTTGGGCCGCGGCGCCGGCGAGAAGCCAGGTATCGAGCCATTCAGTCGGGCCGCGGCCGGCGAAAGCGGCCAGTTCCGGGAGGGTTTCGATGGGCGTTTCGCGGCGTCGGCCAGCGTCGTACCAAGCGACCGGGACAGGCTGGTAGATCGCAGATGACACCGATTCGCGGGCCAGGAGTGCTGCAACGGGGCGGGACAGGGTGGCCCGGCCGAAAAGGACAACGCGCTCGATGGGAGCGGGTGAACCGGGACCAAAGTGCTCCAGCAGCACGCGATACGGACCAACGGCATTGGGGCCGAAGCGGGCGTTCGAGGACGGCTCTGCCAGCAAGGGAAGGCCGTGAGCCCGGGCGAAGGCCTCCGCCACCGGTCCGGCATCATGGCCAGCGAGGACCACGGTCCGTCGCTCGGCAAGTTCGCTGGATGCTGCCGGAAGCTCCAAAGCCCGCGGTCCGGCGTCGTAATGGAACACGCCGTGTCCCTGCGTATCCGGCAGGGCATCCCCGGTCTCGGGCGTCAGCGGATCGCGGAAGGCGATGTTCACCTGGACCGGACCTGGCGGCGTGTCCTCCAGCGCACCGGTGGCTGCATACAGTGCAGTGGCAACTGCCTTCTGCGGGTTGTCCCCCGCGGCGACGTCGACGGCGAAGCGCACGTGATCGCCGAAAAGGTCCAGTTGGATGGTGGTTTGGTTCGCCCCGGTACCGTGCAGTTCCTCGGGACGGTCGGCGGAAATGACCACCACGGGAACGGCCGAGTGGTTGGCCTCCATCACAGAGGGAAGGAGGTTCCCCACGGCTGTGCCCGAGGTAGTCAGGACCGCGACCGGGGCTTCCGTGGAGAGCGCCAGGCCCAGGGCGGTGAAGCCGGCGTCCCGCTCGTCGATCCTGACATGAAGGCGGACCCGCCCCGCGGCTTCTGCCTCGGCGAGGGCGTAGGCCATGGGCGCCGACCGCGAACCGGGGGCCACCACCGCGTGCCGCACGCCGCCGTCGAGCAATGCAGTAACGGCGATCCGGGCGGCGGCGATGGAAGTCAGAGAGTCCTGTGAAGTCACCGCTCCAGTCTATTGGGGGCTGCAGTCCCCCCAACGCGCACTCACATCCCGGGCGCTTCCCCCACCCCCCACTCACAACCCGGCCCCTTCACCCACACCCTCACTCACAACCCGGCCCCTTCACCCACACCCTCACTCACGCCACGCGCCCTTCCCACCAGCCCTCACTCGCATTCCAGGTGCTTCCCACCAAACGCTTGCTCACTCCCCGCGCCCTTCCTACCAAACGCTTGCTCACGCCCCGCGCCCTTCCCACCAACCCTCACTCACATTCCAGACGCTTCCCACCAAACGCTTGCTCACGCCCCGCGCCCTTCCCACCAACCCTCACTCACAACCCGTGCGCTTCCCCCTCTCCCTCACTCACAACCCGTGCGTTTCCCCCAAACGCTTGCTCACTCCCCGTGCCCTTCCCACCAAACGCTTGCTCACGCCCCGGGTGTTTGGCGGGACCTTCGTTGACGTCCCAATGGGGCTGTCGGAATAGCGGTGGATCCGTGGTTATCGGGAACCAAGAGCAAGCGTCCGAACCAAACCCAAGGGATGTGAACAAGCGTCCGAACCAAACCCGAGGAACATGACCGAGCGTCGGGATCAAACCCAAGGGATGTGAGCAAGCGTCCGAACCAAACCCAAGGGATGTGAGCAAGCGTCCGAACCAAACCCGAGGGATGTGAGCGACCGATCGAATCAAACCCGAGGGATGTGAGCAAGCGTCGGGACCAAACACCCGGGACGTGAGCAAGCGTTGGGGGGTGCAGAAACGCTCCCCTACCTCCAGGAGGTAAGGGAGCGTTTCGGGGTTTCAGTTACTTGCGGAACACCTGCACGATCGAAGGGCGGGGTGCCCGAACCGCGCCGGCGGCCGGGGTGGCTCCGGCCGGAACGTAGTCCGGGAAGTATGAGTGGGGCGCGTCGAACGTGCCTTCCTCACCCGGGTGCTGGACCGCGACAAACACGGTGCGCTCTTCGTCGTGGACGATCGGGCCACACGTTTCGGCGTCGCGGGGAACGGCCAGGAACTGCTCTACCTTGCCGCGCTCCGGACCTTCCAAGGTGACCTTGAACAAACCATCGTTGTAGCCGATGGTGGACGGGGCGCCGTCGGTGGAAATCCAAAGGTTGCCGACGGAGTCGAACGCTACGTTATCCGGGCAAGAAATCGGCGACACCTTGTTGGCCGGGAATCCGGAGAAGTACGTGGAGTTGTTCTTGGCGGGATCACCGGCCACCAGCAGCAGGGTCCAGTTGAACTTGGTGCCGGTCTGCTCCTTGCCCTCGGTGATCTCGACGATGTGGCCATCCCGGTTGAGGGTGCGCGGGTTGACCTCGGTCGCCCCTTCCTTGCCTGCCTTGCCGCGGTCCGAGTTGTTGGTGCAGGCCACGTAGACCTTGCCGGTGCGCAGGTTGGGCTGAACGTCTTCGCAACGGTCCATTTTGGTGGGGCCGACTTTGTCAGCTGCCGGTCGCGTGTACACCAAAACTTCTGCCACGGACATACCGGGAACTGCTGAGGCGCCGCCGACAACCAAGGGCAACCATTCGCCCGAACCATCGAAGGCTCCGTCGGCGGGGACCTTGCCGGTGCCATCAATCTCGGCCGCAGGCGAGTCGCCCGTGAAGCGGGCGACATACAGGTCGCCTTCGGAGAGCAGGCTCATGTTGTTCTTGCGTGCTGCCTTGGAGTCACCCGCTTGGTACTTGCCCTTGGAGACAAACTTGTAGAGGTAGTCGAAGCGCTCGTCGTCGCCCATGTAGGCAACAACGCGGCCGTCCGGAGCAAGAATGACGTTGGCGCCCTCGTGCTTGAAGCGGCCCATGGCGGAGTGCTTCCTCGGTGTGGAGGTGGGGTCGAACGGATCAACTTCCACGATCCAGCCGAAGCGGTTGCTTTCGTTGGCGTAGCCGGAATTGCGGGTGTCGAAACGCGGCTCGTCGAGCTCCCACTGGCGGGTGGTTGGCTTCGAGGACAGGCCGTAGCGCTTGTCCGCGTCGCTGGTTCCAGGTGTCGCAAAGTAGCCGTTGAAGTTTTCCTCGCCGGAGAGGATGGTGCCCCACGGCGTGGTGCCACCGGAGCAGTTGCCCAGGGTGCCCTTGATCCAGCGGCCCGCGGGATCATCAATGGTCTTGACGAGGTTGGTACCGGCGGCGGGACCGGTCAGTTCGTACACAGTTTCGGTGAGGAAGCGCCGGTTCAGGGCAGCACCCTGGACGTAGCTCCACGGCTTGTTCTTGTTGTTGCGCTCGAGCTCCACGACGGCCAGGCCGTGGGCGGCCCGGCCGATGGCACGGGCTTCTGCTGCGTCGAAGCCGACCGGCAGCATGATGTTCTCGTTCGTGTACTCGTGGTTGGTGAAGAGAACGGCACGGCGGTCCTTGGAGCCAGGGATCGGCAGGATGTCCGTGTAGTCGTTGTTGTAACCAAACTGACGGGCCTGGGCGGCAGCTGTCTGTTTGGTGATATCGAAAGCCGGTGAGTCGGCGAACAGCGGGTCTCCCCATCGGATGATGGGGTTCCAGCCGAAGCCCTCGGGAACGGTGAAAGCGTCGACGGCGGCGTCGACCGGCTTGATGGCCGTGAACTGAAGCTTGGACTTCTCGAAGCCCTTCTTGGCCGCGTTGGACAGTCCGTTGCCCGAATCGGCGACTGCAGAGTCAGCACCGGTTACGGCACCACCAAGAACGACGGCGAGCGCACCTGCCGCGCCGAGGCCCAGGGCGGCGCGGCGGGACATGGCCGTGGAGGCGATGTCCCGGAAGTAGCCGTTGGCGCTGGTGTTGCAGACATCGCCGGCACAGGCATTGTCACACTTGAGTGCGCAGGTTACGGCGCTGCGCTTGCCTTTGGTGTGGCCGAGCATGGGGAGCAGCGGAAACGTGCGTCCGGTGGTTTCAGACATGGGGGACCTTCCAGAGTGTGTACGAGGTTCCCGCTGAGCCTTTCAGCGGAATCCAAAGCTGAGAGGTCCCTCCGGTTAAGACTCGGTGAACAAACGGTGCTGGTTCCCGGCAAGGACGGAGTGGACGCGTCGCAGGCGGTCCAGCCACCAGTCCCGGCGCTCCGCCGAAGCTGCGTACTGCTCAAGCAGCCCGGTATCCGCGGCCGTGTCCCGCAAGCGGATGGCGCCGTCGTCGGCCACCAGGGGATCCACGGTGATGTCCGACGCGAACAGCGAAACGGTGCCCAAACCGCAGGCGTACGGCAGCGACGGAAGGGCAGCCGCGAGGGCAAGGCCCGCCCGGATACCTACGGAGGTGTCGATTGCGGAACTGACGACGGCGGGCAGCCCGGCTTGCTGGACAATGTCCAAGGCGCGGCGTACTCCTCCGAGTGGGGCAACCTTGACCACGATGAGGTCGGCGGCGCCGGCCCGTGCCACGCGCAGGGGATCATCTTCCTTGCGAACACTCTCGTCCGCGGCGATGAGGACCGGTGTTCCCGCCGAAGAAAGCCTGCGGCGGACTTCCGCCAGGCCGTCAATGGTCGGCACGGGTTGTTCTGCATACTCCAAGCCGACAGCTGATAGCTTCCCCAGCGCGTCCACTGCCTGGTCCACGTCCCAGCCCCCGTTGGCGTCCACCCGGATGGCGGCATCGGGAAGGGCCTCGCGCACGGCAACTACCCGCGCCAGGTCATCGGCGAGTTGCTGTCCTTTTTCAGCGACTTTGATCTTGACTGCATCTACGCGACCGAACCGGGCGAGTACCTCCGGGACGCGGTCAGCCGAAACCGCGGGGACCGTCGCGTTCACCGGTATTGCGTCCCGCAACGCTTCCGGGAACCCAAGCCAGCCCGCTTCCAAGGCGGCCGCCAACCAGCGGGAGGATTCGTCGTCGTCGTATTCCGGGAAAGGGCAGAACTCTCCCCAGCCGAGCGGTCCGCGCAACAGGAGGGTCTCGCGCTCCATGATGCCGCGGAACTTCACGCGCATGGGCAACGAGACGACGTAGGCGGAATCGAGAAGTTCTTGGAGATCAGGAAGGCGAACAGGCATAGTGCCACTGTACCGGCGGCCTTTTCGGCCCAGGACAAGCCGAACGGGCTATGTGGACAACTACTCCGACCAGTACCCGCGCACTTCTTCCCGTGCCGTTGCCAACCGTTCACCGGGAACTGTCAAGGTGCTTTCGGCCAACCCTTGGTTATCCCACTTTGCAACGATTTTCAGCTCCCCCTCTGCAGGCAACGGCCACAGCCAATACCGTGCAGAGCCTTCTGCCTGCTGATCCCCGGCACTGCCGCCGGCACCTCCCCATTCCACGAGAACCGGCCCCGTAACCTCTTCGGAACCTTCGAACATGGATGGCCTTGTTGCCCCGGCAAACGCCTTGCGCCCGTCCGGGAGCCCTGCCCCGATCATGATTCCCGGCAGCCCGGGCCGCTGGAAGCTCCGTTCCATGACGTCCCGCCACTCCTGGTCGGATTCGTTTGAGCGCCGAACACACCATACGAGGTCCAAGAGGCATCCCGTAGAGAAGACTTCCACCATTTTCAGGGCCACCACCGCGTTGGCACCGCGGAGTACAAAGCCGCCGGGGGACACTACACCGGGCAGTTCGCCCGACGGCGGCCCCGACCATTCCGGCTGAGCCGGCTGTGTCAGGGGTTGCCGGACAGGGGGCTCGGGGAGGTCGTCAAAGAAGCTCATTATTCATGCTTACACCGCCACATAACCTCTGGGGAAGGTCGCCTGATAACCGAGAGACGGCAACCGCGATATTCTCGAAGTCACAACACAACGTGGGGGAAACATGACTCAATCAATGCCCGGTTCCACAACTCCTGCCGGCTGGTACCCCGACCCTTCGGACCCGAGGTTCGTGCGCTGGTGGGACGGCACTGCGTGGACTGCCCAGCAGGCTCCGCGCACCATGCAGTACCAGGCGCCGGTTCCTCAGCCACGTCCGCAGATAAGTGCGCAAACTCCTGTGTACAACCCTTTCATTTGGGTCATCACGTTCCTGCCGCTTGTCTCGGTCATTTTCATGCTGACCTGGCAGCCGGAATTCAGGATGATCACCACCCGGCAGGGCGTCACTACCGTTGATCCCTTCTCCATTTACACCCCGGCGTACTTCCTGCTCATGGGGTCGGGCTTCGTCTCCTACGGACTGTCGGTGTTCTTCGCGTACCTGGACCGTCAGCGCCTGCTGAAGTCCGGCGTCGAGCGTCCTTTCCATTGGGCTTGGGCGTTCCTCAATTCCGTTGTTTACGTGATTGGCCGTTCGGTCATCGTCAATAAGGTCGCCCCCAAGAGAGGCTTGTGGCCGATCTGGGCAACCATTGCCGTGTTCGTGATCAGCTTGGTGGTATCGGGCATCTGGATGTCCAACTTCATGCAGTCGATGTACTCGCAGTTCGGATACTCGGTCACCACGTGACGGCGGCGCCGGGATGGTATCCCGACCCGGCTGATCCCCGCTGTTTGCGGTGGTGGAACGGCACCGGTTGGACGGACCGCGTGGGACCGCCCGCTTTCCAACCGACGCCCGCCCAACGCCCGTTGCTTGGCAAAGACCAGGGCGTTGAGAACCCTTTCGTCTGGCTCATCGCCTGCCTGCCTTTCGGCCTGGGCGCCTTGATGCTGTCGTGGAGTGTGGAGGTCCGTCCGTACATTAACAGCAGCGGCTATGCCTCCATCGATCCCGGCTACGTCTTCTCAACGACCTACTTCCTGATCCTGATCGCGCTGGCCGTTACCTACTGTGCAACCGTGCTGCTCGCTGCCTTTGACTACAGATGGCTTGCCCGCCGCGGCGTCGTGCGCCCTTTCCCTTGGGCGTGGTCGTTTCTTGGCGGAGTGCCCTATGTCATCGGCAGGGCGGTGATCCTCCACAAGGTGGGCCCACGCCGTGGACGCTGGCCAATCGCAGTCATCGTTGCAGCGTGGGGTCTCTACTTGGTTGCAGGTGCCCTCAAATCGCTCTCTTTCATGCAGGCTGTTTTCTCAGAACTGGGCTACCCAACCTGACAGACCGCACCCTCACACGCGTTAGGTAGACTGCTGAGTAACCGGCAGGAGAGGAAGCCCATGAACCGCAAGGCCACCGCACTGGACGTCGCCAAGAGGGCGGGGGTTTCCAGGAGCGCGGTCTCGCTGGTGCTCAACGGGCGCGGTGACGGGAACGTGGCCAAGGAGAGCCAGGACCGCATCCGACAGGCCGCCAAGGAGCTGAACTACTCCCCCAACGCCATCGCGCTGAGCCTCCGGAACCAGCGGTCCAGGGTTATCGGCATCCTGTCCGACGAAGTAGTGGTGAGCCCGTTCGACGGCAACATCATCGGCGGGGCGGACGACATCGCCCGCAGCCGTGGATTCGTAACTCTCGTCATGGACACCGAGCGCGATACTGCCCGGGATGCGAGCGCAATCGAGACGCTTCTGGACCGGCAGGTGGACGGCCTCATGTACGTCACTGTCGGCCTGAAACCGATCGAGATCCCGCAGGGGATGCTCCGCATACCGTCCGTGCTGGCCAATTGCTATGACGAACATCCGCAACCGCAGCTCCACCACGTCATTCCCGACGAGATCACCGGCGGCAGGGAGGCCACGGAGCATCTGCTGCAATGGGGGCACCGGGACATCGCGCTGCTCGCCGGCTCCGAGGATTCTCCCGCAGCACCGCTCCGCGTCCAGGGATACCGGGATGCCCACGCCTTGGCCGGAGTTCCGTTCCGCGACGAGCGGGTCTTCATGGCGGGATGGGACATCGATGCCGGTTACCACGGCGCAATGAAACTGCTCGACGGCGTGTCCCCGGCTGATCGCCCGACGGCCATCATGTGCGCAAATGACCGCTTGGCTGTCGGCGTCGCCCTCGCCGCGGCCCGTTTGGGCCTAAGTGTCCCCCGGGACTTGTCCATCATGGGCTACGACGACGAAGCCCGCATCGCGGACACCATGGTCCCGGCCCTCACCACCATGGCCCTGCCGTTGCGTGAAATCGGCCGCGCGGCCATGACCACCCTGCTGGACACCATCGAGGGCGGTGAAGGCACGACGGCGGCACGCACCATGGAGACGATGGTCCCCTGCCGCTTGGTGGTGCGTGAGTCGACCGGCCCGGCACCACACTGAGCTGAACAATGAGGCCCGTGCATTGCGAGGCCCAACAATGCGGGGCCCGATCTGCGCCCCAAAAGACAGGGATAGACCGCAGACCGGGCCCCGCAATGTGAAGGATTACTTGGCGGGCAGCGCCAGCTCCCAGACCTCGGCAGTCGCGCCGTCGGGGAAGTTGAGGGTCCAGCCTTCCCCTGGAGCCGGGTAGGCCCGGAGGGTGGTGGCCACGGTCCCGGACTGGTACACCTCCACCAGGGATGCATCGATGAAGATCCGCAGCTCCCCGGCCAAGGGACCTGAGTAGACCACCTGTGCGTTATCCCCTGAACCAAGGACCAACTGCACCTCCCCCAAAGAACCAGCCCCCAAAGACCCGGCCCCGGCCACCGAAGACCCAGCCACCGAAGACCCGGAATCAGACACAGCACCTCGAACCAGCACCTCGGCGAACCCCGGAAGCGCCACGGGTCCGCCAGCACCGGAAGCCACGGCAGTGCCCCGGTAAGCCTCAACCTCGGGCGCAGGAGTGATTGCCAGCGCGCCGTCAACCACCGACACGACGCGAGGATGCGTCAGGACACCCGACCACCCGGCGTCGTCGATTTCTTCCTGGGTGCGGCCACGCCGGCCGTCGCGTCCGGGGCCTTCGTTGGCCCATCCCCACAAGAGAGCCGCAGGCGCAGAATCAGCGGAACCGTACTGGAGCTGCATGATCTGCGGAGCGTAGAAGTCCCGGCCGAGATCGGACTTGCCGCCGGACACGGGTGCGAAAACGGGCAAATCGGTGTCGGGATCCGAGGTCATGGAACCGATCAGGTGGCCCACGCCGTTCGCGTGCTCGTGGTCGTCCCCGGAGAGCCACAACGAGAACATCATGACCCATGCGGAGCCACCCGAAGATGCGGGTACCTGCACCAGCTGCGGGCATTCCCAGATCTCAGCCGGTGTGTGGACAGCCGCTACGGGGTCAGCCGTGGTCAGCCAAATCCCCTGGTACTTCCAGTCGTCCAGGGACTCCACCGTGTAGAGCAGCAAGGCGGCCCGACCGTCTGCCAGTCCGGCTCCCTGCATGGCGTAGCGGGCACCGTTGAAGTGGAAGATAAACGGGTCGCGGACGGCGGTAACCAGCGGGTCGGAAGGCATGGACACGGCAACGTGCCCGTCCTGCTCCCACGTGACCAGATCCGAGGAGCCGCGCGCGATCACAACTTGCGAATGCCCTCCGTGGTCCTGAACGCCCGAGTAGGCTGCGGTGGGCACTCCTTCGTCGGACGTCACCACGCCGGTCCAGCACCCGGCGGAGTCCGGTCCACCGGCCTGGGGAACGAGTGCAACCGGGTGCTCTTCCCAGCGGATTAGGTCCGGGGAGCTGACATGTCCCCACTGGATCTGCTGGTGCCGGGCGGAGTCCGGGTTGTACTGGAAGAACACGTGGTAGCGGCCGTTGATGTAGCTGACGCCGTTGGGGTCGTTGATCCAGCCCTGCGCCGGCCGCGGGTGGAAGCGCGGGAACGCCGCATCCGGATGTGTCGTAGCTGAGGAGAGAGAGTCAAGGGCAAGGTCCGTCAACGGAACACCTTTCAGAGTGAGTGGGAAACTACTTGCCCGTGCCTGCGGTGAGCCCGTCCTGCAGCGCGCGCTGGCCGAACATGAACACCACCAGCGCGGGAATCATGGAGAGGACAACACCGGCAAGGACCACCGAAATGCTTCCGGTGCCGAGGTTGCCTTGGAGCGACACCAGTCCCAGCGGCAGGGTGAAGTTCTGCTCGGAGATGGTCATGATGAGGGGCCGGAAGAACTCGTTCCAGTGGAAGTTGAACGCCAGGATGCCCACGATCGCCAGGCCGGGCATGGCCAGCGGCGCGTAGACAGAGCGGAAGGTCCGCCATGGCGAGGCTCCGTCGATGGCAGCAGCTTCAGCGAGCTCACCCGGCAACCCCATGAAGTATTGGCGCATCAGGAAGGTGCCGAACGCCGTCGGGATGGCCGGAATAATCAGCGCCAGCAAGGTGTCGGAGAGACCTACTCCACGGATCAGCATGAAGACCGGCACGATCGTCACCTGCGCGGGCACCATCATGGTGGCCAGCACGATGGAGAAGAGCGCGCCGCGTCCCCGGAATTTCAGGTGTGCGAACGCGTAGCCTGCCAGGGCGGCTGTGATCATCTGCCCGACGGCGATCAGCCCGGTCACCAGGGCACTGTTCACTACCAGGGCCACGATGTTGAGCTGTTTGAACACTTGCTCGTAGGAGGTCAGGTCCGGGTTCAGCGGCAGGAATGCGGGCGGCAGCTTGAAGGATTCCGACGGCGGCCGCAGCGAGGTGGACAGCGTCCACAGCACGGGGCCCAGGACAAAGACGGACGCGATCAGCAAGACGACGACGCGTACGGCCACTGACCAATCGCGCTTCTTCCGCGTGACGACAGGCTCCGTGGTGGTGACACGTTCTTGAATGGTTGTCATGGCGGGCCTTACTGGTAGAAGACGAATCGTTTGCTGAGCCGGAACTGCGCGGCGGTGATGGCCATGATGATGAGCGTGAGGATCACGCCGATCGCCGAAGCCTGGCCGAACTCGAGGCGTTGGAACGCGGACTCGAAGATCACCATCACGGCTGTGCGCGTTGAGTCGCCGGGCCCGCCGCGGGTGAGGACGTAGGGCTGGTCGAACACTTGGAGTGCGTTGATGATGGCCATGACCGAGGCCACCAGGGTGGTGGGGCTCAGCAGGGGCAGGGTGACGAACCAGTGCTTGCGCCAACCCGTCGCGCCGTCAATGGAGGCGGCCTCGTACGTCTCCACGGGAATGGAAGCCAGACCGCCGATGAACAGCAGGAACGAGAACCCGAAGTTCTGCCACACGTACACAAGGATCACGACGGCGGCCGACCCGCCTGGCGTCGTCAGCCAAGGCACCGCAGGGATGCCGACGATGGACAGCAACCAGTTCACGACGCCGAACTGCTCGTTGAAGAGGTAGCGCATGAAGATCGACACCGAGGCCGCGGACAGGATCAGCGGGAAGAAGAATGCAGAGCGGAAGAACACCCGGAGCCAGGCCGGGAGCTTCTCCTGCACCATGATCGCCAGGCCGAGCGCCAGTCCCAGCTGGAGCGCCACCGCCACCACCACGAACACGATGGTGTTCAGGAACGAGACCCGGACGGTGGGGTCCTGGACTACCTCGGCAAAGTTGTCGAAGCCAACGAACGTCGGCGCGGAGATGATGTCCCAGCGGAAGAAGGCCAGCGCGATCGAAGCGACGATCGGGAGCAGGGTGAAGATGCCCATGCCCGCGATGGTCGGGGCCAGGAATGCCCACGGCAGCCAGCGCTGCTGCACACGGCCGCGCTTGGTCCCCTGTGCGTTCTTACGGGCCGCTTGCCGGCGGCCCGGCTCACTTCCCGTCCCCGTGGAGGTACTGGTTGCGGTACTCATGGCTGCCTCCTCAGGGCCAGTTCAAGGTCGCGCTGCATGGAGTTGAGAGCGTCCTTGAGTTGGCGCTCGTCGCCGCTGACAGCCAGGCTTACGTTTTTCATCAGGGCGGTCTCGACGGCGGCCTGCTGGGGTGGCGCCGGAATGGGACCTGTGGTGGGGAACTTGTCCAAGGTGTCGTAGAAGACCTTCCAGTTCCGTGGACCGGTTCCTGCATAGAGCTGCTCATTGACCATGGAGCGGCGGGCGGGGGTGGTGTTCGGCGTGGGGAACACGATCCGCATGGCCTCCAGGCTGGAGCTGAACTTCACCCATTCCCAGGCTGCGTCCTTGTCCTTGGCGGTCTTCATGATCGCGTAGCCTGCCGTGCCGAACTGGTGCCGCTGTGTCCGCCATTTCGGGAAGAACTGGACATCGAATTCGTCCTCTGTCATCCCCGCTTCATGGAGGCCTTGGACCCAATAGCCGCCTGCCGGCGTCGTACCTATCCTGTTGGAGGCGAAGAGGCCGATCAGTGCGCTTCCGCCGCCTTCCTCGGGCCGGACGCCAAGGCCGTCCTTGACCAGTCCACGGAGGTAGTCGAAGGATTCGAAGACCCGGGGATCGTCGGCGTTGGGTTCCAGCCATTGGTAGCCGCCGGAGCGGAGGCCGCGTGAGGGGTCGTTGGCGTAGAAGCCGTCCCACAGCCATTCGCCGCCCGCGGATTTGGTTTCCTTGAGGAAGCTGGTGTCGTTGGCGTAGAGCCACGGGACCACGCCGCCGAACAGGCGGTTGGTCCAGTAGTACGGTGTGAAGTCCTTGGGGTTGGCCTTCTTCATGGCCGCGAGGGTGGCCCGGAAGTCGGTGTGGGTCCAGTCGTCGGCCGGCCTGTCCAGCCCGGCCTGCCGGAGCGCGGTGGTGTTGTAGTACATGTTGGCCGCGTTCCAGTCGATGGGAAGCTGGAACAGGCTGCCTTTGTACATGAACGCTTCCACCAGGCTGGGGTGGACGTCCGCGAAGTACTCCTTCATGTGGTCGGCATCCCGGCGAAGGTACTCGTCAAGCGGGTGTGCCAACTTCTCGGCGAACAGCTGGGCGCCTTCGGTTGCGACGTAGACGACGTCCGGCGGAGTGCCTGCTGCCACCATGGTGAGGATCTTGGTGAAGAAGTCCTTCCAGTCCACTGCCTGGATGGCCTGGACCTTGACCTTGATTTCCGGGTGGACCTTTGCGAAGGCGTCGATGACCTTCTGGCGGGCTGCGGCGTCCGCGGCGGTGCCCATGATGGCGATGCTGAGGCTGTTGTCGCCCCGGCCTGGGATATCGGCCCCGGTCAGGCGCGGCCACGATGCCGCAGTGACCCCAACGATCCCGGCGCCGAGGGCTGTGAGGGCACTTCTACGTGTGAATTCGCGCAAAGCCCCATTGGTTCCCGACATGTAGATTTCCTTCCCTAACACGTGTTAGGAAGCGTATGACGAGCGCCTAACACGTGTCAAGTGTCACAGGAATGTTGCTTGTGTCTCACTAACCCCGCAACGCGCGGGAGGAGCTCACATGAGGCGCCCAGCGAATTGTGGCAGTCTAGTCAGAATGAGTTCCCAGCAATTCCGCACCAGCGGGAGGTCGAGCAAACGGCCGCTTCCAGCACGCGACGCAGGCGCAGGCACAGGCTTCCTCTTCTGCCTGGCCACGGCCGCAAGCATCGTGGGCCTCGTCGCGACGTACTACTTCTTTGTGCGCACCACGCCTGGACAGTTCATCGACGAGTCGGCACTGGTCGAAGCGACAGCCCTCAGCGGAACCGCCGGCCGTGCCTCCACGGAATTCCTGGACATGCTCCCCATGCTCTCGCTGGCAATAGCCACCATCATGGTGCTGTTCGTAACGGTGGCGCGCCGCCGCTGGAAGGCCGCGGGGATCGCCGTGGCTGCATGCGTCGCCGCCAACCTGGCCACCCAAATCCTCAAATTCTTCATCCCCGACCGGCCCGACCGCGGCGTACAGACACTGGAACTGAACTCGCTCCCGTCAGGGCACACCACCCTGGCCGCCTCCGCCGCGGCAGCCGTCTTCCTCATGGTGTCCCCACGCTGGCGTCCGCTGGCCGGTTTCCTCGGAAGTACCTTCGCGGTGGCCACCGGCGTCTCCACCCTCATCAACCAATGGCACCGCCCCGCCGACGTCATCGCCGCGTTCCTGGTGGTGGGCGCCGTGATGCTGCCGGCGGGATGGCTGGTCCTGCGGACAGGCAGCGCATGGAACGTGTGGAAGGGCTACGGCGAGCATTGGGCCGCCTCCCGGATCTGGGTCTGGCTCACCGTCGCCGCATTGCTGGCCGCCTTGATGGTGGCCGCCTATTCATTGCTCCAGGTGATGCCCGGACTCAGCGCGGACAGCACCATCGACTACTTCTGGGCGGGCACGGCCTTCATCGTGATCGCCGGATATCTTTCAGCGCTCGGCGGTACATGGCTGTTCGGTTTGGCGGCCCGCAAGGCCTGACCCCCGTAAGGCTTAAAACCCGACGACGGCGCCCGCCCACCGAACGGCTCAGCCCTCGACAGCTTCGCTGCGGGTCCGGTGGGCCTGTTCCCGGATGAAGGCGCGGTCCTCATCCGTAAGCACCGTGCCCCCGTGGCCATCTACGGCACCGCCCTCACCCGTCTGCCCCTTGATGATTGCCGTGACTGTCCGCGGCACGATGACACTGCCGGGATTATTGATGAGCCATTGCTGCGTTTCGGAAGAAAGCTGATTCCAAAATTCCCTGATGTGCATAGTGATCAGCGCTGCCATTCTTGATTGGTGGGATGTGGCGGGACCCTCAATGCACTGCCTCAAACTCGGGAAATTGGCCGGGCCCTCCCATCAAGGCTACGCCCGGCAGCGGCAATCCTGACCCGGTAAGACGCAACGTTTCCGCGAATGACGTCGACGGATGTGATCGCATGCGCTAGAGTTACTCCATTCGATGGACAAACAGCGGTTAACTCCAGGAGCTCCCATGTCTTCCACTCTTAAGCACGGCCCTCGCGGTCTCAACCCGGCCGCCCCTGCCTCACGCGACCTGGTGGTCGACTTCATCCGGGTTGCCTGCATGTTCGCCGTGGTGGCCGTGCACCTGCTCATGATGGGCATCAGCGTGGACGAATCCGGCATCGGCGTCGGCAATCCGCTGACTTCCCTGAGCTGGTTTGCTCAAGGCACATGGTTCGGCCAGGTCATGCCGCTCTTCTTCATCGTCGGCGGTTTCGCCTCCTTGACCTCGTGGCGGAGCCTGCGCCGCAAGGGAGGCGATGCCGGCGACTACCTAAGGAACCGTGTGCTGCGCCTGGTTCGTCCTACGGTTGCGTTGTACGCGTTCCTCGCCATTGCGCTCTGGATTGCGACGGCGGCCGGCGTCCCGGGCGATCTGCTCACCGTGATCGCCGCAGGAGCAGGAGTACAGCTGTGGTTCCTTGCCGCCTACCTGATCTGCCAGGCCATGGTCCCCACCATGGCCAAGCTCCACGAAGCCGCGCCCTACCGGACCATCGCCGCGTTGGCCGCTGGCGCCGTCGTCGTCGATGTCCTCCGCCTGGGCCTGGAGCACAATCCCTGGGGTTTCGACTCCAACCCGATCGGGCTGCTGAACATGGTGTTCGTTTGGGGACTGCTGCAGCAGCTTGGATTCTTCTACGCCGACGGGTTTTTCGACCGCTTTGCGCGCTGGCAGCTGGTTCTGGCTGCGGTCGGTTGCTACGCGGCGATGGTTCTGCTCACTCACTCGGGCCCGTATCCCGTGGACATGCTGACCAACCAGAACCCGCCGATGTTTCCGCTGATCCTTGTGGGCCTGGCGCATGTGCTGCTGGTCAAGGCTGCGTACCCGGCCCTGCAGCGCTGCGTGCATCGTGGCTGGGTGCAGAAAGTGATGTTCGTTGTGGGCAGCCGGGCCATGACCATCTACCTGTGGCACCTGCCGTTGATCATTGCCATGTTCGGGATCGCATTGCTGCTGCGGCTTCCGTTCCCTGAGCCTGCGGGCTTGGATTGGTGGCTCAGCCGTCCCCTCTTCTATGTGGCAGCGTGGGCCCTGGTGCTGCTGGCCTCCATGCCGCTGGTCCGGCTGGAACTTGCAAGCACTGCCCTGGCCCCGGGTGCGTCGAGGCCGGCGATGTGGCGGATCATCACTGCCACTGTTCTGGCTGTCATTCCGCCCTTTGTGGTGATGCGGACGGCCCTCGACACAGCGAACGCGACGTGGGGGCTGGTGCTGCTGGTGATCGCTGTGGCATTGGTGACGGGCAAGGTTCCGGACCGGGCGTGGAAGCGTCCGCTTGCGGGACGCGTGGCTTCCTGACCTACTTTGGGGCGGGATCGGCGCTGAAACAACCTAATGGGGTTGTTTTGAGGCGAGGACACGATAAAAGTTGGTAGCGAAGGCTCGCGCTTCAGTAGTTGCGGCGGTGCTTCAGCCGCGGAATTGCGACGGCGAACACCGCTGCCGCTGCGAAACCCAGTATTCCTGTGGCCCAGATGCCGGCCGAGAGCGAGACCGCAGCAGTCAGCCCCGATAACAGCACAGGTCCCCCGGTGGCGCCGGAATCCGCGATGAAACGCCAGATTCCCAGGAAATGGCTCCGCCCGTTGTCCGGCGAGAAGTCTGCGCCCAGCGTCATGATCAATCCGGAACTGATGCCATTGCCGAAGCCGATCAGCAGTGCGACCAAGAGCAACGGGACAAAACCAGCCGTGAACGGGATCAGGATCAGTGCCGACCCCATGATCACCGTGGACGGTATCGCCACCCATTGCCGGCCCTTCCTGTCCATGAGCTTCCCCGCCGGGTAGAAGACCAGCATGTCGATCACTCCGGACAAGCCGAACAGCAGTGAAGCATGGGTGGCGTCGAGGCCCAGATGATCGGCCCACAGTGGGATGACTACCTGGCGCGAAGCCCGCAGTGCGCTCAGCAGCAGGATGCCGAAACCCACGCTCAGGAACACCCCCGCGTGCGACACCGCTACGCTCCGCAGCGTCGACGCCGGAGGGCGCGGACCGCCGTCGGACGTGTCGGGGGCGACCAAATCCGGGATGGTGAGCGACAAGGCAGCCGCCGCCATCATTCCCGCGAACCCCACCCAGTACGCACCACTGATGCCCGCGAACTGCATCACGCCGGCACCAATGAACGGTCCAATGAAGATGCCGATCCTGGTGACACCGCCCAGAGTGGACAGCGCCCGGGCCCGGAAGATGACCGGCACGGCCTCGGTGAGGTACTTCTGCCGGGCAAGGTTGAAGACACTTGCGGACATGCCCACCAACGTCATGGACGCCGCGAGCAACCAGAGTCCGTGCTCCACCTGCGGGGCAAAAGCCGCAGCGCCCAAGGCCATGGCTCCCAAGGCACCGGCGCCAACGATTGACCACCGTTCACCAAACTTCTCGGTGATGATCGACGCCGGAATGTTGAAGATCCACGAGCCGAGCCCAATCAGCGTCACGATCAACGCCGACACAGCCACCGAAGCGCCCAGCTCCCGGGCCGAGAGCGCAATGACCGGCAGGACCGCCCCCTCGCCTATACAGAACAGCAGAGCGGGCCCGAAGGCCGGAAGCGCAATGCTGCGAAGGCTGAAGTTCTTGTCTGCTTGGGTGGTGGTCATCCCTTTCATCCTAGAACTCGTCAAGAGCCTCACTGACCGCGCACCCTGCCTTGGGTGCGGCGCGCAGTTGTTGCGGCTCCGAAGACCGGAGCCGCAACAACTACATGCGAAGCGGAATTACCACTCGGCCCTAGCTGCGGATGGCTGCTGCCTTCCGACGACCAAGGGCGGTCAGGACCAGGCCCATCACGAGCAACGCTCCTGCCCAGAGTGCGAAGCTGCCGTCCAGTCCCGTAGCGGCCAGGGTTTTGGCATTTCCGACGGCGGTGGAAGCTGCCGCAGTCACCGACCCTTTGGTGCCAACAGCCGAGTGGACGCTGCCTGCGGTCACGATACTTCCGCCAGTGACGCTTCCGGTCACGGCGCCGCCAACGGGCTCGTCAACGCCACGTTCTCCGCCCGTCGAGGGGCTTCCGGTGATCGGGGACTCGGCCGGCGGAGTCACAACCGGAGGAGTGACTACTGGAGGGGTAACAACCGGAGGGGTAACAACCGGCGGAGTGACGACCGGAGGAGTGACTACCGGCGGAGTGACAACCGGCGGGGTAACAACGGGAGGTGTTACGTTACCGGCAGAACCGCCACCGATGCCTACCGAAGTCGAGCCAATGGTTACGGGAGCGGTGATCGGAACGATCACCTGCGTACCTGCAAGGATTCCGTCAGATCCCGATGTGGAGGCACCCGGCGTGGTGCCGGTCGTGCCGCCGGCGGAGCCGTTGGAACCGGACGTGGCTGACGAATCACCCAACAGCCCGGCCGAGGTTGAACCAACGCTCACCGGAGCAGTAATCGGAGCAACAACCTGCGTCCCCGAACCAATACCATCAGATCCTGACGTGGAGGCACCCGAAGCGGCAGGAGCCGAACCACCCGTGGAGCCGTTGGAACCTGACGTGGCCGAGGAATCACCCAACAGCCCGGCCGAGGTAGCACCGAGGCTGATCGGAGCCGTAATCGGAGCAACAACCTGCGTCCCCGAACCAATACCCTCGGACCCGGACGTCGAAGCACCCGAACCAGTGCCGGCCGGAGAAGCAGCTGAACCTCCACCGCTGGACGTAGCCGCAGAATCCCCAGCCACACCCACGGCAGTGGCTCCGATGTTAACAGGGACCGAAATCGGAGCCACTACCTGAGCGCCGGACGCGACACCCTCTCCCCCCGACGTTGTTGCCTGCGCGGGCGCTTGGGCCTGTGCAGGAGCTGCTGATCCTGAAGTTGCTGCCGAGTCACCGAGTACGCCGGCCGACGTCGACCCCACCGTGATGGGGACCGTCACCGGTGCGACAACCTGGGTTCCCGAGGCGATACCGTCGGCACCGCCGGTGGTTGCTGCCGGCGTCGAACTTGTTGCCCCGGCCGGGGCGGCAGGTGTGGCTGAGCTCGCCGCAGTGGAGCCCCCCAGCAGACCCACTGACGACGAGCCCAGGTTTACGGGCACCGTTACCGGGGCTACGACTTGCGTCCCGGATCCGATGCCGTTGGAACCGTTGGTGGTGGCTGCGGGTGCTGAACCCGAAGTTGCAGCAGGTGTGGCAGAACTGGTTGCTGCCGAGTCCCCCACCAGGCCCAAAGAGGTTGCGCCGAGGTTGATGGGCGCTGTTACTGGCGCCACCACTTGCGTGCCGGACAGAAGTCCGTCTTTGCCGCTGGTGGTATCCGCGGCGTTTGCTGCGGTGGCGCTGAGGACAATCATGCCCCCGGCAAAGCAGGTGCCGATCAGGCACTTGCGAATGGTCGTGTTCATGGTCTTTTTCTCCTGAAGGTCTTGTTCCCGGAGACGTCCGATGACGGATCGTCTGTAGTGCCGTCTGCCGCGAAAGTCGGTGCAGCAAGGCTGGGGACCTAGTCAGGAGAGGAGCCGGGATCGAATGAAACCGGCTTGGGATGTTGTTCGTCGCTGGCCGTTGCGAGGCCAGGAAGTGCGTCGGCAGGGATGATCAGGGCGGCGGCAAGGAACGCTGCCGCCGGGTTTGGCGGACCGTTGGAAGACCCGGCTGAACCGCCGCCGGCGAGGCCTGATGGGACCGCGTCGCGGTCACCCGGCAGACCGGGCTGCGTTGCCGGATCAGCGGACGAAGACGAGGCGCCAAGCACCGCAGTGATTCCCGTGGGGCCGAAGCTACGGGTGGACATCACCCATGGAGATGCATCGAGTGCGGCCCCCGCAGCCGCGGACGGTTCCGAAAGTTGGCTTTGTTCAGCCGGGGCACTTGTGGCCGGGTCAGCTGGAATTACGACGTCGGTCCCCGGCGAGGTGCCGGCGTCCGGTCCGGCCGGAGGTACTGACCCACTGGTAACGGGTGCAGCCGGGACCTCTTCCGCAGGAACGGCAACCGGAGGCACAACCACGGGTGGAAGGGTCACCGGTGGAACCACGGAATCGAGGGGTGGCAGAACAGCATCGACCACGCCCACCACCGGCTCCACCACGGGGTTGAGCACATCGGTCACAGGTTCCAGGCGCACGGGTTCCAGGGCTGAGTTCACCGGCGGGACAACGACGTCAACCGTGCGGTCCACGGTATCTGTAGCCGGAACGAGCACTGTGTTCACGACTGTTCCCGCAGTGTCCCCTGGGAGGACCTGGTTGACCACCGGCACGGCGCTTACTGCCTGATCCACTGTGCCGCCCGCGTGCTGCACCACGGGCGTGACGGCAGGTACGGGGACGTTGAGGTGATCGGCCGGCAGCAAGCCCTTGACGGCGGCCGGCAGGGCTACGTCGGGAAGCGGAATGCTGATGGAGCTCGATGAGGTCGTGCTCTCCAAGAGGTTCTTTTCGGCAGGACCCGCGTCCGCATTTGCAGCGGTGGCTGAGAGCGCCATCCAGATTGCGGTACCGGCACCCGCGACCATGACGGAGCGGAGAATGCTGGCAGCACGCGGAAAAACGCGCGAACCCCTCATCTCGACACCCCCAGGTAGTCGCGAACCATTGGTCGCCTTCATCCTAGGAAGGACTATTGGAATAGTCCATAGTCAGGAGTAAAGAAGATGAGAAATTTGTAAGGAACCTTGTTTATGACGGGTAGGAGCCTGTTTTCCCCGGACCAAAGTCTGCCGTGCCCAGCGAGGTGCGTCCTTGGGCGTTGGTTTCCTGCAGCCGCTTGATGAACCAGCGCGACTGTTCCGGGCCGTAAGGCAGCACTGGAATGGCCTTGGTGGCGTCTGAGGGCATGTCGCGGATGGACTGGGTTGCCTGGCGCACCGCCGTGCCCATGGTGTCCGCCATTGTCTTGACGAACTCGTCACTGACATGTTTTCCGTGGCCCGGGACCAGGAATTCGTAACGGTGCCTCAGCGCCGAGATGTGCCGCAGCGCATCCGCCCACTCTTCGGGATAGGAGTCCTCGAACGACGGGTGCGCGCCCTGTTCCACCAGGTCACCCACGTACAGGGTGGAGCTGGTTCCTACCAGCAGGTCGCCGTCCGTGTGGGCGCGGCCCAGGTAGAACAGCGTGGCGGTGATCCCTCCGAGGTCCACCAGCACAGGCTGGTCGTGGACCAGCGCGTTCGGGACAACAATTTCGACGGCGTCGCCCTCCCCCGCTGCCATCTCGGGTTCGTTGGTGGCCACGAAGCGTCGCTGGTTGTCGGCGTCGCGTTCGATGGTGGCCGCACAGTTGGCGTGCGCCCAAAACTCGGTAACGCCGTCGTCAGCGAAAACGGCGTTACCGAAGAAGTGGTCGTAGTGCGCATGGGTGTTCACCACCACCAGCGGCAGCTGGGTCTTTTCACGAACCGCAGCAAGGATCTCCCGGCCTTGGCGCGGGCCGCAGCCGGTATCGATGACCATGGCGAGCTCAGAGCCCACCACCAGCCCGGTGTTGAGTAACGATCCCTCGGTTTCCAAGACGTAGTTGTCCGGTCCAAGTTCCAGCCAAGCTGACAATGCGTTCTCCGTATCCACTGCAATCCGGCGATGTTCAGGCCTCTACTCTACCCACGGAAAGCTGGGAGGGAGCGGAATGAACCGGCCGCCGGTGCGGGGATTTAGAGAATGGCGGTCATGACGTTCCAGCCGGCGCCGACCTGGCCGAAGCGCAGCCACCATCCGGAGCCATCGCCGGTGTAGAGCAGCAGATCTCCGGCTGTGTTGCGCCCAAGGACGTCCACCTTGCCGTCGCCGTCGAAATCACCGGGCGCCTCAATGGCGTTGAAGATGTTCCAGCCGGAGCCGATTTGGCTGGTGGCCAGCCACCCGCCCGTGCCGTTCCCCGGGTAGAGCAGGAGTGCTCCGGACCCGTTGCGGGCAATGATGTCTGCTTTGCCGTCGCCGTTGAAGTCACCTACGCCGTCGATGGCCGTCATGATGTTCCAGCCGGCGCCGATCTGGCGAGGCTGCAGCCAGCCGCCGGTGCCGTTGCCCGGGTAAAGCCAGAGCACGCCGTTGCCGTCGCGGGCAATGATGTCAGCAGTTGCGTCGCCGTTGAAGTCACCTGATGCCTTGATGGAGGTCATCACGTTCCAGCCGGCACCGATCTGACGGGCGCCCAGCAGGCCGCCCCAACCGTTGCCCGGGTAAAGCCAAAGCACGCCGTTGCCGTCGCGGGCAATGACATCTGCGTAGCCGTCGCCGTTGAAGTCGCCCGGTGCCTCGATGGAGGTCATGCCGTTCCAGCCCACACCGATCTGGGTGCGGCCGCCCTTCCAGCCTCCGTAGCCGTTGCCCCGGTAAAGCCACAGGGCACCGCTGCCATCGCGGGCAATGACGTCGCTGGTGCCGTCTCCGTTGAAGTCGGTGAGCTTCTTGTTCAGTGCTGCAGCGGGGGCGGTGCCACCGAACTTCTTCAATGCTGCGGTGGCATCCACCAGGCCTGCGCCGCATCCGGCCGAGCAGCCACCCGGCAGCGGCCTGGCAGACTCTTTGAGCTGCTGCTCCACCTGTGCAGGAGTGACGGTGCTGCCCTCGGCGGACATAAGAAGAGCTGCAACGCCCGCCACGTGGGGAGCGGCCATGGACGTTCCCTCCATCCAGGCGAAAGCGGGCTCGCCGGGCGTGGTGGTTCCGTAGTTCAGGGTGGACAAAATTCCGCGGCTCACGTCAACCGACATGTCGCCACCGGGTGCCGTGACGTCCACGGTGGGACCGTAGTTGGAGTACACGGCCCGGGCTCCGGCTTTGTCGCTGGCAGCTACGGCGACGACGTTCTGGCAGTTGGCAGGGCTGGCATCAGCCGCAGGGCGGTTGGAGTTACCTGCCGAGGCAACAACCACGGCGCCGGCGTTGTACGCAAAGTTGATGGCGTTCTGGTAAGTGGTGGAGCACTCTTTGATGCCGCCCAGGCTGAGGTTAATGACCTTGGCCGGGTTGGGGTTCACGGGAGCATCAGCCACTACGCCACCTGCAGCCCAGATGATCGAATCGGCGATATCGGAGCTGTAGCCGCCACAGACGCCAAGCGCCCGGACGGGGAGAATCCTGGCACCCGGCGCAACGCCGGAGATGCCGATGCTGTTGTTTCCGAGGGCCGCCACGATTCCGGCCACATGGGTTCCGTGCCATGAGGAGTTCTCGGCGGGGCTGCCGGATTCACACTCTTCCGCCGGCACCCAGTCGCCCTGGTCCGTGGGGTCGGGATCGCGGCCGTTGCCATCCCGCGCATCGGCGGCGCTGGAAATCATGTCGTAGCCGGGCAACACATTGGCGTTGAGTTCAGGGTGGTTGGTGATGCCAGTGTCCACCACGGCAACAACTACGCCTTCGCCGTGGTTGTAGTCCCAGGCACCCGGGGTGCGGACGCCGGACAGGTTGTCCCACAGGTTCCACTGCTCCAAGTAGCCGTAGTCCTGTGAGTGCGAGGTGGGACGCATGATGTCGTCAGCCTCTGCGTAGGCCACGTTGGGATCCGCGCGAAGGGTTTCCACGAAAGCCTGGGCCTCCGTTGCCGAAAGTGCCTCATCGAGCTTGATGACGTGACCCCCGGTGGCATTTTCACGGGAGCTCTTGGCCTGCACACCCAGCTTGGTGGCTGCTTTGTCCGCCGCGTTCTCGGCCTTCACCGCAGCAGCCTGGGCTGCGCTGTCGCGAATACCCACGATGAACTGGTCAGTGGGGGTCTCTGCCGCGGCCTTGAGGACCTTGGGGGTGCTCGGGATGATGTTGATCTGGTCAGCAGCGGCTGGCTGGACGGCCAGTCCTCCGGTGATCAGAAGCGTGGTCATGGCTAAGCCAATAGTTCTTAGAGAACGGAGTCGGGGATTATTCACTGGGCATCCTAGGGAAAAATCGCGGCAGCCTTGAACGGCTGATCGCGGGCAACTGGAGACCACCAGCTGACCCCCAGGAAATTGTAAGCTGACTCTCGACTCTCCGTGCACACCGTCACATTTGTGACGGTAACGGTGCCGGATAAAGCAGGACCAGCCCACTACAGCATCCGACGGGATGCCGTAATGGGCTGGTGCCTACCGCTAGTGACGATTAGCTGTGACGGGAAGCTGCCTTCCTGCGGGTGACCAACATCAGGACCAGCCCGAAGAGGACAAGAACCGCAGCGATCGCTACGTAGGGAGTCGCCTGGGCACCAGTGGAGGCCAGGTTCTCATCCGAGCCCTCGTTCACGGACCTGTCCGCGCAAACACCCGAATTCGAGGTTCCATTACCTGCGACGCCCGGGATTTCCTCGCAGCTGTCCTCACTCGGTGCCACGGCCGGAGTCGTCTCCGAGGGAGTTGACGACGGCGGGGTCGTCTCCGAGGGGGTCGACGTCGCCGGAGGCGTCTCAACCGGCTTCGTCTCAGACGGCGTCGGGGTCGGCGTCTCAACCGGCTTCGTCTCCGAAGGCGACGGGGTCGGCGTCGGCGTCTCAACCGGCTTCGTCTCCGAAGGCGACGGGGTCGGCGTCGGCGTCTCAACCGGCTTCGTCTCCGAAGGCGTCGGAGTCGGCGTCGGCGTCTCAACCGGCTTCGTCTCCGAAGGCGTCGGAGTCGGCGTCTCAACCGGCTTCGTCTCCGAAGGCGTCGGAGTCGGCGTCGGCGTCTCAACCGGCTTCGTCTCCGAAGGCGTCGGAGTCGGAGTCGGCGTCGGCGTTACCGGGATCTCGTCCACAGTGACCGTGGCTGAAGCGTTGATGACCTTGGAGTCAACGTGGTTGAAGACCGCGAAAACCTGGCAGTCAGTGTCGCCGTTGTGGAACCAGTTGAGGCTGTCATCGGTAGCCGGAACCACGGAGGCGGACAGCTTCAGGGTGCCGGGCTGGTCAACCGTGACACAGAGATCGACGTCAACGGAATCGCCAACGACGGGCTGCGTGTCCACAGTCAGGAGGTTGCCTCGCAGCGTGGCGTCTGTTTCATCCGGGCACAGGGTTACGTTTCCCGTGGAGGCCGAGAGGTTGATGGGAGTACCTGCAACGTTGGTTTTCAGCGTTACCCGCGCTTCGTCGCCGACAGAAAGGGGGCCCTGGGTTGCCGGCGAAATGCCCAGCTCGGGAACGTACGGCACGGCCAGGAAGTCGAGTGTCTCCTCGATATCGTTCGGGCCCAGCTTGCTTTCATCACAGATGGACTGGGCGTATTCCCGCAAGTTGTTGTAATCCGCGACGCACCAGGCCAGCTGCTGAACCCGGTAGCGCGACTCGGAGTCCGTATCAGAGGTGACGAATACGCTTTCGGTTCCGCTGGTGTACTGGAACCCGTTCTGAACGATATAGGCGAAGGCGCGACGTTGGAAGTCGGTCATGCCAGAGTTCTTGTCAACGTCGTCATGAAGCGGGCGGCCATCGATGCACGACTGCAGTTCCGGGTCCGTGCAGTACATCCAGGCGCTCACTGGACCGCCGTTTGCGGGTCCTCCTTCAGCTTCGGTTGCGTACCGCACGCCGCACAGAGGAACAGTGGCATCGCCGCCGTTAGGAGCGACACCGTTGGCGGTGTACAGGGGAACGACGAGCCCGCGGTTGTAGTTGGCGAGGCTGACTCCCTCGACGGTGGTGGACGGGTCGGTCACATGTGCGGTGGTACCCGGGCAAGGTGGAGCCTCAAAGGAGGTGCTTGCGTTTGGGGGTGCCACTGCGGTTGCGGGAGTTGGCATGCCTAACTGCGCAGCAAATACCCCCGCAACCAACAGAGTTGACGCGGCCAAACCCGCGGCGAGACGTTTCAGCATTATTTCCTTCAACTTGAACTAAACGAGAACAAAGGACGGCGGCCCGCGCATCCAGCGCAGGGGGTCCCTCAGCAAGTTCGTGTTTTCAGGCCGCGTTTTGTGATGTCGAGATGCGGAAGAGTGATCAACGTCTCTTATTTGCGGGTGAGCGAACCACCACAGCTCACCCGCATTCTTTGCCTAGGTCCGGTCGTGAAGCGTGACGTGGTATCCATCGGGGTCGGCAAAGGTGACGGTGCGACCGAACGGCCCGTCGATCGGAGCCGTGACGATTGGGTGGCCGTCACGTGCCAGGGCGTCGTGGATTTCCTGGACATCGGTGGCGTGCAACCAGATAGCGGCGCCGATGCCGGGTTGGTCGACGGATTCCAAATCAGTACCCGGGACGATGCTCCTCAGCGCGAAGGCTATGGGCCTGGTTTCGAAGACGACGGCGTGGGGCGGGCCGGCCTGCGAGCGGATGAGGCCGAGGTAGTTCTCGTAGAACGCCCGCGAGGCGTCGAGATCACGGACTTGGAGGGAGATGAAGTCGGGGCCGGTGACAGGCATGGTGGAACTCCTTAGTTCTATGTCAGTTATCTGACACGCATCAACGTATGTCAGAATACTGACATGAGTCAACGCGGGATCGACCTCACCACGTCACTGGGCTATCTGCTGAAGGAAGCCTCGAGCGCCCTCCGCGTCGCCATGGAGGCAGCACTTCGGCCGCTCGGGATGACCGTGACCCACTACTCGTGCCTGGAGCTTCTTGCGCAACGCCCCGGTTTGTCGAACTCCGAACTGGCCCGTGGGGCGTTCGTGACACGGCAATCCATGAATGTCCTGCTCCAAGCACTGGAGCGGGACGGTTACGTAACGCGACCGGCAGAAGCCCGGGTTGGAAAAGTCCTGCCTACGCAGCTCACCCCCCTTGGCCGGCGAAAGCTGGAGAAGGCGACCACTGCGGTCAGGGAGGTTGAGCTCAGGATGCTGGCCGGCATGACAAAAGAGGACCAATCAACAGCGCTCAGGATCCTGCGAAGCATGGTCCACTCCCTGCGCGACGACAACCAGGATGCAAACGATGCGGATCATTAGCACCCTCCGGAAAGGTGCCGCAGCCGCCGTCGTTGGTGTCCTGCTGAGCGGTTGCACCACACCCGCCGCACCGTCGCGCCCAATGGCGGCAGCTGAAGCAGCCGTTTCGGAAATCCCCGGCGCGACGTTCCAAGCGGACCGTGCGCGGAACGGTACGACGGCCTACGTCAACGCGACGCTGTCCGTAACGGACGCCTTCGCCGGCGATCCGGCGGCGCTTCTTGACTACTCGCTGGCACAACTGGCCTCCCAGGACGAGGTGGATCGGGGACAGTTTGTGCGCCTGACCTTTGATGGGACGGGGCAGACGCCGGAGAAAACAAAGACACTACTGGTGTCCTTGAGGATCAATTCGGAGCAATACGGTGGCGGATCCTCGCTGGAGCTCGCCAACCAGGACCTTGACGAGCGATACGGCACCTGGCCCGCGTCCCCGCCGTCGCTTCCGCCGTCGCTCCGCTCAGCGGGCTGACGACACGCATGGGCTGGGGTGCCCATCGCGGCATCGGCCCGGTCCGCCTAGGGTGGAAGGTGCCCGGGAACCTTGGGCACTTTGGGGGAAGATATGCGCAATACAAATTCACGACGGCGGCATCGCCGTCTGCTTTCGGCTACGGCAATCGTTGTGCTCACCGCAGTTACGGCCGGCGGGCTGGCAGGATGCAGGGTTGAAAAGCGGCCGGCGCCGCCGTACCCGACCGTCGAATGGCAGGGGGCTGCACCCACAGGACCGTTGGAGTCCGACCCGTGGGTACAGGCCACAAGGGACTTCCTCGAAGCAGAAGCCGTGGCCCGCAACATCAACGATTTCTCGATACCTGAGCTCGTCCGAACGGCCGGCAGGGATATGCGGAGCCGTGCAGCGAGACCGGCATTCGACGACGTGAAACAGAGACGGCGCCCGGACATCCTTCCCGGGCCAACGCCGTTCTTGCCCCTCTCTGTGACGCCCAACTTCCGGGGCGACCCGAACCGGGCAGCTGTCAGGGGGTGCAGAGCAACTGCGTGGTCTTCGGAAAAGGGAGAAGTGCCTTCCCAGCTGAAGGGCCACGGCGTCGAGTACCGGATGGAACGGCTGGCTGACGGCACCATGCGGGTGGAATCCTCAGCGAGCGTCCCGGCTTTGGACTGCGCCGATGCCATGCTTCCCGTGTCATTGTTCGCCCCAGCGCCGGAGCCTTCAGACGTCACCGATGTTAAGGACATCGTGATCGCCGAGCGCGCCGACATTGATCCGCCCGGCAAATGAGGGGTCAACACCCAGGAGCGGGCATGGCCGTCATGTTGCTCTGCGCAGCGTTGCTCGCCGGATGCACAGTGCCCGGCGACGGGGGCCGATCTCGTGGCCCGATACGGCGAGTGGCCGGGTTCGGCGCCTACGGTAAATCAAGAGATTCTCCAACGTCCCATAGCCCTTGGACAGTGAGCGAGCGTCCGGCCCAAGGGCGCGGAACGTGAGCAAGCGTCCGGCCCAAGGGCGCGGGACGTGAGCAAGCGTCCGGCCCAAGGGCGCGGGACGTGAGCAAGCGTCCGACCCAAGGGCGGGGAACGTGAGCAAGCGTCGAGGGGTTACATGTCTGCGAGCGCGCCGCCCGGGTTTTCGATCGCGTCGGCCACGTAGCGCAGGAAGCCTGCGGCGGTTTCGCCGTCGCACACCCGGTGGTCGAAAGCCAGGGTCAGTTCGGTGACCTTGCGGACGGCCAGCTCTCCGTTGACCACCCAGGGCTTGTCGATGATGCGGCCGACGCCGAGCATCGCAACTTCCGGGTAGTTGATGATCGCGGCCGAGCCGTCCACGCCGAACACACCGTAGTTGTTCAGCGTGAAGGTGCCGGAGCCCAGTTCCGTAGGGGTCCCCTTTCCGTCACGTGCGACGGCGGTGAGTCGCCGGATCTCTGCGTCGAGTTCGCGGGCGCTCATCCCGTGGGCGTTGCGCACCGACGGGACCACGAGTCCGCGGTCGGTCTGGGCGGCGAAACCGAGGTTGATTCCATCGAAGCCCACGATTTCCTGGGAGCCGTCGGCTGCGGTTTCAAAGCGCGTGTTCAGGGCCGGATACTTTTTTAACCCAGCCGTGACAAAACGAGCGATGAAGGCCAGCAGGCCAGGAGTGTCGTGCGGAGCGCGCTTCTTGAGCTCGGCCCGCATCTCCAGGAGCGCGGTTGCGTCCACATCCACCCATACCGTGGCTTCGGGGATCTCCGAGCGGCTCTTCGTCATGTTTGCAGCCACTGCCTTGCGGACTCCACGGACAGGCGTCCGGGCAGACACAGCCAAACCGGTGCGGCCATCAACGGCCCCCGCAACAGCAGAAGCAACAGCAGGAGCCTCAGCAGGAGGCGCAGCAGCAACCGGAGCCTCCGGTGCAGAAATCGCAGCTTCAACGTCCCTGCGCATGATCAGCCCGCTCGCGCCCGAACCCTCAATCGCGTCAAGCGAAACACCGTGATCCCGTGCCATCTTCCGTACCAGCGGCGAGATGACAGCGCTGAGTTTGCCCGGGATGCGCGTCCCGGCCACAGCCGGCTCAAGAACCGGTTCAGCTACTGCAGCCGGCTCAGCCACACGCTCGGCTGCCCGGTCGACGACGGCGACACTCGCCTTGCGCGGGCGCGTCCGGCCGCCGGTCGCTCCCCCGGGCGTGCCGTAGCCGATCAGTACATTCCCGGAGCCGGCCTTTTCCTCGGTCCGGTACGTCTCAGCTGCGGCTTCCACGGCGGGCGACGCCTCAATCCCGGAGGACAGGGCAGCCGGAGCCGCGGCAGCGGGCGAACCCGACCCCGCACCAGCACGGGCGATCGAGATCAGCGGCTTGCCGACGTCGAGCGTTTGGCCGGCTTCCCCGTGCAGCTCGGCGACGGTACCGGCGTAAGGCGAGGGCACCTCAACCATGGACTTGGCGGTTTCAACCTCGGCGATGGGCTGGTCGACCACGATCTCGTCACCGACGGCGACGAGCCAGTTCACCAGTTCGGCTTCGGTGAGTCCTTCTCCGAGGTCGGGCAGTTTGAAGACCTGCATATCTGAACTCATGGTTAGTCCTCCCACTGAAGGTCGTCGACGGCGTCGAGGATGCGGTCGACGCTTGGCAGGTAATAGTGCTCCAGCTTGGGAGACGGGAACGGGACATCGAAACCGGTCACGCGGAGGATCGGCGCGGCCAGGTAATGGAACGCGCGTTCCTGGACGCGGGCCACGATCTCGGAGGACACGGAGGCGAAGCCGTGGGCTTCGGCGATGACGACGGCGCGTCCCGTCTTGCGTACGGACGCACAGACGGTCTCGTCGTCGAAGGGGACGAGGGTGCGGACGTCGATGACTTCGAGCGAACGTCCCTCTTCGGCGGCAGCGGCCGCGGCGGCGAGTGCGGTGGGAACGGACGGTCCATAAGCGATGAGCGTGGCGTCCGTGCCGGGACGGGCGACAGCCGCGCGGCCCTCGGTGGAGGTCCCGGCGTCGTGCTCTGCGCGCAGGGCACCCAGGTCCACCTGGTCCTTGGACCAGTAGAGCTTCTTGGGTTCCATGAACATGACGGGGTCATCGGAGTCGATGGCTTCGCGGAGCATGCGGTAGCCGTCGGCGACGGTGGCCGGGGTGTAGACCTTCAGGCCTGCGGTGTGGGCGTAGTAGGACTCGGAGGAGTCGCAGTGGTGCTCCACTCCCCCAATACCGCCGGCGTAGGGAACACGGATGACCATGGGCATTTTGAGCTTGCCCTTGGTGCGGTTGTGCATCTTGGCGACGTGGCTGACGATCTGTTCGAAGGCCGGGTAGGCGAAGGCGTCGAACTGCATCTCGATGACGGGGCGCATGCCGTTGATGGCCATGCCCACAGCCATGCCGACGATGCCTGATTCTGCGAGCGGGGTGTCGAAGCAGCGCTGTTCGCCGAATTCGGCCATGAGGCCGTCGGTGATGCGGAAGACGCCACCGAGCATGCCGACGTCCTCGCCGAAGACCAGCACTGAGGAGTCCGCACGCATGGCGTCGGCCATGGCGGTGTTGAGAGCCTTGGCCATGGTGAGGCTCTGCGGCCCGGTTGCCTCGGCGGTGGCCGCAGCGGAAGCGGCGGCGCTGGCGGTGGCTGCGCTGACGTTGGCGGTGGCGGTGGTGACGGTCATTTTGCGCCCTCCTCGCGGGCAAGTTCACTGGCGAGCATGTCTGACTGCTCCTTCAACTGCGGCGTGGGCTTGGCGAAGACGTACTTGAAGAGGTCCAGGGGCTGCACCGGGATGTCCTCGCCCAGGCCTTCGCGGAGCTGGGTGGCGACGGCTTCCGCGTGCTCGGCGATGCGGTTGCTGGCGGCGTCGTCCAACAGGCCCTTGTCCGTCAGGTAGGACTTCATGCGGGTCAACGGATCCTTGGCCTGCCATTCGGCGACTTCGCTGTCGGGACGGTAGCGGGTGGCGTCGTCGGCGTTGGTGTGGGCCTGCATGCGGTACGTGTGAGCCTCTATCAGCAGCGGGCCGGAACCTTCGCGGGCCAGCTTCACCGCCCGGTCCATCACGGCGAGCAGCGCGACGAGGTCGTTGCCGTCAACGCGCTCACCTGCCATGCCGTAGCCGACAGCCTTGTGGGCCAGCGACGGCGCCACGGACTGGTGGCTGAGCGGTACGGAGATGGCGTACTTGTTGTTTTGCACGAAGAAGATGACGGGCAGGTGGAAGACAGCGGCGAAGTTCAGTGCCTCGTGGAAGTCACCTTCGCTGGTGGCGCCGTCGCCGCACATGGCCATCACTACCGTGTTTTCACCGCGCAGCTTGGCGGCATGGGCAACGCCCACGGCGTGCAGCAGCTGGGTGGTCAGCGGGGTGCACTGGATGCCGACGTTGTGCTCTTTGGGGTCGTATCCACCGTGCCAGTCGCCGCGGAAGATGGTCATCACCTCTACGGGGTCTACCCCGCGGGTCATGACGGCGACGGCGTCGCGGTAGGTGGGGAACAGCCAGTCACCTTCGCTGAGGCACATGGCAGCTGCCACCTGGCAGGCTTCCTGGCCGTGGCTTGAGGGGTAGACGGCCATGCGGCCCTGCCGGACGAGCGCCGAGTTCTGGTCGTTGACGCGGCGTCCGACGACGAGCTGCTCGTAGGCGGCCATCAGTTCAGAGTCGCCGGGCGTGGGGTACTCGTGGCCGGGTTCGGTGCCTTGTTCGTCATGGGGGCGGAGGGTGCCGTCCGGGTTCACCATTTGGATCTGGTGCCGGGCGGGAAGCATGTAGTCCTCAACGCTGATGCCGAATTTTGTCCGAACGTCAGCAGCCTGGTCCTCTACAACCGTTTCCGGCGCAGAGTGGTCTGCGTGGATCGTCATTGGTCCGTCCTTCTCTAGCCACTATGTGCTTCCAGTATGTTCCCCGGTGAAGTTTCGTATCCAGCTTTCCGCTGAATCATGGAAGACCTTGCCTAAACTGGGTATTCTGAAAGACGAATTGCAATTGTGAGCTGGGTTACGCGCCTGTGCTGTAGACGAATTGGAGAGCCCATGAGCGAGGCCGAGGCGGAGCAGACCGCCGTGCCGCTGGACAGTGTGGACCGCGACATCATCCGCGAGCTCACCACGGACGGGCGCATGTCCATCACGCAGGTGGCCGAGAACGTGCACATCAGCCGCGCCCACGCGTATTCCCGCATTGCGCGGCTCACTGGCGAGGGCGTGCTGACCAAGTTCACGGCCCTGGTGGATCCGATCAAAGCCGGCTTGCGATCGTCCGCGTATGTGACGTTGAAGGTGCAGCAGCATTCCTGGCGGGAGTTGAAGGAACAGCTGCGGGCCATCCCGGAGATCCACCACATTGCCTTGGTGGGCGGCGACTTCGACGTCATCCTCCTGGTCCGCGCCACCGACAACATCCACCTCCGCCGCGTGATCTTCGATCAGCTGCAGTCCATGGAGGGCATCCTGGATACCCAGACTTTCCTGGTGTTCGAAGACGTCGATACCCGGTGACGTTCCAGCGAAAAGTCATCTGGACGGTTGTTGCTGCCATGCTCGCAGGGCTGTTGTGGCTGATGGCTGCCTACCAGCTCTTCCACAACCCGCCCCACGCCACTCCCCAGCGGACCGACGCGATTGTGGTGTTGGGCGGCATGAGCAGCGAACGCCTCCCGGAGGGCTTGGCTTTGCGGGAGCAGTTGGACATTCCGGACCTGGTGGTGGTCACCACGGGATTGCCCGCCAACGCCGGTTCGGATCAGTTTTGTGAAGCGCACGACGGCGATGCTCACCTTGACTGCTTCCGCCCGGATCCGCTGAACACCAGGGGTGAAGCCGCCCATCTGCGGGACCTTGCCGCGGAGCGCGGCTGGAAGTCGGTGACTGTGGTGACGTCCGACTATCACCTGCTCCGGGCAGGCACCTTGATGAAGCAATGCATAGCCGCTGACGTGCACATGGTGGGCACCAAACCCCGGCTCTCCCACGCCGGTTGGCTGTGGCGCTTCGTGGTGGAAACAGGTGGGCTGTTCGATGTCTGGCTACGCCCTGAATGCTAAGGGTGTCTGGTGAATTCTGCTTGCTTGTGAACGGCTAGGATTGCACTAGTTTCGGGCGCCTTCGGGCCGGTCTTTTTGGGGGAAAACGTGCACACCATCATGCCTATCTTTGGGACCCGGCCGGAAGCCATCAAGATGGCTCCAATTGTCCGTGCACTGATGGAGTCGGAGCTCTTCGAGTGCGTAGTGACGGTCACGGGCCAGCACCGGGAAATGCTGGATCAGGTCAACGAGCTTTTTGGGATCACCCCGGACCACGACCTCAACATTCTTCAGCCGGGCCAGTCCCTCACGGACATCATGACCCGCACCATGAGTGGACTCGACTCCCTGTTTGCTGCTGGAAAGCCGGATGCGGTGATCGTCCAGGGCGACACCACTACCTCCACCGCCGGCGCCATCGCAGCGTTCTATCACGGCATTCCCGTGGTCCACGTGGAGGCCGGCCTTCGCAGCGGTAACCTGCTCTCCCCGTTCCCGGAGGAGGCAAACCGGAAGATCACCAGCCAGATCGCATCCCTGCACCTGGCACCAACCACCACCAGCCGGGCGAACCTGCTGGCCGAGGGTGTTGCTGCAGCTGACATCGTGGTGACTGGCAACTCGGTGATCGACGCATTGCTGACCACCGTGGACAAGCAAGTGCCGTTCTCTGACCCTGCGTTGGAGTCGCTTGCTGTGAGTGGCCGCCGCATTCTTCTGGTCACCACGCACCGCCGCGAGAACCAAGGTGATGCCATGCGCGGAGTGGGCCGGGCCCTTGCCCGGATCGCCGACGCCGAGCCCGAACTGACGATCGTTCTGCCTGCGCACAAGAACCCCGTGGTCCGTGAAGCCGTGTTACCTGCGTTGGAAGGGAAGCCGAACGTTCTGGTTACCGAGCCCTTGGCCTACGGCGAGTTCACCCGCATGCTCTCCCTGGCCCACGTTGTCCTGACCGACTCGGGCGGAGTCCAGGAGGAAGCACCGAGCCTCGGCAAGCCTGTACTGGTGATGCGCGACAACACAGAGCGCCCCGAGGCCGTTGAAGCCGGGACGGTGGCACTGATCGGCACGGATGAAGAGCGGATCGAGGCTGAGGTGGGCCGGCTGCTCCACGATGAGTTGCACTTCGACGCCATGGCGAACGCGGTGAACCCGTATGGGGATGGGCTCGCTGCCGAGCGGACTATTGCCGCTATCGCTGAGCTGCTGGGAGTGGGTCGGCGCGTGGAGGAGTTCGGGATGGAGCGGGTGGGTTAGGCGCAGCTCCTGCCCGTGGAAGAAGCTTCGATGGCAGGCATCGGCGCCCAACGGGGTCTACTGGGAGTACCCGTTCGGGTTAGACGACTGCCAGCGCCAGTGATCCTCGCACATCTGCGCCAAATCACGCCGTGCCGACCACCCAAGGTCAGCTAAGGCTGCTGAAGCATCCGCATAGCTGATAGCGGCATCACCGGGCCTCCGCGCTACTACTTCGTACCGGATAGTCCGTTCAGCTGCCGTGCTGAACGCTTTGATTACGTCCAGCACAGAAGAGCCTCGCCCCGTTCCCAAGTTCCACTTGAAAGCACCGCAATTGTTGGATACGTGGTTCAGAGCGGCAAGATGCCCCTCGGCGAGATCCATCACGTGTATGTAGTCACGGACACCAGTGCCATCATGAGTTGGATAGTCGGCGCCGAAAACGAACACTTTCTCCCGCAGCCCCACTGCAACTTGAGCAACGTAGGGCAAGAGGTTATTGGGCACTCCTCGTGGCGATTCTCCGATGAGTCCCGACTCGTGGGCTCCGACAGGATTGAAATAGCGAAGAAGTGCCACGCCCCAGCTGGGATCTGCTGCGCACAGATCGCTTAAGATGTCCTCAATCTGTTCCTTGGTGCGGCCATATGGATTGGTCGCATCCAAGGGCAATTTCTCAGTAAGTGGAACATTCTCAGAATTTCCATAAACAGTCGCCGACGAACTGAAGACGAGCCTACGGACACCAGCCTTCTGCATTCCTCGAAGAAGGTTGATTGTTCCAACGATGTTTGTCTCGTAGTAAGTGAGGGGATCAGCAACCGATTCTCCTACAGCTTTCAGCCCTGCAAAGTGAACTACGGCGTCAAAATCACCCCGATTGAGGACAGACTCGACAGCGCCGGCATCCAATAGCTCGACACATTCGAAGAGTATGGTCCCCCCGGTCAGACGTTCAACTCTTTTCAAGGACTCTTGGCTTGAGTTGGAAAGATTGTCCAGCACAACCACTTCGTGGCCCTGTTGGAGCAAGCAAAGGACGGTGTGCGACCCAATGTATCCGGCGCCGCCGGTGACCAGTACCTTCATATTTCGATTCTATTGCGAGGCAGCGGCCTGAACAGTTCGGTTACTTTTTTGTTCGATGAACTCTTGGCTACAGTCGACCTCGAGGGCTCTGGCTCGTCAACTGTCCGCATCCCCCGAAGCAGCCGCCTCAGGCATCGGCGAAATCGCCGACCGGCAAGCGGGTCGGGGCCACCGCATGCGGAGTGCATCCGCGCAAGGTAGGTTCAACCGAGAAGCCTACCCTGCCGCTACAACACCTAGCTGCTATGCAAAGCCGCTACCGCGGGACAGTTCGGCGTAGTGATGTGCTAGCTACGTGAAGGGGGCAGCTAGAATAGACTCGATCCGCAGCTCAGCTGTTGGCACGTCAGCGCAACAAAAATTATCAGGGGGACCCCGGTTTGGATCTACGCGACTACCTGCGAATGGTGCGGCGAAATTGGATTCTGATTACATCGTTGACTTTAGCTGGGCTTCTGGTGGGTGGGACGGCGACAGCGCTGACCGCTCCTACGTATACGTCCGAGGCAGAGCTCTTCGTCTCCATTCAGAATTCAGGGTCAGTCCAGGAACTCCAGCAAGGAAACACGTTCAGCCAAGCACGAGTACAGTCTTATGTTAAGACTGTGTCCACGCCAGTTGTTCTGCAACCCGCGATCGATGCGCTGGGTCTGAACGAATCTGCGGAAGATCTATCCAAGCGAGTCAAAGCGAGTGCTGACCTAAACACGGTATTGATAAGCATTACCGCCTCCGATAAGTCTCCGGTCCAAGCGGCCGCAATTGCTCAAGCCGTCGCTAACAGCCTCGTGACCGCTGTCGAGTCTCTGGAACGCCCAAAAACTGGTGGCACCTCGCCAGTGGGACTTTCCATAATCACACCGGCGCAGGCTCCCACGAGCCCCTCCGCGCCAAATGCCAGGACCAACCTGCTCCTTGGCCTTGTAGTCGGCCTCGCTCTCGGCATCGCTGCCAGCATCACACGAAGCCTGCTGGATAGCCGCATTCGCGGTGAAGCGGACCTCCGCCATGCAACGGATGCCCCACTGCTAGGCGGGATATCTTTCGACCCTGCAGCGACTAAACAGCCGCTTCTGACGCAGACCGGCTCTCAAAGCCCCCGAGCTGAGTCATTTCGACAGCTCCGCACGAACCTGCAATTCACTAATGTCACAGGCAATGCCAAGACTGTGCTCGTTACGTCATCACTTCCTGGCGAGGGTAAGAGCACAACCGCAACAAACCTCGCAATCGCGATGGCTGAAGCTGGCCAGAGCGTATGTCTCATTGATGGTGACCTACGCCGCCCGATGGTCAACGAGTATCTCGGTTTGGACAGAAGCGCGGGTTTGACCACCGCGCTCATTGGCAACGCGGACATCAATGACTTGCTCCAACCTTGGGGTGAGGACAATCTATTCGTCCTCACCTCCGGCCAAATTCCACCAAACCCAAGCGAGCTTCTTGGCTCTACGGAAATGAGCAACCTGCTCGAACGTCTGGAAACTGTTTTCGATGCCGTAATCATAGATGCGCCTCCTCTGCTTCCTGTTACAGACGCCGCCGTTCTTGGACGGAACGTCGGTGGCGTAGTTCTCGTTGTCAGTGTCCAGAAAACGACTCAACAGGAAGTCCAGAAATCCATGGCCGCGCTGAGCATGGTCAACGCGAATCTTCTTGGCATTGTTTTGAACCGCCTTCCAATCAAGGGTCCGGATGCTTATGGATACGGCTACTACGGAAGCATTGAAAGCACTGCCAAAACTCGTCGGGCTCAACGCTCTGAAGTTCCCGCCCGGCTGGACGATTCGACCCCGGAGCCACCCGCCAGAGCAGCCCAGCGGTTCCCTGCCTCGCATATGGACGACATCCGGGGTTAGCTAAGGGTTCAGCTCTCTAGCGCTTGGGATCCTGGTCGGGTTCGATATATCTAACGGGACAGATTGGCCAATTCTCTTGTCAACTCCGCTCATTGGTACTAGGTGCGCTGAACGACAGCCGTAGTCCTCCAGACCCGCAGCCCCTATTATCTTGCTGCTCCGGACCAAAAATTGGACAGTTGCAGCGAAGATGCCGAGTTGCCAGCCACTCGCAGAAGCTCGCGTCACTCGGTCGAGTTGGCGCCGCTGTACCTTCACGCATCCCAGCTCGCAGTTCTTCTTTTAGAGACAAAGAGACCAAGACGCAAAGACCCTGACAGGCACTGTCACGGTTCTACTCAGGGGAATTCCTTTTGCCTACTTCGAACTGCAAGCCGCCACTGAGTGTCAGGCAAGAGGAACGGATTATCCGCCCTAAGCCGCCGAAGTGCCTATCCTCCAAGTAACGGGCATGGGCTGTAGGTCGCAACAACGCCGGCTATTCCAGTTAGACGTTCGGGCCCCCGGAAACGCTAGCTCCCTCTCTACGCAGTAAACGCGCATTCGGGCCGGAACGTCGGTGCAGCGGCCTCCCGGTCGACCTGCGCGACAACACCGTGAGTGAAACTGCAAGCATGAGGTACAGGGCAGCTTCTGCCAGTAATGCGCCTTGAGCACCTGCAAGAAATGCGCCCACCGGCCCCAGCCCAAAACCCAAGATAGTCACGACGATTCTTACTATCGTCGCCCGCCACGTAACGCCTTGGACGCGCAAAAAAACTGTGGGAACCACTGATAAGCCTGCAAAAAATCTGTTGAGGGCTGTCGCCCCAAACAGCCCCACCATAATGACCCATGTCTCGCCGAATAAACCAGCACCAAGTCGCGCAGGTAGGTTGGCTAGAACAAGGTACGTTGCACCCACTGTTACCGCCACCAACAACGACATCGCAGCCATCCTGCGCCAGTAGGATCTCCTTCTCAGCAGATGATTAGGGCGAAGATCCCGCAAAACCATAGTCCGAAGGAAATTAATGGCGAGGCTTGTCATGCCGAAGATGGACAATGCCGACCGATAAGCGGCAAGCTCAGGACCACTTGCGTAGAAATTGAGAATCAGAGTAATGGAATACCCGAGGACGGCCCCCAAGACAGCTTCGGAAACGAACGAGGAATTCAGCCTCCAGTGTCTCGCCAGCCATTGAATGCCTGCTCCGAATCTGGGCAGCAAACGAAAAGCAAACATTGCGACCGCGCCCAGCAGGGTAGCCGACGCGCCCAGGAATAAGAGCATGCCGCTACCGTCCAGGCCAAGCGTCCCCGCGACGAAAATACCCGAGCAACTGGCCACCGTATATGTCGCGTCGAGGGCGAGAAGACCCGCAGTCCGCCCAGTCGAGATAGCGGCAAAGCGCACGCTGTCTTGGATCAGAAGACCAAATTGGGCCACGGCAAGAGATAAGTAGAAATCGGCACTCTGTGGAATGGTAAAGGCCAGGGCTATCATGACGGCCCCAATAGCAATGGCAACTACCAGGGACAGACCAAGAGAATTCCCTCTTTCGTCCGCCGCAAAATTCTCCCGTGTTGAACGAACCAAAAGCGTTTCGCCGCTCAGAGCCCTCACGAGACTTTGAATCAGTACTGCTGTCGACAGCCCAAGGACAAAGGTTCCCAACTGCTCCGGAGAGAGAAATTGAGCGGCTAAGACAAGGAAAAGAATACTAGCTAGGCTGAGCACACCTTGATCTATAAAGCCCAGGGAGTATCTAAGGAGCCTCAAGTAACTTGGCCCTCAACTGATTTGACTGGAATAAGCAAACGAAGCAGTATCGCAGAATAGAGAAGTACCACAATAATATTCCAGAATATAGATCGCCCCAGAAATGCCATCATTCCGAAAGCAATAAATGGCACGAAGACATGGATTCTTCGCAGAAGCCCGGCGATTAGAAAAACACACGCGAACGCAATAGCAAAAATCAAGACCCTTACGAAAAGGTCGGGATCATACGCGTCGGCCCAAGGGTTTCCGGCTACACCAACATTCGTGAACTTACGTTCGGCGAACTCATCGGCGTACAGGGTGACGGGGTAAGGTCGCAGTGGAGAAGGTAACAATAGAACCCACTGTTGGAGTATGGAAGTCGCCCCCAGGGACTCTGCGGTATAGAGGCCCAGACTCAACGGAAGCAATGAACTGGTTGGCAGTATCCACTCATTGAAACCAACCAAATCGTTCGTAGACCACAAGGTTGGAAGCCAGGTAAATGCAGAGATTCCTAATATCGCGGCCACCGTTAGCCAGAGCTTATGACGGCCCGATTTAATTGCGAAGAAGGCGGCGCACAGGGCAGCCACCATGAGCACGCTGAAGTAATTCCGGGATCCCGCGATAAGACTAGGGCCCCAAAATATTCCTAGAATAGCCAAAGCCCTGAAGCGATACCTCTTGACTGTCATTGACACGCTGACCAAGATGATTCCGATCACCAAGGCCAATACGATACCAAAAAGCCCATTCCCCACCCAGAACTCTTGCTTGAAACTGTGACGACCACTGCTTAGAACAGCACCCAGGTTAGCGGCTAGGAACGCAGCGTCATGAAGACCAACGAGGAGGCCAGCCCAGAGAACGATCTCGATACGCTTGTGAACTGAATTGACACTGTTACGCCCGACGGCGGAAAACACTCTCCATCCATCCGCGAGGGCGTTTTGAAACTTTTGGGCAATACCGAGAACCAGAGTGAGTCCAAGTGCTGTGAGCAACGTAAGCGTCTGTTCATGTGCAACAGCTTCGTAGCTAGAAAGTGGTGGGCGGGGAAAGAACGTCACCCCATTTAATGCGCCAATATATGCCCCTAAAGCGTAAGGGTAGTTCAGCAGAGTTGCAATGGCAACGGCCCGGGCATTGCGGACCGCCAGCGCGGTGACGATCGTTATCACGGGCGCTAGGACCATCCCAACCGACTTCGACTCATTCCAAAGAAGGTATGCCGCGACGACTATCCCAACGCCAATGAGGCTGGTAATTGCCGCAGAATACGGGGCACGAATTGTCGCGGCTCCAGCCTCAGTTTGGTTCTGTATGAGTCTCACAGTGACTTGCCTATTATGCCCTCAGCCCGGCCGAGCAAGATCTGCCAATTGTCTTGGAAGGTCTCGCGACCCAGCCGGACTTGCAGTATTAATCTTCCAAGCGAGCGGATGAGCAGTGTGCATCGCCCCCTCAACGAGTAGTTTCTGGCGAACACCCTGCCAGTGCCACGTGCGTAGTTACGTAGCCTGCGACGGCTATTCTCTGCCGACAGAGTCGGCATAGTGGCCTCAACAAGCGCGTACCCCGGGACGTAAACAACTGAATGACCTTGCTGAAGCCCGCGAAGCAACAGATCCGTACCCTCTCCAGACTGCCAGGGTGTATCCGCACCGAGCCCCAGAGATTCGTCATAGCCGCCCACTCCGCGGAGAAATTCAGGGGTGAGAAAATAGCACGCTTCTATCGAGCTTCGCCAGACGTTTCGTGGTGTTAGGTCTATTTGGCGGTCCGGGAAGTCAATGCGGTGTTCGCCATCGACCTCTTCGGGAAGCAGTCGTCCGCTTCCGGCGGCGGCACCTTCCCGGATTGCTTGCGTTACGGAATCGCTGACGTCACCATCAAGCCACACGTCATCGTCAGGCAGGAGAACGACATCCCATCCGTCACGAAGCGCCCTCAAACCCGCGTTGCGAGCCTTGGCCAATCCCGGCGGCGATGCAACAACCTCTATCTTTGAACGAAGAGGTCCGTCATAGCGCTCCAATAATTTCTGCGATTCAAGCCCCGGGCCTTGGTCTACGACGACAATCTGCAAGTATTCAAAGCGCTGCAGTTCGAGCGACCCCACAAGTCGCAGAATCCCCTCGCTTGGGCGCAAACTTGGAATCACGACCGAAACAGAAACCGGCTCAGGGCGTGAAGGTGCTTCCGATGCCATCACGGAGCCTCTACACTCGATCGGGCGGTGCTGTTCAACAATGACTCCAAGACTCGTACTCTGCTTGCTCTAATGGATTCACTCGCCGCGAAGATGCGAGCATCGTATGCCTCCCGGGCTACGGGATCTGTCATCAATCGCCGTACGATGTCCTCAACATCACTGGTTGAAAAGCTGTGCACGTTGAAGACAAAGTCGCCCAGTCCCAGATCCTCGAAGGCTCCGAATCCTTTCCGTTCGTAGGCCAGGTGCACCACGTAGTGGCCGGCCTGAATGGCCATCAAAGCAGCGTGCAGACGAACGGCGACGACCACTCGGGCAGATGTCGGCGATCCGATGAACTCGTCGTAAGTGCAGATCTTGGATGGTTTTAGGCTTCGAACTGCTAATTCGTCGTTATTGCCAGCCACTGCACTTTGGACATACCCATCGAAGTCACCGATTTGGCCGGCCAAGACGACGGCTCCTTCAGGTACACCGCCCCTGTGTTCACGCACGCTGATTACGGGCGTAAGAACGTTGACGTCTGGATGGACCTTCCGCTTCATCGCAAGCAGTGCCAGATCCGAGGCCCGAGCAACTTGTCCCACCCCGAATTGCTCAAGGCTTCGGTTGTCCCGTACCCAGACTCTGTTCAGCTTAGCGAGCAGGAACCGCAACGGCCGTCCGAACCCAAAGCGTGCTGGGCCAATGCTCTGCGGCAAATAGACAGTCGGCGGGATGCTGGCAGCAGCCGCCAGGAGTTGCGGGCCCATGACGAGCAAGGTCTTGAGACACTCGACTGGTGTGCCAAACCTGAGGTATCCACCACCCACTCCGACAACGAGGTCGTAGTCCCGGAATCTACTCAGAAGTAGACGTAGATATTTGGTGTCGTACCCCAAATAGGAGGGTTTCGAGCAGTATGACTTGAGCCCTGTGTAGCGAAAAGACTCCGGATACGAGGTGACCAGGTCAATCCGTGCCTCCTCACCGTGCACCTCGCGAATCATTTGCAAGGACTCGTCTACGAGAAGACCGTCCCCTCTGTTGATTGAACTGTAGCCGTGAAGAAGCAGAATTCGCGTCGCACTCATGTCAATAGACTCCTGTATATAGCGACGTGCCTGCTTACGCTCTCATCCCACGAAAACTTGGATGCCCAGCTTCTTCCCTGTTCACGGACGTCCCGCCGCCAAGCTGTGTCGTCAAGGGCTGCCACGATGCCGTCGCCGATAGCTTGCCTGTCGGTCCCCTGAAGTATCCAGGCCGGTCCGGCTACTTCCTTGAGAGACCCGCGGTCAGTTGTGATCACGGGCGCACCCGATGCCATGGCTTCCAATACCGGGAATCCGAAACCTTCGTAGAGACTAGGAAACACAAAGGCTGCGCAGCGACTCATGAGTGCCGCGCGATCCTCGTTGCTGACAAAGCCTAAATAGATAGTGCGAGTGGCTTTAGTAATTGCATCCATCGACTCCGAGAAGTTCCAAGCCGGCTTGCCAGCGAGGACGAGGCGTGGGAGATCGCGGTTGGTTTCTACAGCTTGGATCAGCTCGATGAGATTCTTTCTTGGCTCAATATTTCCGACGTAAAGGAGAAACTCTTCCGGGACGAGGCCAGCAATGGAGTCCGAGTATTCTTCGTTATGCGCGAACATGGATTGACTGATGCCATGGGGTATCACCGAGATTAGTGCTCTATCCAACTTGAAAACCGTTGAGACATCGTCTGCACTAGATTCTGAGACCGTTATGACGTGATCGCAGTTGCGGATAGCCGCGCCCACTCTGGCCCGCCAAATGAAGTCCTGCTGTGAGCTCCTAGCAGTCGATATCCAACGGCTTGCCACGCCATGAACGGTCACGACCGAAGGCATCCGCGGAGAAAGAAGTGGGCCAGTATCTGCCACAAAATGTACGACCGATTCAGGTGCGTACTTCCTAGAGTCGATCGACTCCGTGACCATGGTTGAAATCGGGTTACTGCCCGATCGGAGACGATCTATCTCAACACCGTGCTCCGGAAGCCTGGTTGCAATTTCCCTGGCGTACGTCGTGTTGCCCCCGACATTCCGATCTAGGATTCGACTTGGCATAACGACCCTCACGGCGCAACACCCGCATGTCCTGAGTAGAGGCCGTGCCAAGCTTTTTCCTGACTCGACTCATTCATTGCATCGAGGAGATGAACAGACTTTTCAACTAGCATGGCGCGAAATTCGGGATCAAGATGAGACTTCTCCAGGGCTGCGACGACATCCTCAGGGGTAGTTACCTGGTAAGCTCCGGATTCCGCAAGGGCGTCTATCTCCCGGGCGACAATTGGCAGTCCTCGAGCCGCAGCGTCAAGAATGCTGATCGGAAAGCCCTCGTAAGCAGCGGTGTGAACGTAGTAGTCACCGGCGTCAAGCTCAGCGATCAACTCATCGCTTTCCTTCCATCCGGCTATCTGCACTCCTTGGGACGCTAATGACTGCCTGAGGTCAGGTTCCCCGTCTCCGATCCACCGAAATTCCCAATCAGAAAGCGTAGAACTGGAGGCAGCAAGTCTCGCGATCTCCCCAAAGAAGCTCGGATCCTTCTGTTTGCAAATCCGCCCAACCATGACCACACGCTTGACCCTGTTGGTCACCTCGTCTCGACCGTCTAGGCTCTCGAGCAGGTCGCAGCTGGGTGCATTTGGAACATAAACGCATTCGGCATTGGAATTGAGCTGCATCGTCAAAGTTCGTTCGTGGGGGGACAGTACAACCGTTGCATGAGAACGGAAACTCAGCATTTTCTCGGCGAACCTAAACAGCCACTTCTTAGCAGGCTCTAAGGTGACATCGTCAAACTTATAGCAGTGCGGCTGATAAATGATCTTTGCCCTAAGACGCGTGAGGCGGCCATAGGCGCCGGCCCAGCTTGAATGCAAGTGGACATAGTCCGGTCGAAATTCTGCGACAGCCTTGCGAACCTCTAGGGTTCGACCAATCGTGCCGCTCGACTGAAATCGACGGGCTTCCAAAACACCAGCCGAAAAATCTTGATCCTGGCCGTCAACTAGCAAGTAGTGCTGATGTTCGCTGGTCAGATCGACGAGCTTTCTTATGGCTCGGCTCACCCCACCATAATGACACTCCGTCACGTGCAAAATCTTGGCCATGTCCCCCACGAGAGCCCCAGACTCTCAGTCCTTTGGTTTGGTACGGATGATGTTCGTAGTTTCCCGACAACGCGTGCATTACGCAAGTAGCTGGTTGACCTAAGCTCGGTAAGCCGTAGGCCGGCCTGCCCAAAAAATCAGCCCTACGCTTGGGTCACACCCTTGGGAGAGTCTCGGGCTCGCCCAGAAAATGCTATGGGTTGCAGCTTCAGCGCGCCAACCCACAGTCGTAATGACGAAATCTTGAGAGGCGATGGAGCAGCGACCACTCGGATATGGAAGGCTTGAGACAGTCTACGCTGCAGAACATCCCTCTAGATGCCACCAACGTCCTGGGGTTAACAAGCAGGTTAATTGAGCTAACATCCTCGTTGGATGCTTGTGACCATTGGCGGCTCCATAATTGATGAAAGGCTGCTTCCTTTGGGGGAAAACGACTGGAGAATCCGCCACTCACGGCGGCTCGCGCTTGTAGATGGGTTCGTAGTCACGTGGGCTGTGATAGGTGCATACATCGGTAGGTTCGGCTACACGACGGATCCTCTTCCGTCGGATCACGAGTTTGCCTACGTTCTACTCTCTATTGGGCTCGCCATCGCATGGTGGTTCATGTTGGGTGCTTGGAGCAGTCGACATAGCCGGATACTCGGAGCCGGCCCCGACGAATATAAACGTGTCGCGGCCGCCACTCTTTGGCTGTTCGGTCTCGTTGCAATTGTTTCGTACGTTCTCCGAGTGGACACGGCACGTGGCTACGTGGCAATCGCGCTGCCAGTCGGACTCGCAGGTCTACTCCTTGCTCGCTGGCTGTTGCGCCAGCATCTCAGTGTCGCTAGGCAACGTGGGGGGAGCATGTCGCGTCTCCTCCTGCTTGGAGGCCCCAGCGCGGTAGCACATTTGGCCTCCTCACTTCATCGTGAGAAGCACGCGGGATACCTCCCCGTAGCTGCATACATTCCCGGCGGTCCGGAGAGCATTTCCGTCGAACCCGGCTCAAACCTTCCCATACTCGGACACGCAACCGATACGGCCTCAGTGTTGGAAGCTATTGACGAATGCAAAGCCGACGCCGTGGCGGTGTCAGCCGGCGTTCAGTTGCACCCTCAAACGATCCGGCACCTCGGATGGGAACTTGCAGCTCGCAATATTGGCTTGATCATGGCCCCCGCACTAACTGATATCGCCGGCCCTCGAATTCATACGCAGCAAGTAGCAGGTCTGCCCCTAATTCACGTAACAACGCCAACGCTGGAAGGGGGCCAGCGTGTTGCCAAACGTCTGTTCGACGTCGTAGTTTCCGGTCTCCTGATCTTGGTTACAGCACCTTTGATGGGATTCATTGCCGTCCTCGTTCGGGCTGATAGCAAGGGTCCGGTGTTGTTCAAACAAGATCGCGTCGGAATGGAAGGGCGCCACTTTCAGATGGTTAAGTTCCGCTCCATGGTTGTCGATGCTGAGTCGCGTCTTTCCGAACTCCAGCATCGCAATGAGGGCCAAGGAGTCCTTTTCAAGATAAAGAACGACCCTCGAATCACTCGCGTAGGCCTTACGCTACGGAAGTACAGCCTGGATGAACTCCCCCAACTGTTCAACATTTTTGCCGGATCTATGAGTCTGGTCGGACCCCGCCCCCCGCTTCCCCGTGAAGTGGAGGCGTACGAGAGTGATGTACGCCGGAGACTCTTGGTCAAGCCCGGCCTAACGGGCCTATGGCAGGTTAGCGGCCGGTCAAATCTCTCATGGCAGGACTCTGTGCGACTAGACCTCTACTATGTGGAGAATTGGTCGTTGGCTGGCGATCTAGTGATCATCCTGCGAACGGTGAGGGCCGTCTTCCACAGCACCGGCGCGTACTAAGCGTGTTCTGATCTGACTCAATCCAAAAGAGGTTATGGCTGCATGTCCCCGAATTCTGGCAGTAACGTCACTCGTTCCAAGCGCAAGATTCGACAGCGCCTCAAAATTGCAGGCATCTGGTCAGCAGCCATAGCGATAGTCCTGATTGCCGCATCTGCTTGGCTTGGCTCAAGGGCGGCGATCGTAAAAACAGAACTGCATGCCGCCACTCAGTTACTTCCGAACCTCAAGACCGCAGTAGCCGAAAATGATGCGGTAGCAGCGACGGAAACAGTCGAGACACTTGTCCAACACACCGGAAAGGCGCGTGACGCAGCAAGTGACCCCCTCTGGAAGGCGGCCGCTGTCCTACCCTGGATCGGCCCGAATCTTCAGGCGGCCAGTGAAGTTGCCACGTCTGCCGACGATGTTGCTCGACTCGGAGCAACGCCACTTGTCAAAGCGTTTCAATCGCTCGACTGGAAGGCTCTCACTCCCACCAACGGTCCCATGGACCTTGCCCCGTTGGAAGCGGCTGCGCCAATGGTCGATTCGGCAGCTTACGCGGTCCGCGAATCGGTTCAGCGGCTCAACCACATTCCGACAGATAGCTTGATGGCAGAGGTTTCGGCACCACTCATTGATGCCCGCGAGAAGTTGACGGACCTTCAAGGCGAGCTCGATTCTGCCGCCGACGCAGCCAAACTTGCTCCCAACATGCTTGGCGCCAACTCGCCACGGCGGTACCTCTTGCTTATGCAAAACAACGCGGAGATACGAGCGACGGGTGGAATCCCTGGAGCCGTGGCAGTTCTCGACGTTGACAAGGGAAGCCTAAAACTTGAGTCGCAAACGAGCGCAGCGGCCCTCGGATCTTTTGTGCCTCCAATTGCCGTTGATGCTGAACAGCAAGCAATCTATTCAGGGCGGATTGGCAAATTCATGCAAGACGTCAACTTAACGCCAGACTTTGCCACAAGTGCCCGCACAGCCCAGGCCATGTGGGAAAAGAGCACCGGCGAGCGTCTTGACGGCGTGCTGTCGCTGGATCCAGTCGCGCTGAGCTTCATACTCGACGCTACGGGCCCGGTGCAGATCAAGGATCCCGTTGTTCAGCAGATTGGCCGTGATCTACCCGCGCAACTGACTGGTAAGAACGTCGTGCAGACACTGCTGTCAGATGCTTACGCCAAAATCGATGAGCCCAAGCTTCAGGATGTCTACTTCGCGGGCGCGGCAAAGGAGATTTTCGGGGCTCTTTCTTCGGGAAAGACCGACCCCAAGAAGCTTATGGAGGCCCTCTCAAGAGGCGCCGAGGAACGACGCATACTCTTGTGGTCCGCTGCAGTCGAAGAAGAGAGCACTATAGGTCAGTACGCTCTCGGCGGTATGGTCTCGGGTGCTTCCATTTCACCAGCCCAGTTTGGGGTTTACTTCAACGATGGGACTGGCGCCAAGATGGATTACTGGGTCAAACGCTCAGTTCAGATAGTGAAGGACTGCACGCGGGATGGCTACCGGGAGGTCACCGTCAGGGTCACCAGTACGAACTCGGCCCCGATCGACGCTGCCAAGTCCCTGCCAGCGTACGTCACAGGCGGCGGAGCCTTCGGCATCCCGGCTGGGTCAGTACAAACCAATGTCGTAGCTTATGGCCCCGTCCAGTCGAATATTGACACGGTTGTCAAAGATGGTGAAAAAGTACCGTTCGCAGCGCAGAGGCACAGTCAACGCGCGGTCGGCACATCCACAATCAGGCTTGCTCCCGGTCAAAGCACGACCCTTGACTTCAATTTCGGCCACATCGTCCAGGACTCGGAGCCGAAGGTAGTTGTTACACCGACGACACAGCCAGTCGAGGATGTGATCCAAGCCACATCTAAGTCCACTTGTGAATAGCCAGGGACCGGCACGTTAATCCTTTGTAACGGGTATGGATTTTCTTTGCTGCTAGGAGCCATCAAATGGTAAGTTCTATTTGGGCAGCACACTGAGATTTCGCTTACGGTCACGTAGGGTCTCGGAAATCTCCAAACACCACGTCGTACCACTTAAGGTCTCAGGGGGGACACACATGAGGAAATCTCTTGCAGCGCTTACGCTTGCAGGCTCCATCGCACTTCTCGGCGCAGTTCCGGCCGTAGCAAACAACGCCAATTACCCGGCACCTAACACCAGCGTCGCCGTTTCCGACGCCTCCGTAGCTCCGGGTGAAGCATTTGTCTTCAGCGGCACGGGTTTTACTCCGGGTGAGGGCATCACGATCACCGTGACGCCGACGGGCACGCCGGCTGCCAGTGGCAGCAGCGTTTCTGCCGGAAGCCTTTCGGTAGCTGCGCGTATCCCGCTGGCTCCGTCTACCCTCTCGGCTACGGCGGACGGTAACGGCGCATTCTCAGCTCCGATCGTCATCAACGAACCTGGCGCGTACTCGGTTACTGCTACCGGCAACTCATCCGGTGTAACTGTAGGCCCGGTAACTGTTGTCGTCGGCGGTGCCGCACTTTCCAACACTGGTGGGAGCACCGGAACCGGCACTGGCACCGGTCTGGCTAACACAGGCGGGGTTCCGCTGGCTAACACTGGTGCTGACTCCAGCCTCATCCTGTGGTCCCTCGTGGGCGCAGGTGCATTGGCAGCTGGTACGGCATCCGTCGTAGTGGCTCGCCGCCGCGCAAAGGGCACTGAAGTTTCTGCCTAGTAACACCTGAACCACTCTAGGGTGGGTTGCTGACAAGTTCATTGTTGGCAGCCCACCCTTAGTTTGTGTTTACTCATCCCGCGGCGCTGTGGTATCCATAGGAACCATGGGGCGGCATTGGCAAAGACGTAGGTGGAGTGTCGCCCTGCGTAACCCTTCTTTGCTGCCATCTCTGGGACTCGTCACCTTTCCGAAGTATGTCCTGCTCGGCCTCCTGGCCGTTGCGGCTTTTAGCGCCAGCATCTGGTCTCTCGCTCGAACTACCTGAAGGCCCGATTGAAAAACTCATTGTTCTGGCGAGCAGGACTGGCAAGCTACCTGATTGCCCTCGCTGCGGTCGGCTTCTGGCCGACACCTGTAGATAAACCAGTCCAAGGAAATCTCGCCGCTCTTCTGAAATTCCTCCACAGTAACGGGGTGCCCGGCTGGTTTGACTATCACTTCGTCGAGGCCTCCGCCAACGTAGCCTTGTTTATTCCATTTGGAATTCTGTCTGCAATGGCACTCCCAGCAAGATCGTGGTGGCAACTCTCCGTGTTCGGCCTGCTTGTCTCCGTTTGCATGGAAGGGGTACAACTGCTCTTCATAGCGGGCCGCTTTTCAAGCTTCATCGACGTTGTCACAAATACAGTCGGAGCCGTCATTGGCATTTCATTAGTCCGCCTTATCGCGCTAGCACTGCCTAAAATGCCGGATTGCACGGCACAGCCCAGGTAGGTTGGCTTCCTAACGGCACCCACAACGCTTCACTCAAACTTTAGGGTTTCTTGCCCCCCCCCCCCCAATCCGGGGGACTAGATGGCATGCATCGGGCCTCTCCCCCGACCCAAGCGACTGCTCCAAGGTGAAAACTATCGTGAAGTAGGCATCAGCTTTCCGCTCTTTGCGACAGGCACCCAGTATGCGCCAGCAGGGCCGGGCGACAGCAACCTCACTAGAACTTGTTTCTGTCAGCGCGACTCCACCAAACCGGGTATGAGCCCTGCAGCGGCGCCCGGAGGTTCCCTGTGGGCACAACTCCCACAAAGGCTAGAACGTAAAGCATGCAGGCGCCCTGTTGTGAGCGGCAGACTTCCCCACGGGACTGAAGCCCTTCTCCCGGACGTGCCGCTGCAACGTTTGCCCTCAGAACAGCCTCTAGCCCTAGACGTACGCCAACCGCCTCCAGCGCGCCATAACGAGCTTACGGTGCGGCCAGAGCCTCCTTGAGCACCGGGACCAGGGCTACGGCGTACTGCTTAGTGGTGTGTACGGTGTCCCGCTTTACCGGAACGTTCTGAACGAACGCCGGGCAATAGTCGGTCGAACCACAGAACCAGCCGCGCGTATCAATAAACTTGGCTCCCGCTGCCATCGCCGCTTCAGACATCGCCGCGGCGGTGATGTAGAAATTTTGGGGGATCTGGTACATACAATCCCGTGGAGTACTCGTTCGTGTGGCGCATTCGGCAGGTGCTTTGCCGGACGGCGGGGCCGTTATTACGACAAGTTGCGCACCGCTCGGCTTCAACGCTGAATGGATACTTGTCGTCGCGTTACGCCATTCGGGGCCTGCACTTGCCTCGGCCGTCCCGGATGCCAGGCGCCCGAGAACTCCAGACGTATTGGTCAAGAAAATGATTGAGGGTTTGATTGTGTTGATCTCAGCTATGGCGGCCGACCTGAATGCGCTGCATTGCTCCGTGAAACCCTCACGGTCGTCCTTCACTTCCAGATCCAGCATGACGCAACCAGCTTTGGTCATGCCACGAATGTTGTACTCGTCTGCCAGTGCCTCACGGAGGGTGGGCAGCAGGGTTATTCCGGTGGAATCCCCGAATACGACAGCTGTCTTAGGCTTCCCTGTGTCGTAAATGCAGGTGGCCTTGGACAGGTCAGTATTACCCTAGCCGTCGCGATCTTCGTCCGGTCTGCCAGCGTCCATTATGTTATCGAATGAGGGGCTCAACGTCGGCCACGACGTTGCAGCCAACGCAGAGTTAATCTCAACCTGCAGCCGGGCCGCATTAGTGTTCGTTGCGGGACGATCAGATGAGGCTTTCGTGGGAGATGCAGGAGCCGGCACCCCGGCCACGATAGCTGGCGCTGTGTGACGTAGGGACAGTGGCACGACGACCACGACGCCCACCGCAAGCGCTCCCAGCACGAAGAGCGCCGACCGTGAAGTCCCGTGGACGGCTTTCCCGCTACGCCGCGGTCTCCACCCTCCACCCCTGTACGCCCGCATTAGATACCTTTGGGCTGGTAGTTCGATGAATTCATATGACGTCCACGCCAAGAATGCGATCAGTACTAGCACCACGGGGTAGTACATAAGGTCATCTTTCGGCCACAACGCGCCAATCAAGATGATCACGGGGAAGTGCCAAAGGTATAGCGAGTACGAAGCATTTCCGATGTAAGCGGAGACCTTGTTGGTCGAGCGTGAATCCAGGTACATTGCCACCCGTTCCAGCCACGATGATCAAAGCCGTTGAAAGCACGGGAAGCCCTGCCCAAGGCGCGGGGAACGTAAAGGATTTAGCGATAATAACGAGGCTCAGCGCCACGCCTGCCACGCCAGTCCACCCCAGGACAGATCGAAGCGTTTGCCCAATGGTATTGAACATGGGCGCAATGACGGCAAGTAGCGCTCCAACGCCAAGCTCCCATGCGCGGGAAGCCGTCGAAAAATAGGCCCAAGGTGCGTGGGTTGCGATCTCGGCCATCGCCCAAAGAAACGAAACAAGCGCGAGACCGAAGAGAACGGTCGCTAGGGGCGTATCTTCGTCGAAGCGCCGACGCACCGAACTTGGCAGCGATACCCAAGACCAGGACGAGGACCCAAGGCCAAACAAAGTAGAACTGCTCTTCAACGCCAAGAGACCAGTAGTGCTGCAAGGAAGAGATCGGGCTGTCTTCGGCCCAATAGTCCGTGCCGCTCGAGGCAAAGCGCCAGTTGGCCGAGAATAGAAGCGCCCATACGCCGTCCTGAAGCACGCCACTGGCTCGCGCGGCGAAGAAAACGAAGTAGCTAGCTGTGACCGTAATGACTATGGTCGCGGTGCTGGCGGGGAGAATTCGAGCCACCCGCCGGACGTAGAAGTCCCTAAACGAAATCGTGCCCTTCATCTCGTGTTCCCGCATCAGGCCAAGCGTTATGACAAAGCCCGAGATGACGAAGAAGACGTCCACACCAACGAATCCTCCTCCCGGCAAGCCGGTTAGGTGGTTCGCGACGACAGCCAATACCGCGACAGCGCGGAGCCCATGGATATCAAGTCGTTTACTGGATGGCTTCCTCGCGCGTTGACTTGAGAGGCTGGATTTGGTCAGCGTCGATTGCGCCATGTTTCCCCCGCTGTTGGATCTGAGACTAGGTATATCCTACGGGACCAATTCGAAGGCTACTTATTACCAGTCCTGGACCTTGTAATAAGTAGCCGCGAAACGGGCCAGATTGTGCGTCTAGTCGAAATCCACGCCAAGCATTCAATAATTTTGAAAAGTAGCCTTATGATTATGCGGGCGGCACGCTCCAACTCAATGTTGCCCAAACAGGGGCGTGCCGCTCCCTCGTGAACTTGGGTACCTGAGTGCAGAACCAAGGACGTCTGCAAAGAGAACCAGCATTGCTGCTGTAGAAAGGACATCGCTTGCCATACATCGACATCAATCCTCAGAAGTCAAAGCCGAAGTGGCCTGCCTACGCTGGGCTCACAGCCCTCCTCGTTGCAACTATCGCAGTCGTGTCCTATGTGCTGACACATCACTAACCCCACCCAACCTCCCGCGCCCGCACTCCATCAACGATCTCCCGCCTACATGATTGTGGTGGACGTATGGCTCGCCAGGTAGTGGCACCACGGTGCCGTCGGCGACGCTGGCGGCCTGATGCCGGAACGGCTCGAGCCACTGTCGGCGAAGCTACGGGCGTTCGAACAGCCCTCCGAGGAAGCGCGTCAAATCCTCGGCGACTCTCTCCGGACACTCCCAGAGCACCAGATGACCGGTCGCCTCGTAGATCTGGACTCGTGCGCCCTTGATGCGGCCAACCAGGGTTTCCTGATGCTGTCGCGGCACAAGGTGATCGTGGGCGCCCCAAAGCATCAGCGTCGGGACGGAAATCTCGCCGGTCTCCGTTGGGGGAACGGCCTCGCAGAATCCTCGCAGTGAAGCCTTCCAAATCGAGGCTGGCATGGCTAGACCGTCCTGTACTCGGTCCTCAATGTATGAGGTCGGCACGGCGTGCAGCATTCTGTACCAGGCCAAAGACTCACGAACCCAGTTCTCTGAGATCGGGTCAGTAAGCCGCTCCACCTCGGCCGCAAATGGTGGCCTTCCGTGGAGCGTCAGGGGTGCGCCTACCAACGTCAAGGATGCGACACGGTCCGGATGAGAGACAGCGAGTTGCTGGGCTACGTAACCACCGCTGGATGAACCCAGGACATGTGCCTGTTTGGCGCCGAGCACCTCCAGCATGCCGACGACGTCCTCAACAACGTTAGGAAGCGAGTAGCCGCTGCTGGGTTTGTCGGCCGCGCCATGACCCCGCAAGCCAGGTGCCACAATCACCAACCCCGGGAGGGCCGCAATGAGGCGATCGAAACTCCGCCAGGATTCGCCCCAGGCGTGTAGGAGCAGCAGTGGTGCGCCGCCGTCGTCGGCTGTTTGTTCAAGGTTCCCTTGCACAAAACAAGGCACGCTGATCCCGGTGTTCAGGGATAAGGTCCTGACTTCGGACTCCATTGCCTCAGCGTACGCTCGCCCGGCCGCTGGCAGGAAGGATGTGCTAACCCCGCCCAACCTCCCAAGCCCGCATTCCATCCGCGATCTCCCCTGCATGGGTGTGGTGGAGGTAGTGCTCGCCGGGGATGGGCACCACGGTGCCGTCGGTGACGCTGGCGGCCTGGCGCCGGTGCAGCTCGAGCCACTCCGGGTTCTGTTTGTTCTCCGCAACCGCGAACAGCAGCAGCGGCAGATCCTTCGGGAAGCCGGTTCCCAGGGCGCGCTGGAAGTTCGAGCCTATGTGCTCCATCTCGTTGAGGTACGTGGGCGACATCGAATTCCGGTTGGTGAGCATCTGCATTTGATCATTTGCATAGTCCGAGTAGGCGGGGTTGTTGTCGTCCGCGAACGCGATAGCAGTGAGTACCCGGAGCAGGCCAAGGTTCTTCGCCGCTGACATCAGGCCCGTGGGGAATTGCGTATCGGTGCCCGGTTGCCACAGTGGTCGTCGCCAATGCCAGCGCCACCACGGCTCCGATGGCGGAGACTGTCACGAGCAACTTTTTAACTGACCTCTTCAAACATCCTTAGCAACAGCCGGACCCAGAAGAGTGAGAGCATGTACCGGAGGAGGAGCATGACCGGTCTTATGTTGCCTCTAGAATGTTCTTTGACTTGACAACATTCGCATTGGGGGAACTACTTGCATAACGTCACCGCTGCCAACGTGCGCCTGGACAGCCTTACGGGCCTTCGTTTTTACGCGGCCTTGATCGTGGTGCTCTTCCACACTGCAAAATACTTGGAACCGGCAGGGCCAGCTTCTAAGGTCGTCGGCCTCGGCTATACCGGGGTGAGTTTCTTCTTTGTGTTGTCCGGTTTCGTCCTTGCCTGGTCGAGAAAGCCAGGACTGCCCAATTCTCAGTTCTACTGGCGGCGGTTCGCTAGGGTGTGGCCGCTGCATGCCCTTACGACCATTTTCGCTATGGTCACAGCCCTATTCATCACCGGCGCAACCATCAACTGGGCTGCTCTCCCTGCTGTCCTGACGCTCACGCAAGGATGGTTCCCGGCGGGCGACATAAGGTACGCCTTCAACGGAGTCTCGTGGTCCTTGTCCTGCGAGATGTTCTTTTACCTGGTGTTCCCATTCGCGTTCCAAGCTCTGCGGTTCCTGCGTCCGGCGCGAGTCATGGTCATAACTGCTGTATCAATGGTTGGCGTCGCAGGGATCTGCGTACTGGTGTTTCCTACAAGCCAGTTGGGGTACCTGCTCTACACCCTTCCCGCGTTTCGACTGGGTGAGTTCATCATTGGCATCTGCTTGGCTACCTTGATCAAAAATGGCTGGACTCCTAAGTTCACCCTCAGTCATGCCCTGCTCTTCTCAGCGGGGCTTTACGCCATGATCATGCTGGCAACAGACGTGGCCTTGAAGGATCCGGAACGTATGCCGTACGTGGTTGCGGACCTTTGGATGCTGCCCGGGTTTGCGGCTATCATCGCTGCTGCTGCTTCGCGCGATATACGAGCCACAGGCGGTCACTTCGCGGCCCGCCCCATAGTCAAGCTTGGCGAGTGGTCATTCGCGCTCTATCTGGTCCACGAGCTGTTCATTCTCAGCGCAGCTCCTGCAATCAATAGGCTTCCGAACGTTGCAGGAATCCTCGCCTCTGGCGTGGTGCTCATTGCTGCGGTTCTTGGATCAGCAGCTTTGCATGAGTGGTTCGAGCGCCCGGTAGAGAAGCAGATTAGGCATTGGGCTGGACGTGGAGCAGTGCGACCGTCCAGGGGCCGCAGGGCCTTTGTCAGGTAGCACCGAAGTTCACCACCTAATCGCTCTCGAAGAGCACGCCGAAGCCAGAGAGCGGCGAGGATCTGACAAAATCGGGAGCCAAGTTGTCGAAGGCGATGCCTAGGGGCCCTCCAATTGTCAGCCCCCCCCGAAAGAGAGAGTGGTCCTGTCGTGGTCTTGTTCGGGTGGAACTGCAGCTCGGTGTTGGAGGCCACCTGCGCCAGCTGTACCACTGTCAGGGGATATTCGAACGGAAACTCCGGATCCAGTCGAACTACCGGAACACGCTGTACCAGTTCAGCTTCGTCTCTGATTGTGAGGAATTCCGCCCTAAACATGTCGCCGTTTCCGTATGTGACGCTAACCAGCCGGCCCATCGGCGGACATTCCACCTTGCAGTCAGCGTCCGGTTCGATTACCCAGCAATTGTCGATAATGGAAGCACGCGGCCTGCCCGACGTGGTCGGCATCTCAAAGTTCAATTGGAGCTCACCGTGCGCGTTTTTGGAGAACCACACTATCTTGCGGTCCCCGGCCTGAATAAGCACGTCAGTGTCGAGAAAAGCATTACCGCCTACGACCGCGAGGATCGACCTTCGCATCCAATCAAAGCGACCGGACACTGAGAGTCCGCGGCCTTTACCTTCGGCCTTATAGCGCCTCAGTTGGTCATCGGTGTAGCTTCCGTTGTCTGCCTTATCTGCATGCTCCCGGCAGAGTGCAATCATCCCTTCAGGACGATGGCGCTTTTCCACTCTGAACGGAGGATCAAAGTGATGCCACGTCAAATATGGGCTTCCGCAGACATCCCCATCTACATCGATGGGACAGTGAAACCCCACCTCCTCCCTGAGGATATCGAGCACCTTGCTAGGAATCTTTCGCGTCACCATGCACCTCAGTAAAGCCCAGGCGTAGCGGATATCAAAAGACCCGGTCCTCGCGTTTCATTCGGCGTGACGCGGGTCGAGGAAACAGCTAGGTACCCGTGCACTGAAGCTCAATTGGTTTCGACTTTTGGGGGACTCATGCACGCGGAAATGGTCTGGACGCTGTCTGTCGTTGGTGCCTTCGTTGCTGGTGTTGTCGTGATCATCGTGCGGGAGTCCTCAGAAAAGATGCCATCGCCGGCCACTCAGTGCCCCAGTGCCAGCATGAATACTCAGAGCCCGAGACCGGCAACGCCCTGAGACGGAGCGTGGTGGGGCTTCCCCCGCCCGCCCCGCTAGGTGCGCGGACCTGTCGATGGAGCGGGAAGCCACCGCCTTGGGTAGCCAAGATTGCGCCTGTGAACACCCTTTCCACACCACCCCCGCCACTGACTGGTACGGCCTTACGGCTTAGTAGACGTCATTGGGGAAGCTTCCCTGTGTGACCACGATCCTGTCGACGTCGACCTCTTCCAGGCTCGCGGTTCCGTTGGGGTCGGTGAACGGGTTCACGGTGAGCCCTGTTGATGCTGCGGCAACAGTGGTCGTGACGATCTTCCAATGCCACTGATCATAAATCGGCCGGTACTCTGTCGAGTTCATCAGGGCCGAGACGGTGTCAACCACGGACACCCGCCCTGCTGTTGCTGGCTTGCCTGATGGGATGTCCATGCGGACCGCCACCGTCACGTCCTTGCCAGCGACGAGCGCGGGCGGGATGGTCTGGAACAGCTTCGCGGAAGCGTGGGCAGCCGTCTTTGCCACCTTGTAGCTGTATCTCTTGGATTTCTTTATGGCCGTGGACTGCGAGTGGGTCACGTTCTTTCCGTACCATCCGGCCAGGACGAACCCGCCTGGCACGCTGGTGTCCGTCAAGTCCCCATTGGTGAGCATGTTGCGACGGGACGTGTAGAGGCTAGGTGTCGTGGAGGTGGCTGGCTGCCCCACTGTGGTGTTCTGGAAGTGCCGCATAACCTCGGCAAGCCACACGAGATGGCCAGCCGCCGTGGGGTGCAAGCCGTCACCCTGAACAAGAACGGTGTTGACGTCCCGCCCATCGCGGAGGACCACCATGTGCGCATCAATGAACGCGTAGCCGCGTTCGGCGGCGATCCTGCGGTACATGTCTACACGGACGCCGGACTTCTGCGCGGATGCGCTGCTGCCCGGGTTCTGAGACATAAGGACGACTGACGCGGACGGAGCCCAAGTTCGGATGGTTTCGAGGTTCTGGACGTACCGGTCCCGCATCTGCCGTAACGTGTCTGTCGAGAGCTCGTTGTGGCCGTGGGAAAAGATGATGACGTCCGCGTTTGCCGGGGTGACCAGCGTGGCGTAGCCGGTAACCGGGTAGGCAGAATCCTTGCCAGCAACAGAACCCATCCACAGGTTGATGTTGCGCGCACCTGTACCGGTGATGGTGACAGGGTTGTTGTAGGCAACGCTCCCGTCGCGGTACCAGCGCGTCACGATGTTGTGCGTAGGAAACAGCGCCGCCAACTCTGCTGGTAGGCCCATGCCCCACGTCGTGGTTGCGCCTTGGGCCACGGTTGAATCCGAGATGATCAGGATATTGACATCGCTGGCACCCGTGTAGATGCGACCCAATGCATCCTGGAGCGCGGAGGTGGTCGGGCCGTACTTCGCCACCGCCTCGGTCTTGTCCAGCTTGGCTGTGACCGAGGAAGTATCAGCCTTCCCCGCGAGGGCAGCAGCGCTGGCATAAGTGGCATTAAGCGCCGTGGCGCCCGGCTGAGACGGATTGCACCTAGTTACAATCGGGGACCTGTCCTCGCGAAACCTAACGATCCGCCAGTGCACGAGGCTGCGCCAGCACCGCCGTCGTGCGTTTCTGATCGCTTTCGCGACTGAGCCTAACCCCGCCCGACCTCCCAGGCCCGCATTCCATCCGCGAGCTCTCCCGCGTGCGTGTGGTGGAGGTAGTGCTCGCCGGGGATGGGCACCACGGTGCCGTCGGTGACGCTGGCGGCCTGGCGCCGGTGCAGCTCGAGCCACTCCGGGTTCTGTTTGTTCTCCGCAACCGCGAACAGCAGCAGCGGCAGATCCTTCGGGAAGCCGGTTCCCAGGGCGCGCTGGAAGTTCGAGCCTATGTGCTCCATCTCGTTGAGGTACGTGGGCGACATCGAATTCCGGTTGGTGAGCATCTGCATCTGCTCACGCGCGTATTCGGTATAAACGGGGTTGTCGTCGGAGCTGGTCACAGCTGTGATGAGCCGGAGCAGGCCAAGGTTTTTCGCGACAGACATCAGGCCTGTAGGGAACTCTGTATCCATGCCTGGTTGCCCCGGGACGGAAGTGTCAATGCCGACAAAGGCGCTGACTTCCTCCGGGTAACGGTTGGCGTAGTCGATGCCGTAGAGACCGGCGATGGAGTGCCCCATCAGGATGTAGCGATTGACGTTGAGAGCCTGGAGGGCCCCATGAACTTCCTGCACGATGTTTTCGGTAGTCCGGTCCCGGTCAGTGCCATCACTCAATCCGTAGCCCAACGGCTCCACCACAATCACCCGGTGGTCCTTGGAAAGATCGCGGACCAGAGGTGCGAAGTCCAGCACCGGCGACGACGTCCCAAAGCCCGGTAACAGGACGACGTCCTTGATGCCGCTGCCGGTCACCAGGACGTTGATCTTCCTGCCGTCCACCTCCACCCGCTGACCATAGGATTCAATCCTGCTGCTCTCGGAATTGCTCGCCACTACGTTCACCACGCTGGTGGTCGCCAACCCCAGCGCCACCACGGCTCCAATCGCAGAGACTGTCACGAGTAGTTTCTTTACTGCCCTCTTCAAACATGCCTTCCCAGTGCGCGCCGTGCGCCCTGTATCCAGCCTCGCTTGTCCCGGCGGCGAGCGCGTCACCCCAGGGTGCTCACTTGGGTAGTCCGTTCGGGGTACGAGGACTTCCTCCTTGGGATGACACCCGGCGCAGACCCCACGCAAAAGCCGGCGGTAGCAACGCCGTCGTGATCCCCGGTGCCTAACCGATGATCGGCCGTTCCTCGGGGAGCATGAACAACCTCGGCCGGGATGCCAGCGCGATGGCTGAGGCAACGGTGACGGAGCCGATGCGGCCGGTGAACATCAAGGCCATCAGCACCCATTCTGCGGTGGGCGGCAGGTGGTAGGTGATTCCTGTACTTAGGCCCACCGTGCCGAACGCGGAGATGGTTTCGAAGAGCACTTTCTCCAGGCTGTAGTCGGTAACCATGAGGAGCAGCAGTGTCCCCAGGACAACGGCTCCTACACCCAGCAAGGCCACGGTGAGCGCTTGCCGTTGGGTGGATGAGCTGATGGAGCGGTGCGCGATGGTGACCTGCTCGCGTCCGCGAACCTCGTTCCAGATGGCGAAGCCCAGGACCAGGAACGTGGTGATCTTGATACCGCCGGCGGTTCCTGCGCTCCCGCCGCCGATGAACATCAGAATGTTGGTGACCATCAGCGTTTCCGGGGTGGCTACGCCGTAGTCAATGCTGTTGAAACCGGCCGTCCTGGGAAACACGCCCCCTGCCAGGGAACCCAACAATTTGCCGGTGAAACTTAGCGGCCCCAGCGTCTCCGGGCGGTTCCATTCGAAGGCCGCGAACAGCACTATGCCCGCGCCCAGCAGCAGCAAAGAACCGTAGACGGTCAGCCGGAGATGCACGGTCCAGTTCTTGAACTTGAGGCCGGTCCTGAACAGCTGGATGATCACCGGGAAACCCAGTCCTCCAGCAACGATGGCGGCACAAATGGGGACGATGATCCAGGGGTCTTCAGCGAATCCGATGAGGTTGTCGCTGTACAGGGCAAAGCCTGCGTTATTAAAGGCGGAAATCGCATGGAAGACCCCATGCCAGAGGGCCGTGCCGGGGTTGTCGTCATAAGCGATCCAGAAACGTACTGTCAGGATGAGCGCCGTGCACGCCTCGAAAACGGCCATAATTTTGAGGACCTTGAAAAGGACGGACTTCACGTCGCCGAAGTTCAGGGTGTGGGTCTCGGACTGGGCCACCAGCTGGCCACGCAGGCCAATGGTCTTCCGCACAAACAATGCCAACAGGGTTGCCAGGGACATGATCCCGAAGCCACCCACCTGAATCAGTGCCAGGATCACCCCATGCCCGAAAGGCGTCCAGTACGTAGCAGTGTCAACGGTGATCAGACCGGTGACGCACACAGACGACACCGCGGTGAAGAACGCTGTGGTGACGATATCGCCGCTGTCGCCTGTCCTCGATATCGGCAGCATCAGCACGCCCGCGCCGACGATGATCACCGCCAGGAAAGCCAGAGGCACCAGACGGACCGGATGCAGCAGCCCCGACACCAAGCGCTGCCCTTGGTCAGCAACAGCCAGTTGCAGCGGGCTGCGGCGGATGAGGGAGCGTTCAGTCATGCCCGATCTTCCTAATGGGTAGGCTTCCGTGCCGAAGCTAGCACCGATCAGCTATGGATTGGCGGGAAGCGGGCAGATCTTGACGAATCCTTAACGCCCCCGCGTTAAGAGCGCATCAAGATTTCCCACGTCCGCATTAAGGAACCGTAAGGAACGTCTTTTCAGCACTTTTGCGGGAGTTGACTGTCATCAGCCCCGCAATCGGGGCACTGATGAAAGGACGTTCCAGTGGCCGACGTGGCTGTTGTGGTGATTCTTGTGGTGAGCATGGGAATCGTGATGTGGGTGGCCCACCTGTTGGGCATGATGGTGGACGGCGAAGGCCCGGTGAGTGGGCGATGAACGCGGACGCGATCATGTGGGTCAGTCTGTTCATCCTTGGCCTGGCCCTTGCAGGGTACCTGCTGGCTGTGCTCCTCAACCCGGAAAAGTGGTGACCCCGGGTGGTCTTCAGTACTGCATCCTTCATCACCCAGATAGCCGTCCTGGTTCTGGTACTGCTTCTCCTTCACAAGCCTTTGGGTGTGTACATGGCCCGGGTCTTCACAGGTACCAAACACTCAAAGCCTGAAAAGGTCCTCTACCGCCTGGCCGGAGTGGACGCCGGGACTGAACAGAGCTGGTCTGTATATCTGCGCAGCGTTCTGCTCTTCTCGTTGATCTCCATTCTTGTGATCTTCGCGTTGCAGCGTCTCCAAGGCGTGCTGCCGGGCAGCAATTCCCTGCCGGGCGTGGACCCTTGGGTTGCCATGAACACGGCGATCTCGTTCGTCACCAACACCAACTGGCAAACATACGTTCCCGAGGCCACCGTGGGCATCTTCGTCCAGATGTGCCTGCTCGCCGTACAGAACTTCCTCTCTGCCGCGGTGGGAATCGTGGTGGTCGTGGCCCTGATCCGCGGCATCGTCAGGACCACAACAGACCGGTTGGGCAACTTCTGGGTGGACCTCGCCCGCGCTTCGTTCCGCATCCTGTTGCCCATCGCGACCGTAGCGGCCATCGCCTTGGTGATTGGCGGCGTCGTGCAGAACTTCTGGTCCACCGACGTCACGAACGCCGCCACCGGCGCCGCGCAGACCATTCCCGGCGGTCCCGTGGCCTCACAGGAAGCCATCAAAGTCCTGGGCACCAACGGAGGCGGCTACTTCAACGCCAACTCAGCCCACCCCTTTGAAAACCCGAGCGTCTTCACCAGTCTGTTCCAGGTTTTCCTCATTCTCCTCATCCCTTCCGCACTGCCGTACATGTACGGGCGGATGGTGGGAGACCAGCGCCAGGGCTACACCGTCGCCGCCGTCATGGGTGCCCTCTGGTTGACCTCGACGTGCCTGATGGCTTGGGCCGTCTCCTCCGCACAAGGAACGGCGACGGCGGCAGCCGGCGGCCTGGGTGAAGGCTTCGAACAGCGCCTGGGTCCGGCGGCCAGTTCCATCTTCGCCGCGTCCACAACCCTGACCTCCACCGGAGCGGTGAACGTCGCCCACGACTCGCTGCCTCCCTTGGCCGGCGGCGTCGCGATGCTGAACATGATGCTCGGCGAAGTGGCACCCGGCGGAACAGGATCCGGGCTCTACGGCATGCTGGTCCTGGCCATCATCGCTGTCTTCATCGCAGGGCTGATGGTGGGGCGGACCCCGGAATTCCTGGGCAAGAAGATCAGCCCCCGCGAAATGAAAATCGCGGCCCTCTACATCCTGGTAACCCCCACCCTGGTGCTGGTACTCGCTGCTGTCTCGGCACTCCTGCCGGAGGTGATGGCCAATGCCCCGGCATCAGGACCGCACCAGTTCAGTGAACTGCTTTACGCCTTCACCTCCGGTGCCAACAACAATGGTTCAGCCTTCGGCGGCATCACCAGCTCCGGCCCCTACCTCTCCACCCTGTTGGGGCTCGCCATGCTGTTGGGCCGGTTCCTTCCCATCGCCTTGGTCCTTGCGCTCGCAGGTTCCCTGGCACGGCAAAGGAAAATCCCGGTCTCCTCCGGCACGGTACCAACCCACGGCCCGCTGTTCGGCTCCCTGCTGCTGGGCGTGACCGTGATCCTCACCGCGCTCAGCTACTTCCCCGCCCTGGCTCTGGGCCCCCTCGCAGAAGGACTTATCAAATGACCAACTCCAGCACGGCTCCGGCCGCGGAGACCGAAAAACCCGGCCACCCCGTTGACGCTCCGCCCGTTCCACCGGAACATAAGCACCACACCAAGGCGCCGGCCAAGCTCAATGCCGCCGCGCTTCGGGCTGCCCTCCCGGTCGCGTTCAAGAAGCTCGATCCCCGGCAGATGATCCACTCCCCCGTCATGTTCGTCGTGCTGGTGGGAGCAGCGGCCTGTACCGTGATCAGCGCCGTGAAGCCGGACATTTTCGGCATCGCAGTCACCGCGTGGCTGTGGTTGACGGTGCTGTTCGGAACACTCTCCGAAGCCATCGCCGAAGGCCGCGGAAAGGCCCAGGCGGACAGCCTCCGGGCAAGCCGCCAGGGTGTCACGGCACGGCTGCGCCAGGACGATGGAAGCACCAAAGTGGTGGCCGGCACTGACCTGAAGCTCAACGACGTCGTCATCTGCGAAGCCGGGGACGTCATCCCCTCCGACGGCGAAATCATCGAAGGCCTGGCCAGCGTGGACGAGTCCACCATCACCGGCGAATCAGCACCGGTCATCAGGGAGTCCGGCGGCGACAGGTCTTCGGTGACCGGCGGGACCAAGGTCCTCTCCGACAGGATCGTCGTGCGCATCACCGCCGAGCCCGGAGAGACGTTCATCGACAGAATGATCAAGCTGGTGGAGGGCGCCGTCCGGCAAAAGACCCCCAACGAGATCGCCCTTCACGTCCTGCTCGTCTCACTGACCATCGTGTTCCTGGTAGTGACCATGGCCCTGGCGCCCTTCGCATCACTGGCGAACGCCACTCCGTCTCCCATCGTGCTGGTTGCGCTGCTGGTCTGCCTCATCCCCACCACCATTGGTGCGTTGGTTCCGGCCATCGGCATCGCGGGCATGGACCGGCTGGTGCAGCACAACGTACTGGCAACATCCGGCCGAGCAGTGGAAACAGCCGGCGACATCACCACGCTGCTGCTCGACAAGACCGGCACCATCACCTACGGGAACCGGCGTGCCGTGAACTTCTTCCCGGCCAACGACGTCGAACTCGATGAACTCACCGCCGCCGCCCGGCTCTCCAGCCTGGCCGACGAAACACCGGAAGGCCGGTCCATCGTGGAGCTTGCCGATGCCCGCGGTATCGGCGGTCCCGACCTCGCCGGACTGCGCACCGCCTACTCGGACATCACGGTTGTGGAGTTCACCGCCAGCACCCGGATGAGCGGGCTGGACCTGGACGGTCGCCTCATCCGCAAAGGCGCCGCGTCCGCCGTCGGGCATTTTGTCACCGACGCCGGCGGTCGCCTCCCGGCTGAAGTCCAGCGCCGCGTCCAGGAGATTTCCGCCCAAGGCGGCACACCGCTGCTGGTAGCCGAAAGCACGCACGACGGCGGCGCACGGGTTCTGGGAACAGTTCACCTTGCCGATGTGGTCAAGCCGGGCATGAGAGCCCGCTTCGCCGAGCTGCGCGCCATGGGAATCCGAACGGTGATGATCACCGGCGACAACCCGGTGACGGCCAAAGCGATCGCGGCGGAGGCCGGCGTCGACGACTTCGTTGCCGAAGCCACGCCCGAGGACAAACTCGACGTCATCCGCCGGGAGCAAAGTGAAGGACGCCTGGTGGCCATGACCGGAGACGGCACCAACGATGCTCCGGCGCTGGCGGCAGCGGATGTGGGGGTCGCCATGAATTCCGGTACACCGGCGGCCAAAGAAGCAGCCAACATGGTGGACCTCGACTCGGACCCCACCAAACTGATCAACATTGTGGGCATCGGCAAGCAGCTGCTCATTACCCGGGGAGCTTTGACAACGTTCTCCGTGGCCAATGATGTTGCCAAGTACTTCGCCATTGTCCCGGCGCTGTTCACGGCAGCCTTCCCCGGGCTCGGACTGCTGAACATCATGGGGCTGGCCAGTCCGGCGTCGGCGATTCTGTCAGCCGTGATCTTCAACGCCCTCATCATCATTGTCCTGGTCCCCTTGGCATTGCGGGGCGTGAAGTACAGGGCAGTGTCAGCCAACCAGGCCCTGGGCCGGAATCTGCTGCTCTACGGATTGGGCGGTCTGGTTGCCCCGTTCCTCGGAATCAAACTCATTGACCTGGTCTTGTCCCTCATCCCAGGCATCGGCTAGGAGCCACCCATGAATACCATTTCCGGATACCTTCGCCAAGCAGGCACCGCAGCCAGGTTCCTGCTGCTGGCAACCATCGTGCTGGGTTTGCTCTACCCCCTGGCGGTCTTCGGCGCAGGGCAGCTGGTTGCGCCGTTCCAGGCCAACGGATCCATCGTGAAAGACTCCGCCGGGCGGCCGGCAGCATCAGCGCTCATAGCCCAGACCATGGCGGACGAGTCAGGAACGCAGAGCCCCCAGTGGTTCCACGCCCGGCCGTCCGCCGTCATGTGGGACCCGGCGTCGTCCTCGGCCAGCAACCTTGGACCCAACGATCCCAAACTCCTGGACGCCGTGAACAGCAACCGTGCAGCTATCGCGGCAGCGGAGGGCGCCAACCCAGCCGACATTCCGGCGGATGCCCTCACGGCCAGCGGATCAGGGCTGGACCCGCACATTTCAAAGGCCTACGCGGATCTCCAGGTCCAGCGGGTTGCCAAAGCCCACGGACTCGAAGCCGGCGACGTTCAGACCTTGGTGGACCAGCAGACCAGCAGCGGGCTCGAGGCCTTCCTCAGCCAGCCGTCGGTCAACGTGACCCTGCTGAATCTGGACGTCGCCCGGCTGGCCGCGAACCCGTGAGTAGCTTCGGTTCCCGAGTGGAAGAATGAGGACATGGCGCGGGCAACACTGAGGATTTTTCTGGGAGCAGCACCGGGCGTCGGCAAAACTTACGCAATGCTCGAAGAAGCCCACAGACTGCTGGGCCGCGGCGAAGACGTGGTGGTGGCCTTCGCCATGCACCACGGACGCGCCGATACCCAAGCGCTCACCCAGGGGCTGGAGATCGTGCCGACCCGGTCCATCGAGTACCGGGGAAGCACCTTCGAAGAGATGGACCTGGACGCGGTCCTGGCCCGGCGCCCACACACCGCGGTCGTGGACGAGTATGCCCACACCAACATTCCCGGGAGCCGGAACCAGAAGCGCTGGCAGGACATTGAGGAATTGCTGGACGCCGGCATCAATGTCCTGTCCACGGTGAACGTGCAACACCTGGCCTCCTTGGGCGATGTTGTCAGCGCCATCACCGACGTCAAGCAGGCCGAAACCGTCCCGGACGACGTCGTGCGCCGCGCTGACCAGATCCATCTGGTGGACATTTCGCCCGAGCTGCTCCGGCAGCGCCTGGGCGATGGCAAGATCTACGATGCCGACAAGATCGACGCTGCCCTGTCCAATTACTTCCGGGTGGGCAACCTGACAGCACTGCGGGAATTGGCGCTGCTCTGGCTCGCTGACCGTGTGGACGAAGGATTGGCGCGCTACCGGGCAGAGAACCAGATCGAGGAAAGTTGGCCTGCCCGCGAGCGCATCGTCATTGGACTGACCGGGGGCGCCGAAGGCGAAGTACTGATCCGGCGTGCCGCGCGGATCCTCAAGAGGGTAAACGGCGGTGACCTCCTGGCCGTCCACGTCCGGGCCGCTGACGGTGTGGCCGCCGAGTCCCCCCAGGACCTGGAAGCCCAACGCACCCTGATCAAGGACCTCGGCGGCAGCTACCACACCGTCTCCGGAGAAGACCCTGCCAAGGCACTGCTGGACTTCGCCCGGAGTGTGAACGCCACCCAGATCGTGGTGGGAGTATCACGCCGCAAATTCCCCGCGAACCTCCTCAGCGGTGGCGTGGGAAGCCGAGTCGTCAGAGGATCCGGCGACATCGACGTCCACATGGTCTCCCACCCCCTGGGAGGCCGCGGCCTGGAGCGCACCCGCAAACGCGACCTCGGGCGTGTGCGTGTAGCCGTCGGTTTTGCCATGGCCGTGATCGTTCCGGTGCTGCTGCAGCTGGTGCTTGCTGCGGCCCCAACCCACAACATTGCCACGGCAGTGCTGATCCAGCTCAGCGGCTCGGTAGCCGTTGCCCTGGTGGGTGGCTTGTGGCCCGCCCTTCTGGGTGCGCTCTGGAGCAGCGTCCTGGTGAACTACTTCTCCATCCCGCCGATGGGGACACTGACCATCAGTGACCCACAGAACCTCCTGGCCCTCCTGGTGTTCGCCGGAGTTTCTTCCGCGGTGGCTGTGGTGGTGGACCTCTCCGCTCGGCGCTCGAAGGAGGCAGCACGCGCACGCTCTGAAGCAGCCACCCTGGCAGACCTCACCCGCGGGGCAACCACCGCAGAAGACCCCGTGCAGGATCTCCTGGAACAAGCACTGGAAGTCTTCCAGGTCCACGGCGCGGCACTGTACGTTTCCTCTGCCGGGGACAACCGGCAGCTCCGGCCGTCCCCAGCAGAGCCGGAATGGCGCCGCATCGCAGCAGCGGGCAGCACCCAAGGTGACCAGGACGACGTCGACAACATTGAACAGGTGGACAGCACCACCAGGCTGGTCCTCAGCGGCAGGATACTGCCCGCCAGCGACCGTCGGCTCCTCGGAGCCTTCGGCGCGCATCTGTCCGCTTTGCTCGAACGTGGCCAGCTCGCCGCCACCCGCCGGGAAGTGACGCGGCTGGCCGAAAGCAACACCATGCGGACCTCCATCCTCAGGGCCGTTTCGCATGACCTCCGCACACCCCTGGCGGGCATCAAGCTCGCTGTTGGAGGGCTGCGCCAGCCTGGCGTGCAGTACACCGAGGACGAAGAGCAGGAACTGCTGGCAACCATCGACGAATGCTCGGACCGCTTGGACGGGTTGGTCGGCAATCTGCTGGACATGTCCCGCATCACTTCAGATTCCGTCAATGCCCTCATCAAGCCCCTGCGCTGGTACGACGTGATCCCCGCAGCCCTGCATGGCATCGCACCTGGACGGGTCCGGGTGGACCTGCCACCCAACATGCCCGAAGTGGACGCCGGCATGCTGGAACGGGTCATCGCGAACATCGTGGAAAATGCCGTGAAATACGCCCCTGACTCCGAGGTGGTCATCGCCGGCGCCGCGGGAGGGTTCAGCACCACAACCTTGGACGGCAGGCCCGCCGGCGAACTGCGCATCATTGACCACGGCCAAGGCGTCCCGGCCAGCAACGTCCTGAAAATGTTCCAGCCCTTCCAACGGCTGGACGATGTTCCTGCGACCACGGGAGTGGGCCTGGGCCTTGCCGTAGCCCAAGGATTCACCGAGGCCATGGGTGGCACACTCACCGCCGAAGAAACACCCGGAGGCGGACTCACCATGCTCATCAGGCTCCCCCTCTCCACAGGCCCCGCCCCGGACCTGCCGCAACGCCCCGCGGCTCCCCCTGTTACCGCACTGCCTGCCCCGAAAGGCCCCTAGTGAACATTCTGGTCGTGGACGACGACCCCCACATTGTCAGGGCGCTCGCCATCACCTTGAAAGGCCAGGGATACACGGTGGTGACCGCCACCGATGGAGAGTCCGCCCTTCGCGCCGCCGCCCAACGGCCCATCGCGGTGATGATCCTGGACCTCGGCCTGCCCGACATGGACGGGAACGCCGTCATCGCTGCAGTGCGTGAATGGAGTGCTGTACCGATTCTGGTGCTCTCCGCCCGGCACGGCTCCAACGACAAAGTGGAAGCCCTGGACGCAGGGGCTGACGATTACATCACCAAGCCCTTCGGGTTGGAGGAACTCCTGGCAAGGCTGCGGGCGTTGTTGCGCCGAAGCACCGAACCCAGCGAAGAGATCACCAGGGTTGAGACCAGCTCCTTCACAGTGGACCTGGGCAAGAGGCAAATCACCAAGGCCGGCCAGGACGTCCGTATGACACCCACGGAATGGAACATCCTGGACATCCTGGTCAGGAACCCGGACAAGCTCATCACCCAGCAGCAACTCCTCACGGAAGTCTGGGGCCCTGCCTACGCCAAGGAAGCCAACTACCTCCGCGTCTACATGGCCCAGCTCCGCCGAAAACTCGAAAAGGAACCGGGGAGCCCCCGGCACCTGATCACCGAGCCAGGGATGGGCTACAGGTTTGTCCCCTGAGTCCGGCAGGTGCCCCGCACCGCCGTCGTCATTCTCAAGCTTTTTCGGCAGCCGCTTTCAGGTCTGCGGCGAACTGGGTGAAACTGGCGTCGAAGGACGGAATCTTATTGGCGAAGAGCGGGAAGACGGGCCCGCCTATCTTCTCCGCCATCTCGAAGCGGGACCGGCCGTCGTTGGTCTCGGTGATGGTGTAAGTCCGGGTTCCCAGAGCGTCACCCCAGGCGAGCTTGGCAGGCGCTTGGAATTCCTTGACTTTGAGTTTGAACGTGCGGCTGGGGTCCAACGTGGACACCAAGGCGATCTTCGATCCCGGGGCAATCTCACCGTCCACTGACACCACCGTGGAATTCCACGTGGGGTAATTCCCGGCGTCGGTCAACAGCCGCCACACCTTGGAGGGAGGCGCGTCGATGAGAGTGGCTACCCGCGTCTCACGACTGAATGTCTTGCTGGTAGTGGTGGCAGTTCCATCGGATATCTCAGACATGGCTTCCGGCTCCTCTACGCGGGAATGCGGTGATGATGATGATGCTACAGGTGCGCTGCTACATTGAAAGCCATGATTTGGGGAGCCCGTAAATTATTTGCTGCTGTCACTGGCGCGGCCCTGCTGGGGAGTTCCCTGAGCGCTTGCGTTGGACCACAGCCAGGCTCCACCACTTCGCCGCTCCCCACGTGCCGGGCCGCCTTTCCTTCGGCACCACCTGAAGGCATCCTGGCGGGCGTGAATCTGGACTGGGAGCACGAAACCCTTGAGCAATACGCGGCGAACCTTGGGCAACGGCCCGCTGTCACGGTGACGTTCACCGACTTTCCCATGTCGGGGACAGATAGAGGCAACGTTGAAGCCGCGTTCGAGCAGATCCGTGCCAACGGCGGGACGATGCTGCTCACCCTCGAGCCCAAGCAAGGGTTGGCTTCCGTCACACCGGAGGTTGCCGTCGATTTGTCAACCATGCTGGCCCGCTTCAACAACGCGGGCGTTCCCGTGATCGTCCGGTTCGCCCACGAGATGAATGGGTCCTGGTATGCCTGGGGCCAGCAACCCACGGCCTACGTGGCCGCCTATCAGCGCGTGGCCACAGCGATTCATGCAAAGGCGGCAGGAAGCGCCATGATGTGGGCGCCGAACTATGGCGGCGGATACCCCTTTAGCGGCGGTAAGTATCAAGCCGTAGCCGGAACACCGGAGTTCGCTGCGTTGGACACCAACAAAGATGGCGAAGTCACCGGCGTTGACGATCCCTACGCCCCCTACTACCCCGGGGATGATGCAGTGGATTGGGTGGGCATGTCCCTCTACCACTGGGGCAATACCTACCCTTGGGGTGCCAACGTCATTCCCGAACAGGGCAAATTCCTTCAGCAACTGACCGGCAACTACAACGGTGCCGGCGGCGACGATCTCGCCGTCCCGGACTTCTATACCGAGTACGGGACCGCCCGGAACAAACCCGTGGCCATTCCTGAGACTGCGGCCCTCACGGTCGCATCAGGCGAGGGTGCCGACGCTTTGGCCATTAAAGAGGCCTGGTGGGGTCAGCTCTTCGATCCGGCCATCCCCACGGACTACCCCGCACTGAAAATGATCAACTGGTTCGAATGGGACAAGAACGAGGTTGAGGTGAAGGCCACCGTGGACTGGACGGCAACCAAAAATCCCCAGGTGCGCGAGGCGTACACGGCGGCCCTCCCGGACTGGTTCACCTTCGCCGACGCTCCCGCAGCATGTTCGCCCGCCGGAGACGCACCATCCTGAGCCCCTGCGCGCACACCAGCATTAGGGGGCCAGAGCAGGGAGATAGGGGGCTGCGGCAGGGAGCAGGCGCGGCTGGAGTGGCCTACCATTAGGCGCATGGAGACCTTTGACCCTACCGAGCACATCCGCGGGCTCCACGAGCTGGTGGCTGGCTCCGCGGACATCAAGGCTATCCTCGATGGCCTGACCCGGTTCGCATCAACTGCCATCAGCCAAGCCAGCGGAGCCCGTATCGATTGTGCCGTGACACTTCGCCGGCGCAAACGCACAGCCACCGTTGCGGGCAGCAGTGAGAAGGCTGTGCACCTGGACCATATTGAACAAACCCTCAAGGAGGGTCCCTGCCTGGAAGCCCTGGACAAGGGGCGCCCGGTGCTGCTGGCCGACGTCGAAACTGACATCGACTGGCCCGAGTACAGCCGGCTCCTTGCAGCAGAAGGCGTCCACAGCGCCCTCGGGGTGCCTATGATGCTGGGCGAAACCTCGGAGGCAGTTCTGAACTTCTTCGCGCCGGCGCCGGGACTCTTCACCGAGGACGTCATCAGGGAGGCCACCGATTTCGCGGACGTTGCCGGAAGCACGTTGCGCCTTGCTATCCGGATCGAAGCCACAGAGCAGCTGAACACGGACCTGAAGGCCGCCATGGCCAGCAGAACAGTGATTGACCTTGCCTGCGGCGTGATCATGGCCCAGAACCGCTGTGGACACGACGAGGCGTTCCAGCTGTTGACCACCGCCTCCAGCCACCGAAACCAGAAACTCCGCGTCGTGGCCGAAGAGATTGTTGAAAGAGTAACCGGGAGCAGCGACGGAAAGCTCAACTTCGAGGACTAGTTGCAGTAACCCGAAAGAGCCGCGTAACGGCCTTATGTACATCATTGGATGAATACACTCATCGATGTACTCTAAAATTATGCAGGTTCTCTCCAACGCACCGGTCCTCGCCAGATTTGGCTACGCGATCTCGGACGCCACCCGAGCCAAGGTTCTGTTGGCCCTTGCCGAGGCTCCGTCCTTCCCGTCCGACTTGGCAGACGCGATTGGCGTATCACGGCAAAGCATGTCCAATCACCTGACGTGCTTGAGAGGGTGCGGACTGGTGGTCGCGATCCCCGACGGCCGCCGTACCCGCTATGAACTCGCCGATCCCCGGCTGGGCCATGCCATCAAGGACCTGATGAGCGTCGTCCTCTCCGTCGATCCCGCCTGCTGCGCACCCGACGGGAGCTGCATCGCATGAGCACATTCCAAGGAACAATGCACCCCGCGCGCCGGCTCACCTTGATGCGCCGCATTCGGATTTTCGCTGCAGCCACCATCAGCTACAACGTCATCGAGGCCGCCGTGGCGCTGTGGGCCGGCGGCGTAGCGGATTCCTCGGCGCTGGTCGGCTTCGGTCTCGACTCAATCATCGAAGTCACGTCCGCCTTGGCATTGTCCTGGCAGTTCTCCAGCAAGGATCCGGAACGGCGTGAACATCTCACCCTCCGGGTGATCGCGCTTTCCTTCTTTGCCTTGGCCGCGTTCGTGGCCCTCGACGCCGTCCGCTCGCTGACAGGGGCCGGAGAAGCCCGGCACTCCACCGCAGGCATCATCATTGCCGCCCTTAGCCTGGCCATCATGCCGGTACTGTCCTGGGCACAGCGCACCGCGGGCCGGGAGCTCGGCTCAAGGACCGCCGTCGCCGATTCGAAACAGACGCTCCTGTGCACGTACCTTTCTGCTGTCCTGCTGATCGGACTGGTGCTCAACAGCACCCTGGGGTGGTGGTGGGCGGACGCCGGCGCCGCACTGGTCATAGCCGGTATCGCCGTCAGGGAAGGCATCAACGCCTGGCAGGGGGACAGCTGTTGCGCACCTGTGGTGCAGCGCCCGAAAGGCACGGGTGAATCGGTCACTATCGGCACCAAGGAAACGGAAGCAACAGATTCCTGCTGTGCCGGGTGTGCACCTTCGGCAACCCCGCTCCCGGGGATCTCTATCGAAAGCCGGTAGGCCGCCCGGCAGAAACAGACGCACCCTCAGCAGTGGAAGCTTCAGCCAGCCATCCCAACGCCTCCAGTCGCGACGTGAAAAACATCGTGGGGCATGGAACCTTGCTGGTGTGAAGCTGGTACTGGACCACGGTGCGGTCCACCGGGCTCTCTCCCAGTAACGCGATCCTGGACGCGGCGCACGGTTCCTCGAAGACTTCCCGCGCCCGACGGCTCAGGAACCCAGTGGCAGCCATGTCCACCAGCAGCGGGAGTTTCCGACCGTCCGCAAGTCTATTGACGGCATCCACGGCCGCACGGGCGTTCCCCGCTTCGATGCGCACGCCGTGGTTCCACACCAGATGCAGGACACCCTTTTCCAGACGGAGGACGCTGTCGTCCAACTCAATCTGTTCCATCCTGCACCTCCTACGTAACCGTCTCCTGCCCCTGCGGTGATCCGCTGGACTTAGTAAAGAACAATTATCTGCCCTGCGCCCGAGTAATCGGTACTTGCCTTTTGCCTCCGTCGACACTAGGAGATACCTACCCGTACGCGCGCAATTGGCACTGTCGTGCCATGTGTCAGAGTGGAGTCACTGATCGCGGGAAACAAGGAGCACTGTGAGTACGGAACTAGCGTGGAGCCGCGGCGAGTGGACCAACCAGCCGGCCGCCGTCGTCGAGCATGGAACCGACCTGCTGGTCACCGCAGCCGAAGGCAGCGACGCCTGGCGCGTCACCTCCTACGGTTTCGTGCACGACACCGAACACGCGCTGCTTGCCCCGTTTCCGCTGGACAGCGCCATGGAGGTTGAGTTCACCGCCGCGTTCTCGCAGCAGTTCGACCAGGCGGGGATTTTCGTCCGCGTCAGCGCCGGGCATTGGGTCAAGGCGGGCGTCGAATTCGCCGACGGCGCCGCTCAACTGGGCGCAGTGGTCACCGACCGTTTCTCGGACTGGTCTTTGGCACCGGTCCCGGAATGGAACGGCGGCCGGGTCCGTGTGCGCATCAGCCGCTCGGGCGACGCACTGACCATCCGGGCCGCGGCAGGGACCGGCCCGCTGCAGCTGGTGCGCGTGGTTCCTTTCTCCCCGGAGCTTGCCGCCTTCGCCGGCCCATTCACCTGCGCCCCCACCCGCGCCGGACTCACCGTTCCGTTCCACTCCTGGCGGGTTACTCCCCCTGACAGCCAGCTCCACTGACGATTGGCTTGCGGGGTGGTCACTTCATGAGATTATGGAGACTTCCGCAGCTTGCCATCGACGGCGGCTGCAACACAGTCGGCTCCGTAACAGTCCTATGGGGGGCACATCACGGTGGAAGATACTGCAAGTCTTTGGCGTACTGACCCTTCGACATTCCGCGACGTGGTGATCGACCGCGCCGCAGTGGTGGAAGCTGCACTGGCCGGCGATTGTCCGCCCACGGAGCGCGTAAGGTACCTGGGCTTGCTCCGCCGGGACACTGAAGCCCTGGACGAAGGCTTCAAGCTTCTACCCGACTCCCCCGACCGCCGCGAGTTGCTGCTGATTCTCGCCCAGGTCTACCAACGGCAATACCGCTGGCACGATGCCGCAGTTCTTCACGAAAAGGCGCTCCGGACCGTTCGGACACCCGACGAGGAAGCCTACGTCCGCCACCACATTGGCCGCCGCCTGTTCGACGAAGCCCGTTTCCGTGCCGCTGCAGACGAGTTCCAGTGGGCCGCGGACCTCTACCGGGTGGCCGGCAACCTCGAAGCGGTGGAAGAAAACCGCCAGGCCATGCGCCGGGCCTTGCAAGTGCACAGCGACGAGCGAAGCGGCGGACGTCCGGCGTTCGAGCTCTCCTGACTTAGTGATTAGCTGTTCGTATGCATGAACAGCTCCCCATCGTTGAATTCGCCTTCCCCGGGCCACTTCGCGATCGCTTGGTCAGTGCGATCCTGGCTGGCCGCAAGACTGCTACAACTTCCCTTCTCCACGAATACGAGGTCGGCAACGAACCGCTGCCCGTTGTCGGAAACAGGGGTGCGGTCATCGATTCGGATGGACAGAGGGTGGCGGTGATTCACACTACCGCGGTCCGGATCGTCCCACTCCGCGATGTTCCGTTGGATCACGTGCTGGCCGAAGGAGAGGGGTACGTTACGGTCACAGATTGGCTGGTCGGCCACACCGAATTCTGGTCATCAGAGCCAATGAAGGCGGAGCTTGGCGAGGATTTCACCATCACCGACTCATCACTTGTTGTACTTGAACAATTCAGGGTCGCCGGTTGACCACCGCCCTTACGTCCAACGGCTGATGTAGCATAGTAAGCAAGCTGACTATTTGCGATAGGCCGGGGGTGCCTGAATGCCTGATATGGACCGTTGGCCAACCAGCCGGTTGCTGTCTACGGCAGCGAGACTGGTGGAGCTGGCATGGAACGAAAAACTGCGCCCACTTGGCCTCACCTATCCGGCAGTGCTCACCCTCGATGCCGTGGCAACGGGTGGGCCCATCACCCCTGGAAAACTGGCCCAGAACGTCCGTGTGCAGGCGCAGACCATGGGCCCGCTCCTCAACAGACTCGAAGCCCGCGGATACATCCTCAAAGAACCCAACCGCTTTGACCGACGCAGCCAACTGGTGTCGATCACCCCATTGGGCCTTGACCTGTTGGAACAGTCCCACGGCCAGGAAAACTCGGTGCTCTCCACCATCAATCTGGACTCCGAGGGCCTGCGCGACGAACTCATGGCCATCGTGCGGGACACCCCCTTCCACTAGCTCTCAGGGGCCTGCGTAGACGGAACCCTCCGCGGCAAGGCAGTATGGAGGTACCGCTGATGAAGTCCGGCGCTCCAAAAGTCGTATCTCCACACCCCGGGCCAGCGTGACGTACTGCGATGCCCGGACCAAGCAAAAGGGCATCATGAGTGAACTTCGAATAGGCGACAGCCTCCCCGTAGACCTTCTTAGCTTCAGGGCAGCAGAATGCCTTGTATCAACAGGCGCGCCTGAATCAGAGGATGTCTGTGTTCTGGATGCAGGGCACACCGGCAACCACCTGGCTGCCGGTGCAGACATGGTAGTCAGGGCCGTCTGGAGCTAAAGGCAAAGGACAATGCCAAGGGGAAGCGACCCAGCCGGGTCGCTTCCCCTTGGCATTTAACCTACGTGCCGCAGAAAGTCCGGTACGGGCCGAAACTCTCAGGCGCCGGAACCGCGAACTTCTCCAGCCCGGGGCGTTCCGAATAAGGCGAACCGAGCGCCTCCAGCAGTTCCGCCGTCGGGCCGGTGTCCCCGTTCGTCGCAGCCGCGAGTGCCTCTTCCACAAGATGGTTCCGCGGGATGTAGATCGGGTTGACCCTGTCCATGGCATCAGCGTCGGGCTTCTGGGCCCGCCACCGCTCCAGCCAGTCGTCAAACGCCGGGAGGTCGAGAAGCACGCCGCGGACGAGTTCGGCATTCCCGCGGGCAGCTTCGCCGAGGTTGCGGAAGAACGAGGTGTAATCGGCGCGCGCCTCCTGGACCAGCCCAAGGAGGTCATCCACCAAAGGCGAGGCAACGGCGTCGTCGATTCCCTCCGGAAGCCCCAGCTTGGCTTGCAGGCCACTGAACCAGGCAGCGCTGTACTGCTGCCGGAAACCGCCCAGTGCTTCGACGGCGAGCGCCACCGCCTGCTCCTCGTCATCATGGATCAAGGGCGCCAGCGATTCCGCGAACCGGGCCAGGTTCCACTCGGCCACCACCGGCTGGTTGCGGTAGGCGTACCGGCCCTGCTCATCGATGGAGCTGTACACCGCACCGGGATCGAACCCGTCCATGAAGGCGCATGGACCGTAGTCGATGGTTTCGCCGGACACCGTCATGTTGTCCGTGTTCATGACGCCGTGGACGAAGCCCACCAGCATCCACTGGGCTACAAGCCGCGCCTGGACCGCTATGACGCCCTTGAGCAGGGCGAGGTACGGATTGTCTTCAGTGCTCGACGACGGGTGGTGGCGTTCGATTGCATGGTCGGCCAGGCGGCGCAACAGTTCGATGTCGTTGCCGGCCCTCGCGTACTGGAAGCTGCCCACCCGGATGTGGCTGCTCGCCACGCGGGTGAGGACCGCGCCCGGGAGGACCGTCTCGCGCTGGACCGATAGGCCCGTGGCGACGACCGCCAAGGACCTGGTGGTCGGAATATTCAGGGCGTGCATCGCTTCGCTGACGATGTACTCGCGCAGCATGGGTCCGACGACGGCCCGGCCATCGCCGTTCCGCGCGAATGGCGTCCGGCCGGAACCCTTCAAATGGATGTCGCGTAGCTTCCCGTCAGCGTCGGCGACCTCACCCAAAAGCAGCGCGCGCCCGTCCCCCAACCGCGGCGAATAAAAACCGAACTGGTGCCCGGAATAGCCCTGTGCCACCGGGGTTGCATCCTCCGGCAGGGCGTTGCCGATCAGCAGCCGCACGCCCTCCGGGCTCCGCAGGAAACCAGGGTCAAAGCCAAGTTCGACGGCGAGTGGTTCATTGACCAGCAGAAGCTGCGGATCCGGGGCCTCCTCCGCCCGCCACGGAACAGCCAGCTCGGGGAAGTCGCGGGCGAAGTGGCCCTCGAAGGCAATGGTCGATTCGGCGGAGTGGCTCATCAATTAAGGATAGGGCGGTTTTGGGCGGGGGTGGTAAGGATGCTGAGGGACGCGGACTGCAAGACTCAGGGTGTCCGCAGGTTATCCTTCAAACCGTGACTACTACAACCGACACCACCGAGACCGAGATTCAACGAAGGCTCGGCCAGTCGTATAAGAAGACCTCAATCATCCTGGGCGTCATCGGCATGTTCATCCTGGGAATTCCCTTGGGCATCGCGGCCTTTATCTTTGCCCGCAAAGCCGAGACCCAAGGCGTCAAGGCCACTGCTGGGATCGTGCTGGCTGTCCTTGATATCGTCCTGGCGATCGTGGTCATGGTAGTGCTCAAGCCGTTCAACATTTAGGCGGGGCGCATTCCCCTCTTTTCCGGCCTTTACGGCTGAAAGAGCTAGCCAACAGGGATTAACACCCGCCAGGTCCGGCTCAAGGAATGGTGACATGCTCGTCGACCCGCTCCGTGAACGGGAGCCTGTCCGGACAGACCACGGATGCCATCACCGGCCCTCCGGGTTTTGCTGTGTATCGCACACACGCGCTGACGGTTCGCTGTTCAGCCCACCAACCCCCACTGGTGGTTAGGTGTTCGCGGAAGTACCGGTCGGCATGGAAGTTGCCGTCGGCCTCCCAACCGAACGAGTAAGTGACGCTGGTTCCCTGCAACTTTGAGCGCACGGCGTCCCTGTCGGACGTATCCGTGGCCGCGGTAAACCCGATGAACCAGTCCATACCCTCTGCAGCGCGGTCCCGGATGGCGCTTCGTCCCAGTTCCTCGATGCCGGGCCGGGCACATGAGGACAAGGCCAACAGGATGACCATTGCGCAGCAAAGCGTCCAGCCACGTCTCATTCATTCCCCCCAAAACTTATGAAACCCCAGCCTAACCCTGGGCGGGCACCAGCGGACGGTGACGCGTCCGCCGTCGTACATCGCCACCATCGATCGCTCCCCCGCCAGTCCCCTGGAACGTCGAGCGCCTGACCACGAAGCTGAAGAGCGAATACTCCGTTGTTGGAGGGTAGTTTTCACCCCCAACGTCCCGTGTAACCCTCTTGTAACCCCCTCCGCCCTTTACTTGTGACGTGGGCCACTTTCCAACGAATGATGTGCCGGATGGTGTCCACTCGCAAGCAACGGAAAGAGGAATCATGCCTGACACACCCAACGGTGCTATGGAAACCTGGCTGGCGCAGTTCGACGCAGCCCTGCGCAGCCGGGACATCGAAGCAGCACTGGCGCTGTTTGATGACGAATCGTATTGGCGCGACTTCGTCTCCTTCACCTGGAACCTCAAGACCCTTGAGGGCAAGGCCGGGATCAAGGACATGCTGGAGGCCGTGCTCGGCGATGTCCAGCCATCCAACTGGGCCTTGGCCGAGGACGCCGCGGGCGACGCCATGAACCCCGAATCCTGGGTCAATTTCGAGACCCTGCAAGGAAAGGGCTACGCACACCTGCGGCTCCGCAACGGAAAGTGCTGGACACTGCTGACAACCATGCAGGAGCTCAAAGGATACGAAGAAAGGAAGGGTCCCCACCGCGAACAAGGAGTGGCCCACAGTATCGAAAAAGGCCGGAAGTCCTGGCTGGAACGCAAAGAGGAAGAAGCTGCCAGGCTCGGCTATGAGGACCAGCCCTACGCCCTGGTCATTGGCGGCGGGCAGGGCGGCATCGGCCTCGGTGCACGGCTCCGGAGACTGGGCGTGCCCACCATCATTGTGGACAAGAACGCCCGTCCCGGTGACGCCTGGCGCAACCGGTACAAGTCCCTCCACCTGCACGACCCCGTCTGGTACGACCACCTGCCGTATCTGAACTTCCCCGACGACTGGCCGGTCTTCGCAGCCAAGGACAAGATCGGCGACTGGCTCGAGCACTACACCAGCATCATGGAGCTCAACTACTGGTCCAATACCGAATGCACCAAAGCTCGGTGGGATGAGGAAAGCGGTACGTGGGAGGTCACCGTCATCCGCGACGGCGAACGGGTCACCTTGCGTCCCCGGCAGCTTGTCTTCGCCTTGGGCGTTTCCGGCTACCCCAACATCCCGGTCTTTGACGGCGCCGACTCCTTCCTTGGGGAGCAATACCACTCCTCCAAGCACCCCGGCGGTGGGGACTGGACCGGCAAGAAAGCAGTAGTGATCGGCTCCAACAATTCCGCCCACGATATCTGCGCGGACCTCTGGGAGCACGGAGCGGACGTGACCATGGTCCAACGTTCATCCACCCACATCGCCCGGAGCGAATCCCTGATGGACCTGGCCCTCGGCGATCTCTATTCCGAAAAGGCACTGGCCAACGGAGTGACCACCGAAAAGGCCGACCTCCTCTTCGCTTCCCTGCCCTACCGCATCCTTCCGGAGGCCCAGGTGCCGGTGTACCAGAAGATGGCAAAGCGCGACGCCGGGTTCTACTCCCAGCTCGAAGCCGCCGGATTTGAGCTGGACTTCGGAGTGGACGGTTCCGGCCTGTTCCTCAAGTACCTCAGGCGCGGCTCCGGCTACTACATCGACGTCGGCGCATCGCAGCTGATCATCGACGGCCGCGTGAAGCTCGCCAACGGCCAGGTCAGCAAAATTACCGGCAACGCCGTGATCATGGACAACGGCGACGAACTCGAAGCCGACGTGATCATCTACGCAACCGGTTACGGCTCCATGAACGGCTGGCTCGCCGACCTCGTCTCACCCGAAGTGGCAGACCAAGTGGGCAAGTGCTGGGGGTACGGCTCCGACACCCCCAAAGACCCCGGGCCCTGGGAAGGAGAACTGCGCAATATGTGGAAACCCACCAACGTGGAGAACCTCTGGATCCACGGCGGAAACCTGCACCAAAGCCGGCACTACTCCAAGTACCTCGCCCTGCAGCTCAAGGCCCGGATGGAAGGGCTCCCCACCCCCGTGTACAGCCTGCAGCCATCCCACCACACCCGCTGAAGGAGCCGATTGTGAAAGCAGCAAGATTCCACGGACGCAACGACATCAGGATCGACGACGTCCCGGAGCCGGAGGTACGACCCGGCACCGTCAAGATCCAGGTGGCGTGGTGCGGCATCTGCGGAACCGATCTCCACGAGTACTTGGAAGGGCCCATCTTTGTCCCGGCCCCCGGACACCCTCATCCCCTCTCGGGGGAAGAAGCCCCGGTGACCATGGGCCACGAATTCTCCGGAACAATCGTGGACGTTGGCGAGGGTGTCCAGGCGCTCTCGGTGGGCGACAACGTAGTCGTGGAACCCTATTTCGTGTGCGACGAGTGTCCGCCCTGCAAGGCGGGGAACTATCACCTCTGCACCAAAATGGGCTTCATTGGGCTCTCCGGCGGAGGTGGAGGCCTGGGCGGCATGGTGGTTGTGGACACCAGGTGGGTCCACAAAGTCGGCAACATCCCGCTGGATCAAGCCGCCTTGATCGAGCCCCTGTCCGTGGCCCACCATGCGGTCGCCCGCAGCGGTGCCAAGCCCGGAGACGTTGCCTTGGTGGGTGGCTCAGGACCCATCGGGCTGCTGACGGCCGCTGTATTGAAGAGCCAGGGGGTCACCACGGTGATCAGCGAACTCAGTGCGGCCCGGAAAGACAAAGCCATCTCCAGCGGGGTGGCCGACTATGTCATCGACCCCGGCCAGGAGGATCTGCAGGCACGGCTGTTGGAGCTGACAGACGGCGTGGGCGCGGACGTGGCTTTCGAGTGCGCCGGAGTCAACGCGGTGCTGGATACGCTCCTGACGGCGGTGAAACCCGCAGGTGTGGTGGTGAACGTTTCCATTTGGGGCCGGCCGGCGACAGTGGACATGCAGAAGATCGTGCTGAAGGAGATCGATCTGCGCGGCACCATAGCCTACGTCCGGGACCATGCCGAGGCCATCAAGCTGGTCCAGGAGGGAAAGGTAAATCTGGAGCCCTTCATCACGGCGAGGATTGCGTTGGAAGACCTGGTGGAGCAAGGCTTCAATACGCTCATCCACCACAATGACACCGCGGTGAAGATCCTCGTCCATCCCTAGGTAGGTCCACCCCTAGGTAGGTCCATCCCTAGGAACCTCCATCCTTGGGCATATCCGCCGGCGCCAGGAGCGCCGGCGGATTACTGCTCCTCGTTGACAGCCGCCTTGGTCGTTTCACGCTGGGTGGCGACCCAGCTGGCAAGTACTTTCAGCGCATCGGCGGAGGGCGTGTCTTCCTCGGCGGTGTAGACATTGATCCGCAGCCCTGGATCTGCCGCCAGTTCCAGGGCCTCGTAGCTGAGGTCCAGATCGCCCACGATGGGATGGTGAAGACGCTTGCGTCCGGTCCGGTGGTACTTCACATCGTGCCGGGCCCACCGCGTGCCGAACTCCTCACTGCGGGTCGAAAGCTCACCGACGAGATCGCTGAGGTCTTTGTCGTAGGGGTTCCTGCCCGCGGCCGAGCGCAGTGCCGCGACGATGTCGTCAGCACTGCGCTCCCAATCGATGAAGAACTCACGGGCCTTCGGATTGAGGAACGTAAACCGGGCACTGTTCGGCGGACCGGGACGCTCAGCCATCATGTCCATGTAGAGAGCGCGGCCCAGTTCGTTGGACGCAAGGACATCACCGCGATCATTGCGGACCCAAGCCGGTGCCGAACTGATGGCATCAATGACGCGCTGCACGCTGGGACGCACCGTCCGGGGACTGCTCTTGCGGCGAACCCGCGGCGACGCCGCGGTGGAGCGGGCCAGGTCAAAAAGGTGGGCCGTCTCGGCGTCGTCAAGCTTCAAGGCCCGGGCGAGCGCCTCCAGGACGTTGTCCGAGGCGCCCGAGAGATTACCGCGCTCAAGCCTGATGTAGTAGTCAACGCTCATGCCGGCGAGCATCGCCACCTCTTCGCGGCGCAGTCCGGTCACCCGGCGCTTGCCTCCGTATGCGGGCAGGCCGGCCTCTTCCGGCGTGATCCGTGCACGGCGGGAGGTCAGGAATTTGCGAACGTCGTCGCTGAGTGTCATGGCTCTACGCTACGCGGGGCCAGCCCGGGGTGGGAGGCACTGACATTACCCTGAACAAGAGTTACTCCCGGAGTGCTTGGAAGTGCTGTTCCATGGGAAACATGAATACCGAACTTACTCTCAACAACGGCGTCACGATGCCCGCCCTGGGCCTGGGTGTCTTCCAAAGTCCCCCTGAGCAGACAACAGCGGCGGTGGAAGCTGCACTGGCCACCGGCTACCGGCACATCGACACGGCCGCTGCCTACGGCAACGAGCGGGAAGTCGGCGAAGGCATCCGCAACAGCGGCCTGGACCGGTCCGAGGTGTTCATCGAAACCAAGGTCTGGGTCAGCGACTACGGCTACGAGCAGACACGGCACGCCTGGGAGAAGGCTGCGGCCAAACTGGGCGTTGATCACCTGGACCTGCTGATCCTGCACCAGCCCGCTCCGGACCGCTTCGACAAGGTCATCGCCGCCTACAAAGCACTGGAGAGCCTGCTCGCCGAAGGAAAGGTGCGTGCCATCGGCGTCAGCAACTTCATGCCCCACCACCTGAAGCAGCTCCTGGCCGCAACGGACATCGTCCCCGCACTCAACCAGGTGGAGCTGCACCCGTACTTCATCCAAAGGGACGTCCAGGAAGCGGACGCGGAGCACGGCATACTCACCCAGGCCTGGTCACCGATCGGTGGGATCACGTTCTACCCCGGCTGGGGCGAAGCCCGCCGGAACGTCATGGAAGACCCCACCATTGCCGATGTTGCCCGCAAGCATGGCAAGAGTCCTGCCCAGGTCATGCTTCGCTGGCACCTGCAGCAGGGCCGGTCAGCCATTCCGAAATCGACCAACCCTGCACGCATCGCCGAGAACTTCGACGTCTTCGACTTCGAACTCAGCCCGGAAGAACTTGCCGCCATCGATGCCCTGGACACGGGCGTCCGCAATGGACCGGACCCTGACGTAGCCCGCGAAGAGCGCTTCGCCATGGTCATCCCCGAAGCCTAGAACCGAGCAAAGGAACCGCTATGGAATACCGTCTTCTGGGACGCACCGGCGTCAGGGTCAGCCCCCTGTGCCTGGGTGCCATGATGTTCGGTCCCTGGGGCAACAATGACCACGCCGACGCCACCCGCATCATTCACCGGGCCTTGGACGCCGGCATCAACTTCATCGACACCGCTGACGTCTATTCCGGTGGCACCTCTGAAGAAATCGTGGGGAAGGCAATCGAGGGCAGGCGGGACGACGTTTTTCTCGCCACCAAGTTCTTCATGCCCATGAACCCTGACGATCCCAACCAGAGTGGCGGTTCCCGCCGGTGGATCATCCGTGAGGTGGAGAACTCCCTGCGCCGCCTCAACACCGATTACATCGACCTGTACCAGGTCCATCGCCCCAGTCCCGACACCGATGTGGAGGAAACGCTGGGTGCCCTCACGGACCTGGTCCGCCAGGGCAAGGTCCGTTACATCGGCTCCTCGTCCTACTCAGGATCCCAAATCGTGGAGGCACAATGGGCGGCGCGGGAACGGAACCTGGAGCGCTTCGTCACCGAGCAACCGCCTTACTCGATTCTTGCGCGCGGGATAGAAGAAGACGTCCTTCCCACCGTCCAGCGCCATGGGATGGGCACCCTCAGCTACAGTCCCCTTGCCGGCGGTTGGCTTTCGGGTCGATGGCGGAAAGATTCAGCATCTTCGCCCACATCAAGTGCGCGTCCGAGCGCCAGGTTCGACATGACGAGGTTCGCGAACCAGCGCAAACTCGATCTCGTTGAAGACCTGGCGCAACTGGCCGAAGAGTCCGGGCTTAGCCTCATAGAGCTCGCCATTGCCTTTGTCATCAATCATCCCGGCATCACCTCCGCGATTGTTGGCCCGCGGACCATGGCACAGCTGGAGTCCTATCTTCCGGCGGCCTCAGTCGCTCTCACCGCAGACGTCCTGGACCGCATCGACGAGATCGTGGAACCCGGCGTCACGGTCAACCCGGACGACAACAGCTACGGCGCGCACGAACTCACACCCCGGGCGCGCAGGCGCCGCTGACAGGAACACATCGACGACGGCGCTGCCCGCCTCACCCGGCGGGCGGCGTCGTCGTGCATTTTCAGGGTCCCGCTACGCCCGGAATTCGCGGTCGCGCCTGGCCATCCTCGCCTGCAGCATTCCAAGGCGGGGATCATTGCCGGCCGCTGCCTGCGCGGCCGCCAACGCTTCGAAATCATCGGCCCCCATGTCGCTGGAGCCCCATTGCAGGATGAGGTCCTGGTCGCCGGTGGCCCGCACCGATGCGCTGATCGCTGCGTTGAGTTCGTCGCGGAGGAGCTCGATGGCGAGGTTTCCTGAGCGGGCAAGGAGCGGAGCGTTGTAAGCCTGGAGAGCTTCGGCGATGCGGGCCTTCCGCAGATGTTCGGTCACGGTGGAGACGTCGGTTATCACCGTCAGTCCGGCCGCAAAGCGATAGGGGTTGGCCTCCAGGACCTTTCCCAGGACGGCGCGGATCCGGTGCATCTCGGTGCGGACGGAAGCTGCGGCACCATCCTCGCCATGCACCTGGTAGGCCAACTCGTCAGCGCTCCAACCACCCGAACGTGAGGCAAGCAAAGCCAGGATTTCAGCACGCCGGAGCGTCAGCGGCAGCCGCACACCGCCGTCGACCTCTGCTGTCGGGGCGTCCCCCAACAAGTTCAGTTTCAGCGTTGCGGGTGTTCTTTTGTCTGCACGGGTGGGAGCCGCATGAGGTGTGCGCGGACCGGCGGTACGCAAAAGCTCCTCGGCCAGCCGGACGGCGCAACGCACCATGCGCAGGCTGTCCGGAGTTACCGAGTCGATGGGCCCGGATACATCCAGGATTCCGAGGATCCGGTTGCTGTGCGGGTCACGGATGGGAGACGCGGTGCAGGCCCACTCGTGATGGGAACGCACGAGGTGCTCGGCTGAAAGGAGCTGGGCCGGTGCCCCTGTAATCAGGGCCTCACTGATGGCATTGGTGCCGATCCCGGACTCTGACCAGTCCGCCCCTTCAACGAACTCCAATGAATCGGCCTGTCGAAGCGCATGGCTGCTGCCCACCCGCCACAGCACCTCACCCAGCTGGTCCGTGACGATCAGGAGGTGCCGGCCGTCAGCGGATTCGTCCGCAAGAAGTTGCGTGAGCGCCGGCATGACAGGGGCCAAGGGATGGCCGGCGCCGAGCTTGCGGGCATCCTCCACCTCGTGGCGACGGAGCGGACTGTGCCGCTCAGGATTGATCCCCAACGCCAAGGAGCGCTGCCAGGACTCCAGGAGGGACTGCGGGATGCGGGGATCAGGACGCCCGGAAATCGTGGCTTCGTGGGCTTTGCGAAGGATGCGGGCGTACTCCGACGGCGCGGAAAGCCTCAGACCATCCATGCGCGCTGCAGCGGCAGTGACACTTGGCATGCAGTTTCCTCCAATTCACCATCGAATTGCCCGGACCACGTTCCAGGAGCGTGCGCCGCCTTCCCAGTGTAGACCGGGCAAGCCCCGGATGTGGTGCGGGTCACCACGCCGACCGTCCGGACATCACCATCTCCCCGGAGTCCGGTCCGTTGCGTAATTCGGCCCAATTTCGCATTCATGCTTCTCGTATAGGATGCAGGAAGAACGGCTACGCGTCAGCGGGCAGAAGAGCCTGGAGGGGTCCAAACGGCTCGCCAATAACCATGCCAGGAATCCCATTGATGGGAAACGCGCTGTCGTGTCCGGAAACAGGCGCAATTGCCGTTTCCGCTAAAGCCGGTTTTGAAAACGCTATGGGGGCGATACAGAACGATGAAAAACACACGCAAGCACCTTTTAGTGCCTTCGGGCAGGCCCAGCCAGGCTTTCACCGGTAAAAAGCCATGACCGGGCATACCGGGAAAACACCGGAGAACCCATCGGACGAAGAACTGATCTCTTCCGTCCAGGGCCAGGACGCCGCGGCCATCGAAGAGCTTTACCGGCGCCATGCCGCTGCCGGGCTTTCCTACGCCAAGAAGCTATTGGGCAACGGCTTCGACGCCGATGACGTCAGCTCCGAGGCCTTCCTCAAGGTCATTCATGCCATCCAGCGGGGAAACGGACCGGATGGCCCCTTCCGTCCCTATCTCCTGCGGGCCATCAAGACCTCAGCTGCGGATCATTGGACAGCACGCTCACGCCACGAACTCGTGGAGGAGCCGATGGAGTTGCCCCACGACGAGGACGGCTACGAGGACATCCTGCACGAGAAGGACCGGGAACTGGCCGGCGCTGCTTTCGCGTCCTTGCCGGCCCGTTGGCAGACCGTGTTGTGGCATGTGGACGTCGAAGGCGAACGGCCCCGCCAGGTAGGGCCGCTGCTGGGCCTCGAACCCAACGCCGTTTCAGCCATTGCAGCCCGGGCCCGAAAGGGACTCCGGTTGGCTTATCTGGAGGCCTACGTGGATTCCTCCCTCGATGAGACGTGCAAGCCGTATGTGCCGCTGCTGGCCAAGTCGGTAGTCGACGGATTGTCTCCGTTTGAAGACGTGCGGCTGCAGAAGCACCTCGCAAAATGCCTCGCCTGCACCTCAGCTGCCACGGCCCTGATGGATGTTCGGTCCACGATGCGGCGGGCTGTCGCGCCCTGGCTGGTGGGACCGGCCGCCGTGCCCGTGATGATTGGTTCCGGAGCCGTAGCCTTGCCCGCCACGACAGGCACACAACTTCCCGGAGCCCAAGCCACCACCGGTTCCGCAGCGCACTCCGCTGGAATGGGAATCGGAGCGTGGGCCGCCGCCATCGCCGTGGTTGCCTGCGTGGCAACCGGCGCTATCGCCGTCGCGACAGGCTTGGGTTCAACCCCGTCAGCTACGGATGCGGCGAATTCTCCGGCCGAAGCGGGACCCCTTGGCGCGCCGCCGGCAGGAGGCACCCCAGCGGACGGCGGCCCGGGTCCGGGCAGCGCCGGGGTGCCGCCGGCAGGGGTCAGTCCGGATTACGCCGTGATCTCACTGGACCAGCCACGTGCCGAAGCACTCCAAGTCCCGCTGCCTGTATCCATCCGCCCGATTCCAACGGACTCCCCCGCCGGTTCGACGCCGGAGACCACCCCCAGGGAGGAACCCAGGTTCCCACAACAAGGCACCACGGCAGCGCCGACCATCGCCGGTCCCACGCCGGGCTTCTCCCCGACATCCCTGCCGACGAGCACACCCCTGCCTACAAACGCCACTCCTGGGCCGAGCCCCAGCGAAACGCACCAGCCAAGCCCCACGGCAACGCCAACGCAAACACCCACTGTGGCACCCACCCCCACGCCGACCAGCACAAGTGTGCCAACACCCACGCCCACTCCTACCGTCACACCAGGGGAACCCTGCCCCTGGTGGTGGTGGTTCTGCACTCCGTAGCTTCCACTCCGAAACTGCCCGTGGTCCCCGGACAAGGACTGAATAAAAAAACTTTCGAATTCCCGCGTCACGTTTTTAAGTGACAGCCGTATACATCTTGAAGGGCTTGTGCCCTGACTCCGTTTCATCGGCGAACCGTTCATCGTAACGGCGCTGACTCCTGTGTGCCTGCCGGTTAGCCGGACGCATCACAGTTGTGCCGAAACGGCATCAAAGAGGCTTTGGGAGGCAAACCAGACCGAATTGTTGATGGCGCGCGCCCAGACGCGGGCTACGGAAGTAGAAGTTTACGGCCCGGTGATGCCCATCGCCGGGTCATGGGGGGTGGCTCTTGCGTGCAGGATCTAACGGCTACGGAGCGCCCGAATCTCTGGGAGCGGAAGGCTCTGCTCCCACCGGACACCTTAAAAGGGGTGCAGTAATTGGCTGACGGCACTAACCGACTCAGCGGCGGGACGACAGGTCCCGCCGTCGGTGCAGATCAACGACATATACACAGGCCGGCCGGGCTTCCCGCCCAACGCCGGCCACGGACCGGTAAAGGCAGGCGCGGCGGCAGGCAGGCTTTGGCGCTCCTGGCGAGCAGCGCCGTCGTCGCCGGTTTGTTTACCGGAGGTGCGCTGACATTGTCGGCAGGCCCGGCCACAGCGGCAGATGCTTTGAGCTGTGGGGCCGTGTACTCGGTCCAGGGCAGCGGCAACCGCAACTTGTGGCTCGTCAACACCGCGACAGGGACGCAGACCAGCGTCGGGAACTTCACCATTGCCGGGTCCAACCAAAACCTCAATGGTCTGGGCATCGCAGCCGATGGCAGTGCTGCCATCGGCGTCCTGCCCAACAGCAACGACACCGGCCGGACCATCTACCGCCACGACCGGGCGTCCAACACCACCTCGGTACTGGGCGCGGGCGAAGCAGGAACTCCCGTCACCCACGGCGCCATCAATCCTGACAACGGCTTCTACTACTACGGCGGATTCACCGGAAATACGATCCGCGTTTACGGGTTCGACACCGTCAACAATGTCTCAATCGGCCTGGTGGCCAGCGGTGACATCCCCAACGCCGGAGCCAACGGCGACTGGGCTTTCGACAAACAGGGCCGCTTGTATGTGATGGGCGGTGGGTCAACCCACAGCATCCTCTCTGTCATCCAGCAGGAGATACCCACGGCCGCCGGCGCACCCGTTGCCGTGACGGCCAACCAGCTGGTCTCCATCGCCACCCCGCAGCCCATCAACGGCATCGCGTTTGGTGGTGACGGCCTGGTCTACCTGGGCAGCTCGGACACGCTCCGCCAAGTGGACCCCATCTCCGGCGAAGTCCTGAGTTCCAAGCCCTTCTCCCAGGCCGGTTCCGTGGACCTGGGCTCCTGTGCGACCCCCAACACCATCACGGTCAAGAAGGACTTCCCGCACGGCCGCGTCACCCCTGCCGACCAGGCCACGCTCACCCTGAAGGGTGACGGTCTACCGGTAACCGGCGTTCAAGCCACCACCGCCGGCACAGAGAACGGACTCCAGGACCAGCCCGGCGAGGTAGTAGGCCCGGTCTTCGGCCGCACAGGCACCACGTATGCCATTTCCGAGTCCGGCAGCACGGGCGTGGGATACGCCTCGAGCTGGTCGTGCATCAATGAAAACAACGGTGCTCCGATCTCCAGCGGCACAGGAACCAGCGGCAGCTTCACCATGCCGGCAGCTGGATCCGATGGAATTGCTGTGCTCTGCACGTTCACGAACGCCGCACGAATCACGGATCTGGTCCTCGACAAGAAGGCCGGTGCCCCCAGCGGGAACACAGCCGGCTCAACTGTCCCTTACACCTTTGACGTCACCAACACCGGAACCGTCCCGCTGGAAACAGTCAGCGTAAACGATCCCCTGGTGGGAGCAGTCACATGCCCTCCCGGTCCCCTGGCCGTCGGAGCGACCGTCACCTGCACGGCTCCGCCCTACAAACTCACCCAGGACGATGTCACTGCGGGCCAAGTGATCAACAAGGCCACAGCCACCGGGACAGTAGCCGGATTGCCTGACGCTACGGACGACGATTCCACCACGACGCCGATTGCGTCCTCACCGGCGCTAACCCTGAAGAAGAGCGCCGGAACGCCGGTTGATGTCAACAATTCGGGTCTTACCGACGCCGGGGACACCATCGCGTACACGTTCCTGGTGACCAACAGCGGCAACTTGCCCGTCTCCGGCGTCGTCATCAATGACAAGCTGCTGAGCGGCCAGAACCCGGCAATTGCAGTAAGCTGCGAGGCCACATCACTTGCCCCTGGCGCCTCCACGAACTGCAAAGCTGATCAGCCCTACACCATCACCGAAGCAGACGAGACAGCCGGCAAGGTGCTCAATACTGCCACGGCCCAGGGCACCGATCCCCGCAACCAGCCTGTAGTTTCCAACGAAGACAGCACCGAAACCCCGGTCAGCGCTCCCGCGCCGTCGCTGTCCATCGAGAAGACTGCCGGCACACCGGTGGACAAGAACAACTCGGGTATCACGGACGCCGGCGACACCATTGCCTACACCTTCGTGGTCACCAACACCGGCAATATCCCGTTGCATGACGTGAAGGTCAACGATGCAAAAATCGGTTCCGTCACCTGCGAAAAGAACGCTCTTTCACCTGGCGAGAGCATCAGCTGCACGGGCGATGCCCCGTACGTTGTAACCGACATGGATGAGCTTCACGGTTCGGTGGACAACACCGCCACGTCTACCGGCACGGATCCCGACGGCGACCCCGTCACATCCCCTCCGGACACCACCACCACCAAGGTCACGGTTCCCGCCCCGTCCCTGTCCTTGGAGAAGTTCGCCGCCGCTCCGGTGGATGTGAACAATTCCGGGATCACTGACGCCGGAGACACCATCGCGTACACGTTCACGGTCACCAACACCGGCAACGTCCCGGTAACCGCCGTTGAAGTGGTGGATCCGCTTGCGGGCGCCGTCACGTGCAAAGTCACGGAGCTTGCTCCCGGCGCAACAACCAACTGTGCCGCCGATGCACCGTACGTTGTGACGTCAGCCGATGAAGCAGCACACGTAGTGCGTAACACCGCCCACGCCGAGGGCATGGACCCCGACACTGACAAGGTTGTCTCCGACCCGGATACCACCAACACTCCAGTCACCGAGCAGGCCCCGGCCCTGACCCTTGAGAAATCAGCAGGGGCCATCAAGGACGCCAACGCCTCGGGCATCATCGACGCCGGAGACACCATCGACTACACCTTCGTGGTCACCAACGATGGCAATGTGCCGGTTCGCCGGATCACGGTCAACGATCCCCTGGCCGGTGCGGTGACCTGCGAAGCCGCCGATCTCGCTGTGGGTGCATCCACTCACTGCAGGGCAACTGCACCCTATGTGCTCACCCAGGCTGATGTGGATGCGGGCAAGGTCCACAACGTGGCCACGGCCACTGGAACCGACCCCGACAACCAGCCCACCACCTCGAATGAAGACTCGACCACCACCAACGTGCCGCACGCTGCTGCACTGGTGATCGACAAGTCTGCTGCACTGGTTGATGCCGACGGCGACAACCTCGCCGACGCCGGGGAAACGGTCAACTACACGTTCGCGGTGACCAACACCGGGACCGTGACGCTGAATGACGTCGTGGTTGATGATCCGATGCTTGGCAACGCCGGCGTCACCATCGAATGCCCGACGACGAGCCTCGCCCCGGGAGAAACGGTAACCTGCACCGCTGCCTACAAGGTGCAGGCCAAGGACGTGGAGTCCGGTCAGCCGATCCGGAACGTGGCCGGGGCCAAAGCAGTCAGCCCCGATGGCGACGTTTCCTCACCCACGGACTCGGCTGAAACCCCGGTTGGTCCCAAGGCCCAGCCGGCACCGCTGGCCGTCACCGGAGGAGTTCCGTTCCTGGTGGCCGGCATCGGCGCAGTACTCCTGGCCGCAGGCGTCGGGCTGGCTTTGATGACCCGCCGGCGTCGTGCATGACAGAAAGCTGATGCTCGCTCAATGAGCTGAAGCCGAACACTTCCCGGGTGCCCGCCGGGAACACGAAGCGACGGCCGGATCACGTCCCCCCGACTCCCGGCCGTCGCTTTTGTGCATCAACTTCGAACGAGGAAAAGATGGCCATCACCACCCATACACCTGCCTCGCTTGCCGCGTGGGAGTCCGCGTTGGCTGCCCGGACCGAGCTTTGCCTCTCCGTAGCGGGGATTCACCGGGGAAAGCTGACCCTTTACGCAGGCCCCCATCACACCGGCCGCAGCCCCGTGGCCATCCTGGATCTGCCCGGCACCGGCACCTATATCAGCCGCCCGGCCAACGGCGGAATAGAGCACTGGATTGCAGGCATTCTGGAAGCTGCCCAATCCGTTACGAATAGGACCCCGGAATCACGACACGTTCCGGCAGTTCTTCCCACTCAATTGATGTGAGGCTGTCCAATGGGGGACGAGAGACAGCCGTAGTCGGAGGGCAACGCCCTTGCTGACCAATCACCGAGCACCGACTGGCCTTTGGACGACGAAGCCGGCGGCGCCTTTGGCTGCTTTCCCCCCTTCCCCGGCAGCAGCCAGTGTGGCCGGCCTGACTATTAACGCCCTCAGGTCCGGCCACACAACCTTTGCCATGGGATGTTGACTTGACTCCGGTGGCTGTATTCTCTATTTGAGCCACGTCTGGATGGCCTTTTTTCTGGGGGAATTTTGACTCATTCTCGACCCGCGATGCTGCGCGCCCACCTCACGTCCTGGGGGCTCGGTGCGCTGGCACTCGGGACCGCCGTCCTGCTTTCGGCGTGCACCATGCTCCCGCTGCCACGTTCGGCCGAACCCTCGCCGAGCAAATCTCCCGCGTCAGCGGAGGCGCCCCCGCGCAACAAGGAAACCGCGACGGCGGCCTGGGAAGTTGCGCTCGATCCCATCGGTCAGCCGGTGGTCGCCGACGGGGTAGCACTGGTCTACACCCGGGGCAGTGCCGGTGTGGAAGCCCACGCGCTTTCCGTGGCTACGGGCAAGGAGTTGTGGAAGCAGCCGGTTCATCCGGGATACGACGCTCCGGGGAACCCGTTGAAGCCTGCGCTGACAAGGACTGCTTCGGGGAAAAGCGCCGCAATCTTCCTGCAGGCCGCTGCCGCTCCGGCGGGCATCGACAGTGACGTCGTCTGGTGGACTTCGCCTGTCGCCTTTGATCTGGGCACAGGCAAAGAGCTCTACCGGGGAAGGCCTGAACTGGTCAGTACGCGCCCCTTCGCCTGTGACGAACTCTTCGACATGTGCTTTATCGCCTTTGACGACTCAGCGCAGTCAGTTGAACACTGGGTGGACTTGGAAACCGGAGATGAGTCCGGAGGCGCCGACATCAACGAGCTCACCGGATTCTTCCAGCCGGTGGGCAAAGAACTGTATGCGGTGGAAAAAGACGGTGTCGAAAAACTGGCTCACGTCTCCTACGGCGAGGTTAAGTGGCAGATCGAAGTAGAGAAGGTTTTTGGAAAAGGTGCTTCCACCGATTTGGGGTGGCATTTCACTTACTCTGAGAAGCTTGACCTCTATGTGGGCTCGGTCGGAATCAATCCGACGGGTGTCGACCCCGAGAAATTCCCGGAAAAATCCTTATCGCTGAATCTTCGCGAAAGCACTAAGACCGTCGGTTTCCGAGCCTCGAGCGGGCGGGTTTTATGGACAGCGGATGCCTCCACACTCGAATGCTCAAAGACAATGAGTGCCGGTGACACCAAGATGGGCACTGGAACCGCATTGCCCATACGGTGCGAATACGTGGACGGCTACATCGAGTTTCCCGCGGGCAAATACCGGGGCGCCCGATCCAAAGTAGTGGGCTACGATCCCCTGACCGGCGAAGCATCCTGGGAGAGCGAACCTGTCTATGTGTACAGCTGGGACGAGTACGGCCTCATCCCTTCAGCAAGCCACGGTGAGTTCCTGATTGCAGGCACGTTCTGGGACTCAAACCTGGTAGACACCCACACCGGAAAGCCCCGCGGAGCAAGTTTCGACGACGGCTTCATCTGTTGGAAGCAGGCAACATATACCGCTCCACCGAACGGTCCCTACAAGGACCGGCCGGGAGGCGACATAGGTGCCGGCACTCAAACGGCGTTCCCGTGCCTGAAGGGTGGCTCGGCCACCCTGGCCTTTACCTACGGCGCCCTGACAGATGTAACAACCACGGATCAGGACATGGCCGTCATCTCCCTGGAAGGGAAAGTGGCCGGCTACAAGCTCCTCAAGGAGTTCGTCTAGCCCTTGAAAACGGGCGCCCGCTTCTCCTGGAAAGCCCGGAAACCCTCGGCGTAGTCGTCGGTCTTGCACAGGCGTGCCTGCTCTGCGTTCTCCTCCACCATGGAATCCCACAGGCCCAGGCGCTGGTCGCGGATGTGTGCCACGAGCTCCTTGGACGCAACAAACGCCTGGGTCGCGCCCGCGGCGACCCGCGCAACAATCGCCCGGGTCTCATCGAGCAGGACATCAGCAGGCATTGCCCGGCTGAACATCCCCTGGGCCACGGCTTCGGCCCCGGAGATCAGATCAGCGGTGTAGATCAGGTCCAGGGTGCGGTGCATGCCCAGGCGTTCGGTGAAGTACCAGTGCCCACCAGAGTCCAGGGTCGCCCCGAGCTTGGCAAAGGGCGATCCGAACTTGGCGTTCTCCGCCACGTACACCACGTCGGTGGCCAGGAGCAGCCCCAGCCCGACTCCCAGGCAAGCACCATGCGCGGAGGCAAACGTGGGCGCCGGGAACGCAGCCATCTTCTTCAACAGCGGCTCCACGAGTCCGCCAAGATACGCCTGTGCATCATCGGTTTCAGGAGTCACGGCCGCGATGTCGCGGCCGGCGCAGAAGGCACGGCCCTCGCCGCGAAGCAGCAGCGCCCGCACTTCGCCGCGCGAGGCGGCGGCAGCAGCGTCGTCGTACGCCTTATCCAGTTCCGCCAGGGCGTCCTCGTTGAGGGAGTTCAGCTTTTCGGGGGCATTGAGGACAATTTCGGCAATGCCGTTGGCAATGGAGAGCTCGATCATGGGACTCCTTAGACGTCGAAGTCGACGGTAACTTCTTCGCTGGTGGGGTGGGACTGGCAAGTGAGGACGTAGCCCTTGTCCAGCTCGTCCTGTTCAAGGGCGTAGTTCTCATCCATGGTCACGGTACCGGTGATCAGCTTGGCGCGGCAGGTGCCGCACACGCCGCCGGCGCAGGCGAACGGAACGTCAGGGCGGACGCGCAGCGCTGCGTTGAGGATGGATTCGCGGGCGTGCGTGGGGCTGGCGACGTCGCCGGTGAGGCCGTCCAGCGTGAACGTGATCTTGTAGGTGTCCTGCGACTCGTCCTCCACAACAGGACGGCCGGCGTTGCCTTCAGGGCGGTCCGGTCGGCCGGTGGTGAACAGCTCAAAACGGACGTGTTCCGGCTCCACGCCGCGGGCGGCGAGGGTATCCCGGCACAACTGGACCAGCTCGAACGGCCCGCACAGGAACCATTCATCAACGTCCTCGGCGTGAATCGCCGAAGACAACAGGGCCTGCAGCTTCTCCGAGTCGATGCGGCCGGTCATCAGCGGCGCGATCCGCTGCTCCCGGGACAGCACATGGTGCAGGGCCAGGCGAGTGGGGTACTTGTCTTTCAGGTCCGCCAGTTCCTCCAGGAACATGACATCCATGGCGGCCTTGTTGGCGTACACGAGGTCGAAGGTGGTTTCCGGGTTGGCCGCCAGCAGCGTGCGCGCAATCGCGATGACCGGCGTGATGCCCGAACCCGCGGCGATCGCCACGAAGTTGCCCGGCTCCCCCGCCAGTTCCTCCGGGTGGTTCATGGAGTTCATGACGTTGTGCTGGACCGGTGAACCGTCCTTGCCGTGCCGCGAAATGAACGCACCCTGCGGGCTCATCACATCCAGTACGTCCCCGGCCTTCAGTTCGGCATTCGCCCACGTGGAGAACAGCCCGCCCAGGTCCTTCTTGATGGCCACCCGGATCTCGCTGCTGCCGTCCTCGAAGCTGCGCGGCTCTGCGCAAATCGAGTAACTGCGCCGGACCTCGTGCGGCTCACCGTTCTCGTCCGGAAGCGTCGTGCGCAGGGCGACGTACTGGCCCGGGAGGTAGTCATACTGGCCGGCAAGTTCCGCCGGGACACCGAACGTGACCTCAATGGCATCGTCCGTGAGGCGCCGGACTTCCGCGACGGTCAGGTTGTGGAAAGACGCACGACGGCGGCTGGCCGTCTGTGTTTCGGTGGTCATGGCTGCTTCCTTAAAGGACTTTGAAGTAGTCGAACGGTTCCTTGCAGTCCTGGCAGACAAACAGCGCCTTGCAGGAGGTGGAACCAAAGCGGGTGAGTTCCTTGGTATTGAGCGAGGAACACTGGGGGCATTTCACGGCCAGGCTCAGGCGGACGGGACCGGAATGGCCGCCGGCGGCAGCCCTGCCGCTGGGCGGAGCAATCCCGTACTCCTCCAGCTTGGCCTTGCCGGATTCGGTCATCCAGTCAGTGGTCCACGCCGGCGACAACACCAGGTTGATGTGGACGCCCGCGTAGCCTTCCTTCTCAAAAGCCTTGCGGAGATCGTCGCCAATGGCGTCCATCGCGGGGCAACCCGAGTACGTGGGCGTGATGGTGACCTCGACGGCGGTACTTGCCGGGCCGCCGTCGGGAGCGCCCTCATGGTGGGGTGCCTCCGTAACGCGGACGCCGCGCAGGATCCCCAGGTCCTCGATGGTGAGGACCGGGATCTCCGGATCGCAGACCGTGGACGCGATGTTCCAGGCCTGCTGCTCAGCCTTGCTGAGCGGCTGCGTTTGCGCCTGCGTTTGCGCCTGCGTTTGCGAGGGGGTTGCCACGCTGGTCACCAGCTCGCGCCGGGGTGCTCGCGGGCCAGGACCTGCATTTCGGCAAGGATGTAGCCCATGAACTCGGAGTGCTTTCCACGCCGTCCTCCGCCGGGTGCCTGCGGGACACCTGGAATGTCCAGTTCAGCCTCCGTCATGATCTGCCCCGTGAGGCGATCGAATTCGGCACGGAGGGAGGAAGGCTGGACTGTCACACCGGCTTCGGACAGGCGGGTGGTGAGTTCATCGTCCTCGAAGAGTTCGTCCACGTACGGCCACACGAGCTTGAAGCCCTGGATGATGCGGGCGCGGGACTCATCCGTGCCGCCGGCAAGACGCAGCACCCACTGGGCACTGTGGTCGCGGTGGTAATCCACTTCCTTGACAGCCTTGGCAGAGATGGCGGCGATCGTGGCGTCCGTGGACTCCACCAGCCGGCTGTACAGCCCGTACTGGTAGAAGCTCACGATGAACTGGCGGGCGATGGTGACAGCGAAGTCACCGTTGGGCTGCTCAAACAGGTGCGCCGAACGGAACTCGTGCTCGCGGCGGAAGTAGGCGAGGTCGTCCTCCGACTTGCCCCATGCGGCTCCGGCGTAGGTCAGGAAAGAGCGTGCGTGGCCCAACTGGTCCAAGGCGATGTTACCCAGGGCGATGTCTTCCTCGAGCTCCGGGGCACGGGAAATCCAATGGCCCAGTCGCTGGGCGAGGATCAGGCCGTCGTCGCCCAGGCGAAGGGCAAACTCAGCCACATCCTCGTCGGGCTTGACCTGGCCGCGGCTGATTTCCAGCGCGATGTCCTCAGGACGCAGGGCGTTGCCCGGCGTGATACGCGTTGCGCTGGCCGAACCGTCACCGGAAGCTCCGGCTCCGTGAACGCCGACGGAGATATCGCCGTGGCCTTCGATTGCGAAGTCAGTGTCTTTGGTGGTCACGTCTTTAGTGGTCACAGGTGCTTCACGCCTTCGCTCTTGGTGTAGTAGGTGGCGTGGCGGTAATCCTTGCCCTGCGGGGACTCGAAGAAGGCACCCTTGGCATCGGGATCACTGGAGGAAATCGCCTCGGCCGGGACAACCCAAATGGAGACGCCCTCGTTCCGGCGGGTGTAGAGGTCGCGGGCGTTCCGGAGGGCCATCGCCGCATCCGGAGCGTGCAGGGAACCTGCGTGCACGTGGGACAGGCCGCGGCTTGAACGCACGAAGACCTCCCACAAGGACCACGGGTGCTCTTCCTTGGCGCCGCCGGGGGTGCCGGCCGGGCGCGCGGCGGGGGCCGTCGTCGTGCTTTCTGCGTTCGTAGCCGCCACCTTGGGGGCTTCGCGCTTGATCTCGCTGGCGGCGCTTGCCGGTTCTTCCGGGTTACCGTGGGGAGCCATTATGCTGCGTTCACTTTCTCTGCTTGCTTGCGGGCGTACGCCACTGCTGCTTCCCGAACCCAGGCACCATTTTCGTGTGCCTCGCGGCGGCGCTCGATGCGCTGCGAGTTGCAGGGACCGCGGCCGGCCAGGACTTCCTTGAACTCGTTCCAGTCCAGGGGTCCGTGCTCCCACTTCCTGGTTTCTTCGTTGAAACGGATGTCTTTGTCCGGGAGGGTCAGGCCCAGGACCTTGACCTGCTCCACCATCATGCCGACGAAGCGGCTGCGAAGCTCGTCGTTGCTGAAGCGCTTGATGTTCCATGCCATGGACTGCTTGGAGTTCGGTGAATCATCATCCGGCGGGCCGAACATCATCAGAGACGGCGCGTACCAGCGGTTCACGGCGTCCTGGGCCATCTGCTTCTGCGCAGGCGTGCCGTTGGAGAGCTCAAGCAGGATCTCGAAACCCTGGCGCTGGTGGAATGACTCTTCCTTGCAGATGCGCACCATTGCGCGTCCGTAAGGACCGTACGAAGCCCGGCACAGGGGCACCTGGTTGCAGATGGCGGCGCCATCGACGAGCCATCCGATGGCCCCCATGTCCGCCCAGGAAACCGTGGGGTAGTTGAAGATGGAGGAGTACCGGGCCTTGCCGGCAATCAGGTCTTCCATCATCTGGTCCCTGCTCTGCCCCAGCGTCTCTGCTGCGGAGTACAGGTACAGGCCGTGGCCTGCCTCATCCTGGACCTTGGCCATGAGGATGGACTTGCGCTTCAGGCTGGGCGCGCGCGTGATCCAGTTGGCTTCCGGCTGCATGCCGATGATTTCCGAGTGTGCGTGCTGCGAGATCTGGCGCAGCAAAGTCTTGCGGTAAGCCGCCGGCATCCAGTCGCGCGGTTCGATGCGCGAGTCCTCCGAAATGATGCGCTCAAAATACGCCTGTCCGGCTGCCTCCCGCTCCTGCTCTTCCGGGGACAGCTCAGCGGGCACTGACTGCAGATTCTGCGATGCCATGGTTGCTCCTAATAAATTACCGACCGTTCGTTCAGAATATGCGGAGCGGATGATCTCAGTCAAGCGTTCACCGGAAGGCAGCGTCAGCGGTTTATGACTGTTCCCGTGGCCTGGCGTTGTTGACAAGGCTCCTGAGATTCCCCGTGTTAACTTGGGGTGGGGCCTCAACCGCCCCACGCCAACGCAAGAAAAGAGCCCTACGTGCAATCGCCCCAGCCCTTCCGAATCCTCACCGTCTGCACCGGAAACATCTGCCGCTCCCCCGTGGCCGAGAGGTTGCTCCAGGCTGGGCTCAACCAGGTAAGTCCGGGATCATTCGAGGTCCGCAGCGCCGGCACGCGGGCCATGGTGGGCGAACCCATCCAGCCCCTTTCGGCACAGATCATCAGCACCTTCCGCGGAACTCCGGACGATTTTGCGGCCCGGCAGCTCACCCAGAAGATCCTCCGGGAAACGGATCTGGTGCTGGCCATGACGTCCAAACACCGCGGCGAAGTACTCCAATTGGACGCATCGCTGCTGAAACGCACGTTTACGGTCCGCGAATTTGCGCGCATGTTGTCCGTCCTGGAGACCCGCGACGGCGCTCCCGCCACCGGGAATATCGTGGACTTCTGGCGCGACCTCCCCGCCCGCGCAGCATCTGTCCGGCACCTCGCGCTCCCGTCCGATCCTGCCGACAACGACGTGGTAGACCCCTACCGACGAGCGGAAGAGGTCTACCACCAGATGGAGGATCAGTTGGCCCCGGCCATCCTGGGTATCCTCCGGTTCGCGCGCCTTACGGCGCCGGCCTAGTTATCAGCTGCTAGTTGAGGGCGATCACCAGCATCTGGTTGGTTCCGGGGATGCAGGTCTGCAAGACCACCGCTGGGAATCCGCCGAACACTGCTGCCACATCATTGGTGGTGCCTGGGTTGGGCACTTGGCCCCTGCCCGTGGCCGTGAAGGTCCCGTACCCCGGAATGGAAACCGTCTCACCAACACCGATCCCCGAGAACCGGGCCCATCCTCCGCAGAAGTCGTGCTCGGTGATGAACACGGCGTAGGCGTTGGTTGGCGTGTAGTTGATCGGGCCGATGCACGCATCCACCAGTGATTGTCCACCGGCACCGGCCACGTAGATGGTACGCACAGCAGGGGCAGGAGCAGGTGCCGGTGCCGGCGCTGCCACGACGGCAGGGGCGGCTGCGGCCTGGGCCTGCGCAACCGGGGCCTGCGCAACCGGGGCCTGCACTGCCGCCGGCGGGGCGACGGGCGCAACAGGCGGTCCAGTGAGCTTCAGGACCTGGCCCGGCACGATTACCGAATAGGCACCCAGGCCGTTCGCAGCCAGCATGGCGTTGACGTCCACACCGAACCTTGCGGCAATGGAGCCCACCGTGTCACCGGATGCCACCGTGTAGAGGTTGGGGTCACCGGCCGGAGGGGCGGGTGCAGCTTCGGCGGCCGGCGCGGGCTCGGCAACAACCGCGGGGACGGCGGCCGGTGCGGCCTCTGCGGGAGGTGCCGCAGCCGGTACCTCTGCGGCCGGTGCCGCCGCTGCGGGAGCTGCCTGGGCGGCCGGTGCGGCGTCCGCGGATGGTGTCGAAGCTGCGTCGGACGACGGCGACGCCGCCGGCGCCGCCGCTTGTTCATTCGACACTGATTGTTCGACACTGGCCGGTTGCGTGGCCCAATTGACCACCCCGAAAAGCAGCGGGATCAATGCCAGTAATGCAAGAACGGCGCCGGCAATCATGAGCTTGGATTTACTGAACGGCGTATGCCGGACAACGCCATTGTTCTTACTAAGGGAAGTTTGAAGATCTACATCATTCATGTTCATGGGAACTCCGGGACTCCATGGCTTGGACCGCGCGTGGGAGCCGTTGTGGCCCAGGTGCAGAAAGCGCAGCTATGTATAGGGAGGAGCACCGCCGCACTACGGCGGGGTGCGGTCCACCGCTGAGCCGGAGGAACGGAATTGCAATAAACCCCTGCGAATTCAAATATAGGAATTGGGCATTGCCGGCTGCACGAGTAGGAGATACTCGACTTTCCCTGCAAGGGAAGCGCGGCGCTGTCAGGTATTACGCAGTTTCCGGGAACGGACTACTTGGCAGTACTCAGGTCCCGGTTGATGGGACGTTGGCGGGGAGAGCTGCAGCCTTGCGCGCTTCACAGGACATTTATTGTGCCCTGAACGGGTGTTTTCAGCGTATGCTCTCCTCAGCGCAGCTAAGACGGCGTCGTTCGCTTTTGGTGGGGCCACTTTTGAAGGCAGGGGTTCAGTGGCGGGAGTGAAGCACGAGGTTCTTTCGAAGCGCTCGTGGTCGGGACGCGGAATGCCGTTCTTCCTGATTGCGGTTGCCTTCTGCGCAGTACTGCTGGCCGTTGGCCTGGCAAGCGGAACCGGCACCAATACAGCCCAGCTCGCAGGTGACCTGGCGATCCTCACAGCCGTCCTGACGGCACTGACGACCCATACACGCGCAGCCCTCAAACAGCCGGTCAACGCTACGGGCCGCTGGTTCGTTGTGGCGGGACTGGCGCTCTGGTCTGTCGGCCAAGGCATCTGGACTTTCAACGGCATCACCCTCGACCACGACTACCCTTTTCCGTCGTTCGCCGACTTCGGTTTTGTTTGGTACGCGGTACCGGCCTCCATTGGCTTGGTCCTGCTTTTGCGCGGACAGGGTTTGCGGCTGCCTTTGCGCCGGGCCATCCTCGACACGGGGGTAGTGGCAAGCTCCACGTTCTTCATCGCATGGAGTTCTGTCCTGGGTCCGCTGGCCGGTGCCAAGGACAGTGACGCCTTTGCCCGGATAACACAGATGGCCTACCCCATCGCAGACGTCCTTATGGTCTCCGTGGTCATCGTCCTCACCATGCGTGCGGCCCGGGGGCGCAGACTGCCGTGGCTAAGCCTTGGCATCGGTTTCTGGATCCTTGCCCTAACGGACCTCGCCTACATGCGGCTCACCCTGGAAGGCATTTCAGGTGTCACAGGATCGCCCTTGGCGCTGGGGTGGGTAGTAGCCTTCCTGCTGGTGGGCATAAGCCCGCTGGTGCCGGAAACCGGCAGCAATCGCAAGGACGGCCGCGGTTATGCCGCCGCCCTTGAGCTGCTCCCCTACCTCCCCGTTTTCAGTGCCGTGTTCTTCTCCCGGACCGGCCCCATCGGCGCCGACCCCGTCCTGCTAGTCACCGGCCTGGTGGTCCTGGGGTTCGTCATCGTGCGCCAGGTGCTGATCGTCGTCGAAAATGTGACGCTCACACGCGACCTCGAGTCGAAAGTGGCCGAACGCACGGCCGAACTTGAGGGGCTGGGGGCGATCGTCAATTCCTCCGGCGACGCCATCGTCGGCGAAAGCCTGGACGGTGTCATCACCAGTTGGAACCCCGGGGCCGAAAAAATCTTCGGGTATCCGGCCTCGGAGGTGATCGGCAGGAAGGGCGACTTCTTCATTCCGGCAGCTGCGCAGGAGGAAGAACGCCGGGCAATGGACGTCACAGCCCGGACCGGGGACGTGCAGAACTACGAAACGCAACGCCTTCGCGGTGATGGAACCACCATCCCTGTTTCCGTCACTCTCTCCCCTGTACGGAACGCGTCCGGGATACGCGGAGTGGCCTTCATTTCGCGTGATATCACTGAACGCAAAGCCGCCGAATCCGAACTTATGGCCGCGCGGGAAGCCGCGTTGGAAGCAAGCAGACTCAAATCCGAATTCCTGGCCACCATGAGCCACGAGATCCGGACACCACTGAACGCCGTGATCGGGCTGACCTCATTGATGATGGACACGCCGCTCAGCGAAGGCCAACGGCAGTACGCCCAAGGTGTGAAGGGAGCCGGCGAAGTCCTCCTCACGCTGATCAACGACATCCTGGATTTCTCCAAACTCGAAGCCGGGAAAGTGGATCTGGAAGTCACCGCCTTCGACCCCCGGGCACTCGTGGAAGAAGTCGCCGGACTCGTGGCCGAGGCCGCACAAGGCAAAAATCTGGAACTCATCTCCTACTGCCATCCCGATGTTCCGGGACGGCTCATGGGCGACTCCGGCCGCATCAGGCAGATCCTGGTGAACCTCTCCTCCAACGCCGTGAAATTCACCCCGTCCGGAGAAGTCGAAATCAAAGTCTCCGTGCTGGGGACAGATGCCGGTAACGCCTCGCTGCGCTTTGAAGTCCGTGACACGGGAATCGGCATCAGTGCCACCGACCACCACCGCCTGTTCGATTCCTTCGCCCAGGCAGATGCTTCAACTACGCGCCGCTACGGTGGAACCGGGTTGGGGCTGGCCATATCCCGGCGGCTCACGGAAGCCATGGGCGGCCGCATCGGTGTGGACAGTGAGCTGGGCAACGGCAGCAAATTCTGGTTCGAACTGGAACTGCCCATCGGACCGCCGGCCTCGGAAACTCTCACCCTGCCTGCTTCCCTGGCGGGCAAGAGGGTGCTGGTGGTGGACGACAACGCCACCAACCGCCTCGTGCTGGAGACCCAGCTGGACAGCTGGGGTATGACGCCGGTGGCTGTGGCCGATGCGTCCTCCGCGATGACCGAATACCGCAACGCCGTCCTGGAAGGCCACCCCTACGACATCGCCGTGGTGGACATGTGCATGCCGGACACCGACGGTCTGGAGCTGGCACGCCTCATCAACCATGAAAGCACCAACCCCGGAACACCCGGGATCATCCTGCTGACCTCCACCATGTTGGTGGACAAAGTCGATCTGGCAGCAGCCGGGATCCGCGAGTACCTCACCAAACCCGTCCGCAGTTCCGAGTTCTACAACCGGCTCCTTCGCCTCATGGCCACCAGAACCATGCGTGCCCCCGCAGCACCGGCACCCTCAGCGGCCGCTCCGTCCGCCGAGCCGGTAGCACGGCTGGGAAAACTGCTCGTGGCAGAGGACAACGAGGTCAACCAGCTGGTGGCACGCGGCATGGCGAACCGCCTCGGTTACGGCGTGGACATCGTCGAAGACGGCGCACAAGCCGTGACGGCGGCCCTCACCGGGAACTACGCGGCGGTACTCATGGACTGCCACATGCCGGTCATGGACGGCTTCGACGCCACCCGCGCCATACGCGCCCGCAACGGGCATTCGGCCCGGATCCCCATCATCGCCATGACGGCCGGAGCCCTCAACGAGGACCGCGAGCGCTGCTTCGCTGCCGGCATGGACGACTACATCAGCAAACCCGTCGACCTCACTACTCTGGGAACCGTACTGGCGCGTTGGGTGCCGCAGTTGGAAGAACCGACGACGGCGGAAGCCGCCGCTGCTCCCACACCGCCCGCCGCCGGGGTGCCGCAGCCGGCGGAAGCACCGCCGTCGGACGCGGTTGTTCTCGACACCGGGAGGCTCCAGATCCTCCGCGAACTAGGACCCGACGACGGCGTGGGCCTGCTCCCGGCGGCCATCGAGGCCTTCCGGCAAGATGCCGGCGGCACGGTGGAGACACTGCGGTCAGCCATCGACGCCGGGCAACCATCCGCCGTCGAAGCGGCCGCACACAAACTTGCAGGCGCAGCAGCCAACATCGGAGCCGTGGGCGCCGCAGCCTTGTGCCGGGAACTGGAAACCCTTGGCCGGGAGAGCAGACCGGAGCTGGTCGCTGATGGAACGCGGCTGCTGGAGCGGCTGACCGCAGAACTGGCAAGGGTTGACCATGCCCTTGAGCGCATCTTATTGGGAGCCCTATGAAGATCCTTATAGCGGACGACGACCAGATCTCCCGCATGATCACCAAAGCGGCCGTGGAACAATCCGGGCATGACTGCATCGTGGCCGTGGACGGCGACTCGGCCTGGCAACTCTTCCAGGAGCACAGACCGGAAGCCGTGGTGACGGACCTGATCATGCCCGGGCTCAACGGGCTGGACCTCTGCCGTGCCATCCGGGCAGCGGAGAAGGACAGGTACACCTACGTCATCCTGGTGACCTCCCATGGCTCGCGGAAGGACGTCCTTGCGGGAATGGAAGCAGGAGCCGACGACTACGTCACCAAACCCCTGGACCCGTTCAGCCTGCACATCCGGCTCCTGGCCGCCCAGCGCATCACCTCGTTGCATGCGGACCTGGCCCGTTACCGTTCGGCCCTGACCGAGCAGGCACGCACGGACCCCCTCACCAAGGTGCACAACCGGCTGAAACTCTCCGAGGATCTGGGTGAGCTGCACGACGGGAGCCACGGCTACTGCCTGGCCATGGTGGATGTTGACAACTTCAAAAGCTACAACGACATCTATGGCCACCAAGCCGGGGATGCCGCGCTGGTGGCCATCGCCGCCACCCTTTCCGGCGAAATCCGGGCCACGGACGCCGTGTATCGGTTCGGTGGGGAAGAGTTCCTGTTGCTGCTCCGGGAACAGACGGCCACTACCGCGGAAACGGTCATGGAACGCGTGCGCTCAGCCGTGCACGATCTGCGGATCGAACACTCCGGCGACCCCGACGGCGTACTGACCATCAGCGCGGGAATCGCCGCTTCCTCGGGGGGCCACCCCGCCGGAACCGAACAGCTCCTGCGGGAGGCCGACCTCGCCTTGTACGCAGCCAAAGCTGCAGGCAGGAACAGGGTGGCCCTTGCCCATAACTTCTATGCGGAATGATCTGTGCGTGGCTGTAGCTGCCGGCTAAATCCGCCGGCCAGGATCCGGTCCTGGCGCAGGGTCAGCATGTTCCTGTTTGTATGGTGTTGTTTCGTTTGATGTTGCTGGTGCCGGGTGCCAAGTGGATATCCCCTGCTGCACACGCCCTGTTGTCGGTGGCGACCACGTTGGTGATCGGGCCTTGAGCGCCGAAGTCGCCTATGTGGATGGCGTCGTAGCTGCCTTCGGGGAGCACGTGACCGAATTCCAAATCGTGGATGTAGTTGCCGCTCAGGATCACCCCAGTGACTGCCCCGGTGCGGTTGTCATAATAGCCGGTACGGATACCGTACGGCGCCCCATAGAACTCGTTATCGGCGACTTTCAGGTTATAGATCGAGTGGTTGCCGACCGCTAGTTGCATGCTGCTGCCCCGGTGTCCGCCCCGGACCGTGTTCCCGATGTAGTTGATGTCGTGAGTGGTTCCATCGATGGTGTGGGCTACAAGGCCGTCGTCACCGTCGGTTCCAACGCGCTGGTCGATGGCATTGCTGATGACATCGCCGAAGGATGAGTCCAGGACGTGAATGCCGTCAAGCTGGTCATATTTGCCGCTCGTGACCACAACGGTGCTGCTGTTCGTAACACAGAACTTCGTGGTCCCGGCGGCGGCGATGGAGTATGTGAACGGGTTCTTTACATGCACCCCATCCACGAGGTTGTTGGAGCCGCCCCGGATGTCCACGACGTACTCGCTCAAGCGCCCGTCCAAACTGTTACTGGCTGGGAGGGTGTTGCCTGAATGGTCCGCCGTGAGGTTCGTGATCGTGGTATTCGTGGCGTAGTTGGTGGTGACAATGGGGTAACCACCGTACGGTCCTTTTGTCGACAGGAAATCCGGGCCTGCTTTGAGGATCGTGGCCGGGCCTGCGCCCTCCAGTTTCACATTGTTCGCCATTCTGAGCTTGCCGTTGATGATGTAGGTGCCTGCTACAAGTTTGACGACGCCGCCCCCGGCTGCTCCTGCGGCGTTGATGCGGTTTTGGATGGCGCTTGTGTCGTCCCCGGCATCGTTGACGGTAGTAGTGACTGTGTAGGCTCTGGTGGCGGTGCTGCCTGTCGCACCGCTCTTGGTGCATGCCGCATCCGCAGTTGTGGCCGTGGGAGCTGCTGACAGCGAAAATGCCCGACCGGCTGTTGCTGTCGCCGTCGCCGTCGCCGTAGCAACAGGCGCCCCGGCCATGGCGAGTGAGGCAACTGTGGCCGCTACCGCCAAAGCGGTCCACCGCCGTCGTGGTTGCGCCCCGGTACGGCGCATCGGCAGTCCCAATTCAATGTCAGCAGTTCCCACTGCGATCCCCCAAAGTGTCAAGACGCTCCGTCGGCGCCGTTCGCCGGACTCTGCGTATGGACACACTCGCCGGGCAAAACGATGAACCTCGTCCCGTGGATAACGTCAGTGAAGTCACCATCCGGCATCGGCCCCGGGAACAAAGTAGCTTTCCGGTTTCCGTGGAATCCCGCCGTCGGGAAAGAGCGCCTCTACCTGGGAGGCGTACTGCCTGATCCGACGCTGTTTCCCGGCAAGCCCGTCGTCCCAGGACCAGGGCTCGTATCCCAGCTGGTTCATGAACCGTGAATCGTGTCCGGCCTGGAGGTCGTAGGGGAAATCCGAGTACATCACCAGCCTGTCCCGATGGTCCGTCCCCAGTTGGCGGGTAATCAGATGGTCCACGTGTTTCCCCACGCCAGCCGGGCAGAAGAGCAGCTCCGCCTGAGTCTCCGCCAGCAGCGTGGCGACGGTGGCTCCGAGCGAGCGGATGAGCCCCTTGTCCCCACGCGAAACCCTGCCCTGGGCGATGTCGAAGCGGTAGGTGGGGTAACGGTGGGTGAACTCCGGAAGGAGCCGGTCCCATGCGCTGCTCCCCCACCGCGCCGGCCGCCGTCGACGCCGGAAGAGGGCATCCACGGCCCCGAGGTGAAGGGACTGAACGCCCATGTCCGTCAGGACCTCCCGGTCCTCACTTTGCCGGGCCCTGTAAAGGCCACCGGCGTCCCCCACCACGCATTGGCGCAGGAACGACCCCGCAGCCCTGGTGTGCGGGCCGGGATCTGCGTCGGAGAACAGCGTGGCCACCACTATTTGGCGGCCACGGGCCTGGGCTTCCATCAGCGCTCCGCAGGACAACACGGCATCGTCGAGGTGAGGGGAAAGGACCAGCCAGGGCGCATCCCCGGCCATGGACCGTTCGATCCTGTTAAGGAGTTGCACGTCAAGCCCCTTCCCCGGATGCGGTCGGTTTCAGGGTTGCCACCGCGTCCTTGTACGCTGCAGCCTGGCGCTCGGCCAACACGTCCCAGTCATACGCAGCGGCGAACCGGCGTCCCTCTGCTGCCACCCCGTCAAGCGCCGGCTCCGTGTATCGGAGGGCGATCTCATCAGCCAGCTTGGCGACGTTCAGCGCTTCGACCAGCCAGCCGACACCCGTCGGGACGATCTCACGGAGGCAGGGGATGTCGAAGGCAATCACGGGGGTCCCCACCGCCAAGGCGTCGATGGCAACCAATCCGAAGGTTTCGTGCCGGGACGGCACCACCACGAGCCGCGCATCGCTCAGCGCCTGGAACTTTTCGTCACCTGACAACCATCCGAGCATCCGCACGCGTCCACACAGTCCCGTCTCCCGGATGCCTTCGCGGAACCTGGCTTCATCCGGACCCGTGCCGGCCACCAGCAGGTCGCCATCCACCCGGTCACAGCATTGCGCCCAGGCTTCCAGGAGGAGGTCCAGGCCTTTGTGGCCGTACTCCAGGCGGCCAATGAACATGACGTCCTTCCCCCGATGTGGAATGGGTTTCCACGCGGCCGGGTCCACGCCATTTCCGATCACGTCCACGTGGAGGCGCGGATTCAGCTGCGTCAACCGCTCCGCGATTCCCTGCGAAACAGAGATGAGCCTCCGGTGCGAGCGCACCCCCAGCCGCTCGAGCCAGTGCAAGGGGAGTTTGTACTGCCGCGCCTTCTCCCTGGCATGGAGCCACTGGACAACCCCGATGGTGGGGCGCCGGGTCCAGAGCGGTGCGGCCATCGTTGAGAAGGGGGCAAAAAAGTCCTCCACCACCAGGTCTGTCTTCCCGTGCCTCCTGAGGGTTTCAAACGGCAAACACAGAACATACGCCAGGAGCCTGGACAGCCGGTTGCGGCCTTCCCCGAGGCCAATGGGGACGTAGTGGACCCCGTCCTGGACACGCTCTTCCCATCCTGGATACCGGGTGGTGAGGACCGTTACGTCGAAACCCCTCGCCGCCAGCCGTTGGTTTATCTCGTGGGTCCTCACGGATCCTCCGCCGGCTCCTGGCATGCGTGGATCTTCGAAGCCCAGATGCAGTACTCTCATCTATTTTTCCGTTCCGTAGCTTTTGGAGGGCTCACCGATGTTGGTCATCGCCGCCTGTTCGAGATCAGCCGGTTCGACAAACCAGATGGTCGTTTCGCCGTTGGTCGGGCCCGGCGTCGAGACCAAGGGCCTTGCATGCTCCTTCAACCAGGCGAGCATGGTGGGATTGGCATAGCCGTAGCCTTGGCTGGTGGGTTTGGATTGGGTCAGGATGTAGCTGGCCCCGTTCTGCTTCATCAGGGGCGCCGAAGGCCAGATACCAAACCGCGGGTCATCCAGATAGGCGAAGTGGCCTGTGCTGTTGGTGACGCTGATCCGTGCGTCCGCTGGCAGGTTCGCCTGCACCCAGTCGTTGGACCGGACGAAGCCGTTGTCCACCGTCAATTCAGTCCGAAGACCCAGCACCACGGTCAACGCCACGAAACAGACGCTGACGACGCCAAGGGTTCTGCGTGCGCGGTGGTATCTCTCTTTGAGCTCCACCACCACAATGACCGAACACAACGCGCCGGCCACCATGACGCCGTACCCGTACTGTTCCTCAAAGGTGCCAAACCCCGCGCTGTAGACGCCGGCGGCTCCCAGGGCCAAGCCGCCCAGCCCGACCAGTCGCCTCCCGGCATGATGGCTGAAGCACAGGACGAGTCCCACCAGCGGGCACAGGCCCAGCAGAAGATAGCTCGTGCCGAAATGCCCGCTTTGCTCAATAAGGCGCGACACCAAGCTCGGTGATCCCTCAGAAGTGAAGCCGGTGGTCTTCTCCACACCGGACATGCGCACCAGCCCGTGGGTCTTTGCCCACACCCAATCGGAAAAATGACCGCCGGCGGCAACCACCAGCAAGTAGCTTGCATAAGGCAGTACGCCGAAGACTGTCAGCACCAGCGCTTCCCGCCACGGAAGGGTCTTCTTCCACACAACGGCGGCCAGCACGGGAGCCAGCGTGCAAATGAAGAAGAAGTCCTTGCACAGGATGGAGTACCCGAACAACAATCCGGCAGCCATCAATCTGAGGAACCATCGCGCCCTGCTCCCAGGCTCGCGGGCGCCCACAAGCAACAACATCCCGGCCAGCGCGGGAACCATGGCAGATGTCTCAAGGAAGGCGTGGCTGTTGTTGCGCAGGATGAACGGTTCAAAGGCCAGGAGCACGGCGGTAAGCCAGGCAGCGGTCTTCGTGGCCAGATGGCCGACCAACAAGAATCCGAGCCCCACGGTGACAGCCCCCAGAACGCCGTTGAGCCACCGTAGCTGCAGCGTCACATCGATGATGTCCCCGAAAATGCCTAACACCTTGATGACTCCCGCTTCAAGCAGGAAATATCCGGGCGGATGCAGGAAGAACGGCCCGTCCGGCAGCGTGGGAAACATGCCGTTGCTGACCGACTCCCCCAGCCGCACATACAACATTTCATCCACCCACAACTCGAAGCCGCGCTCCAGCCCCAGCGCCCGGACACCGAACGCTGCGACAACAACCCAGCCGACTGCCAGTGATTTATTGGACGCTCCTCTTCTGATCCAGGCCGGCAGGCGCCCCGCGCGCCGGGATCCCGTGTGGTTGGACCGACGGCCGGAACTCCTTCTACGGGCACCCTGAGTGCGGCGGCGGAAAAACTTGAAGTCGTTCCTGTGGGGCAGCAAACCGCGCTGGTGTGCCAACACAGCGACCCCGCTGATCATGGCGGGCAGAAGCCAAAGCAGTGGCTGCAGGTGGGCGGCCACGCCGAGGACCACGATCAGGGCGACCGCCAGGATGGCAAAACGGCCTGCTCCCTTTCCGGGGTTGGCGTTGGCCAGCACAGGGCGGGCCAGAACAGCCATGACCAAGGCCGCCGACACTGCCCCGGCCGCGGCACCTGCCGCCATGCCCGGTACCCTGTTCAACTCCCATCCAACCCAAAGCCCGCCAACCAGCAAGAGGCATGCACATGCGAGGCCCAGTTGGCATCGGCGATAGGCGCGCACAGCCAGAAGGATCGTGGAAAGCACCATCAGGACGGCATAACCGAGACCTGATGCGGCCAGCCACGGGAGGAGGTCAATGGAACCGTGGTACTTCCGGGGAATCACCAGGCCGGCCAGCAGAGGCGGTGCCGTGGCAATGATGGCAAAGGCCACCACGGCCAACTGCCCGAACGAGGAAAAGGCTCCGGCAAGAATCCGGCCAACATCAGCGCCAGGGCTCCGCAACAAGGGGAATGCCACCAGCGCGGTTCCGGCCGCCACATAGACGGGCCCCTTGGCCAAGGTGGAGAGGGCCTGGAACCCAGCCGCTGCCACCGATCCCTGGTCCAGGAAACCAACCACCACCACGTCCATGCCCACCAGCACAGACACGACGCAGAGAACTGAGGCGATGTCGCTGGTTTCCGCCCAACGCCATTTCTCACGCAGCACCCTGGGACGCCAGCGCAGGTCACGGTAGAAAGCCGGCGGTACCACCAAACCCGCCAAGGCCCCCACCGCGAAGCCCGTCACCGCGCCCCCGGCACCCCAAGCCAGCACGGCCACCACCAGGCTGACAAGCAGCCTGACCACAACCTCGGCCACGGTTCCCACGGCGTACCACGTAAAGCGCAATTCGCCCTGGAGCCATCCGGCAGGCACCGCCACCACAAAAATCGTGAAGGAGGCCAAGCCGACAGCAAGAGCCATGGAGGGAGTACCAATGACGAGAGTGAGGCAGCCTGTCACGATGGCTGCCACCAGCCCTGCCAGACACGACACAAAGACCGAGAACGACAAACCATCCCGCCGCCCCTCCGAGCCCTCCGCGTGAACAGCCACGGTGTGGGAAAGAGGAAGGGGAACCAACGCAGCGGCGACGATGCCCACAATGCCTACCAGCATCGCGGCCGCTGCGAACAGGCTGTAATCAGTGGTTGGAAGCAGGGCCGCCATCAGCAACGTGCAGGCGTAGCTGACCACCCCGACTACACCGGCCGAGACCGCAAGAAGGCCACTGTTCTGCGATACATTCGTGCCTTGGTCCGGCGTTCGGTTGGCGCGGCCGCCTGTGTCCGCCTCCCGGGAAGGGAAAGGTGCGGTGTCCGCGTCCACGGAGCTATTGGCCATCGATTACATCAGCCGGAGCAAACAGGCTTTCGGGTCCGGCAAGAAGCGTGTAGCGGCCCGCCTGGCGAAGTTCCGGATTGGCAACGCCAATGCTCTGTGCTGCAGCGAAAGCCTCGAATTCGTCGCGTCCCTTCATCAGGATCGCCACGCGCCCGTCACTGCTCAGGGCTACTTCATCGGTAGGCCGCAGAATCGACTTGAGGGATGCTCCGTGCGGCAGTTCGAAACGAACCAGGGTGGAGAGATCCGAGTGACAGGCCCGGGGATCTCCACCGTCCCGCCGCAACTTCTCCTCTTCCAGCAGCACCCCCGTGAGCAACCTGGTGCTGCGCTCCCAAGTGAAACAACGGGCCCACTCACGGCACTCATCCGCAATGTCCGTGAAACTGCCCGGCTGGGACAACGTGGCCATGACTTGAACCATGGTGCGGCCAATATCTGCAGGGTTGTCCACCAGCCAGCCTGTCCTGCCATCAACCACCGAGTCCCGTATTCCGGGCACGCGAAGCGCCAGGCAGGGAACTCCCCAGGCCGCGGCCTCAACCACCGAACAACCCCAGCCTTCGGAGGCCGAGGTGGAAGCTGTCAGCCAGGCCCTGCCCAGCAGTTCGTCGCGGACGCCGTCGGGCTGATAACCATGGAATGTCACTGCATGATCCAGGCCAAGATCCATCGCGATCTGCTGCAAACGTGCCCGTTCCGGCCCGTCCCCAACGATGTCCATCCTCAGGTTCGGAACGCTTCGTGCGGCAACGGCGAACTGGCCCAGCAGCAGATCCAGCCGCTTATGCGGCACCAAACGGCTGACGACGGCGACGGTTGGCTCAGTTGCCCGTGTGGCCACTGCCTTGGGGATGTCGATGGTGCCGTTCGGAACCACGTGGATGGGGCTTCCAAAGCCAAGCTTCCGCAATTCCAGCCGCGTTGACGGTGACACCGCAACCATCGAGCGCCGCCCGTAGACCCTCTTGGCTCCTGCACTCTCCAGGAACCTGCCCACGGCAGCCAACGGTGGAGAGAACCTGCTGCGGAACTGCTCCTGATGGACGTGGTGCACCAGCTGGATGATCGGAACATCCTTGGGCAGGAACAGCGGGGAAAAGAACGGAATCCCGTTCTGGCAATCCACCACGGCGTCAAACTGTCCGGCGCTGCGCAGGAGTCTGGCTGCGGTCTTTCCGTAGATGGACAGCGGTCCGCCGGCACGGAGTATCCGGATGCCGTCGATTGCATCCTCCGGCAACTGACCGGCGTCGCGCGCTGTGAACCAGGTGACCTTTACGCCGCTGTCCACCCACCTCTTGGATATCTGGTGCATGTATTGCTCGGCACCGCCGGCAAGGGAGTGCCGGATATCGCGCCAGTTGAGCACCAGCACCCGCTTTCCAGCAAGCCTCGCGGGAGAGTTCATGTCGGGCAGGGCAAAGGTCATGATGTTGCTTTCTGAAGTTGGATCACTGATGCGAAGCTGGCAACGCCATCGTGGAAGGGACGGAAAGTGGACTCAGCACCATCCGTCCAGGCCACGGGGAGTTCGATGATCCTCGCGCCGTTGTTCTGTAGCCGCAGGAGGAGTTCGACATCGAAGGCGAAGCCCGTGCTCCGGCACTGCACCATGGCCGCGGTGAGCGCGTCGCGTTCGAAGAACTTGAAACCGCACTGGGTGTCCTGGATCCCCTTGACCTTGGAGCGCGTCAATACCCGGAAGGCTGTGCCTCCCATCCGGCGTCCCAAATGCTGGGGCCGCACAAAGGTGGAACCGGGCGAATGGCGCGAGGCAATGACGGCGGCTGCGCCGCGCGAGAGATGGGCCATGGTCTTGCTGAGTGTTTCCAGCGGAGTGGCGAGATCGGCATCGAAGAAGCCGGTGAATTTCGATGTTCCGCTCAGCAGGCCACGGCGGACTGCCGCCCCCTTGCCCCGGCGGGCGCAGCCCACCACGGACACCGGCACGATGCCGCGCTGTTCACGGGAGATCCGGCGCACCACGGCGGCTGTCTCATCCACACTGCCGTTGTCCACCACCACGATGCGCGACGACCATGCCTGGCCGGCCAGGAAGTCGATGGTTTGGTGCAGGGTGTGGGGAATCCTGGCGGCCTCGTTGTAGGCAGGAATGATGACCTCAAGGTCCACGACGGACCGGCGCATGGATTCGGAGGGCCACCGGGGATGAGGATTCCCTCTCTTGCCGGGGTGAAAACTTTGCGGGTAAAGCGTGAACATCCGAACCTCCAACTTTCCGGGCACCGTACGAAATCGTGCTCGCCTATAAGCAGTGGGGGTGCTGCGCGAGTCATGACGCAGATCCGCGAGGATCTCCCGGGAGATGGGGTCGCTCCCGGCTTCCCCGGGACGTGCCCGGCGCTCTGAGCGAAATTGCTGGTTCAGTGTCGGAGCGCGTCTATAGAGTGGCCCCATGAGCCACATTTCTTCTGCATCCCCGGTAACCCGCGAAACTGTTCCGGAGCCGCCCGTTGCCAAGCGGGTTCCCACCCGGCGGGAACATCACGGCGATGTTTTCGTGGACCAGTACGAGTGGCTCCGGGACAAGGAATCACCGGAAGTCGTGGAGCACCTGAAAGCGGAGAACGCCTACCAGGAGGCCGTGACTGCGCACCAGGAGCCATTGCGCGAAGCGATGTTCCAGGAGATCAAGGGCCGCACCCAGGAAACGGATCTTTCGGTCCCCAGCCGCAAGGATGGCTGGTGGTACTACAGCCGCTCGGTGGAGGGCAAGGAGTACAGCATCCAGTGCCGCGTCCTGGCCCGGAACACGGGCGATCCCGTGGCGGACTGGACTCCCCCGGCCGTGGAGGCCGGCGTGGAACTGCCCGGCGAGGAAGTGCTCCTTGACGGCAACATCGAAGCCGAGGGCCAGCCGTTCTTCAGCGTCGGCGGCGCTGCCGTGACCGTGGATGGCAACCTCTACGCCTACGCAGTGGACAACTCCGGGGACGAACGATTCACTCTGCGGATCAAGGACCTGCGCACAGGCGAACTCCTTCCGGATGTCATTGAGGACATTTTCTACGGGGTTGCCTTCTCCCCGGACGGCACCAGGCTCTTCTACACAGTGGTGGACGAGTCGTGGCGGCCCTACCAGGTCAAGGCCCACGTCCTGGGCACGCCCGTCACCGAGGATGAGGTTCTCTACCAGGAGGACGACGTCGCCATGTGGCTGGGCTTCGACCTCGCCTCCGACCGTCGCCACCTCGTGCTCAGCATCGGCTGCTCGGAGTTCAGCGAAACCCGCCTGCTTCGTTTCGACGACTACGAATCCGGCCTCAGCACCGTCATTCCACGTGAAGAGCACATTCTCTACGAGGCCGAGCCCTTCCTCCTGGACGGCCGGGAAACCCTGCTCCTGACCCACAACAAGGACGCCATCAACTCGATGGTCAGCCTGGTGGACCCGGCGGAGCTCACCAAGCCCATCGCCGCGCAGAACTGGCGTACCGTCGTCGCGCATTCGGACGACGTCAGGGTCAACGGCGCAGGCGTGACCTCCACCCATCTGGTTCTTTCCATCCGCAAAGACACCATCGAAAGGGTGCAGGTGCTGCCGTTGGCAGGGCTGGGCACCCCGGCTCAGGGCGCACCCGTGGAGCCGGCCTTCGACGAAGAGCTCTACACGGCAGGCGTTTCGGGCTCGGATTATGAAGCCCCCGTGATCCGGATGGGCTACACCTCCTACTTCACACCGTCACGGGTGTACGACTTCGTCCTCCCCACTCCCGGGCTGCCCGATGGCCAGCTTCTGCTCCGCAAGCAAAGCCCCGTCCTGGGCGGCTACTCCTCTTCCGACTACGTGGCGACGCGCGAATGGGCAACGGCCGACGACGGCACCCGGGTCCCGTTGTCGGTACTGCGTCACGCTTCGGTACAGCCTGACGGCACTGCGGCGGGTCTCGTCTACGGATATGGCTCGTACGAGGTCAGCATGGACCCCGGATTCGGCGTGGCGCGGTTGTCACTCCTGGACCGCGGCATCGTCATGGTCATCGCCCATATCCGGGGCGGCGGCGAACTGGGACGCCACTGGTACGAGGACGGGAAGAAGCTCAACAAGAAGAACACCTTCACGGACTTCATTGCCGCAACGGACTGGCTGGCATCCTCGGGCTTGGTCGACCCCTCGCGTATTGCCGCAATGGGCGGCTCCGCAGGCGGACTGCTGATGGGCGCCGTCGCCAACATGGCCCCCGAAAAGTACGCTGCGGTGGTGGCGCAGGTCCCGTTCGTGGACGCCCTGACCACCATCCTGGACCCCGAGCTGCCTTTGTCCGCCCTCGAATGGGAGGAATGGGGAAACCCGATTACCGATCCCCAGGCGTATGCGTACATGAAGTCCTACACTCCCTACGAGAATGTGGGAGCCACGGCCTATCCAAAGATCGCCGCTGTGACGTCCTTCAATGACACCCGTGTGCTTTACGTTGAACCGGCCAAGTGGGTCCAGGCTCTACGCGCCACCTCCACTGGGACGGAGCCGATCGTCATGAAGATCGAGATGGACGGCGGCCACGGTGGCGCGTCTGGCCGCTACGTGCAGTGGCGCGAGCGTGCCTGGGACTACGCCTTCGTGGCCGACTCCCTGGGCGCCACGAAACTGCTTCCGGGAGCCGGCCTCAAGTAGCCCTTGAGCGGAGGATGGCGTAATACCCCGGGATCACATCCGGAACCGATGGGTTGCTCAACGGGCGGGTTTCGATGTTCGTCGCGCCGTCCTCCACAAGGTTCCAGTCCGCCGTCGGAAAGGCCTTGGCGCGCTGCGCCGCGCCGAAGCGGCCCGGCATTGGCAATCCGCGGATGGCCCATTCAAGCGGTGCAGGGATCGACTTGCGGGTAGCGCCGAGGTGGCTGACGTAGTCCACGGGGGTGCCGGGAAAGTTGGTCTCTGCCAGGAACACGCCGCCATGGCGTCCGACGACGGGCAGCAGGTTTGCCGCCAAGGCTGCACGTCCTTTGCGGTCCAGCACGTGCAGCACGCCTCGGATGAAGACGTTGGCGTCGCCGGTCCAGCCCGCCTTTTCCAGCGCCGTTGCGACAGTCTGCGCAGCGTCCGGTGCCGTCATGTCGCACACGGCGAATGCCGCCGTCGTGATGCCGGCTGACTCCTGCCGGGCGCGGTCGATGGCGTTGGCGGAGTAGTCGAGCCCCAGGGCCAGGGGGAAGTGCCCTGCGAGGAGCCGGGTGAAACTGCCGTTGCCGCATCCAACGTCCACCACAGCGAGGGCCGGGTCAAGTTTCGCCAGCTTGGGAAGGTAGCCGTTCAGTTCATGGTCGCTTCCCGAGTCCCAGAGGACATCGCCGCTGGCTCCCGTCGATCGCACGTTGCCCCAGTATTGGTCCCAGGCGGTCAGCGGATCCTTGGGCGCCGAAGAGGAGAGCCTGATGAGGCGTGGGATCAGCAGGTACTTCCTCAGCGCAGAGAGCATGCTCCAAATATAGGGTGCCTTATCCCTGCACCAGCCACTCCAGCGCTTCTGTTTCGGAGGTGAAGAATTTGGTGGGACACGGCGGCTTCATGATGCCCAGGAAGAAATTGGCAATGACCCGGTCCACCGGCGACGAACCCCAAAGGGCGATCCTGTTGGCTTGGCAGGGTTTGGCGAAGACGGAGCGGGCGCCGCGCGTGACGTCGTCCGTGGTTGCCATGTCCACAATCATGGGGTGGCGTTCCTGGCCGCACAGCTCGTTGACCCGGTCCATGGCCCGCTGTGCGTCCCCTTCCTTGATCCTGGCGCCGCGAGGCCAGGTAAGACGCAGAATTCCGGACTCTTCAAGCTCCAGCTCAAACATCACCTGCTGGTGTTCCGGCGGTGTGGCGGGTTGGTCCACGATGCTCCTCATCCGATTCTGTGCCACAGGCAGTGGGCTTCGGTGCTTCTTCAAGGCTGTCGAATCCGGAGGACAATGTAAAGGCGTGATCCACGACTCATCCAGCCCGTTTGCTGCGTGGCGTCCGTACGCCCCCACGCCGCTGATAGGGTGTTGCCACATCCGGAATTTACGTGGTTAAGCGTTGAAGGGAAGGGGCTCAGTGGGCCAGGACAATGCCGAAGTACAGCATTCCCTTTCCGCCGTGGTCGCAGATTCCGATGCGGACCGCCTGGCCGTGGCATCGGCGGCCCTCGCTGCCGCGGGCTTCCGCGTTCTTCCTGCCAAGGACGCCGGCGAAATCGCTTCGCTCCTCCAGCACGAGCGCCCCGCGGTAGTGGTAGCGGAAAGCTCGCTCGGGCAGTCCCTCCGCAATCCCGGGGTCCCGGTCCTGCTCCTCCTCGGTGAAGACGAATCGCTGGATGTGGAAGCCGTGGAGTCATGGCGGGTTGCCGACTACGTCATGAGCCCGGTCCGCGGGGGCGAAATTGTCCATCGGGTGCAGACCCTGATCGGCCGCGCCAGGGAACGCGCGCGCTCACGGGGCGAGGTCGAGGCCTTGCGCGAGAGCCTGCGGGGAGTTTCGTCAGCGATCCGGGAAACGAACGACCCCCAGCTGATCGCAGACCACGTCGTCCAGGGTTTCGGCGACGCCCTGGGTGTCGACCACGTCTGGTTCGCGACGTTCCAGGATGAACGGGTCCCCAGCATCCGCGCCCAATGGAGCCGCCCGGGACGCCAGATGCTTCCGGCAAGGCTGGGCGGCAGTGAGGGCGCCATCATGGAGGTGGCCAACAAACTATGGGCTGCGGCAGATGTGCTGGCCATTACCGACCACCGTGAGGACCCCGACTCGGCCATCGCCCAGGCCCTGAAAACCTGGTCCAACGAACTCAACCCCGTCTCTACAGTGCTGCTGCCTGTGGGCGAAGGCGCATCGGCCATGGGCATCATCCTGCTCTCCACAGTGGAGGACCGGCACGAATGGACCCGGCCCGAAATCGCACTCCTGCAGCACGTGGCCGGAAACGTTGCGCACGGACTCATCCAGGGAAACCTCATCAGCGCACAGCAGCGTGTCCTGCACCAGCTGCGGCAACTGGACAAGGCCAAGACTGACTTCCTGGCCACCGTGAACCACGAGCTTCGCACCCCGTTGACCTCCATCACTGCCTACCTGGACATGATCCAGGACGGTTCAGGTGGCCCGGTTCCCGAGGGCATCAACAGGATGCTGGACGTCATAGCCCGGAACTCCAGCCGCCTGCGGAAGCTCATTGAGGACATGCTGACGGTATCGATGCAGGACGGCAGCAACCTCGACCTCAAACCGGTGGACATCGCCAAGCTCCTCCAGGTTGTCGTGGCGACGCTGAGGCCGCTGGCAGAGTCCCGCCACGTGTCGGTGTCTGTCACGGAGGGCCCCGAGGACATCGAAGTCACCGCGGACGAGGCAAAGCTGGAACAGGTCTTCACGAACATCGTGGCCAACGCCATCAAGTTCACCCCCGAGGGCGGCCGGGTGGGCATCAGCAGCGCCGTGTCCTCTTCCAAGGATGGCGGCCGGGCAGCGTTGGTAAAGATCGCAGACAACGGCCTTGGTATCCCGGAACACGATCTCCCCCATATCCTGACCCGTTTCTACCGCGCTTCCAATGCCACCTCGGCAGCAGTTCCCGGCAGCGGCCTGGGCCTGGCAATCGCACATGACATCATCAGCCGCCACATGGGACGCATGGTGTTTGACTCCACCCTCGGCTCCGGGACCACGGTGTCCGTGGAGCTGCCCGTCGGCGGACCTTAGGTTTCGAGGCCCTGTGACAGCCCTGTCAATGGCTCAGCCGGACCACACCCGGGCCGTCACTAATGCGCGACATAATTTGAAACAAAAATTGATGCCCCAGGCAGCGGCCCGGGGCATCAATTTTATGTCAAGTGGCCTTGAGAGGCTCCCCCAATGTTTAGTTCGGCCACCACCCGATGCTGGTGGTGTTCGTCTTGGTAGTGGTGGTGCTGTTCGGCCACCAGCCGATTGCCGTGCTGTCCTGCGAAGGCTCGGCATTAGCCGGAGCAGCGAAGCCCGTTACTGCCAGAACTGCCGCCATGAGCAGGGTTGCCGCAAATTTTTTCATCCGCTATGCCCTTTCGTACTGATGCGAATTGTTGACTGTGACTTGAATAAAGTCACGGGGCAAACTATACGAGCTTTTCTCCGGCAATGACATGGATAATGGGCACATGAATAGTCCCCACCTCGCCTCGCACCTCGTGGCCGGTCTCACGGCCCGTGCCAAATGGAAGGAACGGGATTTCGACGAGGCCTTCAGGCTTGCGGGTGAAGCCGCGGAGCTGGCCTCGGACGCCGGGGACGACCATTCCTGGTGGGACATGCGCTATTTGCAGGCCGAATGCCTCCGTGACCAGGGACGGATCGAGGAATACCTTCAACTGGCCACAGAGCTGAAGGACCACAGCTTCACAGCCACTTCCCCGGAGCTCGGCGCGAAAGCGGGAACTATGGTGGCCGTGGCATACCAAGGACTGGGCCGGCTCGCGGAGGCTGCCACCACCGCAGCCGATGCCGCGAAACTCGCGTCCTTGGACTCCGATTTGCTGTACGTGCAGATCCTGGCCCAGCGTGCGCTTATTGCAGCCCTGGCAGAAAGCCGGCTCCTGGATGACGCCTGGCGCGAATGCCTTGTCCTGGAAACGTTGATCACCGACGACATTGACGAAGACACCGCGGGCAAAGGCTATTGGGTCATCGGAAACGTAGCGTTCCTGGCCGACCGGGTGGCCGATGGCGGCAGATATCACGACCTTGCCGCGGAACGGCTTTCGCCGTCGAAAGACGTCGATCTGTGGGCACGCTTCAACCGCGCCTCGGCGGAAATGCGGCTCCAGGCCAAGCTCGACGACGCCGCCACCTTGCGCTGCATCGAACGGGCCGAGCTCGCCACCGATATTGTAGGCGGCTCAGAGCGGGACCACCTGGAAATGTCACTGGTCCGCGCCCACTGGAATTTCCTCAACGGCCAAATGAAGGAAGCCCTGGCCATCCTTGAGCCGTTGAGTGCCCGCTCGTCCATCTTGGCCACCCAAACCGCGGCCGAAGCGCACTTCCTCCTGGCCCGCGCCCTATTGGACTCCGGCCGGACGGACGACGGCCTGGCAGCATGCGAAGTCGCAGCAAAGCTTTTTGACCAAGCAGCACTGCCCGAGCGTAGTGCGGCGGTTCGCGACTACTTGCAGAAGACTGTTGAACTGCAGGACGGGCCCCGCAAGGTTTAGTTGTGGCCGAGGCAAGCATGTATTCCGGGAACGATCCCCGCTTGGAGCTGCTCCTCGAAGGCATCGTCCGGCTCGCTGCAGGAGACCTGAGCACCCGGGTGAAGGTCTCCGAAGCGCGCGATGAGATCGACGCCGTCATCATGGGCACGAACCTCCTTGCCGAAGACCTGCAGATTGTTTACGAGGAGCTGGAACAGCGGGTGCAGGCCCGTACCCAGCAGCTCAACGAAGCCCACCTCGCAATGCGCCGCATGGCCATGACCGATCCCTTGACCGGCCTTCACAACCGTTCGGCCTTTGCCGCCGCGCTCAACGAAGTACAGGCCGGGGAGGCAGACGGCAAGAAGAGGGCGGCCATCCTGCTGCTGGACATGGACGGTTTCAAAGCCATCAACGACTCCCTGGGCCACACCATCGGCGACAAAGTCCTGGAAACCGTAGCCGGGAGGATCAGCGGGGCGGTCCGGGAACAGGACATGGTGGCACGGATGGGTGGTGACGAATTCGCGGTTCTGATCCCTGGGGTAAGCCCCAGCGAAGCCGCCGCCATCGGCAACCGCATCCTCGCCGCCGTCGTAGAGGTCATGGAGATCGAAGGCCAGCACCTACGGTGCGGTGCCAGCATGGGCCTGCGCATGGCCGACCCCGGCCAGCGCGCGGAGGAACTCATGATGGAGGCGGACATCGCCATGTACGAGTCCAAATCCGACGGCCGTGGACGGCTGAAGATCTTCGAACCGGCCATGTTGCACGCGCGGCAGATGCGCAACCAACTGATCGGCGAACTCAAGGAGGCAATCGCCGGTTCCCAGCTGGTGCTCCACTACCAGCCCATCGTCAGGCTGGACACCCGGGAAATCGAAGGCGTGGAGGCCCTGGTCCGTTGGAACCACCCCACCCGTGGACTCATCATGCCCGATGAGTTCATCCCCATCGCCGAAGAAACGGGAATGATCTCCGATCTGGGCGGCTGGGTGCTCCGCACCGCCGTCGAACAATTGAAGCAATGGCGAACCGACCCCCTGACCCGACGCCACCGCTTCAGCATGCGCATCAACGTTTCGGCGGCGGATCTGCAGCGGCTGGAGTTCGTGGAAGACGTGCGGGAGGCGCTTGCTGAGGCAGACCTGGACCCCTCGCTCCTGGTGCTGGAGCTGACCGAGAGCGCCGTCATCCAGGGAAACGACCTGGATCGATACACCCTCAACAGCCTGCGCCGTTTGGGGGTGGGGCTGGAGATCGATGACTTCGGCACGGGCTATTCGTCCATCAGCTACCTGCGGCAGTTGCCCGTCGACACCGTGAAAGTGGACCGGACACTCCTGTCAGCACTGGGCAGCGATCCTTCCCAGCCTGCCCTCCTGGCAGCGGTATTGCAGCTGATCCGGGCATGCGGGCTGAGTGCCGTCTGGGAAGGCATCGAAACCGCGGAGCAGGCCGAGTACTTGTTGGGCATTGGCTGCACCAGCGGACAGGGCTACTACTTCAGCAGGCCGTTGGCCGAGGCACAGCTGACCGAGCAGCTGAAGCACCACAACACGTGGCCGGTCAGCTGACGCTGCGGGTCCACGGGCGGTGCCGGTTGCGCCACTCCGAGTCCAGGATTGCGTAGATGTTCTCCGTAGCCCACTGGCCCTTGTAGTGCCAGTTGTCCACCAAGGTTGCCTCCAAACGCATCCCGAGCCGCTGGCAGATCCCCGCCGAGCCTTCGTTGAGGGCATCGAGCTTGGCGTCCACGCGGTGGAAGGACAACTGCTCGAACGCCAGGCGCAGGACGGCTTCGGCTGCTTCCGTGGCGTATCCGTGGCCACGGGCATCCGGGTGCAGGATCCAGCCAAGCTCGCCCTGCCCGGTGCCTTCCAGCCATTTCAGCACGACCTCGCCTACCAGGCCCGGCTGGTCCTGGCGCTCAATGGCCAGGCACACCCAATCCCCTTCCTGGTTGAACTCGAAGTTGGCGTAGCGGCCCAGGACCTCCATGGACTTGGTCTTGGTGAGTTCGTGGCGGAACAGAAAGCGGGCTGTTTCGGGGAGGGCCTGGTATTCGTGGAAGCGTTCAAGGTCTTCCACACCGAAACGGCGCAGGATCAGGCGGTCGGTGACAATCGGGAGCTCAATTTCGGGCATGCACATGAGGCTACTAGGCCGGGACGAATAGTGGCCCAGTCTTGACACGTGGCGCGATCTGGGATTACCTAATGAACATTCGGTAAATAAAGCTGGAGGCAATGACGCATGGTTGAAACAACCCTCTCCGGTGCATCGCACCACATCCTGACGAACGACTACGCGTCCGAATGGATGGGTATCGAGGTCCTCAAGCTCGACGACGGCCACGCCACGATCCGCATGCACCTCCGGCAGGAGATGCTCAACGGATTCGGCATGGCCCACGGCGGAATGATCTTTGCCTTCGGCGACACCGCCTTCGCACTGGCCTGCAACCCGGCCAACCCGACACCCGAGGAGGCGGCCTCCATCACGGTGGCCTCCGGCGTCGACATCAATTTCATCAAGCCGGCCTACCAGGGCCAGGTGATTACCGCCGTCGCAAACCGCCGCGCAAGCACGGGACGCAGCGGACTGTACGACATCCAGATCTTCGCGGCCTCCCCCGACGCCGCACCGGACACGCCATCCGATGCAGAAACCGGCGAACTCATTGCTGAGTTCCGTGGCCGCAGCCGTACCATCTCCAAGAAGTAGGAAACCCCATGACGCAGAACACCGTGGCCGCACCCACCGCCAACATGTCCGAAGCCGGTTCTCCCGTGCTGGACCGTGAAGAGACCATCTCCCGCGACGAACTCGAGGCACTCCAGCTCACCCGCCTCCAGCACACGGTGGCCTACGCCTACGATCGCGTTCCCCTGTACAAGCGCAAGTTCGATGAAGCCGGCGTGCACCCGTCGGACCTCCGCGAACTGAGCGACCTTGGCAAGTTCCCGTACACCACCAAGGAAGACCTCCGCCTGGAGTACCCGTTCGGCATGTTCGCCGTCCCGCAGGACCAGGTGGCACGCATCCACGCCAGCTCCGGCACCACCGGACGGCCAACCGTCGTGGGCTACACCAAGAACGACCTCGCCAACTGGGCAACACTGGTGGCCCGGTCCTTCCGCGCCTCCGGCGTCCGCCCCGGCATGAAAGTCCACAATGCCTACGGCTACGGCCTCTTCACCGGCGGCCTCGGCGCGCACGCCGGGGCCGAAGCGCTCGGCTGCACCGTCATCCCCATGTCAGGCGGCCAGACAGAACGCCAGATCCAGCTCATCCAGGACTTCAAGCCGGACGCCATCCTGGCCACACCCACCTACCTGCTCACCATCGCCGACGCCATGGCGCACATGGGAATCGATCCCACGTCCACCTCCCTCAAATACGCAGTGCTCGGCGCAGAGCCGTGGACAGAGGAAATGCGGCACGAACTCGAAGTCACCATGAACATCAAAGCCTCGGACATTTACGGGCTCTCCGAAGTCATGGGTCCGGGAGTTGCGGGTGAAGCGGTTGAAACGCAGGACGGCTGCCACATCTGGGAAGACCACTTCCGCCCCGAAATCATCGACCCGTTCGATCACTCCACGGTCCTGGGCGACGGCGAACCGGGCGAACTCGTTTTCACCTCGTTGACCAAGGAAGCGCTGCCGATCATCCGGTACCGCACCAAGGACCTCACCCGCCTGCTGCCCGGCACCGCACGTCCCGCGCACCGCCGCATGGGCCGCATCACCGGCCGCAGCGACGACATGATCATCCTCCGTGGCGTGAACCTCTTCCCGTCGCAGATCGAAGAAATCGCACTCCGAATCCCCGAACTCAGCCCGCACTTCCAGCTTGAGATCACCCGCCCCGAGGGCAAGCGCATGGACTCACTGACCGTGAAGATTGAGCGGCGCGAAAACGTCACCGTTGATGCCGGCACGACGGCGGCCCACACCTTGCGTGAGCAGATCAAGATTCACGTCGGGTCATCTTGCGTAGTCGACGTTGTGGAGCCGGGCTCGCTTGAGCGGTCCAACGGCAAGCTCCGCCGGATCTACGACATGCGGCCCAAGGGCTGAGCGCCTTCCCCGGTTGAGATCGTGAGAAAATGCCAGCATGCCTACTGAGACCACCACCAAGCGCGGACGGCCCGGTTATGACCAGCAGTCGGTGCTCCGCATCGCCGTCGACGTCTTCAACCGCCACGGGTACGACGCCACGTCCATGGGCATCCTGGCCGAGAACCTCGGGATCTCCAAGTCAGCCATCTACCACCACGTGCCGTCCAAGGGCGATCTGCTGAAGCTCGCCCTGGACCACGCACTGGGTGGTCTTGAGGCCATCCTGGAGGAGCCCTCAGCAACGTCCGGACCTGCTGATGCGCGGCTCGAGTTCGTGCTGCGGCAGACCATCGCGGTGCTGGTGGACCGCTTGCCGTTTGTGACCCTGCTGCTGCGTTTGCGCGGAAACACGGAGATCGAACGGGACGCACTGGAACGCCGGCGCGCATTCGACCACAAGGTGGCTGAGTTGATTTCCGCCGCCCGCGAGGACGGCTCCCTGCGCCAGGACATCGACCCCCGGACGGTCACACGGCTCCTGTTCGGCACCATCAACTCGATCGTGGAATGGTACAAGCCCGGCGGTTCCCTGTCCCCTGAGAAGCTCGCGGACGACGTCATCACCATGGCCTTCGACGGACTCCACACCGCAGCCTGACCCTCCCGCACATCCCGCGTGCTTGATGCCGACGCTCCATCACACCCCACGTGTTTGATGCCAACGCTCCATCACACCCCCCGTGCTTGATGCCGACGCTCCATCACACCCCCCGTGCTTGATGCCAACGCTCCATCACACCCCCCGTGTTTGATGCCAACGCTCCATCACACCCCACGCCCTCCAGGCTGCCACCTTCCCCAAAGGTGGGCGTGGCATGCGCGCCAGGTGCCGTCGTCGTGCAATGCCCATAGACGCGCAGGCACAAAACGAAACGCCATCCCACGATGTGAGAAGGCGTTTCGTTCGTGAGCAAGCGTCAGCACCAAACCCTAGGAACGTGAGGAAGGGTTACCACCAAACCCAAGGAACGTGAGCAAGCAACACCACCAAACCCTAGGAACGTGAGGAAGGGTTACCACCAAACCCAAGGAACGTGAAGCAACACCACCAAACCCAAGGAACGTGAAGCAACACCACCAAACCCTAGGAACGTGAGCAAGCGACACCACCAAACACGCGGGATTTGAGCAAGCGTCACCACCAAACCCAAGGAACGTGAGCGTCGGCATCAAACACGGGGGGTGTGAGCAAGCGTCACCACCAAACACGCGGGATGTGAGCAAGCGTCACGACCAAACCCAAGGAACGTGAGGAAGGGTTACTTCTCCACGAGGGTCAGGACGTCGTAGGTGGCCACGATCTCGTCGTTCTGGTTGGTCAGGACGGCGTCCCACGCCACCTCGCCGTATTCGTCCGTTTCACGCGGGGTGATCTTCTTGGCCGTCAGTGTGACGCGGATGGAGTCGCCGGCTGCGACCGGGGTGATGAAGCGCAGGTTCTCCAGGCCGTAGTTGGCCAGCACGGGCCCCGGCGCGGGCTCCACGAACAGCCCCGCGGCCCAGCTCAGCAGCAAGTAGCCGTGGGCCACGATGCCCGGGAAGAAGGGGTTGGCTTCGGCGGCTTCCTGGTTGGTGTGCGCGTAGAAGGTGTCGCCCGTGGAGTTCGCGAAGGCGGTGATGTCTTCAAGCCTGACCTCGCGCAGTTCCGAACGGACGGCGTCACCAATGCGGAGGGTCGAAAGGTGCTTCCGGAACGGGTGCTCGCCTTCTGTTTCCACAGTGAAGCTGCGGTCGGCGCCGGTGTGCCACTGGCCAGTGACCGCGGTGAGCATGTTCGGCGAACCTTGGATGGCCGTGCGCTGCATGTGGTGCAGGACGGAACGGATGCCACCCAGTTCCTCGCCACCGCCGGCGCGGCCCGGACCGCCGTGGACCAAATGGGGCACCGGCGAGCCGTGTCCGGTGGAGGATCGTGCGTCTTCGCGGTTGAGCATGTGCACGCGGCCGTGGTGGGCTGCGATTCCTGTCACCAGTTCGCGGGCGACAGCGGGATCGTTGGTGCACACGGAAGCCACCAGCGAGCCTGAGCCGCGGGCTGCCAGGCGGATGGCATCGGCAAGGTCGGAGTACCCGAGCACGGAAGAAACCGGCCCGAAGGCTTCCAGGGAGTGGACTTCTTCGGCTTCGGCGTCTGCCCAGCTGAGGAGCACGGGCGACATGAACGCGCCGTCCTCCACAACTCCTACGGTGCCTCCAACGGAGGTGACCGACGGCGAATCGAGGGATCCGTACGCAAGTTCACCTCCGGCGTCGAGCATTGACTGCACGGCCGCGCGGACGTCGGCGAGCTGTTCGAGGGAAGCCAGGGCGCCCATGGTGACGCCCTCGGCGCGCGGGTCGCCGAGTACGACTCGTTCGTTGATGCGGGCTCCGACGGCGGCCGCGACGTCAGCGGTCAACTCCTGGGGAACGATGATGCGGCGGATGGCAGTGCACTTCTGGCCGGCCTTGACGGTCATCTCGGTGACGACGGCTTTGACGAAGGCATCGAATTCAGGGGTCCCGGGAACGGCGTCGGGGCCAAGGATTGCTGCGTTGAGCGAGTCGGTCTCGGAGGTGAAGCGGACCCCGCCCTGCACCACGTTCCGATGGGATTTGAGGGAGTTGGCGGTGGATGCCGAGCCCGTGAAGGAAACGAGGTCGCGGTAGTCGAGTTCGTCCAGGATGGTCCGGGCAGACCCGGAGATCAGCTGCAGGGAACCGGCCGGGAGGATGCCGGACTCGACGATTGCCTTGACGGCGTCAGCGGCCACATAGCCGGTGGGCGTGGCGGGCTTCACGATGGTGGGAACGCCGGCCAGGAACGCCGGGGCGAACTTTTCCAGCATGCCCCAGACGGGGAAGTTGAAGGCGTTGATCTGAACTGCGACGCCCGGAATGCGGGTGTAGATGTGCTCACCGGCAAACGAGCCGTCCTTGGAGAGCACCTCCATGGGGCCGTCGACAATGACCTGCGAGTTCGGGAGTTCGCGGCGGCCCTTGGAACCGAAGGTGAAGAGGACGCCGATGCCGCCGTCGATGTCGATCATGTTGTCGATCTTGGTGGCGCCGCTCTGCGAGGACGACGCGTACAGCTCTTCACGGCGCCCGTTGAGGTACATGGCAAGCTCTTTGAGCTTGAGGGCGCGCTGGTGGAACGTCAGCTTCCCGAGTTCGGCCTGGCCGGTGGTCCGCGCGAAATGCACGACGGCGGCCAGGTCCAGGCCGTCGGTGCTCACGTTCGCCAGGATTTCTCCGGTGCTGGCGTCGCGAACAGGAACCTTCTTGGCATCGGGGGCCGGGGTCCACCAGGCATCCTGGACGTAGCTGGGGACGGTGGCAACGGCTGTGGTTTCCGGGGCGACTGCGGTAGTGGTCATCGTCGACGGGTCCTTCCAAGGCACAGGAAATCGGCACGGTCAGATGACTGAAGCCAACATTACTGACCGGCCGTTCGGTAATATATACAGGGTACATGAATCCCCCGGCGAGTACAGCAGTTGTTTTTCAAGCGGAGAAGCCCGCCCCGGCTCCCACCTTGGCCCGGACCGTGCCCAGCTCCTCCGGAGAAAGCCCGTTGTCCGTGAGGAATCCGGCAACATCAAGCGAAGCCAGGAAGCTCCGCAAAGCCGCCAGGCGTTCAGCCAACATGGCCTCGAGCTGCTCGTCGGGAAGATACGGATCATGTGCGTGGGGCGCCCCATGGGTCCGGTGCCGCTCATTGATCCCGCGGGCAGCAAGCTCATACCCGGCAAGGATTTCCTGATCGTCCATCCCCGCGAGCCGCTGCAGCATCAGGGCGATCATTCCGCTCCGGTCCCTCCCGGCAGAACAGTGCACCACCACTTTGCCCGGTGAGGCAGCGATGGCTTTGAAGACGGCGGCGACCTTCTCCCCGAACAGCTGCAGATAGTCGCCGTACTGGGCTGGATCCCTCAGGTACGGGCCGAACAGCTCACTGAATTGGCTGTGGTCCGGGTCTTCCGTGGGGCAATGGACGACGTCGATGCGCGCCTTCACATCGTCCGGCACCTCAGGATCCGTGTCGCGTTGCCGCCGCTCGCGCGAGGCGCGGAGATCGATCACGGTGCGGACGCCGTCGTCGTACATTTGCTGCCAACCGTCCCCGGTGACCCATTCGTGGCGACCCATCCGGTACACGTCGCCGGCGATCTTCCAGGCGTTGACAGCGCCATCCCAGTGGACACTTTGGTGCGTTGAAGAAGTCCCGTCCATAGCAGCCAGCTAAGCACATCGACGGGCCGGAAGGGACCGCCTGCGCGCCGAGGGGTGAGCTCTCGGGACTAACTGCGCGCCGAGGGGTGAGCTCTCGGGACCAACCGCGGGCGCTTACCGCCGAAAGCTCACCCCTCGGCGCCGTACTTGGCCAGCCGGTACTCGAGACCGTTACGCACAGCCGGCCACTCGTGCTCAAGGATGGAGAACACCACTGTGTCGCGAAGCACGCCGTCCTTGGTGCGGGAGTGGTTCCGGAGAACCCCGTCCTGCTTGGCGCCGAGCCGGGCAATGGCTTCACGGGACTGGTGGTTCAGCCAGTGCGTGCGGAATTCCACGGCCGGGCAGCCCAGGGTCTCAAAGGCGTGCCGCAGCAGCAGCAGCTTGGAATCCGGGTTGGTTCCTGTACCGTGCGCCGACGCCGCGTTCCAGGTGGAACCGATCTCCACGCGAGGGGTCGCGGCGTCGATGTTCATGTAAGTGGTCATGCCGATCAGTTTGCCCGTGGCTTTGGAGCGCGTGGCGAACGGCAGCATGGAGCCGGCCTCCTGCAAGGAAAGGCGACGCTCGATGTCCGCAGCCATGCCCTCCGGCGTCGGAACGGAGGTGTACCAAAGCTTCCACAGATCTCCGTCGCGGGCCGCATCCACCAGGCCATCGTGGTGTTCCTGGCTCAACGGCTCAAGTGTCACGAACTTGCCGGTCAGGGTAATGGGTTCAATGAAAGTCACCCGGATAGCCTAACCGGACCCAGCGCTTAGTCGTTCCAGTCGAAGAAGCCCTTGCCCGTTTTACGGCCCAGCTCTCCCCGCGCCACTTTGTCCCGCAGGATCTGTGGCGGAGCAAAACGGTCTCCCAGCGTGGACTGCAGGTACTCGGCAATGCCAAGCCGCACGTCCAACCCGACAATGTCCGTAGTCTTCAGCGGGCCCGTGGGGTGCTTGTAGCCGAGAACCATCGCGGCATCGATGTCCTCCGCGGACGCCACGCCCTCTTCCACCATGCGCATCGCTTCCAGGGCTATGGCCACCCCCAGCCGTGAGGATGCAAAGCCCGGAGCGTCATTGACGACGACGGCAGTCTTGCCGAGTGCCTCCGTCCAGCTTTTTGCCGCTTCAGCGAGTTCGGGAGACGTCTCCTTGGCCAGCACCACCTCGATGAGGGTGGATGCGGGAACAGGGTTGAAGAAGTGCAGCCCGACGAAGTTTGCAGGCCGGCGAAGTTCGTTGGCGAGTCCTGTGACAGACAGCGACGACGTGTTGGAGGCCAGGAAAGCATCGGCAGACAGGTGGTCCTCCACGGCCTTGAGCGCCGTGACCTTGAGGTCGTAGTCCTCTGGGACGGCTTCCACCACCAGGCCGCAGTGGACGAAGGATTCGTAGTCCGTGGAGGTACTGAAGCGCGACATTGCCTCGTCGGTTGTTTCAGTGAGGGTGCCACGCGCTGCGGATTTGGCCACGGCGTCGGCTACCCGGGAGTGCGCACCGGCTGCAGCCTCATGGTCGCGTTCCACCACAATGACCGTGGCACCTTTGGTGAGGAAGGCGTGCGCGATGCCGGCGCCCATCCGGCCTCCGCCGAGGACACCTACGACGTGCGGGATTGCGGATACTGTGGTCATTTCTGCGTCCTGTCCTGCGTGGAAGCGTCGGAGTCTTGCGAAGCTTTGGCCGACTTCTTGTCGAGGAATGCCTGCATGCGGTCGAACTTCGCCTGGGACTCAAAGAGGATCCCCTGGGCGAGGGTGTCGATCACGGGATGGGCCTCCGCCGGCGCGTGGAACACCGATTTGGTGATGCGCACGGCCATCGGATCCTGGCGGGCGATCCGGTCTGCCAGGGCATGGGCCGCATCCATCAGCTCGGGAGCTTCGTAGATCCCGGTAATGAGGTTGATCCGCAGCGCCTCTTCAGCCCGCAGTACCGCCCCGGCCAGGAGGATCTCCTTGGCTTTCGGTTCCCCGACGAGTTCCTTGAGACGCCAGGTGGCGCCGGCAGCGGCCATGATGCCCAATCCGGTTTCCGGGTTGCCGATGCGCACGCTCGGGGTGCCGATCCGGAAATCGGCAGCGTAAGCCAACTCAGCGCCGCCGCCCAGGCAGTAACCATCCAACGCCGCGATGACGGGCATGGGCAGCTTGGCGATGCGGACAAAGATCGTGGAGTTGATGCCCTGCAAAGCGTCGTCCCGGCGCCGCTCACGCAACTGGCCGATATCGGCACCGGAGGCGAACACGCCGTCGGTACCGGCAATGATCAGTATTCTGGGGTTCCGCTCCAGCTCGGCACACACGGCATGAAGCTCGTCCACCATTTTCTGGTCGATCGCGTTGCGGACCTCGGGGCGGTTCAGCAGAACGGTCAGGCGGTCGTCGCGTTCTTCGAGCAGGAGCGTAGTGAAGTCTTCAGGATTCAGTGCCATTACACGCCTTCCAGCAGCATTGCCGTGCCTTGGCCCACGCCGATGCACATGGTGGCCAGGCCGAGTTTCGGTCCCGTCGCCGAGGCCAATTCGCGTTCCATCCGGCCCAGCAGTGTGATGGCGATCCTTGAGCCGCTGGAACCGAGGGGGTGTCCCAAACTGATGGCACCGCCGTCGTTGTTGACGATTTCAGGGTCAAGTCCAAGGCGACGCATGCTGGCGAGGGACTGGGTGGCGAAAGCCTCGTTGAGTTCCACGGCACCGAGCTGGTCGACGCTGAGCCCGGTGCGGGCCAGCACCTTTTGGGTGGCAGGGACGGGACCGATGCCCATGATCTCGGGCTCGCAGCCGGCTGAGGCGCCGTCGATGATGCGGGCGCGTGGTGTGAGGCCGAACTTCTTGATGGCGGCTTCGGAGGCGACGATGATGGCCGAAGCGCCGTCGTTGAGGGAGGAGGAGTTCCCGGCGGTGACCACGGATCCACCGGGAACCACGGGGCGCAATCCGGCAAGGACGTCCATGGTGGTTCCTTCCCGGGGGCCTTCGTCCGTGTCCACCACGGTCTCGGACTTCCGCGTTTTCACGGTGACGGGAACGATCTCATCTTTGAACCGTCCGCCGGCGATGGCTGCCAGCGCACGCTCGTGCGACCGAACGGCAAACGCGTCGGCGTCTTCGCGGGAGATATTGTCCACACGGCCGACTTCCTCGGCAGTTTCCGGCATTGAGTAGGTCATCTTGCCGTCGCGCGACAGCTCGCCCTTGGTGAAGAGCGGGTTGGCGAAGCGCCAGCCGATGGAGGTATCAAAAATCTGGCCAGGCTTGGCGAAGGCCGTGGTCGGCTTCTCCTGGACCCACGGCGCACGGCTCATGGACTCGACGCCGCCGGCAACCACGATGTCCGCGGCACCGGATTTGATCATCTGACTGGCCATGATGATGGCGCTCAATCCGGAAGCGCAGAGCCGGTTGACCGTAATGCCCGGGATGTGGAGGGGAAGCCCGGCAAGGAGGGTTGCCATTCGGGCAACATTGCGGTTTTCCTCCCCGGCGCCGTTGGCGTTGCCGAGGATCACCTCATCAATCGAGTCAGGGTCGACGCCGGCACGCGCCACAGCTTCCCGGACCACCAATGCGGCGAGATCATCGGGTCGGACTGAGGACAGCGCCCCACCATAGCGACCCACAGGCGTCCGTGCGCCGCCAACAAGAAAAGCCTCGACCATGAGAACATCCTTCGCGAAAGTGAAAGGGACCGGCCTCGAATAATATACCGACCGTTCGTTCTATAAAGATTACACGGCCCAGCGGGAGGGTCAACAGATGAAGCTGCCCGCCGGACCGCATCCCACCCCGCTCAGACCACCCGGATTCCGAGATGACCGGCCAACAACGGCGCCATCAAGCTCAACTGGTAATCGTCGATAACCGCCCCCGCCAGCCCGGCCAAACCATTGATTCCCCGAAACTCCGATGTCCGCAGATCCACGTCCTTGAGCTTGGCGCCCGTCACATCAAGGGTTCCGATGGTGCAGTTCTTCAACGCCACCCGCGTTCCCGTGCATCCACCGAGATCGAGTTCGTTGATGATGCAATCGGAGATCTGGACATCCATGAGCTTGGAACCACGGAGATTCACGTAGTCCAGCTTGCCGCCGTCGATTCGGACCGAGCGCCAGTTGCCCTCATAAAGTTCGGCCGAACCCCATCGGGGATTGGTGATCTCGACATCCTGCCAGGACGTACGCGCAGCCATGAACACGGGCGCGTACGGCTCAGCCAGGATGCACTCACGGAACGTCGCTCCCCGCAGTTGTGCCTCGTTGAAGGACACACCGTTGAATTCACACTCAATGAAATCCGCGCCGCTCAGTTCCTCCCCGTCCGCCGAGACCCGGGTGAGCCGGACGCCGTCGTACCGTTCGCCGCGCTGGAACTCCGGGGCGTCGTCGTCGCGCAGTTCATCCAACCGCACCGGGGAGATCTTGGGGGCCGCCACCTTCGCAGCCGCCATCAGAGCGCCTCCGCTTTTCTTGCAATCGCCGCTGGAGCGGTGGTCCCGGTGTCCGGCGGAAGATCCGGCAAGCCGGCCCGGGCCCGCTCCGGTCCGGCGTTGATATGCTGCGTCAAAGTGGTGGCTGGTTCCATGCTTCGAGCCTATCCCCGGGCGCCGACAAAACCGTCCCCGGGGGTCAGCAACCCTGCCAAACCACCGCCGGCGCTGGAAACCACACCGAAAGGCCACCCCATGGTCACCATCGATTTGAGCGGACAGAGCAAAGCAGCGGGAGGCTCAGTGTCCCTCAAGGGATACCTGGCCGAGCCCCCGGGCGAGGGTCCGTTTCCCGGGGTGGTGATGATCCACGAAGCCTTTGGATTGGATGATGTGATGCGTCGCCAGGCTGACCGGCTGGCGACGGCGGGCTACCTGACGCTCGCGGTGGATCTGTACAGCGACGGCGGTGCAAGGCGCTGCCTCGTCGCCACCATGCGCTCTATGCTCTCGGGCGAGGGCCGGGCTTTCACCGATGTGGCCACCGCCAAAGAGTGGTTGCGCAACGATGACAGGTGCACCGGCAAGGTGGGCGTCATCGGCTTCTGCATGGGCGGCGCTTTCGCGTTACTCGCCGCAAACGATGGTTTTGACGCCGCGGCCGTGAACTACGGCCAACTCCCGCGGGACCTGCATAACGCCCTCCAAGGCGCGTGTCCGGTGGTTGCCAATTACGGCGGCAAGGACCGCACCCTGCCCGGAGCTGCCGCCAAGCTGGATCAGGCCCTCAACAGCCTCGGCATTGAGCATGACGTCAAGGAATTTCCGACGGCGGGCCACGCCTTCATGAACGACGCCCCGGTAGGACCGAAGCTGCTCCGCCCCCTGACGCGGGTCATGGGCATCAAACCCGATCCAGCCTCCGCCCCGGAAGCATGGCGGCGCATCGAAAAGCATTTCGCGAAGCACCTGGCAGGCTGACCCGGGCAAAAGCTGACCCGGGCAAAAGCTGATTCGGGCAAAAGCGGGCCGAAACGACGGCGGGCGCCCCTTCCGGTGAACCAATCACTGGAGGGGGCGCCCGTCGTCGAGCCTCTGTCAGCTCATAAGCGTCAGCTGAAAAGCTCGCTCTTCGGCTGGTTGTTCTTGACCTTCTGCCAGCCGATCCACAGCACCAGGGCGAAGAACGGAATGGTGGCAAGGGTCCACAGGCCCAGCAGGAAGACCTCGCCTGTTGCCTTGTCGGTCATGGTGTCGAAACCGATCAGCACAGTGATGGCAAGCAGGGCGACCAAACCCAGCCAGCTGGTCCACGGCGAACCGGGCATGGGGAGGCTGGAGACCTTGCCATGCTTCTTACGAAGCGCGATCTGGCTGGCGAAGATGGAACCCCACGTGAAGATCACGCCGATGGAGGCCGTGTTCAGTGCGAGGTCGAAGGCGTGCGAGCCACCCAGCCAGATGTTGAGCAGGATGCCAACGAGGTACACGCCGCCGATCGCGAGGATGGCCGCGTACGGCACATGGCGGGTGGACATCTTGGTGAGCCACTGCGGGGCGTGGCCATTGTTGGCCATGGTGCGGAAGATACGGCCGATCGAGTAGAGACCGGAGTTGCAGGAGGACAGCGCGGCGGTGATGACGATCATGTTCATGACATCGCCCATCCAGCCAAGTCCCATCTGGCCGAACACGGTAACGAACGGCGAGGTGCCGGCGACGTACTGGTCGGACGGCAGCAGCATGGCAAGCAGCGTCACCGAACCGACGTAGAAGACAACGATGCGGAATACGACGGCGCGGATCGCCTTGGGAACTTCGCGTTCCGGGTTCTCCATCTCACCTGCGGTGATGCCGACGAGTTCAATGGCGTTGTAAGCGAAGATCACGGCGTTGAGGACCAGGATCATCACCAGGCCGCCCTTGGGGAACATGCCGCCGTCTTCGTGGAAGAGGTTGGCAACAGACGCATGGCCCTCGCCCACCTTGGCGTTGGTGACAACCATGAACGTGCCAACGGCCAGGAAGATCACGATTGCTGCGACCTTGAGGCAGGATGCCCAGAATTCGAACTCGCCGAACGCCTTGACGCTGAACAGGTTCACAGCCACCAACAGCACCAATGCGGCAATGGCGGACAGTTCAATAGGAACGTTGGGGAAGAAGAACTGGAAGTACAGTCCGATCGCGATGAGTTCGGCAATGCCCGTCATGGCCCAGTTGATGAAGTACATCCAACCGGAGAGGAAGGCGCCCTTCTTGCCGAACATTTCGCCGGCGTAGCTCACGAAGGAGCCCGACGTCTGGCGGTACATGATGAGCTCACCGAGTGCGCGCATCAGCAGGTAGGCGATGACGCCGGCGATGGCGTAGGAGAAGATGAGGGCCGGGCCCGTGGAGGCCAGGCGGCCACCGGCACCCATGAAGAGGCCGACGCCGATGGCGCCACCCATGGCGATCATGGTGACGTGGCGGCGGCTCAGGGTCTTTTTGTATCCCTCGGCGCTGAGGGTAGAGCCTGCGGCTGTGGATGAGGCCTTGGGGCTCTGGAGATCTGTGGGAGTACTTTGCGGCACAGCTGTTCCTTGTGGGTTGGGGTATTGCTGTAGGGGTTTCGCCCAGTGCCGGGACACGGGCGGCTTTGGCACACATAATTCGAGCTTTCCCGCTTTGAGGATCCCGAAGTGTGACAAAGAACGCAGAACGCCGAAGCTTCGCGCAACCCGTCTATCTTACGGGATTAACCGGAATGCCCGTGACGCAGGCAACAGCACCCCTTTCTCCGGAAGCCACGCGGGGTCGGATATGGCCCATATTTATCCGCTGGATGGGCCATCTCCGACCCCGGATTTCGGTTCTCCAATGGATTGCCTAAATAAAACTTTTCGGTATGCCTAAATTTCGCTATCCTCGTAGTGAGTACCCCCAACGATGAGGAACCCCAATGGCTGCACCCACCCTGGAAACACGTGCCACCCCCGGCAAAGTATGGTCCCGGCTCCTGCTCCTGGGACCTGCCTTCGTTGCTGCGATCGCCTACGTGGATCCGGGAAACGTCGCAGCCAACCTCACGGCCGGTGCCAACTACGGCTACCTGCTGGTCTGGGTCCTGGTTGTAGCGAACGCCATGGCAGTCCTGGTCCAGTACCAGTCAGCCAAACTCGGCCTCGCCACAGGAATGAGCCTCCCTGAGATTCTTGGCAAGCGGCTCGGCAACAAGCGCCGGCGCCTCTATTGGCTGCAAGCTGAAGTTGTTGCCGGAGCCACGGATATGGCGGAAGTCATCGGTGGAGCCGTGGCCTTGAACCTGCTGTTCGGAATTCCGCTGCTTGCCGGTGGCGTGATCGTCGGCATCGCCTCCATGCTGCTTTTGGCCTTGCAGTCGCGGCGGGGCCAGCGCTCCTTCGAGTACGCCATCCTGGTTCTCCTGGGGATCATCGCCGTGGGCTTCGTGTCCGGGCTGTTCGTCAATCCCCCGGATGCAGGGAGCGCCCTTGGCGGGCTGGTTCCGCGTTTTGAAGGTACGGACACCATCCTTCTGGCAGCGAGCATGCTGGGCGCCACCGTGATGCCCCACGCGATCTACCTCCACTCGGCCCTTGCCCGCGACCGGCACGGCTTCTCCCCGGACCCCGCCATCCGGACAAAGCTGATCCGCGCCACCCGCACGGACGTCGTCGGCGCCCTGCTCCTGGCCGGGGTCGTCAACATCTCCATGCTCCTTCTTGCCGCCTCCAGCCTGCGCGGCATAGAAGGCACGGACACCATCGCCGGCGCCCACGCCGCGGTGACGTCCGCCCTGGGCCCGGCCATCGGCGTGATCTTTGCCATCGGCCTGCTGGCATCCGGACTGGCGTCCACATCGGTTGGTTGCTATGCCGGCGCGACCATCATGGGCGGTCTCCTCAAAGTCCGCATTCCCCTGCTCACCCGCCGCGTCATCACCCTGATCCCCGCCCTGATCGTGCTGGGGGCCGGCATTGAGCCGACACTCGCCCTGGTGCTGAGCCAGGTGTTGCTCAGCTTCGGTATTCCTTTCGCTTTGATTCCCCTGATCCGGCTCACCGGCAAGAAGGATGTCATGGGCCTCCACACCGACGGCATGCCGCTGAAGATCGCGGGTTGGACAAGTGCCGTGCTGATCGTCGGTTTGAACTGTGTCCTCATCACGCTCACCCTCACAGGGCAGTCCTGATATCCGGCCTGGCCTGATCCGGAGCATCAGGCAGCAAAGCTAGGCTGGAACCATGGGCACTCTTCATACCAAGGCATCTTTGTACAGATTCACTGCCCTGGATGCCTTGGCCGTAGCCGTCTATCTCGGGTTCACCGTCTACTTCACGGTCAGCGGGGAAGCAGTCGAACGGCTGATGCTTCAGCTGTTTCCCGACCCGGCCACAGCGTCCTATGCCGTCAACGCGGTCTTCTATGCCGGCGTCGGAATATTTGCCGCGGCGTCAGCCTGGCGTGTGGCGGGACGTGACCTGAAGATCCTGGGGACGCGTCCGTGGTTCACCTTGGGCATGATTCCCCTCGCGATCGTGGTGATGCTTATCCTGACGGCTCTGCTCGTCGCCGCGTTCGGGACTGCCCAAAGCTCCGAGAACCAACTGGGTATCCAGGGATTGCTGCAGCACGTTCCGGCCTGGTTGATGGTGCCCCTGCTGGTGGTTCTGGGGCCGTTTGTTGAGGAGTACCTATTCCGCCATCTCCTGATCGGCAAGTTGTCGCAGCATGTGAACATCTGGATCTGCTGCGTGATCTCCGTGGTGGTTTTCGCGTCCATCCATGTGGTGGGCCGCGAAGGACTGGTGCTTTCAGCCTTGGCGCCCTATCTGGGAATGGCCGCGGTGCTGGTGGCCGTCTATGTCTGGACAGGCAAGAACCTGATGTTTTCCTACTTCGTGCACGCGGCCAAGAACCTCATGGCCGTCGTGCTGATCTACGCGGTCCCGCCCGAGCTCCTGTCCAACTAAGGGACAGCAAATCTCTACGCGCACTGTCCCCCGCTCGGGTAACCCGGACGGAAGTTGACCGCATTGCGCTACCCAGCCACCCGCCGTCGGAATAGCTTGGTGGGCATGACACTCAACATCCAGGTAGCCGTCGACTGCAGGAAGCCCCACGAACTCGCCGATTGGTGGGCCGAGACCCTCGAATGGACCGTGGAACCCCAGGACGAGGCGTTCATCCGGTCCATGATCGAGCAGGGATTCGCCACCGAAGACCAGACCATCACCCACAACGGCAAACTCGTCTGGGCCGAAGGCTGTGCGATCGTGCCCGCCGAAGACACCGATCCCAAAACAGGCCGCCGTATCCTCTTCCAGACCGATCCCAACCCCAAGACCGTCAAGAACCGGGTGCACTGGGACGTCCGCCTGGACGGCCGGGACAAGGACGTCGTGCGCAAGGAGCTGGAAGCCCGCGGCGCCAAACACCTCTGGACCGCCCGCCAGGGACCCCAGGAATGGCACACCATGGCCGACCCCGAAGGCAACGAGTTCTGCATCAGCTAAGGCCATTACTAGACTCGGACTGTGAACAACGATCTCCCTGCCAAGGTTTCCGACATCTTTGACCCCTCGCGCTGGCGCACGGTTTCGGGTTTCGACGACTTCAAGGACATGACTTACCACCGGCAGGTCGAACGGTCCGCGGACGGCACGGTCAAGGATCTCCCCACAGTCCGTATCGCGTTCAACCGTCCCGAGGTCCGCAACGCCTTCCGTCCCGGCACCGTCGATGAGCTCTACCGGGCCATGGACCACGCCCGGATGACTCCGGACGTCGCCACCGTGCTGCTCACCGGCAACGGGCCGTCCGAAAAGGACGGCGGACATTCGTTCTGTTCCGGTGGCGACCAGCGGATCCGTGGCCGCGACGGATACAGGTACGCAGTAGAAGACGCCCCAGGAGACTCTGCTGAATTTATAGACCCCGCCCGTGCAGGCCGCCTCCACATCCTGGAAGTCCAGCGGCTCATGCGGACCATGCCCAAGGTGGTCATCGCCGTCGTCAACGGCTGGGCGGCCGGCGGCGGGCACTCCCTGCACGTGGTCAGCGACCTCACCATCGCCTCCCGCCAACACGGCAAGTTCAAGCAGACGGACGCCACGGTAGGAAGTTTCGACGCCGGATACGGCTCTGCGCTGCTGGCGCGCCAGATCGGGCAGAAAGCCGCGCGGGAAATCTTCTTCCTCGCCCGCGAATACTCCGCCGAGGACATGGTCCGGATGGGTGCCGTCAACGAGGCCGTGGACCACGAACGCCTCGAAGAAGTCGCCCTCGAGTACGCCGCCGACATCGCCCGGCAATCCCCGCAGGCCATCCGCATGCTCAAATTCGCGTTCAACCTGGCCGACGACGGACTGGCCGGGCAGCAGGTCTTCGCGGGCGAAGCCACCCGCCTGGCGTACATGACGGACGAGGCTGTGGAAGGCAAGGAAGCGTTCCTCCAAAAGCGGGATCCCGACTGGTCCAGCTTCCCCTACTACTTCTAGGACTCCTCCGTGAACGTCGATCCTGTCCTCAAAGCCCTGATGGCTGCCCTCCACGGTGAGGGTCCCGCCGTCGAAATCGTCTTGGATGAAAACGGCGAACCCCGGGCGGTGCCGGTGGAGACCGGCGTCGAGGATGCCGCAGTGGTGGTCCGCACCTCCGGTTCCACGGGAACACCCAAGGCAACTGTCCTGACCGTCGATGCCCTCGCGGCGTCGTCGGTGGCGACCGCCATGGCACTGCGCGGCGAAGGCCAGTGGCTGCTCGCGCTGCCCCTGCAGTACGTGGCCGGCGTGCAGGTGCTGGTCCGCTCCCTTTATGCGGGAACCCGGCCGTGGGTGATGGACCAGACCAACGGCTTCACTCCGGAGGCCTTCACCGCCGCAGCCGAGGAACTGACGGACAAGATCCGGTTCACCTCCCTGGTGCCGACGCAGCTGCAACGGCTCCTGGACTCCACCGCGCCCGAAACCCTCGCCGTACTGCGCCGCTTCAACGCCATCCTGCTGGGCGGCGCACCGGCGTCGCCCGACCTCCTGGCAGCCGCCCAGGCCGCGGGCCTGAAGGTGGTCACCACCTACGGTTCCGCCGAAACGTGCGGCGGGTGCGTGTACGACGGCGAGCCGCTGGACGGCGTCGAAATCCGGATCGGCGACGGCGACCTGGAAGGCCGGGTCCTGCTGGGCGGCGACACGGTGGCCGCGGGTTACCTGGATGCTGCCCGCGCGTCAAAGGCTGCGTTCTTCGAAGAGGACGGTACGCGCTGGTACGTCACCGGCGACCTTGGTGAACTGTCCCCGGAAGGCAAACTCACCGTGCTGGGACGCGCCGACGACGTCATCATCACCGGGGGCGTCAAGGCCTCCGCCACGTATATCCAGAGCAAGCTGGAAGAGCTCGACGGCGTCACCGCGGCTTTCGTCGCAGGCGTCCCCTCGCGGGAATGGGGCCAGGCTGTTGCGGCCTACGTGGCCGTCGAGGATCCCAGCCCTGACGGAATCAAGGGTTTCACGGCCCGGCGGGAAGCCGCCCTGGGCGTCCTGGCCCCGAAAACAGTGTTGGCCGACAAGGAATTGCTGATGCTGCCGAACGGAAAACCGGACAGGCTGGCCATGATTGAACAGCTTTCCAATCTGCATCAGGGACAATAGACAAGTTCTTCCCCCCAACTGAGATCAAACGCGAAACACACGAGGTACTACACGTGGCGACAGCTGCACAATGGATCCAAGGAGCCCGGCTCCGCACCCTGCCCGCGGCAATAGCGCCGGTCCTGATCGGTTCGGCAGCGGCGTACGAGCTCCATGCTTTCCGGCTGCCGAACGCGATCCTCGCGGCGCTTGTCGCGCTTCTGCTGCAGATCGGCGTCAACTACGCCAACGACTACTCCGACGGCATCCGCGGAACCGATGAGGACCGGGTCGGCCCGCTGCGCTTGGTGGGTTCCGGCGCAGCGAAGCCGGAACAGGTGAAGTGGGCGGCCTTCGCCCTTTTCGGCGCTGCCATGCTGTGCGGCCTCATCCTGGTGATCATTACCCAAACGTGGTGGCTCATCCTGGTGGGCATCGGTTGCGTCCTGGCAGCGTGGGGTTACACGGGCGGCAAGAACCCCTACGGCTACATGGGCCTGGGTGATGTATTCGTGTTTGTGTTCTTCGGACTGGTGGCCACCCTGGGTACCACCTACACGCAGGCCGGCCAGGTGAGCCTGGCCGCAGTCATCGGCGCAATAGGTACCGGCCTCATCGCCTGCGCCTTGCTCATGGCCAACAACGTACGGGACATCCCCACGGATACCGCGGCCGGGAAGCGGACCTTGGCAGTCCGCCTGGGTGACCGTCATGCCCGCGAAAGCTACGTGCTGATGCTGGCCGTGTCCATCCTGCTGGTGATCGTCCTGGCGCCCACGAAGCCCTGGATGTTGATCGTGCTCCTGCTGATCCCCGCCTGCCTCATGCCTGCATGGCTGATGGTCAACGGCAAGAAGCGCAAGAGCCTCATCCCGGTGCTCAAGCAGACCGGCCTGATCAACCTCGGCTACAGCCTGTTGTTCTCGCTCGGGCTCATTCTGAGCCGCGGCTTCTAGGCTCCACAAAAAGCGAACGCCCCCGGCAATGTGCTGAGGGGCGTTCGCTGTTTCAATTCTTAGGCCGCGCCGGGGCGCTTGTCGTTATTGACGGCAATGTCCGGGTTCTTCTCCACCAGGCTGTCCTCAGCTTCGGCGTCTTCAACCTCGCCGGCGGTGCGGATGGGCTTGGCGCGCCCGGAGAAACGCTCGCGCATCGCCGCCGTGGCTTCGTCGCGCTGCTTCTGGAAGAACAGGTAGCTGATGGCGAAGGCCATGAGCCCTGCGAAGATGGCCGCAGGCAGCAGACCCACCTGCAAAAGGGCGAAGATGATGAACAACGGCACGAACAGCGCCAGGCGGATGAGGGAATACTTCAGGAAAGCCACCATCCAAGTTTAGCCGCCCGAATGGTTGCACTCTGGTCACGGCCCAAAGAGGGCGTCCAGCGAACGGCTTCCGGGCACTAGACTTGATGCATGCTCCGCGTTATAGGCGTCGTCGTCGTTCTTGTTGTCTTCGTCTATGCCCTGGTGGATGTCATACGCACTGACCGGCACCAGACCCGCGGCATTTCGAAGACCGCGTGGATCATCGTGATGATCGTCCTGCCGTTGCTGGGTGCCGTTCTGTGGTTCATTTTCGGCCGTCCCTACAACAAGCCCACGGCCACCCCCGTAAGGCGCCACCCCACCGCACCGGACGACGACCCCGAGTTCCTCCGCAACCTGGAGACCCGCCGTCGCAACCAAGCCGAAGAGGACCGCCTGAAGAAGCTCAAGGCGGATCTCGAAGCCAAGGAACGCAAACTCCGGGACACGTCATCAGGCACGGACGATGCCCACCGCGGTGAGCCGGATACGCATGATACCGACGAGCTGAAGTAGGCAAACATGGCCCAGCAAGCTGATGGTTCACGGCAGTCACCCTCCACGCCATCAGTCAGCGGGCCACCGGCGCCACCCCAGCGCCCGGGCATGTCCCTTTCAACTCCGCCGCCCATCCCTGCAGCGGTAAAGCCTCCCGGCCCGGCCCGGTTGTCCCGTTCGCTGTGGCTGGCAAGTTTCGTGGCCGGCATCGCCGTGGTCTTCACGGGGTTCCTTGGCCGCGACGCCCACTTTGAGCGCTTGAAGGGCGTTATCCAGTCCATGGTCCCGGACGGCGACGCCAACTCCGTCGAGGGGGCCGCCGCCGTCGTATTCCTCGGCAGCCTGGCCATGATCGCCGTGGTGGTCGCGATGGAAGCCGTCCTCTTGGCGATCCTTTTCAGGCGACGCACGTGGCCCCGTTGGGCCTTGGCTCCCCTGCTCCTCCTCCACGCCGTCGTCACCGTGATCACCGCTGATTATGTGGTCGCTCCGGGCAATGACGGCGTCATGGCCATGGTGCTTCTCGCCGCGCAATTCATCCTCGCTGCAGCCGGCCTGATTCTGCTTTTCCTGCCGTCGACGACAGCCTGGCTGCTCAGCGGGCGGCGGGCATAGCCGCCAGGATACCTTCGCAACTGCGCAGGACAACCCGGCAGGCTTCCACCGCCGAAGGCTCGACCAACAACGGGTTTTCCGCGATCTGCCGCCAACGGTCAAGGGCCCTGCGGGTTTCGCGCGCGATCTCCTCCGCGTCCGCGTCCGGGGGAAGTCCCAGCCTCTGGAACGGAAGGTTGCCGCGGCCGCCCACCAGTCGTTCCGCGTCCTCTGCCTGCCCGGGTGGCAGGACCACACCACCTGTCCGCAGCGAGCCCAGGAGCTTGAGTTCGCGGAATTCGTGCGCGCCGGCAAGCAACTCCTCCAGCGCCGGTTCGAGGACTGCTGACTGGCCGGGTTGGGAGCCGCTCAGCAGTGACTCCAAACCCACGACGGCGGCACGCGCCTTGAGTGCGTCGGCCCGCGTTTGGAACAAGGAGGCCACTGTGTCCAGCAGGCGGCCGAGTCCGCTGCGTCGCGCGAGTTCGTGCGCCAGTTCCGTCGGGTTGGTGATTCCGCCCCGGATCAGGGCCACTGCCAGCCGGATCCCGAACAGCCCGAACCGTTGAACCAGGGAAGCCTTCAGGCCGGGCTCCACGCCTTCCGGTCCGGCCGCGCGGACAAAGCGGTCAACAGAAAGCATCATCCTTTCGCGCTGGTTCCGGTCCATGCGCGCCAGGAGCATGAGGGCGTCCACGTCGCCCTGGCGCATGGTCCTGGAGCTCTGCGCCAGCAGTCCCGCCACGGGTACCACTCCCAGCGCGAGCGGTTTGAGGTTTTCGTCCCGGCTGTATCTGTCGGCAATCACGGCAGCGGAAATGAGCGAATCTATCCTGCCGGCACCTATCTCATCCGCGCGTGACAGGACAGCGAGGGCATTGACCGTCCCGGACTTCCCGGCGGCGGTGTCCTTGAAGGATTCGAGGAACCGGACATCCGAGGCGTGCAAATGACGCATCAGGTAGATAACGGCGTCCGCAGCGGTGGGAGCGTCTTCGGGAAGCAGGAAGGCCGTGGACCTCCCGGATACATCCTTGGACAAGGAAGCGATGCCCGGAGTGTCGATCAAGGTGAGATCCCGGAGGCTGGCTGCCGGCCAATCAACCACGAGCTTTTCCACGTCCTCCGCCTGGAATTCCCCCAATGAAAACACCAAGCGGCCATCTTCACGGTGCACTGGCAGCGCCTGCGGCCCGCCTGCCAAGGGGTGCAGGGTGATACGGGGAGCGTGCCCGTAGCGGTACCACGTGACGATCTTCGTGCACTCACCGGCGTCGGTAGGAGCGATCTCCTCGCCGATGATGGCATTGAGAAGGGTGGACTTTCCGGCTTTGACCATTCCGGCCACCGCAATGCGCAACGGCCCGGCAAGGCGTTGGTCGAGGTCGTCCAGGACAGCCAGGGCAGCCGGGTCCCCCTGGAAGACCTCCCGCGCTTGCCGGAGCAGCTCCGCTGCGCCGGCGATTCCCGATTCGATCATCCCGCCGGAACCGCGGACGACGCCGGAACGGCGTGCTGTCCTCCGGCCCCTTCTTCCTGAAGTTGCCGGGCAACCGCGTGCAAGGTTTCCACGGCTTTGAGCTGGTTCTTGATCTCCTTGATCCGCAGGTCCCGCTCGGCAGCATAGGTGGCTGCCGCCTTCTGCGCCGCAGCCACGGATTCGGTGAGGGAACGGTGGTGTTCCTCTGCGATGTCCGTGAAGTGATCCCGGGTGGCCCGCTGAACCAGCCGCAACCGGTCCTTGAGTTGCTTGCCCACCTGGAACACGACGTCGTCCACCTGCTTCCGCACCAGGAGTTTGGCCTCTGCCTGCCGACGTTTCAGCCGTGCTTCCTGCTCCTCCCGATACGCTTTCCGGCCCAGCATGAGCCCGGCCCCCACAGACAGCGGGTTGATCAGGGCCAAGCCAAACAAACCCGTCAAGAGGCCAAACATCAGCACCCCGCCGTAGGACCCGCGCATGCCGATCAGAACCTTCTGCACAGGTCCCATACGGCCATCTTCCATGTCCTGGATTTCTGCCACGGGGTCAAGCACTCCGCCGGTGTCGGCAACGTGGAGGGCAGGCAAAGCCACTTCGTCTTCGGAAAAATGCTCTGCCACCTGTCCGGCCAGCCACTGTGCCCGCTCGCTGGTCCACACGAAAGTGTCGGACACGGCGGCGGCAACGCTTTGTTCAAGCCACTTGGCGAACTGTTCCCACGCGGGACCGGGATCGCCCTGGTCAATGGCCGCCTCGGCTTCGCGTTGTATTCGCCGAAGACGGTCCTTGAGGTCATATTCCATGTCCGCGATGAGATCGCCAATGCCGTCATTCAGGGTGGTCTGCCATCGGGCGGACTTCTTCCGGAGCGCGTCGGCATCGTCCTTGGCCGCTTTCAGGCCCGCGATCATCTGCGGTGTGTCTTCGGGATTTTCCAAGGCCCCAAGTTCCGACCGCAACGCCAGCATGAGGTTCCCCGTAACCGACACGAGGTCGTTGCCTACGGACCGGCGCTGGATGAGAGCCGCCTCAGCAACAATGGCGTTTCGCAGGTAGGAGACCAGCTCCGGGAATCCGGATTCGTTGTTCAATTCGGCGTCCTGGAGCCTCGCGGCCTCGAGCCGCACCTCCGAAGAGACAGGAAACAGGGGGATGTCCGGCCCGACGTCGGCCAGGTGGCCCTTGTCCAGCTCAGCGATCTGGCGCCATGCCGGATAGAGGTCTGTTTTGGACAGCACGCAGGCTACGTTGGGACTCACGCGCATGGCTTGCCGGAGGAAGCGCATTTCCGGTTCTGTGTACTCCTGGGACGCATCGGAGACAAACAGCATGGCATGTGCCGAGGGCAATGCCGTGAGCGTGGTCAGGGTGTGGCTTGAGCCAAGTCCTCCCACTCCCGGGGAATCCACAATGCAGAGCCCGCCTGACAGGAGCTTCCTGGGAAGGGCCACCTCCGCTGCAACGATGTTCCGGGCATTTCCCGGGTTGCCCTTCTCGGAGACGAAGTCGGACAATTCGGCCAACGGCACGGGCTTGCGCTCAAGGCGCGATTCACCGCCGTCGATGTCCGTAAAGCTGTCCGGCCCTGGGGGATCGGCCGCGGGGACAAGGACAACCGCCGACGCCGGATCACCTTGCCTTACCAGCGTGGGAACGGTGGTGGCGATGTCGTCATCCACCGGGCACACAGGAGCGTTGACCAAAGCGTTGATGAGCTGGCTCTTCCCTTGTTTGAACTCGCCCACCACAATCACCCTGACGTTGGGGTCCTGCAGGCGTCGGAGCGTGTTGTCCAAGCGCCGCCTGAGGTCGTTCCGCTCACCTGCCAGTGCTATCCCGTGCTCCACAAGGGTGGTCATGCGTACTGTTTCCGCCACGGTTCTTCCTTTGCTCACATGCCGCCCCTTGTCAGGGGGCCACGAAGTGCCCGGCAGGAGGGGGTCCACCTGCCGGGCACTGCTGGGGTTTCGCGCTTGTGCTTGCAACTCCTGCGCGGAGGGTGCTGCCTCAGTCGATGTCGACGTCGTTCTTGGCAACCACCACCGAATCATCAATGTCGTTGTACTCGACATCGAGTTCGTTATCCGCCACAACAACGTTGTCCTCGACGTTGGTGTAGTCAACGTCGACGTCGCCTACGGTGGTGGAATTGTCCTCGGTGTAGGTCAACTCGTTGTCGGCCACAACGATGGAATCATTGATGACGTTGACGTCGTCCACTTCCACGTTGGTGGAGTAGTCCGGCGAGTATTCCAGGTCCAGTTCGTTGTCCTGGACCACCACGGAATCGTTCACCACTTGTACGTCCTCCAGATCGACATCCACGTCCGTGGAGTTGTCGTTGAACGAGTCCGTGGCCGTGTTGGTGGTGTTGGTTGTGGTGGTCGTGTTCGTTGTGTTGGTGGTATTCGTTGTGTGGTTGGAGTTGTCCTCGTTGAACGAATCCTCGATCTCCACATCCACATCAACATCGGTATTGTACGAATCCTCTGTGTTGTAGGAATCGTCCGTGTTGTACGAGTCCTTGGTCACCGAATGATCCGAGTAGTCGTTGCCCACCGAGACATCGTTGTTGTTGCCGCTGGTGTTGACGTTGACCGAGTTGTCCACGGTGTGGTCATCGTTGTTCGTGGTGGTGGTTGTGGTCGTGGTGTTTCCGGAATTCGTGACATCGTCGCCGGCGGCAATGGCACCATCACCGGAGGCGATCACTGCGTCCTGGTTGAACATCTGGGAGACATCTCCGTTGGCCCAGATGTTCTGGTTCACCGACTGGTCCGTGATCGTGTCGCGGTCATCAATGGTGGTGGTGTAGGAGTAGTTGTTCACCACGTGGACGAGTTGCTGGACCGCATGTGCATGGTCGTCGTGCCCGCCGCCCCAACCACCGCCGGCACCGCCACCGCCGCCGCCGTGATCGTCGTCGTGGTCGTGGTCATGACCGTCATGCCCGCCATCCCAACCACCGCCGGCACCGCCACCGCCGCCGCCGTGATCGTCGTCGTGGTCGTGGTCATGACCGTCATGCCCGCCATCCCAACCACCGCCGGCACCGCCACCGCCGCCGCCGTGATCGTCATCGTGTTCCGGGCGTCCGCCGCCACTCCAGCCGCCGCCATCGTGCTCGGGCCGTCCGCCGCCGGTCGTCGCGTGGTTTCCTCCGGTGTTGTATTCACGGTCGAAGGACGACCGGGCATTGATCGGTGCGTAGTCGAGGACCACGGGGCGGACGGCGTCGACATCTGCGGAGGAGACATCCCGCAGGCCCGCAGCGGCGAGGGCCGCTTCGGGATCGCGTACAAAGTCTTCTGCGGCGTCAGGATCGTTGAACAGGCTCATCAGGAACTGCACGAGCTGTTGTGCGAGTGTTGGCATTGGAGTGCTCCCTCAAATTCTGTGGTTTTCGAAATTGGCCCGGCGCCTTTGCCGGGCTTGCATTCAACGTATTGCCGGGACCGAAGACCGGGCATCGGGGGTGGTCCCCCTACCCCATGCCCTGCCGTTAGGGGATTGCCGGGTTTTCCGTTAGGGGGCTGAGGGGGGTCCCGCTTACGGAGGGGGGTACCCCTCCCCCAACGCCAGGCGCAGGCGGACCAGCAGCTCTGAACGGTTTTCCGCTCCCAGGCGACGCCGCATGCGCGCCACATGGTGTTCCGCGGTGCGGGGCGAGATGTAGATGGCCTCGCCGATCTCGCGGTAGGTCTTGCCTTCCAGGATGAGCCGGGCGACCTCGCGCTCCCTGGGGCTGAGCCCGGATGAATCCTGAACCCCCGGACTCCCGTACTCCCCGGCAAGTGCATGCAAGGAGACGTCAGCTTGTGAAGCGCCGGCCCGCTCCGGAGGCGGGGCCGATGGGGAAACCCCCTGGGGGTGGATGTCCCGGGCACAGGCAAGGAGCCGCACCATGTCCCGCCGCTCTTCGGCGTGCGCAGCGGCATGGCCGGCCAGCCGTGCGCCTTCCCAGGGCAATCCGACCGAGGCCAAACCACGGGCGGCGGTTTCGACGTCGGACGCTTCAAACCGTGCGGCCAGGACCGAAACCCAGGCTTTGCCCGCTGCAGCGAGCACGGACGCCAGGTGGCTGTGTTCGGAGGCACGCACCAGCGCAGCAGCGTGGGGAGCGAGTTCGGCCGGACTTTCGCTAAGAAGGGCTGCCTGCACTCCAGCCCAATGCAGGGGCACCGACCATAATGGGGCATCCCCCAGGCGGCCAACGAAGTGCCAGACACCGTCCAGGTAATGCCCCACCCGGCGGGTCTCCCGCAACCGTGCGGCGGCGATCATTAGCTCTCCCCAGGGCAGGAGACTGAACAGGTCCACTGACACATGCATCATTGCCTCGCGGGCCCGCTCCCACGCCAGCAGCAGCTCGTGGACTTCGCTGCCCCGGCGTGCCAAACCGACATCCAACGCAGCAAGCAGGAAATCATCCCTGGGCGCCAAGGGCCAGTGGTTCGCTTTCAATGCTTCGTTGATGGCCAAGCGGGCTTCGTCCGGGTTGTCCTGCTGCATGGCGGTCCAGGCCTGCAACAGGAACAGCCTGGGACGGGCCGTATTGCCGCCCTGTCCGGCGGCAAGCGCTGCCTTGAGGACCATATCGGCGATGCCGGCTTCCCCGGTGTGGAGGGCGCACAGCGCGGCAAGGGCCGCCGGTGTCTCCACAAGGGGAATCGACGTGCCGGCCGCGTTCATCATGTCGGAGGCCCTGATGAGCTCCGGCAGTGCGATTTGTGGCGTGGGTCCCAGTGTTTGACGAAGTCCCTGCTGGGTCAATGACAGAGCCACAGCCAGGAGTGTAGGTGAGCCCTCCGGCGAGGCAGCAGCCGCCAACTGACCGGCGCCCGCAACGTTGCCTGAACCAATCATGGCCACGGCTGCAAGGGGCGCCGAACCGTCGATCCTGTCCCGCCCCAGCCAGGTGTACGTGTCCGCGCTCCGGGAGAGCATGCCCCGCTGTGCCCAAACAGCCGCAGCAACGTCAACTCCCAGGCGGATGTGAGGGGCCTCCGGCGTTGCCAGGAGCCGGTCCACTATCCTGCCGGCAGTGTCCAGATCGCCCAAGGCCGCCGCTGCCTGCGCCCGCCTGGCCGCGGTGGTGGTCTCCTGTCCTCCGGCGAGAAGTGCTTCTGCATAGAGTTCGGCCGCCAGGCCGGGCTCGGAGTCCAGAACCCCCTCCGCGGCACGCTCCAGCTCCGCGACGATCCGTGGATCCTGGAACCCGTTCTGCGCAAGCTGCCGGGCAACGTCGCCCAAGGGACGGCCCTCTGCCGCGGTCCTGTCCACCAGTTCCCTCTGCAGGGCCCGGATGCGCGCCGGCGCTGTGCTCGAGAGCAAGGCATAGTGGACGGTCCCAACCACTGATCCATCAGGCGATATCAGCCCGGCGTCCTTTGCCACGTGGATGACCGAGTCCAGGTCTTCGCGGTGTTCAAGGCTGCCGGGCAGAAGGGAGTGGAGGGAAAAACCCAAGGACAGCGCCAGCAGCAACTCCTGGACTGCGGCGGGCTGACCGGGCAGTTCAGGGCCCGGCGCCTCTCCCGGGGCGTCGTCCGGGAGGCCGGACGGCTGCTCATCCCACCCGGGCGGAAAATGCCGCGGCCGGTGGTCCTGTCCCGTCATGGGTCAGACCGCCGGAGTCAGTGCTGGATCCGGGGCCGGACTTGTTTCTGTTGGCAGGGGCTCCGGGGCGACAGTGGCCGGCGGGATAGTGGGCTCGGGCTGCACTGTTGGTTCAGGCGACGGTGGAGCAGGGTCCTGGGTCACTGTGGGTTCTGGCTGCGGCACCGTGGGTACCGGCGATGGGGTAACCGGGTCCGTCGGTATGACAGGTGGCGTGGAAGGATCGGTTACCGGCGGCGGCACAGTGGGTGGCGTCGTTGCCGGTGGTGGTGTGGGTCCGCTGGCGGCCCCGCCTGTAGGCTCCGGGGTGGGCGTCGCCGCCGGAGGGTTGCTGGAGCCGCTTCCGGGAGTCTCCGGCGTCGTGGTTCCAGTGGCAGCCCCGCCTGTAGTGGCAGCCCCGCCTGTCCCGGCCGCGTTGCCTGCTCCGCCGGTACCGCCTGTCCCGGCCGCACTGCCTGCTCCGCCGGTACCGCCTGTCCCGGCCGCACTGCCTGCTCCGCCGGTACCGGCTGTCTGGCCTTGGGCAGCCCCCGATCCCGCACCTGAGCCGTTTCCCGTGCTTCCCGACCGTGCCGGGCTCTTTCCGGTCCCGGTCCCCGCCCGCGTCACTCCTGCGCGGGCACTGGCCTCAAGTCCCGCCGTCGGACCTCCCACTGCCGGTGCCGCACCCGGGGCGGCATCGCCCCCGCCGTTGGCTTGGGCTGCGGCAACCGGCGAGCCGTCGCCGCGCATGACGTCGGCAGCCTGGTTTCCGAACATGGACGCCAGAATGCCGCTGCCTTCAGGGCTCTGCGCCGCCGTGGCGGTGGCAATGGTCAGCGCAGTTGCTGCTGCGACCGCCGCTGCGGCCAGGCGGACGTGGGAGCGGTGTGCGCCCCCGGGAGCGACCGCGGCTTTGACGGCACCGAGGTGGGGCCTGGAGCCGGCGACGTGCGGCCGCGCAGTCTTTGCCCGCTTGGCAACGCCACGTCCTTCCATCACCGTCGCCGGGGCAGCCTCAGCTTCGGCCGCTTCCAGGTCTGCTGCAGTTGCGGTACCCAGACCCGCGACAGCGGCGCCAAGGCAGATGGACGACTTGGGATCGGCATCGACGGCGATCGGACGGTCCAGTTCCACCGAAATCATTTCCGCCACCAAGGGAATGCGGGACGAACCGCCGATGAGCAGCACGGTACTCAGGTCCCCGGGCTCAAGGTGGATGCTGCGCAGGCTCCGCTCGAGAGCGTGCACGGTTTCCCGGATGGACGCCTCGATCAGGGCCTCGAACTCGGACCGCACCAGCCGCAGGGTCCGCTGGGTTCCCGGCAGCGCGACGGCGATACTGGCCTCGCTGTCCATGGACAGCGCTTCCTTGGCTTCGCGGCACTCCCGCCGCAGCCTGGATAACGCTGCCTTGCTTTCCGGCGCCTCCGGCTCGAGTCCCTCCAAGGCGTCCCCGAGGTGACCCATGACGTGGCGCAGAACGGCGGCGTCGAAATCGGCGCCGCCAAGGGTTTCAATGCCGTCGGGACGGCCCAGGAGTTCGAAGCTGCCAGCGCCCGCCTTGCGCAGGACCGCGGTATCGAACGTTCCGCCGCCAAGGTCATACACGGCGATGGTGCTGCCGTCCTCCACGCGGGTTTGGGTGGCGTAGTGCAGGGCGGCGGCAACGGGTTCGCTGATCAGGGTGACATCGTGCAGGCCCGCAACGTTCAACGCGGCGAGGACCGTCGAGGTACGGTGCGCGCCCCACGCTGCGGGGTGCGTCATGATGATCGACGACGGCAGGCTCCCCTCCCGCTCTTCGGCCCTGTCCACCACCCATCGAGCCATGGTGGCGTACACGTCCTCGGGCGACATCCAGCCCTCACCCACAGCGAGTGGAACGGAGTCGCCTATGCGGCGCTTGAATTCCCTGACCATCCGCCGGGGATCGTCCAGGCCCCGGCGTTCAGCCGCCTCGCCCACCAATATCCGGCCGTCGTCCGCGTAGAAAAGCACCGAAGGCACAGTGCTTCCATGGATCCCAAGGGGCAGGATTTCAGGCGTGGGTGCGGCGCTCCGCCCAGGCTTGATAAGAGCTGCGGCGGTGTAACTTGTCCCGACATCAATGGCGAGAACATAGCTCATGGGTACCTCGAGAGTTCACATGGCACGACGCAAGCGAGCTGCTTCACTAGCGGGTCTTGAACAAGTTAGCACCTGCTCCGGACACGCAAAAGGCTTAATTGCTACACCGAATTGTCAATTTCCCGAGGCCGCTGATGACTATTGAAGTAAAGCTCCTGCTCAGCGCCGGATTGGACCTTAGAGGCCGGAGTAGGAATGCAAGCCGTTGAAAACGGTATTTACCAACGTGAAGTTGATGATGACGCAGGCGTATCCGACGATTGACAACCACGCTGCACGGGTGCCTGTCCAACCACGGGTGGCACGGGCGTGCAGGTAGCCTGCGTAGACAACCCAGATCACGAAGGTCCAGACTTCCTTGGGATCCCAGCCCCAGAACCGGCCCCAGGCCTTCTCGGCCCAGATCGCGCCGAACATGAGCGTGAACGTCCAGCCAATGAACGCGATCGCGTTGATGCGGTAGGACAGGTTCTCCAGGCTCAGGGCGTTGGGAACCACGCGCATGAAGGCCAGGTTGTCTGCGCGGCCGGCCGCCAGGTTCTTCTGCCGGTACGACTGCAGCAACTGCAGGACGGACATGGCGAAGGTCAGGGTGAACAAAGCGGATGACAGGACCGCGATGGAGACGTGGATGATGAGCCAGTAGCTCTGCAATGCGGGGACCAGGTGGCCAACCGGGGTCCAGAAGGACACCGACGCAGCCACCAGCATGATGATAGCCAAGCCCAGCACGAACGTGCCGAGGAACCGCAGGTCGCGGCGGATCAGCGTGATCAGGAAGACGGCCACGGCAACGAAAGCGCCCGTGGTGAGGAATTCATACATGTTGCCCCACGGCACGCGGCCGGCGCCCAATGCCCGGGTCACCACTCCTGCGCCGTGAATCAGCACGCCAAGCACCGTCAAGGCCACTGCCACGCGAGCGGGAACGCGCCGTTCGGCCGTGTACCGCATGTCGCCTGCCGCAGTCCCGCCTGCATGGGTGGGGCCCGACGTCGGACGCTCGGCCCGGCCGGCCGGCCCGCCGGCGTCGGGACCTGACAGGGCAGCCCCAACGCGACCGGCTGCAACGCTGACCTTTTCGCTGGTGGACCTGGCTGCTGCCTTCAAATCCACTGCCTGGAAGGTCTTGCTGCTCTTCGCCAGATCCCAGGCAAAGGCGATGAACGCCACGGTGTACGTGCCGGCGGCCAACAGCATGAACAGCTCGCTGTACTGGCCCAGGGTTTCGTTGATGGCTGGCATTACTGGTCCTTCGAGGTTGAGGAAGAGACGGTTCGAGGTGCGGGAGGCTCCGGTGATTCCGGGAGGTTCCATTCGCGGGCAAAGATTTCACGCAGTGCTGCGGCTTCTCCGGCGAGGCGGTGGTCTTCACCGCGTGCCAGCAAGCCGTACTCCACCATGGTGCGCCCGTCCTGGTGGGTTCCGGTGCGGACCCAGACCCGGCGGCGGTTGACGTAAAGGGAAACCATCAGGCCACCCACCGCCAGCAGGCCGAAGATAAGGGCGTACAGCTGGCCGGGGTTGTGGTGGATGTCAACGCCGATGTACTTCTTAACACTGTCGAAGGTGATGCTTCCCTTACCCTCGGGCAGAGTTGCGGTCTGGCCCAAACCGAGCACGATGCCGCCGGCCTCAAGCTTGCGCCCGTTCAGCTGGGTAAGGTTCTTGACGTCCAGTTCAAAGACATTCTGGGGCGTTCCCTCATCCAGGCCCAGGTCGCCGTAGTAGGAATCCAGGTTCAACTGCGGGTTGGCCAAAGCGGGGTCGGCACTGAAGGAGATTCCTTGTTCCGACTCGAAGGCGGTCGGCAGGAAGAAGCCGTTGAAGCCAAGCTGGTCGGGAGTGCCGTCCGGGACCTTGATGACCACGGACGAGTAGTAGTTGGCCCCCTGGACCTTCGCGGTGACGGGACCTTGGAAAGCCACGTTGCCGTCGCCGTCCCGGACCGTGACCACGGGTGCGTAGCCGTTGCCCGTGAGGTACAGGCTTGTTCCGCCCAGGGAAATGGGGTCGTTGACCTTCAGCACTTCCTTCTGCTCGGGCGCGCCTGGGTCTTCCTTGGTGGTGACCTCGGCCGTGTAGTCGATCGGCTGGCCGGTCTTCTTGGGCGACTCCCGGTCGAACGTTGCCTGGAACTTGTCCAAACGGACCGAGTACGGCTGAAGCGAGCTGCTTTGGAAGTTGGTGCCCGGGGTGAACTGGTCATAGCCAACCAGGGTGTTGACGAAAGTTTCGCCTTCGACCAGGATGCGCTGGCCGCTGTATCCGAACAGGCCGCCGATGGCCACGGACACCAGCACGCCGATCAACGAGGTGTGGAACACCAGGTTGCCCACTTCCTTCAGGAAGCCCCGCTCGGCGCCCAAGGACGGCAGGGCGCCGTCGACGTCGCGTACATCAACGCGGTAACCGCGCTTCTTGAGCAGCCCGGCGGCATCGTTGATGGCTTTCGACGCCGGGATCCCGGCGTCGGCGGGCAGCGCCAGGGTGCCGTACTCCGGAAGCCGCGAAAGGCGCTTGGGAGTGCGCGGCGGCTGCGACTTCATGGCTTTGTAGTGCGCAATGGCGCGGGGGGTCACGCAGCCGATCAGCGAAATGAACAGCAGAATGTAGATGGCCGAGAACCAGGCGGACGAATAGACGTCGAACATCTGGAGGGCATCCAGGAACGGCCCGGTTGCAGGGTTGTTCTTGATCCACTCAGTGACCGTGACAGGGTTGGCGGCGCGCTGCGGGAACAGCGAACCCGGCACTGCACCGACGGCCAGCAAGAGAAGCAGGAACAGCGCTGTACGCATGCTCGTCAACTGGGTCCAGGCCCACCTGAGCATGCCCTTGAATCCGAGCACGGGTACCGCGGCCTCAGACTTGGCCTGCTGGAGTTTTCCTTCCGCTGTGGTGGCGCCTTCAGCGGCTGGTGACTTCTTCTTGGCTTTCACGGACTCGCTCATCAGATTGGCAACTTCACGTCATTTTGGAACCAGTACTGCAACCCGGTCACCCACTGGCCCCACACACCGGTGGCCATCAGGATGCCGAGCAAAATCAGGATGCCTCCGCCGATCCGCTGGATGGCCAAACGGTGCTTGCGGAAGAAGGACATGACACCCATGCCCCGGCGGACGGCCAGAGCGATCAGGAGGAACGGGATGCCCAGGCCAAGGCTGTAGATGAACGCCAGGAGCGCACCTTTGGCCGCCGACGATCCGCCGGACAAGCTCAGCAACTGTACCGCGGAGTAGGTCGGGCCAATGCATGGTGCCCAGCCCAAACCGAACGTGAGTCCAAGCAGCGGCGCACCCCACAGTCCGGCCGGCGGTTTGGCGTGGATCTTGGCATCACGCTGAAGCCAGCCGAAGCCGCCCATGAACACGACGCCCATGACGATCACCAGAAGGCCCAGCAGCTGCGTGATCCAGGCGTTCTGCGGGCCCGTCAGCAGCGTCCCGAGCTGGCCGAAGGCGCCGCCCAGGAGCACGAAAATTACGGAGAATCCGAGGACAAACAGCCCGATCCCCGCCAGCATCCGGCCACGCCGCTGCTTTTGCAGGTCGACGCCGGTCAGCCCGGTGACGTACCCCAGGTACCCGGGTACCAACGGCAGCACGCACGGCGAGAGGAACGAAACCAGCCCGGCCAGCAATGCGACCGGCACGGCCAGCAGAAGGGAACCGTTGAGGATGGTCTCGGCGAAAGGACTGTTCACGGTGACTACTCGCCCACGGCTGAGGTGATGAGGGCCTTCAAGGTGCTCTTTTCAATCTCGCCAAGCACGCGGGAGGCAACTTTGCCTTCCTTATCAAGGACCAGGGTTGTGGGGACGGCACCGGGCGGGACGATGCCGGACACGGACAGCAGCACGGACCCGTCCTTGTCGTTGAAGCTCGGGTAGGTGAGGTTGAACGTCTTGTCGAAGGCCTCAGCGGTGGCCTTTTCATCGCGGAGGTTCACGCCGAAGAACTGGACGCCCTGGTCCTTGAATTCCTGGTGCAGCGCTTCAAGCTGCGGCGCTTCGATCCGGCAGGGAGCGCACGCAGCAAACCAGAAGTTCAGGACCGTGACCTTGCCCTTGAGGTCCTCGGGCTTGACCTCATTTCCGTTGAACAGGGTGCCCTTGAGGGCTACGGGCGCTGCACGGTCGGCTTTGGCGAATTCCGTCACCGAGCCGTCGCCGGCCACGTAGTTCTTGTTGTCGCCCGCCTTTGCCTGCTCCGCAAGGGAGTCCTTCTGGGCGCACGCGGAAAGTCCCATGGTCAGTCCCGCCAGCAGGACACCGCCGGCGGTAAGAACGCCTCGACGTGAAAGGTTGTTGTCCATGTCTTCCTATGCCCCCGGAGTGCTGGCCGCACCGGGAAGCAGCGCGGCGGCAGGTTCGCTGTACTCAACCCGGATAATCCGGCCGTCGTCGTCGAGCGTCAGGGACGTAAGCGACGTCAAAGTGCATTCACGTTTACGGGGATCGTGCGCCAGGCGACGGCCCTCAGCCGTGAGCCGTGTTGACCAGATCGGCAGCTGGTGGCTGACCAGGATGGCCTCGGCGCCGTCCCCGCCAAGTTCGATTGCCTTGACGCGGGCATCCTCAACTGCAGCCAGCACGCGGGCTGCCTGCTCCTTGTACGGCTCGCCCCAGGAGGGCCGCATTGGATTCCGGAAGTAGAACCAGTGCTTGGGCTTCAGGAACTCGCTCTTTGTGGGGTGGAGTCCCTGGAAGTGGTTCTCGGCTTCGATGATGCGCGGCTCGACCGTGATTTCGAGGTTCAGTGCTTCCGCCGTCGGCATGGCCGTCTCCTGGGCACGCGTCAACGGAGAGGCCACCAGATGGACTATCTTCGCACCGTCGGCGGCGCGGGCAACAAAGTGGTCGGCCAGCATACGGGCCATCTCCCGGCCACGCTCGGAGAGGTGGAACTCCGGCAGGCGACCGTAGAGGACGCCGTCGGGATTGTGGACCTCGCCATGGCGAAGCAGATGGACAGTTGCTTGGGGCATGTTTACCAGTTTCTCAAAGAAGCGGGGCGATCCGAAATCTTCTACCGCAAGTAGAACTCAAAGTTTTCCGTAAATGTTCCGTGGAGTTGGAATAAAAGATGCATATGCATGTTTATACTAGACACGAAGCTCAGTTGACGCTTCAAGCAATTGGTTCAACCGGGCAAGCACGCAGTACCTTCCACTACCTATAGGAGCAACAACCATGATGACCCTCCCCGCTTCCGTCACCACCGGCACCTGGACCCTCGACGCTTCCCACAGCGAGATCGGCTTCACCGTCCGCCACGCAGGCATCAGCAAGGTCCGCGGCCAGTTCAAGGACGCTTCGGCCACTTTGGAGGTCGGCGAAACCCTGACGGACTCCAAGGTCTCCGCAACCATCCAGACCGCCAGCTTCGACTCCGGCGATGTCAACCGCGATGGCCACGTCAAGGGCGAAGACTTCTTCGACGTCGAGAAGTTCCCGGAAATCACCTTCGTGTCCCGCCACGTCAAGGCCAACGGAAACAGCTTCGACCTCGTGGGCGATCTCACAATCAAGGGCGTCACCAAGGAGGTCTCCATCGAGACCGAATTCAACGGCGTTGCAGTAGACCCGTTCGGCAACACCCGCGCAGGCGTCTCGGGTGAAACCACCATCAGCCGCAAGGACTTCGGCCTTACCTGGAACGCAGTCCTCGAAGCCGGTGGCGTTTTGGTCAGCGACAAGGTCGTTATCAACCTCGAACTCGCGTTCATCGCTCCGGCCGCAGCCTGATTCCAGAACACCCCGGACGGCGTCCCTGCCCAGCTTCGCGCTGCAGGGGCGCCGTTTCGCATACACATGAGTCACCCGGCCATTGTTCGGCAAACACCCTGTATTTAGCTGCGAGTTGGCTCGGAATTTCCTATGCAACCTTCAACCTGCGGTCTACAGTGATGCCATGAGTACCCCAGATGAAGCACCTCAGCCACAGCAGCCCGGCGCCCAGCCACCGCAGCCAGGCAATGTTCCTCCTGCGGGCTACCAACCTCCCGGCGGTTACCAGCCTCCCCAAAGCGGATCTGTTCCGCCAGGTGGCTACCAAGGGCAGCAAGGTTACCAACCTCCCCCTGCCTACCAGCAGCCGGGACAACCCGCCTACACAGCACCGGCCGGCCCGAACCCCGCACCGCCCGCCGGACTCGGCTATAACGCACCTCCGCGGAACGTCTTCGGTTTGGACTTCAACAACATCGCCCAGAGATTCCGTGACACCACGGGCGTCCCTAAGACCCTCACCACGTCCTACTGGCTGTGGATTGCCGCAGCGGCACTGGGCGTCATCGCCAACTTCGCCAATATCTTCATCTACCGCGACTACTTCGGAGCCCTGGCCATCGGGACGGGGATCTTCAACTTCGTCTTCAGCATCATCATGGCCGCCGTCTACGCCTTCATCGCCATCCGCATGAAGGAGGGCGCCCGGTGGGCCCGGCTGGTCCTCTCCATTTTGGGCGGCTTCGCGGTCTTCTCCCTGCTGTTCCTCCTGATCACTTTCAACCTCGGGTTGCTCAGTTCGGCGGCCGCTGTTGCCGCAGCAATCATGATGTGGCTCCCGGAATCGCAGAAACACTTCGTTTAGCACTTGCTGAGCATGAAGGCCGCGGCCGGATCCCCTGGGATTCCCGCGGCCTTCATCATGAAGACGTACGCCAACATGATGATTTTCCCTGCCCTCTTGAAATTCCTGCGTGTGGTATGCAGCGGCGCGGGACCCTGGGGGTACGGTGGAAGCAGAACCACGCTGGGGGCAGGGTCACTTTGCTGATCCCGGCGGCCGTACCTGCAGTCGAACAAGCAAAGGAATGCCATGAGCAACCCTCCATACCCGCCGTCGAACCCGGGCGACTCCAACCAGCCTGAGCAGCCGGGCACGCAGCCCGCTGCACCACAGTACGGCCAGCAGTCCCCACCGCCGGCAGCTCCGCAATATGGCCAGCCTGCTGCACCACAGTACGGCCAGCCTGCAGCACCGCAGTACGGCCAGCAGTCCCAGCCGCCAGCGGCCCCACAGTACGGCCAGACCGGCGCTTCGCCCTATGGCCAGGCGCCCCAGTACGGTCAGGACACCAACTGGCCGAGTCAGCAGCCGGGTCCTGCCACAGTCCCGCAAATGGTCAACATCGCCTTCTGGTTGATTGTCGGCGCAGGCGCAATCTGGCTGATCTCCATCCTTATTTCCATGGCGGCACTGAACGACCCCTCCTTCAGGAGCATGTTCGAAGACCAGATGTCGGCCGGCGGCGCCGCGGATGTCCGCTTTGAAGACGTCCAGGGCTTCATCGTCGGCGTCATGATTGCACTCGGTGTCATTGGTGCCGGCCTGTACGCACTCGTTGCCATCAACGTCCGCAAGGGCAAGAACTGGGCTCGCATCCTCGGCACGGTCCTCGCCGCGCTCTCGATCTTTGCCCTCGTGCCGCTCAGCCTGGCGACGCTTTCAGCACTGCTCGGAATCGTAGCGATCGTCCTGCTGTACCTGCCGGCGTCGGCTCCGTACTTCCGCAAGACACCGCAGTTCGGAAACCCGTACCAGACTCCCTCCGGACGCTAAAGCGACAGGGTTCCAAACACACCACTACGGGCGCGGACCCGGCGAAGGCTAAACAGCCTGGCCCGGGGTCTGCGCCCGTTGTGCGTGGTAGGCAAGAATCTGCAGCTCCGTGGCCATGTCCACTTTCCGCAGATTCACGTGCGGCGGAACTTGCAGGAGCACCGGAGCAAAGCTCAGGATGCTCCTGATGCCGGCAGCAATAACCCGGTCACACACTGCCTGCGCCACCGTGGCCGGCAGGGCAAGCACCACCATGTTCGTGTGGGTTCGCTCCAGGACCCGCTCAAGCTCGGCTGAGTCGCTGACGCGCAGCCACCCTACCTCGTTGCCTATCACCATGGGGTCCGCGTCGAAGATGGCTACGACGTCGAATCCCCTGGACTCGAAGCCGCCATACCGGGCCAGGGCCTTGCCGAGGTTGCCGGCACCGACGATGGCGACTTTCCAGTCATGGGTCAGACCCAGCGCCGCGGCGATGTGACGGCTCAAGTACTGGACTTCATAGCCGACCCCGCGCGTGCCATACGAGCCTACGTACGAGAGGTCCTTGCGGAGCGTGGAGGAACTGACACCTGACGCCTCGGCCAGCGCTTCGGAGGAGACGCGCTCAACTCCTTCGGCCAAGAGCGAGTTCAGCGCACGCAAATAGAGGGTCATCCGGGCCACAGCCGCGGGCGGGATCTGCTTAGCCGCAGGTTCGTTGTCCCCGGATAGTGCTTCCGCGGACGGTTCCAGCGCAGTCACGGTATTCTCCATTGCGTCGCTTTGTTGTTCCACTCTATGACCCCCGGGCCGGACTCAACAAAAGCCGCTACATACGGGCAAGGCCACCCTCAGCCCTCCAGGGCTTTCTTCAAGGTGCGGGTCAGCCGGGCCTCGTCGATCTTCCAAAAATCGCGCTGGACACCGTTCACCAGCACCACCGGAATCTCTTCCGCGTAGCGCTCCTGAAGTTGGGGGTCGGCGTCGATCCGCTGTTCAGACCAGCTCAAGCCGAGGCCCGCAGTAACGCGCTCGACGGCGGCGCGGGCGTCCGTGCAGAGGTGGCAGTCAGCTTTGGTGAGGAGGACGACGTCGGGAGTAGCCATGTGATTAACGGTAACCGCCCCGCGATCCTCCCTCACACCCCACCCCCTTCAACCCCACCCTCCCTCACACCCCACCCCCTTCAACCCCACCCTCCCTCACACCCCACCCCCTTCAACCCCACCCTCCCTCACACCCCACCGGTAAGGGCGTTCGAGTGCGCCCTCAACGCGGGGTACTCGCCATTGACTAGACTCAAGGCATGCCCGAGGAGAAGAACGTCGCCGTTGCCGCTGCTGCCCAAGCGCAGAAGCACAGCGGCGAAGCTGCTTTCTTCGACGTCGACAACACGTTGATGAAGGGTGCGAGCCTCTTCCACGTCGCACGCAAAATGTATGAACGCAAAGCTTTTACCTTGCCGCAAGCGGCCGGGTTCGCCTGGAAGCAATTTAAGTTCGTGATGCGCGGCGAGAACATGGAGGACGTCCATGCCGTTCGCGACTCGGCCTTGACCCTGGCGGCCGGCATCACCGTAGATGACATCAAAGCCCTGGGCGAAGAGGTCTACGACGAAATGATCGAGTCCCGGATTTGGCCCGGAACGAAGGCTCTCGCAGAGCAACATCTCAGGGTGGGCCGTAAGGTCTGGCTGGTGACGGCGACGCCGATCGAGGTTGCCACCGTAATTTCCACCCGGCTCGGGCTCACCGGTGCATTGGGGACCGTGGGTGAAGTGCATGAGGGCATGTACACGGGGAAATTGGTCGGAGACATCCTGCACGGACCGGCCAAGGCGGTCGCCGTGCAGTTGGTCGCCGACCGGGAGGGCCTGGATCTGGACCACTGCTGGGCCTACAGCGATTCCGCCAACGACATCCCGCTTTTGACAATGGTGGGGCACCCCGTCGTCATCAATCCTGACGCCAAGCTGCGACGCCATGCCCGCGACAACAACTGGCCCGTATACGACTTCCGGTCCGGCCGACGCGCGGCAACCCTCGGCCTCAAAGCCGCCACCGTCGGAGGGGCGATCTACGGCCTGTGGCGCGGCTTCTCACGATTCCGCGGCCCCCGCCTCTAGCGTCGCCAAACCCTCCCTCACATCCCCACTGCTTGAACCAAACCCTCCCTCACATCCCCACTGCTTGAACCAAACCCTCCCTCACATCCCCTCATGAGGGCAGACCCGCCTGTGGATAACTTCTGCGCTCACAGCCGGATCCGGGTAACAATGCCGTATGCAGATACCGAAACCCGTTCCGTCCCAACTGGGATCCGCTCCGTTCACTCTTGACGAGGCCAAGGCTGCCGGCCTCGCGCATCGCAATCTCTGGAACCGCGTCAGCATTGAAGCAGTGAGTAAAGGTATCTACCGGCCATCGGATTGGGACTTCGACCTTGAAGCAGCTGCCCGATCGCTCTCGGTCGCGAGTCCAGGCGCCTGGATTTCGCATGTCACTGCCGCCCGGCTGCACGGCTTGCCGCTCCCTCCGTGGCTCGCCGATTCCAATGAGCTGCACCTGAGCAAGCCTCGAAATCTGCCGGCAGTGCGGCGAAAGGGCGTCTCCGGGCATAGCGTCGTAGTGGCGGAGAGCGAGGTCGAGTTGGTCCGAGGGTTTTGGATCAGCACCCGGTCCCGGACCTGGCTGGATTTGGCCCGCATATTGCCGTTGAAGGAACTCGTCTGCGTCGGAGACCAACTCATCCGCGTACCCAGGCCCGAATTTGAACAACGGGACACAGCGTTTGCAACCATTGCATCCCTCCGCTCGATGGTGGAGCTCCACAAGAACCTTCAAGGTGTTGTGCGGGCTCGGGAAGCGATCGACCTGATGCGGGTAGGCGCTGACTCAGCCCCCGAGTCGCTGCTTCGTCTTGCGATGCTTGACGACGGTCTTCCGGAACCCGAACTGCAACTTCGGCTCCGGCCGGCCGATCCCCTTTCCCCTTCTGCCGACCTCGGTTACCGGGAGCGTCGGATCGCTATCCAGTACGACGGCGGCCATCACCTCGCGGAGGAGCAGATCTTTAGCGATCGGCGCAGGGATAAAGCGTTCGGGGCTGCCGGGTGGACGGTTCTCATCTTCGGGAAGGACGACCTCGCAGACAATTTCGCAAACGCTACCCGGCAGATAAAGAGGGCGTTGCGGCAAGGATGGGTAGACCCCGCAGTCCGTTCCGGCTTCGCACGGCCCCGGACGTGAGCAAGCATCACCACCAAACCTGCGGAACGTGAGCAAGCGCCACACCCAAACCCACGGAACGTGAGCAAGCGCCACACCCAAACCCACGGAACGTGAGCAAGCGCCACACCCAAACCCACGGAACGTGAGCAAGCGTCACACCCAAACCCGCGGAACGTGAGCAAGCGTCAGGGATGCAAAAATGCCCGCCACCTCGAGAGGCAACGGGCATTCACGCTTGATGAAGTATCTCTACTTCTTATTGCGGCGCTGGTGGCGAGTCTTGCGAAGCAGCTTGCGGTGCTTCTTCTTGGCCATACGCTTGCGGCGCTTCTTAATAACTGAACCCACGAAAGTTCCTTACAAACTAGAAGTTCCTGTCTGTTGGAACACATCCGCGGAAGCAGACAAGTACAACTGACAGATTCTTACATTGACGTAAAACGTTCCTTAACAGAGTACCGCTTCAAAGGGGTACCCCATGACCACGGTCCGTTGGACGGACCCCGGCAGCCTCAGGCGGTCTCGGATTGTCCGTCAACCACAGCACCTTTGAGGTACTGGGCCACGGCTTCTTCGGGGACCCGGAAGGAGCGGCCAAACCTGACGGCCGGCATTTCCCCTGAGTGGACCAGGCGGTACACGGTCATTTTGGAAACACGCAAGACGTCGGCCACTTCAGCCACCGTCATGAATCGCGCATTCGAGAAGTTGGTCTCCGCGGACATTTCCCATATTCCTTTGCTCTCAGCCGACTAGGACACCCCCAGGAAACGGTGTGACGATGCTGAGCCATCAAACAACCATGTGCTAGATACTCTAGAGGCTGATGGGGCCTATGTGAAAGCCTTTCGACGAAGTGGGATACTACTCCCCCGAGACTTCCCGGCGCTTCCGGGCTGAGGCCGCGAGCTGCTCCAGCACCGAAGCGGTGACATCCCATTCCATGCAGGCATCAGTAACGCTCTGGCCGTACACGAGCTCCTGTTCACCGGCCAACTGCTTGGCAACATCCAGGTTCTGCGCACCGCCCACCAGGAAGCTCTCCAGCATGATGCCGGCAATCGGGGAGGAAGCACCTGCTTCGAGCTGGGCTCCGATCTCCAGGGCAACCTCTGCCTGGCGGTGGTGGCTCTTGCCGCTGTTGGCATGGCTCGCATCAACGATCAAGCGCGGGTTGAGTCCCTTGGCCGCCAGTTTGGCGGAAGCCGCTGCTACATCGTCCTGCGAGTAGTTCGGTCCCTTGCGTCCGCCGCGGAGAATCACGTGCGTGTCCGGATTGCCGGAGGTCGCCACGAGGGCCGCCCGGCCGTCGTCGTCGATTCCCAGGAAGGCCTGTTCAGCGGCCGAGGCGCCGCAAGCGTCGATGGCAACCTGGAGGTCGCCGTCGGTACCGTTCTTGAAGCCGATCGGCATGGACAGGCCCGAGGCGAGCTGGCGGTGGATTTGGCTCTCGGTGGTGCGGGCACCGATGGCACCCCACGAGACCAGGTCAGCCATGTACTGCGGGCTGATGGGCTCCAGGAATTCGGTGGCTGTGGGCAGGCCCAGGGCGGTGACCTGCTTGAGGAAACCGCGGGCGGCACGAAGGCCTGCAGCGATGTCGTGGCTGCCATCCAGGTGGGGATCGTTGATGAGCCCCTTCCATCCGACGGTGGTGCGCGGCTTTTCGAAGTACGTACGCATCACGATCAGCAGGTCTTCCTTGTGCTTCTCGGCCTGGCTGACCAAGCGGCGGGCGTATTCAAGTCCGGCTTTGGGATCGTGGATGGAGCAGGGTCCCACGATCACCAGCAGGCGGTCGTCGACCCCGTCCATGATGGCGCGGACCTGGTCACGGCCACGGTCGACGACGGCTGCTGAGCGGGCGTCCAGCGGCAACTCGGCGATGAGGTCCTGCGGGGCCGGAAGCGGCTCGAAGCGGGCAACCCGCAGGTTGGAGGTGGCGGGCTGCGCGGCGTCCGTTGCGGCTGCGGAATCGAGCGCTTCGATGGATTCGGGGGCGGTGCTGGTCATGTCTGGGTCCTGTCCGGGATACGGAGCGGGCCCCTTTTCAGAACCCGCCGGATATGGCGAAGGGCAGAGAATCATCTCTGCCCTGTTGGCTCTGAAGGAAAGTTGGATGCGTGTCAGTTAGACGCGGGCCCCTCCAGAGCCAACGAAAAATACGCATACCAACGGTTTGTCATAGCCACACCATAACCGCGCCCGATCAAACCCGGCAAATCGTGTTCATCATGATGACAAAAGTTTGCGCAGGAACTGCAACTGCTTGATCCAGTGGTGTTCCTGGCCGCCTTCATGGTTGTTGAAGCGGTACACCTCGATGTCCTTGGCGGGCTCGCTGCCCTTGGCCCGGGAATCAGTGCCGTAGTTGTTGTAGCTCGCGAACACCGTGGACGGCGGGCAGATATCGTCCATTTGGGCTGCTGAGAACAGCGCCGGGACGCTTGCCGCCCGGCCAAGGTGGACGCCGTCGAAGTAGTTGAGCACCGCCAGCATGGGCTCGTAACGGTCGCGGTGGCGGCCCAGGAAACCGGCGATCTCCGGGTACGGACCACGCGGGGCGATGTCGATGGCGCGCGGGAAGTCCTGTAGGAAGGGGACGTCGGGCAGCGTGGCTATGACGCCGTCGAGCCTTCCGGCCGTCAGCCCGGCAGCCGCCACAGTGATGCCGCCGCCCTGGCTTATGCCGGTGAGGACCACCGCGGAAGGGTCGACGGCGGGATGGTTCTGTGCCGCCTCTACCGCGCGGAAGGCGTCGACGTAGACCCGGCGGAAGTAGTAGTTGTCCTGGTGGTCGGCACCGCGGGTCATCAGGCCCGCATAGTTGACCTCGCCCGCTGAGGGGTGGGGATCCGGGGTATCCCCGGCGACACCCCCGTAGCCCTGCCCGCGGATGTCCATGATGAAGTGCGCATAGCCGGCCTGCGCCCAGCGGGTGTTCTGGTTGACCAGGCCGCGACCGCCCGAGTAGCCGATGTATTCCACCGCGACCGGTAGCTGCTGCCCGGCCTCGAGGTGGGCGGGCACGTGCAGCCAGCCCTTGATCCGGTCTCCCCCGAAGCCGGAGAACGTGACATCGAACGTGTCGATGACGCTGAGGTAGTTGTCCACCGGTTCGAACACTGCATCGAGCGGAACCGTGCGGGCTTCGGCGATGGTCCGGTCCCAGAATTGATCCAGGTCGGCCGGCGGGAGCGCTGGTGAGACGTACTCGCGGAGTTGCTCGAGGGGGAGGTCAAAGAGAGGCATGAGGACATCCTACGTCATGGTTTTGAGGGCGACGCCACCGGGCAAAGCCGACTTTTTTGAATCGTTACATTTCTACGTACACCGCGCTACACTGATCTGTAACTACCATTGGAAAGCGCTTGCTAAGTAGAGTCTTAGCCAGCACAGTACACCGTAAAGACTCCGACGACGACGTCACGCGCCTTCGTTGCAGCCCCAGCAGAGGAGAGCCATGGACACCCCATCTTTCGAGCCCGCCATGGGTTCGAGGCCCTTGCAGAGCACATCGGGAACCACGCCGGTACGGGCACGGGTTGCTTTGGTAGGAGTCCATGGATTCGGCACTCACCACCTCCACAACCTTGAGCGGCTCGCCGCCGATGGAATGGTGGAACTTGTTGCGGTGGCAGACCCCAATCCCCCTGCTGCAGGAGGCCTGCCGGGTACCACGGCGGTCCACAGCACACTGGATGAACTGCTTGCCGCGGACCACCGCCCGGACATCATCATCGTGGCAACACCCATCCAGACCCACGCACCCCTGGCACTGTCCGTACTGGCCTCCCATGCGGACCTCTACCTGGAAAAGCCCCCTGTGGCGTCCATGGCGGATTTCCTGCGGCTCCAGGAAGCGGCATCCGCCACCGGCCGGAGTGTCCAAGTGGGGTTCCAAAGCCTTGGCTCGCACGCCCTGGCCGCACTGGAACAACTGGCGGTCGGCAACTCCACGGCGGACTTCCCCGGCATTGGCACCCTCAAGGGAATCACGGCGACCGGGCGTTGGGTCCGGGACCGGGCCTACTACAAACGCTCGCGCTGGGCCGGAAAGCGCAGCCTGGACGGCGTCGACGTGGTGGACGGCGTGGCTACCAACCCCTTGGCCCATGCGATCGCGACGGCCCTGCGCATCGCCGGGGCACGCGAACCACTTGACCTGGCCTCGGTGGAAACCGACCTGTACCGCGCGAACGACATTGAAGCCGACGACACCTCCGTGATCCGCCTCCGGACCGCCAGCGGCCTACCGATAACCTGCGCCCTCACCCTCTGCTCGGCCGAATCAGTGGAACCATACATCACCCTGCAGGGCACTAATGGAACAGCTGTCTTCCACTACACCGAGGACCGCGTGGCCGTCACCACGGAGGCGGGCGAAAGCAGCCGTGTCTTCGGGCGCGACGACCTCACCGGGAACCTGATAGAGCACCTGGCCACCGGCGTACCGCTGATCAGTCCACTCCAGCACAGCGGTGCGTTCATGCGTGTTGTGGAAGCCATCCGCACTGCGGAACCGCCCCAGCCGATCTCGCCGGACTTCGTGGAGTGGGTGGGTACAGGCCAGCAGGCCCATGCAGTGATTCCGGGCATCCAGGACGCCGTGGAACGTGCGACGCATGCCCACGCAACCTTCGCCGAATTGGGCCTACCCTGGGCACGACAGGCAACGACGAACACCGAACCGCTGTTCGCGAACGGACCGTCCGACACCGTCCTTCGGAACGGGAGTGGCCTCGAATCCTGGCTCTCGCCCCGCCCTTACCTGCACCCCGTCAGCACCCCGTCCGGGACAGTGGTGACGGACCATCTTCCGTCGGACCACGTCTGGCACCTAGGGGCTGGTTTCGCGCTGCAGGACGTCAACGGGAGCAATTTCTGGGGAGGTCGAAGCTACCGGCGGAGCGCCGGAAAGTACGTGGACCTGATGGACCACGGCCGGATCGAGATCGCCGCTGCTGCCCGCGCTGCCGACCACACCGCCTTGGACCTCGACTGGTTCGGTTCGGACGGCAGCCTCCTCCTCCAGGAACGCCGGACCTTCGAACGGACCGCCATCACCGCCCGCACGTGGCGACTGGACATCCGGACCCGGCTCACCGCCGTCGTCGACGCCTCGCTGGGGAGCCCGGGATCGCATGGTGCCCCCGGCAGCGGCTACGGCGGATTCTTTTGGCGGCTTCCGGCAAACGCCTCGCCGCGCGTCTTTTCCTCCACAGCCGACGGCGAATCCGCCGTGCACGGCTCGGTTTCGCCCTGGTTGGCCTGGACGGGAGAGTTCGACGCCGGCCCTGCCACCTTGGTGTTCGCCGCACCCCGGGAGTCGGCGGACCCATGGTTCGTCAGGTGCGGGGGCTACCCGGCCGTTGGCTCGGCTCTGGCCTGGGATGAGTCCGTCGAGTTGGCTGCCGGTGAGACGCTGACGCGGACCAACTCCGTCTGGATCAGTGACGGCTTGCTGGATCTGCGGGAGATCGACGACTTGGTTACGGCTGGACGCGACGACGCCCTGAGCCCCACATCAGGAGGCCAATGACCACGGCGGAGGCCATGCCCAGGGCACCGGTCACCACCAGACCGGTCCGCACATCGAAGTCTTCGGTGAGCCACCCCGCGAGCAGCCCGCCCAACGCATGGCCACCCAGGAGCAGCGGAAAGTAGAGCGCCAGGACCCGGCCCCGGACATGCGCGCCGGCTTCAAGCTGCACGGCAGTGGCCGCGCTGGTGAGGAAGACGAGCGTCATGAAGCCAACCACCACGAGCATGGCCACGAACCATTCCTGCGTTGGCATCACGGCGGCAATCGCTTGTGTCAACCCAAAAAGGCCTGCGCTGGCCACGATTCCTTTCCGGCCAAAGCGCTTGATCCGGGTAGCCACCAGCGCCCCGGCCAACGCGCCGAGGGCACTGACGGTGTTGAACAAACCGAAGCCTGCGGGACCGCCGTGCCAGACCCGGTCGGCGAAGGCGGCCAGAACCACAGGACCGTTCATTCCGAAGGCACCCAGCAAGCCTGCCAGCAGCATGGTGAGGAGGAGTCGTGGGCGGGCACGGACGAAGTGGAATCCAGCCAATACCCGGCCTTTTCGCACCGTAGGATCAGGCACCACCGGCGAGTGATGGAGTTCCCCGGGCCTGATGGCTGCGGTCATCACCAGGACCGCTACGCCAAGGCAGGCATTGGCCGCGAACGCCGCCGCCGGGCCTGCCTGGGCAATGACAACGCCTGCCAGCGCGGGTCCGGCCATGGCCCCCAGTTGGCCGATGGCGCTGTTCAGTCCGATGGCCGCCGGCAACCCGGCGTCGCCCACCACTTCGTTGACGAAAACCTGCCGTGCGGGGCCGTCAATGGCGCTGGTTACTCCCAGTGCGATGCACGCGGCGTAGACAACCCAGACGTCGCTGCCTCCCATCGCGTTCCAGACAGCGAGCCCGGCAGCCAGGACGGCGGCCACCGATTGGCAAACAACGAGAATGCGGCGTTTGGGGAATAGGTCCACCAGGACACCGCTGACCGGGCCCACCACCAGCATGGGCAGGAATTGGAGCGCGACGGCAAGACCCACGGCGGCCGGGCTGCCCGTGAGCTGGAGAACCAGCCAGTCCTGGGCCAAACGCTGCATCCAGACCCCGCCGCTGCCCACCAATGAGAGGGCCACAAAGATCCGGTAGTTGTGGTGCCGCAACGGATAGTGCCAGGTCTCGACCGAGCGGGCCCGTGGGCTTGCAGGCTGAGTGGGGGTGGATCGACGTGGAAAAAGGCGCGGTGGAAAGGGGCGCGGCGACACTGGGGGTCTGCTCGATTCAGCTGGGTCGGTGGGGAGTTTTTGTACAGCTGATGCCTTTAAGAAGGCTTCTTTAGGGCATCAGCTGTACAAAAACTCCTAGTGGTGGGAGCGGATTTTGACGGCCGCAGCGGCCAGGACCAGGGTTCCGGGGACAATGACGAACAAGGCTTGCAACATCCAGACGAACACCACTGCCATGAACACGGCCGCGAGCAGCAGCAGTGAGCCGCTCCAGTCACGGAGCGAATCAGCCTTGGCGCTGGAGTAGGCAGCAGACCAGCGCTGTGGTCCGGGGACATCGGCGGGGTGCCGGTCGGCGTCGCCGTCCCAGGTCACTCCCCCGCTCCAATTTGCGACGATCCGAAGGAACAGCACGGCGCCGGCCGCAGCCAGGATCAGCGTGGCGGGCAGGATGACTGCCCGGCCGGGCAGTTGGCCCACCAGGGCGAGCAGCAGGTTCAGGACAATCACGACGGCGGCTGCCGCCGTCGTGATTCCGATCTTCCAGCTGCCGGGCAGCGCACGGCGGAAATTCCCCCACAGGCTGCGGAGCGAATCGTCCCTGCCGCTGAGGTGCCTCTCCAGGTGTGCGACGCCGGCCGCATAGGCAGCCGGCGCCGTCACCAAGGGGATGGACAGGAGGAGCACGATGACTCCCGCCAGGATGGTCTCGGCGAAGAGGGCAAAGCGGTTGACCGGAATCCCGGGCTTCGGCGAGGACTTGCCAGTGGCGTCCATGGTGCTCATTTCTGTCTCTCCCCTAGCCTTTGAGGCCTTGTGTTGAAACGCCTTCGACGATGTAGCGCTGGAAGACCAGGAAGAACACCAGCACGGGCAGGAGGGCCAGGACCGACATGGCGATCATCGCTCCGTAGTCCGATGACTGGGTCTGGTCCACAAAGAGCCGCAATGCCAACGGCAGCGGGTACTTCTCGGGGGTGTTCAAGTAGAGCAGCGGCCCCAGGAAGTCGTTCCAGCTCCAGATGAAGGAGAAGATCGACGTGGAAATCAGGGCCGGTTTCATGAGCGGGAGCATGATGGAACCGAAGATGCGGACGTGTCCTGCGCCGTCGATACGCGCTGCTTCGTCCAGTTCGGCCGGCAGTCCGCGCATGAACTGGACCATGAGGAACACGAAGAACGCATCCGCTGCCAGGAACTTGCCGATCAGCAAGGGCACGTAGGTGTCTACGAGGCCCAGCTGCTGGAACACGATGTACTGCGGAATGATCACCACGTGGAAAGGCAGTAGCAGGGTGGCGATCATCATGCCGAAGAACAGTCCGCGGCCGGGGAAGTTGATCCGGGCGAAGGCGTAGGCGGAGATGGACGCTGAAAGGACCGTTCCAACCACGGCGCCGACGGCCAGGATCAGCGAGTTGGTGAAGAACGTCAGTGTGGAGACCCCGCCGATGCCTTCCATGGCCGTGGCGAAGTTGTCGAAGCTGAAGTTGTTCGACCACAACGCGTTGTTCGCGCCGCCGATTTCGGAGTTCGGTTTGAAGGCGGAAGTGATCATCCACAGGGCAGGGTAGAGAACCATGGCCACCAGTGCCAGGGCAATAATGTGGAAGATGGCGCTCTTGATCCGCTTGGCCATGACGGATTCGGACTTCGGGTTGTAGGCCGGCGCCGGAGTGCTTGGCGTGGACTGGATGGGCGTTGCCGTGGTTGTCATTTTGAATCACCGCTGTAGTGGACCCAGGACTTGGAGGTCTTGAAGAAGATCAGCGTTATGATGCCGACCACGATCACCAGGAGCCAGGCCATCGCCGAGGCGTAACCCATCCGGAAATCGGAGAAACCGCGCAAGTACAGGTAAAGGGTGTAGAAGAGGGTGGATCCTGCCGGGCCGCCTTCACCGTTGGAGATGATATAGGCCGAGGCGAAGATCTGGAACGCGTGGATGGTTTCCATCAGGAGGTTGAAGAAAATCACCGGGGACAGCATGGGCCAGGTGATGTTCAGGAACTTCCGGACCGGTCCGGCGCCGTCCATTGACGCTGCTTCGTAAAGGTCCGTGGGGATCTGCTTGAGGCCGGCGAGGAAGATCACCATGGGGGCGCCGAACTGCCACACGGTCAGCAGGATCATCATGCCCATGGTCATGTTGGGGTTGCCCACCCAGCCACCGAGGTTGATTCCGAAGAAGGACAGTCCCTGGTCCACGGGGCCGGAATCGCCGAACATGGCCTTCCAGACGATTGCGATGGACACCGATGCGCCGATCAGGGACGGGGCGTAGAACGCGGACCGGTAGAAACCCTGGCCCTTGCGTTTGCTGTTGAGCAGCATCGCGATGGCCAACGCCGCCGCGAGCTTCAGCGGGGTACCGAAGACAACGTATTGCAGGGTCACACCTACCGACTGCAGGAAGCGTTCGTCCTGGAAGAGGGTGGTGTAGTTATCGAAGCCGATCCATTTGGGGGCATCAAAGAGGTTGTAGTTGGTGAAGGAAAGGTACAGCGAGGAAATCATCGGTCCTACGGTCAAGGCGATGAATCCCAGCAGCCAGGGCAGCAGGAAGGTGTAGCCGGCGCGGGCGTCCGCCCCGCGCCGCCGCGACTTGCGCGGCTGCGAGGGAGCGGAGGCGGTGCGCCTGCTCAGGGTTGGGCTTTGAGTCACGAGATCAGTCCGTCAGTTGGGAAGCCAGGATCAGACACGGAAGGTCTGGATCAGGCGTTCTGCTTGATGAGGTCTTCGGCTTCCCTGAACCACGCATCCACTGCGCCGTCCACGGTGAGCTTTCCGTAGTTCAGGTCCTGGGTGACCCGCTTGAACGTGGACTCGAGGGTGCCGAAACCAACGATGGGCGGCTCCGGTGCGTCCTTCAGGTACTTTTCAATGGACTTCTCGTAATCGACGACGAGCTTGTCGGTGCCTTCGAAGGTGGTTCCGTCGCGCTGGGTCTTCGACGCCGGTACACCGCGGGAGGTCTTGAAGATCTGGCCGACCTCGGGATCGTTGACCATGAAGTCGATGAAGCGTGCAGCAGCGTCCTTGTACTTGGTCTTCGCGCTGGCCACCATCAACATGGACGGCTTGAGGAACAGGCCCAGGTTGTCCGGATCATCCGATGGGACCGGCACCAGCTTGAGTTCCTTGGCGCCGCTGTCCGCGAGGTACCCGGCCATGAAGTTGTCCCAGGTGACTTCGGTAGCGGTGACATTCGAACCGAACGGGGACTTGGGCAGCAGCTGGGTGGCCTTGTCTTCGCCCACAATCGCACCGGTACCGCGCAGGTCCGCGGTGAGGTTCCACCACTTCTTCAGGTCGTCTTTGGAGAAACCGAGTTTGCCTTCGTCGGTGAAGGCCTTGATGTTGTTCTGCCGCAGCCAGATGTTGAAGTTCCACCAGATGCCCGTGTAGTCGGTGCCGCCGAACAGTGTGCCGTTACCCTTGGCGCCAACCTCAGCCAGGAACGCGTTGAATTCCTTGTAGTTCCAGGAACCGTCCGGCTCCGCAATGCCCAGTGAAGCGAGCTTGGCGGGGTCGTAGTACACCGCGAAGGCGTTGGTGCTGGTGGGGATGCCGTAGGTCTTGCCGCGGATCTGGCCCGACGGAAGGAGGGACTTCTCAAAGGCGTCCGTGTTGATCTTTACGGTGCCCAGGTCCAGGAGCTGGTTCCGCTGCCCGTAATCGCGCAGATAGGACAGGTCCCACTGCATCACATCCGGCAGGCCACCGCCGGCGGCCTCCGTAGCACGCTTCTGCCAGTAGCCCGCGAAGTCCGAGAAGTTGCCGTTGACCTTGATGTCCGGGTTCTTGGACTCAAACAACGCAATGGCCTTGCGGGTGCGTTCGGCACGGTCGTCGTTGCCCCACCAGGTGTAGGTGATGGTGACGGGGTTGTCCGCGGAACCGGTCTGTCCGCTGGACGACGACGACTGGCCACAAGCGGAGAGGAACGCGGCAGATGCAGTGCCGAGAGCCACCGTGGTGAGGAATTTCCTTCTGTCGATCATGAGAGCCTCCTTGCTCAGTTGGTGCAAGCTTTCCGAGTTTCTGCAACGTGGCAGTGATCTCGCTTACACTCGTTCTGAATCGATACAATATCCTCAATGCACCATCTGGGCAAGCGTTTTCCAAAGACAGTGGGTTTCGCCCATTTCCACACACAGCTTCCATCCAAATCCGGCAACCCGAGCAAGGAGTCCCCATGACCTCCCCCGAAACACCCCACCGCCCCGACGTGTGGAGCAGCCTGGACGGCATCGCTTACGGCGGTGACTACAACCCGGAACAGTGGCCCGAGGACGTCCGTTTGGAAGACATCGGACTTATGAAGGAAGCGGGCGTCACCTTCCTCAGCGTCGGGATCTTCTCCTGGGGCCTGCTTGAACCCACCGAGGGCAACTACGATTTCGCCTGGCTGGACGATGTCATGGACAACCTCCACGGAGCCGGCATCAAGGTTGCCCTGGCCACAGCTACCGCATCACCGCCGGCATGGCTGGCCCGCAAGTACCCCGAAATCCTGCCCGTCACGGCGGAAGGAACCAGACTTGAGAGGGGCTCCCGACGCCACTACACGCCGTCGTCCGCCGTGTACCGCAGGTACGCCACCACCATGACGAGGGTCATCGCCGAACGCTATAAAGACCACCCGGCCCTGGCCCTCTGGCACGTGGACAATGAACTCGGCTGCCACGTGGGCGAGTTCCACGGCGAAGAAGACGCAGCCGCGTTCCGGGCCTGGCTCGAGCGGCGGTACGGCTCCATTGAAGAACTCAACGAATCGTGGGGAACGGCCTTCTGGTCCCAGCACTACGCGTCCTTTGACGAGATCATCCCGCCGGGTGCCGCCCCCACCACCCTGAACCCAGGGCAGCAACTTGATTTTGCCCGTTTCAATTCGTGGGTGTTCATCGACTACTACCGCGAACTGCTGGCAGTCATCCGGGAGGTCACACCTGACATTCCGGCCACCACCAACTTCATGGTGTCCAGCGCTACCAAGTCACTGGACTACTTCGACTGGTCCAAAGACATGGACGTCGTGGCAAACGACCACTACCTGGTGGCCGCCGACCCCGAGCGCCACATCGAACTGGCCTTCAGTGCCGATCTCACCCGCGCCGTGGCAGGCGGCGCGCCCTGGATCCTGATGGAGCACTCGACATCAGCGGTCAACTGGCAGCCGCACAACCAGCCCAAAATGCCCGGCGAAATGCTGCGCAACTCCCTCAGCCACGTGGCCCGCGGCGCTGACGCCGTCATGTTCTTCCAGTGGCGGCAAAGCAAAGCCGGATCAGAGAAGTTCCACTCCGCCATGGTCCCCCATGGCGGACGCGAAACCCAGGTGTGGCGGAACGTCGTGGAGCTCGGAGAAGCCCTGTCCAAGCTGGAACCGGTCAAGGGTTCACGGGTGGACTCCAAGGTGGCGATCGTGTTCGACTACGAGGCCTGGTGGGCTTCGGAACTGGACTCGCATCCGAGCAATTCGCTGAAGTATCTGGACACCATGCGGGCCTTCCACCGGGCACTCTACCTGCAGGGAATCAGCACCGACTTCGTCCATCCCGGCGCCGATTTGTCCGGCTACGAGCTGATCCTGGTGTGCACGTTGTACTCCGTGACAGATGCGGCAGCAGCTTCCATCGCCGCAGCCGCGGCAGGTGGAGCCACTGTCCTCATCAGCTACTTCAGCGGCATCGTGGACGAGAGGGACCATGTGCGCCTGGGTGGCTACCCCGGCGCTTTCCGGGATCTCCTGGGAATCCGCAGCGAGGAATTCCACCCGCTGTTCCCCGGCACCACCATCACCCTGAGCGACGGCACTGACGCTTCGGTCTGGAGCGAACACGTCCACGCGGAACCGGCGACACACGTGGAGGCGACGTTCACCGGCTACCCGCTGGAGGGCGTTCCGGCACTGACCCGGCGCAGCGTCGGGACGGGATCGGCGTGGTACCTCGCCACCCTCCCGGACGCCGCCGGGATTGAAGCGCTGACCGCACGACTGGTTGAAGAAGCCGGGGTGAGGCCGGTGACCGAGGCCTCCGTCGGCGTCGAGCTGTCACGCCGGCGGTGCGACGATGGCCGGACCTTCCTGTTTGCCATCAACCACAGCACCGAGGACGCCACCGTCAAGGCCGACGGCGAGGACCTCCTCAGCGGGGCCCGCTTCAGTGGAGTGGTTCCCGCCGGCGCCGTCGCAGTCATCGCCGAAAGCTGACCGGCACGCAAAAAACCGTGCCCCGGACGGATCACGAATGATCAGCCCGGGGCACGGTTCCTGCTGCGACGCTGCTAACTGATGGCGGACTTCATTTCGTCCACTGCCTTCTTGCCTGCTTCTTCCGCCGAAAGCCTGTCGAACATGACTTCCGAGGTGTAGCGCTTGATGATTTCCTGGATGGCACCTGCACCCTTCGGCGGAGCCGCCGGCGCATCACCGAGCTCGTCCTTGATGGCGCTGATGAAGTCAACCACCTTGACGTCTGCCTTGGCCAGCTTGGGCGCGATAGCCTCCCGGACCTCGGAGTTCGGGTAGACGCCGCGGTCAGCGAGGAGGATCTCGCCGGCCTTGACGTTGTTGGTCAGGAAGTCGATGAACTTGGCGGCTTCTTCAGGGTGCTTGGTCCTTGAGGACGCGGACCAGAACTGTGAGGCCTTGTACCAAAGCCCGGCATCGTCAGCCTTGCCCGTCTTGGACGGGAACCGGAGGATCTGGAGTTCGCCGCCCGCTGCCTTCTCAAGGGCGGGGAGCTGGTTGGACCACCAGAACGCCATACCGTTCTTGCCGGTTGCCAGCCCGCTCTGGTCGAGCGGCGCAGCTTCCGCTTCAACGATTTCCGACGCCGACGGGACTGCCTTCTTCTCGCTCATCTCCTTGAGGAATTCCCAGTAGCCCTTGATGTCATTGGGCTCGAAGCCAAGCTTGCCGTCCTGGGTGTAGAGCGACTTGCCGTTCTGTCGCAGCCAGACCCCGAGCGAAGCCTCGTCCGTGCCGTAGGCTGCGGCACCGTAAGTCCCCTTGGGAGACTTGGCGGTCACTTCGGCGGCAATGCGCTCGAAGTCTTCCCACGTCCAGGTCTTGTCGTCCGGGAGTTGGACGCCGGCAGCCTGGAAGACTGCCGGGTTCGCGAGGATTGTCGCTGCATTGATGCCGGCCGCGATGCCTGTGAGGCCCTTCTCGCCCTTGCCTGCGTTCAGCGCAGCTTCATCGAGTTTGGAGGTATCGATGTCGTACTTGGAGAGGTCGAGCAAAGCGCCTCGGGTGGAGTATTCGGTGATGTACTTTTCGTCCATCTGAATGATGTCCGGAGCGTCGTTGGCAGCGACCTGCGTCGCGAGCTTGTCCCAGTATCCGGACCAGTCGCCAAACTCAGCCTTGACGGTGATGTTGGGGTTCTCGGCTTCGAACGCCTTGATGGCTTCCTGCGTCAGCTGGGCCCTCTTGTCCCCACCCCACCAGGAGAAGCGGAGCTCCACTTTGCCGTCGGCGCTCTTGGGTTCCGAACCTCCGCCGCAGGCGGTAAGTGCAAGGACCGCTGCGGCCGTAGCGGCGATCAGGGCAGAGGCTCGGAGCTTGCGCTTGGTGCGTTTGGCCTTGGCCACCAAGGGTCCTCCTGTTGACGTTGCTGCTGCGGGGGCGACTGCTTCACCCTCTGAATGTACGGGCACTGATGTCTCCGATCTTCGTTGATCCTGATGCGATGGAAAGACTGAGAAAGCGTTTTCTTGCTTGGTATTTATGATACAAGTCACATTCTTGTATGACAAGATACCATTTTGTTCTTGTTCGGGACGTCCGACGGCGGCCACTCACCCGGAGGGGGCCGCCCCCCTCCGGATGGAGACCGGCACGTCTACTTGATACCGGTGGTGGCGATGCCCTTGATGAGGAACCTCTGGCCGAAGAGGAACACCAGGAAGACCGGCAGCAGGGACACGATGGACATCGCGAACAGCGATCCCCAGCTGGTGGCCGACTGCGAATCGACAAAGGCACGAAGGGCGACGGGAACTGTGAACATGTCCGGGTCCGTCAGGTAGATCAGGGCCCCGAAGAAGTCGTTCCAGGTCCAGATGAAGGTGAAGATGGTGGTGGTGGCCAGGGCCGGGACCATCAGCGGAAGGATGACCCGGAGGAAGATCCTGGGGTGCCCTGCGCCGTCAATGCGCGCTGCTTCATCGAGGTCCTTCGGAATGCCGCGGATGAACTGGACCATCAGGAACACGAAGAACGCATCCGTGGCGAGCAGCTTGGGCACAATCAGCGGCCAGAAAGTATTTACCCAGCCGATCTGCGAGAACAGGATGTACTGCGGAACGATCACCACGTGGAACGGCAGCATGATGGTCAGCAGCATGATGCCGAAGAACAGCTTCTTGCCGGTGAACTGCAGCCGGGCGAACGCATAGGCAGCCATGGAACAGGAAACCAGGTTGCCAACAATCGAGCCCAGGACCACGATCGCCGAGTTGATCATGTAATGACCGAACGGGTGGGTCAGCGCCGACCAACCATCCGTATAGTTGCCCATTTCAAGGTTGTTCAGCCACAGTCCGGGCTCACGGAAGATGAGGTCATTCGGCCGCAGGGAAGAGATCACCATCCACAGCAGGGGGTAGATCATCACGCCGCCCACAATGATGAGGATCGCGTGCTTGATCAGGCCTTTGACGCGGGCACTGCGGCTGAAAGCCAGGCTTCCGCGGGATTCACGCCGGCGTGGGTTCTTCCCGGACTTTTCGGCGGAACCGCCATTAGCGGCGGGGAGGGTCTGGAGTTTAGTCATCGTAGAACACCCAATACTTTGAAGCGATGAAGTTGATGGCAGTGAAGACACCGATGATGACCAGCAGGAACCAGGCCATCGCTGAGGCGTAGCCCATATCAAACTGGCCGAAGCCCTTTTGGTAGAGGTACAGGGTGAAGAACATGGTGGAGTCTGAGGGGCCGCCGTTGCCGCCGGAGACGATGAACGCCTGGGTGAACGACTGGAACGAACCGATGATCTGCAGCACCAGGTTGAAGAAGATGATGGGGCTCAGCATGGGCAGGGTGATCCGCCAGAACTGCTGGAGCGTGGTGGCCCCATCCACCTTGGCTGCCTCGTAGTACATCACCGGAATCTGCCGCAGCCCGGCCAGGAAGATGATCATGGGGCTGCCGAAGGTCCACACGTGGAGCAGGATGATCGAGCCGAGAGCGGTATTGGGATCCGAGATCCAGCCCGGCCCTTCTATTCCGATCATCGCCAGGACCTGGTTCACCAGACCGGTGGTGCCGAAGATCTGCTTCCAGAGGATGGCAACAGCCACGGAGCCGCCCAGCAGGGAGGGCAAGTAGAAGATGGAACGGTAGAACGGCAAACCGCGAAGGCCCTTGTCCAGGACGAGGGCGATCACCAAGGCAACCGCCAGCTGCAGAGGTACGCCGACCAGCACGTAGGTGAACGTGACCCGTAGCGAGTTGTGCAACCGGGCATCGCCGAACATTCGGACGAAGTTGTCCAGGCCCACCCATTCCGGGGGCTGGAGGAGGTTGTAGTCCGTGAAGGACAGGTAGAGCGACATGAGCATGGGCCCCACCGTGATGACCGCCAGGCCAAGCAGCCACGGAAGGAGAAAGACGTAGGCGGCCTTGTTGTCGCGCCCGTTTGCCTTCTTCTCTTCCTTGGTCATGGGGCCCTTGCGGCGCGTCATGGTTGAGAGTTCGCCAATAGCGCTCATTGCTTCCCCCTCGCCGTCCCGCGGGCGCCTTGCGGCGTCCCCGCGTATTCGTATGCGGCCATGTGGTCTCCTTTGGTCATCGTGGCCATCCACGGAGTACGAGTGTGGTTGGTGTTTGCCTGCCGGGACGTCGCCGATGCTCTGGCGCTACCCCTTCGAAGTGCCAGGATGCGGGTCCCGGTTTCAGCGGCTCCGTACCAAAGTAAACGTTTTCTTGACCCATGTACAGCCTTTTGCTAATTTTTGAGAAAGCGTTTTCTTGCGAACTCGCCCAATACGGTTTTCCACGCTGAAGAAGCCCGGCGTGCGCATTCGCATACCCTCCGCATCGACAAGGCAGGACACCATTGTTTCCCACCGACCCCGCCTGCCATGACCCGAACTGACGTGGCAGGGCCATCCACCCGCCCCACCGCGCTGGGTGGTTACGAAGACTGGCCCGTCTACCTGGCATCCCATCGCCATGAGGCGGACTCCCCGGAGCGCAGGGACCTGGCCGATATCTTGGGCGTGCCCGCAATAGCTTCGGGCCTTTCGTACACGACTCACCGGGAGACGAAGCACGACGGCGTCATCACCTCTTCGCTGTCCTGGCAGTTGGGCTTCGGGCCCCGGACAGCCGCTTGGTTTGTACGCCCTGCACAAGTTACCGGCCCGCTTCCGGCCGTGCTCGCCCTGCACTGCCATGGCGGGATCAAGTTCTACGGCGCCGAGCGATTGGTGGCCCTCCAAAATCAGCCCGGCCAGCCCGCCGGTCACGACGCCGGGATCCCGCCTCTGGAAATCCGGGCCAGTCTTTACGGCGGGCGGGCACTCGCTACGTGGCTGGCACAGCAGGGTTTCGCTGTCCTGGCCCACGACGCTTTCATGTGGGGCAGCCGCCGGTTCGTCCTGGATCCCCTGCCGCGGCGGGCGGCTACCGCAGTTGACGGCCAGCAGGCACTCTGGCGGGAGGCCGGCGTCGAACCTTCCGCGCAGCAACGCTACGACGCTGCGGCGGCGGTCCATGAGGAAACCGTGGCGAAAGCGGCGGCACTCATGGGAACCACCATTGCCGGGACCGTTGCCCACGACGATCTGGCGGCGTTGGGAATCCTCGCCACGCTGCCCGGGGTGGACCGGGACCGGATAGCCTGCCTCGGGTTTTCAGGCGGGGGCGGCCGGGCCTTGATGCTTGCTGCCCTGAGCCCTGTGATCCGCAGCTATGTGGTGACGTGCATGATGACCACCTTCGCCTCGCTGCTGCCAGCGTACCTGGATGCGCACTCGTGGTTGCTGCACTCCCCCGGCCTCGCCAAGCTCGGGGACTGGCCGGACCTGGCCACGCGGTCCCCGGCCCGTGTGCTGGTCCAGTACGCAATGGCTGACGCCCTCTTCCCCGAGCAGGGAATGCGCGACGCCCACGCCCGCCTGTCCCGGCAACTGCCGCGCGGGCTGTACACCGGCAGCTTCTGGCAGGAACCACACGTTTTCACCCCGGCCATGCAGGAGGAGGCGGCGGCGTTCCTCGCCACCTCCCTGCAGCCCCGGCACCGCATCAATTCACCCTTACCGGACCGCACTAGGACAGACTCATGACCCAACCCTCAACCACCGTCACAGTGGACGCCCGCCCCCGGCTTCCCCGCATCGCATTGGTGGGTGTGCACGGCTTCGGCGAAAGGCACCTGGAAAACCTTGAGCGCCTGGGCGCTGACGGCGTCCTTGAACTGGTGGCCGTCGCCGATCCGCTGCAACCGGCCGACGGAACTGTCGGCCCCGAAGTGGAAGTTTTCGCTTCCCTCGACGAACTCCTCGCTGCAGGGACGGCCCCCGATGTCGTCATCGTTTCCACGCCGATCCAGACGCACGCGCCCCTGGCACTCGCTGCCCTCCAGGCCGGGGCCAATGTGTATCTGGAAAAGCCGCCCGTGGCGTCCATGGCGCAATACGAGGAAGTGATGGCAGCTGCGGCGAGCGCCGGACGACTGGTGCAAGTGGGGTTCCAGAGCCTGGGTTCAGAAGCCCTTCCCGCGATCGAAGCCCTGGTGGAATCCGGCGGAATCGGCGAGGTCCGGGGCATCAGCGCCACGGGGTTGTGGCTGCGGAACAAGGCATACTTCAAGCGTTCCCGCTGGGCGGGCAAGCGCAGCCTCAACGGAACGGACGTGGTGGACGGCGTGGCCACCAATGCCCTGGCTCACGCCGTGGCAACCGGGCTGCGACTTGCAGGTGCCCGGACCGTGGCCGATGTGCAGTCCGTGGATACGGACCTCTACAGGGCGAACGACACCGAAAGCGACGACACCTCCGTAGTCCGGGTGCGGACAACGGACGGCACCGTGCTGACCTGCGCACTGACGCTTTGCGCACCCGTACAGTCCGAGCCGTCGGTCACCGTGTTCGGCACGCGGGGCCAGCTCACGCTCTCCTACACGGAAGACCGCGTGGAGATCACCACCGCAGAGGGGGTCCGGACCGAAACCTTCGGCCGTGCCGACCTGCTGGAGAACCTGTTGGGTGCACGGAGCGAAGCGGAACTGCTCAGCCCCCTCAGCGGCGCCGGCGCATACATGGCGGTCCTCGAGGCCATCCGCACTGCCGAATCACCACGGCCGATACACCCGGACCGGGTGACATGGGAGGGCGACGGCGATGACGCCCACCCCGTAGTCCACGGCATTGAATCCCTGATCCAACGGGCAGCACTGGGCCAATCAACCTTCGCGGAGCTCGGCGCTCCATGGACTGTGTCCGGTGGGCCCACGCTCGAGATCAACGGAACCCCTGTTGCGACTCTCCGGGACGGGTCCCTCATCCGGGCAACATCTTCGCCGCGTCCGTACCTCCACCCTGTGCGAACCCTGGCCGGAACCGTCGTGACCGATCACATCCCGGAGGACCACGTGTGGCACCTGGGAGCGGGCGTGGCCCTCCAGGACGTGGATGGCATCAACTTCTGGGGAGGCAGGACCTACACCCGTGATGCCGGAGCCTATGTCTGGCGGAAGGACCACGGCAGGATCGTCCTTGATTCCGCGGAACAGGGCGACGGGTACAGGCAGGAGCAGCTGAGCTGGGTAGGGCCTGACGGGTCTCCTGTGCTCCGCGAGCAGCGCGGGTGGCGCTGGGCCGCCGTCGGGAATTCCGCGTGGAAACTGACGCTGGACTTCACACTGGAGTCCGCCACCGGCCGTCCTGTGCTGCTGGGCAGCCCGGGTTCCAACGGGCGGCCACAGGGCGGTTACGGCGGCTTCTTCTGGCGTTTGCCGAAGGTTGGCGATGCCACCATCTGGACCCCGGAAGCCCGGGGCGAGGACGCCGTGCACGGCAGCGTTACACCGTGGCTGGCGTGGTCGGGAACTTTCGACGCCGGGACCTCCGGCGCGGCGCAGGCCACGGGCGATCCCGGGCTGGGACACCCCGCCACACTCGTCTTTCTGGCCGCTCCGCAGGCTCCGGACCCTTGGTTCGTCCGGCACGCCGGCTATCCCGGCGTCGGGCTCTCCCTGGCGTGGGACCGGCCCGTGGCGACGAAGCCCGGCCGCCCGGTCCACCGGACAGTGACCGTACTTATCGCGGACGGGTTCCTCGCGACACAGGACATCGAACAACTCATCACCACTTTGGGGGAACAGTCATGACCATACCTACTCAATCCGCTGCGGTTCCGGCAACGACAGCTCCGGGAAACGTTGCAGACCGTGCCGTGAAGCGTCGTCGGGTCCTAGACATCCTTGACGCTGCAGGCCGTGACTCATTGCTGCTCACGTCCAACACCGCCCTCACCTGGTACCTGGACGGCAGCCGGGTGCACATCAGCCTGGCCGGAGACCCCATTGCGGCCCTCCTGGTGGACCGCAGCGGCGACCACCTGGTCACGTTCAACAACGAGGCCGGGCGGATAGCTGCCGAAGAATTGCCGGCGGGCGTCAGCCTGGACACTGTGCCGTGGCACGGGCAGTTGCATGCGGCAGCGGCGGCCCTGGCCCTCGACGGCAACCCGCTGGTGGAAGCAGCCGTCACCGCGGAGCTGCGGGCTGCCCGCCAGCAGTTGCTCCCCGCCGAAACAGCCCGGTACTCCGAGCTTTCAGTCGATGCGGCGCGGGCGATGACAGACGTCCTGACGGCCGCAACCCCGGAAACAACGGAATTCGAACTGGTCTCGCAGCTGGCCGCCCGCATTGTGTCTGTGGGCGCCGAGCCACTGGTCCTCCTCTGCAACGGTGCCGGCCGCAGCGACTTCCGGCATCCCTTGGCCACCCACTCCCCGATCGGCCGCCGTGCCATGGCCGTGGTGTGCGCACGCCGGAACGGCCTGGTTGCCAACGTGACCCGGTGGGTGGCTTTCGACGCCGGCACTCCCGCTGAGCTCGACGCCGAGGCCCGCATCGCAGAAGTGGAGGCCGACATTTTCCGGGCCACGGTCCCGGGAGCACGGCTCAACGAGGTCTTCACCGGGATCAAGGCAGCTTACGCCCGCCACGGATTCGGTGATGATCAGTGGACGCTTCACCACCAGGGTGGTCCCGCAGGCTACGCGGGCCGCGACCCCCGGGTCACCGCAGAGGTCACGGACACCATCGTCCTCAACCAGCCCTTCACGTGGAACCCATCCGGGCCCGGAGTGAAGATCGAGGACACCGTACTGCTCACGGATTCCGGCCTGCGCGTCCTGACCGTAGACGAGCGGTGGCCGACCACCGACGTGGACGGCCGCCGTCGTCCCCTGACCTTGCGTCCCTGACCCGGCTTCACTGCCCCTGCGTCCCTGACCATGCAGGTAACGCGAAAAGGGGCGGGGTCACCGTGATGGTGACCCCGCCCCTTTCGTGTTGGGTGCGTTAGCCGAGCGTCAGGACGCCGTCCACGCGCCGCGGGATCCCCAGCGGGTTGGAGTCGTGCAGCGCCGGGTGCAGCACGCTCTCCGGCGCGTCCTGGTAGGCCACGGGGCGCTGGAAGCGGCGGACTGCAGTGGCGCCCACGGACGTGAACAAGGAGGTCGTGGCCGGGTAGGGGCCGCCGTGTTGCTGGGCCCAGTTCACGGCCACCCCCGTGGGCCAACCGTCGAACAGGACCCTGCCGGCCAAAGTGCTCAGCTGCTCCACCAGTGCAGAAACGTCCTCGCCGGGTTGTGCGTGCACAGTGCCCGTGAGGCTTCCGGGAACCTTGGCGAGCGCGGCGGACAGCTCGTCCTGGGAGGCGTACTCGATCAGCAGCGTGGTGGGGCCGAAGCATTCCTCCAGCAACTCATCCGGGCGTTCCAGCACATTTGCGGCGCTGGTGGAGAACACCACAGGCGCGGCGCCGTCCGCCAGGCTGTCCTGCTCCACCGTGCCGCTGACGACGGCGACTCCCGGCTGCTCAGCAACGTTGCGCAGCCCGTCCGGATAGGCTTCCGCGATGCGCTCGGTCAGCATGGCGGCTGTCGGCTTGTCCTTGCTGGCCTCGGCAAGGTGCGATGCGAAGTCCGATCCCGCCGGGATGAACACCAGTCCGGGCTTGGTGCAGAACTGGCCGGCGCCCTGGGTAAAGGAACCCGCCAGGCCTGCCGCTAGCTGCTGACCGCGTTCGGCGAGCGCGTCCGCAGTGATGACCACCGGGTTCAAGCTGCCCAGTTCACCGTAGAACGGGATGGGCTCCGGGCGGGACGTCGCGAGATCGAACAGCGCCCGGCCGCCGGGGATGGAGCCGGTGAAGCCTACTGCCTTGATGGCCGGGTCCTGGACCAGTGCCGTGCCGGCTTCGCGTCCGCTGACCAGCGCGAAGATTCCGTCCGGGGCTCCGGCCTTGGCCAGCGCCTCGGTGACGATTTCCGCGGTCCGCTGGGACAGGCGAAGGTGGCCCGAGTGTGCTTTGACGACCACCGGGCAGCCAACTGCCAGAGCGGACGCTGTATCGCCGCCCGCCACGGAGAACGCGAACGGGAAGTTCGACGCCGAGAACACGGCCACGGGACCGATCGGCCGCAGTATGCGGCGCAGCTCTGGCTTGGGCGGGGTGGCGGACGGGTCAGCGTGGTCGATGACGGCTTCGAGGTACGAGCCTTCAGTGATGACGTTGGCGAACAGGCGCAGCTGCCCGCTGGTCCTCGCCACCTCGCCCGCGAGCCGGACGGTCCCGAGGCTTGTTTCAGAGTCGGCGATTGCTACCAGTTCGGTGACGTTGGCGTCCAAAGCGTCGGCGACGGCGGTCAGCCAGGCCGCGCGTTCGGCGTCGGAAGCTGCTGCGGTCACCTTCGCCGCTGCCGTGGCTGCGGCCGTGACGGCGGTCAGGTCAAGAGTTGCTGTACTCAATGCGGTTTCCTTTGCTTTCGGGGGCTGAAGTGTCAGTGGCTTGCGTCGGCGTCAATGCCCCGGCGAACTCGAAGCCGAGACCGGGCAGGCCGGCTGAACTAAGCCTGATGGTGCCTGTCGTGTTGCTGATCCGCACCGGGGAAGGTCCGGCCAGGATCCCGAGTTGGCCGAACGAGGCATCCTCCACGTCCTCCACGCTGACCGGCTCTGCCAAGGTGAGCGCCAACTGTCCGGAGAGCTCCGGAAGCAAGTGCGGTGCCACCCTGATGCTGTGGGTGCGGGCCAACTCCACGATCCTGCGGAATGGGGTGATGCCGCCCACTCGGACAATGTTGGGCTGGATGATGTCCACGGCTTCCGCTTCGATGAAGTCACGGAAGCGGTAGATGGTGTGGACGTTCTCACCCAGGGCAATGGGAACCGGCGAGTGCTTGCGCAGGCGCCGGTACGCCCAGAGGTCGTCGGCACGAATCGGTTCTTCCAGCCACTCCAGTCCGTACTCCCCCAAAACATCCAAGGCACGGAACGTGTGGGCGAGGTCCCAACGCTGGTTGGCGTCGATCATGAGCAGCCGGTCAGGGCCGATCACCTGGCGCACAGCAGCGACGCGCTCGGCATCCTCCCGGAGCTCGGGCTTGCCCACTTTGATCTTCACCGCGTTGTGTCCGGCAGCAACCCACCGCTGGGCTTGCTCCACGAGCTGTTCCAGGGTGTAGTGCAGGTTCACTCCGGAGCCGTACACCTCCACGGATTCCTGGCGCCGGCCCAGGAGCCCCGTGACGGACGTTCCCGCCTGGCGTGCTTTCAAGTCCCACAGGGCAAGGTCCACGCCCGCCATGGCGATGGTGGTCAGCCCTCCCCCGCCCGCTTCATGCAGCCGCTTCCACAGCTGGTCCCACACAATCTCCGGGTTCGCCTCGACGCCCCGGATGAAGGGGGCGATGTCGTGGTCCAGGAGGGCCTTCACTGCCTGGGGACCGATGGTCGGTGTCCATGAGAAGCCGTGGCCCGTGCCGCCGTCGTCCGTGGTCAGTTCGGTGACAATCACGTGGTTCTCGGGCGCCTCCGCGCCCCAACTGCGTAGCAGCGGCACCGTGATCAGCCGGGTGCTGAGGCCCGTAATGCGGGCGGTCATCAGCTGCCGGCCAGCTCGTGGCCCTTGGCCAGGATGGCCTTGAGTTCCAGGAGCTGTTCCTCGCTGGGATCAACCAACGGCGGACGGACCGGGCCAACGGGCAATCCGGCGAGCCTCAGGCCGGCCTTGATAAGGGAGACGCCAAAGCCGGGGGTCTGGTCGCGCAGGCGGACCAGCGGCGCATAGAAGCCCTCAAGCAGCGCGTGACGGCGTTCTTCGTCACCTGAGATGTAGGCGTCGTAGTAGGCCTTGGCGATTTCGGGAGCCATGGCGAACGCTGCCGACGAGTACAGCGGGATGCCCAGGCCACGGTAGGCACCCTGGGTCAGTTCCGCCGTGAGGAGGCCGTTGAAGAGCGCGAAGTCCTTACGCCCGCTCGCGTTGATGGCCGAGACAATTTCCTGGGCCAGCCCCACGTCCCCGATGCCGTCCTTGAAGCCGACTACCTTCGGGTTTGCGGTGAGGCGGGTGATCGCTTCGGCCGTGAACTTGGCAGTTCCGCGGTGGTAGACGATCACGGGCAGGCTACTCGCCGCAGCGATGGCCTCAACGTAGGCCACCACGCCGTCGGTGGGGCCGGTCACCAGGTAGGGCGGGAGCACCAGGAGGGCGTCCGCGCCGGCTTCCTCGGCCACCTTGGCAGCGGCAATGGCATGGCCCAGCGGGCCGCCGGCACCGGAGACCACGGGAACGGCACCCGCAACGGCCTCGACGGCGACAGTCACCACGGTGCGGATCTCATCGAGGGAAAGGGCATGGAACTCGCCGGTGCCGCACGCCGGGAAGACGCCGCCCGGACCGAACGGGAGCCGTGAAGTGATGTGTTCCTTCAGCAGGGCAACATCAACGCTGCCGTCTTCGTCGAAGGGGGTGACGGGGAAGAACAGTACGCCGTCGAAATTCATGGTGTCTCCTTGGTTGCTCCCGCCGGGACCAGGCCGGCGGTGATCTCGTCATTGAGTGGTGCTCGGTTTGCGGCAGTGTCGGGGCCTTCGTAGGGCGGGGTGAGTTCGGTGCGCCAGGTACGCTTCGGTTCCCAGCCCAAAAGGTCGCGGGCTTTGTCGATGGAGAACGCCGGGCTGGTGCCCGTCAAGTGTTGGGTCAGCGGGCCGCTGCCCGGCAGGAAGCGTGGGAACAGTTCCGCCAAGGGCGCTGTAGCCAGGGCATCCTTGGCGCCCACGAAGAACACCTCGCCGTTGGGAATGGTGTCCATCTTGTTCAGGAGAACGTCCAGGAAGTCGGCGACATCCCGGGCGTCCACGTAGTTGAACAGGGCCGGAGCGGACAGCGCGGGATCGTCCAGGCGTTCGCGGACTGTATGGCCTTGCTGCGTGAGCGCTCCTTCCCACTCCTCCGGGGAGATCACGAAGCACGGACGGAAGGCCGCGTACCGGAGCTTGTCGCCCTGCGCCGCTGCGAACATCTGCACCGTTTGCTCGGCGATCAACTTGGACAGCGCGTAGGCGTTCCATGGCTTGGGCGGCGTCCGCTCGTCCAGGGGGAACGACGGCGGCAGCCACCGGGCCGGCGAGCCGTAGCCCAGGGCCGTGGGGCTGCTTGCTGTCACGATCTTCGGGACACCGGCGTCGGTGGCCGCGCTGATCACCGCGTAGGCGAGCCGCGTGTTCGTGCTGAAGATGACGTCCTCGGGTGCGCTGAAGGGTACGGCGATAGCAGCGAGGTGGATGACGGCGTCGGGCCCTGTTTCCCGGATCAGGCGTTCTGCCTCACCCGGCGCAAGAAGGTCTGCGGTGTATTGCCCGGCTCCGGCCGGCAGCTGTTCCGCCGGGATGGCGTCCCGGTCAACGGAAATCACCTCGTGGCCTGCTTCGGCGAGACCGGCCACAACGCTGCGGCCGAGCCTGCCGGAACCACCGGTGACGAAAATCCTGCTCATGATCTGTTCCTTGCGTTGGTAGGTGAACCGGTCAGGCCTGGCTGCGGCTGAGGTCAGCCCCGAGGCCAAGCTCGCTGATACGGACTGGAAGGTCTGTGTCCAGGGACTGGTTGCCGGCGATTCCCACGGACACCGAGCGAAGCCCGTCGATGTAGCCGGACGGGCGGCCCAGCGGGTCCTCGCCGGGACCGTTGAACAGGTCCGAGAGCAGCAGGTTGTCGCCGCCACCGTGACCACCCTCGCCATTGATGATGGGGACCTCGTAGGCAGCTTCCCAGTGTCGTTGGACAACCAGGCGTTCACCGTTACGGCGGACTGCGTCCTCTTCCTCGATGGGTGTCGCGCTCGGGTCAACCACAGTCTTCTTGTCGGTGCTGGACTCGACCGCGGCTCGTTCCACCACTTCGAGTTCCGCCCGGCCTTCAGTGCCGTTGACGGTGACGCGGTAGCCTTCCCACGGGCTGTGGGCGTTCAGCGAGTAGCTGAGTGTGGGGCCGCCCTGGTAGTCCACCACCAGTGCGAGGTTGTCTTCGATGGTGATGCCTTCGGTGAAGACGTCCTGGTCGCGGAGGTAGCCGTCAAACTTTTCGTTGTCGTAGTACAGGGCCTTCAGGCGTTCGTCCTCGCGCATGTCCAGACGGAAGGGGTCATGCTCAAGGCCATCAACGGTGCCACGCTCGGGACGGGAGCCCAAGCCACGCTCGGCAGCATTCTTGTCGCCGTAGAAGCGCAGGCCACCGGATGCGAACACGCGCTCGGGAACGTCGTTGATCCACCAGTTGACGAGGTCGAAGTGGTGCGAGGCCTTGTGGATCAGCAGGCCCCCGGAGTTCTTCTTTTCACGGTGCCAGCGGCGGAAGTAGTCAGCGCCGTGCACGGTGTCCAGGACCCAGCTGAAGTCGATGGACGTGACCTTGCCGATCACCCCGTTCTGGATGACTTCCTTGAGCGCGCTGTTTCGCGGCGAGTAGCGGTAGTTGAACGTGACCACCACGTTGCGGCCGGTCTTTGCGACCGCCTCCGTGATGCGGCGGCAGCCCTCAACGTCGATGGTCAGCGGCTTTTCAACCACGACGTCGGCGCCGGCCTCAAGTGCCTCGACGATGTAGTCCGCGTGGGTGTAATCGGGTGTGGTGACAATGACTCGTTCGATGCCGTTGGCCTGGATGAAGCCGGTCAGCTCGCCCGGCTCGAAGGACGCCACCGGCTGTGTTCCGCCGAGTTCCTTGATGAGCTCCCGATAAAAGTCCACCCGGCCCTGGTTGACGTCCGAAAGGGCAATGAGTTCGGCGACATCCGCGTGCTGTCCGTAAATGGCCCGGATGTACATTTCCGAGCGTCCGCCGGTTCCAATCAGGGCGATCCTGGTCCGTTGGCGGCTGTCTGTCCGGGTTGCCGTTTCCGCTTCTGGGGTCCGGGTCTCGGCAGAGTCGACGTTGACCATGTGAATGCCCCTTTCAAAAGGCAGGAGTGAACCGTTTGACGGCCCGGGTTCGTGTGGAAGAATAACTGAGAAAGCGTTTTCTCGGAGGGATATAAGCTTTCTATCAAGACTCAGGTGGTCACGTCAACCACTGCTCCAACGACGAAGCACATGCGCGGCAGGCAAAAGGGAAGGGGCCACATGGCACGCAGGAACACCAACAGGCGCGTTGGGATTGCCGACGTCGCGGAGAAGGCCGGCGTTTCGCACGCCACGGTTTCACGCGTCATGAACGGTAACGCCGCGGTTGACCCCGGCATCGCCGCGCGGGTCCGTGCGGCTGCGGCCGAGCTCAAGTACCAACCCAACCCCGTGGGCCGAAGCCTGGCACTCGGGAAAACCGACACCATCGGCATTGTGGTCCCGGACCTGGCGAACCCTACCTTCCAGGCCATCTTGCGCGGACTCAGCATCGCAGCAGCCCAGGATGGGTACCGTGTCCTCATTGCCGACTCTTCGGAAGTCACCAGCGAAGAAGCGATCCTGGCCGGGGAGGCCCGGCGGCGCTGTGATGGCGTTGTCCTGTGCGCGCCGCGCATGGGCGATGCCGAACTTGAGGAACTGGCACCCACCCTGCACCCGCTGGTACTCATCAACCGGACCACTATTGCCACCAACACTCCGAGCCTGAGCGTGGACTATGGCCAGGGCATCCAGGAACTGGCGCAACACCTGGTATCCCTGGGTCACCGCAGGCTGGTATTCCTTTCCGGGCCCGAGCACAGCGCTTCAAACCGGCAGCGGCTGGTGGGTTTGGACCAGTTCCGGAAGGAGCACCCGGAGATCGAACTGCAGATGCTCCCGGGAGGTTCGAACTTCGATTCGGGCCACGAATCCACGGATGCCATCATCGCCAGCGGCGCCACGGGCATCCTGGCCTTCAACGACCTCGTAGCCATGGGCCTGCTCAGTGGCTTGCACGAGCGCGGAATCCGCGTCCCGGAGGACATTTCGGTCACCGGCTTCGATGACATTCCGTTCGCAAAATACACCACACCCCCGCTCACGACTGCGGCCGTGCCCATCAACGAACTCGGGAGCCTGGCCTGGCGGAGGATGCGCGAACAGATCCAGCAGGCCGGCGATGCCCCCGTCCAGGCTCAGGACGAATTCTCGCCCAGGGTCGAGATCCGGAAGAGCACTGCAGCCCCTGCCCTCAAGCCGGCTTAGAAAGCAACGCGGGGTCACTTATGGCCCTTTCGGGGGGCTTCTATGGGCCATAAGTGACCCCGCGTTGCTCTATGACCCGTGGGACGAGCCCACTCCGGCTTCTTTGTAGAAGCCTTGGATGTGGGCCGCCACCAGCGCAGCCGCCGTGCCGCCGTCGTTGTTGTTCACCGCGGCGAGGATGGCCCGGTGTTCCGCCCTCAGCCTGGCGCACGTGGCACTCCAGTCGGGCAGGTTCCCTGTCAGCTCACCCGCATAGTTTTCGATCGCGCCCCGCAGCGACGCCATCATCGCACTGACGACGGCGTTTCCCGCCGCCTCGGCGAGGGCAACGTGGAAGCGGGCGTCGAGAGCCAGGAACGCGTCGATATCCTGCTCGGAATCCATCTGATCCAGCAGACCTGCGGCCTCCTCCAGCGCCGGAACACCCGTCTTGGCGCGCTCCGCCGCCCAGGATTCCAGAAGGACCCGCGTCTCCACGATATCGGCCACTGGGAGATGGCGCGTGGCCACATGAAGCCGGAGGGTGGATCCCAGCGCAGAGCCCGGTTCCGCGATGACCACGGTCCCGGCGTCCTTCCCCGAACCAACGCCTGCGCGGACCACACCCATTGCTTCAAGAATCCTGACTGCTTCCCGGACGGAAGTCCGGGACACCTGCAGCTGCTCCGCCATGGTCCGCTCGCCGGGCAGGCGCCCTCCGAGCGTGAGGTCGCCGTCGGAGAGCTGCTTCTCGATCCATTGCAGGACAAGTTCGTGGGTACGCATAACCGAATACTAGTTGATGTGGTCCGACCACATGGATTACAGTGTGGTTAGACCACAGTGGCAGGACCACAGAATTCAAGGGAGAACCGCATGACCGACACCCTCGATCCCAAGATCACCGCCGCCCCCGCAAATGCCGGGAGCGACGAAAACGTGAGCCGCCCGCCCCAGCCGCGACCCGCCGTCGTGCAGCCTCCGGCACTGAAGCGCCGCATCCCTAAAGTCTCGGACCTTGCCCCGCTGATGCAGTTCAAGAAGCCGGAATTCAGCAAGACCGCACGGCTGAAGCGCGCCAGCACCATCTGGGAATTGCGGGACATCGCCAAGCGCCGCACTCCGAAGGCTCCGTTTGACTACACCGACGGTGCCGCCGAAGAAGAAATCACGCTGCGCCGGGCACGCCAGGCTTTCCAAGACATCGAGTTCCGCCCGGGCATCCTCCGGGACGTATCGCGGATCGATCTCCGCACGGACATTCTCGGCAAGGAATCACGCCTCCCCTTCGGCATCGCACCCACCGGGTTCACGCGCATGATGCAGTCCGAGGGCGAATACGCCGGCTCGCAGGCCGCTGAGGCCGCGGGTATTCCCTACACCTTGTCCACCATGGGCACCGCCTCCATCGAGGATGTCGCCACCGCTGCCCCGAACGGCCGCAACTGGTTCCAGCTTTACCTGTGGACCGACCGCGACCGCTCGCTCGAACTGATCGAACGTGCCGCCAAGGCAGGAAACGACACCCTCATGGTCACCGTGGACACTGCTGTGGCCGGGGCGCGCCTTCGCGATGTCCGCAACGGCATGACCATCCCGCCGGCGCTGACGGTGAAAACGGTCCTGGACGCGTCGTACCGTCCGGCGTGGTGGTTCAACTTCCTCACGCACGAACCCCTCACATTCGCGTCGCTGTCGCGCTACACCGGTACGGTTGCTGACCTCATCAACTCCATGTTCGACCCCACCCTCACCTATGAGGACCTGGACTGGCTCCGTGAAACCTGGAAGGGCAAGCTGGTGGTCAAGGGCATCCAGACCGTTGAAGACGCCCGTAAGGTAGTGGACCACGGCGCCGACGGCATCATCCTGTCCAACCACGGCGGACGGCAACTGGACCGCGCGCCGATCCCCTTCCACCTGCTCCCGGACGTCACCTCGGCATTGAAGGCAGACAACAGCCAGGCCGAAATCATCCTGGACACCGGCATCATGAGCGGCGCCGACATCGTGGCCGCCTTGGCCCTGGGCGCCGACTTCGCACTGATCGGCCGTGCCTACCTTTACGGCCTGATGGCCGGGGGCCGTGAAGGCGTGGACCGGACCATCCAGATCCTGGAGAAGGACATGACCCGGACCATGGCACTCCTGGGCGTCAGCAAGGTCTCGGACCTGAACCCGGACCACGTGCGGCTCCTGCAGCGCTGAGCGCAGCCAAGCACATAGACCCGAGCACAAAGCCGTAGAGGCCGTTTTGAATATTCAAAACGGCCTCTGCTTTTGGATTTGGGGAGGGGCTAGATCAGGCCCTGCGCAAGCATCGCATCGGCTACCTTGACGAAGCCACCGATATTGGCCCCCACCACGTAGTTTCCAGGCGCCCCGTATTCCTCGGCGGTCTCGGCGCAACGGTCATGGATACCCACCATGATCTCGGTGAGGCGCTGCTCGGTGTGCTCGAAAGACCAAGAGTCACGGCTGGCGTTCTGCTGCATTTCCAGCGCGGAGGTCGCAACACCACCGGCGTTGGCGGCCTTGCCCGGACCGAACAGGATCCCAGCTTCCTGGAACACGGATACGGCCGAACGCGTGGAGGGCATGTTGGCGCCCTCGGCCACGGCGATCAGTCCATTGCTGACCAGCTTGGCTGCGGCCTCGCCGTCGAGTTCATTCTGGGTGGCGCACGGCAGCGCGACAGTACCGTTCACATCCCATACGGAACCGCCGGCAACGTGGCTGGCACCCGGCCGCCGGGCAGCGTAATCGGTGAGGCGCCCGCGCTCGACCTCCTTGATCTGGCTCAACAGCGCGACGTCGATCCCCGCCTCGTCCACGATGTAGCCGGCCGAATCGGAGCAGGCCACCACCGTGGCACCGAGGGACTGCGCCTTGGCGATGGCGTGAATGGCGACATTGCCCGACCCGGAGACCACCACACGCTGGCCGTCAAAGGACTGGCCCTTGGTCTTGAGCATCTCCTGGGCGAAAATCACCGTGCCATACCCGGTGGCTTCGGGACGGACCAGGGAACCACCCCAGGAAATGCCCTTGCCTGTGAGGACGCCGGATTCATAGCGGTTGGTGATGCGCTTGTACTGGCCAAAGAGGTAGCCGATTTCGCGGCCACCCACGCCGATATCGCCGGCCGGAACATCGGTGTACTCGCCGATGTGACGGTACAGCTCGGTCATGAAGGACTGGCAGAAGCGCATGATTTCGGCGTCGGAACGTCCGCGGGGATCGAAGTCCGAGCCGCCTTTGCCGCCGCCGATCGGCATGCCCGTGAGGGCGTTCTTGAAGATCTGCTCGAAACCGAGGAACTTGACGATGCCCAGATACACGGAGGGGTGGAAGCGGAGTCCACCTTTGTAGGGTCCGAGCGCGGAGTTGAACTCCACCCGGAAGCCGCGGTTCACGTGGACGCGTCCGGCGTCGTCGGTCCACGGGACGCGGAAGATGATCTGGCGTTCGGGTTCGCACAGGCGTTCCAGGACGGCACCCTCCAGGAACTCGGGATGACGGTCGTGCACCGGGCCAAGGCTTTCGAAGACCTCACTGACGGCCTGGTGGAATTCCTTCTCCCCCGGGTTCCTCGCCAAAACAGTGTCGCGGACGGCTTCGAGCCTTGAATCCATGCGTCTTCCTAACCTCGGTGCGCCGGCCAGCGGCGGGACGAATCAGTCCCGCCCATGGTTGCACCCGAGGACATAGGATCTCCATCCGGAGCCAATGTGACCCTCCGGATGGAGTTAACACAACCGTAGAAAATCACCGATAAATCAAGGAACGGGAAGGTTAACAAGAACTCACAATGTGACGAGGATCACGTTAGCTGGAGGCTTCTCAGCGTTTGCGGCCGAACTTGGGGAGGTTGGGCAGATTCGGCAGATTGGCCAACAGGTCAGCAGCCTTGGTGGCGGCCCGGCCCACGGTCCGACCGATTTGCTGGGGAACGGTATCGTCGGATGCCGGATCGAGTGAGACGGGCGTGCCGCTTGCGTGGACCTTCGCGGCTTGGTTGATTGCCTCGGGAAGGGTCGGCGTCTCAACCGGGGCGGCTGCAGGCTCGACGGCAGCCGGCGCAGCGGCAGGCGCGACGGCGGCGGGAACCGAGGGAACGACGTCGAACGTTTCGAGCCAATTGGCGACGCCGGCGAGCGGCTTGGGATTGAGCGCGTAGAAGCGCTTCTGGCCCTGGGCGCGCATGCTGACGAGATCGGCCTCGCGGAGCACCTTCAGATGCTTGGAGATAGTGGGCTGGCTCGCAGCCAGTTCCTCCACCAGTTCGCCTACTGCTTTATCCCCAGAGCGGAGGGAGACCAGGATGTCGCGCCTGGTTGCCTCAGCTATGACGGCAAATACGTCGTCAGTCACCATGCCTTACACCCTAGCGACATATACGCCGATTGGCATCCCTGTTTCGTTGTGATGCGGCGGGTTTCGTTGTGATGCGGCGGCAGTTCGTTGACCCTCCCCATGGCTGGTGCTACAACAGAGTCACGGCCCGTCCGGGCTCCCAGGGCCCCGGCCGCCCAGAGCGCGGGGTGAGTGGCAATGAGTGACTTCTTTCGGCGGCACATCTTCAACATCATCGCCGCAGTCTTCCTCGCTTTGTTCGTCCTCGTGTGGACTACTGTGCTGCTGCGGGTCGGGACCTGGGTGCCCACCGGCGGCGCCAAAGCCCCCGAACTCAACGGCGCCCTGGTGACCGCGGCGGGAGTCCTGGCGACCTCGCTGAGTTCCCTGACGGCGTCGGCCTTGGGTTTCACCATCGCCGAAGTCAAGAGCGGGAACCAGAAGGCCGGCGACCCGAATCCCGTGATCCGCCCGTCAGAGGTGGCCATGAAACTCTCTGGCCGGGTGATCTTCGCCATCATGGTCTACATGACCATGGGGATGCTGGTCCTGGTGGTCTGGTTATTCAAAGGACAGGCATCCACGGATCTGATCGGTGCTTTCGCCCTGTCCCTGCTGGGCTGGCTCATCGGCGCAGCGGGAGTGGTCTTCCAAACGGAGAAGACCGAGCCCTAGCTTAAGGCCCCACGAACCGCGCCTTAGTCGAACCACGGATCCAATCCATACAGCGGGAAGATTTCCTTACGGGTCGCTATGACCGTCCGGTCAACCTCGTCAGCGGGATCGTAGCCAACCTCCCAGGAGCGCCACCAGACGTCAACGTCGTCACCCATCGACTCCGGTGCCGTCACTCCGTACGTTTCCTTCACATAGGTCCGCCAGGCTTCCGGCACCGGGGTGCTGAGCGGCACAGGGCGCTGCGTCACCATGCCGATCAGGTGGCTCCACGCGCGCGGCACAACGCCGGTGACGTCGTAGCCGCCTCCCCCGGTGGCGATCCAACGGTTGTCGCAATAGCGGGCAGCAAGACTCGCGACGGCGGAAGCGGCCTCGCGCTGTCCGTCGATACTCAGGTTGAGGTGCGTCAGGGGATCGTTCCGATGCGAGTCGCAGCCGTGCTGGCTCACGATCACCTCAGGTTGGAAGGCTCCCACCAGCTGCGGAACCACAGCATGGAAAGCCCGCAACCAGGCGGCGTCCCCAGTGAACGTCGGAAGCGCAACGTTGACTGCTGTTCCGATCGCGTCCGGCCCACCGGTTTCGTTGGCGAAACCCGTTCCGGGGAACAGCGTGAGGCCTGTTTCGTGGAGGCTGATGGTCATGACGCGGGGGTCGTTCCAGAAAATACCCTGCGTGCCGTCCCCGTGGTGGGCGTCGACGTCGATGCTCACCACGCGCTGCACACCGCCGTCGAGCAGCCGCTGGATGGCCATGGCGACATCGTTGTAAACGCAGAATCCGCTGGCCCGCTCCCGGGCGGCGTGGTGCATGCCGCCGCTGAAGTTCACGGCCCGCACAGCGCGGCCGGAAAGGATGGTGTCAGCCGCCAGAAGCGATCCTCCGGCCAGGCGGGCGCTGGCTTCATGCATTCCTAAAAAGGCGGGGTCGTCTTCGGTGCCCAGGCCACGGTCTTCCTCCGGAGTGGACGGGTCTTCGCTGACGCGGCGAACCGCCGCCACATATCCGGGGCTGTGGACAGAAAGAAGTTCGACGTCGGTCGCCACGTTGGGTGCCTCCACCGCCACATGATGGTGTCCGAAGAGTCCCAACGATTCCGCGAGGCGGGCTGTCAGTTCCAGCCGCTGCGGAGCCATGGGATGGCCCGGACCAAAATTGTAGGCAGTCATGGCTGGATCCCACACCACCGTCGTTGGCAGTGCGGACCGCGTAATGCTGGAAGCAGCTGTTCCAAGCCTGGAGTTCATCCAGAACAGGCTACCTGAGGCTGGAACGCCTCAACGCCCGGTTACGCGCGCGAATAGTGGTTTACTACTCAGGAAAGCTTGTTTCAACCAAGGAAGAACGCCATGTCCCACAGCCAGTCGCGGTCAACGAGCCCGAGCAACTGGCAACCCATTCAGCAGGAACGCGAAGGTCTCTGGATCTTCACGCGCGTGCGTGACTTCATCGACAACATTGCCAACACCTCACCGGCGCGTTTGGCACTGACGGTGTTCGCCGTCGTCATCCTGTTCTTCACTGGATTGCTGTCCCTTCCCGCGGCCTCGACGGAAGGGGTGGTGACGCCACTGCACCAGGCTCTGTTCACTGCCGTATCGAGTGTCTGCGTCACCGGGTTGACTGTGGTTTCCACAGCCACCCATTGGACGTTTTTCGGCCAGCTCGTCATCCTGGTCGGCATCTTCGTTGGAGGCTTGGGCACCCTCACGCTGGCCTCACTCCTGGCCCTCATGGTCAGCAAGCGGCTCGGTGTGCGCGGCAAGCTCATCGCACAGGAAGCCATGAACAACGCAGGCCGCCTCGGTGAGGTGGGTACCCTGCTCCGAATCGTGATCGTGACCTCGGTGGTCATCGAAGGGGCCCTCGCACTGGCGCTCATTCCGCGCTTCATAGTGCTCGGCGAAGACTTTTGGCAAGCGGTGTGGCACGGAGTTTTCTACTCGATCTCTTCTTTCAACAACGCCGGTTTCACGCCCCACTCGGACGGCATCGTGCCCTACGAAACCGACCTCTGGATACTTGTGCCCCTGATGCTCGGGGTCTTCCTCGGCAGCCTGGGCTTCCCGGTAGTGATGGTGCTGCAGCAGAACGGGCTCAACTGGAAGAAATGGAACCTCCACACCAAGCTCACCATCCAGGTTTCCTTTATCCTGCTCGTCGCCGGCACAGTGCTCTGGGCCATGATGGAGTGGGACAACGTGCGGACCATCGCGAACATGGACCTCGGCGACAAGATCACGCATTCGCTCTTTGCGTCCGTAATGACGCGTTCGGGCGGCTTCAACCTGGTGGACCAGAACCACATGGAATCCACCACCATGCTCCTCACCGACGCACTCATGTTTGCCGGCGGCGGGTCCGCCTCCACAGCAGGTGGCATCAAAGTGACCACCATTGCCGTCATGTTCCTTGCCATCATGGCCGAAGCCCGCGGTGACGCCGATGTGAAGGTCTACGGTCGTACCATTCCCCAAGGCACCATGCGTGTGGCCATTTCGGTGATCGTTGCTGGCGCCACCTTGGTATCCGTGGCAGCATTCTTGTTGCTCTCCATCAGCGGAGCGTCACTGGACCGGGTGCTTTTCGAATCCATCTCCGCCTTCGCCACCGTGGGACTCAGCACCAACCTCAGTGCCGAGCTGCCGCCGTCGGGAGTTTATGTACTGACAGCGCTGATGTTCGCCGGACGCGTCGGCACAGTAACCCTTGCAGCCGGCCTGGCCCTGCGCCAGCGCAGCCAGCTGTTCCACTACCCGGAAGAGAGGCCAATCATTGGCTAACACCACGGGGGCTGCCAACCGCCCCGCACACAATGCCCCAGTGCTGGTCATTGGCCTGGGCCGGTTCGGCTCTGCCACAGCCGAGCAATTGGTGAAGCAGGGCCGCGAAGTTTTGGCCATCGAGCGCGACCGCACGCTGGTTCAAAAGTGGGCCCCTGTGCTGACGCACGTTGTGGAGGCCGATGCCACCAACATCGATGCCCTCCGCCAATTGGGTGCCCAGGAGTTCAGCTCCGCCGTAGTGGGCGTGGGCACCTCCATTGAATCGTCCGTGCTCATCACCGTGAACCTAGTGGACCTCGGCATCCAGCACCTCTGGGTCAAGGCCATCACCCCCTCGCACGGCAAGATCCTCACCCGCATCGGCGCCAACCACGTGATCTACCCGGAGGCCGACGCCGGCGTGCGCGCCGCCCATCTGGTATCGGGCAGGATGCTGGACTTCATCGAGTTCGACGACGACTACGCAATCGTCAAGATGTACCCGCCCAAGGAAACGGTTGGCTTCACGCTGGAAGAGTCCAAGGTCCGTTCCAAATACGGTGTGACGATTGTCGGCGTGAAAACCCCCGGCGAAGACTTCACCTACGCCCGGCCGGAAACCAAAGTGTCCGGCCACGACATGTTGATCGTGTCCGGACACGTAGACCTGCTGGAGCGGTTCGCCGCCCGCCCGTAGCCACTGATTTTTGGTACAGCAAACGCCCTTCCGCCGCTCGCGGGAGGGCGTTTGCCGTAGGGAACTAGCCGAGCTGCTTGGTGATCTCCGCTGCGCGGGCCGCTGCAGCCCTGGCGCCGTCGGCAATGATCCTGGGGATCCCGCCGTCGTCAAATGCCATGATGGCGCGTTCAGTCGTGCCGTTGGGGCTCGTGACGGCGATGCGGAGCGCACGCGGGTCCGCCCCCGGTTCGGCCAGCATGAAACCTGCACCGGCCACCGTCTCGCGTGCCAGCATCAGGGAGAGTTCTTCGTCCAGGCCAAGCTCCACGCCCGCAGCAGCCATTGCTTCAGCCAAATAGAACGCGTAGGCCGGGCCCGAGCCACTGATGGCCGACAACGCGTCCACCTGCTCTTCGGGAACCTCAACCACCTTGCCGGCACCGGCCAACGCCGTTTTGACCTTCTCCAGCTGTTCCGGCGTGCAGTGCGTTCCAGGCGAAACAGACACGACGCCGCGGCCCAGCCTGGCAGGGGTGTTGGGCATGGTGCGGATCACCGGCTGGCCTTCCGGCAGCGCCGCCTCAAGCTGCGCGATGGAAACGGCCGCAGCGACGCTCACCACAATGGTGTCCTTCGACAATGACGGGCTGATTTCCCGGGCAAGATCCGTAATGCCCACTGGTTTCACTCCGAGGATGACCATCCCGGAACCTTTGGTCGCCAGCTTGTTGTTGTCCGGTTCTTCTTCGCCGGCGATCGCCATAACGCCGTGCCGCTGGGCAAGTTCATCGGCGCGTTCCGGCCGGCGAACCGTTGCCACGATGTCGGAGGGATCCGTGCCCGCTGCGAGCAGACCCCCCATGATTGCCTCGTTCATGGATCCACAGCCAAGGAAAGCGATTCGGTTGCTCATGGCTCCATCATTGCAGCAGACCTCGGACAGGGTCGAATGGGTTCCGGATTCACAGCTTGTTCCCAAGGTTATTGCAGGCAGTACCCATGCTTGGTCCGTAACTTAGTAGTTACCTCATTGAGGGTGCGAGTGATGAGGCGGGCATGGGGATGTCCGCCAGCAGCACCGGTGGCCGGGCGGGTTTTCCCCCATTTCCCGATTCGGCCGCCGGTGCTTTCGCATTTAAGAGCCTGTTCAGGCGCCGGCAGGCAGCCCTGAACTGTTCGCATGGCCCGCCGTGGAACGGCAGGCCAAGCGAACAACCCGGGAAATTACTGCCTAGCCACGCTCCGCGTTTGCCGGGATCGTGAGGTGCTGCCGGGCGAAACGCAGGGTTTCGGCGAGCATTTCCTCCCGCTCCCCCGCCACCTTCGCCTTGCGGGTGGAAATCTCTGCCACCACAACGCCGTCGAAGCCGGTGGCTGCCAAGTGCTGCAGGGCATCCGCGCACTGTTGGGTTCCCGTGCCAGGAACCAAGTGTTCGTCCTTGCCCGAGCCCGAGCCGTCCGTCAGGTGGACGTGCCTGAGTTTGCTTCCCAGGGCCTTGATGGCCTCCAGGCTGTTTGCTCCAGCAGTGGCGGCATGCGAGAAGTCCCACGTGACGTCGTCGTAATCCTGTCCCAGCGGATCCCAGTGCGGCAGGTAAGCCACCGCTTCCCGACCCCGTACGCGCCACGGATACATGTTCTCGACGGCGATGCGGACCTGGTAGGTCGTCGCGATCTCACGGACGCCTTCAACGAAGTTCTCCGCGTAGTTGGACTGCCAGCGGAAAGGCGGATGGACCACCACGGTATCGCAACCCACTTCAGCGGCCATCTGGCAGGATTTCTCGATCTTGTTCCACGCCGTGCCCCACACCTGCTGGGTCAACAGCAGGGTGGGTGCGTGGATGGAGACGATCTCCTGGTTGTAGCGGTGGCTGAGCTGGATCAGGGCAGCGGGGTCCTGGCTCACGGCGTTGTTGGTGACCATCACTTCAACGCCCTCGTAGCCCAGGTCCTGGGCGACGGCGAAAGCGTCATGGACACTCAGGGGATAGACGGAGGCGCTGGACAGCGCCACTGGGATCTGGCGGTCATTCACTTCAGGTTCGACGTCGTTGCTCATCTCAGGAGGCCAGCCCGCCTGCCGCGGGGGCTGGAATGGGGGAAGGGGCAGGGGTATTCACCGGGACCGGAAACTCTTTCACATCCGGGTGGGAATCTTTATATTCGGCGCTTCGGCCGTCTTCCTTGGCCGCTTTCTTTTTTGATTTGTCCTTCTTCCTTTTCCCCACGTGGGGTGCGGGGTCGAGGGCTTCCTCAAAAACCAATTGGTCCAGCCGGCGCAGGATCAAGCCTTCCCGCAGTGCCCACGGACAGATCTCCATGGTGGGGAATTCGAAAAGTTCCAGCGCCGCTTCAGCGACCAGGGCACCAGCCAACAGCTGGCGCGCCCGGGCATCCGAGACACCTGGGAGGTACAGCCTGTCTTCCACCGTCATGGCCGAAATCCGCTGCGCCCACAAGCCCAGGTCCGCCGCATGGAGCTCGCGCTTCACATAGGGTCCGGCGGCGCTGGGAGCGGCGCCGGCAATACGGGCCAGTGAACGGAAGGACTTGGATGTGCCGGCCACAAGATTAGCGCGGCCGAGTTCGTGGAAATTGCGGACAACGGGCTTCAAGGTGGAGCGGATGTAGCGCCGGAGTTCCTTGACGCTCTTGGCGCTGGGAGGGTCGTCGTGGAGCCAGTCCCGCGTCAACCGGCTGGCACCCAGAGGGACCGAGGTGGCGAACTCCGGGAGCTCGTCTGTGCCGTAAGCCATTTCGAAGGAGCCGCCTCCGATGTCCAGGTCCAGGATCGGCCCGGCGCCCCAGCCATACCAACGGCGCACGGCGAAGAACGTCATGGAGGCTTCTTCGCTGCCTGTTAGTTCCTGGAGGGTCACAGTGGTTTCGTGCTTGACCCTGGCCAGGACCTCGGGCCCGTTGGTTGCCTCCCGGATGGCCGAGGTACAGAAGGCCAGGAGGTCCTCCGCTTTGTGGCTGGCCGCGAACTCCCAGGCCTCCAGGACGAATTCGATGAGCTCATGCTGGCCGGCGTCGTTGATGTTGCCATCACCGTCGAGGTATTGCACCAGTGACAGCGGACGCTTGTGGGAGGCGAAAGCTACCGGGCGCGCGCCGGGGTGGGCGTCCACCAGCAGAAGGTGGACGGTATTGGACCCGATGTCGAGAACGCCAAGACGCATTCTGCCATTATTCACCGATTTGAAGCCCGGTAAGCAACTTGGCGGTGACGTTTCGCCGACGCGAAGGAAGCCAGCTGCCTGGCTTCCTTCTATTCCGCCTGATCTGCTGCCTCGTCCGCCCGCTTGAAGTCGCGGCGGATATTCGCGATGCCCTCAGGGTCGATTTCGAAGCCGAATTCGCTTCCCGGGTTGATGACCATGCCGAGCTCATCACCGATGTTTCCAAGGATGGCTGAACCCATGGTGCCCAGGACGTGCGGTGCGGCCTCGAGGAAGCGGTCGTCAACGCGGCTGGGATGGCTGAACACTGCAAGAACGGGTTGTCCGTCGGCGTTCGAGAGCACCAACGGCTCAACCGAGGAGTCAGGTCCGTCCACCGCTTCCGAGCTGACGAGGTAGACCTCGTTGTTCAGGAAAGCGAGGATGACGTCCACGGGGTTCGCGTCCGGCTGGTCGGCCAAGGCGAGCTTCGCCTCGAGGTCGTTCAAGGGTCCGTTGTCCGGGGAATCCGTCTGTTCAGTCATGGTTCTACTCGACCACGATGACGGCCGGGACGCAATTCGCGAATGCTTCCCCGCCGACGTCCCGGCTACTTCCTCGCCGCGGCTTTCTTCGCCGGGGCCTTACGTGTGGTGGTCCGCTTGACCGGTCCCTTGGCCCGCTTTTCAGCCAAGAGCTCGACGGCGCGTTCCCGGGTCAGTTCCTCAAGCGAGGTTGAGCGCGGGACAGTAATGTTCGTGACGCCGTCCGTGATGTAGGGCCCGAAGCGGCCTTCCTTCACGACGATGTTCTTCTCCGACACTGGGTCAGGGCCGAACTCGGCCAAGGGCGGGACGGCTGCCCGCGCTCCACGTTGTTTGGGCTGCGAGTAGATCTCCAACGCCTGGTCCAGAGTGATCGTGAAGATTTCCTCTTCGGATCCGATGGACCGCGAGTCCGTGCCCTTCTTCAAGTACGGACCAAAACGGCCGTTCTGGACTGTAATGGGGTTGCCCTCGGCGTCCTCGCCCAGGACCCTCGGAAGGCTCATGAGCTGCAACGCTTCATCCAGGGTCACGCTGTCCACCGTCATGGACTTGAAGAGCGAACCGGTGCGCGGCTTTGCCTTGACCGGCTTCTTCGGAGGCTTGGGCTTGCCGTTCTTGTAATACTCGACCGGTTGGTTGGCCAACTGTTCCTCGGTCATTTCCGGGATGATCTCGGTGACGTAGGCACCGTAGCGACCATTCTTTGCCACAACCGTGTGACCGGTGTGCGGGTCGGTTCCCAGAACGCGTTCCTCGGGAGCGGCTGTCTCCATGAGCTCTTTGGCTTTTTCGGCCGTGAGCTCGTCGGGAGCGAGTTCCTCAGGGACATTGGCGCGGGCAGACTCAACTACCTCGCCCGTCTTCTCATCCACTGTGGGGATGGAGCTCTCCAAGTAGGGTCCGAACTTGCCAACGCGCAGCGTGATGCCTTCTGCGATCGGCACCGAGTTGATTTCCCGCGCATCAATTTCGCCCAGGTTGTTGACGATGCTCAGCAGGCCGGGATCGGCGTCTTCACCGTAGTAGAAGTGCTTGAGCCAGGCGGTACCCGCTGCCTGGCCGTTGGCGATCTTGTCCAGGTCGCCTTCCATGTCGGCCGTGAACTCGTAGTCCACGTAGTCCGTGAAGTGCTGCTCCAGCAACCGGATCACCGAGAAGGCAATCCAGCTGGGAACCAGGGCAGAGCCCTGTTTCCGGACGTATCCGCGGTCCTGGATGGTGGAAATCGTGGACGCATACGTGGATGGGCGGCCGATGCCGCGCTTTTCCAGCTCTGCGGTGAGGGACGCTTCCGTGTACCGCGGGGGCGGGGACGTTTCGTGGCCAACAGCAACGATGTCCGAAGCAGTCAGGGAATCGTCCTTGGCAACGTTCGGCAGGCGGCGGGCTTCATCGGATTCGTCGTCGCCGCGGCTTTCGTCCTTGCCCTCTTCGTAGGCAGCAAGGAAGCCGGGGAACGTAATGACGGTGCCGGAGGCGGAGAACTCTGCGTCACGTCCATCGGCGGCAACTGCGCCCAGGCGGATCGTGGCAGTGGATCCCTTGGCATCGGCCATCTGCGAGGCGACGGTGCGCTTCCAGATGAGTTCGTACAACCGGAATTCGTCGCCGCTAAGCTGCTTGGCAACCTGGGCCGGAGTGCGGAAGGAGTCACCAGCGGGGCGGATGGCTTCGTGGGCTTCCTGGGCGTTGGCCGCCTTGTTTGCGTAAACGCGCGGGCTCTGGGGTACGTACTCGGGTCCGTACAGTTCAGCAGCCTGGCGGCGGGAAGCGGTGAGCGCTTCATCGCTCAGCGCCGAGGAGTCGGTACGCATATAGGTGATGTAGCCGTTTTCATACAGGCGCTGCGCGATCTGCATGGTGCTCTTGGAGGAGAACCGGAGCTTGCGGCCGGCTTCCTGCTGCAACGTCGAGGTTGTGAACGGAGCTGCAGGCCGGCGCGTGTACGGCTTGGTGTCTACCGAACGGACACGGAAATCAGCGTTTTCCAGCCCTGACGCCAGAGACGTGGCCAGTTCCTCGTTGAGATGGACAACGTTGCTGGACGTGAGCTGGCCGTTGTCGTTGAAGTCGCGGCCGCTGGCCACCTTGGCACCATCCACGGCGGCGAGCTTGGCCTTGAAGGATCCTGATCCTGCGCCGAACTGACCCGTCAGGTCCCAGTACGAGGCTGCCCGGAAGGCCATCCGTTCGCGTTCACGGTCCACGACCATGCGGGTCACCACGGATTGCACGCGGCCCGCCGAGAGTCCGCGGGCTACTTTGCGCCACAGCACGGGGGAAATTTCATAACCGTAGAGCCGGTCTAGGATACGGCGGGTTTCCTGGGCATCGACCAGCGCCGTGTCGACGTCGCGCAGGTTGTCCATGGCCCGGTGGATGGCTTCCTTGGTGATTTCACCAAAGGTCATCCGGTATACGGGAACCTTGGGCTTCAGGACCTCCAGGAGGTGCCACGCGATGGCTTCGCCTTCGCGGTCCCCATCGGTTGCGAGGTAGAGAGCGTCAGCATCTTTCAGCTGGGCTTTGAGCTCGGCAACCTTTTTCTTCTTGTCGGGAGACACCACGTAGTAAGGCTTGAAGTCGTTTTCGATGTCCACCGCGAACTTGCCCAGCGAAGTCTTCTTCAGTTCTGCAGGGAGGTCTGACGGCTGGGGAAGATCCCGGATATGGCCGATAGAAGCCTCGACGATGAAGCCCTCGCCAAGGTACTTGGCGATGGTCTTGCTCTTGGCCGGAGACTCCACGATCACGAGTTTCTTGCCGGTTTTTGCCTTGCTGGGCACGGTGCTCCTACAGAAAAAATGTGTAATTGGGCTGCTGCCCATATTGGCCTAGTTCACCATAGTTTGCAGAATCCTGCGTTTTGGCCAGGGAAACCAGGCGGTCCTTCGGGGACCTGGGATGGTGCTATTGGCCCGGTGCCACGCGGTCGTCAGGGATCATTGACCACAAGGTTGCCATTCGCTGCGCACCCTCGGGAATCCGGGTGGGATCCTCGAGTTCGTACTCCCGCACAACCTCCCGGATCCTGTCCGCAAGCTCTTTCCTCTGCGGGTTGGTCAGGTACAGCAGGTTGCTTGAGAGGACCACGGCTGCAGGCTCCTCCCCCGTTTCCCCCCGCTGACGCCGCTCACCCCGGGCTTTGGCAAATGCCGATGCCCTGCGCCGGAAGGCGTCCAGTTCCAGGTCCACCACTGCGATCTCCGGGCTGGCGACGCTGCCTCCGGAAATCGTGAAGTCCGTCCCTGCCGCTTTCCAACGCCTTTCACGGGCATCTCCCGAGTTCTCCGCCGGTGCCACAATTCCCCACTTTTGGAGAGCACGGAGGTGGTAGCTCATGGCGCTCGGGGTCAGGCCCGTCCTGGCGGCAAGTTCGGTGGCCGTGTGGCTCACCTGGGTAGCGTAGAGCTCGGAGATGACCTCAATGCGGGCAGCATGCGCCAAGGCGCGGATAGCCTTGGGATCGGTAATCTCAACCGTCTTCTCTGCCCGCTTCCGCCGCGGGGCGTCTCCCGACGTTTGGGATGTCTCGTTGTTCGCAATCACTTCATCAGTGTAGTCAGGGTCACTATCGGGGCGACCGGACGTCGACGGGCGCGGCACGCCTGGGCCATTCATGAGCCGTACCGCTCCGGGTCGGGAAGCAGGAAACCATCGAGGACCAGGTTGGTGACCTCGCTGAACAATCCCTCACGGAAAACACCTTCGTCGAAGGTATCGTCTCCGCCCAGCAATGCCACCAAGGCAGAAACGATCTGCCTGACAGACAGCTGCCCATCGCAGGCTGAAACAAAGCCGGCCAGTTCCGTGCTCAGCAGGTTGGTACGCCGCAGACCGGCCCCCTGACGCAGGAGAATGACACCCGGATGGGCTGCTCCAGGCCGTTGGTGGCGTTCCTCGGTCACGTCCTCGGCCACTATGAGATGCGCCTCCGGGATGGGGTGCGCGGACACCCAGTCCGCCCTCTCCACCGCGGAACCCAGATGTGGCCCAATCGGCTGCTCTATGGGATAGGTGATTTCCTCGAAGCGGTTGATAACGGCACCGTGCCCGGCCTCGGGGCGGCGCAGCAGGATCATGCCGAAACCGATTCCCTCGACATTCCGGGAAGCGAAGTCGCTGAGGTAGGCGGCGTAGGCGTCCTTGTAATGGCCGCCTTCACGGTTCTGCGAGGCGTCCTGCAGCCACGTTTCAGCGTATTGCTCCGGGCCAACCTGCTCGCGTTGGATAAACCACACATCCAAACCTGAATCCTTCAGCCAGGCCTTCGGACGGTCTTTCCAGTCCGCCCCCGCGGCAATCTCCCAGTTGCCCAGCATCTGCGCGGTACCGCCCGGTTCGAGGACGGAGGCGAGGGACTGCACGAGTGATGCCACGATCCCGTCACCTGCCAATCCGCCGTCCCTGTAGGTGAACTGCCCGGCAGAGGACTCACCGCCGGTGCGGGGAGTGATCACGAACGGCGGGTTGGACACCACCAGACCGAACAGTTCCCCGGCCACCGGCTCCAGCAGCGAGCCCAGCCTCAAGCTCACGCGGGCTTCCAGGTTGTCGGGGTCCAAGTCCAGCTCAGTGGCGTTGAGCAGGAGATTGAAGCGGGTGAAGGCGAGCGCCCGGGGGGAGATATCCGTGGCCGTGACATGCTCACAGTGGTGCAGGAGGTGGAATGTCTGGATCCCGCAGCCCGTCCCCAGATCCAACGCGCGTACGGTGTGGCGCCGGGACGTGGTCTGGACAAGCGTTGTGGAGGCCCGGCCAATCCCCAGGACGTGATCGTGCCTCAAAACCCCTGGCTGCTGATGGGCAGCGAGGTCGCTGGCCACCCACAGTTCCGCTCCACCGGTGCCGTCCGCGTTGGCATCCCAGCCATAGGGACGAAGGTCCACCCTGGCCTGGACCAGCCCGGACTCAACAGTTACAAGTCCCAGACTTTCCAGTCCGCTCGACCCGGTTCCGGTCAGTGCGGCATCGACATCAGCGACATTTTGCGGAACCGCCAAAAGCCACAGGCGGACAATGACGGCCAGCGCCCGGACGGCCGGGTCTTCGGAGAGCAGCTGACGTTCACTGGCCAACAGGGCTGGAACGAGCTGGTCCCGGGACAGCGCTTCCGAGGCTGACCCGCCCAGGAGCCCGGCCACTCCGTCCACGGTGTAGGAGATGGCACGAAGGTCCGAGGAGAGGGCCAGAAGAAGGTCCGGCTGGTCGCTGCGGGGAGCATCGTCAGTATTGCCGGCGGTAAACAAGGAAGCTGTGTCAGTCACCTTGCCAGTGTAGGTGCGGCACAGCTGCCCATGGGTTCGTCTGTCGCCCTATGTGGACAAAGCACGCCTTCCGAACCCGGTAGCGTTGGATCCATGCTCACTTTCTCCACTGCAAGGCGCCTTGCCGGCCTTGTTTCCATCGCTGCTGCCGCACTGCTGGGGGTCTCAGCCTGCCAGGCTCCGGTCAACATCCAGGATGCCGACGTCCCTGCGTGGAAGGAGAAAGTCCTCCCCGCTACCAGCACCGCTGTGTTGGAGGATTCAGGCAAAATCCTCAATCGGGATCCGCTTGTTAAGGAGTCCGCCGACGTTCCGGCCGGAAATTACACGCTCACCATGGCATGCGATGGCGGCGGCAAGGCCTACTTCGCGGTTTCTTCGGGCGGGAAGAAGATCACGGACGCCGCGGCAGCCTGCAACGCCAGCCTCGATGTGGTGAAGATCAAGGTGCCTGGAAACGGCCCTGTCAGCATCTCAACCAGCAGTGTTGACGCTCCTCTGATCTTTGCCTACCATCTGGTCCCTTCAGGCAGCTAGAACACCGCCACAACGATCCCCGGGGGCGGCCTTCAGCCGGAGCCCGCACGGGCGTAAAGTCAGCTCATGGGCAGCAAGGCAGCTCCCTCCGTAGCGGCGCAGCGGCTGGCGAGGGCCGCCGTCGCACTCCTTGTGCTCTGCGGAAGCGTCAGCGCCTGCGAATATACCTACGAAGACGGCAGCAGGGCCGCGAGCAGTCCCGGCCCGACGTCCACCAACGTGGTTCTCCCGCCGGATCCAGCTCTGGAATCAACGGTCACCGGCAAGGCCCTGGATGAGTGGGCCACGGCCGCTCTGCCCGAATCCCAAGGGCAGGCGTTCTATTCAAGCAGCGGCTCCCTGGCCGCCGGCGAGTCAAGGACTGAGCAGACAGTCCAGCTGCCGGGCGGCACGTACGCGGTGACGTTGGCTTGCCGAGGCACGCGGCGGGTTTCGTTTTCGGTCAAAGTGGGCGAGGCAGAACTCGTCGACCTGACGCTGGGATGTGCCAATGCCCGGGTCAGCGTGGTCCAGTTGGAAAAGGACGCCGTGCTTGCCATTACCGTCGGGGCAGGCGCGGATGCGAACTTTGCGTATCGGGTAAGCAGGCTATGAGCTTTCGCTCAGGCCGCGTCGCAGCCACCGGGGCAGCGGAGCGTTTCCGGGCTTGACGCACATTCGGCGCAGTAAAGAGTGAGCGTGCGGCAACTGGGGTTGGAGCAATTCTCGAACTTGTTGGTGGGCGATGCGCACCTCACGCACTCGCCGATGGTCTTGGCGTCTTCGCTGAATTCGACGTGCATGCGCTTGTCGAACACGTAGAGGGAGCCTTCCCAGAGGCCTTGGTCCTTGAACGTTTCTCCGTAGCGGACAATGCCGCCATCCAACTGGTAAACCTCTTTGAAGCCACGGTTGACCATCAGGCTGGAGAGCACCTCGCAACGGATTCCCCCGGTGCAGTAAGTCACCACCGGCTTGTCCTTGAGGTCGTCGTACTTGCCGGAATCGAGTTCCTTGATGAAGTCGTGGGTGGTATCCACGTCCGGCACGATCGCATCCTTGAACTTGCCGATTTGGGCTTCGAACGCATTGCGGCCGTCAAAGAACACGACGTCGTCGCCGCCGGCCTTTTTCGCATCCACCAAGGCGTGAAGTTCCTCGGGCTGCAGGTGCTTGCCGCCGCCCACAACACCGTTCTCATCCACCTTCAACTCGCCCGGCGCGCCAAACGAAACGATTTCGTCGCGGACCTTGACGCTGAGCCGTGGGAAATCCGCGGCGCTGCCCTCTGACCATTTGAAGTCGATCCCATGGAAACCCTTGTACTCCCGGGTGGTTTTGACGTACTGCTTCATGTTGTTCAGTTCGCCGCCCACGGTGGCGTTGATGCCGTCCTTGGAAATGAGGATCCTGCCCGTGAGGCCCAGCTTTTCGCAGAGGGCGCGCTGCCACAGACGCACGGCGTCCGGGTCGGCGATCGGGGTAAAGCCATAGAAGAGCACAATTCGGTTCAAAGCCACTGTTAAAGGGTACTTGGTGCAGTAAAATCCGGTTGCGCCGGAGGGACTACGTCACAATTCAATAAGCAACGATCCTTCCGCTGACCTCGCTCTGTTCCTTCAGGGAGCGCTGGCATACTCTCTCTACATGAGTCCAGACGCCTTGGTTGAAGACATTGCTCACCTCTTGGAAGTCTGGGTGGCCGGCTGGTCCGGCTGCCGGGGCTATGAGTCACGCCAAGAGGGACGCTTCCCTGCCGCACTTCGCGCCGACAAGACAGGTGACTGGGAATATTTCGCCCACGACCCCTCCGACGAAGAGTTCGCTGTCCTGGCGGGCAAAACCGCAGAAGCCCCCACCCGGATCCTGACGGTGCTCACCAACGACGTCCAACGGTATAAGTACCTGGCCGAACAACAGGGCCTGAAAGTGACGTCCGCTTCCCAAACCATGATGATCGTCGACATGGAAACCCAGGATGCCGAGGACCCCTGGCTTCCCGACGACGACCTTGAACTTGCCACCTCCGAATCCAACGGGGTCCACTACGCAGTGGTGCATTCCGGCGAAGAAGTGGCTGCCAGCGGCAGGGTGTATGTGGTGGACGGCACCGCCGTATTCGACAAGATCGTCACCGAACCCAGGTTCCAGCGCCGCGGGCTGGGCAGCTTCATCATGAAAGCACTCGCCGCCCAGGCTTTCTCCCACGACGTCGAGAACGGCCTCCTCCTGGCCTCCCTTGATGGCCAGAAGCTCTACTCGCACCTTGGCTGGGACGTCGTGTGCCATGTGCTCATGATGTCGGCCAGCGGAGTGGATGGCTCGGACCTCTCCGGAGCCTGACGTTTGCCGCTTGGCGGCCGGGCTCGACGGCGGCTCCCCGGTGGGCCGCCGTCAGCGTCTCCGTAGAGTGACAGAATGATTCGGTGGCTGCACCGAATTCGCTGATCTCCTTGCTGGGCCGGACCCCCGACCCTGAGCAGCTTCGCCATGTCCACACGATCCCTGCTCGAAAGGCCGTCAATGAGCCTTGGCCGGCCTGGGTGCATCCGGATGTCGTGGCTGCTTACGACACCTTGGGTATCCAGGAACCGTACCGGCACCAGATCCAGGCCGCGGACATAGCCCATGGCGGCCAGCACGTGGTCATCGCCACCGGAACCGCTTCGGGGAAGTCCCTGGCGTACCAACTGCCGGCCTTGGATGCCATCCACCGATCCGAATTGCGGGTCCTGGCTGATCCGGGGAAAATCCACGACGACGGCGCCGTCACGCTCTACCTCTCCCCCACCAAGGCCCTGGCTGCAGACCAACTCGCCGCGATCCGCGCCTTGAAGTTGCCCACCGTCCGGGCCGAAACTTACGACGGCGACACGGACGTCTCGTCGCGTCGGTGGATCCGCGACCACGCCAATTTCATCCTGGCGAACCCGGACATGCTGCACTTCGGGATCCTGCCCAACCACACGTGGTGGGCCAGGTTCTTCCGGAGGCTTCGCTACGTGATCGTGGACGAAGCACACAGCTACCGTGGAGTCTTTGGCTCGCATGTCGCGAACCTCATGAGGCGTCTGCGCCGGATCTGCGCCTACTACGGCGCGGGGACCTCCTTCCCCGAGCCGGTGTTCATCGCGGCCTCGGCCACCGCCTCCGATCCCGCTGTCTCCTTTGGCAGGCTTATCGGTGCCCCGGTGCGGGAAGTGTCCGAGGATTGCTCCCCGCACGGATCCACCACAGTGGCCTTCTGGGAGCCTGCACTGACTGACGTCAAAGGTGAAAACGGGGCCAAACAGCGGCGGACGGCAGTCGCCGAAACGGCCGACATCCTGGCCAACCTGGTTTCCTCGCGGGTCCGCACCATCGCGTTCATCAAGTCCCGGCGCGGGGCGGAGTCCATTGCGTCCATTACCAAGAGGCTTCTGGACGAGGTGGATCCCAGCCTGCCGGGGCGGGTGGCTGCCTACAGATCCGGTTATCTGCCCGAAGAACGGCGTGCCCTGGAACAAGCACTCAGATCCGGCCAACTGCTCGGAGTCTCCAGCACGTCTGCCCTTGAACTGGGCATCGATATCTCGGGACTGGACGCTGTGCTGGTGGCGGGGTGGCCCGGGACGCGGGCTTCGCTGTTCCAACAGATTGGCCGCGCAGGGCGTGCCGGACAGGACGCGATCGCTGCGTTCGTTGCCAGCGACGACCCCCTGGACACCTATTTGGTGAATCACCCCGAGGCCATCTTTGACGTGTCGGTGGAAGCCACTGTCTTCGATCCGGGCAACCCCTATGTCCTTGGCCCGCACTTGTGCGCGGCGGCCGCGGAGTTGCCCATCGGCCCAGCGGAACTCGACCTTTTCGGCCCCACGGCAGAGGGCCTCCTTGATCGCTTGGTGGCCCAGGGCTATCTGCGCAAGAGGCCGGCAGGATGGTTCTGGACGCACCCGGAAAGCGCAGCCGGGATGGTGAACCTGCGGGCCGACGGCGGTGGACCGGTGAGCATCGTGGACGCCGAGACCGGGTCCCTCCTGGGAACCATGGACTCGCCACAAACCCATTACCAGGCCCACACAGGGGCCATCTACGTCCATCAGGGCGACAGCTATCTGGTGGAGGATCTCAATGAGACCGACCACTGCGTCATGGTCCGCCGCGTGAACCCCGACTTCTACACCACGGCACGGGACGTGACGCAGATCGAGGTGCTGGAAACCACACGCACCGTTCAATGGGGCGACATCACCGTGCACTTCGGCGACGTCAAAGTAACCACCCAAGTAGTTTCCTTCCAACGCAAGGCATTGATTTCAAATGAGATCCTCGGCGAGGAACCGCTGGATCTCGGAGCCCGGGATCTCTTTACCAAGGCCGTCTGGTTTGTAGTGGACAACCGCTCGCTGCACGGCGCCGGACTGGTGGAAGCTGAGTTCCCCGGCGCGCTCCATGCCGCAGAACACGCCGCCATCGGCCTTCTGCCCTTGGTGGCGTCAAGCGACCGCTGGGACATCGGCGGCGTTTCCACCGCCCTGCACGCCGACACCGGGGTACCTACGATCTTTGTCTACGACGGACATCCCGGAGGCGCCGGATTCGCGGAGCGGGGCTTCGAAAAAGCCAAAACCTGGTTGACCGCGACCCGGGAGGCCATCAAGGCCTGTGAATGCGAGGCCGGCTGCCCGTCCTGCGTCCAGTCGCCCAAATGCGGCAACAAGAACAATCCCCTGGACAAGGCAGCCGCTATCACCCTCCTCGGCGTCCTGCTGAAGGACGCCGTCTAAGCGCTCCGGCAGTTACGGTGGGGGTCCCGCTCTGGCGTGGCCCGAGGCGACTCCTACGTTGAAGGGGTAAGCCAACTCGGTAACCACCTCCACGATCTCCCCACCTGTCACCACGCAGGATGCCAGGGTTACGTGGTGCTGCCCCACCACGCTTTCCGCCACGGCGCAAGGCTCTCCCGACGTCAGGCCCCGGGCAGCATCGGCTCCTGCAAGGGCCGCGAGGTCGGCAGCAGACGCCGCCCGGGAGGCCATGACCGCTGCTTGTGCCAACAGGAGCAGGCCAAGCAGGAGGGCGATCACCACAGCACCCAAGGCCAGCGCAAGCACCGTCCCGGACCCGCGCTCTGAATCGACGTTGATGGTTCGGTTCCTCATGGAGTTCCCGTCTCTGCGCGAGCGGCCGCCGAAGCTGTCAGGCGCCATGGGATCAACGACCCCAAGGCGCCCCCAACCGGTGATGAGGCAGTGACCGTGAGCCAGCTGCCGTCGTCGGTCACTGACGACGTGACGTCCTTCCCCGCAAGCCGTCCGACGGTATCTTTCACCGAGTCAATGGACTCGTCCCGTGCTGCGGCCCTGGCTCCGGCCCTCACAGCCTCTTCCAGCCGCAATTGTGTGAGGCCGGCAGCGCCGCCTGCCAACAGGAAAGCCAGTAGCAACACCACAGCCGGCAAGGCGACAGCGAACTCGGCAGTGACGGCGCCCCGCTCCCGCGCTGCTGCGACCACTCTCCTGCGGGCAGGCAGCACTTCTGTCATGGCAGCGACAAAGCCGTGCGGATGACGTTGAGCAGGAAGCCCCGGACTTCTTCGCTGCGCAGGATGACCACGAGCAATCCGGCCAGGCCAACGGCGGCCAGGGTGGTGATCGCGTATTCGGCGGTGGCCATGCCCGTTTCCGAACCCATCAACCCTTTCAGGGGGCCGGTCCGTGGGCGGCTGTTCGACCGGCGGCCTTGCCTGGTTCGCAAACGCACGGATGTTGCGCCCGGTTCGGGATCCCGGAGCGCCACAACCCCTTGGCTTGACTCGACCTTACGGGCGGGGAGGGATGGGACACTTGGGCCGATGAGCTCGGCGAGGGGCGGGCTGACTGTTGTTTTCACGGTTTGTTCCTTTCAAGGGATGCCAGCATTCACTGGCTGCTTTGACTCTTCCGCGGCCCAGGCAGGCCTCGGAAGAACCGGATTCCTGCAAGTGGAAAACCCCTCCGGATCGACCGCATGTGGAGGAGCAGTGCCGCGGAGCGCGGCCGAGCGACGGCGGAACGTCCGCTTCAGGCCGCGGGAAGCATGGCGATCAGTACGGGCACGATGCCCAGGCAGATGAAGGCCGGAAGTGAGCAAAGCCCCAACGGCACCACGAGTTTCACGCCCAATGCCGCGGCACGTTTCTCTGCGGCCCGGAAGTGCTCGCGCCGTTCCCTGGCTGCCTGCGCATAGAGGATCGACGCGGAGGGAGCTCCGGTCAGAGCAGCGAAGGCGAGGGCATCCCTCAGGCGCAGCGCCTCAGGGGCGTGTCGCTGAGGCGTCTGCCACGCGGTTTCCCAGTCGGCGCCAATGGCCAGCGCCGCTACAACGGGTCTCAACGAGTGATTGATCGGGGGCGACGCCGCTCTGGCGAGGAGTTCCAATGCCCTCCCTATCCCCGCCCCGGCATCCAGCATGGAAGCCGTCAGCTCCAGCATCATGGCGGTGTCGCGAAGGCCGTCCGCTGCGGCGCTCACGGCCTCCCGAGCCTCGCCGTCCGACGCTGTGCCGGGCACGCTTGATGTGCCGGGCATGCTTGATGTGCCGGGCATGCTTGATGTGCCGGGCATGCTTGATGTCCCGGGCACGCCCGATCTACCGGCCCGATATGCAAGGAGCCGGCTTGCGCGGTGCCGGAGCGGGAATGAAACGAACGCTGCGAGCGCCAGGACGCCCATCATCAAGAGGACCCATGCTCCGGGCATCAGTTTCCTCCCACCGCGGCTGCAACCAACTTCGACGACCAGATGCGTCCCGCTGCTGTGAGCAGAAGCCCGGTCGCGAAAGTGGCAATGCCCCAGGGGTTGTCCAGCAGGATACCCAGGGGGTCCACACCCAGCGCCATGCCGAGTGCCAGCCCGAGCAGCGGCAGCCACGACAGCAGCCGAACGGTGGCCTTCGGCCCCGCGAGCGCTGTTTGGCGTGCCGCCTCGGCATCCTCTTCGGCTTCCAGTTGTGCCGCGAACCGGGCCAAGAGCTCTGCCAAGGGGCATCCACTGCTTTCGGCAACGTCGAGGCAGGCAGCCAGTTCCATCCACACCCTGCGCTCGGAGCTTCCCCGGGAGGGGTAACTCTGCGCTGCAGTTCCGCGGATCGCTTCAGCCGGGGAATTTCCCACGCTGGACGCGGCCCGCGCCGCAGCCAGTACTTTTAGCGACGTGGCGGAAAGCGAGGCAACACCGCTTCCGGCTTGGGCAGGCGCGGCAGCTTCCCCCGAGGATCGGGAGGCATGGACAAGCCACAGTTCTTCCCATAGCCGTGACGTCCCACGTCCACCGCGCAGGAGTGCTGCCAATTGCTGGACCAGGACCACAAGGGGCAGACCCCCGGGAGATCGATGACGCCGCAACCGCAGGAACGGGAACAGGAGTGGCGAACGGGCGAGAGCCTCCCCTTCCATGCCCAGGCTGTTCGCCAGGCGGCGGCGATCAGACTGGTTGCTCCGGAACTGCAGCCAGGCAGCCAAAGCCAAGGCGAGGACGAAGACGACTGTCATGGTTGGTGGTTCAGGGAAAGGCGACCAGAGAGTTCCGGCCACGCCGGTCCGTGCGATATCCCGGTTGGACCCAGGCTGAGGGCGGAGACCACTTCCGGTCCTTTCGGGGTTTGGGTCATCACTCCGATGGAAGCCACCCTGCGTCCGGAGTGGTTCCTGGCCACGTGGATGATGACGTCCAGGGCCGAGGAGACCTGCAACCGGACGGCCTCGGCGTCCAACCCGGCTAGCGCGCCGAGGGCAACAAGGCGCGCGGGCACCGCTTCGGCTGTGTTGGCGTGAATGGTGCCACCGCCACCGGTATGGCCCGTGTTCAAGGCCGTCAGCAATTCACGGACCTCAGCACCCCGGCATTCCCCGACGATCAGCCGGTCCGGCCGCATGCGCAGCGCCTGGCGGACCAGTTCACCCAGGTCCAATGTGCCTCCACCTTCAAGATTTCCGTGGCGGGATTCAAGGCTGACAACGTGGGGATGGACCGGGTTGAGTTCTGCAGCGTCCTCAATCAGCACCATGCGTTCGCCCGGATCGCTGAGGCCCAGCAGGGTGGACAGGAGGGTGGTCTTCCCTGATCCCGTGGCGCCGCTGATCAGGAAGCTCAGCCTCTGCGCGATGATGGCCCTGAGAACCGCCTCCACCCTGTCGCAGAACATGCCGCCTTCCCTCAGCTCCGACAGTGTGAAGACTTCTTCGCGGCGGATGCGGATGGACAAGAGGGTTCCGGCGGTGGAGATGGGAGAAAGCACTGCGTGCACCCGGTAGCCGCCCTTCAGCCGGACGTCCACGCACGGGGAACCATCGTCCAGCCGGCGTCCTCCTGCGGCGACCAGCCGGGATGCGAGAGAACGTACCTGGTGCTCGGCGTCAAAACAAAGTGAGCTGCGTTCCAGGCCCCGCCCGCGGTCGAACCACACCGAATCCGGTGCATTGACGAAAATGTCAGTGACGGAGGGGTCGTGGGCGAGCTGCTGTAAAGGTCCGAGCCCGTTCAGTTCGGCATTGATCGATTCTGCGGCTTCCAAAGCTCCGGCAGTGCCCAGCAACCTGCCGCTGGCCTGCACAGCTGCTGCCACCGAGGAGGGAGTGACTGGTCCGTTGTTGGCAAGTACCGAGCCGCGAACCGTTTCAAGCAGTACCGAGTCCAGTTTCGGGTTCTGCCGGCGGCGTGGACCGTCAACGAAGCGGCTCACTGGATTGCTCCGTTCAGCTCCAGCACCTCGTCTGTGAAGCGGCCGACGCTCTTGCGTCTGCCCATTTCAAGCAAGCGGCCCAGTTCCGTGCCTGCGGCGACGCCTCGCACCTCGGGAACAACGCCGACCAATGGGAGCCCGAGCGATTCGGCGATGAAGGAGGGGCTGACGGGCGATGCGTTGCTCCCGCGCACGATCAGCCCTGTCTCCACGGGTGGAAGTTCGTTCAGGATCCGGGCGGATGCGACTGCTGACCTGAGGTGGGCGGTGGTCAGCAACAACAGTTTGTCGCAGTCCCACGCGAGTCTTCCCACGCCTTCGCCGCTGCGCCCGAGGTCCACGATGATGAGTTCGAACCCCCGGCGCGCAGCGTCCATGATGGTGGCAACGGCACCAGCATCGGGACTCTTCACCGCTTCCCGCGTACCCGGCCAGGACAAGTACGCGAACCCACCGGCGGCAGGCAAGGAATCCCTGAACTGGGCAGGATCAATACTCCCCCGGCTTTCCTGGAAATCCGGCCATCGCAGACCCGGAACAGACCCGTCCGTCAGGGCAAGTTCCAGTCCACCTCCCCAAGGATCTCCGTCAATAAGGAGGGTACTGACGCCTTCCGAGGCTGCGGCCTGGGCAAGCCAGATGGCCGCTGTTGACGCGCCGACGCCGCCGCAACCGCCGACGATCCCCGTCACTGTTCCTCCGGGGTCGGGCGCTCCGGACATGCTCAGATACTCGGCCAGCCAAGCGGCTGCTTCCGGAAGGACTGCCACCCGGTCGGCCCCCAGCGCAGCAGCCAACCTCCAAAGCCCGTCTCCTTCACCCGCCCTGCCCAGCAGTACTGAGGGCGGCCGCCGTCGAGGTGGCAGTTCACGAACATCGCTGCCCACCAAGACAACGTCCGCGCTGTCCCATCCGTGGACGGCTTCGGTCACGCTGACGGCTGTTCGAAGCGTTCCACCTGCCGCGGCCACCACCCGTTTTGCCTCCTCCTGGAGGTACGGGTCCGCAGAAACGAGGAGCACCCCGGAGGCATCCCGGGGCAGCCACGATCTGTTCGGCTCCCCTTCCGTTGCGGGGCTGATGGATTGCCGGTGCCTACGATTTCGCTTGCTCATGGAACCACAGTGGCCGAATCCCGGAACCCCGGTAAGGAGCGGCCGCCCGTATGTGCAAAACCCCGCCCACGCGATGCGCCAACAAGGGATGTGGAGGACAAGTAGCGCGCAAAAAAGTCCCGCTGTACGCCGGCAGCGCAAGCAACAGGGCAGAATGGAACGCATGTATTTGCTGCTCGCCGCCCACCCGGATGGCGCAGCCATACAGCGGCTCTCCCCCACCGGGAAGGCAACTGCCGACGCCCGCGTCCTCACCCGTGGTGAGCTGGCCGGCGTCGTCCGTGAATTCGAAGCCCAGCGGCCCCGCTGGGTGTGGCAACGCGCGCAGGACTGGTACCCCGAACTGCTGGCCCAGGGCGTCGAGCTGGAGCGGTGCCACGACCTGGCGCTGTGCGGGGCCATCCTGGCCCACTCGGAATTCACCGCCCACACGGACTATGCGAAGAATGCGGTCAAGCTCACCCAGGACGACGACGGCCCTCCCCGCATCCTCCAGCCGCCACCACCGCCGGCGGACCAGGGCGCCCTCTTCGAGGACCTTTCCCCGGCGGCTCCCGGGGCTGGGCTGGCCGAACTGAAGGCGGAGTTCGCGGCCCAACAGCAAGCGGTCGCCGACCTGACCACTGACAACCAATGCAGGCAACGGCTGCAGTTGCTGCTCGCAGCGGAATCGGCTTGCGCGATCATTGCCGTCGAAATGCAGCATGCCGGGGTTCCCTGGCGTGAGGAGCTGCATCAGCAGATCCTGGCCGACGTGCTCGGCCCCCGACCGGCACCCGGACACAGGCCTCCTGCTTTGGAAGCTCTCTGCGCTGAGTTGCGGACCATCCTCAACTCCCCCGGTCTGAACCCCGATTCCCCGCAGGATCTGATGCGCGCCCTCCACCGCAACGGCATCGAGGTCAAGAGCACACGGCAGTGGGAACTCCAGGAGTCCAAGCACCCGGCCATCCAGCCGTTGCTCGCCTACAAAAAGCTCTCCCGGCTGCACACCGCCAATGGATGGGCATGGTTGGATGCGTGGGTCCGTGATGGACGGTTCCATCCCGAATACGTGGTGGGTGGCGTGGTCTCAGGCCGCTGGGCCTCGCGTGGTGGAGGCGCCCTGCAGATCCCGCGCAATATCCGTGCAGCGGTCCACGCTGACCCGGGACACAAGCTGATCGTGGCTGACGCGTCGCAGTTGGAGCCCCGGGTTCTGGTGGCCTTGGCCCAGGACACAAAAATGGCTGAGGCTGCCCGCGACAAGGACCTCTACGCCGGCATCGCAGCCCAAGGCTTTGGCGGCGACCGGGCGAAGGCGAAGATTGCACTGCTGGGTGCGATTTACGGAGCCACCACCGGCGAATCGGGCAGGCTCATGCCCCAATTGGCCCGAACGTATCCCCGCGCCGTGGGGTTCGTGGAACAGGCCGCCCGCGAGGGCGAGGCCGGCAGGACTGTCACTACCCGGCTTGGCCGGAGCAGCCCGCCGCCCTCTGTTGGCTGGCTGCGGAGCCAGCAATCGACCACCGCCGAGGAACAACGCCGGGCGGACAATCTGGCCCGCTCACGCGGCCGCTTCACACGCAACTTTGTCGTCCAGGGTTCTGCAGCTGAGTGGGCTGCCTGCTGGCTCGCGGAATTACGACGCCGGTTGCGGGCTTTGCGCTCGGAAGGGTCGCCGTCCGGGGAGCTTGTGTTTTTCCTGCACGATGAGGTGATGGTCCACGCCCCCGATATCGCCGTGGACGCCTGCATCCGTGCCATTGAAGAGTCCGCTGCGGCTGCGAAAGAGCTCATGTTCGGCCGGATCCCGGTGGAGTTCCCGGTGAGCGTCGCCGTCGTCGAATCCTACGACAAGGCGAAATAGCCGCACAGTAGCCGCCACGTTGAACACTTTCCAGTCACATCTCGCCGTATGAGGCGCGATGACCCACGAATGACGGTTGACTTTGGTTCGCCGCCGCTTGCCGATATTTTCACAGTGTGGGCAGCTTCAGCGACCCACAGGGCATGCAGGAAAGCATCACAAGGGGGAAAAGCATGGCAGGCAGGTTTGAAATTCTCAAGGAAAACGATCGGGCATACCGGTTCCGCCTCACGGCAGCCGATGGAACCGTGGTGGCGGAGTCGCCGACGTTCCCGCACCTTGACGGCGTTGTGGCCGGTATCAAGGCCGTTCGGGAGAATGCGGCCACCGGCTTGATCGTGGACCGTTCGACGCCGGCACGCAAGGCCGCCTGAACGGCTGCACCGGCGGCGCCGTCAGAGGTCGAGGTGGTGAAGGTTGGCTCTGTCCCAAGGCACGGTCCAACCCAGCTCGTCGAAGAGGCCGCTGAGGACCATACCGGTGAAGCCCCACACCAGCACGCCGTTGATGGTGAAGCCCGGGCTTGTGTAGGTTCGGCCCAAGCGGGAAATCGTGGCGGTGACGCGGTTGGCAGGGTCCAGCAGATCCCGGACCGGAACCCTGAACACCTGTGCCGATTCAGCGTAGTCCACCACACGGACAGGCGACGGGGCATCCCACCATGCCAACACCGGCGTTACCCGGAAGTTGCTGCGGATGAGTCCAAGCTCCGGGATCACGCCAAGGACGCGGACACCGCCGGCATCCAGCCCCGTTTCTTCTACTGCTTCGCGCAGGGCGGCTGCCACCACTGACTCGTCTTCTGGGTCCACGCTGCCGCCCGGGAATGCCACTTGCCCCGGGTGGTCATCCAGGGTGTGCGCCCGTTCGAGCAGCAGGACGTCAAGGTCTGCGGGTGCGATCTGCCGTCCTGACTCGGCGGGAACATCATCAAGGACGCCAAAAAGCATGAGGACGGCAGCTGCGCGGTTGGTCTCGGCCGTGACCGGGAGCAGGTCCCATAGGGCGGAATCCTTCTGCTGACCCGCCTCAAAACGGGACACCAGCGCGGTCAGTTCCTCCAGCGCGGTCACCCGGGCCTCCTTTGCGATTCCATGCGGATCTCCGCGGCGCGGTCTGTCTCGGCCAGCAGCCTTTCCAGCAATTCCTCGTTGCCGGGGGCCAGCTCATACTTCAGGAGTTTGGCGGCTTTAACGGGGTCCGTTTCGCCTTCCCCGTAGCTGGGACACAGGCTGGCCACCGGGCACGCGCCGCAGGCCGGCTTCCGGGAGTGGCAAACCCGCCGTCCGTGGAAAACCACACGGTGCGACAACATGGTCCAGTCCCGGGGTTCAAACAATTCGGCGACATCAAATTCGATCTTGACGGGGTCGTCGGACTCCGTCCATCCGAATCTGCGGGCCAGGCGGCCAAAGTGCGTGTCAACGGTGATTCCAGGAATCCCGAAGGCGTTTCCCAGGACCACATTGGCGGTCTTGCGCCCGACACCAGGGAGCGTCACCAGGTCCTCAAGCCTGCCGGGGACCTCGCCGTCGTACTCATCCACCAGCCGCGTGCTTAGCGCCAGGACGTTCCGGGCTTTGGCCCGGAAGAAGCCCGTCGGCTGGAGGATCGCCTCCAGCTCGGCGGGCTCGGCTTCGGCCATGGCCCGGGCATCGGGGTAGCGGGCGAACAGGATCTTGGTGACCTGGTTGACCGCGACGTCCGTGGTTTGGGCGGATAGGACCGTGGCCACCACCAGCTCGAAGGGATTCCTGAAGTCCAGCTCCGCGTGCGCGTAGGGATACTTCTCAGCGAGGACCCTGTTGATCTTGCGGGCCCTGCGCTTGAGTGCAAGGAGGGAGCCAGCTTCGGCGATGGCCACGGCGTCCCTGCCTAGCCGCGTTCGATGTTGCTGAGCTCCCGGAGAACCCCGACCTTGCCGTCGGTGTCCTGGACCAGGAACTCATGGCCACGGTCTTCGAGCGCGAGCACCCAGCCGCCTGGTTCGATGACGAAGGCGGGAGCGCCCGATTGTTCGTCGTACGCAGTGCGGGGCTGGGCCACGGCGAACCAAAACGCCTCGTACTGCGGCGCGTCGGACTCTTCCGGCCGGCTGGCGGGATCCACTGTTGCGCCGATGGTGTCGCTGACCTTCCGGGTGTCTCCGGAGACGATCGGGGTGGCCATGGTGGCAGCCCACGGCTGTTGGGTGGCGGTCTGCTGGGCTCCTGTCTGCGGCGCGGCGGGCTGCTGTGCGGCCGGCTGCTGCGGGTGCTGGGTGGTGGCCGGTTCGGCAGCCACGGGCCGGGAGTCCGCGGACTCGTCCGCGGTCTGCTGATCCTTCACGGCGTCTGCGCGCTCAGGCGACGCTGACCCGGCGTGTTCAGATACGGCAGCGGCTTCGGGGCCGGCAGCCGGCTCCCCAAAGGGCTTGGAGTCGGCAGAGTGCACGACGGCGGGAGCTTCCGTTACAGGCGACGGCGTGCTTCCGTAGGTTGCCGGCGGAGCAAAGGGGCTGGCGACGGCATTGGCACTGCCAGTAGCGGAGTTTCCGGTGCCGGGAGCACCCGCGCCCGGGCCGGCTGCAGATGCGGCAGTGGCAGCGGGACCGGATGCCGGGTACGCCGCTGAGGACCCTTGATAACCCGCACCCGCGTTGGCAGCGCCCGGAGTGACCGTTGACGTGGTCGCGGTGGGCTTGGGAGCCTTGGGCTCTTTCGGTGCCTTGGGTGCAGCCGGCTTGCGGCTGGGCACCGCTGCTTCACGGGCGACAACATGGGCCGGAGTCTCAGCGCGGCCCTTGAAATCGGCGGACAGCAAGGGCAGGTGCGGGGCAAGGACCGTCGCGGCCAGCAGGCCCACGGAACCAATCAAGCCCAGAAGCACGCTGCCATTGAAGTCAATGGCAAGGGTCAGGAAGAACAGGGGGAACGCAAAGGACGCTGTCACGGAGGCGAACTGATCGATGGACAGCGAGCCAACCCGGATGATCGTCCCCGGCTGCAAGCGCCGGGCGACGAAGAGGGCAACAACAACCAGGGGCAGGATGATGCCCAGCAGGAGGAAGAAAAGGTTTCCGAGGTTCCACAGGTTGTAGAGCGAGCCGAACATCGGCAGGAGGGACGCGACGAACATCAGCAGTGTCGAGCCAAAGACAGTGAGGTCCCGGATAGTGAAGGGGCCGGCGACGGCGTCGAACTTGGCGGCGCCGTTTGTTGTGGCATCGCTTTTTCCCGGCACGGCAGAGGTGTCCTCCGCAGCGGCGTTGCTACTTGCTGCTGTGGCCGTTCCAGCCGTGGTGTCCGGTCCCGTCGGCTGTGAGTCGTGCGGTCCTGGGCTCAGCTGGTTCATGTATTTCTCCTTCGTACGGCGGCGCCTTGGGCAGTCCGGTCCGGTGATCCACGCGGGATTCCGCGGCAACACCGGACACGCCTGAAGATGCGTCCCAAGACTTCTTCAGCCTATGCCACCCCACTGACAGCCTTCTAGCTGAAAACGGTCATACTGCCCGGCCCACAGGGAACTCCAAGGTTACTTACAGAATCCGGCACGCCATCCGGGGTCCGCAGCGGCAGGCGGGCACCGCCGTCGGGCGTCATGTAAGCGTTTCCTAGACGCCCAAGGTGCCATTCGGCGCTAAAAATGCGCCGCTCGCTGCCACGTTTGTGACCACGCACACGTAGGACCTTTCGAGGCGATAGTGTGGAAGGCGGACAATACTCTGCGGACCTCACGGCGGGCTCCGCGCAGCAAAGATCGATGAATAATGAGGTTCACCATGTCCCAGGACACCACCGGATCCACGGCCACCGCTGCAGCTTCTTCGGCTCAGAACGGGCAGGCCCCACACGTAGAGGCGCTTGAAAACCTCCTTCACGAGAACCGCAAGTTCGCGCCTTCGGAGGAGTTCGCTTCGAACGCGATCACGTCAGCGGATGCCTATAAAGAAGCTGAGGCTGACCGCCCCGCGTTCTGGGCCAAGCAGGCGCGGGAGTTGCTGACCTGGGATAAGGACTTCACCGAGGCCTTGGATTGGTCCAACCCGCCGTTCGCGAAGTGGTTTGTCGGTGGCGAGATCAACGCGGCCTACAACGCTTTGGACCGGCACGTGGAGAACGGCCTGGGCGACCGCGTTGCCATCTACTTTGAAGGCGAACCCGGCGACACCCGCAGCTACACGTACGCGGAGCTGACCGAAGAGGTCAAGAAGGCCGCTAACGCGTTCGAAGCCCTCGGTGTTGCCAAGGGTGACCGTGTGGCCGTGTACCTGCCCATGATCCCCGAAGCGGTCATCACGTTGCTTGCCTGCGCCAGGATCGGTGCCGTGCACTCCGTGGTGTTCGGCGGTTTCTCCGCTGACGCGTTGCGTTCCCGGATCGAGGACGCCGAAGCCAAGCTGGTGGTCACCGCCGATGGCACCTACCGCCGCGGCAAGCCCTCCGCCCTGAAACCAGCGGTGGACGAAGCCCTCTCCAAGCCCGGTCATACGGTCCAGAACGTCGTGGTGGTCAAGCGCAACGGCGAGGACGTCAACTGGGTGGAAGGCCGCGACCTGTGGTGGTCCGACACCGTGGACAAGGCATCCAACGAGCACACCGCCGTCGGGCATGACTCCGAGCACCCGCTGTTCATCCTCTACACCTCCGGTACCACCGGCAAGCCCAAGGGCATCCTGCACACCACCGGCGGCTACCTCACCCAGGGCGCCTACACCCACAAAGCCGTGTTCGACCTCCACCCCGAAACGGACGTGTACTGGTGCACCGCCGACGTCGGATGGGTCACCGGCCACTCCTACGTCACCTACGCGCCGCTCATCAACGGCGCCACCCAGGTCATGTACGAAGGCACCCCCGACTCCCCGCACCAGGGCCGCTGGTGGGAAATCGTGGAGAAGTACAAGGTCTCCATCCTCTACACCGCCCCCACCGCGATCCGGACGTTCATGAAGTGGGGCCGGGACATCCCGGACAAGTACGACCTCTCCTCCATCCGCGTCCTCGGCTCCGTGGGTGAATCCATCAACCCCGAAGCGTGGATGTGGTACCGGGACGTCATCGGCGGCAACGCCGGCAAGAACGGCGAGAAGAAGGAACACCCGGCCCCGATCGTGGACACCTGGTGGCAGACCGAAACCGGCGCGCAAATGATCGCCCCGCTGCCCGGCGTGACCGCCACCAAGCCCGGCTCCGCGCAGGTTCCGCTGCCCGGCATCGCCGTGGACGTGGTGGACGAAAACGGCCAATCGGTAGCCAACGGCGAAGGCGGCTACCTGGTGGTCCGCGAACCGTGGCCCTCCATGCTCCGCGGCATCTGGGGCGACCCCGAGCGGTTCAAGGACACCTACTGGTCCCGCTTCGAGGCCATGTACTTCGCCGGCGACGGTGCCAAGAAGGACGAAGACGGCGACGTCTGGCTCCTGGGCCGCGTGGACGACGTCATGAACGTCTCCGGCCACCGCCTCTCCACCACCGAAATCGAATCCGCCCTCGTCAGCCACCCGTCCGTCGCGGAAGCAGCAGTGGTCGGTGCCGCTGACGAGACTACCGGCCAGGCCGTCGTCGCGTTCGTCATCCTCCGCGGTGACGCCGTGAACAACGGCGACGAAACCGTGCTGGAACTGCGCAACCACGTGGGCAAGGAAATCGGACCGATCGCCAAGCCCAAGCAGCTGCTGATCGTCCCGGAACTGCCCAAGACCCGTTCCGGCAAGATCGTGCGCCGTCTCCTCAAGGACATCGCGGAAGGCCGCGACACCGGCGACGCCACCACCCTGGCCGACCCCGGAATCATGACCCAGATCGCCGAGTCGCTGCGCAAGTAGCGTCCCGGACCCGGCAAAACGACGTCGCCGCCCACCTCCCGGGTGAGCGGCGACGTCGTGCGTTTAATGGCGTCGTCACGCCTTTAAACGGGGGCCGCGCCCTAGACTGGAGCCAGACTCAGACCCATGTTTGACGAGGATCCCAGAAAGGCCCTGATGCTTCAGGCAGCACGCCACTCCGCCATCATCGATGCCGTCCAGCGCGAACGCGTGGTGCGGGTCTCTGATCTTGCCCAACAGCTGGGTGTCTCCCCCATGACCGTTCGCCGGGACATCGAAGCCCTCGAGGAAACGGGCCGGGTTGAGCGCATCCATGGCGGAGCCAAGCTGCCCGGCGACGCCAGCACCCACGAACCCGGATTCGAACTGAAATCCACGCAGCTTACCGCCGAAAAGCATGCCATCGCCGTCGAGGCTGCTTCCATGGTCCAGGAGGGCATGGCGATTGGCCTGAGTGCGGGTACCACCACCTGGGCCCTGGCCAAGGAACTGGTCAATGGGCCCCGGATCACCGTGGTGACCAACTCCGTGCGGATTGCGGATCTTTTCCACCACGGCGCTTCCTCGGGCCCTGGCCGCTTCGGATCCACGGTGATCCTGATCGGCGGCGAGCGCACCCCGTCGGACGCCCTGGTAGGCCCGATCGCAACCGCTTCGCTGAAGCAGCTCCACCTTGACCTGCTTTTCCTGGGTGTCCACGGCATGGACGCGCAAGCCGGTTTCACGACTCCCAACCTGCTGGAGGCAGAGACCGACCGCGCCTTCATGGCCTCGGCACGCAGCACCGTTGTCCTTGCCGACCACAGCAAATGGGGCGTGGTGGGCATTGCCTCGATTGCCCAGCTGGAAGAGACGGATGAACTCATTACCGACTCGCTTCTTGGGGAAGATGCGCGCCGCGTACTGGCTGAAAGCGTCGCGAAACTGAGGATCGCGGAGGCGTAAGCCCTCATACCCCGGGTGGAGGCCGGCGCGCAGAGTTCACCCGGTAGACGGACGCTGCGGCGTGGGCTCATTGGCGATGCTGGTCTTATGAACGCCATCCTCCACGCTCAGCAACTCACCAAGCACTACCCCGGCAGCATCGCCCTGGACCACGTCGACTTCACTGCGAACGCCGGGGAATCCATCGCGATCATCGGGCCGTCAGGTTCGGGCAAGACGACGCTTCTGCATTGCCTCGCCGGAATTTTGAGGCCCGACGCCGGCTCCATCACCTTGAGCACTCCCTCGGCGCCGCTCCGGTTGGACAGCCTGGGGGACGCGGCACTCTCGCGCCTGCGACGCGAAGAGTTCGGCTTCGTCTTCCAGCAGGGAATGCTCCTGCCGGAACTGACTGCCGTGGAGAACGTCGCCCTGGCGTTGATGCTGAACGGCACCGACCGCCCGACGTCCGAGTCCCGCGCTGCGGAGTGGCTCGCGGCCCTGGGCCTGGCGGGTATGGAACAGCGCCGGCTCGGTGAACTGTCCGGCGGACAGGTCCAGCGTGTGGCCATCGCCCGTGCCCAGGTGACAGGTGCCAGGGTGGTCTTTGCCGATGAGCCCACCGGCGCCCTGGACTCGGCAACGTCAGCCGAGGTCCTTGATGTGCTGCTGCACTCTGTGGCCGCCAACGGGCGGACCCTGCTGGTTGTCACCCACGATCCCAATGTGGCGGCGCGCTGCCAACGCGTGGTGGAACTCCGCGATGGCAGGATCGTGGCGGACAGCGGCAGCACCGTTGCCAGTCCGGTCCAGGCGGCTCCCGCGACCACCAACTTCAAGGGTGCCTTCAATGTCTAGCCTCAGCTTGGCCCTGCGCCTCACCCCGTATCTCGCGCGAAGCAGTGGCAGCAGCCTCCGCGAAACCGCCCTTCGCGACGCCGGGCTGCCCATCCTTGCGTTCGGGACCGTCACTGCCCTCCTGCTCACCGTTGCCGGTGGCTCACAGGTCTTCTGGTCCTGGACCGACGACATCGCCGGCACTTACCAGGCCTTGGCCGTCGTCGCCATGGTCCTGCTCATCATCCCGTTGCTGACCCTCGGCGCCTCAGCCGCGCGACTGGCCGCCCGGCGTCGTGATGACCGCTTGGCTTCCTTGCGGCTGCTGGGCGCGAACAGCGCGACGGTGGTCTGGATGACGGTCATTGAGTCCACCGCCCTGGCAGCTGTAGGCGCGGTGGCCGGTGCCGGACTGTACGCCTGCGCGGCTCCGTTCCTGGGCCTGATCCAGTTCCGCGGTCAGGCGATCGGCGGCCACGCGTGGTTGTCCGTTCCTTCCATCCTGGGCTGTGTCCTGGCGGTCTGCGTTCTCGCAGCGGCGAGCGCCGCGTTGGGACTGCGGAAGGTGGTGGTGACGCCGCTGGGCGTCCGGACCAGGCAGACGGCCGACGGCGCCCATTGGGTTCGCGGTCTCATTGCGGCTGTTGTTGTGGTGACCGGAGTGGTGGCGATGGGGATGCTCAGCAGCTTCGGGGCCTTCATTGTGATCATCGCCGTGATGGGCGGCTGCTTCGGTTTGGCCCTGCTGGCGCTGAACCTCATGGGCCCCTGGATCCTGCGCCTGCGGGCATCCTCGCAGTTGAAGCGTGCCAAGGGGCCGGAGCAGTTGTTGGCTGCAAGGACCGTACTGGAGAGTCCCAAGGAATCGTGGCGGCAAGTTGGGGGCGTCGCGATGACCAGCTTTGTGGGAGTCTTCGTCGGGGTGGGCATGGCGGTGGCCGACACCATGGGAGGCAGTGCGGGGGACGAAACCGCCCTGCTGGTCCGGGACATCAATACCGGCGTGATGATCACGCTGCTGGGTTCGTTCCTGATGGTGGCATGCTCAGCCGGGGTGAACCAAGCTGCGGCAGTCCTTGACCGGGCCTCGACACTGGTAGCCCTGGACCGGGTGGGAATGCCCCGGAAACTGATGGTGGCGGCACGGGTCAAGGCGGTGATGTCGCCCCTGTTCCTGGTGGCGGGCATTTCCGCAGCCGCTGCCGCGCTCCTGGTCCTGCCGCTGACAGGTGCCGTCCTGTTGACCCAGCCTGTGGTGTTCCTGACCATCGGCGGGGTGTTCGCGGCCGGCTTCCTGCTGGTCCGTCTGGCTGTCGCGGCCGGCACTGCGCAGATCGGCCAGGTGCTGGCCCGCCCGGAGCGCTACGCGAGCATGGACTCGTAGCCCCCTGCCCGCAGGCCCCGCTGCCCGCGCTATTGACAGCCGCACGACTGCCGGATGATGAGCTCGGTAGGCAGGATCTGGTGCTGCAGTTCCTCGCCGCGCCCCTTGCCCACCAGGGCCCGGACTGCCGCTTGTGCCATCGCTTTGACCGGCTGGGCAACCGTGGTGAGGGCCGGCCAACTGTATTCGGCGTCCAGGGAGCCATCGAACGAGACCAGGGCCAACTCGTCGGGAACCCGGACACCGGCTTCGTGGAGGGCGCGAAGAATGCCGATGGCCTGCATGTCATTGCTGGCAAAGATGGCGGTGGGACGGTTCGCCATGGAGAGGAACCGCTTGCCCACTTCGTAGCCTCCGGGACGGCTGAAGGGGCCGTGGAGCATCGGGCCGTCCGGCAACCCGGCCTCACGCAGGGCGGCGAGCCAGCCGACCTCACGGCCATCCAACTGGTTGCCTGTGTTGGTACCGATCGCCAGGCCGATGTTGCGGTGTCCATGGCCGATCAGGTGACCCACCGCCGCCCGTGCCCCGGCCTCCAGGTCCACTCCGACGCTGTTGAAGCCGGGCGGGGATCCTGCGTTGTTCAGGAGGACAGCCGGGATTTCCGAGGCTTCCAGTTCGGTGACATCGGGATCGAACACACAGCTGGCCAGGAACACCCCATCCACCTGCCGGGCAGCGAGGGTCCGGATGTTCTTGCGTTCGCGGGTCAGGCTTCCGTCCGAGTTCGTCAGCACCATGCCGAAGCCAAGTTCGGCCGCGGCGTCCTCCACCGCGTGGGCAAGCTGGGTGAAGAACGGGTTGGTGTTGTCCGGCACCACCACGCCGATGGTTTCGCTGGAACCCAGCTTCAGCGCGCGCGCCGCGGCGTTGGGCCGGTAGCCGAGGACGCGGATGGCTTCGCGGACTTTGGCTTCCGTTGCCGGGGCCACATTCTTGGGCCCACCGTTCACCACATAACTCACGACGGCGGTACTCACCCCGGCGTACCTGGCCACGTCTTTGCGTGTAACCGGGCCGCGCGGGGTTTGTACAGCTGTTGTTGTCATGGGGTAAATGCTAGCTACTCCACGGGAGCATCACCGAAGTCGCGGATGGGAAGACGCTCCCCGCCCCGAAGCGCGGACTCGTGGGCCACGATGCCGGGAAGGGTGAAGCGGGCAGCCACCCAAGCGTTGACCGGCGGAAGGCTGCGGTTGTTCACGGCCGTCACAAAGTCGTCCACCAGGAATTGGTGGCTGCCCTCGTGTCCATTGGGCGCCCCGAGGAACTCTTCCGGGAGGCGGGACTGGTCGTGAACCGGGGCCAGTCCTGAGATGAAGGCGTCCCGCAGCTCCGGAGCCACGTCAGCCAGTGAGGGATCGTCGGCGGACATGGTGGGCTTCGTTTCCACCTGCTCGGATACGTCTTCCACGGTGGACTTGTCCTGCCACACTGTGGTGGTTGCCAGTTGCTCGAAGCTGGCTTCGGTGCCGAAGAAGCGGAACCGGGACTCCCGGATGTGCGAGGGGTAGCCCACGCGGCGCATCTCGTTGGTCCGCATCGCACCGCCGTCGTTCATTTCGAACAGTGCGGTCGCGTTGGAGAAGTCATTGGCGAACATGCTGACGTCCTTGTCGAAGACGCCGTCGCCCCGCTGGTCCTTGACCCCGATGCAGCTCACGCTGACCGCATGTCCGGGCACGGCGCCCAGGACCCCGCCGATGGCGTGCGTGGGATAGAGCATGGGCGGGTAGCTGGCAGTTTCCTTCCACCGTTCCCCGCCACTGTACTGGTAGGCCTCGTAGAAGCCGAGGTCCATGTCGTGGACGTAGTCGCCCTCGGTGTAGAAGATCCGGCCGAATTTGCCGGCTTGGTGCTGCTGCCGGGCGAAGACGGTGGCGGGGTTGTAGTAGCTGGTCTCGCCCATGGCGTAGACCAGTTTCGTCTCGCGGACGGCCTCGATGATGCGCTCGATCTCTTCTTCGGAGATGGCCATGGGAACCGCTGAGTAGACGTGCTTTCCGGCCCGGAGGGCCTGCTCCACCAAGGGTCCGTGCGTCCACCGCTGCGTGAAGATGGCGACAGCATCGACGTCGGACTCCAACAGATCCTCGAAGGAGGCCATGGTGCCGTCCAGCCCCCAGCGCTCCTGCGCTGCGGCGGCGCGTTCAGGCAGCTCGTCCACCGCGTAGACCTCGCTGACACCGGGGTGGAGCTTGAAGAGGTGGGCGAACTGGCTGCCGAACTGCCCGGCGCCCACAACACCTATCGAAAACGTCATTGTTTACCTTTCCTGTGGCTACGGGTGCAGCCGTTTGTCTGTCGCATGACACGTACGGACGAGTTTCGCATCACGATCTACACGAGTCAACAGAAACAACATTTCTGAACATTTTTCATCAAAATCATGCGTCCGCTATTGCAAAGCCAAAATCTACTCGTGTAGATTCGCCTCCAGTTGTTACCAGCATCACTCCCACGAAAGGGTCGACGATGACCACGCTCACCAAGCAACCGGATCCGGGGCTCTCGGCCAAGGCGCCGCGGAAGTCACGGAAGCGGGGAAAACCATCCGACGGGTTCCGCGGCATCGGAGACCTGAAGGTCGCACTCTTCTTCATAGCTCCAGCGATGGTCGGATTGATCCTCTTCTACCTCGTCCCCACCATCCGGGGCATCTACCTCAGCTTCACCGAGTACAGCATCCTCGGCGACCCGGAATGGATCGGCGCACGGAACTACGAACGCATTCTCAAGGATCCGCTGTTCTGGAACGCCTTGAGCGTCACGGCGGAATACGTGGTGATCAACATCGTCCTTCAGACGGCGCTGGCCCTGGGCCTGGCAATCCTGATGCACCGCGTCGCAAAGTCGACCATCATCCGCGGTGCGCTCCTGATGCCGTACCTGATGGCAAACGTCATCGCGGCTCTCCTGTGGTTCTGGATGCTCGACTACCAGATCGGCATCATCAACCAAATCATCGAATGGACCGGACTGCCCCGCGTAGCCTTCTTCGGCAGCGAGCAATGGGCCATCCCCACCCAAGCACTCATCAACACCTGGCGGCACATGGGTTACACAGCCCTCCTGATCTTCGCCGGACTCCAGGCCATCCCGAACAGCGTCTACGAAGCCGCCAGCATCGATGGTTCCAAGGCCATGAACACTTTCTGGCGGATCACCCTCCCGCTGCTGCGACCCGTTCTGGTACTGGTCCTGGTAGTAACCGTGATCGGTTCCTTCCAGGTTTTCGACACCGTCGCGGTCACCACAGCCGGCGGTCCCGTCAATGCCACCCGCGTGCTGCAGTTCTACATCTACCAGCGCGCCTTCAACGAGCAGGACTTCGGCTACGGATCCGCCCTGGCTGTCATCCTCTTCCTCATCCTCGCCATCGTCGCTTTTATCCAGATGAAATTCCTCCGCGGCAACCAGTCGGACCTGGACTAAGGACACGCCATGACCACTTTCACCTCACCCACGAACACCGGCCGCCGTCGCCCGTTCAGCCGCCCCTTCAACTGGCGCCGCGCCATCGCCCTGACCCTCCTCACCCTTGCGATCGCCGTCAGCATCCTGCCCTTCTACTGGGTGCTGCGCACGGCCCTGTCCTCCAACGGCTCCCTCGCCGCCAACTCCGCCAACCTGCTCCCGGCCGACTTCAACCTGGGCGCGTTCAAGCGGGTCTTCGGCCTCCAGACTGCCTCCGAAGCCATCGCAGAAGGCGGCTCCGGCGCCTCGATCAATTTCTGGCAGTACCTGTGGAACTCCCTGCTCTTCGCCGGCATCACGACAGCCTGCGCGGTGTTCTTCAGCTCCATGGCCGCCTACGCATTCTCCCGGCTGCGGTGGAAAGGGCGCGACGCGGTCTTTTCCTTGTTCCTTGCCACCATGCTCGTCCCGCCGATCTTCACCGCCCTGCCCAATTTCCTGCTCGTGAAGAACCTGGGCCTGCTCAATTCCATGCTCGGACTCGTGCTGCCGTACCTGTTCATGACGCCGTTCGCGATCTTCTTCATGCGCCAGTTCTTCCTGAACATGTCCAGGGAAGTGGAAGAAGCTGCGATGCTCGACGGCGCCAAGCACTGGCGGATCTTCTTCCAGATCATCATGCCCAACGCCGCTGCCCCGATCGCGACCTTGGCGCTGCTGACCTTCATGGGTCAGTGGAACGAATACTTCTGGCCCCTGCTCGTAGGCACGTCCGAGGAATCCAGGGTGCTCACCGTGGGACTGGGAGTCTTCAAATCCCAGTCCCCGCAAGGCGCTCCGGACTGGTCCGGGCTCATGGCCGCAACGCTCGTGTCCGCCACGCCCGTGCTGATCCTCTTCGCCATCTTCGGCAAACGGATCGTCAACTCCATCGGCTTCAACGGCACCAAATAGCTCTCTCCACCTGCTCACGCGGAAACCGGCATGTGCCGGCACGCACCCATCCAGTCCTGAAAGGACCAACCATGATGAACAAGAAGGCAATCGGCGCCGTCGCCGTCGCGGCAGCCGCCGTCCTCGCACTGTCCTCCTGCTCCGGCGGAAACTCCGGAGGCAGTTCCGGCGGAGACTCTGCCAAGGGCGAGATCAACTACTGGCTCTGGGACGCCAACCAGCTCCCCGCCTACCAGCAGTGCGCAACCGACTTCACCAAAGCCAACCCGGACATCACCGTCAAGATCACCCAGACCGGTTGGGACGACTACTGGTCCAAGCTCACCAACGGCATGGCCTCCGGTACTGCACCGGACGTCTTCACGGACCACCTGTCCAAGTACCCGGACTTCCTCAAGACCAAGCAGCTGGTGGCCCTCGATGACGCAGTCTCGAAGGACAACGTGGACCTTTCCCAGTACAACGAAGGCCTCGCTGATCTCTGGGTAGGCCAGGACGGCAAGCGCTACGGCCTGCCCAAGGACTGGGACACCGTGGCACTGTTCTACAACCAGAAAATGGCCGCCGACGCCGGCATCACCCCGGAACAAATGGGCTCCCTGACCTGGAACGCGCAGGACGGCGGCACGTACGAGAAGGTCATCGCCCACCTCACGGTCGACAAGAACGGCAAGCGCGGCGACGAAGCCGGCTTCGACAAGGACAACGTTGCCGTCTACGGATTGGGCCTCCCGGGTTCCGATGCCGAGAACGCCGGCCAGACCCAGTGGAGCTACCTGTCCGCCACCACTGGCTGGACCACCACAGACAAGAACCCTTGGGGCACCCACTTCAACTACGACGACAAAAAGCTCCAGGACACCATCGGCTGGTGGGCTTCGCTCGCTGCGAAGGGCTACATGCCCAAGCTTGAAACCACCGTTGGCGCCAACGCCGCCGACAACTTCGGTGCAGGCAAGGCCGCCATCAACAGCAACGGCTCCTGGATGATCGGCCAGTACACCAGCTACAAGGGCATCGACCTCGGCATCGCCCCCACGCCCCAGGGCCCCGATGGCAAGCGCGCTTCCATGTTCAACGGCCTGGCCGATTCCGTGTGGGCCGGCACCAAGAAGAAGGACGCCGCCGTCAAGTGGGTGGAATACCTCGGCTCCGCCGCCTGCCAGGACGTCGTAGCTTCGAAGGCTGTTGTCTTCCCGGCCATCACCACCTCCTCCGAGAAGGCCGCAGACGCCTTCAAGGCCAAGAACGTGGACGTCAGCGCTTTCACCCAGCATGTGAAGGACAAGACCACCTTCATGCTCCCGATCACGGACAACGCCTCCAAGGTTTCCGGAATCATGAAGCCTGCCGTGGACGCGGTGCTCGCCGGCAAGGCCCCGGCCAGCTCGCTGACAGCCGCCAACGAGCAAGTCAACGCACTCTTCGCGAAGTAGTAACAACCCTCCCGTTGTGGGGCCCGCTCTGCGCACTCTGACGCCCCTCAGGCGCGCAGAACGGGCCCCACAACTTTTTCGTCCAGGGCCCAGAGCCCACCCCAGCTGAAAGTGACTCACAACATGCAACCGCTCCATCTCCGTTCCGCAGGTACCAGCCTGGTGATCAGCACCCACCGTGGAGAGGCTGAGATCACCCACTGGGGAGCAGATCTGGGCGATTCCCTGCCGGACCTTGCCATCCTCAACGAACCCATCCCACCGTCGTCCATCGACGCCAATGTCCCCGCCGGGCTCCTCCCCCAAGCATCGTCATCGTGGCAGGGCAGGCAAGGGCTCCGCGGCCACCGCATCACCGACGGCGTACCCGGCTTTGACTTCTCCGTTCGCCTGCGCGTGGTGCGTGCGACGACGGACGGCACCACCGCCGTCGTGCTTCAGTCAGATCCCGACGCCGGCATCTCGGTGACCAGCAACCTCACCTTGCACCCGGGCGGGCTTCTCGAAATGCGGCACACTGCCACCAACGACGGCTCGTCGCCTTTCCAGGTGGACGAGCTGGCAACCATGCTCCCGGTGGCGCCGGACGCCGTCGAACTCCTGGACCTGACCGGGCGCTGGTGCCGTGAACGGCACCCGCAGCGGCGGGCGATCCAGCAAGGAACCTGGGTCCGCACCGGACGCCACGGCCGCACAGGCCACGATTCATCGCTGCTTCTTGCCGCCGGGACCGCGGGCTTTGGCAACCGCCACGGCAAAGTGTGGGCCACTCACTTGGCATGGAGCGGCAATCACGAGCAGTTTGCCGACAGCGTTGCCGATGGCCGGACCATGGTGGGTGGATCCGAGCTGCTTGGATCCGCTGAAGTCGTCTTGCAGCCCGGCGAAAGTTACACGACGCCTGCGCTGTTTGCTGCCTACTCGGACCGTGGGCTGGACGGCATCAGCGAGGCGTTTTACAGCTGGTTCCGCTCGCGTCCGCACCATGTGGGCACACCGCGCCCAGTGGTCCTCAACACCTGGGAGGCGGTCTACTTCGACCACAGCCTGGACACGTTGATCGAGCTGGCGGGTTCTGCTGCCGAGCTCGGTGTTGAGCGGTTCGTCCTCGACGACGGCTGGTTCCGGGGGCGTCGGTCCGACAACGCCGGACTGGGTGACTGGTACGTGGATGAGACTTTGTGGCCCGCCGGCCTCACTCCTTTGATCGACGCCGTGACGTCCCGCGGTATGGAATTCGGGCTCTGGGTGGAGCCGGAAATGGTGAACCTGGATTCGGACATTGCCCGTGAGCATCCCGAGTGGATCGTGGGCCCTTCCGCTGCTTCGTACAAGGACGGCGGCCGGCTTCCGCTCGAATGGCGCCAGCAGCACGTCATCGACCTCGTCAATCCCGAAGCCTGGCAGTACGTCTACGACCGGATCGACACCCTGCTGCGCGAAAACACCATCAGCTACCTCAAATGGGACCAGAACCGGGATCTCCTGGAACACGGTCATGGCGGCCGCGCCTCGGTCCATGAGCAGACCTTGGCCGCCTACCGGTTGTTCGATGCCCTCCGGGCGGCGCACCCCACCGTGGAAATCGAGAGTTGTTCCTCCGGAGGCGCCCGCGTGGACCTCGGGATCCTGGAGCGGACGGACCGGATCTGGGCTTCGGATTGCAACGACGCCCTTGAACGGCAAACAATCCAGCGCTGGACCGGCCTGGTGGTTCCGCCCGAACTCGTCGGCGGGCACATCGGGCCGGCCACGTCCCATACGACCGGACGCACCCACGACCTTTCGTTCCGCGCCATCACGGCCTTGTTCGGTCACTTCGGGATGGAGTGGGACGTCCGCCCTGTCACGGGGGGTGATCGCGAGGAGCTCAAGCGCTTCATCGCCTTGTACAAGGAGCACCGCGCGTTGATCCACAGTGGGCGGATGGTGCGGGCCGACGTGCCGGACGAGTTGCTGATGGTGCACGGCGTCGTGGCTTCAGAGCACGACGGCGGCACTCCGGCGGGTGCCACCGCGGCGCTTTTCGCTGTGGTCAAGACGGCGACGAGCTTCGCCGAGCGCATCGGGCGGGTGGCGATCCCGGGGTTGGATCCTCTACGTTCCTACCGGGTGGAGCTTCTGTTCCCGACCCCCGTCGATGCCGACTACGGACACACGTTCATCGAGGCCAAGCCGGCACCGTGGCTGGCTTCCGGGGCAGAGGCTACCGGGCGGTTCCTGGGCGAAGTGGGGCTGCCGATGCCCGTCCTGAACCCGGAGCACGCAGTCCTCCTGCGTTTCACCGCCCTCTGACGCTCGCTCACAACCCACAGGCTTCCCGGGAACCCTTACTCACATCCCACGGGCTTCCCGGGAACCCTCGCTCACCTCCCACGGGCTTCCCGGGAACCCTCACTCACCTGCAGGGGTTTAGACGGCCTCTGCCAGGTATTCGATGGCCAGCTTGTAGCCCAGGACCCCGGCACCGGCGATGACCGCGTTGCAGACGCCGGAGAGGTACGAGTGGTGGCGGAACTCTTCGCGCTGGTGGACGTTGGTGATGTGGACCTCGACGGCGGGCAGCTGCACCGCCGCGAGGGCATCGCGGAGAGCCACGGACGTGTGTGTGAAGGCCCCGGCATTGATGACGATTCCGACGGCGGTTCCGCGGGCTGCGTGGATCGCATCCAGGAGGTCGCCTTCGTGGTTCGACTGCACGCAGTCAACGGTGAACCCGTGGGCCGCGGCTGCCGTCATGGCGAGTTGCTCGACGTCGGCCAGCGTGGAGGTTCCGTACTTCTCGGGTTCGCGCGTGCCCAGAAGGTTGAGGTTGGGTCCATTGATCACAAGGATGGTGCCGCGACCGGCTTCGGTGGCGGGGGTGGCTTCAGTCATGGCTCCCAATCTATAGCTGCTCGCGGGTGTCCGGGAATCACGACCAAAGTATGAGAGAGCACCAAGCTAAAACACTCACCATGTGAGAGAAGAGCCGCTACTTGCGGGTGCACTGCCCGGCGGAGACCGATTCGCTGAGTCCGGGAGCCTGGGCCGCTACCGGTTCCAGATCGGTCATGGTCAAGGCGAATCCCAGGGCGGCGTCCGTGGTGGTCTTGGCGAAGATCAGGCCCGCCACTTGGCCCTGCATCGTCAGCAATGGGCCGCCGGAGTTGCCCGGTTGAACGTCGCCGGCAAGCTTGTACACGAGCTCCGGGGAAGGATTGTTGCCATAAATGTCCGGCACCAAAATGGGCGAAATTCCTTGCACCGTGGCGGGCTTGGACTGGAACGGACCGCCATGCGGGTAGCCGGCGAAAGCGGCGGGGCTTCCGTCAGGCAGGTCCGGGCTCAGAGGCAGAGGGCTGGACTGCAGTCCGTCCACGGCCAGGACCGCAATGTCCCGCTGGGGGTCGAAGTAGACCACGCGACCCGGCAACGCACCGCCGTCGGGAACTTCCACAACGGGTTGCGACACGCCCGCCACCACGTGCGCGTTGGTGACGACGCGCCCGGGCGATACGACGAATCCGGACCCGGTCTGGTTCTGGCCGCATTCGAAGGCCGTACCGGCAATCTTCAGTACGGATTCCGCGGCCTGGTTCAACGCAGGGGTGTCCGTGGACGCATTGGGAACGGGCACGGGCGTTACGGGGCCGATGCCTTCAATGAGCTTCGGAATGCCGTCGCCGATCACCGTGGAGCGCAACTGCGCCATGGTGCTCTTGACCGGTGTGGGCGTGATGTTGTCGATGTAGCGGATCACGCGGGATTCCGCCAGCTGCTGCGACACGAACGGCACGCCCAAAGAACTGATGCTGAAGGCCAACATGGACATCACCAGCGCGGCAACCACCACACTCACGACGCCACCGATCAGCCGGTCCACGGCATGCAGCGGCTTGATCCGCACCGCGTGGCGGATTTTGCGCCCGATCATGGTTCCCAGCCCATGTCCCAACGCGATAAGTACGACGGCGGCACCCACCGTGGCGGTCAGCCTCCAACCGCTGTCGGTCACCCAGTTGCTGACGAGAGGTACGGCAATGAACGCCGCGATGGCGCCAACAATGAATCCTGCAATTCCGCCCAAAGTGACCATAAAGCCGTTGCGCAGGCCATAGATCAGGTAGGACAGGAGCATCAAGATCAATGCCAAATCCAATATCGTCAAGCCAAACACCAATGCTCCTCATAGCCGGGTAGCGCCAATTGTAGTTGTGCACCCTGACAGCCAACCGTTAGTCACATCACCTCGGCAGGGCGGTCTTACGCCTCTTTCGTGCCGTCGTTTGGGGCCTGGAACGCCCCAAACCCGCGCCATTTCAGCGTTTCGCGTGCCAAGTACGTCACAGAAGCTCAAAAATTCTGAAACAATGGCTGGAGCGCCACGACCGAAACTTATATTCAGGAGATTTCATGGACATCGAGGTATTGCGCCGCGCACCCCTCTTCGCCACCCTTGACGACGACGCATTCCGCTTGCTGACGGACGAACTCACAGAGGTGGACCTTTCACGCGGGGCTTCCGTGTTCCGCGAAGGCGACCAGGGTGACCAGCTCTACTTCATCGTTTCCGGCAAGGTGAAGCTCGGCCGCACCTCCCCCGACGGCCGCGAGTCCCTGCTGGCCATCCTCGGCCCGGGCGAACTCTTCGGCGAAATGGCGTTGTTCGACCCCAGCCCCCGTACGGCGACGGCCACGGCTGTCTCCGAGACCCGCCTTGCCGGCCTCAAGAACGAGAGCCTGAACGCACTGCTTCGCACGCGTCCCGAGGTCTCCGCACAGTTGCTGCAGGCACTGGCCCGCCGCCTGCGCCGCACCAACGACTCTCTCTCCGACCTCGTCTTCTCCGATGTACCCGGCCGCGTGGCCAAGGCACTCCTGGACTTGGCCGACCGCTTCGGCCGCCCGGCCACCGACGGCGTCCTGGTTGCCCACGAGCTCACGCAGGAAGAACTGGCCCAGCTTGTGGGCGCTTCCCGCGAGACCGTCAACAAGGCACTGGCCGAATTCGTCCAGCGTGGCTGGCTGCGGTTGGAAGCCCGCGCCGTCGTCATTCTCGACATGCAGCGCCTCCGCCAGCGTTCACGCTAAAGCGCAAGAAAAGCCGCCCCGGTTTGGAACCGGGGCGGCTTTTTGTTGTCCAGTGAGGGAGCATCAGGCTCAAGCACGCGGAACGTGAGCAAGCGTCAGGCTCAAGCACGCGGAACGTGAGCAAACGTCAGGCTCAAGCACGCGGAACGTGAGGAAGCATCAGGCTCAAGCACGCGGAACGTGAGCAAGCGTCAGCGTTCGCGCTGGGGCTCCCCCGCGACGGTCTTGGCGGCTTCGACTTCGAGCATCAGGATGCCGCCCTCGTCCACCAGTTTGGGCTGGTAGACGTGAGCTTTGCGCTTGTAGCTCAGGTACGCGATGCACCCGTTGGCGTGGGCCATCTTTTCCAGCATGATTTCGGAGCCCGGCACCAATAGCTGCCCAAGGGCCAGGCCCACAGTGTTTGGCTGGGCGATTTCGTCGCCGAGGGCAGACGTCTCGCGGAGGGCAATGGCCTCTGCGGCGGACACCCATCGGCCCCATACGCCTTTGCTGCCAAGGATGCTGGGCTGCTGGTTCACCGGCACGGTTGCGGCAAAGTACCGGGTGTTGAAGCGGGTGTGCGCAAAGTCCGGGCTGAGCCAGTTAACCAGCGGCTTCAGCAGATCCGTCCGCAGGGAAAGCCCACGCTTGGTCAGCATCTCCGTGAAGGACTTCTCCTGGGAGGCCACGGCTTCGCGGGCACGCATCCAGTCCACAGTGGAGTTGGCCTCCACTGTGGAGGAAGCGTCGGGTCCGGCCAACAGGACGCCCGTTTCTTCGAACAGTTCACGGATGGCACCCACCACATGACGGCGGGCGAGTCCGACGTCGTCTGTTCCCATCTGCTCAGCCCAATGCTGGGGTGAGGGGCCTACCCAACCGACGGGGTCGTCGTCGGACGGGTCCAGGGAACCGCCCGGGAACGCCACAACGCCCAACGGCGAGGAGCCTGGCCTGTATCCAAGCCAGGTCTCCAAGCCGGAGGGCGAGTCGCGCAGAAGAACAACGGATGATGCGTAGCGGGCGGCCCTGGGGGTCCGCTCGCCGAGTTCAAGCCAGTTTTGTGCTGCCCCCTCAAGTTCGGGAGGGAGGACAAACAATCGGCGGGCAAGCTGCGGCAATTGGGTGAACCGGTTCCTTAGCTGAATTCAGCGATGAGCTCGACCTCTACGGGAGAGTCGAGGGGCAGCACGGAAACGCCGACGGCGGAACGTGCGTGGATGCCGGCGTCGCCGAATACCTGTCCGAGAAGTTCCGACGCACCGTTGATGACGCCGGGCTGGCCGGTGAAGGTGGGTTCGGAGGAAACGAATCCGACGACCTTCACGATGCGGGTTACGCGGTCGAGGTCGCCGATGACGCTCTTGACGGCAGCCAGTGCGTTAATGGCGCAGACGGCGGCGTAGCGCTTGGCTTCTTCGGGATCAACAGTTGCCTCGTCCGAGGCACCCAACTCGCCCAAGGACACCTTGCCCGTAGCTTCGAGTTTGCCGTTAATAAAGGGCAACTGTCCGGACGTGTAAACGTAGTTGCCAGAGACGACGGCAGGGACGTAGGCGGCTACGGGGGCGGCGACCTCGGGAAGGGTCAGTCCGAGCTCGGCGAGACGCTGCTCAACGGCCGACGTCGGGGCGCCGGATTCCGCGGGAGAGGTGGTTTCTGCGGGGGTGGTCATGGTTACTGCTTCTCCCTCTTAAGGTATGCGACAAGGCCCTTGCCATCGGGGCCGCCGACAACCTGGACAAGCTCCCAGCCGTCCTCGCCCCACTGGTCCAGGATCTGCTTGGTGGCGTGAATAATGAGCGGAATCGTGGCGTACTCCCATTTGGTCATGACAGAAAGCCTAGCCCTTGCCGGTAAACTGGAAAACATGGTGACTCGCAAGAACCCCATATTCGATACTGCCACCACCCTCGGAAAGATTTTAGGTTTCCTTGGCGTGAGTGCGATCTGTGGCGTCCTGGTGGCGGGACTTTTGGTCCCCGCCGCTGCCGTCTCGGGCAGTGCCGCAAGTGGTTCAATCCAGTTCTTTGACACTCTGCCGGCGGAGCTCCAAGTGGATCCGCCCAGCCAGAACACCACGATCCTGGCGAAGGACGGTACGCCGATCGCCTCGATCTACGCAGAGAACCGCACCAAAGTTCCGCTGGATTCCATGAGCCCGTTCATCAAGGACGCTGTCATCGCCATCGAGGACAGCCGTTTTTATGAGCACGGCGGCATCGACACCACCGGCATCATGCGAGCACTGGTGAGCACCGCCCGCGGCAACAAGCAGGGTGCGTCCACCATCACCCAGCAGTACGTGAACAACGTCATCAACGAGTCACTGGTGGCGTCGGGCAAGGGTGACGACGTCCTCCTCAACGGTGTTAACAAGGGCGTTGGCGACAAGCTCCGCGAAATGAAGCTCGCGATCGCCCTGGAGAAGAAGTTCTCCAAGGAGCAGATCCTTGAGGGCTACCTCAACATCGTGTTCTTCAACCGCGATGCCTACGGCATCGAAGCTGCGTCCAAGTTCTTCTTCAGCACCACCGCCAAAGACCTGACGCTTCCCCAGGCTGCGCTGCTTGCCGGCCTGGTCAACAGCCCGTCTGCCTTCGATCCGATCACCAACCCGGACAACTCGAAGATGCGGCGCGACCTTGTCCTGAACGCCATGCTGGCCCAGAAGAAGATCACCCAGGCCCAGTACGACGAAGCTGTCGCCACGCCCGTGACCACCAAGGTAACCCCGGCCCGCCAGGGTTGCGCCTACGCCACCATGGCTCCGTACTTCTGCGACTATGTTCTGCACCTCCTGCTGAACAACCCGGCTTACGGTGACACCACGGAGGAACGCGAAAAGCGCGTTATGCGCGGCGGCCTGACCATTCAGACCACGCTCGACCCGACCGCCCAGAACGTAGCTCAGCAGCAGGTTGACGCCACGGCGGGTGCCAACCCGGACAAGTGGGGCGCCTCAATCGTCTCTGTCCAGCCGGGCACGGGACAGATCGTCAGCATGGCTCAGAACACCGTGTGGCTCCCTCAAGAGGGCAAGTTCGATCAGACCCAGAACTTCAACGTGGACGTCCTTGACGCCAACGGCAATGACCTCAACGGCATCGGTGGATTCCAGCCCGGTTCCACGATGAAACCCTTCACGTTCGCCCAGTGGCTGAATGAGGGGAAGTCGATGGAAACCACCATCAATGCTTCCAGACGGAACTATCCGCAGAACTTCCCGTGGAAGAACACCTGTCCGACGCCAGTCGACGGTTTCTACGACAGAAACGTGCCTGGCAGTTTCGACCTTCAGAACTCTGACGAGGGTTACTACAGGAACATGACGGTGCTGTACGGCCTCATGAACTCGATCAACACTGCAACGTTCGCCTCTGCCTCACAGGTTGATCTCTGTGGCATTCAAGGGATCGTAGACGCCACCGGCATCCACGGAGGGCTCCCAACCCGAGACGGCACCGGCAAGGTCACGGATCCAAACCCGCAGGTGCCTATGACTCGACTGTCTAACCTGATCGGTGCAACCCAGACCGCCCCCCTGACCATGGCCGCAGCTTTTGCAACCTTCGCAGCAGATGGGAAGTACTGTGCACCCATCGCCATCACTTCGGTAAAGGACCAATCCGGCGCTGATCTTCCGGCCCAGTCGTCCAGTTGCAAGGACGCCGTGAAACCTGAGGTAGCCCGGGGCGTGGCCTACGCCATGGGCAAGGTGCTGGATCAAGGTTCCGGCTCGCTGATCCGCCCTGCCTTGAACTCCAAGAACTTCCCTGTTGCCGCCAAGACCGGCACCAACGACTCGAACGGCTCCACCTGGGTTGTTGGCTACACCACCGGTCTCGCCACAGCGTCCTGGTTCGGAGACCCGTTGGGTGACCAGTCGCGCTACGGACGCAATCTCACTGTCAACGGCAAGTTCTACGAGTTCGTTGACGGTTACATGATCGCCGGCCCGCAGTTCACCAACTACATGTTGGCCGTCGCTCCGGCCTACGGCACCAACCCGTTCCAGCAGCCGCCGTCCAACCTGACTGGTGCGCCGACACCGCAACGCAACAACACGCCGTCGAACACCACGCCGTCCGCGCCGAAGCAGGCACCAAACCCCGCGCCGTCCACCGGAACCGGCAACAACGGTAACGGCAATGGAAACAGCGGCGACGCCCCCGGCAAGGACTAACGAGTGACGTTCGCTGATTCACTGGCAAACCGCGCCCGTTCCTTCGGGCGCGGTTTTGCCGTCACTGCAGCCGTCGGGGCAGCCGCAGGTACCGCGGCTGCCGCCTACGGGTGGTGGGAGAAGGACCAGTTCGAGGTACGCCACGAAACGTTGCCGATTCTCCCCGAGGGCTCGGCACCCCTTCGTGTCCTGCACCTGAGCGACATTCACTTTGTTCCCGGCCAAGTCAAGAAGACGCAATGGCTGCATTCCCTGGCGGACCTCAAACCCGATCTTGTAGTCAACACGGGCGACAACTTGAGCCACACCAAGGCCATTGACCCCCTCATCCAGGCCTTGAGGCCCCTGATGGAGTTCCCCGGGGTCTTCGTTCCAGGTTCCAACGACTACTACGCGCCACGGATCAAGAACCCGGCGGGCTACTTCCGTGGTCCTTCGAAACCTAAAACCGAGCCCCTCCAGCTCGACTGGCCCAAGCTCCGCTCCGCCTTCGGCATGAGTGGCTGGATCGACCTCACCAACCGCGCCCAGTCCGTGGTGCTCAACGGCCTGCGGTTCGACTTCTCGGGCGTCGACGATCCCCACTTGGGCCGCGAACGCTACGCCGGCTGGCCCCGCGGCACTGTAAACCAGGATGCCCGGCCGCACCTCAAAGTCGCCGTGATCCATGCTCCGTACCAACGCGTGCTGGACCACTTCACGCAGGCGGGCGCTGACCTGATCATCGCCGGTCACACTCACGGCGGCCAGATCTGCATCCCCGGCTACGGCGCCTTGGTCTCCAACTGCGACCTCCCCACCTGGCGGGCCAAAGGCCTCCACGATTGGGAAAGCGATGGATTCACGACGCCGGTGAACGTCTCGGGCGGCATCGGCACCTCCCGCTTCGCCCCGGTCCGCATCGCGTGCCGCCCGGAGGCTGTACTGCTGACGCTCACGCCACGCAACTGAACCTCGCGCAGCATTACGATTCCCAATAACTGGGTCAAACATTTCACCTGGGGTGCGTGGTCCTGTGAAACGAATCACGCCATGGCATAGGGTAGTTGCTACGGGAAACTACCTCCGCACCATCTGAAGATCCAGCTGTTGAGAAGCGGGCATGTCCAAGCAAACCTCATTTTTCACCTCCGTCGGCCGCCTGTACCCTCACGTGCGGCCCATCCTCCCGCGCCTTTTCATGGGCCTGATCTGCGCCTTGCTTGCGAGCATCGTCGCGTTGACCATCCCGCAGGTGCTGCGGGTGCTGGTCAACAACTCCTTGCAGCCCGGCGGTTCCACGGACGCCGTCTGGATTGCCGCCGTCGTGATCCTTGCTCTGGGCATCGCCGAAGCAGGACTGGTGGCTCTGCGCCGCCAGTTCGTGATCAACCCGGCCACCACCGTGGAGACCCGGATGCGCGTGACCCTTTACGGGCACCTGCAGGAGCTCACCGTGGCGTTCCATGACCGCTGGGGTTCCGGGCAGCTGCTCTCCCGCGCCATGACGGACCTCAGCTTCCTGCGCCGTTGGATGGCGTTCGGCGCGATCATGCTGGTGGTCACGACACTGACGGTGATCATCGGCGTCGGCGTGATGTTCTCCATGAGCTGGCAGCTGGCGCTCATCTTCCTCGCCGCCGCGGTGCCGATCATGATCAATTCTTTCCGGTTCCGGCGGCGCTTCAGCCTGGTGGCCCGGCTCAGCCAGGACCAGGCCGGCGACCTCGCCACCACCGTTGAGGAATCCGTCCACGGAATCCGTGTCCTGAAGGCGTTCGGACGGAGCCGCGAGGCACTGGAGAACTTCAATGGCCAGGCTGAGGAACTGCGCCAGACGGAGATCGCGAAAGCCAAGCAGCAGGCCGGTTTCACCTTGGTGGTGACACTGCTGCCGGAACTCGCCTTGGGTGTCGGGCTGGTGGTTGGCGTCATGCTCGCCGCGAGCGGTCAGCTCAGCATTGGTGCCTTGGTCGCCTTTTTCGCGACCGCAGCCGTGGTGGCTACCCCGGTTGAATTTTCCGGCATGCTCTTGGCCATGGCGCTCACGGCCAAGACCGCGCTGGACCGGCATTTCGAGGTCATGGACACCGAGAACACCATCACCTCCCCGGAGACGGCCGTGGTGCCGGAAACCGTCAAGGGTGCCTTGCGCTTTGACCATGCGGGTTTTGGGTTCGACGACGGCGGCACCCTCCTGCACGACATCACCCTGGACATCCGTCCCGGCGAAACCATGGCCCTCGTGGGCATCACGGGAAGCGGCAAGAGCGCGCTGCTTCAACTGGTCCCCCGCCTGTACGACGTCACAGCCGGTGCAGTAACCATCGACGGCGTGGATGTCCGCGACTTCGACATCGACGAGCTCCGCAAGGTGGTTGCAGTGGCGTTCGAGGACACCACGCTCTTCTCCAGTTCTGTCCGGGACAACGTGCTCCTGGGCGCTCCCGATCCCAGCGACGCCGCGCTGGATGAGGCGTTGGACGTGGCGCAGGCGCACTTTGCCTACTCCCTGCCGGACGGCGTGGACACCCTCATCGGAGAGGAAGGCTTGAGCCTGTCCGGTGGCCAGCGGCAGCGCATCGCACTGGCCCGCGCCATCGCCGCCAAGCCGAAAGTCCTGGTGCTGGACGATCCCCTGTCCGCTTTGGACGTGAATACCGAGGAACGCGTTGAGGCCCGACTGCGTGAGGTTCTCCGCGAGACCACCACGCTGATCGTGGCGCACCGTCCCTCCACTGTGGCGTTGGCCGACCGGGTGGCCTTGCTCGAAAACGGGACCATCACCGCCGTCGGAACCCACACGGAACTGCTGGCCGAAAACGACCACTACCGTTACGTCATCGCCAGCCTGGATGCCGGTCCGAAGGACCTTGATACAGAACTGGACGAACTCGAAGAAGCTGAGGAGGCCCGCCGGTGAGCGCCACCACCTTTGGCACCGCCAACGAGGACAACACCCACCTCAGCAAAGCAGACAGCAAAGCCGTACGACGCCGGTCACTCGCCTTGCTTGCCTCGCTGATCCGCCCGGTGCGGTTGCGGTTTTGGCTGACGATCGTGATGGTGGTTGTTTCGCAGCTCACCCGCGTAGCGGGGCCGGCACTGATCGCTTTTGGGATCGACAACGCCTTGCCGGCACTTCAGGCAGGCGACAACGGGCCCTTGGTGCTGGCTGGGTCCCTCTACCTGGCCGCTGCGATCGCCACGGCCGGAATGACCGCGCTCTACGTGACCTCCACGGCCCGGTTGAGCCAGGCGATGCTCCTGGACCTGCGGCTCCGCGTTTTCCGGCACACCCAGCGCCTGAGCCTGGAATTCCACGAGAAGTACACCTCGGGACGCATCATCGCCCGGCAAACTTCGGACCTGGAAGCGCTGCGAGAGCTGTTGGATTCCGGGGTTAGTTCGCTCGCCTCCGGCATGCTGTTCATGCTGTTCACGGCATTCACGGTGTTTGCCTTGGATTGGCGGAGTGGCCTGATCATGCTCGCGGCCGGTGTCCCCATGTTCTTCCTGGCGCGTTGGTACCAGAAACACTCGCAGATCGCGTTCCGGGAATCCCGGGTGGTCTCCGCCCGGTTGATCGTGCACTTTGTGGAGACCATGACGGGTATCCGTGCTGTGAAGGCGTTCCGCAAGGAGCGCGAGAACGCGGACCGCTATGGCCAACTGGCTGAGGACTACCGCAAGAACACTGTCCGCTCCATCAACCTGAACGGCATTTTCCAACCCGGACTGGTGCTGATCGGTAACGTGTGCGTGGCTGTGGTCCTGCTGTTTGGCGGCTTCCGGGTGCTCAGCGGCGACCTCGCAGTAGGCGTCCTGCTCGCCCTGATCCTCTCCACCAAACGCTTTTTCCAGCCGGTGGACCAGATGGCCATGTTCTACAACTCCTTCCAGAGTGCCCAGGCAGCGCTGGAAAAGGTGTCCGGACTCTTGGAAGAAGTACCCACCGTCCGTCCGCCGAAAAACCCGGTGCCTCTGAAAAGCTCACGCGGGGAGATCGACTTCAAGGGCGTGGAGTTCGGCTACAGCGACGGCCAGTTGGTTGTTCCTACCTTGGACCTGCACATTCCGGCCGGGCAGACGGTTGCCTTGGTGGGACAGACAGGTGCCGGTAAGTCCACACTGGCCAAGCTGGTGGCCCGCTTCTACGATGTCACGTCCGGCGCCATCACCTTGGATGGGGTGGACCTGCGGGACCTGGCGACGACGGACCTCCGCCGCGCCGTGGTGATGGTGACCCAAGAGGCCTTCCTCTTCAGCGGTTCGGTTGCCGACAACATTGCTTTGGGTCGCCCCGAGGCTTCCCGCGCCGAAATCGAGGCCGCCGCCGCTGCGGTTGGTGCGCACGAGTTCATCATCAGCCTGCCCGAAGGCTACGACACGGACGTCAACAAGCGCGGCGGCCGTGTGTCGTCGGGTCAACGGCAGCTCATCGGTTTTGCCCGGGCCTTCCTTGCCGCGCCGGCCGTGTTGATTCTGGACGAAGCTACATCCTCCCTGGACATTCCTTCCGAGCGGATGGTCCAGCAAGGACTGGCTCATCTCCTGGAGGGAGTCGCAGGCGGGAACGCTGCCCGAACGGCCATCATCATTGCCCACCGCCTCTCAACCGTGGAGACGGCCGACCGGGTGCTGGTGGTCCACGACGGGCGCATCGTCGAGGACGGGACGCCCGCCGAGCTGATCAGCGGCGGCGGACGCTTTGCGCAGTTGCACGGGGCTTGGCGGGACTCACTGGTGTAGTCGTGGTGCCGGGTGCGGGTGTGGCGAGGGACACCCTCTCCCCGATTTCGCATCACGGGACGTTTCGGCTATTCTTGAACAGTTGCTTTCGCAGCGGATCGGGATGTAGCGCAGCTTGGTAGCGCGCTTCGTTCGGGACGAAGAGGTCGCAGGTTCAAATCCTGTCATCCCGACCAAACACGAAAATGGCGTCGAGAAATCGGCGCCATTTTTGGTATCCGGGAACCGGGCAGAAAGTACCTCTAAAACGCCCAGCATGGCCCCTTGTTCGGACGATTGGGTCGATCCACGGACAGACATCGCCAGCGCGGGTTTGATCGATCGGTAGGCCGCTTGGGCCGCGAAGATGTCAGCGAAGGGTTGATTCAGATCCGTGCCATCGGAGCCTCCTGGTCCACAAAGAAACGGTGGTAAAAGGATTCATTGAGGAGGCGCCGGACCTTGTCCGCTGCTTTTTCGTAGTACGACTTCGGGTCAGCGATCTGATCAATCGTCCTAGCAAGAAGCTGACCCCCTACCGTGATCTGCTCGCCGATGTTCGCCAGGCTGCCTTCGATGCGGGAACGTTGAACGCGCAGCTCATGCATTTTCTCCCGGATCTTCGACGGCGGCAGGATGCCATCGGCCGCAATAATAACGAGCCGGCTCTCCTTGGCCTCAACTTCCTTGAGCTGATTCTTGTACTTCGCGTACATCTCCTTTATGTCCTGCTGCTCACCGACAAGGGCTTCATCCAGTCTGGCGCGAATGTCCTCCTCGAAGGCTTTGTCCGGCACAAGCTGACCGTAGGATCCGGCCACACTGTCCTCGATGAGATAGGCCGGTAGATAGGGAAGGTCGCACTGACCTTCCTGGCGGGCACGGCAGAAGAAGTACTCAGGAAGAGTTCCCCCACGCCCTTCAATTGAAGGACGGGGCGCATCTTTGCGCACCGTCACGCTAGAAAACCACGCCAGGCTCCCCCACGGCTTCGACGTCCGCTTCGCCATCTATCGCACGATTGCAACCATCGACCTAGTGGCGATGAGACAGTGGTCGAGAGCCTCAGGGACCTATAAGATACATGCCGATTGTGGTATACTTTAGGCCAGTTAGCGGGCCGTGGTTGAGACTTCTCCCTACCCGCGAACCTACCTCGCACAGCCTGACCTGCCCTGGTTTGTCATTGCTCCCCGGTAGATTGAAACCAACACTAAATGGCTACCGTCGTGTGGCTGGAGACTGCCGCATGACAAGTTCAACCGAATCAGGATCAACACAAGGGGTACGGGCCGTGGCGCTTAAGAAATCGGATCTCTACAGCTCGCTCTGGAAAAGCTGCGACGAGCTGCGCGGAGGCATGGATGCATCTCAGTACAAGGACTACATCCTGACGATGCTTTTTATGAAGTATGTGTCCGACAAAGCGAAGACTGACTCCAACTCCCTGATTGAAGTGCCGGCTGGTGGCTCGTTTGACGACATGGTAGCGCTGAAGGGCAACAAGGAGATCGGCGACAAGGTCAACAAGATCATCGCCAAACTCGCAGAGGCCAACGGGCTTCAACTTGTCATCACAATGGCAGACTTCGATGACGAGGAAAAGCTCGGAAAAGCCAAAGAGATGGTGGACCGTCTCTCCAAGCTCATAACAATTTTCCAGGAGCTTGATTTCCGCGGTTCACGCGCCGAGGGTGACGACCTGCTCGGCGACGCATACGAATACCTCATGCGCCACTTCGCTACCGAGTCCGGTAAGTCCAAAGGCCAGTTCTACACCCCTGCCGAAGTCTCACGAGTTATTGCCAAGTTGATCGGCGTAACGCCGGACACCCCACGCTCGGCAACGGTGTATGACCCGACTTGTGGCTCAGGTTCGTTGCTGCTCAAGGTGGCAGCCGAATCACGTAATGGGCTCACTATCTACGGCCAGGAGAAGGACAACGCCACATGGGCGCTGTCCAAGATGAACATGATCCTGCACGGCAACGAGATCGCTGACATCCGCAAAGGGGATACGATCACCAACCCGCAGTTCAAATCGGATGACAGCCTAAACACTTTCGATTTCATCGTAGCTAACCCTCCGTTCTCCATCAAATCTTGGAACAACGGCTTAGAGAACGAATTCGGGCGCTTCGAATTTGGTACGCCACCTGAAAAGAATGGCGACTACGCGTTTCTGCTCCACATTCTGAAGTCGATGAAGAGCACTGGCAAAGCCGCTGTCATCCTTCCCCACGGCGTACTGTTCCGCGGCAACGCCGAAGCAGCCATCCGCAAGCAACTCCTTAAGCGTGGCTTCATCAAGGGCATTATCGGCCTACCTTCCAACCTGTTCTATGGCACCGGCATCCCGGCCTGCATCATCGTGCTCGACAAGGAAAACGCCCATAGCCGGACTGGCGTCTTCATGATCGACGCGTCCAAAGGTTTCCTGAAGGACGGCAACAAGAACCGCCTCCGCTCCCAGGACATGCACAAGATCGTCGATGTCTTCACCAAGCAGCAGGAAGTCGAGCACTATTCGCGTTTGGTGCCGCTATCTGAGATTGGCGACGACGCCAATGACTTCAACCTCAACATCCCGCGCTACATCGATTCCTCGGAACCTGAAGACATCCAGGACCTTTATGCTCATTTGCATGGCGGCATCCCGAAACGCGACATCGATGCCCTGAGCGCCAGCTGGGATGCGTTCCCGTCACTGCGACAGCAGCTATTCAAGAACACTGGACGCGAAGGATATAGCGAACTAACTGTCGACATCTCGGACGTACAGCAGACCATTCTGGATTCCGACGAATTTGCCCAATTCTCCGACAAAGCTCGCGCTGAGGTTGCCACGTGGTATGCGACTCACCGCGCGGCACTTGAATCGATCGACGAGAATACAAGACCCAACGATGTTGTCGCCGAACTGAGCGACGACTTGCTCGCTCGTTTCAAGAGCACGGCACTCTTGGATGAATATGCCGTCTATGAGCAACTCATGACGTACTGGCACACCACAATGCATGACGACGTCTTCCTGGTCATGAACGAGGGGTGGCTGAATGCGGCCAAGCCACGCAAGACCATCGAAGACAAAGACCGGAAAATTACCGAAACACCGGACCTTGTGGTCGGAGCGGGCCGGTCGGCGTTCAAATATAAGATGGACCTGATCCCGCCGGCTTTGATCGTGAACCGTTACTTCGCGAAGGAACGGGGCTATATTGACCAGCTGACTGCAATCGAGGACGAAGCAGCTCGCAAGATCGAGGAGTACACCGAAGAGCACGCAGGCGAAGATGGACTCCTTGCCGATGCCATGGACGATGGCAAGATTAGCAAGGCCCTAGCCACCGCACGGCTCAAAGAATCCAGACGTGAACACGGCAACCCGGAAGAAATCAAAGCCCTCGAACATCTGATCAAGCTCTATGAAAGTGAAGTGGCGGCTAGGAAGCTCGCCAAGGACGCTCAATTCAAACTGGACAGTGCTGTCCTTACCACTTATGGCAAACTCACCGAACAGGATGTGAAGCAGCTCGTTCTTGACAACAAGTGGCAGGAATCCATCGCCAGCGGCATCGCCGGTGAAATCACGAAGCTGACCCACCATCTTGTGACCCGAATCAAGGAACTCGGCGAACGGTACGACGAAACGATTGGCGATCTCGAATCCGAGCTTGATGAGCTAAGCACCAAGGTCGCGAAGCACCTGGCTGAGATGGGGGTCAACTGACAATGGGCACGTTGACCTGGCAAAGCACTAAGCTGTCCGATCTGGCGACGTCCGTCTCCTCGGGAACAACCACGCAGCGGAAGACAGACGCGCGGTTTACGCTTTATGGCTCAACCGGACCCATTGGCTTGACTGATAGGGCCGAGTTTGATGGCCCCTCGATCCTGGTAGCCCGAGTGGGAGCAAATGCTGGCACCGTTTATCAGGTGGACGGTCGCTACGGGGTTTCAGATAACACCCTGGTCGTGAGACTCGCACCGAATCATGACGTGAACTTCTACACGGAAGTGCTCCGCGGAATGAACCTAAACACTATGGTCTACGGATCTGGGCAGCCTCTCGTGACTGGTTCTATGATAAAAGCCCTCCACGTGCCGGCGATCTCAACAGCGGAACAAAGGCGCATTTCTGGGGTCCTTCGTGTCGCTGATACATTCATCAGTTCTCTAGAAGGCTTGATCGCCAAAAAGCAGGCAATCAAGCAAGGCATGATGCAGCAACTGCTCACCGGCAAGACCCGGCTGCCGGGCTTCACCGAGCCATGGACGAAGCAGCACCTTGGATCTGTCGGTTCTTTCCTAAAGGGCCGTGGAGTCAAACGCGATGATGTGCGCTCGTCTGGCATTCCATGTCTTCGGTACGGCGAACTCTATACAGCATTCAATGACTACACGTCATTTACAAATTCGTTCGTATCGCCGGACATTGCAGCCACCGCGCTACCCCTGAGGACCGGCGATCTTCTGTTTGCTGGATCCGGCGAGACCCGCGAAGAGATCGGGAAATGCGTGGCGTACATCGGACCCACCCCAGCAGTCGCGGGTGGCGATATTGTGGTGCTTCGCGGTGATGGATTCAACCCTGTCTATCTTGGCCTACTCGCCAATACTTCAGTCGTCGTCGAACAGAAATCCCGCGCTGGCCAAGGAGACGCCGTTGTCCACATCAGCAGTCGGGCACTCGCTGACATAGAGGTGGACCTTCCGCCTCGCGATGAGCAGGATGCAATCGCAGAGGTTGTCGTCGATGCCGATCGTGAAATCAGTTTGATTCGTGGCCGTTTAGCGAAAGCTAAGTCGATTAAGCAAGGAATGATGCAAGAACTCCTGACTGGTCGCACCCGGTTACGGATTATGGAGCCATCCGCGTGAGTGTCGGCAAATCGGTTCGACTCTTTCTGGCAGATGGGACGCCAGGCGGTCTTCTGGCAGCTGAAATCATGAACTGGACTGGTCACGTTGCTGCTGCCCCACGATCCGACCTCGGCGCCCTGCTGAAGCGCCCCGAAGCGTCACGAACGGGTATCTACATCCTTCTCGGAGACGATCCGGACATCATGGGTGGATCGCTTGCATATGTCGGCGAAGGCGATGATGTAGGCAAGCGTCTATATCATCACTCACGGAATGAGGATCAGGGCGGAAAAGACTTCTGGGATCGGGCAATCGTTCTCACGAGTAAGGATTCAAACCTAACCAAAGCACACGCCCGCTATTTGGAGTCTCGGTTCATCTCATTGGCGCAGGAGGCCAACCGTTCGCGGCTCACCAACGGCACAGCACCCCCTCTCCTACCACTTCCAGAGTCCGATGTATCGGACATGGAGTATTTCGTAGCACAGGCCAAAATCGTCTTGCCCGTACTAGGCGTCAACATCTTTCGAACGACGACACTCAGACAGCCGGCAGACCCGACGGACGTAGCGGCTCCGGCCGATCCTTCCATCTCGCCGATTTTCGAGATGTTCGTCAAGAAGTACAGCATCAGAGCAACGGCGCAAGAAGTGGATGGCGAGTTCACGGTAAAGAAGGGTTCAATGGCCCGTCTTTCCCTCACCGAGAACTCAAGCAACTATGAGTTACTCCACGACGAGCTCCTCAATAGCGGACAGCTTGTTCAGGACAGCGAAGACTCAGCTATCTTCACCCAGGATATCGTCTTCCGTAGCCCATCGGCTGCCGCAGCAATCGTGGCGGGCAGGGCAGCAAACGGCCGAGTTGAATGGCGTATTCCGGGCGCTGGCGTAAACTTCGGAAGCTGGCAGAATCAGGATGTTGAAAGTAATTTTGGGGGAAATGAATCATGAGCACAGTTGGACAGATTGAACGTAGGACACAAGACCGCGTTGTCGACCTGTTCCAAAATGAACTTGGATACGAGTACCTGGGAAACTGGGAGTATCGCGAAAGCAATTCGCACATCGAAGTCAGCCTGCTTGAGCAGAATCTGCAGGCCCGCGGGTACGACACCAATCTGATCAACAAAGCCGTTGAGCAGTTCAAAAGGAGCGCGTCTCTCGGCGGCGGCCGCAATCTGTACGAAGCTAATCACGAGGTCTACAACCTTCTCCGTTATGGCGTGAAGGTTAAGCCCGGTATCGGCGAACAGACTGAAACCGTCTGGCTTGTGGATTGGCACAACGCTGAAGCCAACCACTTCGTTGTCGCCGAAGAAGTCTCGATCAAGGGTGAGCACAACAAGCGACCGGATGTCGTTCTCTACGTCAATGGTCTGGCGCTTGGTGTCATCGAACTCAAACGCTCAAAGGTCGCCGTCTCCGAAGGCATCCGGCAGAACATCGGCAACCAGAAGAAGGACTTCATCCGTCCGTTCTTTAGCACGGTGCAGCTGGTCATGGCCGGCAACGACGTTGAGGGTCTGCGCTACGGCGTCATCGATACGGCTGAGAAGTACTGGCTCGAATGGAAAGAGCCGTCCGACATCGAGGAACCGCTCGATCGGGCGCTCGTCCAGATGTGTTCGAAGAGCCGATTCCTGGAGATAATCCACGACTTCATGGTGTTTGACGGTGGCACGAAGAAGACTTGTCGTCACAACCAGTTCTTCGGCGTCAAAGCCGCCCAGGACCGCATCGCCAAGCGCGAAGGCGGCATTATTTGGCATACCCAGGGTTCGGGTAAATCCCTCACCATGGTGTGGCTGGCTAAATGGATACGCGAACATCAGACGCGCGGCGAAAGCCAAGCTCGTGTCCTCATCATCACCGACCGTACCGAGCTGGACGATCAGATCAAGCGAGTCTTCAGCGGTATCAACGAGGACATCTACCGCACGAAGAGCGGCGCTGATCTTATTGGTTCGCTAAACAGCAATGACCCTTGGCTGATGTGTTCGCTCGTGCACAAGTTCCGCGGTGGCGATGACGATCAAGCACAGAACGACGCCGATGGCGACTTCATCGCCGAGCTCAACTCCAAGATTCCGGCTGGCTTCTCAGCTAAGGGCAATCTGTTCGTCTTCGTCGACGAAGCCCACCGCACCCAGTCCGGCAAAATGCACAAGGCCATGAAGCAGCTCCTGCCCGGGGCTATGTTTATCGGTTTCACCGGTACCCCGCTACTGAAGGCGGACAAAGCAACCAGCATAGAGACCTTCGGAAGCTTCATTCATACCTACAAGTTCAACGAAGCGGTCGAAGACGGCGTGGTACTCGACCTACGCTACGAGGCCCGAAACATCGATCAGGATCTCATCTCATCGGCCAAAATCGATCAGTGGTTCGAGGCAAAGACCAAAGGCATGACTGATCTTTCCAAGGCTGAGCTCAAAAAGCGTTGGGGCACGATGCAAAAAGTCGTCAGCTCCGAGCCTCGATCTAAGCAGATCGTTAACGACATCCTGCTCGACATGGAGACGAAGCCGCGTCTCATGGACAACCAGGGCAACGCCATGCTCGTTGGATCCAGCATCTATCAGGCGTGCAAATTCTACGAGATGTTCTGCCAGGCCGGATTCAAGGGCAAATGCGCCATCGTCACTAGCTATGTCCCTCAGGCCAGCGACATCTCCAAAGAGGATTCAGGCCACGGTGCAACTGAAAAGCTGCGCCAATACGACATCTATCGGCAAATGCTTGCAGATCACTTCGATGAACCGGCTGACCAAGCGGTGACGAAAATCGAGCAGTTCGAAAAGGAAGTCAAAGACCGCTTCATCAACGAGCCCGGTCAGATGCGCCTTCTAATCGTTGTCGACAAGCTGCTGACTGGCTTCGACGCACCAGCAGCAACGTATCTATACATCGACAAGACGATGCGCGATCACGGACTCTTCCAAGCCATCTGTCGCGTCAACCGTCTCGATGGTGACGATAAGGACTACGGCTACATCGTTGACTACCAGGACCTCTTCAACTCCCTGGAAGACGCCATCACAGACTATACGTCCGGAGCTCTCGACGGTTACGAGAAGTCCGACATCGAGGGGTTGCTCAAGGACCGCGTCCAGCAAGCACGCGAGGACCTCGACGAGGCCCTCGAACGCATACGCGCGCTTTGCGAAGCGGTTGAACCACCCCGGGGAACTCTTCAGTACCAGCGCTACTTCTGCGCCATCGAACAGGGCAACGCCCAGCAGATAAAGAACAACGAAGCCAAGCGCGTCGAACTGTATAAGTCTGTGGCCGCATTGGTTCGTACTTATGGAGCCATCGCCAACGACATGTCGGAGGCTGGATACAGCGCGACTGAAACTGCAGCCATTGCCAAGGAAGTCACCCACTACGTCGCCGTCCGTGACGAAGTTAAGCTCGGTGCTGGCGAGAACGTGGACTTCAAACAATATGAAGCCGGCATGCGATTCCTGCTGGACACCTATATCCGCGCCGATGCATCTGAAGTCGTCGCGGACTTCCAAAACGTTGGGCTCATTGACCTGATCGTTGAACAAGGAGCGGCTGCGATTGACAAGCTCCCTGCTGGGATCAAGAAGGATCCTGAGGCGGTCGCCGAAACCATCGCGAACAACATCCGCAAAGTCATCATCGATGAGAACGCAATGAATCCGAAGTACTACGACAGCATGTCCAGCCTGCTTGACGCCATCATCGAGCAACGCCGCAAGGGTGCCCTCGATTACAAGGAGTATCTTGAGCAGTTGATCGCCCACGCTAAGAAGGTTGGCTCAAAAGAGTCTGACGCTGTCTACCCCGCCTGGGCATCAAACGGTGCGCAGCGTGCCATCGTCGACTTCGGCTGGGCTGATCCGGCCACTCCGATCCAGGTCGATACCGCCATCATGACGAGCAAACCGCACGGTTGGGTTGGCAACACGTTCAAGGAGAAGGAAGTGGCGCGAGCAATTCGTCGCGTCCTACCGGCTGACTTCGAACGTTTCGATGAACTCTTTGATTTGGTAAAGGCCCGAAATGAGTACCGCTAGCGCCTACCTCACCGTCTCTGGGATCGATGTCGATGTCATCTACAAGAACATCAAAAACCTGCATATCGCCGTCTACCCTCCCCTCGGCCGGGTGCGCGTTGCGGCGCCTGAACGACTCGATGACGATGCCATCAGGCTTGCTGTCGTACAGCGACTGCCATGGATCAAGAAGCAGCGCGAGCAGCTTCGCAACGCCGTGCGTCAGACCGAACGCGAAATGGTCACGGGCGAATCCCACTATGTATGGGGCCAGCGATACCGCCTCAAGGTCGTAAACGAACCAGGGCGGATTCAGTTTGCTATCACCGGTAAACGGTTGACTGTATATGCTCCGGACGACAGCACGCCGGACAGTCTTCGTGCAGCTCTGGACGAGTGGTACCGCACCGCTCTCAAGCGCGAGATCCCGGAACTCATAGCTAAGTGGCAGCCAGTTATTGGACGAGATGTGGCGAAGTGGACTGTGCGCCGCATGAAGACCAAGTGGGGTAGCTGTAACCGCGAATCGGCCCACGTCTGGTTCAACATAGAACTCGCCAAGAAGCATCCGCACTGCCTGGAGTACATCGCAGTCCACGAAATGATGCATCTAATCGAACGGCACCACAACGAGCGTTTCACTGAGCTGATGGATCAACACCTGCCAGACTGGCGTGCTCGAAGAGATGAGCTCAACGCCGCACCTTTAGTTCAAGAGAAATGGGGAATCACGGATGTCGCTGGAAGCTGATATCGCTACATGGATAGGCACTCGCCCAACGTGGCAGCAGCAAGTCTTTTCTAGTCTCTGCAAGGGAGATCCAATTGGCGAAGCCGAGATTGACCAAATCGCGGAAGACCTCCTGACTGGATCCGTTGCCGATGCGCTACAGCTCAGTGCATCAGATATACCTGGCGGCGCGGCAATCTCGGATCCTGTCCGACTTCTCCAGCTACGGAATGTCGAGGGAATCAACGCTCTCGCATCAGACCAGACGCTGACCTTTTCCGGCAGCGGCCTCACAGTGATTTACGGTGACAACGGCAGCGGCAAGTCAGGCTACGCGCGGCTCCTTCGGACAGCCGTCAGGGCGCGTGTGCACGGAGATGTGCTGGGAAATGTCTTCGCTTCAAATGGATCTGACGATCAACACGCGGTTTTCGAGTACGTGGTCGGCGACGCCAGCAGAACTGATGAATGGAAATGGCAGGAGCCGTTCAGCGGAGAGCTTGCGCAAGTTCAGTTCTACGACGATGCGTGCGGCCACGCGTATGTCAGTACGGCATCTGAAATCAGCTACAGACCTTCTGCACTCGAGTTGCTTGATCAACTTGGCCAGGTCTGCGACGCCGTGTGCGCCACCCTCGACGAGAAGTTGCAGGAAAATACGAACTCGAAAGCCTCGATGCCGGTCGTGCATCCGGACACGAAGGCTAGCGCATTTTTGTCATCGCTCACTGGGCAAACAACGAAAGAACAGTTAGACGTCGCCCTGACATCAAGGGCTGATATCTCAGAAGATCTGAGTAACGCGATCCAAGCTGAGGCACAGCTCAAGAGTAGTGACCCGGCCAAGGAACGACAGAGACTGAACAATTTGGCGACGGACTATAAGACTATCGCCGCACATTGCAAGCTGGTCTTCAGCAGCCTGTCGACAGATGGACTTCAGCTACTCGCGAAGACACGGAAGGGTGCGCTAGAGCTTCGTGCAGCCGCGAAGATCGCGTCTTCCGATAAGTTTTCCGAGGAGCCTCTCGACGGAGTCGGCAGTGAAACATGGCGGACGCTATGGGAGGCAGCCAAAGCCTTCTCGGAGACCGATGCATACACTGGACACGATTTCCCTCATGTCGAAGAAGAAAGCCGCTGTGTCCTGTGCCAGCAAGTACTGGACAAAGGAGGGGCGGAGCGTCTCAGTCGATTCCGCACCTTCATGACCGACACCACCGAAGAAGATGCCAAAGCGGCCGAAGGATTATTGCAGGCCAAGCGAGCTGAGCTGGCTATGCTTCATCACTTACCGGCTACAATCAGCGCATCTTTGACAAGGCTTACGATCGCCGACGATCCGACAGCCACCAAGGCGGAGGAGTGGCTACAGAAAGCTATCGACACCGCTTTGCAAGCTGTTAAATGGATTGACGGTCAGCAGGATGATCCTCCAGCTGCACTCGTGGAGTGCTCGGCGGCAGCTCTGACCACAAAGGGTGATGAGTTGACCAAGGAGGCCCTTGCGATAGATTCTGGCACGTTCCAAACACAGCTAGCCAACGCCTCTGCTGCGGTCAGGGATCTGCAATCCCAAACAGCCCTGATTGGTGCCGCAGATAGCATTCGGCAGGAAGTGTCTCGTCTAGCCCTGCGTACAACGATCGAAAAAGCCAAGCGGTCGACAGACACGGGCGTCATCACGCGCAAGACAACTGAGCTGACGAAAGAGCACGTTACTCGCTTAGTACGAGACAAATTCACACGCGAGACTGAACGTTTACGGCTAACCGGAGTTACTCTGGACCCACAGCGAGGAAAAAAGAACACCCTACCTCACCTTCCATCGCTCGTGAACACTACGTCACGGGCCTCCGTGACGGACGTCCTTAGCGAGGGAGAAAAGACCGCTCTCGGCCTAGCCGGATTCTTCACAGAAGTTGCATTCGACGAAACGCGGTCAGCAGTGGTTCTTGATGATCCGATCACATCCTTGGACCATGGCAGACGCTCCATCGTCGCTCGACGCATTGTTGAACTTGCTGAAGACCGCCAGGTAGTCGTGTTTACTCACGACATTAGCTTCGTCGGCGACCTCGTGAAGCATGCGGACGAGTTTGGTGTGCCCGTCGCCAGGCGATGGATCAGCCGCCAAAAGGAATCGACGGGTTACTGCCTTGACGGCCACCCATGGACAGCAAAAGATGTTTCGACTCGCATACATGACCTAAAAACAGAGGCGGCAAGAATCGCCAAGGAGCGGAAAGATCTGAATCCAGAGGAGTACGACCGACGATGCTCCGCTTGGGCTGGCGATCTGTCCACCACCTGGGAGCGGGCAGTAAACCTGGAGATCGTCTACCAAGTGGTCGATCGTGGAACGGCTGAAGTTAAACCGAAAATGTTCAAGCTACTTGCTGCAATCACCCAGCAAGACAACGATGAGTTTCAACTGGGATATAGTCACGCATCCAAGTGGACGCGCAGACACGACCAAGATCCCGAAACGAACTACACCCCGCCCGAGCCTGAGGAGCTGGAGAGTGAGATCAGTCGTTTGGATGAATGGTTCAAACGCGTCCGCAAGTACCGAAACTAATAGGCCTTGTGACGGCACTCATATCAGCGGACCTCCAGCAAGAACATCCGGGCGGTGTCGTAACTGCAACCAACCCGCTTGGCGATGTCCCGGATGATCATGCCCTGCTAGCGGAGGCGAAGAATCTCCTTCTCCTTGGCGGGTGTCAGACCACGAGGCCTGGCGCGTACGCCACGCTCTGTAAGTAGTCGCAGGAAGGCTGGCTTGGCGATACCACTTTCTTTGGCGAGAGTCGTGCTCATCTCGCCGGCGTGGTAGCGAGCGACAAGCTGATTGAGTTCGTCAGGTGTGAAGCGATCGGAAAGTCGAGGCAGCAGGTACCTACGTGATCATGGGAGGCATCTGCTCTGCTGCAGGTGCGGCGGCCATACTTCTGTTTCCCACGCTGGAACCGCCAACCCTGGCTTCGATCACCGCAGCCGGGGTGGTGCTGTTCATCGTCGTTGCGGCCTTTGTGGCTTCGGGTGCTGCCAAACGTGAATCGTTGAGCGAATGAATATTCCCGGCGCCATTGCACGCCCAAATGGGCAAAAGTAAAACCCCGGGGCATCGCTCGTCACGCCCCGGGGTTTTACTAACTACAATTGATTTACATTGGATCCGGCCAGTTACCGATGGACATCGGCGTGTAGGTGGTGTCGGTTGACTTGGTGGGCGCGGATACGCGCATAGGATCGGGCCAGTTGCCAATGGCGCTTACGGTGTTGTCTGCTGCCGGTGCGGCAGAGACGACCGCGGGAGCCGCAACCGTCAAAGTCAGTGCGCCTACCAAGGCCACTGACGCGAAGATTTTCTTGAACATGATGTACCCCAATGCGAGTCGGATTCGTTACGGAAATTGCGCGGTCCCTGTTGACATACATTGTAAAATGTTTTCCACAGAGACTGTCAAGGTTTTGGTCAAAAGACACCTGTAGGAGGGACCCGTGGGAAACGGATTCGGCGAGAAACTACGTGCCGAACGGCTCGAACGCGGGTTAACGCAGGCAGAGCTCGGCAAGAACCTGTACTCGCCCAGCTACATTTCACTGCTGGAAACCGGCAGGCGCGAACCTACGGCAGAGGTCATCGAAGAGCTGGCCCGCCGGCTGGAACTGGCTCCCAAAGCGTTGGAAGCGTGGAGCCAACCCGTCTCCGTCAGCGATGCCGAGTACGTCCTGGCCGGCCTGTACGCCCGCCAGGCGTGGGACCTGCGGGACTACCAACTCGCCGCGAGCCACGCCGCCACCGCAGCGCAAATAGCCCTCGAGGCCAAGAACAACAGCGCCTGGTGGAACATGACCTATATGCAGGCCGAGTGCGTGATGAAGCAAGGCCAGCTCAAGGAATGCCAGCAGATCGTTGAGCACCTGCTGGAGCACCCCATGGCCACCGAATCCGCCGGCCTCGGAGTACGCGCCTGGCAGATGCTTGCCGCCGTGTGCCACGGACAAGGGCAGCTGGCCACCGCCGTCGAGCATGCCAAGCAGGCAGTGAAGCTCAGCGAGCAACTGCCCAAGGGCTCCACCCTCATCATTGGCGCGCACCGCGCGCTGATCGGTGCATTGGCTGAGAGCGGCAAGCTGGATGAGGCCTGGGAGTATTGCCTGGCGATGATCGAGCACATGGACGAACATTCCATGTCCCAGTTGGCCGGTGAGGTCGCGTGGGTGGTGGGCAACGTCGCTTTCATGCGCCACGACTACGTGGAGGGCATCAAACACCACGAACGCGCCGCCAAACTGCTCTCCCCCGCCAATGACATCGAGCTGTGGGCCCGCTTCAACAAGGCTTCGGCAGCGGTACGCCTGTCTTCCGGCATCGTGGAACCGGAAACCCTGTCCGCCATTGAACGTGCAGAACTCGCGCTGTCGATCGTGGGAGGCAACAAGACGGACCAGTTGGAGGTCGCTTTCATCCGCGCCCGGTGGCTCTATCTCACCGGCGACATTCCGGCCGCCGTCGAGAAACTCCGCGAAATCCATACCGACCGCAAGGTCTTGGCCCGCCACACGGCCGGCGAAGTTTCACTGCTGTTGGGTAAGTCGTTGAAGGCTGCAGGAGAAGCGTCGGAAGCTCTGAAGTTCCTGGAGGAAGCCCAGCACGACTTCAGCGCCGCGGGAGCCTCGGACAGGGTCCAGCAAGCCATGGACGCCGTCCTGGAGATCCGTTTGGCCGAGCGCCGGGCTGCGAAGGAACACTCCCAAGCCTGATTAAACAAGTGAGTCGCAGTTCATGCCGATATGAGCTCAAACGGCATGAACTGCGACTCAGTTGGATGCTTTACGCGAACGTGCGGCCCGTGAGCTTCTCGTAAGCCTCCACGTAACGGGCACGGGTGCGCTCCACAACGTCGGCGGGAAGTGCCGGCGGCGGGGTGTCCGAGGACTTGTCCCAGCCGGATTCGGCGGAAGTCAGCCAGTCACGGACGTACTGTTTGTCATACGAGGGCTGCGACTTGCCGGGCGCGTACGTGGACGCATCCCAGAACCGCGAGGAATCCGGCGTAAGGACCTCATCACCAAGGGTGATCACACCCGTGGCGGCGTCGATACCGAATTCCACTTTGGTGTCGGCCAGGATGATGCCGCGTTCACGGGCGATCTCCTCGGCGCGGGTGTAGATCTTCAGCGTGAGCTCGCTCAGGCGGGCAGCAATGTCATCGCCCACCATCGCCACGACGTCGTCGTAGGTGATATTGACGTCGTGCTCGCCAACCTCGGCCTTCGCAGACGGCGTGAACAGTGCCTTCTCCAGGCGGGAGCCATCAACCAGGCCCTCAGGCAGCGGGATCTCGCAGACGGTGCCGTGTTCCTTGTACTCGGCCAGGCCCGAACCCGTCAGGTAGCCGCGGGCGATGCATTCCACCGGGAACATGTCCAGCTTCTTGCAGATCATGGCCCGGCCCTCGACCTCGGCAGGCACTCCGCCTTCGACTGTTGAGGCCAGCACGTGGTGCTCAACGTCCAACTGCTCGAACCACCACAGGCTCAGCTGGGTCAGGACGCGGCCCTTGTCCGGGATCTCGCTGCTGAGGACGTGATCGTAGGCGCTGATGCGGTCGCTGGCGACAACCAGGACGCATTCCTGGCCGATCTTCTCCGTGATCGCTTCATCGGCGGGGACATAGAGGTCCCGGACCTTGCCGGAGTAGACGTGGGTCCAGCCCGGGAGATCCAGGGTCTCGGTCTCGAAACCGCCTGCGGGAAGGGATTCAGTCATGCTCACGCCTGCACTTTCGGGATGGTGCCGGTGGCCGCGTACGGCACCCGGATTTCGCCGCGGGCGGCCTTGCCTGCGATGTCCGTACGGAACTGTGAGCCTTCAAGCTGAACCAGCTCGACGCCGTCGTACGCTTTCTCGCGGGCCTCCACCAGATCCGAACCGAGCGCCACAACCGCCAGGACGCGGCCGCCGGCGGAGACAACCTTGCCTTCGTCGTCCAGCTTGGTACCGGCGTGGACCACGTGGACACCGTCCAGTTCGTCGACCTTCTTCAGGCCACGGATGCGGTCGCCTGTGCGGGGTGCGTCAGGGTAGTTCTCGGCAGCAACGACGACGGCGACTGCCGTGTCCTTGGACCAGCGCAGCTCTTCGGCGGTGTCCAGTTCGCCCTTGGCAGCTGCCAGCAGCAGCGCACCGAGCGGCGTCTTGAGGCGTGCCAGGACAGCCTGGGTCTCCGGATCGCCGAAACGGACGTTGAATTCGATGACGCGCGTGCCGCGCGAGGTGAGGGCCAAACCGCAGTACAGGACGCCGATGAAGGGCGTGCCGCGGCGGGCCATCTCGTCCACGGTGGGCTGGGCCACACGGTCTATGACTTCCTGGACCAAGCCTTCGGGGGCCCACTCCAGCGGGGTGTAGGCACCCATGCCGCCGGTGTTGGGGCCTTCGTCGTTGTCGAAGATGCGCTTGAAGTCCTGTGCCGGGGACAGCGGGACCGTGGTCCGGCCGTCGCAGAGGACAAACAGGGAAACTTCGGGGCCGTCAAGGAATTCCTCGATCACCACGGTTCCACCGGCGTCGAAGCAGGTCTGCGCGTGCGCCAGGGCCTCCGCGCGGTCCTTGGTGACAACGACGCCCTTGCCTGCGGCCAGTCCGTCGTCCTTGACGACGTAGGGAGCGCCGAAGGTGTCCAGGGCGTCTGCGGCTTCCTCTGCGTTTTCGGCCACCCGGGCCATGGCCGTGGGAACGTTCGCTTCAGCCATGATCTGCTTGGCGAACGCCTTGGAGGCTTCCAGCTGGGCGGCTTCCTTGCTGGGGCCGAACACCGGAATGCCGGCCTCGCGCACGGCATCGGAGACACCGGCTGCCAGCGGCGCTTCCGGGCCAACAACTACCAGGTCCACGCCCAGCTTGGTGGCCAGGGCGGAGACGGCTTCCGGGTTGTTCCCGTCAATAGCGTGCGTGGGCACGAGTTTGCTGATGCCCGCGTTGCCGGGGGCCGCGTGGACCTCGGAAACGTTGGGGTCTTCAAGCAGAGAGCGGACAATGGCGTGTTCGCGGCCGCCTGGGCCAATGACGAGTACCTTCACAGTCTTCAAGGGTACTTTGTGTGGAGCGCTCGGCCTAAGCTGTGTCACGCAGCGGACCCGGCGCGCACCCGCCTCGCCCGGGAACCACCCCGCCACGCCTAGACTTGCTTCATGCCCATGAGTTCGCATGAAACGTTCAACGTTGAGACCGCCGTCGAACTGGCAGTGATCGAACGCAGTGGCTTCATCGAGTCCCGGCACATAGGTGCGGCCGTGGTCCTCGCGGGTGACGGTTCCGTTGTCACCCGCCTCGGCGACATCGACGCTCCCGTCTTCGCCCGGTCAACCCTCAAGCCCTTCCAGGCCCTCGCCTCCATGCAGTCCGGAGTTCCGCTGCGCGGCGCCCAGGTGGCCGTGGCGTGCGGAAGCCACACCGGATCCCTGGACCACATGGACGTAGTGGAGGGAATGCTCAAAGCGGCCGGCGTTCGGGAGGAACACCTGCAGTGCCCCACCGCCTGGCCCCAGGACGAGACAGCCCGGAACTGGCTGGTCCGGTCCGAGCGCGGGCAGTCCAAGCTCGCCTTCAACTGCTCCGGCAAGCACGCAGCCTTCCTGTGGGCGTGCACCGAAAACGGCTGGGACCTCCGCAGCTACCTCGAACCGAACCACCCCCTCCAGCAAAGGGTGCGTTCCGTGATCGAGGAATACAGCGGCGAAACCATCTCACACCTGGGCATCGACGGCTGCGGCGCTCCTGTTGCCGCGCTCTCGCTGACCGGGTTGGCCCGTGCCTACTCCCGCCTGGCCAAGTCCCCGGGCGATAAATCCTCCAACGCCCGCGCAGCCACCATCGCCACGTCCATGCTGGATTACCCGTGGGCCGTCCAGGGCAAGGGTGAGTCGAACACCGTCGTCATGGAAGAGCTGGAGGTTCTGGCCAAGATCGGCGCCGAAGGCGTCCTGGTCCTGGCCACCCCCACTGGCGCCACGGTGGCAGTCAAGGTTCTGGACGGCAACCTCCGCGCCACCACCCTTGTGGGACTGACCCTGCTCGCCGTGAGCGGGGCGGTGGACATCCCGGCCGTATCCAACGTCCTTGAACGGGTGGTGGAGCCTGTTCTGGGTGGCGGTCATGAAGTGGGCAGGATCCGGCTGGGCCACGCAGTCTCTGCCCTGCTGGACTAGTAGTTAAGAAGGAAAGAACCCATGGCTGTTGCACGACGCCGCGTCGACATCTCCGAGGGCCGGGCTGCGCTGGCTGCCTGGCAAACCGCCGTCGGGCCTTCCAGTGGTGAAGCCGCCGGTGAGCCTGGCACCGCTGCCGGGACCACGCCGTCGCGCGCTGTGATAGCGACGGCGGTCCGCTACACGCTGGAAGAAGTCACTGCGCGTGCGCCCGGCAATTCAGTGGAGGTCCGCGTCCCGCCCTTCGGCGTCACCCAATGTGTGGAGGGGCCCCGGCACACGCGCGGCACTCCCCCGAACGTCATAGAGACCGACGCCGACACCTGGCTTGGTTTGGTGACCGGCAGCATCACCTGGGCCGACGCCGTTTCGGCCCACAAGGTGACCGCCTCCGGTTTGCGCGCCGATCTTTCTGAACTGCTGCCCCTCTAAACGGGTTTTTGTACAGCTGATGCCCCTAAGACCACGTCTTAGGGGCATCAGCTGTACAAAAACTCGCCAGGTCAGTCAGGGCAGACCGGGGTGGACGGTTGCCCGGGCTTGCTCATCTCGAACTGGGGGATGTCGTCCGCTGCAGGTCCGCCGCGGAACTTCGGGGAGGGCTGCTGGCCGGTGCTGATGCGCTCCAGCTCCTGCTGTGCGTAGACCTCTTCCTTGCCGAGCATGATGGCCGTGTCCTCGTTGGTGATCTCGCCGTTGAAAGCGCGGACCATGACGCTGCGGTCGAACTGGCCTTCCCACTTTGCGACAACGAAGGTCGCTACGCAGTTGCCCAGCAGGTTCACCACGACGCGCATGGAGTCCATGAGGCGGTCGGCTCCGAGGAGGAGTGCCACGCCGGCTACCGGGAAGATACCCAGTGCGGCCGCGGTGGCGGAGAGTGCCAGGAAGGACGAGCCGGGAACGCCCGCCATGCCCTTGGAGGTCAGGAGCAGCACACCCAGCGCCGCCAGTTGCTGGCCGAGGTCCAGGTTGTGCCCGAACGCCTGGGCCAGGAACAACAGGGAGATGGAAAGGTAGATCGCTGCGCCGTCGAGGTTGAAGGAGTAGCCGGTCGGAACCACGAGACCGGTGGTGGCACGGGAGCAGCCGGCGTTGGTCAGCTTGGTCATGATGCGTGGCATGACAGCTTCGGTGGAAGCCGTGCCGAGAGCCAGCAGGAACTCCTCCCGGGTGTACTTCAGGAACTGCCACAGCGGAACACGGGCGAAGCCCCAGGCCACGAGGAACAGCAGGCCGATGAAGACGATCGCGGCGCCGTAGCAGGACGCTATCAACAGGGCATACGTTCCAAGGGTGCCCACGCCGTACTGGCCGATGATGAACGCCATGGCACCGAAAGCACCGATGGGGGCCACCTTCATGATCCAGGACATGATCTTGAAGATCAGCTCCAGGACAGTCTCCATGAGGCTGATGACCGGGAGGCAACGGTCCCGGCCGATGACCACGATCGCGGCGCCGAAGAAGACCGAGAAGAAGAGCACCTGGAGCAGGCTGTTGTTGGCGAAAGCGCCGATCACGCTGACGGGAATGACATCCAGGATGAACGCTGCGGCGTCCTTGGGAGGCGCGTTGCCGGTCTTGGCGTTCAGTGCGTCCTGGGAGAGCGTTGAGGGGTCAATGTTCAGGCCGGCACCCGGCTGGACAATGTTGCCGACGATGAGCCCGAAGACCAAGGCGAAGAGCGTGGCGCCGGTGAAGTACAGGAGGGCTTTGACCCCGACCCTTCCGACCGCCTTGACGTCGCCCACTGCCGAGATGCCTGTGACGATCACGAGGAAAATCAGCGGGGCGATGATCATTTTGATGAGTTGAATGAATCCATCACCCAGTGGCCGGAGTGCGGACCCGATGTTCGGCCAGAAATGACCGATGAGCACACCTGCGACGACGGCGATCAGGATTTGAAAAAAGAGCGACTGGTACAGCCGCTTTTTCTTCTGCGGGGCCGAACTCGCCTTCAGCGCCGCGGGGTCTGGGATCTTCATTGATCTGAACCAATCAGTTTGGGAACAGCCCCTCGTTTTGGGGGGATGTTTTCAATGTAAGCCCGGTCACACCATTCCGCAAGGGGAAATTCGATTTCCATATTGTGGAAGTCACAATTGGTTTTTTGTACAGGTGATGCCCGCATGGGGGTGTTTAGGGGCGGGAGCTGTACAAAAACTACGCTGCCCAGCCCTGCTTGCGGAGGGCCTGCGCCACCCGGGCAACCACCCACCTCTGCCCCTGCCGCATGTCGATCCTGTTGATCTTGACCTGCCGCCAACCGGCGTCTGCAACCCGCTGGTCCCGATAGGCGTCCAGCGCCTGCTGTTCGGGAGACAGATGATGAAGGCCTTCATACTCCAGGCAAATGCGATATTCAGGGCATCCCAAGTCCGTCCACACAGGCCGCCCCAGGGCATCCATCACTGGACAGTTGGGCATAAACGCCGGCAAGCGGGCGTCCTCCAGCATGAGTCTCAGCTTGGTTTCCGGCGGGGAGTCGACACCCACCCTCAAGTCGTCGAGCGCCAAGCGGGCTTTGCGAACACCATGGACACCGTTGGCCCGCGCAACGAACGCGCGTAGTTCGGACAAGGAAACCATCGCTACCCTTGCCGGACCGAACGTGCGGGTATGTTCGCTGACAATGGCGTCGCCGGCCACTACCAAGTCTTCAATCGGCAGCATGGTGGCCAGGTCCACCCATGTACGCGCCACGGACGTGAGCACAACGCCGTCCAGGTCAGCGAGGTCACCGTCCCGCAACGTCAGCCGGTGACCGGCCACCCCTCTTCGCCGCGGCAACGACCCACCCCGTGACCGCGACAGGTGGATAAATCTCCCCGGTTCGCGAAAGTGGGGGCCGCTCTTGGGACCCCAAGGAACAGGTTCCGCAACTGCGGTCACCGGCCCGCCGTCGTCGGGTTTGAAATGCGCCCAAGGAGGCAACGGCAGTCCCAGTACCTCAGCGGCACTGATGTGGCTGAGGAAATCGCCCTGACGAAGTTCAAGATGGGGCCGGGCGATGTCCAGTAGCGTCTGCGGTTTCTGCGGAATGCGGAGTCCGCGGCTGGGCACCATCAGGTCCTTTGCCCGGAGTCGCTTGGGAGCGACGCCATATTCCGCGGCCTCCTTGATGGTAAAGGCGCGACTAGAGAGGGCAGGGGGAAGAGGCGACAAAGGACGCATGCCCTATTGAGTCACAACGAAGAAGCCGGCGGGACGTTATCCACAGGTCCGCCCGCTCGGCCGCGAGTTTTTGTACAGCAGATGCCCTTAAGGGCCCGATTTAAGGGCGGTAAGTGTACAAAAACTCGCTAGCCGCGGCCTACGAACGGCATTCCGGCAGCAGTGACCACCAAGGATCCAACACTGGCCGTGGCCGGCATGTTGGCCATCATGAGCACGGCGCGGGCAGCATCTTCCACCGGAAACATGGGTTCCACTTTGCGGCTGCCGTCGGCTTGCAAGGCCCCTGAGCCCACGCCGATGGTGTCCATGATCTCGGTACGGGTATTGCCGATATCGATCTGCCCGCACGTGATCCCGAACGCCCGGCCATCAAGCTCGATGCTCTTGGTCAGGCCCGTCATCGCATGCTTGGTGACCGTGTAAGCCACAGACCTGGGCCTGGGCGAATGGGCGGAGATGGAACCATTGTTGATGATGCGCCCACCCTGCGGTTGCTGGTCCTTCATGGCCCGGACAGCCTCCGCAGCGCACAACATGGACCCTGTGACGTTGACACGCAGGGTTGCTTCCCACTCGTCAACGCCAATCTCCCCCACGTCCCCGGCCGGTCCGAAGACCCCGGCGTTGTTGAACAGCACATCCACCCGGCCCCAGCGTTGGCGCACCTCCGCGAAAAGGCGCGCGACGTCGTCGGGCACTGTTACGTCGCAGGGAACCGCCAGGGCATCCGGATGGCCGTCGGCGGTTTCAAGCAATTGCGCCTCCCGCCGCCCGGCCAGCGCTACCTTGTAGCCATCGGCCAGCATGAGCCTGGCGACGGCCCGCCCGATACCGGAACCGGCCCCGGTAACGACGGCGACCCTCAGGTCGGCGGGCAGGCTGGAGTCAGTCATGTGGTTGCCTCTCGGGTGGTGCGTTCAGCGCTTTGGCTCAGCGCGCGGCTTCGGCGGCCTGGGCTGCGGTTATCGGCCAGCCTATGACAGTCTTCGGGCGGGGCGTGGCATACGTTCGCACCTTGGACGTGGACAGGCCAAGACGGACCAAGGACTCGGCAATCGTGACCGCAGCAGCAACCCCGTCAACCACGGGAACCCCGGTGCGTTGGCGGATCTGCTCATCCAGTCCGGCCATGCCGCCGCAGCCAAGGACGATCACTTCGGCCTTGTCATTCTGCACCGCTTGCTCCGCCTGGCCCACGATCGCCTCGACCGCACGTTCCGGATACTCCTCGAGTTCCAGCACAGCCATGCCACTGGCGCGGACGGACGCACAACGCGCTTCCAGCCCGGCGAGCTTGAGCCGGTCCTCGATGAGGGGAACCGCGCGGTCGAGCGTCGTCACCACGGAGTACTTGTGGCCCAGGAACATCGCCGTGCTGGCTGCGGCCTCGGTGATGTCCACGACCGGCACGTCCAGCAGTTCCTGGAGGCCTTCGCGGCCGTGCTCGCCGTAGCCGGCTTGGATGACGGCGTCGAACGGTTCCGGATAGTTGACCACGGCGTCCATGACGGCAATCGCGGCCAGGTAGCTTTCGAAGTTGCCTTCGCAGGAATCGGCGCCGAAGTGGGGTGTGATTCCGATGATCTCGGTGCCGGGCGCCGCCACCGCGCGGGCCTGGGCTGCAATGGAATCGGTCATGGATTGGGTGGTGTTGACGTTCGCGACAAGGATGCGCATGGAATGTCCTTTATATCTTTGGTTGACGGCGCTCAGTGCGTGCTGGCGACGGCGATTGGCTCGCCGGAAACGTCCTCGTGGACCTGCTTCTTGTCTGCCACGGCGAAGTACGTGAGCGCAGCGACGCCTGCTCCGATGAACCAGGCGAACGGAGCTGCGGCCGCCAAAGCGGGAATGAACGCGATGGCGATGGCCATGGCAGCGGCCGGAAGCATGGCGATAATGGCCTTGGGGTTGACGCCGCGCTTGTAGAAGTACGCGCCCTTGGGGTCTTCCGAGTACAGCTCCGGAACATTGACCTTGCCGCGCCGGACCAGCCAGTAGTCAGCCATGACCACACCGAACAGCGGGCCGAGCAAGGCGCCCAGGCCACCGAGGAAGTACACGATCACGATGGGGTTGTTGTAGAGGTTCCAGGGCAGGATGACCAGGCCGATGGTGCCGCTCACCCAGGCTGCCTTGCGGAAATTCAAGTGCCGCGGGAAAAGGTTCGTCAGTGCATAAACCGGGGCCACGAAATTGGCCATCAGGTTCACCGCGATGGTCAGGATCAACAGGGCAAGGCAGGCCAGGACCAGCAGGAGCGTATTCGGGATGCTCTGCACGATGTCCGACGGGCTCTGGATGACAGTGCCGTTGATCTTGTACTGGCCGCCGGCCATGACGACGACGATCGCACCAAAGACAAGCATGTTGATGGGGATGCCCCAGAAGTTGCCCTTGACGATGGACTTCTTGGACGTTGAAGAGCGGGTGAAGTCGCAGAAGTTCAGCACGAACGTTCCGTAGATGGATACCCACAGGGCGCCGCCGGCGAAAATGGTGAGCCACATTTCGGTGCCCTCAAGGCCCTTGATGCCGCTCCACTGGATGGCACCGCCGGCTTCGATGAAGACCCACACTGCAATGGCCGCCATCGTCACCAGGATGATGGGGCCGGCGAAGGCCTCGTACTTACGGATCATTTCCATGCCGAAGCTGACGATCACCAGCTGCACGATCCACAGCGCCACGAAGGAGAACCAGCCAAGGGTTGAAAGGCCGAGGATGGAGTTGCTGTCCAGGTCCTTCAGTCCGGGAGCCACGGCTACCAGCAGGACCCGGAGGACCACCGACGCCAGGTACGTCTGGATGCCGAACCAGGCAACGGCAACGGCACCGCGGACGAGGCTGGCGATCTGGGCTCCCCTGATGCCGAAGCTGATGCGGCTCATGACCGGGAACGGGACACCTGTCTTCTGGCCCATGAAACCTGAAAAATTCAGGAGGGCGAACAGAAGGACGGCGCCGATGCCCAGGGCTACCAGGATCTGCCATCCTCCCAGGCCCAGGGAAAACAGCCCGATGGCGAAGGCATAGTTACCCAGGCTGTGGACGTCGTTGGCCCAGAGGGTAAAGATGCTGTAGCTGGTCCACTTGCGGCCCTTGGCCTTGGTGGGGGCGAGGTCGATGTTGTAAAGACTGGGACTGATGGTACGGCCTGCGGCTTCGGAAGCAATCGCGCAAAGATCCGTGTTTCCCACGACCGGGTGGTTGGGGGCACCCGTCTTTGCGTCTTCCGGAGTCTCATTGACGCCGACTGATGAAGTCGTCTGCATCGTGGATCTCCACTTCGTACTGATTCCACATTATGGAATCGAGTTATTGAATAGTGAAAGAACTCTATGACGCAGGTCACGCCCGGTCAAGGCTTCACGCTGTATGCAGGGTCACATTTGGTTGTTTGCCGCCAGGTTTGCGGGTTGACTGTTTCGGATACGCAATCCGTGTTGACGCTACCCATCGGCGGACGTAATCTCGAATTGCAGAATTTTATTCTCACAATACGAAATTCCTTGAGCGCCCCCACAGAGCAAGCGCCCAGACATTCAATGAAGAGAGGTTGGACGTGGCTGCAGGAGAAGAGACCTCACACATCCTCAGCGGGTTGACTGCCCAGCTGCCTGATCGTGATCCGGAAGAGACCGCGGAGTGGATTGAGTCCCTTGATGCGTTGATCGCTGAGCAGGGTACCGAGCGGGCTCAGTACATTATGCGTTCGTTGTTGCAGCGTGCTGGTGCCCGGTCGGTGGGTGTGCCGATGGTGACGACCACTGATTATGTGAACACGATCCCGGTGGATCAGGAAGCGCCGTTCCCGGGGAACGAGGAGTTCGAGCGCCGGTATCGGGCGTATATGCGGTGGAACGCTGCGGTGATGGTCCATCGTGCGCAGCGCTCCGATATTGGTGTGGGTGGGCATATTTCCACTTATGCCGGTGCTGCGACGTTGTATGAGGTGGGGTTCAACCATTTCTTCCGCGGTAAGGACCACCCCAGTGGCGGGGACCAGGTGTTTTTCCAGGGTCACGCGTCTCCGGGGATGTACGCCAGGGCGTTCATGGAAGGCCGGTTGAGCGAGGAGGATTTGGACGGGTTCCGTCAGGAGAAGTCCAAGGCCGGGCATGCGTTGTCCTCGTACCCGCACCCGCGGTTGATGCCTGATTTCTGGGAATTCCCGACCGTGTCGATGGGTATCGGCCCGATGAACGCGATTTACCAGGCCCAGTCCAACCGGTACCTGCAGAACCGTGGGATCAAGGACACCTCGGACCAGCAGGTCTGGGCGTTCCTTGGTGACGGGGAAATGGACGAGCCCGAGTCCCGTGGTCTGCTGCAGCTGGCAGCGAACGAGAACCTGGACAACCTGAACTTCGTGATCAACTGCAACCTCCAGCGCCTGGACGGGCCGGTGCGTGGCAACGGCAAGATCATGCAGGAACTCGAAGCGTTCTTCCGCGGTGCGGGCTGGAACGTGATCAAGGTCGTCTGGGGCCGGGAATGGGACTCCCTCCTGGAAGCGGACAAGGACGGGGCGTTGGTGAAAATCATGAACGAAACCCCCGATGGTGACTACCAGACCTACAAGGCCGAGTCCGGCGGGTTCGTCCGTGAGCACTTCTTCGGTAAGTCCCCGCAGACCAAGGACATGGTCGCGGACCTGGACGATGAGCAGATCTGGGGCCTCAAACGCGGCGGTCACGACTACCGCAAGGTCTACGCCGCGTACAAGGCAGCGACCGAGTTCAAGGGCAAACCCACCGTGATCCTGGCCAAAACGGTCAAGGGCTACGGCCTGGGCCCGCACTTCGAGGGCCGCAACGCGACCCACCAGATGAAGAAACTGACCATGGAAGACCTCAAAGCCTTCCGTGACCACCTGCGCATCCCGATCAGCGATGACCAGCTCGACGCCGACCTTTACCGGCCCCCGTACTACCACCCCGGCATGGACGCCCCGGAAATCAAATACCTCATGGACCGCCGCGCCGAACTCGGCGGGTTCGTGCCCGAACGGCGCCGCACCCACACCCCGGTCACCCTGCCCGAAGCCAAATCCTACGACGTCGCCAAACGCGGATCCGGCAAACAACAAGCCGCGACCACCATGGCCTTCGTCCGGCTCCTCAAAGACCTCATGCGCGACAAAAACTTCGGCGCCCGGTTCGTGCCCGTCGTCCCGGACGAATCCCGCACCTTCGGCATGGACGCGTTCTTCCCGACCGCGAAAATCTACAACCCCAAAGGCCAGAACTACCTCTCCGTGGACCGCGACCTCGTCCTGGCCTACAAAGAATCACCCGCAGGCCAACTGATCCACCCCGGCATCAACGAAGCCGGCGCCGTAGCAGCATTCACCGCCGCCGGCACCGCCTACGCCACCCACGGCGAGCCCCTGGTCCCGATCTACGTGTTCTACTCCATGTTCGGCTTCCAACGCACCGGAGATTCCTTCTGGGCCGCCGCGGACCAAATGACCCGCGGCTTCATCATCGGCGCGACCGCAGGACGAACCACCCTCACCGGCGAAGGACTCCAACACGCCGACGGGCACTCCCCCATCCTGGCCTCCACCAACCCCGCCGTCCGCACCTACGACCCCGCCTACGGCTACGAAATCGGCCACATCATCCGCCACGGCCTCGAACAAATGTACGGCGAGGCCAGTGACGATAAGAACGTCATGTACTACCTCACCGTCTACAACGAGCCCATCACCCAACCCGCCGAACCCGAAAACCTCGACACCAACGGGCTCCTCAAAGGCATCTACCAACTCGCCGACGCCCCCGAGAGCACCACCGGAAACAGCAACCGCCCCACCGCGAACATCCTCGCCTCCGGCGTGTCCGTCCCCTGGGCCCTCGAAGCCCAAAAAATCCTCAACGACGACTGGGGAGTCGCCGCGACCGTCTGGTCCGTGACCTCCTGGAACGAACTCCGACGCGACGGACTCGACGCCGAAGAACACGCCTTCCTCAACCCCGGCCAACCCACCCGCACACCCTTCATCACCGAACAACTCCACGGCCACACCGGACCAGTCATCGCAGTCTCCGACTACATGAAAGCCGTCCCCGACCAAATCCGACAATTCATCCCCAACGACTTCGCCTCCCTCGGAGCAGACGGCTTCGGCTTCTCCGACACCCGCCAAGCCGCACGCCGCTACTTCAAAAACGACACCCACTCCATCGTCGCCAAAACCCTCCAGTTGCTGGCGGCGAGGGGTGAAGTCGAGGAGGGCGCGCCGTCGTACGCCATTGACCGCTACAAACTGCTCGACGTCAACGCCGGTACCACCGGCGGAGCAGGCGGCGACGCCTGACAACCCGCACTAACGACAGTTGGCGGCAGTGTTCGTGAAGAACACTGCCGCCAACTGTCGTTGTGCTGGTTTCGCCGGACCGGGCTCAGGTGCCCAGGTTCCGCCGGTCGACCACAAAGCCCGTTGCCGCGTTCTCGCGGACTGCGTTGATACCGGCCACCACGGCCTTCAAATTGGGAAACTGCGGCGACACTGCCACAACTGTGCCGTCCTCGGCTGTGAGCCTGAAACGGAATGAATTGGTACCTGCTTTGAGAATCTCGAAACTGCCCGCCATTTTCCCCTGTCCTCACGCGTCGTTGCGTAACCGAGCTGACTTCATAACTCCGTCATCGACCCTAATAGCCAATTCACGGGGCCAACAGCCCTACTCAGCAGTAGTTTGAAACCGATATCGGTAGATCAAATGGAAAGCCACCCAGGAGCTAGAGACCGCATGAACCCCCGCGCGTATGGTGAGGATATGACTCCATCCGGCACGACACCCACCACCGGTGTCCTGCTCGCCGCCGGCGCCGGCACCCGCCTGGGGCGTGGCCCCAAGGCGCTGCTGCCTTTCCGCGCCCGCACGCTTGTGGAAGTCCTGGCCGACACACTGTTCGACGGCGGCTGCAGCGAGGTAGTGGTGGTCCTCGGCGCAGAGGCCGACCGCGTCCGGAGCGCCACGGAGCTGGGCCCGCATACTGTGGTGGATAACCCCGACTGGGCCAAGGGAATGGCCGGATCCTTCCGCGCCGGCATCGACGCCGCCACCTCCGGCAACAACATCATGGTAGCCCTGGTCGACCAGCCCGGGTTGACCCCGACGGCGGTGAGCAGGTTGCTGGGCAGCCATCGTCCCGGCCGGGTCACCGCAGCCGCCTACCCGGATGCGTCAGGCCATCTGAAACGCAGGCACCCGGTGATTTTCGACGTCGGCCTCCGCTCCGAGGCGGCCGCAGCCGCCCATGGTGACACGGGCGCGCGTTCCTTCCTCAAAGCCCATCCGGGGTTGGTGGACCTGGTGGACTGCAGCGATCTCTGCTCGGGCGAGGACCTGGATACGAAGGACCAGCTGCATCTTCTGGACGGGTAAATTGGTTCCATGATCCGCATCGAACCTGACGATCCCGCACGCCCTGACGTCCATGCCCTCCTGAGCGAGCACCTGGCCGACATGTTCGCCACGTCGCCGGCCGAGAGCGTCCACGCGCTGGATCACTCCGCGTTGTCCCACGAATCGATCACGTTCTGGACGGCCCGCGAGGACGGCGTGCTGTTGGGATGCGGCGCGTTGAAGGCGTTGTCCGCCGGGCGTGCCGAGATCAAGTCCATGCGGACAACGGCCCAGGCCCGGGGACGGGGTGTGGCAACCCGGTTGCTTGAACACATCGTGGCCGAGGCCGGGCGCCGGGGCTATGAACTGCTCAGCCTGGAGACCGGCACGGAGGATTACTTCGCCCCGGCCCGCCGCCTGTATGCACGGCATGGCTTCACCGAATGCCCGCCGTTCGGCGACTACACCCTGGACCCCCACAGCGTGTTCATGGAACTCCCCGTTTCACCCAAGTAGGGGACAACAATCGTCGTAATGAAGGCTCATACCGACGTTTGCCGTCCCCTGCCTGGCTTAGCGGGTTGCTTGGGTTGGCGGGCTGCCTGGTTAGACGGGCGCAGTGGTCCGGTCGCGGAGGGCCAGGTAGATCTTGTCCCGCGCGATGGGCAGCTCACCGAAGCGGACGCCCGTTGCATTGCGGATGGCGTTGGCCAGTGCGGGTGCCACCGGGTTGAACGGGCTCTCACTCATGGACTTGGCACCCAGCGGACCGGTGGAGTCGTTGGTGACGGCGAAGTACACCTCGCTCCGGGGCACGTCCGCGAACGACGGGATGTGGTACTGCCGCAAAATGTCCGTGGTGACCCGTCCGGCGTCGTCCACTTTCACTTCCTCGTACAGCACCGCGCCGAGCGCCTGCGCGATCCCGCCCTCGATCTGTCCCCGGCATTGCCGCGGATTCACCACCACTCCGGCGTCGGCTGCCTGCACACTTTGCAGGATCCGCAGCTCCCCCGTTCCCCTGTTCACGGCGACGCGGAAACCATGGACGTTGAACGCCACCGAACGCGGCGTCCCTCCCCAGTTCCCATCCGTGGCGAGCCGAACGCCTTGCAGCCGGGCGGCGTCGACGATGTCCTTCAGCGGCACCGAGCGGTCGCCGCACTCCACGGCTCCGTCCACCAGACGGCAATCGCCCAGGGGCGCACCGGTCAGCGAGGACGCAACTGTTTGGATGCGGGTGGCGAGTTCGAGCGCAGCGCCCAGCGTCGCTTTCCCGGCCACCACCGTTCCGGCTGAACCGAACGCGCCGGTGTCGTGCTCCACCAGGTCGGTATCCGACTGTCGCACCGTCACCTTTGACGCCGAGGTTGCCAGCGCGGTGGCAGCCAGCTGCGCATGGACAGTTGTGGTGCCGTTCCCGAATTCCGCAGTTCCGACGTCGACGGCGAACCTTCCGTCCGCTTCCAGGCTCACCCGGGTGTGGGCGAAGTGGCCACGCGGCGGCACGGTGTCGATCATGGACAACGCCGAGCCTTCCCCGACCATCCATTCCGGCCCGAGGTTGTCCAGCCCTGCCGCACGGTAGCGTTCCTTCCCCCGGTCCAGGGCGTCGCGCACCAACGCCACGCACTGGTCAAGGCCGTAGCTCCCGTAGTGGACGTCTTCTTCCGGCTCGGGCGTAGTGGACAGCATGTGATCGCCGGGCCGGACCATGTTCTTGAGCCGGAACTCCAGGGGATCCATGCCGATGCCCACTGCGAGTTCATCAATGGCCGACTCGATCGCGAAGATCATCTGGCTCAGCCCGTAACCACGGAAAGCCCCGGCAGGAACGGTGTTGGTGTAGACGGCGTGGGCATCCACTTTCTTGTTCACGCACTTGTACACGGCCAACGATTCGCCGCAACCGTGGAACATCACGCCGGGAGCGTGGTTTCCATAGGCGCCGGTGTTCGTGAGGACGTTCAGTTGCAGCGCGGTGAGGTATCCGTCCCTGTTGGCGCCGGCCTTCAGGTGAATCGTGAAGGGGTGGCGCGTAGTGGTTGCGGTGAACTGTTCGGTCCGGGTGAACTCCAGCTGGACGGGCCGCTTCAACGTGAGGGCTGCAAGGGCAACGAGGTCCTCGGTGAGCACCTCCTGCTTGCCGCCGAACCCGCCACCGACACGACCGGCCACCACGCGGATGGTCTCCGGCGGCAGGTTGAACAGACGGCTCAGCGTCCGCTTCACCAGGAACGGAACCTGCGTGGAGGAACGGACCATCAGCCGGCCATCGTCATCCAGCCAGGCAATGGAGGCGTGCGTTTCCATGGCCACGTGCTGGACGCGTTGGGTCTGGTAAGTGTGTTCGTGGATGAAATCGGCGGCAGCGAAACCATCAGCCACGCTGCCAAGTTCAGCATGGACCTCGGCCACCACGTTCTGCAGCGGCCGGGAGATGCGTGACGCTTCGCCGTCCTTCTCACCGTGGATGGCCGGCGCGCCGGGGAGGATGGCTTCCTGGGGAGTGAAAACCGGCTCCAGGAGTTCGTACTGCACCTCCAGCGCACGGGCCCCGGCCTCAGCCGCGCCCACGGATTCGGCGACCACAGCGGCCACCCGCTGCCCGATGAACCGCACCACGTCGTCCAGGACTCGGGTGTCGTCGGGATCGTCCGTGAAGTTCTCGTGCTGCGCCGTGGAAAAGAGCTGCTGCGGGGCATCCTCGTGGGTGAAGACAGCCACCACGCCCGGAACCGCCAGCGCGGGGGCCTTGTTGATGGACACGATCCGCGCGTGGGGGTGCGGGGACCTCAGCAGTTTCATGTGCAGCAGGCCCGGCAATTGTTCAGCCGGGACATCCAGGGTGTAGCGGGCAGTGCCTGTCACCACGGCCTGGCCGGCGGGTGCGGGGACGTTGTCCCCGAGCTGGCCGGGCGTGGCGGGAACGGGAGCTGCGGTGGCGGGAACGCCGCCGTGGCCGGCGGCAGGTTCCTGTGCCCCCGAAACGTCCGCTCCGGCGTCGTGATCTTCGTGCCGGTGATCGCCGCCGTGGCCGCAGACCGCGTCCGCGATGGCGCGGTAGCCGGTGCAGCGGCACAGGTTGCCCTTGAGGTTGCGGGGCAGGTTGGCGCGTTGCTCGTCGTCGAACGTGGCTGCCGTCATCATCATCCCGGCGGTGCAGAAACCGCATTGGAAACCCTGCGCCTCCAGGAACTGTTCCTGCACAGGGTGCAGGCCATCGGCCGTGGCCAGGCCCTCGATGGTGGTGACTGCTTTGCCCTCGGCACGGACCGCCGGGTAGATGCAGCTGTGTACGGGCGTGCCGTCGACGTGCACTGTGCAGGCACCGCAGTCACCGCCGTCGCAGCCCTTCTTGACGCCGAAGTTGCCTTGCTCCCGGAGGAACGTGCGAAGGCACTGGCCGGGGCGGGGGGCGTCCTGCGCGGCGGCGCCGTTGATCTCAATTGCCATGGGAGGCCTCCTTGTGGGTGCCTGACGTTTCGGGTTGCGTGGACGGCTGGGGCGAAGTGGCATGCGGCGGCCAGAAATCGCCGGACACCGTCATCGACTCATCCAGCAGCTCGGCCCGGATCTCTTCGGCCAGCTTGAGGGTCATGTCGCGGCGCCATGCCGGGAGCCCGTGGATGTCGTCGTGGTACAGCGGCCAGGGAATGGATTGCCCGACGGCGTGGGCCAGCGCTGCTGCGTCGGGAACCTGGCCGGCGGGGAACCTGAGTTGTACGGGCCTTTTGGTGGCTGCGGTGACGGTGATGACCAGGCCAAAAACGGGGTCGAGCCTGCCGATCAGCAGCACTCCGGAGCGCCCCAGGTTACTCAGGGACAAACGCCGGAAAGCCACCCGGGCGGAGAGCGCTTCGGCGGGGAGGTGGATGCTGCGGAGCAACTCCCCCGGCTCCAGCACTGTCTGCATATCGCCCACAACAACGTCTGCCACCGGAACGGTCCGACTGCTTCCGTCAGGGCTGAGGATGGTTGCCGTACCGTCCAGTCCTGCGCAGAGGGACGTCATGGGCCCGGCCGGCAGCCCCGTGCAGATGTTCCCGCCAACCGTGGACATGTTCCAGATCTTGAACGACGCCACGAACGAGTCGCAGCACGGCCGGATCAGTGCCAGTCCCGGCCACTCACGGTCCGCGGTACCGGCGGAAAGCGGCAGGGCATAGAGCTCCGCAACGGTGCAGGTAGCGGCCAGTTCAATCCCGTCATCGGTGACGGTGATGGCCGGCCAGCCGGCTTGGCCAAGGTCCAGCAGCCGCGTGAGTACGGTGCTTCCGTAGGAGAAGAGGACAGTGCCTCCGGCGAGCCAGGCATCGCCTTCACGCCATTGCGCGGGGTCCGTGGTGGGGACCACGGCCTCGATGGTGTTCATGTCCATGGGTCCTCCTGAGTGAGGTGTCGAGGGGCCGGGTGGATCGGACCGGTGCTGTCTTTGAGGGAAGGGAAGCTGTCCCTGTGGTGGCTGGTCCCGCGCCCGGCGATGATTTCGGCTGTGATGGAGACGGCTACTTCGGCCGGAGTCACGGCGCCGAGGTCCAGCCCGATGGGCGAATGCAAGCGGTCCAGGTCTTCGGAAGGTGCTCCGGCCTGCAGGAGTGCGTCCACCCGTTGGCGGTGGCTGCGGCGCGAACCCATCGCACCGACGTAGGACAGGTTCAGCCGGAGCGCGGCCTGGATCAAGGGGATGTCGAACTTGGGATCGTGGGTCAGGACGCACACCACGGTGCGGGAATCGAGCCGCCCACCGGCTGCCTCGGACTCGAGGTAACGGTGCGGCCAGTCGGTGACAACCTGGTCTGCACCCGAAAAACGCTGCTGGGAGGCGAAGGCAGGCCGGGCATCACAGAGGGTGACGTTGTAGCCAAGGAGCTGCCCGGCCGGCAACAGGGCGGCGCCGAAGTCGTTGGCTCCGAAGACAATCATCCGTGCCGCCGGCAAGCGGCTTTCCACGAACAACGTGATGGGCTGTGGCTCTTCTTCTTCCCGGGGCGGGGCGGCCAGCCTTTCGGTGGTGACCCATCCGTCGATGCATCCTTCCGGCGGGGCCAGCCGGACCAAACCCGCCCGGCCGCCCTGGAGCAGTGGCTCCACCTGGGCAGCTGCGGCAAAAAGCGTGGAGGGGTGGTCGCCCAGCAGTACGGCAAGTTCCTGCGACTCCATGGCCCGGAACCGGACAGGGTCATCCACCACCATGACTCCGCCCTTGGCATCGAGCCGGCGAATCAGGGCTGCCGGGCGTTGCGGTCCGGCGAACAACGACAGTTCCGGCGCGCCGGCCCCGAAAGGCTGGATGTGGACTTCCAGCTCGCCGCCGCAGGTAAGTCCGACGGCGAACGCGTCCTCGGCACTGAAGCCGTATGACTCAAGGCGCGGACCGCCGTCGCGCATGGCTTCCAGCGCCGCCTCCACGACGGCGCCTTCAACGCAACCACCGGACAAGCTGCCCAGGATTTCGCCGTTTTCGGAGACCATCATGGAGGTCCCCAAGGGCCGCGGCACGGAACCGCCGCTCCCTACGATCGTGGCCACGGCCAGTCGTTGGCCGGAGACCGCAGGCCGCCAGCTGCCCAGTGAAGGCATCAGATCCAGCATGGCAACACGTCCTTTTTCCAGGTGTCCCGGCCGGGATGGCCCAGCCGGAGCAGTGCGCGATCTTGCCCCATATTCTCATTTCCGGAGGATGTTGAGGGGTAGTCGCGGTTTTTCAGTAAGAGTTCAATCGGTCAGTGTTCATAGGAACGGGGGCAAGGGCTTCATCTCCCTGCCCCCGTTCCCTGACGGAGCGTCGGCGCCCGGCCGCCGCCCGTCGTCGTGCCTGGTGAGAGGGACCACGACGACGGACGCCTATTCATGCGGTGGGTACCGACGGACCGTCGATCGGAGTGCCGGAAGGGACCCGCCGGCGCGGGGGGCGGTCCCGGTCAGACGCCCATCAGGGCGTTGATGGGTCCGCGGGCAAAGTAGATGATGAAGCCAACCGTGACCACCCACATGAGCGGATGGACCTTCTTGGCTTTGCCCGAGGCTGCGCTGATCACCGCGAAGGAGATGAACCCGACCCCGATGCCGTTGGCGATGGAGTACGTCAGCGGCATGGTCACGATGGTGAGGAACGCAGGGAGCGCGATGGAGAACTTGGTGAACTTGATCTCGCGGATCTGCGCCATCATCATCGCGCCCACCACCACCAGTGCCGCAGCAGCCACTTCCAGCGGGACAACCGAGGTAAGCGGTGTGAAGAACATCGAGCCCAGGAACAGCAGGCCGGTGACCACGGAGGCCAGGCCGGTGCGTGCGCCTTCGCCGATGCCGGCTGCGGAGTCGATGTACACGGTGTTGGATGAACCCGAAGTTGCCCCGCCCACCACTGCACCCATGCCTTCAACGATGAAGGCCGACTTCAGCTTGGGGAACGTGCCGTCCTTGTGTGCCACGCCGGCGCTCTTGGCCAGGCCGGTCATGGTGCCCATGGCGTCGAAGAAGTTGGTGAACACCAGGGTGAAGACCAGCATGGTGGCGGCGAGACCGCCAATCCGGGCAAACGAACCGAAGAGGTCGAACTGGCCCACCAGGCTGAGGTCCGGAACGGACACCAGCTGGCTGGACAGGATGGGCACGTTGAGGTGCCAACCGCCGGGGTTGTCCGCGGTGCCGGGTCCGATGTGGAAGATGGCCTCGACAACTGCGGCAAGGACCGTGGTGGCGACGATGCCGATCAGCAGGCCGCCCTGGATTTTGCGTGCCACGAGGATGCCCATGGCCAGCAACCCAACAATAAAGACGAGGGTGGGGATGGAGGTGATGGATCCATCGTTGCCCAGCTGGACCGGCGGCCCGCCCGCGGTGGGACGGACAAAACCGGAGTCGACAAAGCCGATGAAGGCGATGAACAGGCCGATGCCAACGGTGATGGCGGCCTTGAGTTCCTTGGGGACCGCCTTGAAGATCGCCGTCCGGGCACCTGTGGCACCGAAGAGGACGATCAGGATGCCGTTGATGACCACCAGGCCCATGGCTTCCGGCCACGTGACTTCCTGGATGACTGCTACCGCCAGGAAGGAGTTGATGCCCAGGCCTGCTGCCAGGCCGAACGGCAGGTTGGCGATCAGACCGAAAACAATGGTCATGACCCCTGCGGTCAAGCCGGTGACGGCACCGACCTGGGCGGCCGAAAGCCAACCGCCGGCCACGTCCGTCGGGGCGTTTTCTGCGGAGAAACCGCCCAGGATGAGCGGGTTCAGGATGACGATGTACGCCATGGTGAAGAAGGTGACCAGGCCGCCCCGGAATTCACGGGCCAGCGTGGATCCACGCTTGGAGATCTGGAAAAACTTGTCCAGGAAGGAGTTCGACACCGGGGGCTTGCTGTTGCCGCTGGCCTGTCCGGTTGCCGTGTGCTTTGCGGCTGTGGGCTCTGCGCCTTTGCTTCCCTCGGGGAAGAGCGCAGCCTGCTTTTCAGCTGCTGTCTGCATTTCTGCGTTGTCCAGGATGTTCATGTCAGCCACCGGGCCCTAGTAATCAATCCTGGAATCAAGCGTGTTCCATGTGTTGAACGGCTGGAGGGCCTCCGGAGCCTGGGGGTCGCCCAGTTCCAGCTTGGCTACCGGCATCAGCGCGTCCCGGTTGTCGTTCTCGAAGTACTCGTAGAAGACGGCGTCATCGAAGCCGACGGATGCGGCGTCGTGACGGTCTGCGGCAAAGAACACGCGGTCAACGCGTGCCCAGAGCGCGGAAGCCAGGCACATGGGGCATGGCTCGCAGCTGGTGTAGAGGGTTGCTCCGCTCAGATCGAAGGTTCCCAGTTCGCGGCAGGCGTTGCGGATGGCCGTGACTTCTGCGTGTGCGGTGGGATCGTTCGAGGCGGTAACGCGGTTGACGCCTTCAAAGGCTCGTCCGTCCGCGGTGACAATGACGGCCCCGAACGGGCCCCCACTGTTGAGGACATTGGCTGTAGCCAGCTCAATGGATGTGGCCAGGAATTGCTCGGCCGTGACGGTTGTACTCATGTTGCGACTTCCTTAGTGCTGTGGAAGCCGGGTGACCGTTTGGGGGCGCTGCAAAAAGAGCTCCAGTCAGCTCGGTTACCAGGCTTCAGCATGTGCGATGAAGGTTAAGTTGCGCCTGGTAGATAGCTTCCCGAAGTCCGGGTGCCCGCCTTTGGCAGTTAGAGCGTAGCACCACGTTTGTGAGCCGCGCCATAGTTTTTTGAAAACTTAATTTCGTCATGCGAAATTACTTAATCCGGGTGGGTGCAGGCCAAATGTGACTGCCCGCGGGCGTTGACTGCCGCCGTCGGGGCTTCTACGCTTTTCTGAACGACGCCCTTGGTGGCGCTTAACCTGGATCAGCAGACAGGGCCTAACTGAGCTGGAACGCGAACACGCCGACCAGACAAGGAACCCCTTATGTCGCAATCCCCCTCCCGGCTGTGGATCAGGAATCCGCTGGGCATCTTCACCGCAAACGACCTCGACGCCGGCGGCGGCCTGGTGGTTTCCGACGGGAAAATCGTGGAGTTGGTGCCCTCGGGCGGCCAACCTTCTTCCCCTGCCGCCGTCTTTGACGCTTCCGGACACGTGGTCCTTCCCGGCCTCATCAACACCCATCACCACTTCTACCAAACCCTCACGCGCGCCTGGGGTCCAGTGGCCAATGCGCCTTTGTTCCCATGGCTGCAAAATCTCTACCCGGTGTGGGCACGGCTGACGCCCCGCAGCCTGGAACTCGCGGTGCAGGTCGCGTTGGCGGAGCTGCTGCTCTCCGGCTGCACCACGGCCGCCGACCACCACTACCTCTTCCCCGACGGTATGGAAGACGCCATCGATATCGAAGTCGCGGCCGTCCGTTCCATGGGCATGCGGGCGACACTCACCCGCGGGTCCATGACCCTGGGAGAGGACGACGGCGGGCTGCCGCCCAGGACCACGGTCCAGTTACCTGAGGCGATCCTCGCGGACAGCGAACGACTGATCCGCCAGTACCACGAGACCGGTGATGGAGCCGTGGTGCAGATCGCGCTTGCACCGTGCTCACCCTTCTCCGTGACCAAGGAAATCATGGCCGAAAGCGCCGCCATGGCCGAACGCTTCGACGTCCGGCTCCATACACACCTCGCGGAAACCATCGATGAGGAGGACTTCTGCCGGTCAATGTTCGGCCTGCGGACCGTGGATTACTTGGAATCAGTGGGCTGGTTGGGATCCCGAACCTGGCTGGGACACGGCATCCACTTCAATGACGAGGAGATCGCCAGGCTGGGAGCCGCCGGAACCGCCGTCGCGCATTGCCCCACCTCCAACATGAGGCTGGCATCCGGGACCGCACGCGTCCTGGAACTCGAGGCAGCGGGTGTGCCGGTGGGGCTGGGCGTGGATGGATCGGCGTCGAACGATGCCTCCAACATGATCCTCGAATCGCGGCAAGCACTGTACTTGCAGCGCCTGCGCTACGGCGCCTCCGTGCCCGTGGAGCGCGCCCTGGGCTGGGCGACACGGGGATCCGCAGCTGTTCTGGGTCGCTCCGACATCGGGCAGCTGGCTCCCGGGCTCCAGGCCGACCTGGCCTTGTTCAAGCCTGATGAGCTGCGGTTCTCCGGCAGCCACGATCCCGTTGCCGCCTTGCTGCTCTGCGGCGCGGACCGGGCAGACCGCGTGATGGTTGGCGGTCAGTGGCGCGTAGTGGACGGGGCGATACCCGACCTTGACGTGGCCGGGCTGATCGCCGAACACTCGGCTGCGGCGCGGAAGCTCGTAGCCGGATAGCTTTACGGCCTCTCCGGTGGCCCGATTCGTGGCTTCGCTGCGCACTGTGCCGTGCGTGCGGCACAGTGCGCAGCGAGCCAACGAAACGGGTTCACCCGTTGTTCCGCGCGTCATTCTCCAGCGATGACGCGAAGGGCCTTGGCTAGACCGTGATCTTGTAGACGTGGTGCGTGTACTCATTGGCGAAGGAATCCGTGAACTTCCCGCCCTGCACCGCGATGCTCCGGTTCTCGCCCACAACCTCCACCTGCGTGCCGGTGATCCCTGAGGGAAGCGCAAAGGTCCTGGAACCGGTTGTGCCGTCCTCGCCCATGGCAAAGATGTACGCGGATCCATCCTTGACCTTCAGCATCGAATCAATGCCGTCACCGAAGTCCCATACATAGGACTGGGTATTGATCACGGGCGCCAGGGCCTTGATCTGGTTGTTCACCGCACCGGCTGCAGCTACCTGGTCCTTGAGGCATGCGGTGCCCCTGAGCCGTGCGTCCGCGAAGGCGTCACCACTGATGCAGTCATTGATGTTTTGCTGGTCCGGCGACTGGCTGAACCAGACAATGCCCCGGGCCTCATGAATGATCGAGGCCCACACCTGGGCCTTGGTCTGCTCCGGAGTGAGCTGCCTGTAGCCCCCGGTGGAGCCGCCCGTGGACACCACGGTTGGCAGGGCCCAGATGGGAGCCTGCACATTGCGGGCCGCGTTCACCTCATTCTGCAGCGAAATGATCTTCCCGTAGCTCGACGCCGTACGGCAGTTCGATGTCACGATCGGGGTCTGTCCCACCGGTGTACGCCAACGGAGCTGGTTGTCGCCCCAGTCGCATTGCGGTACTGCGTAGAAGTACTGGTCCACTGAGTTCACATTGGCCGTGTTGTAATAGTCCGCGCTGAACGCCATGGACCGGTCATAGGTAACGATCCCCGAAGTCCAGTTCGAGTAGGTAAACCGGCCTGTCTTGGCGGGGTCGAACTGGGCGGCCAATGAACGCATGTGCGCCAGGCCCGAGGCGGTGTCGAACCGGCCATCCACTTCATCGTCCAGGAGCGTTCCCACCTGACTGGCCCAATCCGCGGGGGCGTCGTTGGGCGAGAACAACGTGAACATGCCGTTGGCCGTGATGCCCGCGGACGGAGTCGCCGGGTTGCCCTGGGCGTAGGTGTTGATCCCGAGCGCTTTGTCGTACTTCAGCTGCGCGTCGCTTCCGGGCGAGCCGTACCAGACGACGATGGGCAGGAACGCCGGATCATCCCAGCCGGCCGCATCGGCTTTCGGGAACTGCTTCCAGTAATCCGGGCCGCCGTCCCACGGGACCCTGGGCAGGTTGGCGAGGCTGCCGGTGCCCGGGGGCGTGGTGGGGGTTGGGGTTGGCGTTGGCGTTGGGGTTGGTGTTGGGGTGGGCGTGGCCGTCACTGTTGGGGTCGGGGTCGGCGTCGGCGTGGCCGTCACTGTTGGGGTCGGCGTCGGCGTGGCCGTCACTGTTGGGGTCGGCGTCGGCGTGGCCGTCACTGTTGGGGTCGGCGTCGGCGTGGCCGTCACTGTTGGGGTCGGCGTGGGCGTGGCCGTCACTGTTGGGGTCGGGGTGGGCGTCGACGTTGGCTCTGACGTGGGTTCCGCCGTCGCAGTTGACGTGGGCGACGCCGTCGACGTCGGCTCTGACGTAGGTTCCGCCGTCGCAGTTGAGGTGGGTTCCGCCGTCGACGTGACCGTCGGGCTTTCCGTGGGCAGGGGCGTGCCGGGGTCCGTGCAGCCGGCGAGGGCCAACGCGAGCACAGCCCCGAGCGTGATGATAGTGGGTTTCATGACATTGTTTTCCTTTGGGTAGCAGCCGCAACCGGACTGCCGTGGCGCCGGATCCCCACTCCCGGCTTCTCTTTTGTCTCCTGCAGCGCAGGGAATATCGGCCGGGAATCCGTGTCCCGGCTCAGCCCGATGACGAGCGCCTGTCCTTGCCCGACCTGCGGCAATGCGACGCGTGCGGACTTCTGTCCGGCGTCATCGAGCCCGCATGTGCGGCCCTTCGTGGGGTCGCGACGGCCTTTGAAGAACCCGGAGGGCGGCCGCCAGCCCAGCTTACGTGACGCAGACCACATCTGAACCGAATGTGACGCACCCTCACCCGACCGGTTCGATGCCCCGCCGCACAACGTGCCGCGCGCACGGCACAAGCTGCAGCCGGGCAACGAAACGGGTTTTCCACATAGGACAACCGGCGACTATTCGTGGGAGCCCTCGCAATCGAGGCTGTTTTGATGACGACGAAATCCCGGCAGTTACCGGAAGGCATGGATTTATGGCGAACCAACGAACTCCACCAGGCCGGCTTCAATGACAGGAGAATTGCTTCCCTGGTGCGGAGCGGGGAGTTGGTGAGGCTTCGCAGGGGGTGCTACCTCAGGGGCAGTACGTGGGCAGCTCAAAAACCCGGCGTAAGGAGCCTGCAGCTGATTGCCGCACACGCCCACGGAACACTAACGACGTCGGCACGCGGCTTCGTCTACAGCCACACTTCGGCGGCGCGACTTCATGGCCTGCTTCTCCTTAACGTTGATGACCGGGTGCACATCACCACCCCAACCACAGCTTCTTCCACGTCCCACGGAGCTGACGTCGTGCCGCATACCCGCGCCTTGGCGGCAGGCGACGTCCAGACAGTAAGGGGCATGCCCTGCACCTCACTGGAACGAACTGTGGTGGATAGCTGCCTCATACTCAATGACAAGCAATCCCTGGTGCTTATGGACCACGCCCTGCGAAAAGGCGCTGACGCCGGGGAAATCCGGCGGATGTGCGCCCTCCTCAAGGGACGCCATGGAGTCCTCTCGTTACGCAGAGCCCTGGAGAACGCGGATGCGAGGTCGGAATCTCCCGGCGAAACATTGACGCGCGAGCTCCTGCAACGCCTCGGGATCGAGATGCCTGAGCTGCAGGTCAGGGTCTCATCAGCCGAGGGAGATCATCGCTTGGACTTTGCCTGGCGGAAAAAGCAGGTGGCCTTGGAGTTTGATGGCAAGGTCAAGTACTTCGACTACGCGCCCACGGCCGAGGTGCTGTACAAGGAACGGCTGCGCGAGAAGGCCTTGATGGAGCTCGGCTGGACGTTCATCCGCGTCCGCTGGCGGGACTTGCACCGGGAACAGGAGTTCAAAATGCGGGTCCTTCGTGCGCTGCGGCAACGGAGTTGAACCCGATTCGGGGGTCCGCTGCACACTCGATGCTGCGCACGGCACACTGTGCAGCGAAGCATCGAAACAGCGGGAGAACCAAGCGCGTCCGGGCACAACAAAGCGGGCGACACCTCCCCAGGTGCCGCCCGCCGTTGGCTCTGTTGCGCAGAGTCCGCGCCCCTGTTGCAGATCAGGGGCGCTGCCGGCCGAACACTGGAAGCGCACGCAGCCAACGGGAGAACCCGCCGGCCTTGCGATCACAGTCGGCCGGAATGTAGAAGTCCGGATCTGTCGCACCAAAGGGCAGGTACAGTTCCTGGCCCGGCGCCGGGAATTCCACGACGCTGTTCGTATCCTTCGAGTCCATCTGTTCCTCCTCTTTCTCGTGCCCAGTTTCCGCTCTTCGGAAAACTTTTATTGTTATGTGGAAAGTGTAGGCAGCGGGCGAGTCGTCCGTCAAGACCCCCAGAGAAGCCGAATGAAGTTGCCCCGGTCACATTCGGGTAGTTCATAACGATCACCGGGAAGCCATATACACAACCCGAAAACATGCGCTACTCTCGAATCAGTTCGTGGCGTAGGTCACGTAACCTGAGAGCAGCAGGCAGGGTCGTAATGAGCTGGCATCCATGGATGCCGGCTCTTTTTTGTTGGGTCGGCTCCACCAGAAACGCAGTGGAAACACGCGCTTAATTTCATTGATGGAACGTAGGTTCCACCTCACAGAAGTTGGGATATGACCATGAGCAACAACATCGTCCTCGGCGAAAACCAGTACGGCAAAGCAGAAGTCCGCGTCGTCAAGGTCACTCGGGATACGGACCGCCACCACATCGAAGACCTGAACGTCACCTCGCAGCTGCGCGGCGACTTCCAGGCCGCACACCTTCAGGGCGACAACGGCCACGTCGTTGCCACGGACACCCAGAAGAACACCGTCTACGCGTTTGCCCGTGAAGGCATCGGCTCGCCCGAATCCTTCCTCCTGCGCCTCGCGGACCACTTCACCGGCGGATTCGACTGGGTCACCGGCGGCCGTTGGGAAGCCGAGGCCTACAGCTGGGACCGCATCCAGGCACACGGCGAGGGACACGACCACAGTTTCGTCCGCAACGGCCAGGAGGTGCGTACCGCCGTCGTCGTCCGTGATGGCGCAACCACGCACGTGATTTCCGGCCTCAAGGACCTGACCGTCCTCAAGACCACGCAGTCCGGTTTTGTCGGTTACCCGCGCGACAAGTACACCACCCTGCCGGAGACCACCGACCGCATCCTGGCCACCGACGTATCCGCCCGCTGGCGCTACAACACCAACCTGGACGTCGCCGGCACGGACTTCAACAAGAGCTACGACGACATCAAGGCCCTCCTGCTGGAAGGCTTCACCGAGAACTACTCCCACGCCCTGCAGCAGACGCTGTTCGACATGGGCAAGAAGGTCCTGGAAGCACACAGCGAAGTTGATGAAATCAAGTTCTCCATGCCCAACAAGCACCACTTCCTGGTTGACCTGAGCCCGTTCGGCCTGGACAACCCCAACGAGGTCTTCTTCGCCGCCGACCGCCCGTACGGCCTCATCGAAGCAACTGTCCAGCGCGAGAACATCGAGGCTGCACCCGTTGCATGGAGCGGCATCGCCGGCTTCTGCTAAACCGCAACACCCCAGGGACTTGCGTGCAGGTCCGGCCCCGAAGCGCCCCGCAAAGGCCGGGCCTGCACCCAAACCCGACCCCAAAAACCCCACAACACCAAAGATTTTGTTAGCCAGACACAGTTAGCCAGACGAAGACGTCTGCCATGAACCCAGGAAGTCTGCCATGAACATCAAGAAAAAATCCCGCCCCGCGAATACCACCGCCTCGCACCGTCCTGAACGGCCCGAGGACAAGAGGCTCTCCATCGGAAGCACTTTCGCCTACGGCTTCCAGCACGTCCTCACCATGTACGGCGGAATTATTGCTCCGCCGCTGATCATCGGCGCAGCCGCCGGCATGTCCTCGCAGGACATCGGCCTCCTAATTGCCGCCTGTTTGTTCGTTGGCGGCCTGGCCACCATCCTCCAGACTGTGGGCATCCCGTGGTTCGGCTCGCAGTTGCCGCTGGTACAGGGCGTTTCGTTCGCAGGCGTCTCAACCATGGTGGCGATTGTCCAAGGCGGTGGCGGGATCCAGGCGGTGTTCGGCTCGGTGATCGTGGCATCGCTGATTGGCCTCGCGATCACTCCCCTGTTCTCCAAGATCATCAAATTCTTCCCGCCCGTGGTGACAGGCACGGTGATCACCACCATCGGCCTGACGCTGATGCCCGTGGCCGCGAACTGGGCCATGGGCGGCAACGCCAAGGCCGAGAACTACGGCAGTGTCTCCAACATCGGGCTCGCCGCAGCCACCATGGGCGTCGTGCTCCTCCTGAGCAAGGTTGGCAACGCTGCCATCTCCCGGCTCTCGATCCTGCTGGCCATGGTCATCGGCACCATCATCGCGCTGGTGGCCGGCATGGCTGACTTCTCCAAGGTTGGCCAGGGCGACATCGTGGCATTCCCCACGCCCTTCGCCTTCGGTGCTCCAACCTTCGAAATTGCCGCGATCATCTCCATGCTCATCGTCATCCTGGTGACCCTGACCGAGACCTCGGCAGACATCATCGCAGTGGGCGAAATCGTCGACACCAAGGTTGACTCCCGCCGCATCGGCGACGGCCTCCGCGCCGACATGCTCTCCAGCGCGATCTCCCCGCTGTTCAACTCCTTCACCCAGAGCGCCTTCGCCCAGAACGTGGGACTCGTCGCCATCACCGGCATCAAAAGCCGCTTCGTGGTCAGCGCCGGCGGCCTCATCCTGGTCATCCTCGGTCTCCTGCCGATCCTCGGCCGGGTTGTCGCAGCGGTTCCGACGCCCGTCCTGGGCGGCGCCGGCGTCGTGCTGTTCGGTACGGTGGCAGCCAGCGGTATCCGTACCCTGGCCAAGGTCGAGTACAAGAACAACATGAACCTGATCATCGTTGCCGCTTCCATTGGCTTCGGCATGATCCCCATTGCGGCACCGAAGTTCTACGACCAGTTCCCCTCCTGGTTCTCCACGATCTTCCACTCCGGCATCAGCTCCGCTGCGGTCATGGCGATCATCCTGAACATCCTCTTCAACCACTTCAAGGCCGGCAACTCGGACAACCAGTCGGTGTTCGTCGCGGGCACGGACCGGATCGTCAGCGAAGAGGACATCAAGTGCCTCAGCGAAGGCGACCGCTTCGAAAACGGCAAGCTGATCGACGCGGACGGCAACGAAGTTCCGCTCAAGACATCCAGCGCGTCAGAGCACTAGCTCCGGTCCGCAGATGACAAAAGGCGGCAGTGTTTCCTTGGGGGACACTGCCGCCTTTTTGTCGCCTGGGCGGAAGGTACGACGACTGCACTCGCCTTTGCGGCTCGGTCACCTGGCTGCTCAAAGACCTCGCCGAAATGGCAAAAGATGGCAATGCTCCTGGGGCAAAGTCAATTGGTGGGAGCAACGCTGGGGGTTAGGCCGCTTGTAGCAGCTGGTTTAGCCGGTTGGCTGGGGTCTCGAGGTTCAGTGTTGGTCTGGGGCGGCGGTTGAGTTTCGCTGCGACCAGGCGGATGTCCTCGGGGGTGTGCACTGAAAGGTCAGTGCCTTTCTCGAACCAGAACCGCAGGAGCCGGTTGGTGTTTTCGTTGGTGCCGCGCTGCCAGGGCGAGTGCGGGTCGCAGAAGTACATCGTCGTATCGAGAGCGGTCTGGATTTTTGCGTAGTCGGCCAGTTCGGTGCCGCGGTCCCAGGTGATCGACCGGCGCAGGTGATCCGGGAGGGAGGCCATCTCCCGGATCATCGCGGCGGCAACGGTTTCCGCGGTGTGGTCCCCTGGCAGGTGCAGCAGGATCGTGAACCGGGTTGAGCGTTCCACCAAGGTTCCGATCGCTGTCCCGTTGGCGCCGATGATGAGGTCACCTTCCCAATGCCCGGGCACTGCCCGGTCCTGGACCTCGGCGGGACGTTGGCTGATCTTGAAGGCCTCTTTATAGGGGCTGTTGGCGCGCCGGTCAGTGCCGTGGGGGATGCGTTGTTTGCGTTTCAGGCTGAGCTTTTCGGCCAGGTCCGCCCGCAGGTTCCCGCGGGTTTGGACGTAAAGGGCCTGGTAGATCGTCTCGTGGCTCACCTGCATAGTCTGATCGTCACCGAAGTAATACGCCAACATCGAGGAGATCAGCTTCGGACTCCACCCGTCATCCATCCAGACGCCGACCAGCCGGCACAAACCCTCGTCCTTGGCCAGCCTGAAGGGTTTGGGACGGCGCCTGTCCTGATGCGCTTTGGCGTGAGCGACCGAGGCGTAGTACTTCCCGTCCGCGCTCGTGTGGCGTTTGACCTCCCGCCAAACTACGGACTTATCCCGCCCGATCAATGCGCCGATCTTCGCGTAACTGAGGCCCACCCGCACACCCATCTGGATCATGCCTCGCTCTTCCAGACCCAACGCACGGCCAGGGCCCCCGACTGAAGGAGCAGGATCGGCAAGACCTCCGGTAGCACCCCGGTTCACGGTCATCATTAGGCCAGACTGAACCCACCAATTGTGCCCGGTAGCGTGCACCGCCCCGACACGCCGGGCAGCAGTACGAACAGGCATCCCCGCACACACCAAATCAAGAAACTCAGTACGCGCAGCCTTGGGGAACAACTTGACCATAAAACGCTCCATCAATCAGAGCGTTGCAACGACCCTATGACTTTGCCTGGGGAACATTGCCATCTTTTGCCACCTCGCGCGCTGGAAGCGCGGGTGGGAAGTTAGTTCTGGTTCAGCTCTGCGGAGATGGCCATGGCTGCTTCACGCAACATGGGCACGGCGCGGTCGGCGAAGCTCTGGTCCACGCGGGTGATGGGGCCGGAGACGGAGATCGCCGTGGGCGTGGGAGCGTTGGGAACGGCCATGGCGAAGCAGCGGACACCGAGTTCCTGCTCTTCCTCGTCAATGGAGTAGCCGCGTTCACGGATGAGCTTCAGGTCTGCCAGCAGGGAGTCGATATCGCCGATGCTCTTGGCCGTGGGAGTAGGCATGCCGGTGCGTGCAACGATTCCGCGGACCTGCTCATCGTCCAGCTGGGCCAGGATGGCTTTGCCGACGCCGGTATCGTGCGTGTGGGCGCGGCGGCCCACCTCGGTGAACATGCGCATGGAGTGCATGGACGGGACCTGCGCCACGTAGATCACCATGTCGGAATCGAGGACTGCCATGTTGGAAGTTTCGCCGAGGCGTTCCACCAGGGTCTTCAACTGCGGACGAGCCACGGCGCCAAGCTGCTTGCTGGCGCCCTCCCCCAGCCGGATCAGCCGCGGGCCCAGGGCGTAACGGCGATTGGGCAGCTGCCGGATGTAGCCCAGCGACACCAGCGTGCGCAGCAGCCGGTGGATGGTGGGCAGGGGCAGGTCAGTGGACGACGAGAGCTCACTCAGGGTGACATCGCCGCCCGCGTCCGTGATCAGTTCCAACAGTTCAAAGACGCGCTCAACGGACTGCACGCCTCCGGAGGCTTTTTCAGCCATTCCCTTGTCTCCAATGACTCAGATTCCGACAACTCTTATCCGCATCGTGAAAAGAATTGCTTAGAACACCCAAGATACAGCACGAGGCGCACCTCTGCGATGACACCGAACATGACCAAGCAAGGGCTTGTGTTTCCACTTTGTAGATAATAATATCCATAATACGAAAACATTCAGTTTGGAACGGCGGCCCGGGAACGGGCCTTACAGGAGGAATTTCAATGGCGAATCCGAGCCCCGGAAACTCGATCACCCTGCGCGTCGCCGCACCGTCGAGCTTCACCGCTACCAGCGAACTGGCAGCAGCCGTCGGCGCAGCCGGTGCAGCAATCACCGCGCTGGACGTCACGGAATCCCACCACGAGACGATCGTCGTTGACGTCACCTGCAACACCACCGACGACGACCACGCAGCCCGCGTCAAGGACGCCCTGAACGCCCTCGACGGCGTCACCGTCCAGCACGTCTCGGACCGCACCTTCCTCATGCACCTGGGCGGCAAGCTCGAAGTTGTCCCCAAAGTAGCCCTGCGCAACCGCGACGACCTGTCGCGCGCCTACACTCCCGGCGTCGCCCGCGTCTGCATGGCGATCGCGGAAGACCCGGCCGCTGCCCGCAACCTGACGGTCAAGCGCAACACCATCGCCGTCCTCACCGACGGTTCCGCAGTCCTGGGCCTCGGCAACATCGGCCCCGCAGCCGCCCTTCCCGTGATGGAAGGCAAGGCTGCGCTCTTCAAGCAGTTCGCCAACGTGGATGCCTGGCCGGTCTGCCTCGACACGCAGGACACCGAAGAGATCATCATGATCGCCAAGGCCATGGCACCGGTCTACGGCGGCATCAACCTCGAAGACATCGCCGCGCCGCGCTGCTTCGAAATCGAGAACCGCCTCCGCGAAGAACTCGACATCCCGGTCTTCCACGATGACCAGCACGGCACCGCGATCGTCACGCTCGCTGCCTTGGTCAACGCCCTGCGTGTGGTGGACAAGAAGCTCTCCGAAGTCAAGATCGTGGTCTCGGGCGTCGGCGCTGCCGGCTCGGCCATCATCCAACTCCTCAAGGCCCAGGGCGCGCAGCACATCATCGCCGCCGGCCGCTCCGGAGCCATCCACTCGGGCGAAAAGTACGACGACGAGCACCGCAGCTGGATCGCCGCGAACACCAACGAAGAAGGCTTCTCCGGAACCCTGCACGACGCCCTCAAGGGAGCGGACGTCTTCATCGGCGTCAGCGCCCCGCACGTGATCGGCGAGGAGCAGGTTGCTTCCATGGCCGAGGACGCGATCGTGTTCGCCATGGCCAACCCGACGCCGGAAATCGATCCCGTGGTTGCTTCCAAGCACGCAGCAGTGGTGGCAACGGGCCGCAGCGACTTCCCGAACCAGATCAACAACGTGCTGGCCTTCCCCGGCTTCTTCCGGGGCCTGCTGGATGCCGGAGCATCGGACATCACGCCGGACATGCTGGTAGCCGCAGCCGAGGCAATCGCCAACCGGGTAGCTGACGAGGAGCTGAACGCGAGTTACATTATCCCCAGCGTCTTCGATCCCCATGTTGCCGCCGATGTAGCGACCGCCGTAGCCAACGCTGCGCACGCCAACGCCGCCAGCGCACTCTAGAAAAGGAATCCGCTCACATGGCTATCACAGTCACAGATCCCCAGCCGATCGATCGCGCCGAGGAAATCCTCACCCCCAAGGCCTTGGCCTTCATCGAGGAACTGCACCAGCGCTTCGCAGGCACCCGCAACGAACTCCTGGAGGCCCGCAAAGCCAAGCGCCAAAAGGTCGCCGAAACCAGCCGCCTGGACTTCCTTCCGGAGACCCGCGAAATCCGCGACGGCGACTGGAAGGTTGCCGAGGCACCCGCAGCTTTGCAGGACCGCCGCGTTGAGATGACCGGCCCCGCGACCCCGGCCAAGATGGCCATCAACGCCCTCAACTCCGGCGCCAAGGTGTGGTTGGCTGACCTCGAAGATGCCAGCACGCCCACCTGGCCCAACGTCATCGACGCCATCCTCAACCTCCGCGACGCCGCCCAGGGAACCCTGAGCTACACCTCCCCCGAAGGCAAGGAATACCGTCTCCGCACGGACGCTCCCCTGGCCGTTGTGGTTGCCCGTCCCCGCGGCTGGCACATGGAAGAGAGCCACCTGCTGATCGACGGCGAACCCGCCGTGGGTGCGCTGGTGGACTTCGGCCTGCACTTCTTCCACATCGCCAAGCAGCTTCTGCTCAACGGCCACGGCCCGTACTACTACCTGCCCAAGATGGAGAGCCACCTGGAGGCACGCCTCTGGAACGACGTCTTCGTCTTCGCCCAGGACTTCCTCGGCATCCCGCAGGGCAGCGTCCGCGCCACCGTGCTGATCGAGACCATCCCGGCCGCGTTCGAAATGGACGAGATCCTCTACGAACTCCGTGACCACGCCTCTGGCCTGAACGCCGGCCGCTGGGACTACCTCTTCAGCATCATCAAGTACTTCCGTGATGCAGGCGAAGAGTTCGTCCTCCCGGACCGCGCCACCGTTGCCATGACGGCTCCGTTCATGCGCGCCTACACCGAACTCCTGGTCAAGACCTGCCACAAGCGCGGCGCTTTCGCCATGGGTGGCATGGCCGCCGTCATCCCCAACCGCAAGCAGCCCGACGTCACCGCCGCTGCCTTCGACAAGGTCCGCGCCGACAAGACCCGTGAGGCGAACGACGGCTTCGACGGTTCATGGGTTGCCCACCCGGACCTCGTTCCCACCTGCCGCGAAGTCTTCGACTCCGTACTGGGTGACCCTGCCAACGGCGGTAAGAAGAATCAGCTGGACAAGCAGCGCCCGGAGGTGAACGTCACCGCTGAGCAGCTGATCGACGTCGCGTCCGCCGGCGGAACCGTCACGGAAGCCGGCCTGCGGCTGAATCTGTACGTCGCCGTCGCCTACACGGGCGTCTGGATCTCCGGCAGCGGCGCGGTAGCCATCCACAACCTCATGGAAGACGCCGCGACCGCGGAAATCTCCCGCTCGCAGGTGTGGCAGCAGATCCGCAACAAGTCCGTCCTCGCGGACACGGGCAACACCGTGACCCGCGAACTGGTCACCCGCATCCTGGGCGAAGAAACCGAGCGCCTGCGGATCGAGTTCGGCGACGAGAACTTCACCAAGTACTACGAGCCGGCGTCCAAGCTGATCGAGGACATCTGTCTCTCCGACGATTACACGGACTTCCTCACCACGCCCGCGTATGAGCTGGTGGGCTGAGATGGGTTCATTCTCTGCATCCGACCTGGCACACATTGAGTCGCAGCTGGAGGCAACGGACCAGTTGCTGGACCGCAACTACCCCGGCGACGACGGCTCACGCCAGCCCATCCACACCGTCTACATCCCCGCCGACCGCTTCACGCCCACCTTCGTGGCAGATTGGGGCGCCCAGGCACTCGCGACGGCGGAAGCCCACGGTGGCCTCGAAAAGCTCGGTCAGCTGTTGGGCCAGGAACCGCACCTGGCTGCCGCTGTTGCCGAGCGCGTCGCCGCGAAGCTCGCTTCCGAGCCGATCGAGGACCTCCGTCTGGACTTCGAGGACGGCTACGGCGACCGCGGCGATGAGGCAGAAGACGCCGACGCCGTTGCTGCCGCCAACGCAGTTGCCGCAGCAGTTGCGGACGGAACGGCCCCGCCGTTCATCGGCATCCGCTTCAAGTGCTTCGAAGCACCGACGCGTGCCCGCGGCCTGAAGACCCTGGACCTGTTCGTCTCCACCCTGGCCCAGGCCGGGGAACTCCCTGCCGGGCTGATCCTCACCCTGCCCAAGGTCACCACGGTGGCACAGGTGCAGGCCATGGACTTCGCAGTGTCGCGGTTGGAAGAAGTGCACGGACTTCCCGCAGGCCGGCTCCGCTTCGAGGTGCAGGTGGAAACGCCGCAGCTCATCATCGGTGCCGACGGGACCTCTCCGGTAGCCCAGCTCCCCCACGTTGTTCCGGGCCGTATCAGCGCCCTGCACTACGGGACCTACGACTACAGCGCCTCGTTGGGTATCTCCGCCGAGTACCAGTCCATGGAGCACCCCGTGGCCGACTTCGCCAAGGAAGTCATGCAGCTCGCTGTTGCCGGCACGGGAATCCGTCTCTCCGACGGTTCCACCAACATCATCCCCGTCGGTGACGCCGTGGAAGATGCCTGGAAGCTGCACGGCCGGCTGGTCCGCCGTTCCCTGGAGAACGGCTACTACCAAGGATGGGATCTCCACGCCGCCCAGCTGCCCAGCCGCTTCTCGGCGTCGTATGCGTTCTACCGCGAAGGCCTTCCCGCCGCGGCACTGCGCCTGCGCAACTACGTGGAACGCACCGAAGGCGGCGTCATGGACGAGCCCGCCACGGCCCGTGCCCTCGCAGGCTTCGTCCTCCGCGGCGTCCAGTGCGGCGCAGTGGGGACCGACGAGGTCAAGGCGCTTGCCGGCGTCGAACTTTCACAGCTGACCGCGCTTGCGCACCCGCGGCTCGCACAACCGACTTCCCACTGATAGGAGCTTCCCGCATGGGCAACTACTACTACCCGCAGGGCGGACTGCCGCCCCAGACACATCTGACCACGGAACGGGCGATCGTCACCGAGGCTTACACGGTGATCCCCAAGGGTGTGATGACGGACATCGTCACCAGCAACCTGCCGGGCTTCTCCAACACGCGTTCCTGGATCATCGCGCGGCCGATTTCCGGCTTCGCCACCACGTTCTCCCAGCTGATCGTCGAGATCGCGCCGGGCGGCGGGGCACCCAAGGCAGAGTTCGAGGCCGGCGTTGAAGGCGTCATCTTCGTGACCAAGGGCCAGGTCAACCTGACGCTCGACGGCGAACTGCACCACCTCGCGGAGGGCGGCTACGCCTACCTGGCTGCCGGCTCTGAGTGGGGCCTGGAGAACGTCTCGGACGACATCGTCTCCTTCCACTGGATCCGCAAAGCCTACGAGCGCCTTGAAGGCTTCGAGGCCAAGTCCTTCGTCACCAACGAGAAGGACGTGGAGCCCACCTCCATGCCGGACACCAACGACGTCTGGAAGACCACTCGCTTCACGGACTCCAGCGACCTCGCCCACGACATGCAGGTCAACATCGTCACCTTCCAGCCCGGCGGCGTGATTCCCTTCCCGGAAACCCACGTCATGGAGCACGGCCTGTACGTCCTGGAAGGCAAGGCCATGTACTTGCTCAACAACGACTGGGTTGAGGTGGAAGCCGGCGACTTCATGTGGCTGCGCGCGTTCTGCCCGCAGGCTTGCTACGCCGGTGGACCGGGCGAGTTCCGCTACCTGCTGTACAAGGACATGAACCGCCAGGTGAAGCTCACCTAGTCTTCTGCTTGCGCCGAGATCGCCGGAAAGCTGCCAGTTCGCTGGAGCTATCCGGCGATTTCGCGTTCCTCCGGCGATTTCGCGTTCCCGCGGCGAAGTCAGCGGCGAACTTGGCGGCGGCCGATGGCCAGCCCGGCGCAGAACGCGAGGACCAGCAGGCCAACCCCCGTCACGGCCAGTCCCAGCTGGCTTCCGCGGCTGACAAAGCTCCCCCCGCTCGGTTGGAAGACGTTGTCGCTCAGCGGCGCGTAGGCAAACCAACCAATCGGTTCGTTGGTTCCGTTCCACGCCACGATCAGCCCAACGATCGCGGCAACCAGGCCCAGCAAAGGCACGACGACGACCGCCAGTTTCCGGGCGGGCTGCGGTGAGTGGTGTTCCCCAGGCGTGTTGTTGTCCCCCATGCGGCCGAGTCTAACCTGCCCGGCCGCCGGCGATCCTGTACGACTCCTGCAGCAGTTCGTCGAGCTCGTCCACGTCGATCCCCTCCAGTCGGACCAGGAGCAGCTTCGGGGATTGGTCGTGATGAGGTGTCCAGAAATAGGTGTCCGGTTCCATGGCTGCGAGCGCTTCACGTTCATCGGTCTTGACCGTGACAACCCCGTCTTCCCAGATACGTGCCATGAGCGTCTTGGCGAACCAGGCGGGTTGACCCCAGCTCAAGCGTTCGCTGACACCCGGCATCTCCAGGCAGATCCTCCTGACGTCCTCTTCGGTGGCCATGGTTCACTGTGGCATTGGCGCGCTTCCGAGGACAAGACATCCCGGGCAACCCGTAGCTAGGCTGGGCCGGCTGCGGTAGCGCCGGCGTCGAGGGTCTATTTGCCCATCCCGAGCGTGAGTCCCTCGGTGAGCCGCCGGCCCAGCCACACGTAGATGACCAGCATGGGCAGCACCACCATCACCAAGCCTGCGAACAGTCCACCCCAGTCAGCGCCGGAGTAGGTCTGCTGTTGGACGAACGAAATCAGCGCTACCGGGAGCGTGTACTTCTCAGTGGATTGCAGCAGGGTCAAGGCCAGAAGGGTCTCGTTCCAGTGCGAGATGACCTGGAGGATGAAGGCAGTGAGGATGCCTCCCTTGGCCAAAGGCAGGGTGATGCGCCAGAAGGTTCCGAAGGCCGTGGTCCCGTCGAGGGCTGCGGCTTCCTCCATTTCCAGGGGAAGGGAACGGAAGAAGGCGGTCAGCAGGAAGACCGTGAACGGCATGGAAACCCCGATGTAGACGAGGTTCAATCCGATGATGCTGTCCGTGAGGTACACCTTGTTCAGCATCACGAACAGCGGAATCAGGATGACCTGCGCCGGAATTCCGAGGCCCAGGATGAAGTACAGGCTCAGGCCGCGGGTGAGCCTGTTGTCCACCCGGCTCAGGTAGTAGGCGCACGGCGCGGCGATGGCGACGGTCAGGACCGACGACACCACTGTGGTCAGAAGGCTGTTCCACGTGGCCACCGCGAAGTCTCCCACGGTCCAGGCCCGGACGAAGTTGCCGAAGTCCAGGGAGGCCGGCACGCCCCAGGGGTCGTCAAGAATGGCCCGTGTATCCCGGAAGGCCTGCGCCACCATCCACACCAGCGCCGCGATGCTGATCGCAACCACCAGCCACAGCAACCCCACACCGATGCCCCGGACTACGCTGCGTTCCCCCCGCAGGGCGGGACTGACACCGCGGCGTCCCCGCCTGCGGGCGGTCACGGGAGCCAGCAGTTTGTATTCGCTCATGTCATTTCCTTTAGAACTCGACGGCGTCGCGACGCATGGCGCGGCGCAGCAGGACAACCAGGACGGAGATCAGGGCCAGCGACAACACAGCGGAGGCCGTTGCGGCACCGTAGGCGGGCGTTGACTGTCCGGAGAAGGCGTTGACGTAGGTGTAGACGGCTGCCGTCCAACTTTGGGTGGGCGGCACCCCTGCCCCGGAGCTACCGCCGAATACCCACACGATCTCGAAGATCTTCACCGACGAGATGGTCCACAGCACCGCACAGGTACCGAAGACATCCCAGGTCAGCGGGAGGATGACGTACCGCAGCCGCTGGAACGCGGTGGCTCCTGCCAGCGCGCAGTCCTCGTAGTAGTAGGGCGGGATACGGTCGACGCCGGCCATCAGGATGGTGGTGAAGTAACCGGTGGTTGTGCAGACCAGGGTGACCATGATGAGCGGGAAGATGTTGTCCTGTGCCAGCCACTTTGGCGGATCCGTCACCCCAAGGGGTGCCAAGAGGCTGTTGACCATTCCGCCGGGGTTGAAGATGAAGCCGGCCAGGACACCGAAAACGAGCGCGTTGATGAGGTGCGGGAAGAAGATGACGTTACGAACAACCTTCTTCCCTGCCATGTCCCGAAGGACGAGCGTCATAGCGAAAGCGAGAATGAAGATTGCGGCTCCCACCACGAACAGCAGCAGCAGGGTGTTGCCGAACGATGACAGGAACAGCGGGTCCCGGAAGATCCGGCCGTAGTTGTCCAGGCCCACGAATTTCATGGGTCCGGAGCCGGCCCATTTGTGGAGGCTGATCCACACTGCACCAAGGGCGGGAACGATGAACAGGACCGTGTACAGGACGAACGCCGGACCCACGAAGGGAACCAGCAGCTTCTTGCGCTGCACATCGATGGAGCTTCCCGGTTGGCGGCCCTGAGCTGAGGCCTTCCTGGTCACCGTTTTCCGGGACTCGGGATTCTGCATTGCCGCTTTACCGGCGCGGGGTTCTTTCAGGCCGACGGACATCAGCCGTTGTCCTTCCAGTACTGGATCTGGGCTTCCTTCATCTTGGCCACGAATTCTGCGGCTGTGGTCTTTCCAAGGAACAGTTCATCGCTCCTGGGGAAGAAGACCTTCTCGGTGTAGCCGGGGAACGTCACGCCGTCGTTCTGCAGGTGCGTGGCCGGAGCGGCGTCGATAGCGGCCTTGACGCTTGCGACGGCGGGATCCACCGGTGCGTCCTGCCTCACCGGAAGCACCTTGGCGTCCGTTCCGAGGGCGTCCTGGTACTTGGCGCCCAGCAGGTACGCCGCAAGCCGCTGGGCAGGAACCTGGTTCTTGGATTTTGCCGGAACAGCGAAGCCGATGAAGTCCACGCGGGCGCTGGCCGGCTTGTCGCCGATGGCCGGGAACTGGAACGAGGAGTATTCGAAGCCCGGGGCGGCGTACGAACCGGTTTCGGTGGGCGTCCACGAGCCGTTGAGGATCAGGGCGGCGTCACCGTTTGCCCAGAGCTGCTGTTGGGCGGGGAACTTGCTGGCGTTGTAGCCACTGTTGAGGTATCCGCCCTTGACCAGGGTTTCCACCTTTTGTGCTGCTTCAAGGACGGCAGGGTCATCCCATCCTGCGCCGGACTTGTCCTCGGCGAGGGCCTTGAAGCTGCCTGCGCCTTTGAGCCGGAGCAGCGAGGTAACGAACCAGGTGGAGTTATAGCCTGCGATATCACCGTCGGCGGCAATGGGGGCTGTTCCGCCGGCCTTCAGCCTGTCCAGGACTGCAATGAATTCATCCCAGGTGGCTGGCGGCTTTGCTTTGAGCTCCGGGTGCTTGGCGGCATCGAACCAGATGCCGTCCGAGCTGATGCTGTAGGGCACCATCCAAGGCTGTCCGTCTTCTCCCTTGAAGACGCCGTTGCTGGTGAACTTCTCCGGAATCACTGAACTGACGGTCTTCCCGTCCAGCTCGTACGCGTAGACGGACGTCAGGGGGCTTGCCTGCCCGGTTTCGCCGATCACCGGAGCGAGCTTGGCGAGTGTTCCGTCCACCAGGTCCGGGACGTTGTTGGTGTTCAGCGCAGGGACGAGCTTTTCGGTGTTGCTGCGTCCCTGCCATTGGACGCTGACTTTGGCGCCGGTTTCTTTTTCGAAGTCCGCGATGGCAGTGGCGATGACCTTTTGCTGAGGTTCGCCGTCCTTCCACATCGACCAATAGTTGATGGTCTGGCCGGAAATGGACCCGGAAATATCCACGGCTTCGGCCGCCGGGGAGGCATCGGTGGCTCCGCCGCAGGCAGTGGTGGACAAGGCAAGCGCTGCACCCAACAGGGCGGCCAGCGGGCGAAGATGACGGGCTGTTTTGCCCATGGGAATCACCTTTCGAGTGAGGGGGAACCAGCCGGATGCGGTTCAGTGAGACGACTCTCACAGCCTCCGAAAGCAGGATTCAATGAGTATTTTGGAAAGTTTCTCCACCTGCCTGGCAGCCCGTGGGCGGTGGGACCCAATTAGGCATTTATTCCTCTTTTCCGGCTGCCCAACAATCGAGGAGACCTGCGCGGCGTTCCGATCGAACGAGCCCGCGCTCCGGCTCCGAGCTAAAGAGGGAAATTGATACGACTTGGAATCATTGGCGCGGGCGCCGTGGCACACTTCCATGCAGCATCCGCGGCGCGGATCAGCAACGTGGAGTTGGCCGCCGTCTGCGACCTGCGGCCTGAAGCCGCAGAGAGGGTCGCATCGCCATGGGGGGCTTCCGTCTTTGGGGACTACCTGGCCATGTACCGCGAGGCCGGCTTGAACGCCGTCATCATCAATACCCCGCACGCCCTGCACCTGGAGATGGTGCTGGCCGCAGCCGACCACGGATTGCACGTGCTGGTCGAAAAGCCCATGGCCACCACCGTGGCCGACTGCGATCGCATGATTCAAGCCTGCCGGAAGGCCGGGGTGTCCTTGGTGATCGGGCAGATCCAGCATTTCCTTCCGGAGAAACTGGCCGCCGAGGACGTACTGGCAAGCGGCGAACTCGGACGGGTCCTGATGGTCCGCGACTACCGGACCACCGATTACCGTCCGGGAACGCGGCCGGATTGGTTCTTCAGCGAGGCCATGGCAGGCGGGGGTGCACTGATGAACATCGGCGGCCATTGCCTTGACCGCTCCATCTGGTTCGGTGGCGCACCCGTTGAGTCCGTGAGCGCCTCTACCCTCAAACGCTTCGGCGTTCCCGTGGAAACCGACGGTGCCATTGCGTTGACCCTCAGGAACGGGGTGCATGTCAGCATCTCCGTGGTGTCCGACGCCGTGCAGCGCTTGGACGAGGTCCTGATCGTGTGTGAGTACGGCACCCTGTCCTGCAGCCCCCACCATGGAACCTTGATCCGGCGCGACGGCGTGACACGCACGGTATGGGAACCGCGGCCCGAGGACATCCAGGAGGGCTTCTTCCTGCAGCTGCAGGATTTCATCACAGTGCTCGACGGCGGTGTCCCCAAAGTCAGTGTTGAGCACGCCCGCCACATCGTGGAGGTAGTCCTGGCGTCCTACGAGGCTGCCGGTAGCGGCCAGGCCGTGGTTCTCCTGGACAGTACCCAGGAGCTCAGTGCCCAGGAACTCAGTGCCGGACTCGCCCTCACGGACGCCGGTTAGGACGACCCTCCGGCTGCGTCCGTGCCATCCCAGTTGGGTGGGGTGAAAGCCCCCAGGGGATCATCCAGCACGGACGCAGTCTGGCCTGCCCCCGCCACGGGAAGCCAACTCCCGTCGAGGCCAGGGACGGCGTGCAACTGGAACCATTCCTGAAGCCGGGAACGCATGGCGGACACCCGTGCAGCGTGCGCCGGCTCGTTCACAAGGTTGACTCGCTCGTCCGGGTCGGCCAGGAGATCGTAGAGTTCATGCGGACCGTGCGGATACCTGTGCACGTACTTCCAGTCGGTGCTGCGGATCATCCGGACGGGACCGTATTCGTCAAAGACCACGACGGCGCGATCCCCGGCCGCCGGTGGCAGCCCGCCTAAAAGCTCCGCGAAAGACTGTCCCGGCCCGTCTTCGAAGGGGCAGTGGTTTACCCCCGCCAGCTCCAGGATGGTGGCCGCCACGTCGTAGGCGGACAACAGTTCCGTCACTACCGCGCCATGCCGGATCCTGCCCGGGAGCGCGAAGATCGCCGGCACTTTGACGGAGGAATCGTAGACGTTCTGCGGAAACGTCCCGTTGCCCTTCCCCCAAATGCCGTGGTGGCCGCAATTGAAACCGTTGTCGCTGCTGAAGACCACCAAGGTGTTGTCTTGGATACCGAGTTCCTCCAACCGGCTGAGGACCGTCCCGATCCCGGCGTCCATGGCACTGACGGCGGCAAAGTACCCCACAAGGGCTGCACGGGTGTCTGCTTCGCCGCCGATCGGCACCCCGTTCACGGTGGGAGTCCATGGGTGCATGGCTTCCTGCGGGCAGCTGGAAAATCCGCAGTCGCTGTAGAGATCCTCAAATTCCGGCGGATGTTGCCCCTTCCAGGGCTTGTGGGGAGCTGTGTAGTTGAGGGCCAGGAAGAAGGGTTCGGGCTCTTGCGAGGCACCGTTGATGAAGTCCAGGGCATCCCCGGTGATCGCGTCCGTCAAGTACTCGGTGACCGTTTCCCGGTGGCTGGTGCCGCCGTCGAACCTGTACATGACCGAGCGGTCATACGGGCTGCCGCCGCCTTCCAGGGCGAACCAGTGGCTGAAGCCCTTCCGTGGAGCATCGTTGGCGCCAAGGTGCCATTTGCCGGACAGGCCCAGGCGGTAGCCGGCATCGGCGAGGTCATCCGTGAACAACCGCTGCCCCTGCAGGTAGTCGATGGCCTGGGGTCCGGTTTCGACGCCCGCCAGGTAATCGTGGACGCCGTGGCGCGACGGGATGTTCCCGGTCATCAGGCTGGCGCGCGCCGGGGAGCAGACCGGTGAGGCGCAGAAGAAGTTCTCCAACCGCGTGCCGCGGGCGGCGAGGTCATCCAGCGTGGGCGTGTGGATTTCGGGGTTTCCGGCGCAACCCAGCGCCCAGGCGCCTTGGTCGTCGCTGAGGATGAAAAGGATGTTTGGCTTCTTGCTGGACACCCTCCCATTGCTACTGAGCCTCTAGGCAAGGAATCAATGAGCATTCCCGGTTGGCGTGAAAATACTCCCGGGATCTGACAATTACTCCTCAAATACTCTCTAAATTGTGGTGCATGATGAGAGAAATCGTCTGTCCACAGCTGGAGATGGATCATGCCAAAGAGGAAACAGGAACCGGACTCCGGTGGCGCACCCCTTCGCGACACTGCAAAGGCCAACTTGAAGTTCCAGGACTTGAGCGACGACCTCCGCAGGGACATCCTCGCCGGGACGTGGGCCGTGGGGACCAAGCTCCCCACCGAGCAGCAACTCGCGGCAGAGACCGGCCTTTCCCTGACCACGGTGCGGAGGGCCTTCGAGGACCTTGTAGGCAAAGGGCTGGTGGTCAGGCGGCAGGGCGCCGGCAGCTTCGTCGCTGCACCCCAGCGCACGCAGAAACGCTCGAGGTTCGTCATCGGCGTCCTGCTCCCGGACACGCAGCTGTACTACCCGCGCGTCCTCCAGGGGATCGAGGAACACCTCTCGGCCCGGGGCGCGAGCCTGCAACTGTCCACGTACCACTACGACTTCACGCGCGAGAACGCCGGCATCCAGTTCCTTCTGGATGCCGGCGTGGACGGCCTCATCTTGGTGCCGACGCTGACCGGTTTGGCCGATCCCCAGCAGCGCGTCGCCGAGCTCATGGCCCTTCCCGTGCCGGTTGTCCTCCTGGAGCGGAGCCTGGACGATCTGGGGCCCGGCGACCGCACGGAACACGTCTGCTCGGATCACCAAGGCGGAGCGTACGACGCCGTCATGCACCTCCACCGCTTGGGTCACCGAAAGATCGGGCTGCTCACCCGGGCAAACGAGGCCGCTCGCAGCAGCAATCCCACGCAGGCTGCGGTCATCGCAGGGTATACGGCTGCCATCACGGCGTTGGGGTTGGAGACCGACGGGCACATGGCGTTCAGCGCAACCAAGCCGGAGTGGGAAGCCGACCAGGCCGAGCACATGTTCGGGCTGCTGGCTGGCAGTGGTGCCACGGCGGCGTTGGTCTTCGGAGACCGGGAAGCCGCTCTGCTGGAAGGCGCCGCGTCCAGGCACGGGGTTCGGGTTCCCGAGGACCTCGCCCTCGTCTCCTATGACGACGAAATGGCTGACCTCGCCCGGATACCGCTCACGGCGGTTTCGCCCGCCAAGCACAGGCTGGGCGTCATGGCCGCCGATGTCCTGCTGCGTCGGCTCACCGAAGGCGACGCGTGTCCGCTCTACCAGATCCGGTTGCGGCCACGCATTGTGGTCCGTGACTCCTGCGGGGCGAAGCGTTGTGAGGCCCGCTCTGCGGTCTCCGGGGGCTAAATGGCGCGCAGAGCGGGCCCCACAACGAGGCTCTAGCGGCGGAGCTTGATGAGCTTTGTCTGGCCGCTGAGCCCAGTGGTGTCAAGCGTCAGGGTGCTCCGCCCGTCGGCGTCCGTCCCCAGGGTGCCCGCGCCCTCCAGGACGCTGGACCACGTACCCTCCGGCAAGGTCAGCGTGAGGCCGGCGGCCTTCTGCGTCGGCTCGCTGACGGCCAGGCTCAGCTCATTCCCATGCCTGGAGAACACCACGCACGCAGGACCCGATGCGCCAAGATCCCCCGCCATTCCGGGCTTCCAGAACGTTGCGGCCGTGGTCTTCGCGGTCTTGAACTCCACGGACTGGGCCGTAGCATCGTTGCGGATCACGCTGTACTTGTTTCCCTGCAACAGCTTCCGGGTCAGGTCCACCGATGCTCCCGGCGCCACCATGTACGCATAACTGCCGGCGACAGGCCCGACCCCGTGGTCCACGAAGAGGGTGGCGAAATTGCGCTGCTGCACTGTGGGGCTGCCATTGATGTTGACCCCGGACCAGCTGCCGGACCGGGTTTCCCGCAGCACGTGGAGCGGGGAATCATCGAGCATCGCGTACCCGCCGAATCCCTCCAGGTGCACCCAGCGCCCATCGCCCAGCACCTCAACGGTGCCTGCCGTTCCAGCGATGGTGCCCGCCGCCGTCGTGAGTGTATTGCTGCCTTGGTGGAGGTTTCGGTGGTCGACGATGGTTTCCACCCTGGCGCCCGAAGCAGTGCTGATGTCCGCGCCGAGGCAAACGGTGACGTCGCCGCTGACAAACCAGGACTTCCGCGCGGTCAGGCCCGTGCGGCCCGGTCCCACCAGATGCTGTCCGACGGCGGCAACCTCACCCAGCGCTGTGGCCCCGCTCCACTCATTCGCGGGAACGGCAGCGCCCCACTCCCCCTCCACCTTGTCCGGCAAGGGGGTTGTGTCCACTGTGGTGCCGGGGAGGCGGTTGTAGTTGGCCGTGGCCCAGAACGCGTCGTCGTACTGGCCGAGGTCGGACGTGTAGAAGTAGGTCATGCCGGAGCCGGTGTGATATCCGCGGTTGTTCTCGCCGTTGCCGCATTCGTACCAGGCAATGCGGTTGCTGGACATGGAGAGCGACAATGCCCAGCCCGGTCCGCGGTGCATGGTGCGGTCCATCGCAGGGAAAAGCTTGTGGCCGGTCGCTTCTGCCACGGGGGCAACACCAGTAGCTTGGAGCTCCTTGACCAGTGCCGTCCTGGGCACGCTCGCACTGTTGAGGATCGGTCGATAGGTATTGCGCGAAATCCAGCCAGCGCACAAACCCCGCCATCGGGCCGCCGTCGCTGGATCCATGGCCCGTGCCAGGAGCAGGATGGCCTCGATCGCCGACGCCCCCAGGTCATAGCCGGTGTTGGCCTCACGGCTGATGCTCCTGCCGCGGACGGCATCGGCCATGGCCCCGTTGATCATGACGGGCGCAAACGAGCCCTCCACGGCGTCGAAGAAGATGCTGCGCGTTGGGTCGGAAACCTCGAACGCCGTACCTCCAAGCAAGGAGAACAATTTGGACAGCCCGGTGAGCAGGACAACCCCGTAGGAACCGGTGTACGGAGTAGTGCTGTGTTGGATGAACGAGCCGTCGCGGAAAATGCCGTCTCCGCTGGTGACGTACTGCCACACCTGGCTGAGTCCGGCCACAGCATGGTTGAGTTTGGCCGGGTCCTCTCCTGCCAGGGAACGGATGATGATGCCCTGGCACAGGTCCACGCGGTTGGCGCCAACGGAGGTGATCTTGCCGCGCTTGGGCGGGAACTGCAGCCACGGGTCGGGCACAAAATGGTCGATGGCCGCGCAGTAGGCAGTGCGTTCCGCGGCCGACAATTCGGCATGCAGGAGCACCATGGCGTCGGCGAGTGCCCGGGGCACGCCGATCTCCCAGGACCACCAGTTTCCTACCTCTTCCTTTCTGTCGTTGTAGCAAAGGGTGTTGGCATCAGCCAGGCCGGCCTTGATGGCGGCAAGGACCGCGGCGTCCCCGAACACGGCCGCTGTGGGGGTGGCCCAGGCCGTGGCCAGTTGGGACAGGCGGGTGTAGGTGGTGACCATTTCTGCGTCCTTGGCCAAGGACAGGTCCGTGAACACCGAGGTTCGGCCCGACGACGTGTTGAGCTTGGCCAGAGAGTCTGCGGCTTTGTTGTTCAGTGCGGTGATGGCTTTGGCGAAATCGGGGTCGCCGGCCTGGATGACGTTGCGGCCCGTGATTTGGTCCACCCAACGGTTTCGCAGCGCTGCGAACTCCGCGACGCCCGGTTCTGCCTCGGCCCAGGCGTTCTGGGCGAACATCGAACTGACCACTGCCGCCAGGGATAGTGCGCCGGCACCCTGGAGCAGGGTCCTGCGGGGGAATTGAAGTGACAAGGAGTTGCTCCTAACACTCGTGGCGGGACGGGGTCCGACGTCCTTCGCCGGGTCCGCCACTGGCTTGGGTTGAAGTCAACGCGATGCCGAAGAGAGGAATAAAGCAGTACCTGGTCACGTCCACGTCGCCGGAAACGTGCGGGACCGCCGTCGCGACCTCCCGGGCCCCGGCTGCGGCGAACAGTTGGGCTTTCTGCACTGCTTTGCCTAGGGAGCGTCGCTTGGGAGACTGTACGGGCGGCTGATTCCCGGTACGACTAACGTGGCACCAGGTGTTGGGAGATTTCGGCGGCAGAATCCCGCAGTTCGATGGTGCCGCTGGCGACACCGACGACAAGCTTGAAGCCCTTATCTGTGGTGAAGTCATGCTGATATCCGTTGACCCAAAGCAGCAGCACCATGAGTGTCCATGCGGTTCGCTTGTTGCCATCAATGAGTGGGTGGAACCGGGCGACGGACTCCAACAGCGCAGCCGCCTTCAGTGCAAGGTCGGGATAGGCATCTGTGCCCAAGACGGTTGTAGCCGGCCTGGCCAAAGCCGAGGCGAGCAGGCCGACATCGCGGATATGGAAGCCGTACCGATCAACGACTTGAAGGGCATCCTCGATGTCCAGGTATGCTGTCACGCGTCTTCAAGGCGCGTCAGGAGCTCAGCATCATGACTCATGACGAAATCAAGGCCCTCGCTGATTTCGCGTCGGCGCGCATGGCGCTGCAGAACCAGCTCTGCCCCCTGTAGCAGGAGCGCGGACTTGGATGTGTGTTCCTCGGCGGCCAACTTCTCCAGCCGTCGATCCAGGTCTTCAGGTACGCGCAGGTTCATGGCCATGCATCAATGGTACCAGAATGGTACTGATGAAGAGAGCTTCGTCCCGACTGTCGCGGACTGCCCCGGGTTCGCGGCGATCTCGCTGCAGCACCCCTTCGGTAGAGTGCTCACCATGGATGACAAAGCAACGTTGCTCAACTATCTCCGTACCCGCCGGCAGGACCTGCTGGACAAACTGGACGGCCTCGGCGAATACGATGTCCGCAGGCCCATGACCCCCACCGGAACCAACCTGCTGGGCCTTGTGAAACACGTTGCCGGTGTGGAGCTGGGATACTTCGGCGAAACGTTCGGGCGACCGAACGGACGGGAACTCCCCTGGTACGAGGCCACCGCCGAACCCGACGCCGACATGTGGGTGCCTGCCACCCAGAGCCGCGAAGAGATCATCGAGTTGCACCACTTCTCCGCCAAGCACAGCGACGAAACCATCGAGTCCCTCCCCTTGGACGCGCCGGGCGTAGTGCCGTGGTGGTCCGAAGAGAAAAAGAACGTCACCCTGCACCAGATCCTGGTCCACATGTGCGTCGAAACGGCCCGCCACGCAGGCCATGCGGACATCATCCGGGAACTTATCGACGGCCAAGCCGGCCAGCGCGCGAATGATCCCAACATCCCTCAACGGACCGCAGAAGAACTGGCCGCACACCGCCGGCGCATAGAACAGGCAGCGTTGGAAGCCGACGGGCGCTGACTTTCACAGGCACGGGGAGACCTTCACAGCCGCCGCATATGCGAGGCAAACCTCAGGCGTAGCCTGCCTCCGTAGAAATGAGGCATGACTCCTCCACAGACCGAAAACCGCAAAGGCCGCCGGACACGGCGAGCGATCGTCTCCGCCGTCCTGGCGGTCACTCTCTCTGCCGGGGGTGCAACAGCCTGGGCCCTGGACCGCTTCGTCATTCCGCACGCCGAAATCACCAACGTCTCGGAATACGAAGCCAGCCAGGCCGGCACCACCGAAACCACGACGACGGACAGCAGCGCCGCTGATTCCTCCGCGAGCGCCGTGGTCACTGATACTGGCTACACCTCGGGTGACACCGGTATCAGCATCAGCAAGGTAACTACCGGCAGCGGCGACAGCACCGTCACGTACTACGTTGCCGACGTCGATCTTGATGCGGCCACCACGCTGAAGTCGGCATTCGCGGAGGACACGTACGGCGGCAACATCACTGAAAACACCTCCGCGATCGCCCAGGACCACAACGCGATCTTCGCCATCAACGGCGACTACTACGGTTTCCGGGACACCGGCACCGTGATCCGCAACGGTGTGGTGTATCGGGATGAGGGCGCACGGCAGGGCCTGGCCTTCTACAAGGACGGCACCGTCAAGGTGTACGACGAGACCACCACCACCGCTGACCAACTCATCGCGGATGGCGTTTGGAACACCCTCTCGTTTGGCCCGTCGCTGCTGGACAACGGCGAGATTGCCTCGGGCATCGAGGACGTGGAAGTTGATACCAATTTCGGCAACCACTCCATCCAGGGCGAACAGCCGCGCACGGCGGTGGGCGTCATCGACCAGAACCATCTGGTGTTCGTGGTGGTGGATGGGCGCAGCCCCGGCTACTCCGCCGGCGTCACCATGACGGGCCTGGCGCAGATCATGAAGGACCTCGGCTCCACCACCGCGTACAACATCGACGGCGGCGGCTCCTCCACCATGTACTTCAACGGATCCCTGGTGAACAACCCGCTCGGCGAGAACAAAGAGCGCGGCACCTCGGACATCCTCTACATCGCCCGGTCATGATCATCCTGATACCAGCCTACGAGCCGGACCACCAGCTCATCACCCTTGTCCGAAACCTCCAGGAAGCCGAACCGTGGATCAGCATCGTGGTGGTGGACGACGGTTCCGGCCCCGAGTACAAGGACACGTTCGACGCCGCCGCCCAGCTTGGGTGCCATGTGCTTGGCTACGCCGTGAACGGCGGGAAAGGTCACGCCCTCAAGAGCGGCTTCGCCTTCATCGCTGAGCGTTTTCCGGGACATGACGTGGTGTGCGCCGACAGCGATGGGCAGCATGGCGTGGCGGATATCCTGGCCGTCGCCGACCGGGTCCGGCACGTCACCGCGGCCATGGTCCTGGGCTCCCGGAACTTCACCGGGAATGTCCCGGCCCGGAGCCGGTTCGGCAACACCGTGACCCGCGGCCTGTTCAGGCTAGCGACGGGCCAGCGGATCACGGACACCCAGACGGGCCTGCGGGGCTACAAAGCGGACATGCTCCCTTGGTTGCTGACGGTCCGCGGACACCGGTACGAGTACGAACTGAACCTGCTGCTCGAAGCGAAGCATGCGGGCTACGGCATCAGCAGCGTCGGGATCGCCACCGTGTATCTGAACGACAACGCAGGCTCGCACTTCCGGCCTGTCGCGGACTCGATCAGGATCTATGCCCCCCTGCTGAAGTTCCTGGGCTCGTCCCTGTCCGCTTTCGTGGTGGACATGGTGATGTTCCTGGTGCTCATCGGTGTCACGGACTCCCTGCTCATTGCCGTGCTGGGTGCCCGGCTGGTCAGCGCCACAGTGAACTTCCTGGTCAACCGGCGCCTGGTGTTCGAGCACGGCAAAGACCGGCCACTGCGGGTGGCCGCGGCCGGCTATGTGGCCCTGGTGCTGGTGTTGCTGGCGGCCAACTACGCCTCGATCCTGGCGCTGACGTCCGTTTCCGTCCCGGACCTGCCCGCAAAGATCCTCACGGAGGCCGCGCTACTGGGCATCAGTTTCGTAGTGCAGCACCGTTTCCTGTTCTCCCGCAAAGGCCGTGCCGCGCAGAAGGAAACGCATACCCCACCCTTGGTCCCGGCACAGTTCCAGCACAGCGTGGCCCTGAAAAGTGGACATCAATTCCCCCAGAGATTCCGGAGTAACCGATGAACACCCTCATCCTCATAGCGGCAGACCTCGCTGCCATTTCCATCCTCACGTTGGCCCTGTACCTCCGCCGCCACAGGCGCCGTGACCTGGTGGTGTCCTACCTCGGCATGAACGTGGGAGTCCTCGCAGTCGCCACCGCACTGTCCGGTTCTGCTGCCGGCGTCGGTTTGGGCCTGGGGCTGTTCGGTGTGCTCTCGATCATCCGGCTCCGCTCCACCGAACTTGCCCAGCACGAGGTTGCCTACTACTTCTCGGCACTGGCGCTGGGCCTGATCTCGGGCATCGGCGTCGAGCCTCTGTGGTTGACGTTGTCCCTCATGTCGTTGGTCCTGCTGGTGATGTTCATTGGTGACAACCCGAAGGTCCTGCCCTCCTACCGCCACCAGACGGTGGTGCTGGACCGGGCCCTCAACGACGAAGCCGAACTCTACGTCCGGCTGGAAGAAGTCCTCAACGGTACCGTCCACTCGGCCACCATCCAGGAGCTGGACCTGGTGAATGACAAGACGATCGTGGATGTCCGCTACGCGGTCCGCCCCGCCCGGCTCACCGTCAACCATCCAGCGGGCGCGCTGACAGAGGCGCCGCAGGAACTGCCTGCCCAGCCGTCGCCCCAGCCGTCCATGCCCACCTCTGCGGGTGTCGCATGAGCCGGCCCGAAGCCCCAGGGGTCATGCCCCACCTGGGCCGGCTTCCCGCCGTCGGGCTTGAAGAACTCACTGCTGAAGCCGCGCTGCTGACCCGTGTTGACCGCAAGTACCTGGTTCCCTCGGCAGCAGCCCGACGCGTCCTCTCCACTTTCACCACCCACGCCCGTGTCCTGGAAATGGACGGGGCCCGGACCTTCGCCTACGACTCCGTGTACTTCGACACCCAGGCACTGGACAGCTACATGCTGGCAGCCCACGGACGGCGCCGGCGCTTCAAGATCCGCACCCGGACCTACGTGGACAGCGCCGTCAGCTTCCTTGAAGTCAAGACCGAAGGAGCACGTGAAGCCACCGTCAAGGAACGCATCCCGTACGAACTGTGCGACCGCGACCGGTTGACTGACGAAGGCCTTCTCTATGTCAACGAGACCCTTTCCGCGGCCATCGGGGACGTCACGTTCGGCCCCTTGTCCCCTGTCCTGTCCACGCAGTACAACCGCACCACGCTGTTCCTGCCTGAGTCGGGAAGCCGCGCCACCATCGATTCCGACGTCACCTGGCAGCGGCCGGACGGGCAGCCCTGGGTCCTGGACGACGCGGTGGTGGTGGAGACCAAGTCCGGCTCCGCCCCGGGCCCCTTGGACCGGCACCTCTGGGCCAACGGCGTCCGGCCGTGCCGCATCTCCAAGTTCGCCACCGGCATGGCCGCACTCCACCCGGAACTGCCCGCAAACCGGTGGAATCAAACCCTTCGGCGCAGGATGCCCCTGCGCCCCCTCAACCAACTCCCCCAAAGCTAAGGAATCAACCATGCGCTCCTTCCGCACCTCCCTGTCCATTGCCGCCGTCGCGCTGGCGATCTCCCTGGCCGGCTGCTCCGCCCCAACCACCGGTTCCACCTCCTCAGGCACCTCCGGCACGGCCACAACAACCACCACCCAGCAGGCAGTCACCGCCGCCACCATCGAAGAAGACACCCACTACGACGGCGACGACCTCAGCTGGGACGCCTCAACGGAAGTGGTCATCAGCCTGGCCGACGGCGGCAGCAAAGTGACGTCGTCGTCCTCCACCGGCGTGGCGGTGGACGGCAATACCGTCACCATCAGTGCCGCCGGAACCTACCGCCTCAGCGGCTCGCTGACTGACGGAAAGATCATGGTGGCCGCGGGCGATTCAGACACAGTGAGGATCATCCTGGACGGGGTGCAGCTTGGTAACTCCAGCGGTTCCCCGTTCGTGGTGCAAAGCGCCGATGAAGCGATCCTGTACCTGGAGGACGGCAGCACCAACACCGTAACGGATGCCGCAAGCTACGCGGACCAAGGCGACGACGCACCCAACGCGGCCCTCTTCTCCATGGCGGACCTGACCATTGCCGGGCCCGGTTCGCTGAAGGTCACCGGAAAGTACAACGACGGCATCGTCTCCAAGGACGGCCTGGTCCTGGCATCGGGCAAAGTCACCGTCGAGGCAGCAGACGACGGCATCCGGGGGAAGGATTACACCGTGCTCCTGGACGGCGCCTACCAGGTGACCGCGGGCGGCGACGGGGTGAAGGCCGACAACGAGACGGACGAGGGGCGGGGCTGGCTGCTGGTCAGCGGTGGTTCCCTCTCCGTGACCGCAGGAGACGACGGCGTGAAGGCTTTCAACACCCTGACTGTTTCCGGCGGCACAGTGAACGTAACCAAGTCCGAAGAAGGGCTGGAGGCGCAGCACATCGCCATCTCCGGCGGGGACGTGACAGTCACTTCCAATGATGACGGCGTGAACGCCTCGGGCGGAGCCTCCTCCAGCACTGCCGACGGCGGCGGCATGGGTGGCGGGATGGGTGGCGGCATGGGTGGCGGCGAGACCGTCGGCGATTACAGCGTTGACGTCTCCGGCGGGACACTGACCATCAATGCGCAGGGTGACGGTTTGGACTCGAACGGAAACGCCAGCATTTCCGGCGGGACCGTCGTGGTCAACGGGCCCACCAACGACGGCAACGGAGCACTTGATGTCAACGGCGAGCTGGCCGTTTCCGGAGGCACCGTGGCTGCTGCGGGAAGCGCCGGGATGGCCGTAACCCCCGGGACCTCCTCCACACAGTCCGGCGTGCAGATCACGTTCAGCTCCTCCGTACCTGCGGGCACCCCGGTTCACATCGTCGACTCGTCGGGAGCCGTGGTGGCGACGTTCGTGACCACCAAGACCATCGCATCCCTGGTGTTCTCCTCTTCCGCGATCGCCGACGGTGCCACGTACACGGTGTACACGGGCGGCACCGCCGATGCCACAGCCGGCCTCACGACGGGATCCATCGGCGGCGCCAAGCAACAGGGCACCGTGACCTCGGGCCAGTACACCCAGGCGCAAGGTCCCGGCGGCGGTGGTGGCGTACGCCGCTGAGCTTCGTGGCAGGTGCAATTCTGCTGGATCATTCGTCATCGCCCCGACGCTGTCCCCGGTAATCCGGGGATCTTCAGAGGGAACAAGCGAATGATCCAGCAGAAAACGGGACGCACTGAGTCGGGCTGCTGGTCCGCGATGGCATACAACGCTGTGATCGGTCCTCGGATCAGGACAGCCCCTTGGTGAGCCTGACTAGCGTCAGGAGTGAGCCTTACTGCTCTCTTTCGACCGCTGAAGGTCCCTAAATCAACCCTTTTTGGATGAATTTGATGTGCGGGTCATTCAACGGAGGTCAATGGTCCACCACATCAAAGCCCGCGCTGAGGATCCGGTCACATTCTGTTTACACGGCAGCTATGGCCTTCTGGTATCCCAAAGTGTAATCTCCATCACATTCCCTCATGCGAAATTCGCATTCCGTATGACGGAACCCCTTCAGAGCTCAGTAAGGAGCGCACTGTGGAAAAAGACCTTGCCCAGGAGACTGCAACACCGCGGACCGGATCCCTGGCACAACAAATCGAAGGCGCGTATCAGCGGATCGGGGTGACCGGCGCGCACCGCCAGATCGTCTTCATGATCCTGCTGGGTGTCTTCTTCGACGCCCTTGAACAAAATGCCGTAGGCATCACCGGCCCCATCCTTCGCCAGTCCTGGGGATTGGGCGCCACCGAAATCGGCTTGCTGAACACAATGACGTTTACGGCAACCGCACTCGGACGGCTGGCGACGGGCCTGATCGTCGACAAATACGGCCGGCGCCACATGCTGGTTATCAACCTCATCATCTTCGCCGGAGGCTCGTTGCTCTGCGCTGTGGCCCCCAACTATCCCATCCTGGCGGTCGGACGCTTCATCGTCGGCTTCGGATTGGGCGGCGAAATCGCGGTAGCCGTGATCATGATGGCGGAGTTCTTCGCTGCCAAACACCGTGGCACGGCGGTTGGCCTGATCAACGTCACCGCTGCAGGCTTAGGCAACATGCTGGCACCGGCCTTCGGCATCCTCGTCTTCACCCTCTTCGACGGCCCGGACAAGTGGCGCTGGGTGTTCGGCCTTCTGTTCATCCCCGCACTGCTGGTGATGTTCTTCCGTCGCTACGTTCCGGAAACGCCCCGCTTCCTGGCCTCGCAAGGAAAGATCGACGAAGCGAACCTGGTCATCACCCGGCTGGCACACAACAAGCTCTCCGGCCCCGTCACCGATCCCGAAACCTATATCACCGCAGTCCCCGACCCCGTGGTGGTGAAGACGTCCGGACATTGGAAGGACGCACTCCGCGGCAAGCTCCTCAAGCGTACGGTCCTGCTGTGCGTCGCCGTCTGCATGTCCTACGCCGCCCAGATCTCCATGCTGACGCTCATGCCAACCATCCTGGTGTCCCGGGGTTACGCCGTGAACACCAGCCTGTGGTTCACGCTGATCATGCAATCAGGTTCCTTGCTGGGCGCCTGCACTGCCGCATACCTCGCCAGCCGGCTGCCCCGAAAAAAGGTCCTGACATCGGCTGCGATCCTGGGCTGCCTGTCCGGGCTGTCCATGGCTTTCCTGGCCAGCGACATCGTGCTCATTGTGATCTTCGGGGTGCTCTTCAACTTCTCCGTGATCATCCTGAACACCACTATTTGGCTGTTCGCTCCGGAGCTCTACCCCACCCGCACCCGCGGGTTCGGAACGTCCATCATCCTGGCCGCGGGTTCCCTTTCCGGCGGCTTGTTCCCGCTCATTTCAGGGGCTGTCTTCGATTCGGCCGGACTGCCGGGGATGTTCACCACACTGGCAGTGTTGTTCATTGTCCTGGCCGTCGTGGTCCAGTTCCCACCGGAAACCTTCGGCAAGCCCTTGGAAGAAGACGCCGAACCGAACGAGGACGAGGAGTCTGCCATCTATGGGCACTGACAGTCACGCACCGAGAGACAAAACAGTCCTGCTGATCAATCCGAACACCAACAGCAACACCACCGCCATGATGGTGAACCTCGCCGCGGAGACTCTCGCGTCACACGGCCTCCGGGTCACCGGAATCACCGCAGCCGCCGGCCCCTCCATGATCGTGGACCCGGAGAGTCTGGCCGAGTCCGCGGAACACGTCAGGGAAGCAGCCCACGGCTACCTTTCAGGACCCGACGGCGGCAGGGTCGCCGCAGTGATCGTGGCGGCAATCGGCGATCCCGGGCGTGAGCAACTGGACCGAGAGCTGGAGATTCCCGTGGTCGGGATCGGGCAGGGTTCCCTCCATGCCGCCGCCCACCACCCCGACGGGCACCTTCGCCGTTTCGCCATGGCAACGAGCACACCGTTGCTGGTGGAGGCACTGGGCAAACTGGTAGCAGCCCACGGGTTCCAAGAGTCCTTTGCCGGTGTTCGCTTGACGGAGTCCGAGCCCCTGGTCCTGGCGGCCGACCCCGAAAGACAGTACCGGGAACTGGCCCATGCTGTGTCTGCGGCATCGGAAATGGATGGTGCGGACGCAGTGATCATCGCCGGTGGCCCGCTCAGTGCCACCGCCCGGCGACTTGCCGAGTCCACCTCCGTCGCCATCATCCAACCGGTGCCCAGCGCCTGCCGGCTGTTGCTCACCTTGCTGGCGAAGGACAGCTGACCACACGCCAGTCGCAACCCGACGGCGGTCCGCAAGGGCCGCCGTCGGGCGTCACTGCACGAGGCGCGTCCCTGCCGCAAGCCTCACCCGCAAACTTGATGCGAACTTGAGCCAATCGAAAAGGTTCCTTGATGTAGCGGCGCCACGCTGGAATCAGCCGGAATACCAATACAAAGGCATTCCGACAACGAATTTCCGGTATGAAGCACAACGATGTGGGGGAACCAGTGGAACAGTCAGCAGCCGTCGACGAGGTGGTGGCCGTGAAGGGCATCATCCAGGACCAGAACCCCGTGGATTTCTATGCGTTGGGTGTCGCAGGGTGCATCGACCGCCTTGCCGCGCCGCTTCGCCGCGCCGGTGTCACGGTCCACTGGCATACTCCCCACCACGGCATCGAGATCTCGTCCTCCGCCGCAGGGCTCCTGTACCATGTGGCGCAGGAAGCGTTCAGCAACACGTTGAACTACGCCAACGCCAGTGAACTCACCATCCGCCTCAACGCTGTCTACCATGGCATCCAGCTCACCATCACGGACGACGGCGACGGCTTCGAGATCCACGCTGCGCCCAGCGGCCGCAGGCATGGTTTTGGATTGCTGTTGATGTCTATCGCCGTTCACGACGCCGGCGGGACAGTCGACATCGACTCCGCGGTTGGGCGGGGCACCAGTGTCCGGGTGACACTGCCGCTGGATTGAGTCCGATTTGGGACCTTTATTGGGTACCTGAGCCATGGAACAACTGACGTTCCGGACGTATTCTGTAGCTACTTTTCAGCCTGGCATCCCTACGGATTGGCACGAAAATGGCGCGGAACAACAGAGGACCACTGGGTCTGGGCAAGGTCCTGTTAAGGATCTTCGGGTTCTTCTTCGTGAGCCTGCTCTGCGGGGTGTTGATCTCCGGCTTCGTGGTCCCGGTGGTTGCCCTCACCAGCACAACCGTGGGTGGGTCCATAGGTTTCTACGAGAGTCTTCCCAGCCAGCTCGACGTGGAGTCACCTTCCCTTTCCAGCAAGGTGGTCACCGCTGACGGCCAACTCATCGCCACGTTTTTCGCCGAGAACAGGGTCAAGGTTCCTCTCGAGGACATGTCGCCGTTCATCCGCGAAGCAATCGTAGCCATCGAAGACAGCCGTTTCTACGAGCATCCGGGTGTGGATGCGCACGGAATCATGCGGGCGCTGACCTCCAACCTGACCAAAGGAACCAAGCAGGGGGCCTCCACGCTGACGCAGCAGTACGTCACCAACGTGCTTAACGAGTCCCGGCTTTCACAGGGCCGCCCCGAGGACGTAGTACTCAGCGGCGAGAAAACAGTGGGAGACAAGCTGCGCGAGATCAAGCTCGCCCTGGAACTGGAGAAACGCTTCAGCAAGGACCAGATCCTTGAGGGATACCTGAACATCGTGTTCTTCAACAGGAATGCTTACGGCATCGAAGCTGCGTCCCGCTACTTCTTCAGCACCTCCGCCGCGGAGCTGACACTGCCCCAGGCGGCGCTGTTGGCAGGCCTGGTGAATGGTCCCAGCATCTACGACCCCACGGTCGACCCGGCGGCAGCACTGGCCAGGCGCAACCTGGTACTGGACCGGATGCTCGAACAGGGGAAGATCACCCCCGTGGACCATGGCGTGGCTGTGGCAACACCGGTGGAATTGAACATCACTCCATCCCTTCAAGGATGTGCCGGTGCTGCCATTGCCACGTATTTCTGCGATTACATCTCGCACCTCATCCTTAACAACGAGGCCTACGGTGACACGGTGCAGGATCGTGAACGGCTCCTGTATCGCGGCGGCCTCACCATCACCACCACACTGGACAGCAGGCTCCAGGCCATCGCCCAGCAACAGGTGGACGCATCCGCCGGTGATAACCCGGACAAATGGGGTGCTGCCATGACCACCGTGCAGCCAGGTACCGGTAAGGTCCTGGCGATGGCCCAGAACACGGTGTTCGTTCCACAAGAGGGGAAGTTCGACACCCAGCTGAACTTCAACGTGGATGCAAAAGACGAGAACGGCTACGACCTGAACGGCGCCGGAGGTTTCCAGCCCGGTTCCACCATGAAGCCCTTCATCTATGCGGAGTGGCTCAACGAAGGCAAGAACCCCACCGCCGTGGTGGACGCATCACGGCGGGTATACCCCGTGGGCTTCCCTTGGCGTTCCAGTTGCGGCAAGGTGCTGGGCGGCTACAGTACGGCACAGAAGGCACAAAACCTTGGCGCGGATGACGACCTGCAGAACAACGACCCTGGCTACTACCGCCCCATGCCCATCAACTACGGCCTCTACAACTCCATCAATACGGCCACTTTCGCCACGGCGGCACAGCTGGACTTCTGCGGAATCCAGCGGATGGTGGACACAGTTGGCCTGCACAGCGGGCTGGACAATGCCCCAATCAACATGCACCAGATCGGCAATCTACTGGGCTCCATCGGCGTCGCGCCTCTTGTGTTGGCGAGCGCCTACGCCACCTTCGCCAATGACGGCACCTACTGCAAGCCCATCGCCATCACGGAGATCAGCGACGCCCAGGGCAGGGAATACGAAGCGCAGACGCCGGAATGCCGTGAAGCCGTCAAGCCGGCTGTGGCACGGGGCGTAAATGCCGTACTCCAGGATGTGCTCAAGATGGGATCCGGCGTCTACATCGAACCCAAGGTCCAAAGCAGGGTCCCGGTAGCCGCCAAGACCGGAACGTCCAACAACAACGGCGCCACCTGGGTGGCCGGGTACACGACGGCGCTCGCCACGGCGTCGTTCTTTGGGGACACGACGGCGGGACAACAGCGGGCGGGCCAGAACGTCACCATCAACGGCAAGTTCTACAAATCCTTGGACGGCTACATGATCGCCGGTCCGCAATGGGCGAACTACATGATGGAAGCCACGGCGCTCTACCCGAGCGGACCCTTTGTAGCTCCTGCTCCCTCACCCGCCCAACAGCCCAGCACCAGTCCGGCAGCGCCGCAACGGTAGCCGTGCCACAGGTGACGTTGACGTCCCCGGGGGGGGCTTCCGACGTCGGACGTCGCGTTGCGGGGCCCGCTCTGCGTGGCATTCCCAACGCACAGCGCGCAAAGCGGGCCTCACAACGGGAGGGGCTAGCGGGCGTAGCGCTCCGTGAAATTCCTGAGCACGCGCATGGGCTCTGTCACGGACGATTTCCGGGCTGTCTCGATGAGTTCATCGGCTTCGTGGGGCGGGAAATATCCGGCGTTCTTGTAGATGTTGATCCGCGTGATGAGTCCGTCGGCGTCCAGCTCGGGGTGGAACTGGGTTGCGTAGAGGTTGTTCTTGATGCGGAACATGTGCACGGGGCAGGCCTCCGAGCTGGCCAGCAATACTGCGTTCGGGGGCAGCTGGCTGCACGCTTCCTTGTGGCCGACGAAGGCCTCGAACCGGTGCGGGAGACCCTTCAGCAGCGGATCCCGGTCCCCTTCCGTCGTCAGGGTGATCTCCGTAGCTCCCACCGGCTCTCCGAAGCGCCGGTCAATGACTGCGCCCTGGTGCACTCCCAGCGTGCCGACACCGTAGCAGGCACCCAGGAAGGGGAAGTCTTCCGCCACGATCCTGTCCAGGAGGGATGAGAGTTCCGTCTCAACCCGGACCTGGTCTGCGCTCTTCTCCTCCACAGGATCGCTAGAGGTGTAGGGACTTCCACCCACGATCACCCCGGAGTAGTCCGACAGTTCAAGAGGCGGCAAAGGCCCGGATTCCAGCCGGATCCGGATCAATTCGTCCGGTTTCAGTCCGCAGTAGCGTAGGTAAGCCTGGTACTCGTCATCTGCTGCGGCGTCTTCGGCGCGGGTAGCCAGCAATAGGAAGGGCTTCACAGGCCAAGTCTGCGTGAGGAATGGCCGGGAGACAAAGTGTGTTGCTGCAAGGGGGTGTCTGACAGGGACTCCCTCACACCGCCGTGGCTGCATACCGTTGTACGGACCCCCATGAAACAGCACCCCGAGCTTGACCCATCCCTGAGGAGCAATCTTTGACGCAGGACCCTTCGGTCGTCGAAACACCATCGCCCACGGCGTCACCCGCTGAAAGGCAGCAGCCCAGGAAGATCCCCTGGGGCGGACTGCTTGTGCTGGCAGCGGCCGGGTTTACTGCGGTAACCACCGAGCTTCTTCCATCCGGCTTGCTTCCGCAAATCAGCCGCGACCTCGGTGTCGACGAGTCGGCAGTTGGTTCGCTGACCGCCGTGTATGCGGCGATCATCGTCTTCACGGCGCTCCCCCTATCCCGGTTCCTGGCCGGCAGGGTTCCCCGCAAGACGCTGCTGATCGCCACCGTGCTGGCTTTTGCGCTCAGCAATGTCCTGCTGGCGTTGAGCCCCGAGCTGGGGTGGGCGATCGGGGCCAGGCTACTCGGCGGCATCGCGCACGGGATGCTGTGGTCCAGCATGGCGCCCTACGTGGCACGAATCGTTCCGGCACACTCCGTGGGTAAATCCATGGCCGTGGTGTTCAGCGGCAACAGCATCGCACTTGCAGTGGGGGCTCCCATCGGCACACTCATGGGTTCACTGATGACCTGGCGTGCTTCCTTCCTGGTTCTCGCGGGCGTGGGCGTGCTGCTGGCCGTGTTGGCTTTCTGGCTCCTTCCCGGCGCTCACGACAACGCCAGCCAGAAGGCTCCGTCCCTGCGTGCTGCCATGAAACTGCCGGGCGTCATCGCCGTGGCCATCGCCTGGCCCCTCCTGCTCCTGGCCCACTTCACCCTGTTCACCTACGTGGCGCCCTTCCTACTGGCTTCCGGGCTGCCGGAATCGGCCACCAGCATCTCCCTGTCCGTGGTGGGAATCGCCAGCCTGGTGGGGATTTGGATTGCCGGCATGACCGCCGACTCCCGTCCACGTGCCTCGGTGATTGCCGCCGTCGGACTCCTGACTCTTGCCTTCGCCCTGCTGCCGGCACTGGGCGGCACCTGGGTGGGGGCGTTCGGGCTGATGACGCTGTGGGGTATCGCGTTCGGCGCGGTGGGCATCTACAACCAGGCAGCGATTCTCCGGGCCGGCGGCGAGCACAAGGACGCTGCCAATGGCCTCACCGTGGTGACCATCCAACTGGGGATCGCCGTCGGGGCTGTCTATGGCGCGTTCGCCCTCACCACGGTGGGCGCCCAGCTGGTGCCCCTGGCCGCGGCGGTTCCGACAGCGATAGCGCTGGTCATCATCATCGCCAGCAGGCGCGGCGGCTACCCGGCCGGACCCCGGGAGAAGCGCCGTTAACATCCCCGAAACATGCCAGTGACCTGATCTTCACGAACGGGAGATTTCTGTAACTTACCTGCAACTTAGCTCTTCTGAGTCGGAAACATAGCTCACCGAATATTGATCGGGGGGCTTTACGGGAGCCGGATAAATCACGGCTCGTTTCGGACAGGCTTGAAAGAAGGGAACGCAGGTGGAGATCTCTGCGCAGAACGTCTGGATGATGTTGTCGGCGGCAATGGTGCTCTTCATGACCCCCGGCCTCGGCCTGTTCTACGGCGGCATGACCCGCGCCAAGGCAGCACTGAACATGATCATGATGAGCTTCATCTCCGCGGGGATCGTGGGTGTTGTCTGGGTCCTTTGGGGCTACTCGATGACTACCGGTGATGGCTTCCTGGGCCTGTTCGGCAACCCCTTCGCACACTTCGGCCTGCAGGATCTGGTGGGCACGCCCGACCTCATCAAGGCCACCTTCGCAGCGACCTTCGCCATCATCACCGTTGCCCTCATCAGCGGCGCCATAGCCGACCGGGCCAAGTTCGGTGCCTGGGCATTGTTCGTGCCGATCTGGATCACCGTTGTCTACTGCCCGCTGGCATACATGGTGTGGGGCGGCGGCCTGATGAGCGCCGGCGGGGCCGTGACTGAAGTCTTCGGCCAGGTCATCGACTTCGCCGGCGGTGCGGTAGTTGAGGTCAGCTCGGGAACTGCCGCTTTCGTCCTCGCATTGATCGTGGGAAAGCGCCATGGATTCGCCAAGGACCCCAACCACCGCCCGCACAACGTCCCCTTCATCATGATCGGCGCAGCAATCCTGTGGTTCGGCTGGTTCGGTTTCAACGGCGGCGCTGCCACCACTGCCGAGCAGGCCGGCCTGATCTGGGTCAACACCTTGGTAACTCCGGCAGCGGCCATGCTGAGCTGGCTTGTGGTCGAGAAGGTCCGCCACGGACACCCCACCTCCCTGGGTGCAGCGTCCGGCGTCGTGGCCGGCCTGGTTGCGATCACCCCTTCCTGCGCCAACATCAGCCCGCTGGCCGCCCTGGGCCTGGGTTTGGTGGCCGGTGCTGCCTGCGCGGTGTTCGTTGACCTGAAGTACAAGTTCGGTTTCGACGATTCCCTCGACGTCGTTGGCGTGCACTTCGGCGCCGGTGTCATCGGCACCCTGTCCCTGGGCTTCATCGCCTTCCCCCAGGACGGTGTGGCCGGCGGCCTCTTCTACGGTGGCGGCCCCCAGCAGCTCGTTGCGCAGCTCGTGGCTGTCGTGATCACCATTGCCCTCTCCGGTGTGGGCACCTTGGTCATTGGCCGGATCATCAACAAGACCATCGGCTTCCGGGTCCCGCACGAGCACGAAATCACCGGCGTCGACCTCACCCAGCATGCCGAGTCCGCTTACGAGTTCGGCCTCACTGCGCACGGCCACTTCCGCCAGCAGCAGGCGCACCTGTCCGCGCTGCTCAAGGGAAAGCCCGCCGCGGCCACTCCGGAGGCCAAGGAAGACAGCTTCGCCTAACGGCACCACCATCAAACAGCAGCCGACGGCGGGACCCAGGTCCCGCCGTCGGCTGCTGTTGTGTGCGCCCCGCCCAAGCGGGCAGCGTCCGGATTAGCCCGAGCCGTTCCAGAGGCGCTGCCAAAAGCTTCGCTTGCCCGGCGCCTGCGGTTCCGGCTCCGGCGGAGAGGCAGCCGCGCGCCGCTGCCGCCACCGTTCGAGTTCGGCATCCACATCCCTGAGTTTCGTGATGACCGGCGGCCCGCCTTGGAGCTGCCTCCGGGCCTCAATCACGCGTTTGTTGAAGTCCTCGAGGATGTCCCGGACTTGTTTCTCGCTGTATTGCTGATCCAGCTTCGCGTCCAGTTCGGCGTCTTCAATGCGCAGCAGGATGGCAGGAGGGCCGATCCCGCTCAGCCGTTCGCGCTGGATGAGTCCCTTGACCCACCAGTCGGGATCGTAGTGCTCGCCGAGCCCGGGGATCGGTTTGCCGGCGTACTTGAGGTTGTCGAACTTCCCTTGGTTCATGGCGTCCCGGATCAGGTATTCGACGCGGGCCGCGTCATCCACCTTTCGGCGCTTCTCGCGTTCTTCGGCGTCCGCGGCCTCAAGCTCGGCGTCCTCCTGGGCGTTGCCGCCCCAGCCGCGTACGGCCCGCAGTTCGGCCCCGCGCTCCAGCTTCCGCCTGAAAGCGTTGTTCCCGGCACTCATCGTGTCCGCCACCTCCTCGAACGGCAGCCCTCGTCTGCCGGAATTCGTGGTTCTCCGTCCAGTATTCCCCACCTTGCAGTGCTTAATCCGTACCCAGCGCGCCGTCGTCGAAACCGACAGGCTGTACCTCCACCACCCACTCTGAACGTGAAACTGCCCCGACACGCCGCGGGTACGGAGTGTCGGGGCAGTACGGGATCGAAAGTGGGCGGTGGCGGTGCACCGCCAAGGCTTAGCGGACGGCCATGCTCGGATCCAACTGCTCGATACCTTCCGGGGTCACCAGGACCACCCTCGCCGTGCAGATGTCGTAGAACAGACCGGTCGCCTGCACTGTTCCGGAGGCCAACGCCGGACCGGTGACGGGATGCTCCGCCAGCTTGCCCAGTTGCAGGGCCACATTCACCATGCTGAGTTGATCCAGGCGGCCGAAACCTTCTGCTCCGGCGGCGCGGGCCACGGGATGTCCCGCCAGGAGTGCTTGGTAACTGGGGCGGGCATGTTCAAGCCAGGCATCGAACCCACGTCCCAGGCCAGCGGCTGATCCTTCCGCATCGGCGATCACGGCTTTCATGGCTCCGCAGTTGGAGTGGCCGCAGACAACGATCGAGTCCACGGACAAGGCCTTCACTGCAAAAGCCAGCGTGGAGTCAATCGACGCGTCATGATCGTCGCTGCACACCACGTTGCCGATGTTCCTCAGGGTGAGGAGATCACCGGGACCGCTGCTGGTGATCAGGTTCGGATTCACCCGCGAATCAACGCAGGCCACGAACAGGGTGTCGGGATTCTGGCCTTCGGTGAGGTCCTGGACCAGGGGCCGGACTTTGTCTGCGTGGCGGCGGTGGTATTTGTCGATGCCCAGGAGGATGGAGCGCAGCGGCGGGTGGGAGTCGCCGTCGTCGTTCCTTTGGCCGGCGGCATCGGCGGGCTGCCATGACGTACGCGGCGGCAGCGGAAATTCGCGCGGTTCCTGGCGCTGCGGAGAGTTGTCCTCGGCGTCGCTGAATACGGTAGTGCCGTGCTCCTCCACCACCACGGCTGCTCCGCCGTTCCTTTGCTGTTTCTCCCATGCCACCAGTGCTTCGCGGAAGGCATGATCCAGGTAGTCGGCGTTGAGTTCCACTACGGCATCCTGGCCTTCGGGCACGGAGTGCAGGACGCGGTTGAGCCGGGGCAGCGCGAAGAAGCTGCACGAGCCGGCGATCGTTACGCGCCAGGGCAGCCCGGTTCCTGCCGGGGCGTGCGCGTGGATCTGGGCACGAAGGACCCGCCACAGCACGCACAGGGCGGCGAGTGCCAGGCCGATGATGACGCCCTCCAGGAGGTTCAGCGCGACGACGCACACCAGCGTGACGGCATAGACCAGGAGGTCGCCCGTGCGAAGACTGGTGCGGATGTCGGCCACTTTGACGAGCTTCGCGCCGATCACCAACAGCAGACCGGCAAGGACAGAAAGCGGGATCAGCTGGATGAGGCCGGCGAACAAGGCCGAGAAGACCAGGACCCAAACGCCATGTAGGATGGCGGACGTCCGGCTTTTCGCGCCGGCTTCGACATTGGTGGCGCTGCGGACGATGACCCCGGTGACCGGCAATCCACCGAGCATGCCGGAGACCATGTTCGCCGAGCCTTGACCGACGAGTTCGCGGTTGAGGTTGGTCCGGATTCCGCCGTGCATCTTTTCCACGGCAACGGCGGACAGCAGCGATTCGATGCTGGCGATCAGCGCCACCGTGATAACGGCCATGGCGGCGGCGCGCCAGTTGCCGTCAGGCAGGCTGGGGAGTGCGACGGCGTCGAAAATCGAACCCGTGAAGCTGATCCGCTCCACGCCCGGCGCCACCGCTACGGACAGCGCGGTGACGGCAACGACGGCGGCCAGGGGTCCCGGCACTTTACGCACCGCAGCGGGGAGGAACTTCCACGTCAGCAGAATCGCGACGACGGCCAGTCCCAGCAGTGCCGAGTGCAACTCAACGTTGGTGACTGCGGATGGCAGTGCGGTGAGGTTTTCGACGGCGGAGCCCGCGGCCTGCCCGCCGAGGAGGACATGGAGCTGCTGCAGGATGATCGTGATTCCGATGCCCGCGAGCATCGCCTTGACCACCACTGGCGACACTGCCAGCGCGGCCCGGCCTATGCGGCTGACGCCCATGAGCAGCTGTACGACGCCGGCTGCAGCGGTGATTGCGCACGTCACCTGCCAGCCGAATTCTGCGACCAGACCGGCGACGACGACGGTCAGTCCCGCGGCGGGGCCGCTCACCTGCAGCGGGGAGCCGCCAAGGCTGCCCGCGACAATGCCGCCAACGGCTGCGGCAATGAGCCCGGCCATGATCGGAGCACCGGAGGCTGCGGCGATTCCAAGGGAAAGCGGAAGGGCTACGAGGAAGACCACGAGTGAGGCAGGGAGATCCGCACCGAGGTTGCTGAGGAAACTTGGCTTCTTTGTTCCCGGGCCCGGCGGGCTGTGGGAGTCGGTGGGGACGGTGGCGGATTCGTTGGGCTGAGGCATTGGTTCTCCTGGCTCGGAATGTGCTGACCCTTCCAAGCTACGGAACCTGTCACGGTTAATGACAACAAGATGTGACAAGCGTGACAAAAGCTGTGAAGATGCGCTTCATGTTGGGACCTATGGGAACTTTGACGGGGGTGGCGCGCGTTGGGGGTCCGGAGCGTGGCAGTCGAGGCGGACCTTCCCGCCGTCGTTTCTTTCCACCCGCGCCAAAACTAAGGCTGCTTAGAATAGGCTGGGTCCATGAGCGCACCCGACCCCCAGCCCGTACGCATCAGCTCCGTACCAGTACAGCTCCAAGCCCTGGAGCCGGCCCTGGAAAAAATCAAGGCTGCCGTGGGCGACGTCCCGGCCCTGCTCGCCATCGCCGGGGAACTCGGCCAGACAGCTCCCATGCCCGGGGAGGGCAGCACAGCCAAGCTCTGGGAACTCCTGGCTTCAGTGACGGCCGTGGATGTCGCTGCCGGGCGAGTGCTGGAGCCCCACTTGGACGCCCTCGCGATCCTCGCCCAGGCCGGAAGCGAAACCACCACGGCAGGCGCCTGGGGAGTGTTCGCGGCGGAGGGACCCGGCATGAAACTCGAAGCCAAACGCACTGCGAACGGCAGCTACGTCCTGCACGGATCCAAGCCGTGGTGCTCCCTGGCCCAACAGCTGGACGGCGCGGTGATCACCGCGCATCTTCCCGACGACGGCGGCAGGGCCGCCTTCGCGGTTAACCTGAAGGACCCCGGGGTCAGCGCGGAAACCCCGGTATGGACGGCGCGCGGACTGCAGGAAATCCCGAGCGGCACGGTCCACTTCGCCAACGTCCCGGCCGCACCGGTCGGCGGGGAGGGCTGGTACTTCTCCCGGCCCGGATTCGCGTGGGGCGGAATGGGAGTCGCTGCATGCTGGCTGGGCGGGGCGGTGGCCGTGGCCCGGGACTACGCCACCGCGCTGAGCAAGGCTTCCGGCAATGGCCGTGAACCCGACCAGATCGCACTGGCCACCTTGGGAGAAATCGACCGCACCATCAGCACGGTTACCGGCTACCTCGCCCAGACCGCGGAACGCATCGACGCCGGCGAGCTGGAGGACGCGGATTCCGAAGGTCAAAGCCCCTGGAGCGATGCCTTGCGTGTCCGCGGAACGGTAGCCGCCGCCGTCGAGCGCATCCAAACCCTGGTGACGCAGAACCTCGGCCCCGCCCCGCTGGCATTCGACGAAGCATATGCAAAGCGCATGGCGGACCTGTCCCTGTACATCAGGCAGCACCACGCCATGCGGGACGATGCCCAGTTGGGCGCCCTGGCCTTGAAAGGGGATCGCAGTTGGTGACGTTCACGCATGCAGATACCGGCACGGCGGAGTCTGACTGGCTGGCCAGCGGCCTGGCCGCCTTGCCCGAACTCCCCCTGGACAAGGACGAACTTGCGGGCACGACCTTCGTGGTGCTCGCTGCGCACCCGGATGACGAATCCCTGGGCGCCGGCGGATTCCTCGCAAAACTTCACGCAGCAGGCGCAGACATCAAGGTCCTGCTCTGCACCGCCGGTGAAGCCTCCCACCCGGAATCGCCAACGACGACGCCGGAACAGCTTGCCGCTGTCAGGCTCACTGAGTTCGACGCGGCTGTGTCCGGGCTGGCTCCCGGCGCGAGCTGGCAGTTCCTGGAACTGCCCGACGGCAGACTGGCAGCCAACGCAGACCGGATCGCGGACGCGGTGCGGAAGGCCGTGGCATCATCAGGGCGTCCGGCGGAAAACGTGACGATCATTGCCCCGTTCCGTTCCGACGGACACACCGACCACGACGTCCTGGGCTCCACGGCCGCGCAGCTCGCCGAAAACGATGGCCACGGTCTGTTGGAATACCCCATCTGGTACTGGCTGTGGGCAGGGCCGGACCACGAAACCTGGCGGACGTGGGTGCGGCTCCCACTCGAAGCATCGGAGCAGGAAGCCAAAGCTGCCGCGATGCGGGCCCACGCCTCGCAAACGGAACCTCTCTCCGGGCAGCCGGGCGACGAGACACTGCTCTCCGGAACCTTCCTGGAACACTTCCAGAGGCCTTGGGAAACCTTCGCCTGGCACCCGTCAACGGCTGGAAACAACAGCGCCAAGGATGCCGAGCGGATCTTCGACGAAGTCCACTCCCGCGACGAGGATCCCTGGAGCTACACCACCAGCTGGTACGAACGCCGCAAGCGGGCCCTGACCCTGGCTGCACTCCCCCGGGAATCCTACGAAGCAGGACTTGAACTGGGCTGTTCCATCGGCACGCTGAGCGAAGAGCTCGCCAAGCGCTGCGGAACGTTCCTCGGAGTGGACGCCAGCAGCACGGCGCTCGAGGAGGCCAGTAAGCGGCTTTCCGGGTTTCCGTCGGCGGAAGCCCGGCACCTCACCATGCCGCATGAATGGCCCGAAGGCACGTTCGATCTGGTGGTGTTGTCCGAGACCGGCTACTACCTTTCCCCGGAGGAGCTCACCGAACTCCTGGCCAGGATCCATGCCTCCACCCGCCCCGGCGGCACCCTGCTCCTGTGCCACTGGCGGCACCCGATTTCCGGCTGGCAACTTGATGCGGAAGCCGTCCATGCGATGGCCCGCACCCAACTGGATTGGCCTACGCATGGGCTTTACCGTGAGAAAGACTTCATGCTCGAGATCCTCGTCGCCCCGGGCGGAGCGACATGACAGATCCGGCACCCCAGGGCATACGGGATGTGGCAGTGGTGGTGCCCGCCCACAACGAGGACCAGCACATCGGCAAAGCGCTGTCAGCGCTTCGGGCAGCCGCCGACGCGCTCAACAAGGCACGCCCGGACATCCGGCTCCGCATGACGGTGGTCCTGGACAGTTGCACCGACCGCTCAGCGGAGATCACGGCCGCGTACGTGGCCGGCGATGCCCGCCTTTCCCTGATTGAAGTGGCGTTGCGGAGCACGGGCGCCAGCCGCGGTTTTGGCTTCCGCAGCGCGCTGGCCGCGTGCCACCCCATCAACGCCGGGGACCTCTGGCTCGCCAACACCGACGCCGATTCCGCGGTGCCGGAGAACTGGCTTGTACGTCAGGTGGAGCTCGCTGACAACGGAGCGGATGCCATCCTGGGTTCCGTGGAGCCCGACCCCGACGATGTTGACCCCGCAGTGCTGCGGCGCTGGCTGGAACTCCACCCGTTCCGCGAGAACCACCAGCATATTTATGGCGCGAACTTTGGTGTCCGCGGCTCTGCATATCTTGCCGTGGGCGGCTTTCCGATGCTTCGGGCGCACGAGGACAGGGTCCTGGTGGAACGCCTCCGCAGCCGGGGATTCCAGGTGGTCGCTACGGACAGCATCCGCGTCCTGACGTCCGGGCGGACCCACGCCCGCGCACCGGAGGGATTCGCTGCCTACCTCCGGGCCCTGGGAGCGGAACTTCCGGCCGTAACTGGCTAAGCCGTCAGTCGATCAGCGCTACGCCGAACTCAGCGACGACGGCCCGCAATTCCTTGAGGTAGCGCTGCGCTTGGTCAGTGAGCGGAATCGCTGCGTGGCCGATCCAGCCGATCTCGATGCGTTCGTCAACGTCGAGCGGGATGGCGACGATCTCCGGGTCGAGGCGGCCGCTGATGATACCCGTCGAGATTGTGTAGCCGTGGAGACCGATCATGAGGTTGAAGATCGTCGCACGGTCAGAGACCCGGATCTCCTGCTTGCTGGACAAGGTGGAGAGAATCTCCTCGGCGAAGTAGAAGGAGTTATTCGCACCTTGGTCGAAGGTAAGCCGCGGCATGCCGGCGAGATCGTCGAGGGTCGCGCGCTCTTTTGAGGCGAGCGGGTTGTGCCGTGAAATGAAAATGTGCGGATCGGCAAGGAAAAGCGGAGTGAACGCGAGCCCGGAATCCCGGATCAGCTTGTCGATGATCTTCCGGTTGAAATCGTTCCGGTAAAGGATGCCTATCTCGCTGCGGAGCGTCCGGACATCCTCGATGATGTCCCAGGTGCGGGACTCGCGCAGCGAGAACTCGTATTCGGCCACGTCAGTGGCCTTGACCATCCGGACGAAGGCGTCAACCGCGAACGAGTAGTGCTGGGTTGACACCCCGAGCAAACGTCGCGTCGGCGGGCTGCCGAGGTAGCGCTGCTCAAGGAGAGCAAACTGCTCGACGACCTGCCTCGCATAGCCGAGAAACTCCACCCCGTCGGCGGTGAGGGTCACCCCGCGGGCGGAACGGAGCAGGAGCGCACGGCCCACCCGGGCCTCAAGATCCTTCATCGCGGCAGACATTGTCGGCTGCGCAACGTAGAGAAGGTCTGCAGCCGCGGAGATCGACCCCTCAGCTGCAACCTCTATGAAGTAACGGAGCTGCTGCAGGGTCAGACCACTCGAAATCTGGGGCATAGGGAAATTCTATATGAATGCATAGAAAGGCCTAGTTACCCGATATCCCCAGGAAGGTTGCACCATGGATACATCCCCTTCTGAAAGGCCGTCTCCGGCCCATCACCACGGATTGGCAACGCATGGCAGACGACTTCAGCTTCAGCATCACCACCACCCGCTTCGACGAGGACTACTCGCCGTCGGAAGGCTCCCGGATCACGACGAATTTCGCCAACCTGGCACGGGGCGAGCACCGCCAGGAGAACCTCCGCAACGCCTTGACGATGATGCGGCGACGCTTCAACGATCTCGCAGCCTGGGACAACCCGCACCGGGACCGCTACACGCTCGAACTTGAGATCGTTTCCGTACAGATACAGCTCCCCACGGAAGCCACGGACCAGCAGTTCCCCCTGTTCGAGGTTCTCGACATCCAGATCGTCGACCAGCTGAACGGGGTCCGTCACCAAGGGATCGTGGGAAACAACTTCTCCTCCTACGTCCGCGACTTCGACTTCAGCGTCGTACTGCCGGCAGCAGCAGGCGACTCAGGCAAGCCCACCGTTCCCGAGGACTTCGGCGATCTTCACGGCAAACTGTTCCAGCACTTCCTCGATTCCGCGGAATGCCAGGAACGCTTCCCGCAGCCGCCAGTGGTCTGCATCAGCGTCTCCACGAGTAAGACATACCGGCGCACCGGAAACCATCACCCGGTACTGGGCGTCGAGTACCAGCAGGACGACTTCTCGCTGACCGACCTGTACTTCGGAAAAATGGGGCTGCAGGTCCGCTACTTCATGCCGCCCGGCAGCGTCGCGCCGCTCGCCTTCTATTTCCGCGGCGACCTGCTCAACGACTACTCCAACCTGCAGCTCATCGGCACGATCAGCACCATGGAGACGTTCCAGAAGATCTACCGCCCGGAGGTCTACAACGCGAACTCCGCCGCCGCCGCCATCTACCAGCCGAGCCTGGGAGAACAGGATTACTCGCGGACCCGGATCGCTTACGACCGCGTCGAGCGCAGTCAGCTCGCGGTCAAGCAGGCGAAATACACGGAGGAGCACTTCATCACTCCCCACAAGGACCTGTTGGACCGGTGGACCGCCAAATACCCCGCTCTCGTCAACTGACCCCCGGAGAAACGTCAATCATGAACACACTTTTGCCCACCACCGTTGTCGGAAGCCTGCCGAAACCATCGTGGCTCGCACAGCCGGAGACTCTTTGGTCGCCGTGGAAACTGGAGGGAGATGCGCTGCTCGAAGGCAAGCAGGATGCCCTGCGCATCGCCATCCAGGAACAGACCCGGCGCGGCATCGACATTGTCAGCGACGGCGAGCAAACCCGCCAGCACTTCGTCACTACCTTCATCGAGCATCTCAGCGGGGTCGACTTCGAACAGCGCAAGACCGTGCGCATCCGCGACCGCTACGACGCGAGCGTGCCGACCGTCGTCGGACCGGTGCGCCGTGAACGGCCGGTATTCGTCGAAGACGCAAAGTTCCTCCGCGCAACCACCGACCGGCCGATCAAATGGACTCTTCCCGGTCCAATGACAATGGTGGACACGCTCTACGATGACCACTACAAGAGCCGCGAGAAGCTGGCCTGGGAGTTCGCCGCGATCCTGAACGAGGAGGCGAAAGAACTGGAGGCGGCCGGAGTGGACATCATCCAGTTCGACGAGCCCGCGTTCAATGTCTTCCTCGATGAGGTCAAAGACTGGGGCGTGGCCGCCCTGGAGAGAGCGGCAGAGGGACTGCGCGCGGAGACCGCCGTGCATATCTGCTACGGCTACGGGATCAAGGCGAATACTGACTGGAAGGCGACGCTCGGCTCACAGTGGCGGCAGTACGAGGAATCGTTCCCGCTGCTGCAGAATTCCAGCATCGACATCATCTCGCTGGAGTGCCAGAACTCCCACGTGCCCATGGACCTCATCGAGCTCCTCCGCGGCAAGAAAGTCATGCTCGGGGCAATCGACGTCGCAAATGAGACCATCGAGACCCCGGAGGAGGTCGCCGACACCCTCCGCAAGGCCCTGCAGTTCGTCGATGCGGACAAGCTCATCCCCAGCTCGAACTGCGGCATGGCGCCGTTCCCCCGGGACGTCGCACTGGCCAAGCTGAGCGCTCTCAGCGCAGGGACGAACATCATCCGCGAGGAACTCGCCCGCTCCGCCGCCCAGGTGTCATAACCATGTTTCACGCCTACCCGCCGGACACGTGGGTCGGGGCTCCGAAGCAAAGCTTCCCGTCCTCCCTCTCGGCCGACGAATTCAAAGCACTGTTCCGTGGCCACCCGGGAGGTGTCGCCGTCATCACGGCGGATGCCGGCGAAGGACCGGTGGCGCTGACGGTGTCGTCGGTCGTGTCAGTGAGTGCGGAACCTCCGTTGCTGATTTTCTCGGTCTCGGCATTGTCCTCTGCCTCTGAGGTCCTTTCACGCGCCGAAACCGTCGTCGTGCACCTGCTGGACGCGCACGACATCGACTTGGCGAAGTTTGGAGCCACCCCCGGCGCCGACCGCTTTGACCAAACGCACCGCTGGTCGACCCTTGAAACCGGAGAAGCGGTGTATGACGATGTGCGCGCCTGGGTGCGTTGCGCCGTCATCAATCGCATGGAGGTGGGGACCTCCAGCATCATCGCCGTTCACGCCCTGGAGTCCCGCGTGATGCGTGACGTCCAAGCGGGCGAATCCGGCGACGCCCTGGTCTACCACAACCGTTCATGGCACCGCCTGGGCGAGCATTCCAAGCATGAAGGCTGAGCGCCGCGCCAACAATGCAATGCAGCAGGCCGAACGGCGGACGACGGCGGGAGCATAACTCCCGCCGTCGTCCTCGTTAAAGTCGACGGCGGTGCGGTCGCCGTCGTCGAACGGCGCGCCAAGCGGTCCCCTGGGGCTAAGCCGCCAGCGCCCCTTCGACGGCGGCAATTGCGGCCCGCGTAATGCTTTCCCGCTCGCCGGTTCCCTCCACGGTCAACAGAATCCCGCGCTTGGTGTACGCCGTCAAAACCGGCTGGGTCTCTTCGCGGTACAGCTCCAACCGATGTTGGATCACGTCTTCGGTATCATCGCTCCGACCCTGTTCTTGGGCACGGCGGAGCATCCGGGCCAGCAACTCGCCGTCCGGGGCCGTGAGCGCCAGGACAACTTCCAAGGGCTGGCCTCGTACTGCAAGCATCTCGTCCAGGGCCCCGATCTGAATGACCGTCCGGGGGTAGCCATCCAGCAGGAAGCCGTCGGCAGCATCGGGTTCCTCCATGCGCTGCTTGAGCATGTCCGTGGTGACGTGGTCCGGCACAAACTCGCCCTTGTCCATGAAAGCACTGGCTTCCAGCCCGAGTTCGGTTTTGTCCCGGACGTGGGCGCGGAACAGATCCCCCGTGGAGATGGCGGGAATCCCGAAATGCCGCGCAAGGTGCTCAGCCTGCGTGCCTTTGCCGGAACCTGGAGGGCCCATGATGATCAGTCGCGCCATGACACTGGTCCGTTTCGAGAGGCGGCCGGGGTTACAAGACTACTCTCCCGCTAGGAGCTGGAGCGCGGGTGCATGATCCGCATCTGGTCCCAGGTACGCTCCGATGCAGCGATGTTCTGGTTGGACCGCTCACGGTCCAGGGAAGCGAGTTCGACGGCGATCGCCTGGACCGCGGATACGGCACCTGTCAGGGATGGGAAGAATCCCGCGCCTTCCGTAGGCACCACGATCCGATGGTCGGCATGCACTGCCACCGGTGATCCTGCGCTGTCCGTGATGGAGGCGATGGGGGTGCCAAGGTTGTGCGCGATCTCGACCGCCCGCATGGTGCTGTCGTAGACCCTCCAAAGGCTGATCGCGATGACGAGGTCTTCTGCACCAAGCCGTGCAATGGCGTTGGTCAGGGCAGCGACGTCGGCATCGAGGAGCCGTACGTTGTAGCCGGCGATGATCGCGTTGTGTTCCAGCGCCTTGCCCGGGATGGCGTAACTGCCTGCTGCAACGATGAAAGTCTGCCGTGCACCGGCAATCGCCTGCGCAATGTCATGAAGGGTGTTGGCATCCAGGGTTCGCTCAAAGTGGGCCAGGTTGGCGCGATCCGTGGACACTGCAGCCTGTGCCGGGCTGTTGATGTGGCCGTTGTGTTCGGCGGCAACTTCCACTGCGCTAAGGGACGCCAGGAAGCGTGAACGCAGCTCGAATTGGAAGTCTGCCCACCCCTTGAATCCCAGTGTTTGCGCGGTTCTTGTCACCGTGGAGGCGTTCGAGGCGGCAGCCCCGGCGATGTCGCTCACAGAGCCGTAGGACGCAAGCCGTGGCTGGGATCGGAGGATGCCAATGACTTGCAATTGGCGTGCCGCGAGCTTCCGCCCTTGGACACGGCTGTCCAGCCACTCGGTCAACGTTGACGAGTCGAAATCTTCTTCCACCTATTGACCTACCTCACACTTTGGCCGTAACTTCGATACATCGCTTCTGCACAGATCCGTGCATATTCCTAAAAATGTACAACTTGGCCCACTTTGGCAGGAATCACCATGTCTCTCACAGCACGCTTGGATCGTCTGGCTCTCAGTCGACCACACTACAAGCTTCTCCTTATCGGAGGCCTCGGCTACTCGTTCGACGGCATGGACGGTGCAGTAGTCGCCTTCCTGCTCCCGCGCATCCAGGAACTATGGGGCCTCAGCACCGCCAGCCTCGGATTGGTTGGCTCCGCGGCCCCGTTCGGCTTCTTCTTCGGCGCAATCCTGGCCGGTTGGATGGGTGACCGCTTCGGCCGCAAGAAGGTCATGTTGTGGGCTCTTGCCTTCTACTGCCTCATGTCGATCGTCGCGGCCATGGCCCCCAACTTTGAAATCTTCCTGATTGCACGGATCTTTGCAGGATTGGGGGCCGGCGCCGAAAGCGTGATCATCGCCCCCTTCCTCTCCGAGTTCATCCCTCCCAAGCGCCGCGGCTGGTTCATTGGAACCCTGGCCGGCTTCTTCTCCTTCGGCTTCGTGGCTGCCGCACTGATCGGCCGGTTCGTGGTTCCCATGGGCGAGGATGGCTGGCGCTGGGCGCAGGTCATCACTGCCGTTCCCATCCTCCTCCTGCTCTGGTGGCGTCGCAGCCTGCCCGAATCCCCGCGCTTCCTCATCAGCCGCGGACGCATCGCAGAGGCAACCGCAGTAGTGGATCGCTTCGAGCAGAGCGTAGTGAAAGCCACCGGGAAGCCCTTGGCGCCCTTGCCATCCGCGGAAGAAGAGATCACCAAGCACGAGCAAAAGATCAGTGTCTGGAATGCCCTGAAATTCATGTGGTCCAAGGCAATGCGCCGCCGGACCGCGGTGATCTGGTTGATCTGGTTCGTCATCACGTTCTCCTACTACGGCTTCTTCTCCTGGATTCCCACGTTGCTGGTAGGCCGTGGCATCACGGTCACCAAGAGCTTCGAATTCTCCATCCTCATTTACCTGGCACAAATCCCCGGCTACTTCTCGGCGGCCTGGTTGTGTGACCGGATCGACCGCAAAAACACCATCGCCCTCTACCTGGCGGGATCGGCCATCAGTGCCTTCTGGCTGAGCCAGTCCAACGATTCCGGCATGATCCTGGTGGCCGCAGCAACGTTGTCCTTCTTCCTGAACGGCACCTACGCAGGTGTTTACGCCTACACCCCGGAGCTCTTCCCCACCTGGATGCGCGCCACCGGCGTTGGCCTTGCCAGTGCTGTGGGCCGCGTCGGCAGCATCCTGGCCCCGTCCATCATCGGAATCTTCGCGGCTTCCCTCGGTTTCGGCGGAGTGTTCACCATGACCACCGTGGTGCTGACAATCGGCGTCCTGGGCGTCGTGATCTTCGGCGCCTCCACTGCGGGCAAGTCGCTGGAAGACATCAACGCCCGAGCCGAACATGACCCGGCAGCGGCAGGAACAGCGAGCAAATGAGCGGAAACACCATGAAGACTGACACCACGTTCCAAGAGGCCTTCACCTCCCTGCAGAAGGATCCGGGAGTCATCCTGTTCACTGCATTGCAGTGGATCCCGCAACGTTCCGGCCTGAAGCGGCTGTTCACCAGCCATCCCGCGGAATACCCGGTGGGCGGAGAGAAGACCGTCGAGATCTCCCCCGGCTGGCTGGGAACCGTCATCGAAGAAAAGAAGCCGTTCCTTGCCCCTGACCTGGCAGCACTCCGCGAAGTCTTTTCAGACTCCGGACTTATCCAGCAGCTCGGCTGCGGAGCCGTGATCAACGTGCCGGTCCTCGATCCTGGCAACAACGTGGTGGGCGTCCTGGCGCTCCTTGATGCGGAAGGCAAGTACACGCAGCAAAGTGTGGACACCGCCGTCGAAGTCATCAACGCGAACCTGCCCGCGCTGGTCCAAGCCTTTGAAGCCCATCCCACTGAAGTACCTGAAGACCCCGAAGTCCCCGGGAAGGACACCGTTTAGCATGAGCACCACCCTTGAAACCACGGCCCTCGTCATCCGCAACGCCAGCGTCCTGGACGTGGACGCCGGCACCTACTCGACTGCCGACGTCGTGAGCGTTGATGGAAAGATCAGCAGCGTAGGACCGAACGCCGAGGCGCCTTCGAACGCCCGGGTCATCGACGGCACAGGGAAGTTCGTCATCCCGGGCCTCATCGACGCCCACGTCCACGTCGTGGCGTCAAGCGCCGACTTCCGTTCCCTGACCTACACGCCGGCGTCGTACGTCTATGCGCAGACGGCCCGGATCATGGGAGAGATGCTGCGCCGCGGCTTTACTACTGTCCGTGACCTCTCGGGCGCCGACTTCGGGCTGGCCATGGCGCAGGAGGAGGGGCTGCTGGAAGGCCCGAAAATCCACTTCTGCGGCCACGCGCTGAGCCAGACCGGCGGTCACGGCGATATGCGGCTCCCCGGCGAAGACCATGATCCCAATGGCCGCGGCTGCTGTGGCATCGGCCGGGTGGCTGATGGCGTGGACGCTGTCAGGGCCGCTGCCCGCGACGAAATCCGCAAGGGCGCCCACCACATCAAGATCATGGCGTCCGGCGGCGTCTCCTCCCCCACTGACCGCATCGACTCGACGCAGTATTCCATGGAGGAAATGCGGGCAGCAGTGGAAGAGGCCGAGGCTGCCAACCGCTACGTCGCAGCCCACGCCTACACTGCCCGGGCCATCAACCGCGCGCTGGAAGCCGGGGTGCGTTCGATCGAACACGGCAACCTCCTGGACGACGAAAGCCTGCGGCTCTTCCTCGAGAAGGACGCCTTCCTGGTTCCCACGCTGGTGACCTACTGGGCGTTGAAGGAAGAAGGCAAGGAATTCGGCCTCACCGAGGAGATGTGGGCCAAGGTGGACTCTGTGCTCACCAGCGGACTCGAAGCCATCTCGCGGGCCCACCAGGCAGGCGTCAAGATGGCCTTCGGATCCGATCTTCTGGGCGGCATGCACCGCCACCAGAACGAACAGTTCAGGCTGTTGGGCAAGGTCCAGCCCGCCATCGACGCCATCCGCTCAGCCACCACGACGGCGGCGCTGCTGCTTGAGCGCGCAGGTGAACTTGGCGTGGTGGCGCCGGGCGCCGACGCGGACATGCTGGTCCTGGACGCGGATCCGGTGGCCGATATCTCCGTGCTTGCCGATATTTCGGAGCACCTCGAATACCTGGTCCAGAACGGCCGGGTGATCTCCTAGCGCCTGCTCCCGAGGGCTATCAGGCCTGTTCTTCCCCTCCGAAAAGCCCGATAATGTAAGCATGCTGATCAATACCGAATCGAGCAGGAGGAGGACAAAGTGACCACGAAAGTGAACAAGACAATCATGGTCAACGTTCCGATCAGTACGGCCTACAGGCAATGGACACAGTTCGAGGAATTCCCGCACTTCATGGGCGGAGTGGAGCGAGTGACGCGGCTCGGCGACGACCGCCTTGAATGGGTCGCCGAGATCGCAGGCGTCCACCGCACGTGGGAAGCCAGGATCGTCCAGCAGGACGTGGACCGTGCCGTGGCGTGGGCCGCCGTCGAGGGTGTCAAGAACGCAGGGTGGGTGGAGTTCAAGGAAGCCGGCCCCAGCCAGACTTCCCTGCACTTGTCGTTGGAATACGAACCCCACGGCGTCCTGGAATTCCTGGGGGACAAGTTGCACATTGTTGAGAGGCAGGCTGAGTCAGACTTGAAGAAGTTCAAGGAGTACATCGAAAAGCAGGCACCGGAGACCGGCACCGCGGGAACCGACACCACAAACACCACAGGAACCGACACCACAAATACCACACCGGTTATCGACCCCATCAACCACCCGTTCGACCAGACCAACGGGTTGGCGGACGTCGATGGAGACTCGGATGGCACCGCCGAAAGCGATACCCGAAGCAAGGCCGAACGCAGGGACGGGGACGACCCCAGAGCCGTCCCCCCACTGGGTGGCACCCTCGGCCAGCACTGACCGGAGAAAGCAACGCGGGGTTACTTACGGCCCATAGGGGGTATCCCAAAGGCCATAAGTAACCCCGCGTTGTTCTACTTGGTGCCGGTGTAGACGACGGCGGGCGCCGCCGGGGCCTGCATCCCCTCACCGATGAAGAAGCCCGGGTGGGGCGGCTGGTTGTACGCCACATTCTCACGTGCAACAGCCGTGCGGTAGACGGTGTCGTGCATCAGCGTGCGCAGGCGAACCTCGGTGGGAGCCGTGGTGGTGTAGATCCTGAGTTCGGTGCTGTCCGTGGACGGCCAGGCGATCTCCTCGCGCCAGTCACCCAGGATGTCGGCCTGAATGGACGGGTTGCCCTTGGTGGTGTTGTTGCTGCGGGCACCGTCCGCCGTCAGGAGGCGGTCGCTGGTTTCGGTTTCCCAGTTCCACTTGGAGATGGTGGGAACGCCGCGGGAGACCGTTGCATCGTAGTCGTGGTCAACGATCTCGCGGAGCAGGTCCCCGTCCCACCAAGCCAGGAAGTTGGCGGCCGGAATGTTCTCGGAGATCAGCTCACCCTTGGCCGACCTCAGCTGGCCCACCGGCGAGTCCCAGGCGGCGGAACCACCCACGGCCCAGCCCTCGGCCCCTTCATAGCGGGGATCGATGTCACCCGCTGCACCACGGCCGGTGTCCTTGACGGCAGGGATGCTCCAGAGAATTTCACCCGTAGCAGCATCCCGGAAGGTCGCTCCACGGTTGCCGCTTTGGCCCATGCTTTCGTGGACGGCAAATGTCTCCAGCCCCGGCCTGGACGGGTCGAGGTCGCCGGTGTGGATCGCGTCGCCATGACCGAGCTTGGTGTTGTACAGCGGCTGGCCGTTGTCATCGATGGTCATTGAGCCGAAGACGAACTCATCCTTGCCGTCCTGGTCCACGTCCGCGACGGAGAGGTTGTGGTTGCCTTGCCCCTTGTACTCGTCCCCGGCCTGGTTGGAATCGAAGGTCCAGCGTTTCACGAGTTTTCCGTTGACGAGGTCGTAGGTCACCAGCACTGTGCGGGTGTAGTAGCCGCGGCTGAACATCAGCGAGGGGTGTTCGCCGTCGAGATATGCCACGGCTGCGAGGAAGCGGTCAACGCGGTTGCCGTAATTGTCGCCCCACCCTGCCACCGGGCCCCGGGCTGGCTCGTAAGCGACGGTGTCCATGATCGTTCCAGTTTCGCCCTTGAAGACCGTGAGGAACTCGGGACCGGACAAGACGTAGCCGGCACTGTTGCGGTAGTCGGCGTTGGCGTTGCCGATCACCGTTCCCGCCGCGTCCGTCGTGCCGTCCGCCGTCTTGAACGAGACCTCGGCCTTGCCGTCGCCGTCGAAGTCATACGCGAGGACCTGCGTGTAGTGTGCGCCGGCGCGAATGTTGCGCCCCAGGTCGATGCGCCACAGCTTGGTTCCGTCCAGTTTGTAGGCATCCACGTAGACGTTGCCCGTGTAACCGGATTGCGAGTTGTCCTTCGCGTTGGATGGCGCCCACGTCTGGATGACCTCGTACTTGCCGTCGCCGTCGAGGTCTGCCACGGTGGCGTCGTTGGCCGAGTAGGTGTAGGGCTTGCCGTCGGGCGTCACGCCGTCGGCCGGCTTGTCCAGCTTGATGGCCAGGTAGTTCTGCGCCAGGGGCGTGACCGCCTCGGTCAGCTTGTCCCGGCCTTGGCCGTTGGCGACGGTCTTGATCACGTAGCTGGACTGCGCCGTCCCGTCCGGGTCAACGAACATCGTGGCGTTGCGCAGGGGTTCGGGGGTGATGTTGACGCCGTCGCGCAGAACCTGGAAGCCGACACTGTCTTTGTCCAGGCCGAGCATACGCCAGCTCACTGTGACGCCCTGATCCGTCAGGACGGCCACGGGTGCGCGGTCCAGGTTTTCCACTTGGCGCTTCAGCGAAGCGGGGTCCTTGGCGGCAGGCACGACGGCGGGAAGTCCGGTTTGCGCTGACTGCGGGAGTTGGGCGGGAGCTGCTTGGGCAAGCGGGACGCCTGTCAGCGCGATGGCGGCGGCAGCCAGGGAGGCAGAGGCCGCCAGTGGAACTGCCCTCCGCGCACGACGACGGGCGGTGGGGTAGGAACATTTCGAGGTGTGAGCCAAAGAACATCTCCTTTGATGCTGGGCGGCAGGGGGTCTGCGCGCACTTTTTTGGAACGTTTCACTCGGCGCCGAGCAATCTCTCCGCATATGAGCGAGTGAAGTGATCGATGCGAGAAAACGCTTTCCGCCAACAAGGTTTACCAGCGCCTCAACCATCCGGTCAAGGGTTTGACAGGAAATGACTGTGCGGCTTCGGTGCGAAATGTTCGAATTTGTCCGTTGCTCCATGTGCATCTGTGAGCCCTCCGTGACGGTCCGTTTCGTCGGATTTCGCCGGATTTAGCCCGGTTGAGCGGGGTGACGGATCGGCTTTGGCCGGGGCACTGCGCTCCGTAGTGTCGTGCCATGCCGAAGCCTTCAGTCACTCCCTTGTCCGTCCTCGACCTGAGCCCGGTTTCTGCCGGGCAGACACCGGGCGAGGCGCTGCGCAGCACCATCGCGCTTGCCGCCTCCGCCGAAGCTTCCGGCTACTCGCGCTACTGGCTCGCAGAACATCACCTCAACACAGGCGTTGCCGGTTCTGCCCCGCATATCCTGGCCGGTTTGGTTGCGTCGGCCACCACGACCATCCGTGTCGGCACGGCGGCCACCCTGTTGGGGAATTACAGGCCGCTCCAGATTGCGGAGAGCATCGGCACGCTCGCCGCCGTGTTCCCGGACCGTGTGGACCTTGGCTTTGGTCGCTCCGGCCCGCCGAAGTCGCCCAGCGAACCGGCTCCTGGAGTAGTTCCCCCTACGGACACACCCGGCGATCGCGTGGTTGACGGTTTGCTGATTCCTTCGCCGCGCCCCATCTTCGGCGCCGTCCTTCCCAGGAAATTCCGCTTGCAAGGTGAACTGCTGGGCCGCTTCCCTGGAGACACGGACAACTTCGAGAACGACGTCCAGGACATCATCGGTTTCTTCACCGGGGAGTACAGGACCAAGCATGGCGAGGAAGTCACCGCGACGCCGGCTCTCGGGCAGGCGCCCCAATTCTGGATCCACGGTTCAACAGCGGGTCCCAGCGCGCGTTTGGCAGGCAAGTTGGGACTTCCCTTCGGCGCGAACTACCACGTAGCACCAGCCGGCGTGCTGGACTCCATTGCCGAATACCGGGCCCACTTTGAACCGTCTGCTTCCTTGCAGGAACCGCAGGTGATCGTCTCGGCGGACGTGCTGGTGGCCCCGGACGAACGCCAAGCACAGCGCCTCGCACGCGGCTATGCCCAGTGGGTACACGGCATTCGCAGCGGCCAGGGCGCCATCCCCTACCCCTCGCCGGACGATGCCCTGGATCTTCCTTTGGACGCGGAAGCCGAGGAGCTGATCAAAGACCGCGTGGACACGAGGCTGGTGGGCGACCCCCACCAAGTCAGCGCCAAGCTGCGCACGTTGCAGCGCGTCACCGGCGCCCAGGAACTGCTCATCACCACCATTGCCCACGACCCCGCCGACCGGCAGAACTCCTACCAGTTGCTGGCCGAGGCCTGGGGCCTCTGACTTTCCGATTTTCCAACCACCACCAACACGTCCACCACCTATAAAAGGAGCTCCATGTCCACCGAAACCACAGTTCAGGACTCAGTACAGGAAGACACCCAACTGATCACCGCCGACGCCGCCGCCAAGCTCATCGAAGAAGGCGCGCTGCTGATTGATGTCCGCAGCGAAGGAGGCCGCGCCAGCACCGGCGCAGTCCCCGGTGCCGTAGTGGTCAACCGCGAGCACGTTGAGGAAGACTTCAGCCCCGAATCCGCGCACCGCCTTGCCCAGGTCAGCGGCACCGACCAGAAAATCGTGGTGTTCTGCGGCTCCGTGAACGGTTCACGTCCCGTCGCGCAGAAGCTCAAAGTCCTCGGCTACGCCAACGCCGTCCACGTGGACGGCGGCTTCCCGGCACTCCGCGACGCCGGTGTCCCCACCACCGGGCCGACGGCCCCGCCGGCTCCCGTAGCTCAGGCGTCCACTGATTCGGTGGCTTCCGAACGCTGAGCACCGGCCGCCGTCGGACGTTCCGACGTAAGTGCTACCGCCGCCGTCGCGGTTTCCTTCCCGGAAGTCACGACGGCGGCACGTGCGTTTCTGCGGTCCCGCGCCTCGCGGAACCAGTCCAGTCCGCCGGCGAGCAAGGCGACGCCCAGCAGGACACAGCACATCACGATGCCTTGGTGGAAAGCATCCTTGGAGGCCTGGCCGGTGGCCGCTCCCTGGGCTTGCAGGAACATCCCAGCGGCAGCGGCCGAACACAGTGCCGCAGCGAATCGTTGGCTGAGTTGGTAGAAGCCTGCTGCCACTCCCGCCATGCGTTCCTTCCCGCCCCCCCCTTTGCCTCAGGTTGGCCCGAAAAACAACCAGAAATGGTTAATTTGGGGGAATATGAATGTCAAAGCGGGTCAGGAAGCCACCGAGAGGACGCGTGCCTGGGCCTCATCACCGATCAACAGTCCTTGGACCTTCCGCCCGTGAGGGGTTAGCTCCCAACCCTTTGGCTCGCGCCAATAACCCCGGGAGCTCACCTCTCGCGTAAAGGTCTTATCAAGAATTGGCCCCTTCCGGCATCACGCCTCGTGCGCGGTGCTATGTTCAGCTCAGATCGACGAGCGTCTGGGAGGGCACCCATGACCACGTTAAGCAGACCACCGGCTGACCCCTCGGCTCCCAGGCCCCGGGGTTGGACATCATTCCGGACGTGGCTCCTGTTCGGGCTGCAGGACAGCAAAGGCCGGCATCCCGGCCCCGGCGTGGTCAGTGCGGCCCACGAGAAGAAGCACCATTGGTGGCAGGTCATGTGCCTGACGGGCGTGGACTACTTCTCCACCCTTGGCTACCAGCCGGCCATCGCTGCCTTGGCCGCGGGCGTGATCTCACCGCTGGCCACCATCGTCCTGGTTGCCGTTACCTTGTTCGGCGCGCTTCCGGTCTACCGGCGCGTGGCAGGGGAAAGTCCCCGCGGCGAGGGCTCCATCGCCATGCTCGAGCGTTTGCTTCCACGCTGGGGAGGCAAACTGCTGGTGCTGGTGCTGCTCGGCTTTGCCGCCACGGACTTCATGATCACCATGACTCTTTCCGCGGCGGATGCCACGGCCCACTTCATCCAGAACCCGGTGATGCCGTCCTGGCTGCAGGGCCAGAATGTTCCTGTCACCTTGGTCCTCCTGGCACTCCTGGCCGCCGTTTTCCTCCGTGGTTTCAAGGAGGCGATAGGCGTCGCCGTCGTTCTTGTGGTCCTTTACCTGGGCTTGAATGTGGTGGTGGTCGCCACCACCGTCGTCGAGGTCCTGGCGCATCCCACCGCCGTAGGTGACTGGTGGCAGCTGCTGTGGACTTCCCACGGCAACCCGCTCATGGCCGTAGCCATCGCTTGCATTGTCTTTCCGAAACTCGCGTTGGGCCTCTCCGGATTCGAGACGGGTGTCGCCGTGATGCCGCAGGTGCAGGGCGACCCCGATGACACTGAGGCCAAGCCAACAGGCCGCATCCGGGGAACCCGGAGAATGCTCACCACCGCCGCATTGATCATGAGTACGTTCCTCATCACCTCAAGCTTCACTACTGTGGTCCTCATCCCCGAGCGCGAGTTCGAGCCCGGCGGCCAGGCAAACGGCCGTGCCCTCGCGTTCCTCGCCCACGAATACCTGGGCCTGGGTTTGGCACGGTGTACGACATCAGCACCATCGCCATCCTGTGGTTCGCAGGCGCCTCCGCCATGGCCGGCCTGCTCAACCTTGTACCGCGGTACCTTCCCCGCTACGGCATGGCTCCGGAATGGGCCAAGGCGGTTCGCCCCTTGGTGCTGGTTTTCACGCTGGTGGGGTTCTTCATCACTATCGCCTTCAACGCCGACGTCGACGCCCAGGGCGGTGCCTACGCCACCGGTGTCCTGGTGCTGATGACGTCAGCCGCCGTTGCCGTGACACTGTCCACCCGCCGTCGTGATCAGCGCAAACGCATGATCGGCTTCGGCGCCATCGCCGCCGTGTTCGTCTACACCACGGTGGCCAACGTCGTGGAGCGACCCGAAGGCATCCGGATTGCGGCCGTGTTCATCGCCGGCATCATCGGCATCTCCCTGCTGTCCCGGGTGCGCAGGTCGTTCGAGTTGCACGCCACACACGTCCACATGGACCGCAACGCCCTGGAATTCATCCTTGACGACGGCACCGAACCCATACGGCTCATCGCGCACGAACCGCTCCGGCTTACGGCGGAGGCCTATCGCTCGAAGCTGGTCTCGGCCATCGAGGTCAGCCACCTCCCCCTCAACTACCACGGCCTGTTCCTTGAAGTGGTGCTCGACGACACTTCGGATTTCGAGACCGAACTGTACGTCAAGGGCATCGAACGGCACGGCTACCGGATCCTTGAGGTGCATGGTCCGGTGGTGGCGAACACCATTGCCTCGGTGCTTTTGCATATCCGTGACGTCACAGGGTTGATGCCCCACATATATTTCCGCTGGACTGAGGGCAACCCGATGACCAACCTGTTGCGCTTCCTGTTCCTGGGCGAGGGCGAAATAGCCCCGGTGACCCGCGAGGTCCTCAGGGAGGCCGAACCGGAGGTGAGCCGCCGCCCGTGGGTGCACGTCGGTTGAGCGGCGTCCTCTGTCCCGGGTGGCACCGGCAATACCTGTATGGGCCGTCACTCCCGTGGCGCCGGGGAGTAGCGTTCAGTGGGATAGGTCAACCATGAAAGGAACATCATGACTACCTGGCTCATCACAGGCTGCTCCACCGGTCTCGGCCGCGCACTTGCCCTGGCGGTCCTCGCGAAAGGCGATAACGCCGTCGTGACCGCGCGCGACACCGCCACTCTGCAGGACCTCGCCGCGGAATTCCCGACGACGGCACTCGCCGTCCCGCTCGACGTCACCGATCAGTCGCAGGTGGAAGCGGCCGTGCAGCAGGCCGTGGAGCGCTTCGGCGGTGTGGACGTCCTGGTCAACAACGCGGGATACGGCTATCGCGCCGCGATCGAAGAGGGCGCCGACGCGGACGTCAGGACGCTGTTCGATACCAACGTGTTCGGTCCCGTCGCCATGATCAAGGCCGTCCTGCCCGGGATGCGTACCCGGCGTTCGGGTGCGATCGTGAACATCTCCTCGATCGGCGCCCGCATCTGCCCACCCGGCTCGGGCTATTACTCGGCAACAAAGGCCGCGCTTGAAGGCATTTCCGGTTCCCTGCAGAAGGAACTGGCGCCGTTGGGCATCACAGTAACGGCCGTGGAACCGGGTGGTTTCAGGACGGACTTCGCCGGAAGGTCGCTCACGCAATCCGCAGAAGCCATTGACGACTACGCCCAGACTGCCGGCAAGCGACGCAAGGAAAACGACACGGTGCATGGGACGCAGCAGGGTGATCCGGACAGGGCAGCCCAGGTGATTATCAACGCTGTCGAGGCCTCTGAAACTCCTGGCTTCCTGCTGCTCGGTGAGGACGCCGCCAAGGCCTTTGACGCCGTAGCGGAAGCCCAGCGGGCCGAGGTGGATCGTTGGCGGGAGCTCACTGTCAGCACCGGTTACACGGAGTAACAAGCAACGTGTAATCGGTCACACTTGGCTGGATTCGCTTGTCAATCACGGTGGGCAGCATGAACCATGAATGAGGGAATCCGTTCCCATACAAGCTGAATCAGCAATCCTCACCGACGAGGATGCGGCCCCGGGCGACGAAGCTTGGGGCTGTCACCAGCCTGAGTGAAAGTACTGACAATGACGACACATACTGACTCCATCACGCTGAAAATCTGGGACAAGTCGGCCATCGACCACACCATCGATGCCGCCATCCAGTCCCTTTCCCACCGCGCTGCGGCAGAAAACTGCGGCATTGCCGTGACCCTCAGCGGACCGAAGACCTTTACGGTCAGCCTGAGCCGCTAAGCTGCTCGACAACAAACGCAAGAGGACGACGCCGGGACCTCCCGACGTCGTCCTCTTGCGTTTAAGGCTGCACCTGATCCCGTAGCCGTTTGCGTGACGCTTCAAGCAAACCCTGAGCAAACCTTGATTTTTCCTTGACGCTTTGCCTGCGCGTTTCTTGCGTTGGCGTTGGAACTCTAAGTGAGTCAACGCTTCCAGCTAACGAACGGAGGGATCACAATGCTCACGGAAACCACGGTCCACGCATCAACGGACACCGCTGCCTCACCGGCCCCGGCCACCGCGCCCCGCGGATCCCACCGTGCCGCCGGCGGCGTGGTAACTGTCCTGGTTCCGGCCCACAACGAATCCGCCGGCATCACCGACACACTTGTCTCCCTGAACAACCAGACCCGCCGCCCGGACCGCGTGATCGTGGTGGCCGATAACTGCACCGACGATACCGAGGACCTCGCGGTCGCCCAGGGCGCTGAGGTCATCCGTACGGTGGGAAACAAGGACAAGAAGGCCGGAGCTCTGAACTTCGCCCTCAGCCGGCTGCTGCCCGACGCCGACCCCGAGGACCTCATCCTGGTCCAGGACGCAGACTCCCAGCTCGCCCTTGACTTCATTGAGAACGCCACACAAAACCTGCTCGCCGACGAACTGCTCGGCGCGGTAGGCGGTGTCTTCAGCGGAGGTCCCGGTGGCGGCTTCGTAGGTCACCTCCAGCGCAACGAATACGCCCGCTACGCCCGGGACGTCAAGCGCCTCCACGGCAAGTGCTTGGTAGTCACAGGGACCGCCGCCCTTTTCCGCGTCAAGACTCTTCGCGACGTCGCAGCTGCCCGCCTTGGCGGCACACTCCCTGCCGGAAACGGCAAGGGCGGCATCTACGACACGTCCGTCCTGACAGAGGACAACGAACTCTCCTTCGCCCTGCTGACACTGGGTTATCGGATCGCTTCACCAGCCAACTGCACGCTGGTCACAGAGGTCATGCCCACGTGGCGCGAACTGTGGGCGCAACGGCTCCGGTGGAAGCGGGGCGCGGTGGAGAACTGCGTGCAATACGGATGGACCAAAGTGACCAGGCCCTACTGGGGCCGCCAGTTCCTTTCAATGATCGGCGTCGTAGTGACGCTGGCCTACTTTGGCTCCATCCTCTTCGCGCTCATTTCAGGGATGGGCCTGAACCTCCAGCCCTTCTGGATTGCAGTCACCGGCATCTTCATCCTGGAACGCGTCATCACTGTGCGGTTCCGGGGCTGGAGGCACATGCTGCTGGCCGCAACCATGTACGAAACAGTGATCGACATCTTCCTCCAGGCAGTCCACGCCAAGGCGTACCTGGACGCAGCATTCAACAGAAAGAAAGTTTGGTAATCGACTCATGTACAACAGCCCAGTAACCCCCGCAGCCGGAGCAGCCGCGGCCGGAATGGGATCCGGTACCCTCGCCCTGACCGGAGCAGGCGACCTTTTCTGGTTCGCCCTGGCCGCGTTCGCCATGCTGGCATTGGGGCTCGCGATCAAGAGGATTGTTCCCGTCCGCGCACAGAAGAACCTGCCGTCCGCCTCCTAGGGGATCACCGCGGTGCTTGCTGAAACCCTGGACACCGTGGTGTAGCCGGCTTTGGTTCCGGTGACTCTGACGCTCATGGTGTCCGCCTGGTCTGCGCTCACAAGCTTGTAGTTCTTGGCCGTCGCTCCAGCAATCAAGGTCCCGGAGCGGTACCACTGGTACGTCAGTGCGGTACCGGAAGTCCACGTTCCGGGGTTTGCCGTCAGGGTCGAACCAACTGTGAGCGTACCTGTGATGGTGGGGGTCGGAGCCTGCAAGGTTCCGGCCACCACTGCCGCCGTCGGGGCCGACTCCTTAGTAGCCGTGGCATACCCGGCCAGGCTTCCCGTCACACGCACAGTCAGGCTGGCGCCCTGGTCCGCAGCGGCCAGGACTCGGGTGGGTCCCGTGGCTCCTGAAATGGCCGTGCCGTTTTTGAACCATTGATACGCCAAGGTTGTTCCGGCAGGCCAGGTGCCCGGGACTGCGGTGAGTGTCGAGCCCACCGCTGCCGTGCCGGTGATAGTCGGAACCGGACCCGTGAGCTGGTTCGCCGGGACAAAGGAGAAGTCCCTGATCGTGACGGTTTCCGGTGCAACATGTGCCGCGTCTCCACCGCCGCCGCCGGTGACCCACAGGTTGAAGTGAATCTGTTCCTTGCCAGGAGTGGGAACAGTGGAGCCTTCCAGGACTGTCCTCTTGAGGAGTGGCCCGTCGTACCCTTCCCCGGCAAACGTCTCAAAGGTCAGCTTGCCCGGCTCCCAGACCATCCGGTGAGTGAGGATGGGGGCATTCGTGACATCGAAGGTGACCGTGTTGTTGCCTTGGCCCGGAGGCAAGGTGGCATCGAACCAGTAACCGTGCCCTTGGGTAACCGGCCAGCTTTCGCCATATGCGGCGCCCCCGCCCCACGCCGACGCTTCACAGAGGTCGATCTCGGTGTAGCCGGGAACGGCATTGGGGTCATAGGTGAATAGGCAGCCCCACACCACTTCCTTTTGGAGTGCGCTGACATCCTTTTCCACCGTGGTGCTGTATGTACCGTAGCCGAATCCTTCACGGGTGGACTGGAATTCCGCACCCTTGGGCGCCGAACCTGTCGGGTTGCTTATGGACAGCTTCACGTAGCCGTTGGCATCCGGGTTGCTGACATTGTTGGCATCCCACGTCGCGTTGTACATGGGCGCTCCACCCCAAAAACGCTTCTGCCAATTGAATCCCTTCCAGGCAAAACTGCCCACCGGGCCGGGATCATCTGCCATAGGCGTTGTGTCCGCCGCATGCGATGGTCCTGTGCCGGCAAACATGGACAGGGCAACCGCAGCAATTACGGCTACCCCCATAACTTTTCTTCCCCCACGTGGAAGGAGCCTCACTGACCATGCCATAGCTGTTTCCTCCTGCTGATGCGCCCAGAATGCCAGCGGCTGGTCCCGCTGGCCGCAATACGCTCCTCCCCCCGGAGAACGTACAACTCCTCGATTATCGAGTAGCCGTGGCCTTGCGGGAAGCGAAATTGGTACCCAAGATCCGGGAATTAACATCGATTGGATAACGGCCGCGCTTGGCGGCGTAGCCTTGAGGTGTTCCAACAAATGTGTGCAGCACCTTTACCCCGGGAGGCGACATCACTATCCGCAGCGCAGGAATCCTCCTTTACCGGCGAAATACCGCCGGACAATTGGAGCTTTGGATAGCCCACATGGGTGGGCCCTTTTGGGCGCGGAAAGATCAGCACGCGTGGTCAATTCCCAAGGGCGAATTCTCCGACGACGAAGACGCTTTGGTTGCCGCACGAAGGGAATTCACTGAAGAAATCGGCACTCCGCCGCCATCTGCGGACTACGTTCTGTTGGGTACATTCCGGCAGCCCTCGGGCAAACTGATCACGGCGTTCATCGCGGAAGCCAGTGGTTTTCAGCCCGAAGAGATTGTCAGCAACACATTCCCCATGGAATGGCCCAAAGGCTCTGGCACCATCAAGGACTTTCCCGAAATCGACGACGCCCAATGGCTTGAGGAAGCCGTGGCCCGGACCAAGCTCGTCAAAGGGCAACTGCCAATCGTGGACGCGCTGGTACAACGGCTTGCCGGGGAATCGTCCCAGGCCGGCCCGCAGTATTAGCTAGCTGCTCCTGCGTGCGATGAACTGCCGGATCCACTCGACGGTCCCGGGGTGATCCAGGTGCAGCCCGTGTCCCGCACCCGGTACGCGGACAAGGACCGAACGGGCTATATGCCCGCGTAGCAGCAGCGCATTGGGCAAGGGAGTCAGTCTGTCTTCGGTGCCATGGAGTATCAAGGTGGGAGCCGTAATCGCACCCAGTTCGCTCCAGGCATCGTGCTCGCGGCTGGCCCTGAAATGACGCGCCTTGGCCCACGCCGACGCGCGGGAATTGAAGAAAGTGTGGGTCGCCTCGGGGTTGTTCCTGGCCCACTCAGAGTCGAAAAAGAGCGGCTCCAGACGGGAGAGGTCGCCACTGACCAGGGCGTCAAGGGCGGCTTTGTCCGGCTCGGCTGCGCTGTCCGGCATGCTCCCGCCACTCGTTGCCGCCAGGATCAGGGTACGAACCCTTTGCGGCTCATCGATGGCCAGCCACTGGCCTATGCGTCCGCCCATTGAATGGCCGTACACGTGTGCTGACTCCGCCCCGGCCGCGCTGAGCACGGCCGCAGCATCGTTGGCGAGACGTCGAGTGGTGTACCGCTCAGCGTCACCCCTCCCACTGTGGCCAATCCCGCGGTGATCAAAGCGGATGACGCGGTAATAGCGCGACAGAAGCTCCGCCGTCGGGCCCCAACCGTCCATGGACGTAGCCTGCCCGGCGATAAGCAGCATGGGTTCGCCTTCGCCCTCCGATGTCCAGGCGAGTTCGACGCCGTCGGCTGCTTCAGCAAAGTTCACGGTGCCACTTTATCTTTACCGTGGTGTCACTCCGCGGTGAAGACGTCCTCGATGGCGCAGCCAAAGGTCCGCGCAATGAGGAACGCCAAAGGCAATGACGGGTCGAACTTCTCTCGCTCGATGGAGATGACGGTCTGCCGGGACACTCCGAGCGCGGCGGCCAGGTCCGCCTGGGTCCAGTTGCGGCCGGCTCGGCGCTCGGCAAGGTTGTTCTTCACTTCAGAGCACGGTGGCGGATGGCCACGTAACGGAGGCCGGCATCCAGCGTACTGAGGCCAACGAGCCCCAGAAGCAGTGGGAGCGCATCAACCTGGAAACGGCCGATGGCCAGCACCAGCGAAGCAACAATCGCCGCGACCAGCACGTCAATGAAGGCCCCGGCCCCGGCCTGGCGCATCCATTGCAGCTCCACGCTTTGTTCCCCGTTCGGATCCCGGGTGACGGTGTTATTGGAGACGAAAACCCGCACTCCGAGGGACATCGCAGGGTACCCGGAGCATAGCGCCCCGATCCCTGCGGCGGGCCAGAAATCATCCGGGTTTGTTGCTCCCACCACCACCGCAACCGTGATTGTCAGGATGGCGCCGAGGATGACGGCCAAGACATAGTGCTGGGCCGGGACCCGCCGGGATGTAAAGGACGCTTTACTCATAGGCAAAGTAAAGCACGCTTTACACCGCGGAACAATGCCCCTGCGCTCCACATGGACAGGGGCTAGCGTTGAAGCATGACTGATTACAGGTACGACGTCGAAGTTGTGCACCTTTTGGTGTCGCCGGCGCACGCCTACTTTGGCCGTGCGCGCGAAGGCGCCGCGGACGTTCCAACTGCGGACGCCGACCACGCTGAGTTGGTTGCCGGCAAGGGGATTGTTGGGGACAGGTTCTTCGGCAAGGCCGCCCACATGGACGCCGCCGTGACGGTGTTCGCCGTTGAGGCACTGGAAGCCATTGCTGCCGAACTCGACGCCGGGCCTTTCGATCCGCTGCTGACGCGCCGGAACGTCGTGCTGCGGGGAGTGGAACTGGCTCCATTGCTCGGCCACGGGTTCACGCTGGAATCCGGCGGAGACGCGGTGACGCTGAAGGCCGGCAGACCAGCCCATCCTTGCGCCTGGATGGACCAGATGCTCGCCCCGGGTGCCCACAAGGCGATGCGCGGGCGCGGCGGCGTGCGGTGCCAGGTTGTTTCCGGCGGACTGCTGCATCGTGGGCCGGCTGTCCTGACCAGCCCGGTGCCGCTCGACCCGGGCAAGGCGGGCGACGCCAATGTGCTCCGGCCTTCGAGGCTGCCTTAGCAGGCACGTGCGCTTCCCGACCTTCTTTGGCCGCAGCGTGATCCGAAAACAACCAAATAGCGTTGAAATATGGCGTTTCCGCATCCAAAGTGGGTCAGGAAGCAACCCATAAGAGGGTCAGGAAGCCACCTGCCCCGCAACCGGAAAGCTCAAACTTCCTCCGACGCCGGCGCCGCAAACTGGGCCTCGTACAACCGGGAGTAGGCCGCACCGGCAGAGAGCAGCTCCGAGTGCGTGCCCTGCTCCACGATCTGCCCGTCCTCCATCACCAGGATCAGGTCGGCGTCGCGGATGGTGGAGAGCCGGTGGGCAATGACGAAGCTGGTCCGGTCCGAGCGCAGGGCGTTCATGGCTTTCTGCACCAGCACCTCGGTACGGGTGTCGACGCTGCTCGTGGCTTCGTCCAGGATCAGCACCGATGGCCGGGACAGGAAGGCCCTGGCGATGGTCAGCAATTGCTTCTCGCCGGCTGAGACGTTGCCGCCTTCGTCGTCGAGAACGGTGTCGTAGCCCTCGGGAAGGGACCGGACGAACCTGTCCACATACGTTGCCTGCGCCGCTTCGATGATCTCCGCTTCAGAAGCCGTGGGCCGCCCATAGGCGATGTTGTCCCGGATGGTGCCGCCGAACAGCCACGTGTCCTGGAGGACCATGCCCATCCGCGAGCGCAACTCCTGCCGCGAGATGGAGGCAATGTCGACGCCGTCGAGCGTTATCCGCCCCGAGTCCAGCTCGTAGAAGCGCATCATCAGGTTCACCAGGGTGGTTTTGCCCGCCCCCGTAGGCCCGACGATGGCGATGCTCTGGCCGGGTTCTGCCACCAGGCTGAGGTCCGTGATCAGGGGCTTGTCCGGGGAGTAGCGGAAGGAGACATTCTCGAACACCAGGCGACCGCGCCCGGCCGAAGCGCCCGAAGGAGGAGGTTCGGGCGACTCTTCGTCCTCGTCCAGGAGATCGAACACGCGCTCGGCGGAGGCAACGCCGGATTGCAGCATGTTCGCCATGGATCCGAGCTGCGCCAGGGGCATGGTGAATTGCCGTGAGTACTGGATGAACGCCTGCACATCACCCAATTGCATGGAACCGGAAGCCACCTGCAGGCCGCCAACCACGGCAATGCCTACGTACACCAGGTTTCCGATGAACGTCATGGCCGGCATGATCAGACCGCTGACGAACTGCGCTCCGAAGCTGGCCTGGAACAGCTCACCATTCTTGGCGCGGAACTTTTCCTGGACCTCGTTCTGCCGCCCGAACACCTTCACCAGGGCATGTCCGGTGTAGGTTTCCTCAATCTGGCCGTTGAGCTCACCGGTGTTCTTCCACTGGGCAACGAACAGCTTCTGCGAGCGCTTTGCAATGAGGAGCGTCGTGCCGAGCGTCAGGGGAATGGTCACCAGTGCGATCAGCGCCAGCAAGGGCGAGAGCAGGAACATCATGACCAGAACGCCCAGCACAGTCAGCAGGGACGAGACCACTTGGCTGATCGATTGCTGCAAACTTTGGGAGATGTTGTCAACATCGTTGGTTACCCGGCTCAGCAGTTCACCGCGCTGGATGGAGTCGAAGTAGCGCAGGGGCAGGCGGTGGATTTTTGCTTCGATGCGTTGGCGGAGGCGGTACACCGTCCGCTGCACGACGCCGTTGAGCACGTAGGCCTGCATCCAGCCGAACGCTGAGGCAAGGACGTACAGGGCCAGTGCCCACAGCAGCACGGAGGACAACGCACCAAAGTCGATTCCGACGCCGGGTGTGAGGGTCATGGCGCCCAGCATGTCGGCTTTGCTGTTCTCACCTGAGGCCCGCAGGCCCGCGATGACCTGCTCTTTGGACACCCCGGCGGGCAGTTGCTTGGACACGATGCCGGCGAAGATCAGGTTGGTCCCTTCGCCCAGCAAGCGGGGACCGATCACGGACAGCGCAACGCTGGCCACGGCGAAGACCAGCACCAGGGCCAGCCAGAGCCGTTCCGGATGCAGGGTTCCCAGGAGTCTGCGGGCCGAAGCCTTGAAGTTCGACGCTTTCTCTGCCGGAATGTTCATTCCGGCGAACGGGCCTCCCCTTCCCGGGCCCATTGCGGGGCGCTGGGGTCCGCGGCCGCCGGCTGGAGCGGTGGACGTGCTCATGCTGCCTCCTCCGCTGCCAGCTGGGACGAGACGATTTCGCGGTACGTTTCGGATGTCTCCAACAATTCTTCGTGCGTCCCCTGGCCGACGATCCTGCCGTCGTCGAGCACCAGGATCCGGTCTGCGTCGGCGATGCTGGACACGCGCTGGGCGATGATCACCAAGGTGGCGCCGTTGGTATGGCGCTTGAGGGCCTGCCGGAGCCGCGCGTCGGTGGCGGTATCCAGCGAGGAGAAGGAGTCATCAAAAATGTAGAGCTCCGGCTGCTTCACCAGGGCCCGCGCAATGGCGAGCCTTTGACGCTGCCCGCCCGAAACGTTGGTCCCACCCTGGGAGATGGCCGCATCCAGGCCCCCGTCCATGCCGCGTACGAAGTCGTCAGCCTGGGCCACACGCAGCGCTTGCCACAGTTCGTCCTCGGTGGCGTCCGGCTTGCCGTATTGCAGGTTGCTGCGGACCGTGCCGGAGAACAGGTAAGGCCGCTGCGGCACCAAGCCGATGTGCCCCCACAACAGGTCCGGGTGGAGGTCGCGGACGTCCACACCGTCCATCCGGACGGAGCCCGTTGTGGCGTCGAACAACCGGGGCATGAGGTTGACCAGCGTGGTCTTACCGGCTCCGGTGCTGCCGATGATCGCGGTGGTCTGCCCTGCGCGGGCCGTGAAAGTCAGGCCACTCAGCACGGGCCGCTCGGCACCCGGGTAGGCGAATCCGACGTCGCGCATTTCCAACTCGCCGCGGCGGATGCCGCCGGTGACAGGGTTCGACGGCGGCCGGACACTGGAGTCGGTATCCAGCACCTCCCCGATACGGTCGGCAGAAACCGACGCGCGCGGGATCATCACGGCCATGAACGTGGCCATCATGACCGACATGAGGATCTGCATGAGGTAGCTCAGGAATGCGATCAGGGTGCCCACTTGCATGGAGCCGTCCTCGATCCGGAAGGACCCGAACCAGATCACTGCCACGCTGGATACGTTCATGACCAGCATGACCACAGGGAACATAAGCGCCATCAAACGGCCGGCCCGCAGCGCGACGTCGGTGACGTCGTCGTTCGCTTTGGCGAAGCGGGACACTTCCATGTCCTCCCGCACGAAAGCCCGCACGACGCGGATGCCGGTGAGTTGCTCGCGCAGGACCCGGTTCACGGCGTCGATCCGCACCTGCATCTTGCGGAACAGGGGAACCATCCGTGTCACGATCAGCCCGACGGCAACCAACAGCACGGGCACGCACACGGCAATCAGCCAGGACAGTTGCGCGTCCTGGCGCACGGCCATGATCACGCCGCCAATGCTCAGCATCGGCGCCGCGACCATGAGCGTGCAGGACATCAGGACCAGCTGTTGGACTTGCTGGACGTCGTTGGTGGACCGGGTGATCAGGGAAGGAGCACCAAACCTGGTGACTTCCTGTTCGGAAAACTCCCCCACCCGGCTGAAGATCGCGTCACGCACGTCGCGGCCCATGCCCATCGCAGCCTTCGCCCCGAAGTAGACCGCAACTACGGCGCACGCGATCTGCAGGAGAGTGATCAGCAGCATGAGCCCGCCCATGCGGAGGATGTAATCGGTATCCCCGGTGGCAACGCCGTGATCGATGATGTCGGCATTGAGCGTCGGCAGGTACAAGGACGCAATCGACTGCGCCAACTGAAAAATGACGACGCCCACCAGCAACCGCTGATGCGGCCGCAGGAAGCGAACCAGTACCTTCCAGAGCATGCTGTCTCCGAGCTTTCGAAGTGAAACCGAAGGCCAGTTTACGTCTGGTTGCTGTGGGCAACTAGAGGGAACCGGGGCGTTGTGGAGGCAACCCGGACGACGCCCCCGCTTCACCTCACTTGCTGATCAGTTCCGAGGCCCGAACGGCATCGAGCTTCCCTGCGAACAACAGTGCCGCGTCGCTCAATTCCCTTTCCGCGAGGTGGCGGCTGCCGTCCACGTCCGTGTTCAGGACCGTAGGGGCAAATCGGATGTGGGCGGCGTCCTGGATCCCCACGAAGTTCAGCCAATCGGCAAAATACGTGCTGCTGAAGTCGGCACCGAACATTGCCGGGACCCCTGGGGCGTAGACACCGCTGGTGTGGATGGCCATCGCCAGCTTCCCTTCCATGAGACCGGTGTACCCATGCTCCGGGTGGAAACCGAAACTCCAACCGGGCTGGGTGACGATGTCGATCCACTGCTTCAAAGCGTAGGGAATCCCCGAATTCCACATGGGAATGTTGAACACGTAGGCATCCGCCGCCGCGAACTGGTCAAAGACCGACCGTGCCGCTTCCCACGCTGCCATCTGCTCCGGCGTTTGTTCCTGGCCCGTGAAGACCGCCATTTTCGCGGAGGCGGCGACCCGACCGAAAGCCGGCAGTGCATCGTCGTCGAACAGGTTCAGTGTCTCCAGTTCAAAAGTCTCCGGAGCCGCAGACTGGACCGAATCGATGAAGTGACGGGCGAGTCCCAGCGAATCGCTGCTGCCGTAACGGGGAGAGGCGTTGATATGGAGGATGGAGGGCATGGTTTTCCTTTCAAACGGGGGACGTTCCGACCCCTTACTGATCCTCGTCCGGTTCCCCGGCACAGCGTAAGAACGCACTTTTTTGTGCCCAGGGCACGTCGAAGTGCCTGCAATGATTGGGGGTATGACACTCACGGCTGAGCAGACCCGTCAGAAAGCCCGGCACCAGTACAACGCCTCCCTGGAGAACTACCCGGCCCGGCAATTGCTCGAAGCGATCAGCAGCAAATGGGTGACTTTGGTGATGCTGGCGCTGGAAGAGGGACCGCAACGCCACAGCGGGTTACGCAGGCACATTCCGGGGGCCAGCCAGAAAATGCTGACATCCACGCTGCGTTCTTTGGAGCGCGATGGCCTGATCCACAGGGAAGTCACGCCGTCCGTCCCCGTCCGGACCGACTACTGGCTCACGGACCGCGGCCGCTCACTCCTGCCGATTATTTTCGACATGAAGGAATGGGCTGAGGACAACATGGACGCCGTGGCTGCGTCGCGCCGGCTCCACGACGCGGAGCGTGCCCGGGCCACACCGGCCGGCAACCCGGAACCTACTTCTTAAGGCGCAGCTTCAAGGTCTTGGCACTGCCCTTAAGGTACTTGCGCTCCGTTGCGTCTGAAACGGCGGATTCCCTTGCATGCAGCACCCCATAGGTGAAGGCCGCGCTGGCCGTCCCGGGCGCTGAACCAAGGTCCAGCAATTCTCTGCGGGCCAACACGCTGTCCTGGTGGGTACCCAGAACCGATTGGACTTTGTGCGCAGCCTTGCCAAGCTTCGCTGCGCGCTTGCCGTGGACGCTCTCTGCGGCCGCCGCCGCGAAACGCAGCTTCTTGGCGGACTTCCGCACGCGGTGCAGGGCTTCGTCGCGTGATTGCCCGACGGCGGCCGATACCGCCGCGTCGTGGCGCTTGCGGAGCCGCTTCACGGCTTTGTTGACGAGCTTCGCGGTGGTCTTCCTTGCCGGTGCGCGCCCCTTTTCCGTCAGGGGCGGCGCTTCGATGAACGCCTCAAGGTCGTCGAGGAGACGGAAGTACCCCGGGCTGGTCAGACGCGTCCGGATGGCGGCCAGTGCAGTATCGGCCCTGATCATCATCCGCTGGTCCAGCTCATCGTGGAGCGGGCCCAGGACCAGGTTTTCCGGAAGCTCATCAAGGGCAACGCGCAGGCGCTCATGCAGGACTTCGGTGTCGCGGTACCGGCCCAGGGTCTCCGCCAAGGATTTCAGCCCGCGTTCCAAGTCATTGACGGGCCCGGGGGCAAAGAGCGGACGATAACTGTGCAGGACCGAGCGTATCCGTCGGGTGAACGCCCGCATTTGATGTACGGAATCGTCACGGCCCAGCCGCACGTGGGCGTCCTGGAGAAGCAGGCCGGCGAGCTGCCGCTGCAAATAGCTGAGCACGGCGTCCGCTGCCCTTTTCTTGCCGGCGCCCTTTGCGGCGTCTGGCTTCCGGTCAGCTTTCCCAGCCATGGGCAATTCGCCACCCAAGCCACCCAAGGCGGTGGCCAGTTTGGAGCTTCGATGGCTGGGAGTCGCACCTGCTGCGGAAAGCTGGCGGGTCAAGGTTGCCAACAGGGAGTCACCGGTTCCGTCGGAGGCCGCGAGCTCCACCTCCCATTCCCGCCATTCAAGCCGGCGGTCGTCCCCCACCGTGACATGGGCCCGGACCCGATCATCCACGAAGTCGGCCAAACGCTCGCCCTGGCCTCCGTACAGGGCGTAGCTCATACGATCCGTATGCAGGGTGGCCACTGCGAGGACGGCGTGCGCCCGGGTATAGGCGAGCACTCTGTCCATGAGCTCCACCGGAACGGTATCTGCGCTGCCCAAAGGAGCGTGGATTTCGGTTCGTTTTCCGGGGCCGAGCGGCAGTTTGAGGTGCCAGCCGGCGTCGTGTCCTCCGGTGCGGCGCCGCAGCGTGATTCCGTGACGTGCGAGCGAAAGCCGGCTGGTGTCGAAGTAAGTGGCTTCCAGTGTGTGGCTTACCGGGTCACCGACTCTGCCCACGCCGTCGATGGCGTCCAGCATCGGAAGCGGCGTGGACTCCAGGGCGTCGAATTTCTGTTCTGCCTCTACGCTGCTGGACGTTGCCATGGCTTTCGGTACTCCCCTTCACGGTTACTCCAAGTATGCCGCGAGGGCCGGTCCGTGGAAACGGCCGGCCCTCGCGTGCAGCAAGATTTACAGAGGCGCTCCGCCTGCGTCGTCCACATCGCCACCAGACACTGTTCCGCGCCAGGCGCCGGACTCGTGCCCTTGGGCTTCTATGAACTTCTTGAACTTGTCGAGGTCGGCGCCCACCCGCAGTTCGTCCACGCCAAGCGCAGATCCGGCCTTTTCGGCGAGGCCTTCAGGCTCCCAGTCGATGGCCACGTTGACCCGGGTGCGGTCATCCTCGAGGGGCACGAAGCTGACTGTGCCCGAATTCCGCGGCCCGTCAACGCTTGTCCAGCTCACCAATGCGTCAGGAACCTGCTCGATGATCTGGGCGTTGTATTCGCGCTTGACCCCTCCCACGTTGGTGGAGAAGTGCAGGGCCGTGTCATCGATCTGCTTCACGGACTCCACGCCATTCATGAATTCCGGGAAGGATTCGAACTGCGTCCATTGGTTGTAGGCGACAGACACGGGCACGTCCACGTCAATTGACTTGTTCACCGTTGCCATGGGTCTTGCTCCTTCGATCTAGTCTCTGTTTCCAGATTCGGGATTTCCGGCGGCGCACCAACCGGCTGGCTGCTTAACCAGTGGCGCGCCAGTCTAAGCGCGCCAGCCAAAGCTCTTAGCCGGCGTCAAAACTTTCTTCGTCATCGTCATTCGGCGACTCTTCCTGGGGAAGGTCGTTTCCGCTGCCATCGGGCAGTTCTTCAGTGTCGTCCGGCACGGATGACTGCTCTGCGTGGGACTGTTCATCGATGCCGCCAAAGCGGCCTGCGCCCGGCTCGCCGGAGCTGTCCGAGTCTTCCGGATTCAAGTGGCTGAGGTTCGGCGCACCGGTACCCTCACCCAATGCAGCCTCGTCGATGTCTTCTTCAACGCGCGGCTGGGCCTGGCCTCCGCCGGCTTCCTGCTCTGCCGTAGGAGTGCCGTAGCCTCCTACTTCCTCTTCGGGTGTGGCGTCCTGCTTGTCCATATGACTAGTCCTTTCCGATGCGGCGAACGTGTTGATGGAACACTTCGAACCTATAAGGATGCTTAGTGGCATGTCCATGCTACGCCAAAATTATCAGTAAACTTAGCAATTCCCTTTTCGATGGTCTATCGTGTCAGCCGCACATCGTAGGCGGTGAAGCCAGGCCGCAGCCCAACCCTCTCCGGACCCATCACCGCGATGTCCTCCCACAGCACCAGAAATGACCCCTTGTGCCGCCAACGGAGCAGCTGAGCAACAGGCCAAGGCTGACTGATTTCCTGCCGCTCGTAGCCCAGAAACGACGACGCCGTCCGCGGACTTACCACGATGCCCACCAGCCTGGCCGGGCTAAGGAGCTGGCCTGCTCCCGCATCCAACGCGAACCGGACGTCCGACACCTCGCCCAACCGCTGGCCGGCCCCATCCACTACATCGCTGCCCAACACGTCGCTAAGGTTCATGCCTGCCTCCCGGGATCCGCGCAATGACATGGTTTCGCAGCCACCGCTCAACCCATGAGGCATCCATCGAGTCGGCGCGGACCCCCAGCGACACCACCGTGTCCACGCCCGCCACCACTTTCCACGGAATACGGATCAAACGGCTCGACGGCGGCCTGCCGCCGAAAATGCGGGTTCCCAGTACCGGCCCGGTGAGCAAAGCCGTGATCCGCGGGGGCGCCGATCCCTCCGGGATCTTCTCATCGGGTTCGGGCCCGCTCAGCTCGATGTCGTCGACTGTGGTGACAGGGACGCCGTCGACGTCCAATATCTGCCTGTCCAACAAGTGCAACTGGGCGTCGAGCACAAGGCCCGCCGGATAGGGTGCAGCGTGGAGCTGCTGCGGTTGGAAGCGTTTGGGCTTGCTCTTGTTCATGCTCCAGCTCCTGTGGCGATCATCAAGGGGATGGCCGCCAGGGAGGCCACCAGGATGATGAACAGGTAGATCACCCCGGCGATGTTCACCGCGCGGTTGTTGACATGCTTGCCCATGTACTGCGGGTCGTTGGCCACGATGAGTATCGGCAGGTAGGTCAACGGAAGCGCTATCGCCGAGAAAACCACGGAGTATTCAGTCACGAGGATGGGATCAACGCCCGTGGCCAGCACCGCCACCCCGGCCAGCAACACCACGATCATCGACACGTGGAACCGGGCTGCCTGGGCCGGGCGGCGGAACTTGCCCCACGACCATCCAAAGAACTGTGCAAGCGTGTAGCCACTGGACAGCGTCGTCTCCAAGGCCGCCCCGAAAGTCGCTGCCACCACCCCCAGAATCAGCACAGCCAGTGCAAGCTGGCCGCCCGCCTGCGCCACGGGAAGCGCAACCTGCGACAACGAGGTGACGCTGATTCCGGCTGGGAGAAGAACGACGGCGGCACACCCGGCGATCGCAAGGGACAAGAACCCGCCGAGCGGGAAACCGAGAAGGACGTTGAGGCGTGACTGGGCCAGGTCCTTGATCTTCCAGCGCTCCTCCACTGCTCCGGAGGAAAAGAAGAACACCTCATACGGCGTCATCGCAGCTCCGAACAGGGCAATGGCGTAGTACCAGTACACGCCGGCGCCTTCCCGGGCCGGAACGGACGGAGAAAACGCCTGCCCGGCCAGGGCACGCCAATCAGGCTTGAGAAGGAACAGGGCGACGGCGAACACCACCAAGGACAAACCCACAAGTCCTGTGACGTTCTCCATGATGCTGAACTTCACCCGCCAAACCACCAGCCACACGGCCAGCAGCGCAAAAGGAACCCAGAGAATATAGGCCACCCCGCTGGCTAGTTGGAGGGCAAGGGCGATGCCGCCGATTTCGGCGGTTACCGTCATGACATTGATCAGGAAGGACGCACCCAGATTGGCCAATCCGGCCCGGGGTCCAAGGCGCTCCCGAATGACTTCGAAAGTGGCCCTGCCGGAGACTGCAGCCACCCTGCCGGACATGTTGGCGAAGAGGCAGATACCCACGACGCCAACCAACACCACCCATGCCAGCGACATGCCGAACCGTGAGCCCACCACGGCGTTCGTCACGAGGTCCCCGATGTCGACAAAGCCCCCGATCGCCGTCAGGATGCCGAGTGCAACACCGAGGAGCCGTTTCACTGGATGCCGGCCTTGGTCATCAGACTGTCCAGTTGCTCGGTGGCAACGCGAAGTTCTCCTTGCACGGTGGAAAGCCTGGCTTTCCTTTGCCCGTCGTCAGGACCGTTCGACGATGAAGAAAGGGCATCCCGCGCGTGCAGGAGTGCCCTGGAAATGGAGGAGAAGGCAGCCAGGACATCGTTGCGAAGTACGCGTTCTTCCTGGGTTTGCGCCGTGAGTCCGTGCACCTCGTTCGTGGCCGACTCCACATCGCCCAGCATGTCGTCGGCAGCGGTAGCAGCGGCGGCCGCCGTCGTACTGTCCGAAATCCTGAGATCCACCGCAAGGCTGGCCGCCCGCACGGCCGATGAAACCTCATCAGCCGGCCCTTTCAGGGCGTCGGCTGAGGGTTGCTGCGAACAGCCGGCCAACACGCCGGCAGCAGCCACCAGAAGAGTGAGGAGAACGGTTCGGAGCCGCGGAGATTTACTCATGACGGCTTCGGAATCTCACACCCACCCTGAGGATTCATGCCCATGTAATTCAGTGGGCCGGCAACAATATTCAGCGCAATGGTTGCCACTTGCGAGCACTGGGCGGGCGGGTCGCTGTAGTAGCCGCGTTGCCCGGCGGCAACTGCCCCTATAACGAGCCAGACGACTACCAATAGCCCGATGATTGAACCGATTCGCATTTCTACCCCAATCGCTAACTGACAACGCTCAGCAATTAGTGACAAATCGTGGTTTTGGGACCCTAAAGGAGCGTGGCGGCGGACCGGATATCTCCCGCCCGCCGCCCCGCTGATCCGATCAATCCGTGGGATTGGTTTCGGTTGTCAGACCGCGGTTGTCCGCTGTCTTTTCATCCTTTTCTTCTGCCGGCCCGGGTGGATTGGCAGATTCGCTGGGACCAGCATCGACGGAGTCATCCTGACTTCCCGACGATGCGTCACCGGCGTCTCCCGGGCCGCTGGTTTCTGGCACCCCCGGCTCCCTGGGAATGGGATGGCCAGGGGTGGTGGTTCCGTCGCGAACCTGGGAAAAACCGGCAACTTCGCTTGGATCAGTTGTCATACGCGCGACCGGCCCCTGCCGACGACCCAACCAATAAGTGCCAGCACCAGCAGGATAATTCCTACCCAAAGCAGGAAACTGAGTGCTTGGTTGAATCCGCCTACAAGAAGCAGGATGATCGCGATTACGCCGGCGATTATCAAGAGTGTGTTCATTGAGCTACGCATCCCTTTCAATAACTGTTGTCTATTCAGGAAGGCGTCCGCTGGTACTCCACACCGTGTGGAGCGCCACCCATGCCAACGGGCACCGGTTGGAGAAATTCATCTCCGTATTTCTTACGTACCCTCAGGGAAAAGGATCCAAACGAATCTTTTGCCCGTCAGGAGTACGTACATAGCATCATGATAGGCGTGCTTCCCTCTTTGGCGAAGCAGTTCGTCAGGAAACTTACTACCGTTTTGCGGAGATGCCCCCGGGACCGCCCTCAGGACGCCCGCCGAGCTGTGTGCCGACTCACGGCACAAGAGCCCGCTCCCCTTCGTTGGACAGGAAACGAGGGGAGGCCTCATGCTCATTGTTCTGACAGGAATTGACGGTTCAGGAAAAACGACGGCGGCCCGCGCCCTGGTCGAGTCGGCCCGCGCTGAGGGGCGGGATGCCCTGCTGCTGAGCAATCACGCCGGCCGGAGGCAGTTATCCCTGCTGGCCGAGCGGTTCAGTTTCCCGCTTCCGCCGCGGGTGGCAGATTTCATTGAGACAGGCGTGCGCCTTTTCACCGTGCTCGTCAACCATGCACGCGCCCGACGGACCGACGGCTTGGTTGTCATGGATCGCCACCTGCATTGCCAGCTCGCGCTCCGGGAAAGCAAGGGCCTGGAACACGGACGACTGCTGCCGTGGCTGCTGCGGACGCTGCCCACCCCGGACCTGGCAGTTCATTTCGACGTCGACCCGCGCCGTGCGCACCAGCGTGTCATGGCACGCGGCATCGATAAAGAAAGCCTGGCCGAACTGCAGGCGTTTCGGGACGCCTACCGCGCTCTCCCTGGGTTCGCTGACTTTGTTGTCGTGGACGCCAACGGCACCCCGGAAGAGGTGCGGGCCCAACTGAACCGGCTCATCGCCGCAACGGAGCCGGTTCCCTTCGCCCACGCAGGCAATGAGGGACGGATAACGTCCCCCTAAGTGGCGCCTTCCCGGATGCATGCGTAGGCAGCATTTGACTTGCTCCCTGGAGCGCTCCGGGTAGGCTCGCCACATGTCCACATCGATGGGGGCAGCGATTGGGGGAAAGTTAATGAGCGCCAAAACCCGGCGAGGGCTCCTTATCTTCATCAGTGGATTCGGGTCCTACATGATCCTCTTATCCACGTTGGGCCCACTGCCATCCCTTCTTCTGGGTCTTGTGGTGGCCGCGGCCACGGTTTACCTGGATGGATGGCTGCGGCTAAGGTTCAGCAAGCACCCTGGCCTGAAGGCCGCGGATGCCCCTTCGGAACCGGACCTGCCGCAGTGAGCGGATTGCCGGCTTTGACTTCGAACTCGTCAGTCATCTCTGAGGCGCGGATCGGCCGCAACTCCCGGAAGGTCATCGCAGGCGTTGTAGGGGTGGCCTGCTTGTTTATCATCGCCACGGCGATTCCCAGTGGCGTCCTGTTGATCACCACAGCTCTGGCTATAGCTTTGCTGCTTCTGACCGCAGCGGTGCTCCGCATGACAGTGAGCATCGAAGCCGCAGCCGAAAATTTGGTGCTTCGATGCCGGCCGTTCTACGCCAAGCACATACCGCTGGCAGACATCGTCGACGCCTCACCAGCGCCTGCCAGTTCCATGACCGAGGGCTTCGGCGTCCGGTACTTGGGGCGGAGGACGTGGGGTCTGCTGGTCGGTGGTCCGGCCATCACTATCGAGCTGCCGAACCGCATCTGGATCGTCTCGACGCCGGAGCCGGAGGCGACAGCAACGGCGGTTCTCGCCCACGCCGGCAAACTAAGGGCCGAATAACGGCCCCCTAAGTTCCCAAGAGAGCGTTAGCTTTCGCCTACTTGGGCGCAGCGGGGCGCATCAGCGGCGGGTTCAGCACCGCGCGCGTGGGGTGGCCCGTCGTCGGACGGGCCTCCGGGGCGAGCCTGAACAGCGCAGCCGGGCGGCCGGCGTCGCCCGCTGTCATGCGGCCGGTGTCCTCCAGGAAACCGGGCGTCCCCGTCGCCTTCCGGTGGAAGTTCCGCGGGTCCAGGCGCGTGCCCCAGACGGCTTCGTACACGGCACGAAGCTGGGCAATGGTGAACTCCTCGCCGCAGAAAGCCGCGCCGAGGGGTGAGTATTCGAGTTTGGACTTGGCCCGCTCAAGGGCGTCGTCGAGGATTTTGGCGTGGTCGAAGGCGAGTTCCAGCTCTCCGCTTTGGACTTTCGTCACCGGATACCACGCGGCGTTCTCCGCGTCACTGCCGGCCGCCAGTACCGGGAAGTCCGGTGCCAGGAGGATGTGCGCGACGGTCAGTACGTCGCCGCGGGGGTCGCGCCCCTTGGGTCCGTAGCTCCCCAATTGCTCGAGGTGCCCGGGAAGGCGCTCGACGCCGGTCTCTTCCGCGAGCTCGCGCACCGCCGCCTCCTGCAGGTCCTCGCCTGCGAGAACGAAGCCGCCCGGCAGTGCGGGTTTGCCCTTGAAGGGTTCGATGAGGCGTGTGATGAGCAGGACGTTCAGCTCGCCGTCGCGCACGGTGAGGGCGACGACGTCGACGGTCACCGGGAAGCGCTGTGGCGCCGGATGGGATTCAGGCATGCAGCAATTCTAGGCAAGTTATCGTCATGTTGACAATAATGTGGGAAGCTCCTACTGTTGAGTTATCGTCAAATTGACGAGAATAAGTAAAGGAGAACATCATGGCCATCATCAAGCGCTACCCCTGGATCAGCCACTTCCTCGGCAGCCCCACCGGCTACGTCGTCCACCTGCAGAAGGGGACGGTCAAGCACCAGGGAGTGGGCCAGGCATTCTTCTTCCGCCCCGCCAACTCGGTACTGAGCGAAGTTCCCGTGGACGACCAGGAACTCCCCACGCTCTTCCACGCCATTACCCGCGACCACCAGGACGTCAGCGTTCAGGCCAACGTGACCTACCGGTTCATCGATCCAGTAGCCGTGTCCACACGCCTGGACTTCGGATTGCAGACCGCGGGCAAGGCACCGGCCACCGGTCGCGAACAGGTTTCCACCATCATCGGCCAGCTGTGCCAGAGCCACGCGATCGACCAGATCGCCACCACCACACTCGCCGAAGCCCTGGAACGCGGCGTCAGCCAACTCCGCCTGGTTCTCACCGACGCACTCCGCGCCGATGCAAGGCTCCAGTCCACCGGCATCGAAATCCTCGGCGTGCAGGTCCTGGCCGTCCGGCCCGAAGCCGACGTGGAACGGGCCTTGCAGACACCCGTCCGCGAACAGCTCCAAGCCGAAGCGGACCGGGCGGTTTACGAAAGGCGGGCAGTCGCCGTCGAACGTGAACGCACTATCTCCGAGAACGAGATGGCAAGCCAGATCGAACTGGCGGTCCGCCGCGAGAACCTGGTGGCCCAGGAAGGTGCCAACGCCCGTCGCGCCGCCGAAGAGAAGGCAGCGGCAGGTCTGATCGAGGCCCAGGGATCTGCCGAACGCAAGGGCATCGGCGCCGCGGCTGAAGCCAACCAGATCCGGCTGGTCGGCGAAGCGGCAGCTGCCCGCGAAGCCGCCACCATGGAGGTCTACCGCGGAATGGAACAAGCCACCCTGCTGGCTCTGGCCCTCAAGGATGCAGCAGGCAGCCTGCCGAACATTGGTAACCTCACCATCACCCCGGACCTGCTCAGCGGAGCACTTGCCGGACTGTTCAAGGAACCCGCTGCCACCGCTGAAGTCACCAAGTAAGGATCTGTCATGGCAACCCCTCGCATCGTCCTCGTCCACCGGCGGACCGAACTTCAGGAACTCCTGGACCGGCACGCCACCCGCGGCCAGGCCGAATTCTTCCTCAGCACCCGCGGGCGCAGCATCCAGGACGTTCAGGACCGGCACGACCGCCTCACCGCCGCCCTCGCAACCGTCCGGGAAGCGGTGCCGTCCGACTGGCGGCAGGCCGAAGTTGAACGCGCGGACCTCAGCCGCTTCCTCCTCACGGCGGAGGACATCATCGCAGTCGTCGGGCAGGACGGACTGGTTGCGAACGTCGCCAAGTACCTGAACGGGCAGCCGGTGATCGGCATCGACCCCGAGCCGGGGGCCAACCCCGGCGTCCTTGTCCGTCACACGCCAACGGCCGTCGCTGCACTCCTGGCAGCTGGAGATGTCGGGCGGCTGCGCTGCCAGGACCTCACCACCGTGACGGCAACGCTCGACGACGGCCAGCAGCTTTCGGCGCTTAACGAAGTTTTCGTCGGGCACGCCTCGCACCAGTCGGCGAAGTACTCGCTCGCCGCGCCGAGCTTCACGCAGGCCGGCGGACAGACCGAGCGGCAGTCCTCGTCGGGCCTCATTGTTTCCACCGGAACCGGGGCCACCGGATGGTGCGCGTCCATCGCCTTGGAACGTGGCGGGCGGGCCCTGCCCGCCCCTACCGATCCGCGCCTCGCCTGGTTCGTCCGCGAAGCCTGGCCATCACCGGTCACCGGGGCTTCTTTGACCGAAGGCGTGCTGGAAGCCGGAGAAGTGCTGCGCATTACCGTGGCATCCGACCAGCTGGTGGTGTTCGGTGATGGCATGGAGGACGACCGGTTGACGGCTTCCTGGGGGCAGGAGATCACGGTGCAATTGGGGCAACGGCCGCTGCGGTTGGTTGTTTAGGTTTGGGCGGGCCGAAGCCAACAATGATCATGGGAAACCACCGTGTCAACGGTTAATCCAGTCAATGTAGTATGTGGTTTGGCGTCGCTCTTCATGCCCATCACGCCTATGAATCCCACAAAGACAAAGGAGCTTCCGTGAGCCACGCCCCGCAGGCACTGAACCACGCTCCGGCGTCGGAAAGCCGCCATAGCAGTGCCGCCCGCGAGGCCGCAGTGGCCTTGTCGATCGGATTCCTTGCCGCTGCGCTCGGCCTCACCCCGTGGTGGATTACCGGCGCGAAGCTCCCCCTGCAGAACCTCTGGGCCAACCAGGTCATGCCGGATCAGATGCCCTTGGCGCTGCTGCCCCTTAGCCAATACGAAGTCCTGACCCTGATCGCACTCCTGACCACCGGAGGAGCAGCGGCCGGACTGGTGATCAGGCTCTGGAAGCCCGTTCACCGAGGGGTAGCGACGTGGTGTGCGGTGGGCGGTGTCCTGATGGTCCAGGTTGTAGCAACGGTCCAGTCGTTCACGGCACTGAACGATGGCCTCGCTGGTGGAAGGCTCACGGACTACTATTACTTTGGCCTCCTCGCCGGCGTCATCTCCTCGCTGGCTGCCTCCCTTGTGGCGCTTCTCCTGGTCGCAGCCAAGACGCGGGCCATCGCAGCCTTGGGTATAGGACTCGTGGCCGTCCCCTTTACGTCCTGGGCTGTGGCGTGGGCAGTCGGTGTCGCAGGGCGGCAGAATCTGCCCATCCAAGTACCGGCCATCGCCCATTGGGTTCCCGCTGTCCTGGTGGGTTGCGCGCTGGCTTGGTGCGGGCTCAAACCTACCCGCCGTGTAGTGGTGTGGGTGCTGAACCTAGTTTTTCTGTGGGTTATCCCGGCGGTTTTCACAGCTGTCCAGTCGGTTCTGGGGACCCGGGTCATTGCCGGCGATATCCCTGAGATGGTGCTCATGGGCCAGCAGGTCCTGACCGCAGCGTTGGGGCCCGACGGCGGTGCCGGTCCAACAGTGTTGTTGGCCTTGGGTATCGGTCTGGTAGGCGTCGCTGTCCGGACCATCGCCGCACGACAGGGCGCTGGCAAGCAGTAGGTCAATACCCACTGCTTCAAGAATCAACCGTTGTCCCTCGCAGAACCCCGGGGTAGGGTGACCGAACCGTTCGCCCACATCATCGTCTGGGAAAGTTCTGGGAGAAACCATGACACATGTGAGACGTCAGCTGGCCGCTGTCGCAGCAGCCTTCGCACTCGGCGCAACGAGCGTGGGGATAGCAAGCCCGGCTTCCGCCGATCCTCGTGAAACCGAGAAAACAGCTACGGCCACCGGATATGGCGGAGCTGTCAGCACCGTGGATCCGGAAGCCTCGGCAGCAGCGATTGAGGTCCTGAAAAAGGGCGGCAACGCGGCCGATGCCGCCGTCGCCGCTGCCGCGACCTTGGGAGTCACCGAACCGTACAGTGCCGGCATAGGAGGCGGCGGATACTTCGTGTTCTACGACGCCAAGACCGGAAAAGTCGGCACGATTGACGGCCGCGAAACTGCTCCGGCGGCGATGCCGAACAATGCATTCATTGACCCCGCCACAGGGAAGCCCTACCCCTTCACCCCGCAGCTGGTGACAAGCGGCGTCTCCGTCGGTGTCCCCGGTACTCCGGCCACGTGGGAACGCGCCCTGGAACGGTGGGGCAGCATGGACCTGGGTGACGCGCTGAAGCCAGCCATCAAGGTGGCAACCCGGGGCTTCGTGGTGGACGAAACGTTCCGCCAGCAAACCAAGGACAACCAGGCACGGTTCAGCAACTTCACCTCGACCAAGGACCTGTTCCTCCCCGGTGGCGAGGCTCCCGCCGTCGGAAGCGTCTTCCAGAACCACGACCTCGCGGCGACCTATCGGCTGCTTGCCAAGGAAGGCACGGACGCCTTCTATAGCGGCAAGCTGGCTACGGAGATCGCCGCTACCGTCCAGGCGCCGCCCAAGGTCGCCAAACCGACGCTGCCCGTTCCTGTTGGTTTCATGACAGCCAAGGACTTGGCCGACTACAAGGTGGTGGATCAGGATCCCACCCACATGACCTACCGCGGTTATGACGTCTACGGCATGGCCCCCTCGAGCAGCGGCGGCACCACTGTCGGGGAGGCGCTGAATATCCTGGCGCCGTTCAACCTCTCCGAAATGAAAGCAACGGACGCGCTGCACCACTACTTCGAGGCAAGTTCGCTTGCGTTCGCAGATCGCGGCAAATACGTCGGCGATCCTGCGTTCGTGAAGGTTCCGACCCAGGCCCTCCTGGACCCTGCTTTCGGAAAGGAACGCTCTTGCCTGATCGATCCGGCAGCGGCGGCCAAGAAGCCGGTAGCCCCGGGTGACGTCACCAATTACGACGGCGCGTGCCCGACTTCGGCGGCAACGCTCGCCAAAGAATCCGACACCGAGAACATCTCCACCACCAACCTGACCGTTGCGGATAAGTGGGGAAACGTGGTGGAGTACACGCTCACGATTGAGCAGACGGGCGGGTCCGGGATCGTTGTTCCTGGCCGCGGATTCCTGCTGAACAACGAGCTGACTGACTTCAGCACGGTTTACGACGCCGCCGACCCCAACCGTATCCAGCCGGGGAAACGGCCGCGTTCCTCCATGTCTCCCACGATCATCGTGAAGGACGGCGCCCCGTTCCTGGCCCTCGGCTCACCTGGTGGCTCCACCATCATCACGACTGTGCTCCAGACGATCATCAACCGGGTTGACCTGGGCATGAGCATCTCCGAGGCCCTCGCGGCTCCACGGGCAGCGCCCAGGAACGGAACCACCGTCAGCTCCGAACCAGCGTTCATTGACGCTTATGGGCCGGCGCTGAAGGCGAAGGGGCACGTTTTGATGCCGGCCGGTGATGCGTTCACGTCAGCTGCTGAGATAGGCGCGGCGACCGCCATTGAGTTCGGCGACGGCGGCAAGCTCACCGCGGTATCCGAGCCGACTCGTCGAGGAGGTGGCTCTGCGATGGTGGTCTCCGACCACGGTCAAGGCCCCGGAAAGGGTCCTAAGCCCAAGTAGCTTTCTACCGTCAGAGCGGACCGCGGCATTATCAGCCGCGGTCCGCTCTGCGTTCCAGCCGGGAACGCCAGTAGGCTGTGCAGGCAGCGAGGGCGCAAACGACTCCGGTGGTGAGCGACCAAACGGAGTCGCTGGCACCGGAAATGAAGATGTACAGGGAATAGAATCCCAGGACCATGGCCAGGATTAGCCAGCTCATCGATTTGTTGCTCATGGACGATCCTTTACATCTGTCTGGCCCTGTTGATTCCGGGCGCACACCCAAAGGTAGAGCTCTTGAATGTCGGCACTTTCGGGGACAACCGCGATGGGCCGGCGCTCCAGAACGCTGAGACCCTCCGCATTGAGCTCTTCTTCGAGGAGTTCGGTGCTCACTAAAGCGATATCACTCGTGTACTCAGACGACCGGTAGGTTCCACACTCGTTGAAGCTGACGTAGCTCATGTTCAGGTGACGTGCGCCGTTAAGGGCATCCCGGCTTTCAACAGTGATCAGGAATGCGTCCTCCCCCAGTTGGGAAATTGTGGTGCCGCCGTTGATGGTTTCCTCCTCGGCGCGGTGATCAGCATTGACCACGGTCATCAGGAAGCGTCCGCCCGGAGCCAAGCCCCGACTCACCTCGCGGAACAGCATCCGCCTGCGGCGCGGCTCAAGGAGTGTGGCATAACTGGCCCCAAGGACGACGCAGCCATACGTTTCCACCAAAGCGGCGCAAGCTGTACCCACCTCTCCCAAAGCCACCTCCCGCCTCAAGGAACGGAGATGCCAAGTGAGGCGGCCTGAACCTGGGGCCACTTCAAGGATCGGCCCATGGGTTTCACCAACCGCGGCCATGATCTCGGGAATCTCCGTCAGGTCCTTGGAGAGGATGTGGTCATAAAGGCGGCATCCATGGATCTCCTGCTGGTCTCTAGGACGGCTTCCGCCTTCCAAGGCCTGCAGGACAGGATCAATGGCCCGTTCCGGTGTGGTTGTCATCTGTGACCTTCCCCCAGTTTCGGCGTGTTCGTTCTTGGAATCGACACTACGTGCGGCCGGGGGCGCCACAGGGCGGAACGGCAAAACTAGGTGGTGAATCGGACGAAATTAGGGGCTGTTTGGGTTCGTCTAGGTGGTGTAACGAGCCTCGTCTAGGTGGCCCAAGCCCTTCAGACGTGCAAACCCTCGGCGCCGGTCAAATGTCCGTGCGCCGAGGGCTCACCGCCAGGATGCCTACGGGGTCTTACCGCCAGACGGCTTCCTGACTTTTCGGGAAAGCCAGATTTCGTTGGCCGCAAAGGGGATGAGAGCAATGAGCGGTATTGCGACGCCGTGCCAAAACGGAACCATAGAGAACACGAGCGGCACGAATGAAGCAACGAAAATTGCTGGATGAACGTACCTGTACCATTTCATGGTTTCTCCCTGGTCAGCAGCGCCTCTGCTACCAGCAGTCCCGCGCTGGCATAGTCGCAAGGCCACCCCGAGGGTTGTACAAGGGAACGCCGTAACAGGTGTTGCTATTGATGTACGAAGGCCCCCAAACGGAAGCGACAGCATCCACTACGCCCTTGACGCCGGCAATACCGACAACGGTACAGATCTGGCTAACAATCTTAGACAGCGCTCCGGAAAGCCGCGTGAAGGTACATCCAGCCCATGCCCCACCAGCCCCAAGTGCGACTGAAATGGAGCTGAAGGCCTTTATCTCCGCGCCCCAGACGGCGAGCACCGGCCACGGAATCCACTGGATACTTGGATCCGCCTTTACCGGGTAAGCCGTAGAGGCATCATGGGCAATTGTTTGGACGAGCTGCGAACCTACCAGGGAGAACGATGTGGGCACCTTCGCCCCGTTGGCATCGTATGCCCACGGAACCTGAACCAGACCCAGCGGTTTGCCGGTGGCGTCGACGATCCGAACAGAACCGTCAGCGTTCACTTCTGCTGACGCCCCTGAAGGAAGATCCAAATCGAATCGATACTCGTGGGGCGCCGCTTCACCCTCGATGCTGATGATGGACTGACTTCCGTACTCAGTTGCGTAGGCGGTGACCGATGCCCCGGGCAGCGCTGTGCTCACCAGCGGAGCATCCTCGCCATGAAAGAGCCCAGCCGGTACTCCGCTTAGATCCACGTCGTCGGGAAGCGCAGGAGTCCCGGGAAGCGATACCGAGATGCTGTCTTGCGATTGTTCGTCGGTTGTAACTATTTCAGTGCCCGCAACCGGTACGGTCGCGATGGGCGATTTGGCATCGCCCCTCAACGGATTCGACCGTGTGTGTTCGATCGCGCGTGAACCACCCCGGTGGTCATCGGCCACAGCAGGCCCCAGACCGGCTGCCAAGAGACAAGCGCTCAGTGTCGTGGCCAAGACCACCCTTGTGGACATCAAGAGATTCTTCTTCAAATTTCCTCCGATGTAATTGGATACTTTTGCATCCAAATTTGGTTGCGGTGAACACCGCACCTATCGGCATCTAACTGAACGAAAATGCTTGCACAGGATCGAAATTCAAAATTAGGTAGCGAAATCTATCAAATTAGGTGGTGATATGTGGTCATCTAGGTGGTGATCCGCAGTCGTCTAGGTGGTGATACAGCTACCCGTTGCGCACCATCATGGGGCGCCCTTGTCGGCAGGCTGGTGACCGCTCCACCACCTCGACGGCTCTGACCGACACTCATTTTTGACCTGGCGAGCACCTAGAGAACCCCAAAAGACCACTCATTTCCTGTCGTGCTACTCGTGAGTGCTGTTGATTGATGCATCCTGGCCAGATGAAGTTATTGACCCTTACGGCGGCCGCGGCGCTACTCGTTACTTCCGTTATCGCGTTCTTCAGTAATCCATTGATGGCCTGGCTGGCCTTGGCCGCTGCCGTTGGCATGGTTGCGACCTACGTGGCCCACAAACGGCAGCCCTTCATCGCTCCTGGACCGAGGCAACGGAAAGGATCGGCGTGGCGGACGTCGGCGTTGTGGTTGAAGAGCCGACGGTCAGCGGAGAACGACGCAATAGTTGCTGCTGTGGTGCCGGGTTTGGAGGCAGGCGGCCACGGGTGAACTTGCTGCGGCTGGGGTCACTCTGATCGTTTACCTTCTCCGAGAACCCGCCCCCGTAAGCATCCGCTTCGAGGCTAGACTGAATTGACACTTACGAAATGGGGAAACTGTGAGTTTGTCATCTACATCGGCACCGCTGACCAGCACGCGGGTTAACAAACTGGCTATCCTGGCAATTCTCTTGGGCGCTTTTGCCTTTTCCGGGATTTGGTTCTTTGGCTTAGGCATTCTCGCAACATTCGCCGTCGGGGCCGGACACGTCTCGTTGAATCAGATCCGTCGAAAGAACGAGAGGGGTCGCACACTGGCGATTCTGGCCCTCGTAGTCGGCTATGGACTTGCCACCTGGGCCCTGCTCAACGTGGTCACGTATATCCCTGTTGCTCTGCAGCAGATGGCCCAGTAACGCAGCCAGACTCGACCGGTGGCTGAAGGAATGTCTCAGCCGTCCCCAGTGCGCGCAGCCCTCTTCAACTCAGCGATGCGCAGTCGTAAGAAGATAATGGTCAAGACCAAGGCATACACCGCCAGGACGGCCACCACGATCACGATGACGGCGTAAAGAATTCCGATAATTCCAAAAGCCGGACTCAAGTTCATTGCTCCCCCAAGAAGTCGTTAGACCCAATGCTAAGCAGACCATCGGCAATTTTCCTGGACGTTGGATGGTGTGCCAGATTTGTTGCCCAGCACCGACGGATGACAGGTGTACGGCAGCCGCTCGAAAACCCATTCTGTATCGACCCAGGGACTTGCTTGCTTCGATCAAGGATGAAAGATGGTGAACATGACTCACGACCCGTGGGAGTGCACTGACCTGCAGGAGCCTCCACAGGATTGGATACTGGCTACGGAGAATGGATGGGGCGCCTTAGTCACCTGGGCCGCCGGTCCGGGCAACGTTGCGAGGGTACTCGCAGCATCCGGTGGCCGTAATGGTTCCATTGCCCGTCGCCTGCCTGGGGGCGAAGAACAGAGACAGCAATTCCCGCTGACAGAAGCGGATCTGTCATCCATCGACGATGACGTCGATGCCTATCTGGCCGACGCGGGAATCCCGCCAAGACCCCGCGGATTCTACTGGTTCATCCGGCGTCCGTCCGGCGTCGACCTTGACGACGATACGTTTTGGGGTGCCATCTGGGATGCCACAACTGCGCGACTTCCGGTCGATGGACTACGTCCGTCCACAATGGCAGGTCCCGCGAAGGAGGCCATGGCTAGCTTTTACCGGGGCTGAGACTCGACGAGCCACCCGGCGCCCAGTCGAGGGTTTCAAGAAGCGGGTTGGCGCGAAGTTCGTTGATGAGTTCTGAGCTGCTGCTGACTTTGGTCGCCCAAAGATCGTAATCGGTGTAAACAAGCCAGGATCTATCGGATGACCAGATGTTCGCGGGTGTGAAGACTTGGCGATCTTCGCTGATCTCTCGAATAAGGGAGGGGAGCTTCGTCAAGTTCGTGTCATACACGGGTGCTTCGCATGGGTCCGGATAGGTGCTGAATACGTTTGCGAAATAAACAGAGCAATCGGCGGTGGGCGAATACCTCGAAAGGACATCGATAAGCTCGGAGAAGTCTTCCTCAGACATGGAACCTTCGGTGGGCAACTGGATATTTGCCGGGAAGTCTGTTGCGGGAAACCATCGGTAACACGGTGGGGGACCTCCAGCTGGGTGGGGATGCGGGAACCGGAGTAGCATTTCAGCCCACGTCCGCCGCTGCCAATCTGCCGGCGGCCTTTTCGCGTATCCAAGTTGGCTCCCCGTAGCAATCGTCATTTCGTCAAGGTTGACCTCGCCAACCATCAGGGGTTCCTCATCACCCGCCACTATGCTGGCTTTACGCAACTCATCATGAGTCGGAAGCGTTCGGTTGGACGGGAGTTCGTAGAACGCGTTGAGGATCCAGGTGGAGTCCTCCCAGCCAGCAGCATCCATGCCCGTGAAGTACGGCAGATCTCCTTCGCTCCGTGCCTTCAACCAACCTAGGTTGCCTCGGCTTGGACACAAACTGCTGTGCTTTTCGTACCAGTGCATTGGGACCCCCATCAGTTCAGGCAATCTCATCACGGCAACGATTCGAAGCAAAACATTCGAAGCAGGTTCGGGAGGTGTGTTCACAGGCTCACGGAAACCATTCCGGCCCCTGTAGCAACTCCGACCGCAAATGCTCGTGGCATAGAATCGCCGTGAGGGCGAAGCAAAGCGCCGAAAATTCGGCACCGCTGATGGGGGAAGAGGTCAGAATGTTCGGTTCGAAGAAGAAGCTCAACGGTCTGGTGGAGCATCTCAGGCCGGACCTGAGTCGGGAGTCCCTCGGCGTCGGCCCCAATTTCCCGGGCGTCGCCCCGAACCCGCTCCTCAGCGGTGAAGCGCGGAGGCGCAATGCGGAACTGCGCAACGGGACGCTGGCGCTTGGTGTTCTCGTTGACTGGCGCGAGGTCAACAGCAACCCGCGCGTTGTCCTGATGCTCGACGTGGAGACCGCCGACGGCATCTCGTTCCGCGGTATCGCAGACGAAAGTCTGACGATTACCGCCCTCACCCGGCTTGCTCCGGGACAGACGTTGCCAGTTCGCTACCGGCCAGCCGTCATGGACCACTACGTTGCACTTGCCACGGACGCGAACCCCGCCGACGTGCAGCAGCTTTCTGACGTGATCGCGAGCCGAAAGCAGACCTGACCCATCAATGGATTCATTAGATTGATTAGAGCTCCCTTTCGTACGGAATGACGACAACCTGAACATCGTCCTCATAGAGGACGTTGCCCGGATCGCTTGAGTAGACAGCCCTGCAGGGAACATCATGTCGGCGCAGAAGATCGATGTAGAAATCCGTTTTCTCCAACAGGTGAGTGGCCGACACTTTGAACCACGCTTGCGCACCCGGCCTTGCATAGAACGATGCCTCAGGCGTGACGTAAGCCGCGTCGTAAAAATCGTTTGCCCTTCGCCAGCTGCCCCAATCTTCGGCGCTGAGGCTTCCCTCCTTCGCCAATCGGTTCGCCAAGGCGAAGATACCGAGATACCGCCCCTTGGCATCAGTGGCAGTCGACTGGTAGCGCACAAAGCGTTGTCCCATACCCCTAGATAACCAGCAGGGCCGCCGCGTGCCCGGGATTGAAGAGCGACGCCGGACCACGCGTTGTCCCCCCGGAGCGGCGCGAGCTTGTCATACCTAAACTCGATGTCTGGGTTCCCATGGCAGCCGTGAGCTGGTGATTCGCCGGCGTGGCTGCTGTTGGAGGCAGGCGGGCTCGGGTGAGTCGTCCAAGAACATGGGCCATGTGGTCCGTTCGTCTGGTCGCAATTGTGCAAAGCCGCTTTGCACAATTGCGACCGAGCGTGTTCACTCGGCGCCGCAGCCGGAACTACTCACTGCTGGGCATGAGCTTTGATTGTCGGAGGGGCAGGCTACGGTTTCCACCATGAAGTCGATTCACCCCGAGCTACCAGGTCCATACGCCGAGGTTCTTGCCTCTGTGAAGGATCAAGTGCGAACGGCACAGAGCCGCGTCCAACGCGTGGTTAACGTGGCGATGCTGAAGTTGTACTGGGGTATTGGGCGCACAATCCTCGATCGACAAACTACCCAACCGTGGGGAACTAAAGTGCTTGACCGCCTTGCAAACGACCTGCGGAGTGAATTCCCCAGCATGCGGGGCTTCTCCCGACGCAACCTCTTCTATATGAGGGCCTTTGCCGCAGCTTGGGATTGGCCGGACTCGGGAGTGCAAAGCAGCTTTGCACAATTGCCGTGGGGCCACATCATCGAATTACTCAAGCTAAGGGATCCCGTGCAGCGGGACTGGTACGCGGCTCAGGCGGCGCTGCATGGCTGGACGCTTCCGGTACTTCAACATCAAGTCCTGACCCGTCTTCGTGATCGCACGGGGAAAGCACCGAACAATCTCGAACATCGTCTCCCCGGCGAGGGCGCAAACCTTGCTGCCGACCTAGCCAAGGACCCGTTGGTCCTGGACTTTCTTGGGCTGACAAAGGAGGCAGAAGAGATTGCGATAGAAGAAGCAATGACTCTTCGGATGTCGCAGACACTGGCCGAATTTGGCCGCGGCTTTGCGTTTTACGGTCGCCAGTACCACTTGGACGTTGACGGAGAAGACTTCTACATCGACCTTCTGTTGGTTCACGTGCCGACAAACCGTTTCGTCGTCGTTGAACTGAAATCAGGCAAATTCCGGCCGGAACACCTCGGTCAATTGAATTTTTATGTCGCCGCCATAAATGACATGGTGCGGTTCCCGGGCATGGAACCGACCGTGGGAATCCTCGTTTGCGGCTCAAAGCACGAACGGACGGTTCGCTATGCCCTTGACGGATCGTCGCAGCCCATTGCAGTGAGCTCCTACACCTACGACGCCCTGCCTGCCCAGGAACAAGCTTCGCTGCCGTCGCCTAAGGCTATTGACACTGCCCTTGCACAGGGTTTTTTGCCAGAAAAGCCAGCTGAATGAAATGGGCCGCCGGTCGCGAACCCTGAGTTCGTGAGAAGGAAAATACTTCGCCGCAGATTCACGCCCTGACGCCAACCCGCTCCCGAACCTCCTTCACCGCACTCCTGTTCCGTGCCGACTCCTCGACGGCGGCCAGCACCCGCTGGATCTGCAGCCCGTCATCGAACGACGGCGACGGCTGGCTTCCGTCGCGAACGGCAAGCAGGAAGTCGCGCACCTGGTGCGTGAACGTGTGCTCCCAGCCGATGATGTGCCCTTGCGGCCACCACGCCTCGAGGTACGGATGCTCGGGCTCGTTCACCAGGATCCGCCGGAAGCCCTGCTCCCGCACGGGAACCGTAGCGTCCAGGAAACCGAGCTCGTTCAGGTTCTCCAGATCGAACGTCAACGAACCCAAAGACCCGTAGATCTCTATCTTCAAAGAGTTCTTCTGTCCCGTAGCCACTCGTGACGCTTCTACGGAGGCACTCACGCCGCCGGTCAGGCCCAAAGTGGCCCACGCGGCGTCGTCGACTGTCACTTTCTCCCGCCCAGCGACACCGGGGCGTTCAGTCACAAAGGTCCGCAGCGTGCCTGTCACCTCAGTGACGGTCTGCCCGGTGAGGTGCTGGACCTGATCGATGGCGTGGGAGGCGATATCGCCCAGCGCTCCGGAGCCGGCCGTCTCCTTGCGGAGCCGCCAGCTCATGGGGGTTTCGACGTCGGAGAGCCAGTCCTGCAGGTAGGCGGCACGGACGTGCCGCACGGTTCCAAGACGCCCTTCGGCAATCAGTTCGCGGGCCAATGCAAGTGCAGGAACGCCGCGGTAGTTGAAGCCGATCATCGATTGCACACCCCGGCCCCGCGCCGAAGCTGCGGCGGTAGCCATCAACTCGGCCTCTTCCAGAGTGTTGGCCAGCGGTTTCTCCACGAGCACATGCTTCCCGGCGGCCAGAGCTTCCAGAGCGATCTCCGCGTGCATCCAGCCGGGCGCGCAGATATCCACAATGTCGATGTCGTCACGCGCAATCACGGAACGCCAGTCCGTGGCTGACTCGGCCCAACCGTACTTGGCAGGGCCTCGGCCACCGCCAAGGTGTCCCGGCCAACCAGCACTTTCTGCTCGAAGGCCGGGACGTCAAAGAAGCTGGCCGCGTTCCGCCACGCGTTCGAGTGGGCCTTCCCCATGAAGGCGTAACCGATGGCGGCCACGCCCAACGGACGGCCGCTAGGAAGAGGAGTGTTCATCGTCTTTAGGCCTCGAACCAGCCCCGTGAAGGGTTGGAAACCTCGGGTGACTCCCGGAAGACACCCGGCTGGGCCACCCAGCCGACACCGTTGGCGATGACCTTCTGGATCTGTGGCTGGTGGTACACCGGGTATTCCTGGTCGCCGGGGCTGAAGTAGAAGATCCGGCCCTTGCCCCGGGAGAACGTCACACCGGAACGGAACACCTCTCCCCCGGTGAACGAGCTGATGAAGATCAGGTCGTCGGGCTCCGGAATGTCGAACAGCTCGCCGTACATCTCCTGCTGCGGAATGACGATCGGGCTCTCAATACCCGCTGCGATCGGGTGCGACGGCTTGACCGTCCACACCAGCTCGCGTTCGCCCTCGTTACGCCACTTCAGCGAGCAGGTGGTTCCCAGCAAGCGGGTGAAGATCTTGGCGAAGTGCCCCGAATGGAGCACCACAAGGCCCATGCCGCCGAGCACGTGGCGCTGCACGCGCTCCACCACCTCATCAGCGACTTCCCCATGCGCAATGTGCCCCCACCACAGCAGCACGTCGGTCTGCTCCAGCACTTCCTCGGAGAGCCCGTGCTCGGGATCGGCGAGTGTCGCCGTCGTGATTTCGGAGTCCGGGTAGAAGCCGCGCAGCCCGGCGGCGATGGCGCCGTGGATCCCTTCGGGGTACATCTCGCCGATGGTTGCGGGCTCGTTACGGGCCTCGTGGACAGCTTCGTTCCAGACGACAATCTTCAATTTCGCATCAGACATTTCAGAGCACCACTTCACGTTGTTCAAGGGCGGATTTGTAGCAGGCGTCGAGCACCAGGGCCCGGCTGAGGGCAAGGGACCCGTCGTGGCTTCCCCACACCGTTTCGCCGCCGCGCACAGCGGCGATGAAGTCGTCGACGACGGCCTGGTGGGCTCGCCCGGGTTCGGCCACCACTTCGAAGTCCGCGTTTTCGCCGTCCTTCTCGGTGAAGACGTGAACGTCCGCTACCGGGTTCTCGGAGGCGCCGACCGAGCGCAAGTCCGCGCCGCCGTCGGTCCCGTAAACAGTGAAGTCCATAAGGTCCCGCTCGTCGCGGTACGTGGCCCAACCGGCTTCCAGGATCAGGGTTCCGCCGCCTTCCAGCCGGATGAATGCGGAGGCGAAGTCTTCCACTTCAAACTTGTGGCTGGAGTTCGACGCCGTGTACCGGGCGTTGCCGCCGAGGCCGCGCGGGCCGAGTTCGGAATGGGTCGAGGCGGAAACGGCCAGAACCTTGGGCTCGCCGAGGAGATGCAGCGAGTAGTCCAGGACGTGCACGCCGATGTCAGCGAGCGGTCCGCCGCCGGCGAGTTCCGGGTTGGTGAACCAGCTGCCCAGCATCGGAATGCCCTGCCTGCGGAGCCAGGATGCCTTTGCGTAGTACGTGCGACCCAGCGTGCCGGCGTCGATTACTTCCTTGAGCGCCTGGATGTCGCCGCGGCGGCGGTGGTTGAACGCGACGTCCAGGACGCGTCCGGCCTTGCGGGCGGCGTCCACCATTTGTTGACCCTCGACGGCGTTACGCGCCAACGGCTTTTCGCTCAGCACATGCAGTCCCCGCTCGAGCGAGGCAATGGCGATGGGTGCGTGCAGGAACGTCGGCACGGCGACGCTGACGGCGTCGAGGCCTTCGAGTTCGATCATGTCCTCCCAGCGGGCGAACGCGTGGGGAATGCTGTACTCCTCCTTCAGCTGGGCAAGGAGGTCGGCTTCCATGCCCGCGACGGCGACGATCTCGACGCCGTCGATGTTGCTGTACGCCTTGAGGTGCTGCTGGCCGGCCCAACCGATGCCCACAACTCCCACCTTGAGGGTTGTGGACGGGGCCTGCTGCTGAATGCTCACGTTGTTCCTGTTCTTTCCGGGTTTCTGGGAGTCAGTGGGTGGATCTTGGATTTGTGACGGGGTCAGCCCTTGACCGCGCCGGCCGTCATGCCGGAAACGATGCGCTTCTGGCACAGCAGCACGAGGATCACGAGCGGGACGGTGATGATCACCGATGCGGCGCTGATGGTGCCGAGGGGTTGGTCGAACTCGCTGGTGCCGCTGAAAAACGCGATCGCGACAGGCACGGGCCGGGCTTCGGGCGAGGTGGTCAGCGTGACGGCCAGGAGGAATTCGTTCCAGACCGAGATGAACACCAGGATCGCCGTCGTCGCCAGGCCGGGGACCGCCAGCGGCAGGATGACCTTGCGGAACGCGGTGAACGGCGTGGCGCCATCCATGTACGCGGACTCCTCCAGTTCACGCGGTATCTCCTTGAAGAAGGACGTCAGCGTATAGATCGCCAGCGGCAACGCGAACGTCAGCTTCGGAATGATGAGGCCAAGCAACGTGTCGTACAGCCCGATCTCGCGCCAGATGGAGAACATCGGGGCCGCGATGGCGATGGCCGGGAACGTGGTGACCGAGAGGATCAGCGTCAGGATCATCGCCTTGCGGCGCATCTTCAACCGGGCCAGCGCATAGGCGGCAAAGGACGCGAAGACCAGGGCCACGGTTGTAGTCACGACAGCGATGATCACCGAGTTGCGCAAGGCCAGGAGGAACTCGGGGTTCTGGAAGACCACCAGATAGTTCTCCAGGGTCGGCTGGCTCGGGAAGAGCTCACCTTGGGACAGGCTCGCGCCCTTCTTAAGGGAGGTGTTGACCAGCCAGTAGAACGGGATGAGCGAGAAGGCCATGACCGCCACCACGAACACCCACACCATGGGGTGCAGCTTCGCCTCCCCACGCAGACGACGACGTTTCGGCGCCTTGGCGCGCGTGGCGAGTTCCGGCGTCGGGCGTTCTGCGATCAGCGTGCTCATTGTTCCTCCTTCGCGACGTCGCGGATGTTGCCGCCGGCGAAGCGGACGTAGATAACGGAGACCACCATGACGGTGAGGAAGGTCAGGATGGACAGCGCCGAACCTTCGCCCACCAGCCGGTTTTCGCGCAGCTGGGTGTAGGCGAGCATGGACATGGATTCGGTGCCGTTGGCTCCGCGGGTGAGGACGAACGGCAGGTCAAAGACTCGGAGGGCGTCCATGGTGCGGAAGATCGCGGCAAGGACGATCGCCGGGCGCAGGAGCGGCAGGGTAATGTTCACGAAGGTCTGCCATTTGCTGGCGCCGTCGAGTTCCGCGGCCTCGTACGTTTCGGCGGAGATGACCTGCAGGCCGGCCAGAATGATGAGCGCCGCGAACGGCGTGGTCTTCCAGACGTCGGCCATGACGATCACGGCCATTGCGTAGCCGTGCTCGCCGAGCCAGACGACGTCGCCGCCCGGCAGCCCCAGCGTTGAGAGGACGTTGGTGACCAGGCCCATGTTGGGCTGAAACATGGTTTGCCAGGTGATGGCGCTGACCACGGTGATGATCGCGTACGGCAGCAGTACCACGGTGCGCAGGACGGCCCGGCCCTTGAATGCGAGGTTGAGCAGGAGCGCCATGGCCGTGCCGAGGACGAGTTCCAGGCTCACCGAGAGGCCTGCGAACAGGAACGTCTGGCCGAACGCCGCCCACCACTCCCGGCTTGCGAGGGCGTTGATGTAGTTTTCCAGGCCGACAAAACGGGAGAGGCCTGCGGTGCGGACGCTGTACTGGTTCAGCGAGAGCCAGATCGCGTAGCCGATGGGGACCGCCGCAACCAGCGCCATGATGACCAGCGATGGGGCGGTCATGCGGAACGCGAGCTTGCGTTCGGCGCGGTCGCGGCCGCTTGTCTTCGCTGGGCCGCGGCTTGGCGAGACTGTTCTGGTGGCCATGGCTAGAAGCTCGCCTTGGCGGTGGAGATTTCGTCAGCCATCTTCTTCACGGCGTCCTCGGTGGAGGCGGTGCCGGAGAGGACGGCGTAGACGTTCTTGTAGATCGCCTGCGAGATCTGCGGGTAGACCGGGGAGATCGGGCGCGGCTTGGCACCCTTCACCGAGGCGAGGAGTTCAGTGGCGAACGGCATCTTTTCTAGCACAGCCGCGTCAGAATAGGCGGCCTCGTTGACCGGGGCCTGCGAGTAGTCCATGGCCACGTGCTTCTGCCAGTCCGGTGTGGTGGCGAAGTCGATGAACGCAACAGCTCCGGCCTGGTTGGTGGAGTGCGCCGAGATGGCGAGGTTCCAGCCGCCGAGCACGCCGGAGGCCTTGCCGCCTTCCCACGCGGGCAGCGGCGCGACCGCGAAGCTGGATGCCAGCGGTGTCGCGTTGAGCAGGCGGTAAACGTGCGGCCAGTTGCGCTGGTATCCGAAGTCGCCGGACTCGTAGGCGAGGCGGGCGGGGTCTTCGTTGTAGGTGAGGACGGCGCGGTCGGCTGAGCCGTTCTTGAGGCCGTCGCTCATGAAGTTCAGGACGTCGCGGGTTTCCTGGGAGTCGATTTTGACGTCGCCCTGGTCGTTGAGGACTTCGCCGCCTGCGCTGTAGAGCATTTCGAGGAAGTTCACCGTGAGGCCTTCGTACTGCTTGCCTTGGTAGACGTATCCGTTGCCGGGAGCCTTAGCCGCTTCTGCGTAGAGCTGCTGCCAGGATTCGGGCTTGGCTACCTTGTCCTTCTGGTAATAGATCAACCCGGCGTTGGTGAAGAACGGCGAGCCCCAGTACTTGTCCTGGTACTTGGTGGTTTCCACAGTGGAGGGAATGAGCCGGTCCTTGTTGGCCTCCACCAGTTTGGTCTGGTCCAGCAGCCAGCCTTGGGAGGCGAACTCGGAGGTCCAGATGACGTCAGTGACGAAGAGGTCGCACTCCGTGGACTTGCCTTCGAGCCGCTGCACGATCTGCGTCCGGGCTTCGTCCGTGGTGGCGCCGATCTCGGTGTACTTGGCCGTGACCTTGCCGTTCGCCTTGGTGAACGCCTCCGCCGTGCCCTTATAGATACCGCTCGCGTCCTTGACGCCGCAGATGTTCACGGCACCACTGGCATTAGCGCCCGACGCCGGATCGGCAGCCGCCGCTTGCTCGGCACCTTGGGGCGCTGCTCCCCCGCCGCACGCGCTGAGGAGGAGGGCAGCGGCTATTGCGGTCGCCGCGAGGGCTTTGCGTTTTGCGGCTTTGTTCTGGAGCGGAGAGGCAGGTCGGTTCAAGTCCACAAGTGGCTCCTTTGGTGGCTGTGGGTGGGTGGCGTTCAGTGCGCGTTTGGGCTGTCCCGCGTCCTGAGGGGTGGCTTCTTTGCCGATGGTTCTTGGCATCCGTGGAATCGATTCCAAATGCTGCTTGAAAAACGGCCTTGCGGCCGTGGAATCGATTCCAAAGTAGTGTGACAGGGGCCACTGAGGGCTGTCAACCCTCTTTATTTGGTGGAGTCCCTGATGACGAGTTCGTGCGCAAGGAAAGTTCTTCCCTTACGATGTGAGCCTTCGACGGTCATCCGCTCCAGGAGTTCAGCGAAGGCTACGCGGCCCATTTCGTAGGCTGGTTGCCTTACGGTGGTCAGCTCCGGGACGCACATTTCTGCCTGGGCTGAGTCATCGAAGCCGGCTACGGCGATGTCATCTGGTACGCGGAGGCCGGCATCCGTGAGTTCCCTGACGCACCCGGCCGCGACGATGTCGGTGCCGCAGAAGACAGCGTCCGGAAGGTCTTTGGCTTTGAGGAGCTTCTTAGCCAGGGTGCGACCGGAGTGGAAGCCGAAGTTGCCCTCTCCGAGCAGGATCTGGTCTGGTTCCAGGCCCGCTTCCGTGAGGGCTTGGCGGAAGCCTTCTTCCCGCAGCCGACCAGAGCGGGCACCCCTGTGGGCGAGCATGGCCAGCTTCTTGGCGCCCGTGTCGATCAAGTGCTTGGTGATGTCGTAGGCGGCTTGACGGTCGTCAATGGACACTCCGAATGCCGCCTCGGCATCGACAATTTCACAGACCTGGATGACGCTCAGTTGCTCGGCGACTGTGTTGACGTCGTCGTCCGGCATCGTGGGCGAGAAGATCACCAGTCCGTCTACGGAGCCGTTACGCAGCATGTCGACGAGTTGTTGTTCGCGGTCGAGGTCTCCGTCGGTCGCTGCGATAAGGCTGACGTAGCCCGAATCAGCCGCAGCGTCGCCGACACCTCGGAAGACTTCACTGATCACGAGGGAGTCCAGATTCTTGGCCAGCGCAAGAACGCGCATGGTCCGGTCTCTTCTGAGATCCCTTGCTGAGGCGAGAGGACGATAGCTGAGCTCCCGGATTGCGGCATTGACCTTCTCCTTGGCGGCGGCGCTTACCGAGGAGCTCCCATTAAGGACGCGCGAAACCGTCCCCACGGAAACACCCGCAGTCCTGGCGACATCCTGAACTGTCGCTCGAGCCATTCGATTGTCCTTCCGCGAGCAGTGCCGATGATCCTTGCCGCCACGCCTGTGCCATGCCCAACTCTAGCGACTTCGACGCCCGTTCAAACACCGCCAAGACGGCATCGAAAAACTCCCTATCTGTCACAACTCGTGAGTGCACTGCCATAACGAACCGTGATTCTTGATTCATTTCATTGATGAAATACGTCAATTGGCAAAGCTGCATGGACGGATCTGCGGGTCAAATAATCACCACTGGCTAGGAGTATCAGCACCGTTCACAGGTGGATCCAGACTAGTCAACGACGGGATTTCCTTTTGACTACGCGCGATCAAGTTGAGGCTCATCTGCGGACAAGCGAAACCTGAATGAACTCGCGCTAACTCCAGCTTGCCTGATCTTCGCCACGTCTGTCATCGCATTACGCCATTTAGGAATCTCGTCGACCTCGCAGGAATGAACTAGGGACACTTCCGACCGGACTCGGCGCGGCTCTGAACTCATTAACCACTTCAAGAGGATGAGGGATTTCACGGCCGTGAACTCTAAGTCGAAATGATAAGCACAAGCTAGCAATAATCGCGCATCCCTCCGGAAGCTATCATCGGCGATGACCGGGCTGGGGTCCAAGCCATAAATTCATCGCAAGCCGGACCACGCCGCTCGGGATCCTGCTAGGATCACGCCGGTCATGCGCAGTTCCACTCCTGCGTCCTCTTCAAAGCTCACGTTCATTCCCTCTATCAACAGCGCGTCCTGCAGCAGGGTGTCATCGGTCCAAACGAGTAACCCAGTCTCTGGAAGGATTTCATCTTCGACAGTGAAGTGTACACTCCGAGATTCTCCCGGTTCGAAATCGATGTCTCGTATATTCCGCAGTCGCTTGGGATTGCCATAAGCAGCGAGTTGTCCAAACACGTCACTTCCGGCCCTTGCGATCAAGGTATCAATCGACGAAAAGGCATCAGCATACAGACGCGCCACACCTGACAGTGACTCCACTGCCTCTGCCATCACATTTTCTCTGTATTCATTTCTGGGAACAACAAGATCGGGTTCAAAGTTCCCTATAACCTCAGGCTTCAGCTTCTTTCGCAAAGATTGCCTTGCGGAACTCAATTGTTCTATAGCATCGGCACTTAGTTCATTCGAGATGCGTTCGAAGCTTTTCCATTCATCAGTATTTTCAAATGCGGAACAAACATTCAGGCTAGCCTTGTTCAAAAGGAGTACCTGCTCTTGATTTGCATTCAGAAGAGCGCCGACATCATCGGGGTGAGATCTAAACTGCATGCCGCTAGAAAAATCAGCTCTACTCCAGACAAATCGCCAAGTGAATTCCGGAGTAGTAAGAGGGCTATCTTGGACAAGCTGGGGTACAAGCAAGCTCGGGTAACGAGGTAGCCGCGAACGAATCCAGGCGATAGATTGCCGGTGCGCCTTTTCTATTCGAGCAGCGTCTGCGAGCCAGCCTTGCATAGTAGCACTAGAATACTCGGTGATCCCCGGCACGTGTTGGTGAAATAGGGGAATAACGGAGGAACACCTAAGGGGACGATTACCTATACGTGCGCCAGCAGCATCGTAATGCTGTAGGGTTCCGGGTAGTCCGCTTGACCGCTCCACCGCATTGCGAGGCAATTCTGACGCAAACCGCTTGAAAACAGGCATTTCGGCCCAAAGAATGGCTAGATCATTGATAGCCTTCCAAAGCTCTGTATAAGCCATGACACCTTTCAGGTGGTTAAGTTGCAATGACAACTACCTTACGCTTGCCCACCACGGACGTGTAAGGTCGTCAAGAGCTTTGAGGATCTTCTTGGATGCTTCGCTCTCTGGAGCTACCGACAGCAGGTGGCGGATGCTGCTTCTGCCCTTATAGGCATCGACAACGGCGTTTTCCCCCTCGGATGAATATCGAGTTACAGTGACTTCTTCAGCTGGGCGGTAAGACACAGACCAGTCCCCGTCATGCCGATCATCCACTACAGCATGCAAACCCATGGGCCCGACGGCCGCTATCAGGTCGCGCTCATGCCCAGGGGGTGCAATAGCCGCAATGTTAGAACGCAGATTCTTTGCCACCTCCTTGGCGTGCGACTCCAGAAACAAGACCGCTTCGTTGGCGTCCCGTGGATGGGGCGATCCAAGGCCACTGGACGAAAGCTTCTCGCGGATCCAGCTCCGCCAGAGGCGAGAGACAATGGCCAAGGCTCCCCCCACCACCACAGCGGCGGCATTGCCGTCCAAGAGGCCATCAAATTCGTCCGCCGAGATCCACCGCGATGCACCTTTGTCCGTGCGGAATGCGACGACGCGTCCACCAGTTCCCCGGTGGAGCATGACTCCTAAATCCATCATGCCCGTCAGCATTCGTAAATAATCTGCAATCTGGGATGGAGCATCCTCATCTAGGTCGCCCTTATCAAATTCTGCCAAACGAACCGTTAAGAACGGACGATCCCTGATCACTAAGGTTGCGAGTTCGGTACTAACTCCCCCCATCTCTGCGGTAAAGAGGATGCGCTGGTCATCTGATGCAATTAGTCTTGCTGGCAGTTGAGCCAAGTTTGAGGCACACGCTTTACCGGAAAGGAAATCTGCAAATGAGTCGTGCAAGGGAGCTACAGTTTGGGTGTACCCGATCGGAACCACCAACCCGCTGCGTCGAGCCGCAGTGTTTATAGTCTCGTCGTTGATTCGTACCGATAGCTCGAGTTGCACTACGCTCTCGGCCAGCAGTCTATCCCACTCGAATGGGTCCGCGTAACGCCGTCCCTGGTCTAAGAGGTCGGTGAAAACCTTTCCCAAGCAAGCAATAACGTATGATAGGTGTGTGGCCCCAGAACGTGCTCCGAGGCGTTCGATAAACTTGTCGTAAAGCATGGATCGACTGCCAAATGATTCGCCCTCGGCCATCAGATCGAGCCCCATACTGAAAAGCATCGGATTGCCCCGCGCATCTCCTAGAGCCTTGTCTACATGAGCAACTAGGCTTCTCGCATGATCTAATTTATCGCTAGAAAGCTTGTCGGTTCCGGCCAGCGACTGAAGGATCGATACCCCCAACTCGAGCCTTTGTTCCCGCCCTAAGTCAACAGTCAGATACGCGTCCGGCACCGAACTAGCCGGCAGCACTTCTCGTAGGGCAGCAATATCCCGTCCAAAAAGGAAAACACGCGCCCCTTGGCGTGAAGCAACAAGCGTTCGGATATCAGCCTGGAGAGCCGCTCGGGCGTCCGCGGGTATTTCTGAAACTCCGTCGATGATAATAGCTACGTCATTGTCAAACAATGCCTGACGGCCTGTTGAGAAAGGAATCTCCTCATTTACCACGCTGGCGATGGAATCCGCGGCAAGGGCTTCAATACGGCCTGGTACATAGGTCTCCGCGTGGGCCACCAATACTATTTTTCCCGATTCAGCCCCTCGTCGACGGAGTACGCGAGCGGCCGTAGATTTCCCAGTGCCGGTCCTACCGACAAGAATGACGGGGCCTTGGCCGCTTAGCATGGACAAGACTGTAGAGGGTTCTTCACCTTTGGCAGCCCCCTGGGGAGATCGCAACCTCTGATCAGTCTGAACCAGAGGTTCAATAACACCTCTGAGGTCCGAGCTCAGAGCACCCGACAAGTATGAACTTCGAATCCCTCCAAGCCACCGCTTGGAGGCCGGCTGGTCCTCAGGAACCCCAAGTGTCTTCGCAATCTCGCCCCGACTCACTATGCGAGCGTTGGCGGCGGCTTCGCTTGCCCGCGTAAATAGCAATTCAAAGAGCCTGCCCACGGCCGCCTCTGATCGATCGTAAGCGTCTTCAGCGGTCCGAATGTCAGGGAGCATAGCTGCTACTTGCTGCCTTGCCCTAAGCAGAACGGCGCCAGCGCTAGTTGGATCCACCCTTATCCGTGCATTCGAAAGTGTCTCACAAGTCGAGCTATCTGGGTCGACGCCGAGGAGTGAGGCTAATGCTTTCCGGCGCCCGGCGGACGCCTCTTCCAATGCGTCCTGTACGGACTTCCCCGTGGGCCCCAACCTGCCGTCAGTGAGGAACTCGAAAGACGCATCAGCAGCATCCGGCAGGTCCGCCCAACGACGCATTACCCCAAGAAGCTCGGATTGGCCCCAAGTGTACTCAACTTGACGGGTTTTTACCTGCTTCCCGTGTCGCAGTCCCCCGTCCCTCGCGAACAACTCGATATCCACGACGTCATCAGCGCCTTCAACTCGCAAAGCTCCCAAGTCGTCGCTGTCCAGTATGTCAATAGCCGCCAGAACCGCTTGAGCCTGCTGGAACGCGATTCCCCTTACCGTGTCTACGCCTGCCATTCCAATATCCTGCCACGCCCGGCTGTCATTACGATTTCGCACCGAGACGACTCCCGTTACATCGGTACATACTTAGGGCCGTTGTCGTTGACGGACCCAGTTCAGTCTTTATGTCGAACGACCTCCAAGCCTAGAAACTATCTGGACAAGTTCGATGTAAATCGCAGTGGAATGCTTGTCCCCAGGGCAAGAACATCCCCTAACTAACAGTTCCGGCAGAGCACTCCCCGGGCTTTCGATGAGGCGGAGTGTCAGGCCGCTTGACCCCCGTAGCACTAGACGGACGCGAGTTGTTGCCCCGCGGGCAAGCTCCCCTTGACTCCCACCCCCACCTTCCCTAAACTTTTCATAAAGCAGAATCTAAATTCCACAAAGCGGAAACTGAAGCCAAGCACCAAGGCAACAGCCAAGCAGCAGGAAGATAGATCAAAGCCCCTCCTCGGAAGGACCTACGATGACGTACACAGTGAACTGCTCCATCCTCCTGACGGAGCTGCCCTTGCTCGAGCGCCCCGCCGCCGCGAAGGCAGCCGGTTTTGACGCCGTCGAGTTCTGGTGGCCCTTCGCCACTTCGGTTCCCACCGACAAAGAGACAACCGAGTTTGAAACCGCCATCAAGGACGCCGGCGTTCAGCTCACGGGCCTGAACTTCAACGCCGGCAACATGCCCGGCGGCGACCGCGGCCTGGTGTCCTGGAAGGGACGTTGCTCCGAGTTCAAGGACAACATCGACGTCGTGGCCGGCATCGGTGAGCGCCTCGGCTGCAAGGCCTTCAACGCCCTCTACGGCAACCGCCAGGACGAGTTCACCCCTGAAGAGCAGGACGAACTCGCCGCCAAGAACCTCGCCGCAGCAGCTGCCGGCGTCGCACGTATTGGCGGAACTGTCCTCCTCGAACCGGTCAGCGGCGCACCCAAGTACCCGCTCCTCACCGCCGAAGACGCACTCAAGGTCATCGCCCGCGTCAAGGCAGAATCCGGCGCACAGAACATCAAGCTCCTCGCCGACTTCTACCACCTGGCAGTCAACGGCGACGACGTCGAATCCGTCATCGAGAACCACGCCAAGGACTTCGGCCACATCCAGATCGCCGACAACCCCGGCCGCGGAGCTCCCGGAACCGGCACGCTCCCCCTCGGCGAATGGATCGCCCGCAGCCGCGAACTCGGCTACGACGGCTACATCGGCCTCGAGTACAAGGAACCGCAGGAAACGGCTTTCAGCTGGGCCATCCGCCAGCGCGCCAACGCCAACTAACGACGGCGGCACTCACCAAAGCGCGGTGTTCACCAAATAGCCCGCACGAGTTAAAACAAAGACTTTCAGAAAGAGAACCACAATGAGCAACGTTGCAGTCATCGGACTCGGAATCATGGGCCTCCCCATGGCCATCAACCTCGTCAAGGCCGGCCACACGGTCACCGGTTTCAACCGCAGCCAGAACAAGATCGACAAGCTCGTCTCCGAGGGCGGCCAGGGTGCCACCAGCATCGCGGACGCAGTCAAGGACGCCGACGTCGTCATCACCATGGTCCCGGACTCCCCCGATGTTGAGGGTGTAGTCAGCGGCAAGGACGGCGTCTTCGCCAACGCGAAGAAGGGCACCATCTGGATCGACGCGTCCAGCATCCGCCCGGACGTCGCCAAGCGTCTCTCGGACGACGCAGTCGCAGCAGGCATCCGCCCGCTCGACGCTCCCGTATCCGGTGGCGAGCAGGGCGCCATCGACGCCGTCCTGTCCATCATGGTCGGCGGCTCCGCGGAGGACTTCGAGGCAGCACAGGATGTCCTCAACGCAGTGGGCAAGACCATCGTCCACGTCGGCCCGTCCGGCTCCGGCCAGACCGTCAAGGCAGCCAACCAGCTGATCGTAGCCGTCAACATCCAGGTCCTCGGCGAGGCCATCGCCTTCCTTGAGGCCTACGGCGTAGACACCGACGCAGCACTGAAGGTCCTCGGCGGCGGCTTGGCCGGCTCCAAGGTCCTCGAGCAGAAGGGTCAGAAGATGCTCGACCGTAACTTCGACCCCGGCTTCCGCCTGGCCCTCCACCACAAGGACCTCGGCATCGTCACCTCCGCAGCCCGCGAAGCCAACGTCGCTGTCCCGCTCGGCGCCGTCGTCGCCCAGCTCGTCGCCGCAACCGTCAGCCAGGGCGACGGCGGCCTCGACCACTCGGGCCTCTTCAAGCAGGTCCTCCAGCTCAGCGGCCGGAAGTAACCAGCCCCCACGGCAAAGAGTTTGTGTACAGCTAACGCCCGGAAAACACCTTCTAGAAGGCGTTATCTGTACACAAACTCGCTTCAGCACACCCAAAAACAGACTTCAAGGAGTACACCATGGCAAAGATGCGCACCGTTGATGCGGCAGTCGCCATCCTGGAAAAGGAAGGCGCAACCGAAGCTTTCGGTCTGCCCGGCGCAGCGATCAACCCCTTCTACTCAGCAATGCGTGCCCACGGCGGCATCCGGCACACGCTGGCCCGCCACGTCGAAGGCGCCAGCCACATGGCTGACGGCTACAGCCGCGCCGCTGATGGCAACATCGGCATCTGCATCGGCACGTCGGGCCCCGCTGGCACGGACATGATCACCGGACTGTACGCAGCCCAGGCTGATTCCATCCCGATCCTCTGCATCACCGGCCAGGCACCCGTTGCCAAGCTGCACAAGGAAGACTTCCAGGCTGTGGACATCGAGTCCATCGCCAAGCCGTTGACCAAGTTCGCCATGACCATCCTGGAGCCGGGCCAGGTTCCCGGCGCGTTCCAGAAGGCGTTCCAGCTGATGCGCTCGGGTCGCCCGGGCCCGGTCCTGCTGGACCTGCCCATCGACGTTCAGATGGCCGAGATCGAGTTCGACATCGACGCCTACGAGCCCCTGCCCGTGGAGAAGCCAAAGGCCTCCCGCAAGCAGCTCGAAAAGGCACTGGACCTGCTGACCGCAGCCAAGCACCCGCTGATCGTTGCCGGTGGCGGCATCATCAACGCCGGCGCTTCGGCCCAGCTGGTTGAGCTGGCCGAGATCCTGAACGTTCCCGTAATCCCCACCCTGATGGGTTGGGGCGCCATCCCGGACGACCACCAGCTGATGGCCGGCATGGTTGGCCTGCAGACCTCGCACCGCTACGGCAACGAGACCTTCCTGCAGAGCGACTTCGTCATTGGCATCGGCAACCGTTGGGCCAACCGACACACCGGCGGCCTGGACACCTACACGGCCGGCCGTAAGTTCGTGCACATCGACATCGAGCCGACGCAGATCGGTCGCGTGTTCTCTCCGGACTTGGGCATTGCGTCCGACGCCGGTGCGGCGCTGGACGGTCTGTTGGAGCTGGCTCGCGAGCGTCAGGCAGCTAAGTCCCTGCCGGACTACTCGGTTTGGGTTGCCGAGTGCCAGGAGCGCAAGGGTTCCCTGCACCGCAAGACCAACTTCGACAACGTGCCCATCAAGCCGCAGCGCGTGTACCAGGAGATGAACAAGGCCTTCGGCCGCGACACCACCTACGTGTCCACCATTGGCCTGTCGCAGATCGCCGGCGCGCAGATGCTGCACGTGTTCGGTGCCCGCAAGTGGATCAACGCCGGCCAGGCCGGCCCGCTGGGTTGGACCGCTCCGGCAGCACTCGGCGTAGTGAGGGGCACCCCGGATGCCACAGTTGTTGCCCTGTCCGGTGACTACGACTTCCAGTTCATGATCGAGGAACTGGCCGTCGGCGCACAGTTCAACCTGCCGTACATCCACGTTGTGGTGAACAACAGCTACCTGGGCCTGATCCGTCAGAGCCAGCGCGGCTTCAACATGGAACAGAACGTTTCCCTGGCTTTCGAAAACATCAACAGCCCGGAGACAAACGGCTACGGCGTTGACCACATCAAGGTTGCCGAGGGCTTGGGCGTCAAGGCCATCCGCGTTGAGGATCCCAACGATCTACCCGCCGCTTTCGACAAGGCCAAGGCACTGATGGGCGAGTTCAAGGTTCCCGTGGTTGTTGAAGTGATCCTGGAAAAGATCACCAACATCTCCATGGGCGTTGAGATCAACGGCGTGAACGAGTTCGAAGAGCTGGCAGAAACCGCGGCGGACGCACCCACCGCGATCCTGGCCAAAGCGTAAGTAAGTAAAGGAAGGAGGCACCGGAATGCGTGTTGTCATCGCCCCGGACAAATTCAAGGGCTCGCTGTCCGCGCCCGACGTCGCCGAGCACCTGGCAACAGGCCTGCTGGCGGGGTTCGGCCACGGCATTGAAGCAACACGCATTCCGGTGGCCGACGGCGGCGAAGGAACCATCGACGCCGCCATCGGCTCCGGCTTCACCCGCCGGACCACCACCGTCACCGGCCCGCTCGGCGAGCCTGTGAAAGCCGACTTCGCGGTGCGGGACCAGGAAGCTGTCATCGAAATGGCGGCAGCTTCCGGTCTCGCCCTCCTCCCGGACGGCCCCACGTCCCAGACGGCCAAGACAGCCACCAGCATCGGCACGGGCGAACTCATCCGCGCCGCGCTGGACCTCGGCTGCCGCAAGATCATTCTGGGTGTCGGAGGCAGCGCCAACACCGACGCCGGCGCGGGAGTCCTGCAGGGCCTCGGCGCCGTCTTCCTGGACGAGAACGGCAACGAGCTCCCCGGCGGCGGTGCCGCCTTGGCACAGCTGAACAGCATCGACTTCTCCAACTTCGACGTCCGCGTCGAGGCAACGGAGTTCGTGTTGGCGTCCGACGTCGACAATCCCCTTCTGGGGGCCAGCGGAGCCCCAGCCATCTTCGGTCCGCAAAAAGGCGCGACGCCGGACGACGTCACCGAACTGGATGCCGCAGCAAGCCACTTCGTCGACGTCCTCGCAGCCACCACCGGACACCATGCCAAGTACGCCGCCAAGGCAGAAGGCGCTGGAGCCGCAGGCGGCGTTGGCTACATTGCCATCGCGGCACTGAAGGCAGAGCGGCGGCCGGGCATCGACGTCGTGCTTGAATTCACTGAACTCGAGCGCAGGCTCAAGGGCGCCGACCTGGTGATCACCGGAGAAGGCAGCCTGGACGAGCAAAGCCTGCTCGGCAAGACGCCCATGGGTGTCTCGCGGGCGGCACAAAGGGCCGGGGTTCCCGTGATCGCAGTGTGCGGCCGGAGTACCCTGAGCCGGGAACAACTCACGGATGCCGGCTTCCACACGGTCCACGCACTGACCGATCTGGAAAAAGATGTCCAAAAATGTATCGCTGAAGCAGGTCCGTTGCTTGAACAATTAGGGAAGCACATAGGCGTGTACCTGGCGGAACGGACCGAAAACAAGGAGTACCTCAATGTCTGAAGCAATCGGCGCCTATGACCTCGTTATCCGGGGCCAGCGCATCCTGACCACCGCCGGCCTCGCAGCCCGCGAAGTTGGCATCCGCGACGGCGTCATCGTCGCCATCGAACCCTTGGGCAACGGCCTGACGGGCGACGAGGTCATCGAACTCGCAGACGACGAAACCCTCATCCCCGGCCTGGTGGACACCCACGTCCACGTCAACGAGCCCGGCCGCACCGAGTGGGAAGGCTTCGCCTCCGCCACCCGTGCAGCAGCAGCCGGCGGCGTGACCACCATCATCGACATGCCGCTGAACAGCATCCCGCCCACCACCACCGTGGACGGCCTGGAACAGAAGCGCGTTGTCGCCAAGGACCAGGCGTTCGTGGACGTCGGCTTCTGGGGCGGTGCCATCCCCGGCAACAAGGCCGACCTCCGCCCGCTGCACGACGAAGGCGTCTTCGGCTTCAAGTGCTTCCTCCTTCACTCCGGCGTGGACGAATTCCCGCACCTGGACGCGGACGAGATGGAAGAGGACATGAAGGAACTCAAGTCCTTCGACTCCCTCATGATCGTCCACGCCGAGGACTCCCACGCGATCGACCGCGCCCCGCACCCGGGCGGCGACCACTACGAGACCTTCCTGGCCTCCCGTCCCCGCGGCGCCGAGAACAAGGCCATCGCCGAGGTCATCGAACGCGCCCGCTGGACCGGCGCCCGCGCCCACATCCTGCACCTCTCCTCCTCCGACGCGCTTCCCATGATCGCTTCGGCAAAGCGCGACGGCGTCAACCTCACCGTTGAGACCTGCCCGCACTACCTGACGCTCATGGCCGAAGAAATCCCCGACGGCGCCACGGCCTACAAGTGCTGCCCACCCATCCGCGAGGCCTCCAACCGCGAGCTCCTCTGGAAGGGCCTGCAGGACGGCACCATCGACTGCATCGTCTCGGACCACTCCCCCTCCACACTGGACCTCAAGGACCTGGAAAACGGCGACTTCGCAGTGGCCTGGGGCGGCGTTTCCTCGCTTCAGCTTGGCCTGTCCCTGATCTGGACCGAAGCCCGCCACCGCGGCATCCCGCTGGAACAGGTCGTCTCGTGGATGGCTGAGAAGCCCGCCGCCCTGGCCCGCCTGCACAACAAGGGCCAGCTCGCCCTGGGCTACGACGCCGACTTCTCCATCTTCGCTCCGGACGAGGCCTTCGTCGTGGACGTCACCAAGCTCAAGCACAAGAACCCGATCACGCCGTACGACGGCCGTCCGCTGGCCGGCGTCGTCCGCAAGACGTACCTGCGCGGCACCCCGATCGACGGCCAGAACCCCGGCGGCAAGCTGCTCCGCCGCGGCAACGTTTAGGGTCCAGCGCCATGGCAGTCAATGCCTACGGGCCGCCCCCGTCGCGCGGTTCTTCCGCGCGGCGGCCCGGCTTGAACGCGCGCGGCCTGGCACTTTGGGTCAACCCGGCCGAGGGCGACGAGATCGATCCTGAAGTCTGGGAGCGGGCAGCACGACTTGTGCTGGCCCGCGCCATGAAACTTGCCCCGGAGGCGGAAGTCCGCATCTGGCCCGCCATCGGGGCACAGCACTCCGGCGTCGGCGACACTTCCTGGGGCGGCACTCCGCAGGAAGCCGCCGACGCCGGTACCAACAGCACACTTTCGCTCGCCGATGCCCTCGCGGAGGCCCGTTCCACGACAGGTTCCGACGGCGGCGACGGCGCCTCAGCGGGCGGCAGCACCGCCGTCGAGCCCGTAACGTTGGCGAGCCGCCGCAGCCAACTTGCGGTGGACCTCGCCGCTGAAGTAGTGCTGCTGGACGGCGAGCCCGTGGCCTTTACTGGCATGGAATACAAGCTGCTCCGCTACCTCGTGGTGAACTGCTCACGGGCCATCAGTCGTGAAGAATTGCAACGTTTCCTGGAGTCATTTGACCTTCCCGGCGCGGCATTTCGCTCGATCGACGTTTATGTTGGAAGGGTGCGGCGGAAGCTAGGCTCCGCCCGACACACCGTCGCCACCGTCCGTGGTGGCGGCTACCAGTTCGTGCCAGGGCCCTATGCCACAGTGCGCGGACCTGCGGAATACAGCATCTAAGTTCGCTGTTCTGTCTTCTAGACAATCCGTTTTTTGAATGACCAATGCCGGCCGTTTGCCGGTGAAACGTAAAGGATCGCCATGACCCAGAAACTCCTCGTCGGAACGCAAGCACCTGACTTTGCGCTGCTCGACGCCGACGGCACCAAGGTCTCGCTGTCCGACTACCGCGGACGCAACGTCATTGTGTACTTCTACCCGAAGGCGGCCACCCCCGGCTGCACCACCGAGGCCTGCGACTTCCGCGACAACCTCGCCAGCCTGCAGGGCAACGGCTACGACGTCATCGGGATCTCCCCGGACGGCCCCGAGGCCCTCGCCAAGTTCACCGGCGAATTCGCATTGACCTTCCCCCTGCTCTCTGACGAAGACCACAAGGTTGCACTGGCCTACGGCGCCTGGGGCGAGAAGCTGGTTGACGGCGAAATCGTCGAAGGCCTGGTCCGCTCCACCGTTGTCCTCGACGGCGAAGGCACTGTGAAGCTCACCCAGTACCAGGTTTCTGCGCAGGGCCACGTCCAGGCGCTCAAGGAAGAGCTGGGCGTCTAACCCTCGCTCACATCCCGCGTGCTTGAACCCGACGCTCGCTCACATCCCGCGTGCTTGAGCGAAACCCTCGGGCAGATAACTGAACAAATCCTGTAACGCCCGCTCACCCATATGAGCGGGCGTTACATATGTCATGACTAAACGTGACAAATACCCAGCATCATTAGTTAATGGAGCCATGGTCTCAACCTCGCCCCCTCGCCATGCTGTCGTCGTCGAAGATGACGCCGACATCCGCGGCCTCCTCGTACTCGTCCTCGAGCAGCTCGACTTCGTGGTGACCGAGGCACCCGACGGTCTTTCCGGCGTCGAGGCCGTCCGCAGGACCAACGCCGAACTGGTGACCCTGGACATCAACCTCCCCGACATCGACGGCATGGAGGTTTGCCGCCGCCTCCGCGAATTCTCGGATGCCTACGTCCTGATGCTCACCGCCCGGGCCGACGAAATTGACCGCCTCAACGGCTTGGACACCGGCGCGGATGACTACATCAACAAGCCCTTCAGCCCCAAAGAACTCCAAGCCCGCATCCGCGCGCTGTTCCGTCGGGCCCGCACGCCCGCTGCTCCCGCCGAAGATCCGCGCCAAAGCGACGAACTCGAGCGCGCGGCAGTTGTGCAGCAAAGCCTCCTCCCGCGCGAAACAGTCCGGCTGGACGGATACGACGTCGCCGGCGCCTTCCGTCCGACGCGCAGCGTTGGCGGGGACTTCTACGACTGGTACCAGACCCGCGACGGCATGCACCTGACCTTCGCCGACGCCATGGGCAAGGGAATGGGCGCCGCCCTGATCGCAGCCACCGTCCGTGCCGTGATGCGGTCCGTCGCTGACACGCCCGCCATTGATGACGCCTTCGGTTCCGCCAGCCTCACCATCGCCGCCGACCTCGACCAGTCGGGCTCGTTCGCCACGATGTTCCATGCCCGCCTGGACAGCGCGTCCGGGAAGCTCAGCTATATCGACGCCGGCCACGGACTCGCGCTGCACATTCCGGCTGAGGGGGCGGCACAGAGGCTCATCTCCGCCGGTCCGCCCGTCGGCATCCTGGACGGACAGCACTGGCCGGCTTCGGAGCTGGACCTGGAGCCGGGAGATTCCCTGGTGATCGTCAGCGATGGTGTGCTGGACGCCCACGACTCCCTGGAGGACTTCCTGCGGAACGTCGAGAAAGCCGCGCGTACCGGGACTACCTCGGACGAAGTGTGCGCCGCCCTGCTGGAGCTGGCACCCGCGGCAACAGCCGAAGACGACGTGACCGCCGTCGTCGTCCGCCGCAGACCTGACGCTACGCACTAAAGCCGCAAAAGGGGGGAATGTGACACGATTCTGGACTCGGTTGATCGTTGTCCTGACAGTGATTCTGGGCGTCAACTATGTGGCGTGGCGCTGGATGGCGTCGCTCAATTGGGAGGCGTGGTGGATCGCCGTCCCGCTGGTGATTGCAGAGACGTACAGCCTGATTGACGTGATGTTGTTCGGCCTGACGGTCTGGAATATCAAGTTCCGCAAACCGCCGCCCCCGGCCCCGGACACGGCCACAGTGGACGTCTTCATCACCACGTACAACGAACCCCTGGACCTTGTGCTGACGACAGCCCTGGCCGCCAAGAAGATCACCTGGCCGCACAGCACCTGGATCCTCGACGACGGCGATCGCCCCGAGATGCGCCAACTCGCCGAATCGCACGGGATCGGCTACGTGACGCGCGGCGCGGACTGGACGCCCGACATGCCGCGGCACGCCAAAGCCGGCAACCTGAACAACGCGCTCATGATCACCTCGGGCGAGTACCTGTTGATCCTCGACGCCGACCAGATCCCCGAGCCGGACATCCTGGACAAGACGCTGGGCTACTTCAACGACGACCGCGTGGCCCTGGTCCAGACCCCGCAGTACTTCATCAACGTCCCCGCCGACGATCCCCTGGGCAGCCAGGCACCCCTGTTCTACGGCCCCATCCAGCAGGGCAAGGACGGCTGGAACGCCGCGTTCTTCTGCGGCTCCAACGCGATCCTGCGCAGGGAAGCGCTCATGCAGCTGGGCCTGGTGGGCTACGTGAAGGCCACGGAGAAGAGCGTCCGCCGCGCCCTCGCAGCGTCCCGGACCGCCATCAAGAAGGCGCGTCGCTCTGCTGAGGATGAGAACCCGCTGGTGGAGCAGATGCTGAACGAGGTTGAGGCCGCCACGGAATCCGCCCAGAAGGAACTCGAAGCCGGAGCATCCCTGAGCGAGATCACCTACCGGGTCCGCCGCAAAGTGGACGACGCCGTCCGAACCCTCGTGGCCGCCGACTTCTCCGCGCTCCAATCCGACCTCGAAGAAATCGCCGCGATGGAACTGGCCCACGTCGGTGAGTCGGGCGTCACCACCGTGGCGAGTGACGCCGTCGACCGTATGTCAGGGCGCGACTGGTCCCCTCTGGGTGCGCTCGAGTCCGTCCACGCCGTCCTGGACGCCATCTCGGTGGAACGCACCGACGAAGCCCAGCCGATCATGCCCCTGGCCACCATCTCGGTCACCGAGGACATGGCCACCGCAATGCGCCTGCACGGCCTGGGCTGGAAGAGCGTGTACCACCACGAAATCCTGGCCAACGGACTGGCGCCCGAGGACATCAAGACCATGCTGACCCAACGCCTCCGCTGGGCCCAAGGCACCATCCAGGTCCTGCTCCGCGAGAACCCCCTGGTGCAGCGTCGTCTGTCGTGGGGCCAACGGCTCATGTACTTCTCCACCATGTGGAGCTACCTGAGCGGCTTCGCGGCCGTTATCTACTTCGCCGCGCCCATCATCTACCTGACGCTGGGCATCCTTCCGGTCAGCAGCTTGAGCTACGACTTCTTCATCCGCTTCATCCCGTTCATGGTGGTGAACCAGTTGCTGTTCCTGGTGGCCGGGCACGGGATTCCCACCTGGCGGGGGCAGCAATACAGCCTCGCGCTGTTCCCCACCTGGATCAAGGCCTGCACGACGGCGGCCCGCAACGTTTGGTTCGGCCGTCCCCTTGGGTTCGCGGTCACCCCCAAGGCGCGGCAGAGCGGCGGCCCGAGTTGGAGCCTCATCCGCCCGCAGATCATCGTGGCTGTGCTGCTGACTGTTGCGTTGATTGTCGGCCTAATCCGGTTGCTCGCCGGAATGTCCGAGCCTCTGGGGACACTGGTGAACGTGGCCTGGGTGGCGTTCGACCTCGTGGTCCTGAGCGTGCTGGTCAAGGCAGTTTTGTACAAGGGTTTTGTGCCTGAAAATGGGCCCGAGCATGGTGGGCCGGAACGCCCGGAGGAAAGGAAAGCAGATGCCGTTTAGCTATGAGGTCAAGGACTCCTACGCGGAGGTGAAGAGCGTGGGCCGGCTGAACATGGTGGCCGCGCCCAAGCTGCGTGAGGTAGTGAATGAGGTGGTGGCCGGCGGGTCCAGCCGCGTCGTGGTCAACCTGGCCGAAACGGACTTCATGGATTCCTCGGGCCTGGGGGCGCTCATTGGCTGCCTCAAAGCTGCACGCCAGGCCGGTGGTGACCTTCGGATCGCGGCCGTTCAACCGCAGGTCAAAATGGTCCTGGAACTGACCAACATGGATCGCGTCCTCACTGCCTACCCCACGGCCGAAGCCGCGTTCGGCGATGACTGACGTACTCGCCCGGCGAGGATACCACGGGCCCTCCAACGAAGACGCCATCGAAGCCATCCATAACGAGCTCGACTCCCTGTGGGACGACGCCTCCTTTGTGCCCGACATGGACAGGATGACGTTCGCCACCGCCGTGATCGAAGCAGCGGCGAACATCGTCCAGCACGCCCTTCCTGTGGCTGAGAAGCCGGTGGAGATCGACGTCGACATCAGCGTCCGCCCGGCCCGACTCATTGCCCGGGTGAGTGCCTTTAATGCCCGGGAACCGTTCGCCGACGACATGCAGGCCTCGATGCCCGATGCGGAGGCAGAGTCCGGACGTGGGCTGGCGCTGATCGAAGCTTTGGTGACGACGGTGACGTTCGAGCGCCAGGACGGCACGAACACCTGGATCCTGACCCGCAACACCTGACCCTTGCTCACATCCCAAGTGCTTCAACCCAACCCTTACTCACATCCCAAGTGCTTCAACCCAACCCTTCCTCACACCCAAGTGCTTCAACCCAACGCTTACTCACAACCCGGGCGCCTCAACCCAACGCTTACTCACAACCCGGGCGCCTCAACCCAACGCTTACTCACAACCCAAGTGCTTCAACCCAACCCTCCGTCACAACCTCGGCTTTTGAGCCGCAACGCGTTTTCTTGACCCTTCGCCAAGCGCAACGCAGCGTGGAAGCGCTCGGAGGATCCGCCGTCGAGCGTTCCAGTGAACCGGGTGTCCAGGTAACCGCAGCACGGCCCGGAAGACGAGCAGACGTCGAGTTCAAACACGCGGGATGTGAGCAAGCGTCAGGACCAAACACGCGGAACGTGAGCAAGCGTCGGATTCAAACACGCGGGATGTGAGCAAGCGTCGGATTCAAACCCGCGGGATGTGAGCAAGCGTCAGGACCAAACCCGAGGAATGTGAGCAAGCGTCAGGACCAAACACGCGGGATGTGAGCAAGCGTCAGGACCAAACACGCGGGATGTGAGCGAGCGTCAGGCCTTGGCGATCGCTTCCTTCAGCGCACCGAGCACCAGGGTCACCGAGGCACTGTTGGCGTTCGGGCCCATCATGCCGATGCGCCACACCGTATCCGCAAACTCCCCAACCCCCGAGCCGATCTCCATGCTGAAGTTCTCCAGGAGGTAGGCGCGGACGGCAGCCGAGTTGACGCCGTCGGGCACTTTGACCGTGGTGAGGCTCGGCAGTCGGGAGCCCTCGGCGGCAAACAGCTCGAGCCCCATTTCCTGCAACCCGTCCTGCAAAGCGGCGCCCGCCGCCCGGTGCCGCGCCTGCACAACGTCCAGGCCCTCCGCCAGGATGCGGTCCAGCGCGGCTTCGAGGCCTGCGATCATCGTGACCGGCGCAGTGTGGTGGTACGTCCGGGCTCCGCTCGCCGCGCCAACGTAACCGCCGAGCAGGCCAATGTCGAGGTACCAGGAGCGGGGGTCCTTGACACGGCGTTCGAAGGCGCGGTCGGACACAGTGAACGGCGAGAGGCCCGGCGGAACGCCGAGGCACTTCTGGGTTCCGGCGTATCCGACGTCGATCCCCCAGTCGTCTGCCAACAGCTCCAGTCCGCCGATGGAGGTGACTGCGTCGGTGATGAGCAGGGCGTCGCCCTTGCCCGCACCGAGGGCAGCGATGTCGGAGAGCACACCCACGGAGGTCTCGGCGTGAACCGCGGCGATGACCTTGGGATTGGGGTGCGCTGAGAGAACGCGGTCGGCGTCCACCGGCTGGCCCCACTCGTGATCCACGCGAACAACCGTTGCCCCGCAGCGCCGGGCGACCTCGCACATGCGCACCCCGAATAGTCCGTTGACAGCGATGACTGCCACGTCGCCGTCGGACACTGTGTTCACGAAGGCTGCTTCCATCCCGCCTGAACCGGTGGCACTCAACGGAAGAGTACGCGCGTTGGAGGTGCCCCAGACGGTTCGGAGTCCCTCGCAAGTGTGGTCGAGGCGCTCGATGAACACAGGGTCGAGATGACCCAGTACGGGGTACGCCAACGCGGCCATGGCTTCGGGGTAGCAATTGCTCGGACCGGGACCGAACAGGAACCTGGACGTCAGAATGTCTGGCATGGCGAACTCCTTCAGCTGGTTGAGGTCATTCTGCCCCAGCATGCTGGGCGGAGCGAACCGCTATGCCGAGGTTCAGGCTGATCAGGGTTTGGTTCAGCAATCGACTGGTCTGTTTGAGCGGTATGCACCATCGACATAATTCGCAGAATATCGAGGGTTTTACCGGTCGGATGGCATCATGGCCTTAGTTCGGGGAATGCCATACGCGAGCGGGACCAAGATGGGCGTAAGCCTGATTCCGTGCCGCATGCTGAAAGAATCGGGGATCTTTTGAAAAAACATAACGTGGGTCTGAAAGCTGTCTTTCTCCTTGCGGCGGCCATTGCAACTTCATCATGTTCAGCGCCCCCCGCCGCCGCTCCGGCTGCGCCCAGCTCGTCAAACCCGGCTGCTTCCAGCCCCAGCGCAACAAATTCTTCGTCCCCTTCCTCAGCAAGTTCCTCAAGCAGCGACCCAACACCATCCAAAACCTCGTCTTCGGCGCGAGCAACGCCTTCCAGCTCTTCCGGCGCTTCGGCTTCCTCCGGTGCAGTTTCCACGGAGAAGGCAGGTTCGAGTTTGTCACTGTCCAACTTCTTCGAGCCTGAAAGCAATTGGACGGAGAACCGATTCGATGTCGCGGATAAATCGGGAGTCAGCGGTATCGCCACTACCATCAGCGGCTACGGCGATGCCCAGATGCTTGAGCTCCGGCTGGCGAACAACTTCGACACTTTGTCTTTCAACGTCGGTCAAGCCAACGATTCCAAGTCTTCGGACAAAATACTCGTTGTCAGGGTTGTGGGTAACGGCAAGCAATTGGATGTCAGGAAAGTGCCGTTCAACACCATCCAGGAAATCTCAGTCCCGGCAAAGAATGTCAATGCGTTGAAGATCGAACTGTCACTGGATAAGACGCCAAATCAGGATTCAAAGTCCATCCTGGCTGTGGTTTCTGACGTCACCCTCGACTGACCTCATGAACATCCCCACCCCGCCTGAACGGTCGCCCAACAGCAGTAAGAAGAGCGGGCTTCCGCGCCCGAATTTGGCGACTTGGGCAGCGCTGGCAACTATTGGAGCCCTTGTGGTGGCAGTTGCGACGTTCGTATTGCAGTTTTTTGGGCCTTCATGGGGGCTCGGCGCAAATAACCTTTCGCCGCAAAGTTCAGCATCATCCAGCATTGTGGCGGAAAGCCGGGAATCTCCAGTACCAGGCCCAAGCGCATCCACCAGCCCTGCTGGGCCCTGCCTGGACGATTCCTGGAACCCGGTATCTTGCGACAGGGCACACTCAGCAGAGTTGATTTCAGCGGAAGGCCCCTGCACCCAGGATGCACTGATGTCCTATGCAGGAGGTGCAGCACCATTGGACACCCTCCGGGTCGACCTACAGCCGAAGACGGTAGAAGGGGTCGGCTGCCTCGTAGCATTGCCGGACGGGCTGGGAGTAAGGATAAAAGACGGACTCTCAGGTCGGGATCATGCCGTCCTGAGACGGTGTTCTGACCGGTTCTCACAACGCGACGTGAGCTGTGATCAGCCGCACACGGCCGAGATCGTGTATTCCAATCCGGATCCTGGACTGGCTGAAACGGACTGCAGAGCCCAAGCTGAGGTGTATACCGACAACGCGTTCAGTCGATACGGGACTAAGCTTGAGGTCCTGTCACGCACCTCGGCAGACGATACGACCTGTGTCGTGCAAGTCAAAGGCAGCAACGTACTGACCGGTTCTCTGAGGAACTTGGCCAGCCGAGCACTCCCTATTTCACCTAGCTAGTCTCCGCCTAACCTTGGCTGTTGCGAACCAAGCCCGCCGGCTTCTTGGCGTGCCGGACCCTGTCCGCACCCCACACCGCGAGCGCAAGCAATACGAAGACCGCCCCGAGCACGCTGGCTCCAGCCCAGCCCCAGGCGTCAAACACCGGCGCTACAGCCGCAGCCCCAGCCGCGCTGCCTACTGAATAGAACACCATGTAGCTCCCAATAATGCTGCTGGCTGACTCTTCAGCCCCGGCCACGATCATGGTCTGGCTGCTGACGTGGACAGCCTGGACAGCGGCGTCGAGGACGATGATTCCGGCGATGAACCACAGCAGCGACCAACTTCCCATGGACAAGGCGAGCCATGAACCCAGGAGCGCCGCCAAACTCACCCCTGTGACGCGCTGCCCCCAGCCACGGTCCGCCGCAGCACCGGCTTTGGACGCCGCCAGTATCCCCACGAGCCCGGCCAGCCCGAAGAGCCCGATAGCACCCGGAGGCAGGTTCCAGGCCGGGCTGCCCAGGAGCAGCGACATACCGCTCCACAGCACGCCGAAGGACGCAAAGAGCAGCATGGTAATCAGGGCCCGGGTGCGGAATACGGGATTGTTCCGGGTCAGCACGACGACGGAGCAAACGGGCCGCCAGTAGCGCACCTCTCCCCGGTCGCGGTTGTCGGACGGCAGGGCACGGAAGACCGCGACGGCGAGGACCGCCCCAGCTCCGGCCGCGAGGACGTAGACCGAGCGCCAACCCCAGAGATCCGTCATGCCTCCCGCCACTGTCCGCGCCAGGATGATGCCACTCACGACGCCGGCAGTGACGGTTCCGATGTTTCCTCCCCTTTGCGCGGGGGTGCTTGAGGCGGCGGTGAACGCCACGATGGTCTGCACGACGGACGATGCCAGGCCCAGGAGCAAGAAGCCGACGAGAAGGGCAGCCGGGGAGGACGCCAGGGCTACGGCCGTGGCTCCTGCCGAGGTGGCCCCGATCTGCAAGGCGATGAGTGCCCGGCGGTTCACCAAGTCACCCAGCGGCACCACGAGGACCAGGCCGAGGAGATACCCGGCCTGGGCCGACGCCACCACCCAGCCCACGCCGGCAACAGGAATTCCCACATCCGCTCCGATGCGTTCAAGCAGGGGTTGTCCGTAGTAGAGGTTCGACACCATGAACCCGGCGACGACGGCGAGCAACAGCAAGTGACGACGGCCCAGTCCCGCCGGGGTGCTTGTCTGAATGCCGTTCCTCATAGAGCGCCTCCCGCTAGATGGTTTCAATATGCAACCATATGATCCTATGGCAGAATGGTTTCATGTTGCAACCAATCGACATGGACTGGACAGACCCCGAGTGCCCCGTCGCCAGGGCGGCTGACTTGGTAGGCGATAAGTGGACCTTGCTGATCATCCGGGACTCACTGGACGGCAAACGGCGGTTCTCGGAGTTCCAGAAGTCCCTGGGCGTGGCCAAGAACATCCTCTCGGACCGCCTGCGACTCCTAGTGGACAGGGGGATCCTCGCCCGGATTCCCAACGATCGAGGAACACGGAGCGAGTACGAACTCACAAGTGCCGGGCTCGACCTCTTCACGCTGATCCTCAGCCTCCGGCAATGGGGCGAGCGGAACGCCTTCGGCACCAACGAACGCCACTCCGTCTTGGTCACCCCGGCCACGGGTCAGCCGGTGCCGCAGCTTCGCCCCCTGGGCCCGGACGGCAGCGAGCTCCAGCCCCGGGAGACGCTGGTGGTCAAAGTGGGCCATCCGGCACCGTGACCCGCCCCCAGCTTCCCCCGAATCCAAACTGCTAAGGTTACTCACCAATACCGAAGCCGCCACGATAGGGGACGCAAGTGACGACTGAAGGAAACGGGCCCGCAGAAAAGGGCATCCGGGGCGAGGTGCACCAGGACCGCTTCGTTGCCGGACAGGACCTGACGCGCTGGAAGTCCCCCGCCGGCCGGACCTTGGCCCGGGGCGCCGAATGGGTCACCGGACTCCTGGGCCCATATGCCGCACTCATCATCACCCTGGCGGTGGGCCTGGGTGTCACCCTGACGTTGGCCTGGGCGTTCGGCGAGGTGTATGAGTCAGTGACCGAAGCGGATGGGGTCGCAGGCTTCGACCACCCCGTTCTGGATGCTGCCAAGTCGGTCCGGTCCCCCGCTGCGGACGCGGCCATCACGGCCTACACAAATGTCGGCGGCACTGTGGGCATGCCCATCATTGCCGTGGGCATCATGATCTTCCTGGCCACACGGCGCCGCTCATGGACACCCGTCATCCTGATGCTCGCGGCCGGACTGGGCTCCCTGGTGATCACCATCCTGGGCAAGCCGATCTTCGGCCGGACCCGCCCCGACCAAGCCGACGCAATTCCGCCCTATGAGCATTCAGCCTCCTTCCCCAGCGGACACTCCCTGAACTCGATCGTGATCGCAGGCATCGTGGCATACCTGATCATCCTGCGGCTCAACACCACGCGGGCACGGGTGGTCACGGTGGTCGTGGCGGCAGCCTTCGCCTTCACCATGGGCTTGAGCCGCGTCTATCTTGGCCATCACTGGCTGACCGACGTTCTGGCCGCGTGGGCCATCGGCATCGCCTGGTTGGCCTTGGTCATCACCGCGCATCGGCTCTACCTGACAGTGCGCACGCGGCGTCATCGCGAGGTAGTCTCTTGACACCGGGCGGGCCGCTCGGCTTAACTGAATTACGTATGCTGAAATAACAGTTCCATGATGCGGAAGCTTGAAGCACCAGACTTCCTCCCGATAAAGCGGGAGTTCCGCATAGCCCACACCATGGATGCCAGCATTTTGCACGAGGATGACAAGCATGGAGCTTGCAGTATTCAACACGGCTGACCGGGACGAGGCCATCAGGACCTTGACCCCCTGCCTGGACATCAGCCGCTGGGTGGAAACCATCGTTGACGCGCGCCCCTACGCCAACGTCGACGAACTCCTGGGACAGGCCCAGCGCGCCGCCGAGCCGTTCACCCCTGCCGAAGTGGAGTCAGCCATGGCCCACCACCCACGGATCGGTGAACGACCCAAGGCCCAAACCACCGAAGCCGCGATGTCGCGTTCGGAGCAGGCCGGTGTGGACCCGGGTGACAGCCAGACAACAGCAGCGCTGGCCGAAGGCAACCGCGCGTACGAGGAGAAGTTCGACAGGGTCTTCCTGATCCGTGCTGCAGGCCGCAGCGCACAGGAGATGCTCGCCGCCCTCCAGGAACGCCTCACCCACACCCCCGAAGAAGAAGACACAATCGTGGCCGGCCAGCTGCGGGAGATCGCACTGCTGCGGCTCTCCGGACTGATCAGCGAAGGAGTCAACGCATGAGCGTTTCACAAGTCACCACACACATTCTGGACACCGGTTCCGGCCGCCCGGCGACGGGTGTCGCCGTCGTGCTTTACGTCCGCGACGGCGACGACTGGACCTTGGTGGGCAAGGGCGAAACCGACACCGACGGCCGGATCAAGAACCTGGGCCCCGAACGGATTCCCGGTGGCGCCTACCGCCTGAACTTCGCCACAGGTGCCTACTACGAAGGCCTGGGCACGGAGACGTTCTTCCCGGAAGTGGACCTCCACTTCACAGTTTCCGACGCCGGCGAGCACTACCACGTGCCCCTGCTGCTGAGCCCGTTCGCGTTCTCGACGTACCGCGGCAGCTAACCCGCCCAGCCGATGTGACAGTTGATGCCAATGTTCCCCGGGCAAAGTCAATTGGTGGGAGCAACGCTGGGGGTTAGGCCGCTTGTAGCAGCTGGTTTAGCCGGTTGGCTGGGGTCTCGAGGTTCAGTGTTGGTCTGGGGCGGCGGTTGAGTTTCGCTGCGACCAGGCGGATGTCCTCGGGGGTGTGCACTGAAAGGTCAGTGCCTTTCTCGAACCAGAACCGCAGGAGCCGGTTGGTGTTTTCGTTGGTGCCGCGCTGCCAGGGCGAGTGCGGGTCGCAGAAGTACATCGTCGTATCGAGAGCGGTCTGGATTTTTGCGTAGTCGGCCAGTTCGGTGCCGCGGTCCCAGGTGATCGACCGGCGCAGGTGATCCGGGAGGGAGGCCATCTCCCGGATCATCGCGGCGGCAACGGTTTCCGCGGTGTGGTCCCCTGGCAGGTGCAGCAGGATCGTGAACCGGGTTGAGCGTTCCACCAAGGTTCCGATCGCTGTCCCGTTGGCGCCGATGATGAGGTCACCTTCCCAATGCCCGGGCACTGCCCGGTCCTGGACCTCGGCGGGACGTTGGCTGATCTTGAAGGCCTCTTTATAGGGGCTGTTGGCGCGCCGGTCAGTGCCGTGGGGGATGCGTTGTTTGCGTTTCAGGCTGAGCTTTTCGGCCAGGTCCGCCCGCAGGTTCCCGCGGGTTTGGACGTAAAGGGCCTGGTAGATCGTCTCGTGGCTCACCTGCATAGTCTGATCGTCACCGAAGTAATACGCCAACATCGAGGAGATCAGCTTCGGACTCCACCCGTCATCCATCCAGACGCCGACCAGCCGGCACAAACCCTCGTCCTTGGCCAGCCTGAAGGGTTTGGGACGGCGCCTGTCCTGATGCGCTTTGGCGTGAGCGACCGAGGCGTAGTACTTCCCGTCCGCGCTCGTGTGGCGTTTGACCTCCCGCCAAACTACGGACTTATCCCGCCCGATCAATGCGCCGATCTTCGCGTAACTGAGGCCCATCCGCACACCCATCTGGATCATGCCTCGCTCTTCCAGACCCAACGCACGGCCAGGGCCCCCGACTGAAGGAGCAGGATCGGCAAGACCTCCGGTAGCACCCCGGTTCACGGTCATCATTAGGCCAGACTGAACCCACCAATTGTGCCCGGTAGCGTGCACCGCCCCGACACGCCGGGCAGCAGTACGAACAGGCATCCCCGCACACACCAAATCAAGAAACTCAGTACGCGCAGCCTTGGGGAACAACTTGACCATAAAACGCTCCATCAATCAGAGCGTTGCAACGACCCTATGACTTTGCCCCGCGAACATTGGCATTAACTGTCGCATCGGCGAGGAACGGTACGCTTGAAGACATGGCTTCAGAGGACACCACCCCCAACACCGCCCGCCGCGAAATCACCGTTCGCCGGGCACCCAAGTTCGTTCCCTTCATGATTTTGGGCGCGGTGGTGGGCGCGATCGTGGCCGCAATCATCGCCTACGGCCGCCCGGCCGACCCCGCCTTCGATGCCGGCACGGTCTTTGGCTTCTTCCTGATTGTCTGCGCCGGCGGCGGCGTCATCCTTTTCTCGGTCCTGGCCCTGATCCTGGACCGCGTCAGCGTCAAGCGCTCCGAGCGGGCCGTCGTCGAAGCCGTCCCGGATTCGGTTCCGGACGAAGGACCCGAGAACGACGACGTCCGCTAAGTCGGGCGCCCGGCCCGCCTCTTTTGAGGGGAGCCACTGTGAGACACACCGCATTTTCGGCCGGACACGCCTGATCTTTGCCCCTTCGCGGGGTCATATAGGAATCGGGGGAACGTACCACGGCCACAGCATGAGACAATCGACCAGTGGCACGTGGCGACGGAAAACTTTCTCATGATCTTCTCCCCGGCGAAAAAGGCCCCCAGGACGCTTGTGGCGTCTTCGGGGTTTGGGCTCCCGGTGAAGAAGTAGCAAAACTCACCTATTACGGGCTGTATGCGCTGCAGCACCGCGGACAAGAATCGGCTGGTATTGCTACCAGTGACGGCAAGCGCATCAACGTCTACAAAGACATGGGCCTTGTGTCCCAGGTCTTCGACGAGACGACCCTCAACACCCTTACCGGGCACCTGGCCGTAGGCCACTGCCGGTACTCCACCACCGGTGCAAGCCACTGGGCCAACGCGCAGCCGACCCTCGGTGCGACGGCAACCGGCACGGTTGCCCTGGCCCACAACGGCAACCTGACCAACACCGCTGAGCTCCGGGAAATGATCCTTGAGCGCAACGACGGCCAGCTGACCGGTGAAATGAAGCAGGGCAACACCTCCGACACCGCACTGGTGACCGCCCTCCTTGAGGGCGAAGAGGGCAAGACCCTGGAGCAGACCGCACTGGAGCTGCTGCCCAAGATCAAGGGTGGCTTCTGCTTCGTCTTCATGGATGAAGGAACCCTCTACGCAGCCCGCGATACCTACGGCATCCGCCCGCTGTGCCTGGGTCGCCTGGAACGCGGCTGGGTTGTCGCTTCCGAGCAGGCCGGTCTGGCGACCGTTGGTGCAAGCTTTATCCGCGAGATTGAGCCCGGCGAATTCATCGCGATCGACGAGGACGGCGTCCGCTCCCAGCGTTTCGCCGAGGCAACCCCTGCCGGCTGCGTCTTCGAGTACGTCTACCTCGCCCGCCCGGATGCTGCCATTGCCGGCCGCTCCGTGTACGAGGCCCGCGTTGAAATGGGTCGCCAGCTGGCCCGCGAAAACACGCACGAGGCAGACCTCGTGATCCCGGTTCCCGAGTCCGGTACCCCCGCCGCTGTTGGCTATGCCGAGCAGTCCGGGATCCCGTTCGCACACGGCTTCGTCAAGAACGCCTACGTGGGCCGTACGTTCATCCAGCCTTCGCAGACCCTGCGCCAGCTCGGTATCCGGCTCAAGCTCAACGCTTTGGAATCCGTGATCCGCGGCAAGCGCATTGTGGTGGTGGATGACTCGATCGTCCGCGGCAACACCCAGCGCGCCATCGTACGAATGCTCCGCGAAGCCGGCGCCGCTGAGGTACACGTCAAGATTTCTTCTCCCCCGGTCCAGTGGCCCTGCTTCTACGGCATCGACTTCGCCTCCCGCGCGGAGCTCATCGCCAACGGCGCCACCATCGAGGAGATCTCCCAGGCCATCGGCGCTGACTCGCTGGCCTACATCTCCGAAGACGGCATGATCGGCGCCACCCAGCAGCCGCGCGAACGCCTCTGCACGGCATGCTTCACCGGCAAGTACCCGATCGAACTGCCGCACGCGGACAAGCTCGGCAAGAACCTGCTGGAACGGACCGATCTTGGCGGACTGGAACCGGCTACCGAGGCCGATTCGGTGGACGCTTCCGAGGACCCGGCCGAGAAGCCGGGCGCCACAGGCTGCGATCCCGGGCCTGACGCCGAATTCGAGAATTTGCTGACCGACGCTGATCGTTTGACCGACGCCGACAAGAAAGAGTCTGTATGACCTCCGCAACCCCCGCCGCTGAGAACAACGCCGGCATCACCTACGCTTCGGCCGGTGTCGACGTCGAAGCGGGAGACCGCGCCGTCGAACTCATGAAGGACGCTGTCAAGGCGACCCACAACTCGTCGGTGATTGGCGGCGTCGGCGGTTTTGCCGGCCTGTACGACGTCTCCAAGCTGCTCACCTTCAAGAAGCCGCTGCTGGCCACGTCCACGGACGGCGTCGGCACCAAGGTCGCCATCGCGCAGGCCATGGACATCCACGACACCATCGGTTTCGACCTCGTCGGCATGGTCGTGGACGATATCGTCGTTGTCGGTGCAGAACCGCTGTACATGACGGACTACATCGCCTGCGGCAAGGTTGTGCCCGAGCGCATCGCGGACATCGTCCGTGGCATCGCTGCTGCGTGCTCCGTGGCCGGTACCGCCCTGGTGGGTGGCGAAACCGCTGAGCACCCGGGCCTGCTGGGCGAGCACGAGTACGACGTCGCAGGTGCCGCCACCGGCGTCGTCGAGGCTGACGCGCTGCTCGGCCCGGACCGCGTCCGTGCCGGCGATGTCGTCATCGGCATGGCTTCCTCGGGCCTGCACTCCAACGGCTACTCCCTGGTCCGCCGCGTCATAAACCACGCAGGTTGGGCATTGGACCGCCAGGTTTCCGAGCTCGGCCGGACGCTGGGCGAAGAGCTCCTGGAGCCCACCCGCGTCTACGCAGCTGACTGCCTTGACCTGGCCCGCGCCTTCCCGGTGCACACGGCCGACGCCGTTCACGGCTTCAGCCACGTCACCGGTGGTGGCCTCGCTGCCAACCTGGCACGCGTCCTCCCGCAGGGCCTCGTCGCCACGGTGGACCGCAACACCTGGGAACTCCCGGCCATCTTCAAGCTGGTCTCCGAGCTCGGCAACGTCCCGTTGGCCGACCTCGAGCGCACCCTGAACCTCGGTGTGGGCATGGTGGCCATCGTTTCCGCCGAAGCAGCAGACGCCGCCGTGGCCCGCCTGAACGACCGCGGCCTGCCGTCCTGGATCATGGGCACAGTTTCGGCTGACAGCGACTCGATCGACAAGACCGGCCCGGACTACGTCCAGGGTGCCAAGGGCGTCGACGGCGGCGCTGTCCGTTTGGTGAACGCCTACGCCTAAGCGGCAAATCGCCTTATAAAGGAGCGGCCGGGCAGTCTCAACTGCCCGGCCGCTCTTTTTATTGCCTGTGCCCTGTCACTGGCGACACCCATATTCGTTGGCGCCAAGGATCCGGACTGCCGACACCCACATCCGGGCAGCGTCAGTCCATGTCCGCGGCCTCAGTGAGTATGCGCGTCATCAATGGCCACGGCCCGCTGTGCTTCACACCTGGATCAGACTCAGCACACCGCCCTGCGGATCCTGGATGGTAGCTAGCGACCCCGCCTCCGGCCGGGCATCGGGTTCAACCAGGAGCTCTCCCCCGGCGGCAACGGCTGCATCGGCGGCTTTGCGGACATCGTCCACTCCGAAGTACACCTGCCATCCGGCTTCCTCGCCTTCTCCGGCAGGAACCACGCCAGCCACCTCCTCACCGTTCACCATCAGCGTGCTGTAGCTGCCGCCGTCGTCCTGCGGGTATTCGGTGACCTCGTATCCGAACAGCTGCTGGAGGAATCCGACGGCGGCCTGGGGCTCGGGCGTCAGGAGTTCAGCCCAGGCCAGCGCTCCGGATTCGTTGTAGAGGTGGCTGCCGAGGTGCGTTCCGGCCTGCCAAATACCGGTGGTTCCGCCACCCGCGGCCTCGATGAACGCCAGTACCCCGGTATCGGCGACAGCCTCCGGCCCGAACTGGAGCTTCCCGCCGGCATGGGCAGCATCCTCGGCCACTTCCTCAGTGTCCGTGGCAGCGAGGTAGATGTTCCATTGGCCGCGGGTTCCGGCCGCTTCCTGCATGGAGTTCTGCGGAGCGATCACCGCTACCAGCTGGTCCTTCACGAAGGCCTGGGAGTAACTGCGTCCATCGGGGGTGGGCAGGTCCTTGTACGTCCAGCCGAAAACGCGCTGGTAGAAATCCTTTGCCGCCGCGACGTCCCTGGTCTGCAGGTCCGCCCAACACGGCTCTCCGCTGGCGTAATGGTTACGGGTGGTCATGGTGCCTGTGTACTCCTGCTTCCATCTGTGCGCGGCTCATTGGCCGACTCAGCTGCGGGATAGTTGACCCAACGCATGCTGCGCTGGAAACTCCAGCCTACGCAGAAAAAGACCCCCAGGGTACGCCAATGAGCGGCGTGCCCTGAGGGCCCTTTTCAAAAGATGTACGGCATCCGGGGATGCTCGATGACCTTATGTACGACGGCGGTACGCAACTCAGTGCCAGCGGCACCTGTTGGTTGCGACAGCTATACGATACGGCGGGTGTCTACCTCGTCGTCATCATCTTCCGCGTACTTGTCCTCGTAGGCCGAATAGTCCGGCTCCGGGGGATCGTCGGGGAAGTGGCTCTTGACACGACTGGACGGACCCGTGAGCTCCCGCTCAAGTGCCGAATAGTCAGTGTTCGGGGAGTAGTACTTGATGTCCCGAGCCTGCTTGGTAGCTTTTGCCTTTTGACGGCCGCGCCCCATGGCGTGACCCCCTTTTGTACTTGGACCGGAGGTGGTCACCTTGGCTATCGGTGAGGCCCCGGAATGTTTGGTCAATTTGTCGTATGTCTAGATTACATGCTTTCAGGGGTGCCTGTGCGCCACTCCAACCCCGAGTCCGGGGCCAACACCGCCAAAACCAACGGCAGAGACCTCCAAGCCCGCCGAAAATTGGGTAGAGTCGGCCTCAATGCGGCTCCACAGCAGGAAAGGCACACCCCGGAATATGAGCCAGGACAACACCTCACCGCGTGATGGTTCGCCACACGATCAAGGCAAAGAGGGGTCATCCCCCATGCCCGAAACACCTCCCCCGGCTTCCGGCGAGCAGCCGCACTCGGCCCCGCTGACAACACCATCAGGCCTCCAGCCGGATCCCGCACCCGAGCTTGATCCTGACTTCGTACCGAATCCGAGCGAGCAGCCGGACCCCGCGCTGCCACCGGAAAGCGGCGAGGCTACCGCAGCCACCGACGGCGACGCCCCCGACCCTGCTCACAGCGACGCTCACAGCGACGTTTCAGCGGCTGCTGAAGCGCCCACCGGCACGGACCCGCACTACCCGTGGCAGCAGCCATATCCGCCCCAGCAGCCCACGGCGGGACAGCCCTACCAAACCCAGCCCTACCCAGGCCACGAGCCGGGCATGGGCCAGGAGTGGCAGCCCGAGCAGCACGGCGATCCGATCAAGCGTCAACGCCTTGTCATTGGTGGAATCGTGCTCGGTGTCCTGGTCCTGATCGGGGTGGTGATCTGGGTCCTGCTCAACCTGCTCGGCACCCGTCCCGAAGCCTCCGTGGCAAGCCCCAGCGCGACGTCCACCCCCGGCCCCCTTCCCCGCGACACGAACGCCAAGGATTTCCAGGTAGGCGACTGCTTCGCCAGCTTCGACCCCAAAGCCACTGAAGCCAGGGCCGTGGAGTGCGGAACAGAACACTCGGCCCAGCTCGGCGCAGTCTTCAGCTACGGAGCCGACGAGTCCTTCCCCGGCGCCACCGCTTTGCGGGACAAGGGCAGGGAAGTATGTAAAACAGTGAAGCTCAACAAAGCGGCCGCCAACTACATCCTGCTCCAGCAGAACGTGTACCCCAGCAGCACCAGCTGGGATCGGGGCGACCGCCGCGTTGATTGCTTCATCGTGGTGGACTCCGGCAACACCATCAAGGAAAACCTCCTCGACAAGTAGCGCCGGACGGAGCTACTTCCTGCGGACGGTGAGGCCCGTGCCTGCGGGGGCACCGCCGTCGGGGTTTGAGAGCGCCTCAAAACCCTCGATGGTGAGTTCGTCCACATCAGCGGCGGTATCGACCAGTACGGTGTCGCCGTCGCTGATCTCCCCTGCCAGGATTTCCTTGGCCAGGCGGTCACCGATCTCGCGCTGGACCAGGCGACGCAGCGGGCGGGCGCCGTACGCGGGATCGTAGCCGGACATCGCGAGCCAGGCGCGGGCGCCGTCGGTCACCTCGAGGCTGAGGCGGCGATCGCGGAGACGGTTGCCCAGTTCGGCCACATGCAGCTCGACGATCCGCGCAAGTTCCTCGACGGACAGCGGATCGAACAGCACGATCTCGTCCAGGCGGTTCAGGAACTCCGGTTTGAAGGATGCCTGGACCACGGCCATGACGGCGTCGCGCTTGGCTTTGGCGTCCAGCGACGGGTCCACCAGGAACTGGCTTCCCGAGTTGGACGTCAGCACCAGGATGGTGTTGCGGAAGTCCACGGTGCGGCCCTGGCCATCGGTGAGGCGACCGTCGTCGAGAACCTGCAGGAGGATGTCGAAGACCTCGGGGTGGGCCTTTTCGACTTCGTCCAACAGAACCACGGAATACGGGCGGCGACGCACTGCCTCGGTGAGCTGGCCGCCTTCTTCGTAGCCAACGTATCCCGGAGGGGCACCGACCAGGCGGGCCACGGCGTGCTTCTCGCTGTACTCGGACATGTCGATCCGGATCATGGCGCGTTCGTCGTCGAAGAGGAAGTCGGCCAAGGCTTTGGCCAGCTCCGTCTTACCGACGCCCGTGGGACCCAGGAACAGGAACGAACCGGTGGGGCGGTTGGGGTCGCTGATGCCGGCACGGGCACGCCGCACAGCATCGGAAACGGCCTGCACTGCCTTGCTCTGTCCGATGAGCCGCTTGCCCAGCTCTTCTTCCATGTGAAGCAGCTTCTGGGACTCGCCTTGGAGCATGCGGCCGGCGGGGATACCTGTCCAGGCCGAAATGACCTCGGCAATGTCGTCGGCGGTGACATCTTCTGCCACCATCAGCTCGGGCTTCGAACCGCCGCGGGCAGACTCTTCCTCGGCTGCGGCGCTCAACTCACGTTCCAGTGCGGGCAGTTCGCCGTACAGGATCCGCGACGCCGATTCGAGGTCGCCTTCGCGTTGGTGCTTGTCGGCGGCCGAACGCAGCTCGTCGATCTTGGCCTTCAGGTCACCCACGCGGTTCAGCCCGGCCTTCTCAGCCTCCCAACGGGCGTTGAGCGCGTTGAGTTCTTCCTTCTTGTCCGCCATGTCGGCGCGGATTGCGGCGAGCCGCTCGACGGAGGCGGGGTCGGTCTCGTTCTGGAGCGCCAGTTCCTCCATGGTCAAACGGTCGACGGCGCGGCGGAGCTGGTCGATCTCTTCCGGGGCGGAATCGATCTCCATGCGGAGTCGGGACGCAGCCTCGTCCACGAGGTCGATGGCTTTGTCAGGCAGCTGCCGACCCGAAATGTAGCGGTTGGACAGCGTGGCCGCAGCAACCAGGGCGGAGTCTGCGATGGCGACCTTGTGGTGTGCCTCGTAGCGTTCCTTCAGGCCGCGGAGAATGCCGATGGTGTCCTCGACGCTGGGCTCGCCAACGTAAACCTGCTGGAATCGGCGTTCCAGGGCCGGATCCTTCTCGATGTTCTCGCGGTACTCGTCAAGGGTGGTGGCACCGATGAGCCGCAGTTCGCCGCGGGCCAGCATGGGCTTGAGCATGTTGCCGGCATCCATGGCGCTCTCGCCGGTGGCTCCGGCGCCCACTACCGTGTGTATTTCGTCGATGAACGTGACGATCTGCCCGTTGCTGTTCTTGATCTCCTCGAGCACAGCCTTGAGCCGTTCCTCGAATTCGCCGCGATACTTGGCACCGGCCACCATGGAGGCGAGGTCCAGTGCGATGAGGGTCTTGCCGCGCAGGCTCTCAGGGACGTCGCCGGCCACCATGCGCTGGGCGAGGCCCTCGACGACGGCGGTCTTGCCGACGCCGGGCTCACCGATCAGCACCGGGTTGTTCTTGGTACGGCGGCTCAGCACCTGAACCACGCGCCGGATCTCGCTGTCGCGCCCGATGACGGGGTCCAGCTTGCCCGAACGGGCCACGGCGGTCAGGTCCGTGCCGAACTTCTCCAGGGCCTGGAAGGTGTTTTCGGGATCCGGGGAGTCAACCTTCCGGTCACCCCGGACACCGGGCAGGGCGGCGAGCAGCGCCTCGTGGGAGGCACCGGCGTCGCGCATTAACTTCCCGACGGCGTCACTTCCGGCGGAGAGCCCCAGCAGCAGGTGCTCGGTGGAGACGAAGGAATCGCCGAGTTTGTCGGCCTCGTTCTGCGCTGCCTGGATGGCCTGCATGGACTGGCGGGACAGCTGTGCCTGCTGCACCGAGGTGCCCGACGACGACGGCAGGGCCTTGATGGCCGAGCTCGCCTGCACGCTCACCGCATCAGGATCAGCCCCCGTGGCACGCAGAAGAGCCACGGCAACACCCTCCCGCTGGTCCATGAGGGCTTTGAGCAGGTGCGCCGGCTCCAGCTGGGGGTTCCCGGCCGTTGAGGCGTTCATGGCGGCCGCAGAAAGGGCCTCCTGGCTTTTGGTAGTGAATTTGACGTCCAAAGAGTGCTCCCTTTCTGGAGTGTGACCAATACTTTCAAAGTTGAGTCTACTACGCTCAAGTTTGATTTTGTGGTCATTGCTTCCATGTTTGCCCACGGCGAAACCAGTGTCCATAGCTGCCCGTTAGGCTGGGGGCATGGACACCATTTCCACCGCTGATGAACTCGAAGCCCTGATCGGATTGCCCCTTGAGCGCGTGCGTAAGAAGGTCCGCACCGCGCTCAGTGAATTCGACCGCCAATGGCTGGCTGCCAGCCCCTTCTGCGTCCTCTCGACGACGGACGCGAACGGCCGCGTGGACGCCTCGCCCAAAGGGGACCCGGCCGGCTTCATCCACGTCCTGGACGAGCACACCATCGCCATCCCCGAGCGCCCGGGCAACAAGCTCGCTTTCGGTTTCCACAACATCCTGGAGAACCCCAACGTCGGCATCCTCTCCGTGGTGCCCGGCCGGACGGACACCCTGCGAATCAACGGCACAGCTCGGATTGTGCGTGACGCCGACTTCTTCGATCAGATGGTGGTCAAGGGGCACCGGCCGCGTGCCGCCGTCGTGGTTTCGGTGGAGGAAGTGTTCACGCACTGCGGCAAGGCCTTCATGCGCAGCGGCCTGTGGCAGCCGGAAACGTGGGAATCCGAAGACCTTCCTAGCATCGCGGTGCTCGCCCAGGCGTACACCCAGCCGGAGACGCCGCTGGAAGATCTCGAGACCTACTACGGGCCGTCCTATGCGGAGCGGATGTACCGGGAGTAGCAGAGAATCTGTCCTGGGCTTGCCCTGCGCACGTAGGGCCAACGTTGTTGTCCCCACAGACACGTGCAGGCCGTGCCCTGTTCCTCCGGGAGGATGTGCCGGCATGGAATCCAAACGGGAGCGGGGGCCGTCGGCGTAGTGCCGGCGGCCTCCGTCAGTTGAAGCCGGGAGTAGGGCTCACGCCGGGTAGACCGACACCAACGCGGACTTCACCACGAACCGCACCTCCATCCCGGGGGCAAGGCCAAGGTCTGCGGAGGCTGCAGGCGTGATGTCGGCGGACAACGCGCCGTCGGTGCCGGCGCTGGCGCGCACCCGGACCTGGTCGCCGTGTGGCTCAAGGTCCGTGATGGTCACCGCATAGGAGTTGCGCGGGCTTCCGTGCACATCACCCAGGAAGACGGAAACGCTCGACGGCGGGAACGCCGCCACGCCTGCCTGGCCGGGCACGGGTGACCAGTCGGGATCGTGCTGTCCAGCGAAAAACCGGCCATCCGGCGTCGTGATTCCCTCTCGGCCCAGAGTACCGGTGACGAGATTCAGTCCGGCGAGTCCGGCGGCAAAGTGGCTCCTGGGCCGTTCAAGGACCTGGCGGGTAGGGCCCTCTTCGACGATCCGGCCGTTTTCCACCACCACCACACGGTCTGCCAGCATGTAGGCGTCCAGGACGTCGTGTGTGACGATGATGGCCTTCCGGTCCTTCAACACGCGTTTGAGCACACGGCGCAGCAGCGGTGCAGCGTGGATGTCCAGGGCAGCCATGGGTTCGTCGAGCAGCAGTAGTTCCGGCTCGGCAGCCAGGGCGCGCGCCACGGCAACCCGCTGCGCCTGGCCTCCGGAGAGCTGGGCAGGCTTCCTGTCGGCGAGGGACGAAGCGTCAACCTCCGCCAGCCAACGCTGCGCAGTTTCCCGGGCCGCAGCCTTGGAAGCCCCGGCACTGCGGGGGCCGAACGCCACGTTGTCCACCACGCTCAGGTGCGGGAACAGCAGCGCTTCCTGGGCCAGAAGGGCCGTACCGCGCAGGTGGGGTGCGTCCCAATGGTGGGTGCCGGCGTCGAGGTTGAACAACTGCCGCCCGGCAATCCTGGCCGAGCCGGAATCGGGCCGCAACAGCCCGGCAATCACGCCCAACAACGTTGATTTGCCCGCCCCGTTGGGACCGAGGATGGCCACGGTTTCACCGTCAGCGAGGCTGAGCGACATGTCGAAGTTCCGGGCACGGAGGCTGGCCTGCAGTTCGAAGCTCATGCCTGGACCGCCGCAGCCGCGCGCCGACGGCCACCATAACTGAGCCCCACCACCGCGACGGCCACCGCCACCAGGACAAGGGACAGCGCGACGGCGGAGTCGGCGTCGGTCTCGCGCTGCAAGTAGATTTCCAGCGGCAGGGTCCGCGTGACGCCTTCCAGGCTGCCCGCAAACGTCAGGGTAGCTCCGAACTCCCCCAAGCTGCGCGCGAACGACAACACAGCGCCCGATGCCAGCCCCGGCAGGACCAGCGGAAGGGTGACGCGGCGAAGGACGGTGGTGGGTTTCGCCCCGAGGGTCGCAGCCACGGCTTCATACCGGTTTCCTGCCGACCTCAAGGCACCCTCCAAACTGACCACCAGGAAGGGCAGGGCTACGAAGGTCTGCGCCAGGACCACCGCGGTGGTCGAAAACGCGATCTGGACGCCGGCCATCTCCAGCGACTTCCCCAGCAAACCCTGACGGCCAAAGGTATACAGCAGCGCAATACCCCCGACGACGGGTGGCAGCACCAGCGGCAACAGAACGAACGACCTCAGGAGTTTCTGCCCGGGGAACTCGCCGCGTGCCAGCACCAGCGCCAGCGGCACGCCCAACACGATGCAGAGGACCGTGCTGGCGGCAGAGGTCCGCAGGCTCAGGCCCAACGCGGCCAGGGAAGACTCCGAGGTGATCAGGGGAACGAACTGCGGCCAGTTGACGCGCAGCAGCATGGCCGCCAGCGGAAGGACCACCAGGAGGCCGCCCGCTGCTGCCACGGCATAGATCCATCGGGGGACGCCATGGTAGCCGGTGGTGGTCTTCATGCTCTCCTTACGGTGCGCCGAATCCGGCGTCACCCAGAACCTTCTTGCCTGCTTCACTGGTCACTGCGGCCACGAAAGCCGCTGCCAGCGCCTTGTTCTTGCTGGAGCCTACCGTGGCGATCGGGTACGTGTTGACCGCCTTGTCCGATTCAGCGAACGGAATGCCTTTAACCTTGTCGCCGGCTCCCTTCACGTCCGTGACGTAGACCAAGCCGGCGTCGGCCTCGCCCGAGGTGACCTTGCCGAGCACGTCGGTCACCGAGGATTCCTCGCTGACGGGGCTCAACGTTATACCGCTGGCCTTCTCAACCGTGTCCGTTGCCGCGCCGCAGGGAACCTGGCTGGCGCAGGTGACTATCTTGACACCCGGCTTGGCGAGGTCGGCGAACGATGAGATCGACGCCGGGTTGCCGGGCGGGACTGCGATCTCAAGGACGTTCGTGGCGAAGTTGGTGGCAGTGCCGTCCAGCAGCTTGGCGTCGGCAAGCTTTGTCATGTTCTTGGTGTCAGCCGAGGCGAACACATCGGCCGGGGCCCCCTGGGTTATCTGCGTGACGAGATCGGAGGAGCCCGCGAAGCTCAGTTTCACTCTTGTGCCCGGGTTGGCTGCCTCGAAATCCTTGGCCAACTGCGTGAAAGGTGCTTTAAGGGACGCTGCGGCGAACACAGTGATCTCGCCCGACGGGGATGAGGTGGAGCTTGCCGTGGTGTTGGTGCCTGAGCCGCATCCGGCCAGGCTTGCCGCCAAAACGCCGGCCACCAACAGTGCGGTGAAATTTTTGCGGGTGATGGTCATATGATGCTCTTTCCCTGGGGCGTTTCGATGATCACCGTGGTGGCCTTGACTACCGCTGTGGCCACCGAACCGAGCTCAAGGCCGAGTTCCCGCACGGCCTCGCTGCTCATGAGGGACACCACGCGGAACGGCCCACATTGAAGCTCGACCTGCGCCATCACTTTGTCCGCCGTGATCCCCGTGACCAGGCCGACGAAGCGGTTCCGCGCCGAACTTCCGGAACGGGAGGGGTCGTCCGGGAGGTGGGACTGGCTGCGCGCCAAAGTCGCGAGTTCCAGGCCATCAACCGCCAATCGGCCAGCGGGATCCTTCTGCGGAGTGAGCGTCCCGTTCTCTGTCCAACGCCTCACGGTGTCGTCACTGACACCGAGGAAGCGGGCGGCTTCGGAAATTCGTATTTGCGGCATAGAAACAGTGTAGTTCCGTAAATGCGTACACAAGGGCCGTTCTACTCCGCAAACGCAATGTGACCGTGCTCCGGGGGGCGCGCGCCGCCGCACCCCCATCGGCATGTCGCGCCTCTCAGTACCTCGGACGAACTTGCTCCCCCGCCCGGATGAACCAAGGGCCAAACGGGGCCCGAGCCCGGACCGCTCACCCTAGGGTTGAAGCATGTCACCGAGAATCCAGGCCCTCCGCCCCGCCGCCGCACCCTTGGCAGGCCTTGGCATGCTCGTGGCACTCATGGTCCTGGAGGAACGCAGTTTCGATTCGGCGAGCGCGGTCCTGGTCGCCCTCACGGCGGCGGTTGCAGCCGCCGAACTGGTCCCCGTTCCCGCCATCGTCTTCGCCTTCGCTGCCTTGGGCTTCCAGGCGTTCGGCATCTTCCCGAGCGTGATGCTGTCCGGCGCCACGCCCTATGTGTGCTTGCCGGTGCTCTTCTTTTTCACCACTCTCGGTTGGAAAGAACCGCAGCGGTGGCCACTGCCTGTTGCGGCCGTGACCGCAGCCGGGCTGGTCACCGTGAACTGGTTCGCCGACACCGCGTGGATCAACTTTGTTTTCGGCAAACAGCTGACCGAAGCGAGCCCCTTCCGCATTGCTGTGTACGCCTTCCTGGTGTTCGCCTCATTCTCGGCCCTCAACCTCGCTGGATGGGCTGCCGCTGCGTCGGTCCGGCAGGCCGTTGCCAACCGGATGGCGAAGGAACAGGCGGAGTCCCGGCTCGAATCAACGGCGGGCGCCTTGGTGATCGAACAAGAGCGCAACAGGATCGCCCGGGAGCTGCATGACGTCCTTGCGCATTCCCTCGCCGTCATCACAGCCCAGGCGGAAGGGATCCGCTACGTCCACCGGACTGAGCCGGAACTGGTGGAGGAGGCGGCCAACGTCATTGCGTCTTCGGCAAGGAGCGCACTGCAGGAAACCCGGCGGCTCGTGCAAAGTTTCGGCTCGGAACTGGAGGGTCCCGCACCCGGAACCTCGGAATTGCCGGCCCTGGCCGAACGCCTGGAGAGCAGCGGGATGCCTATCGAGCTGCACACGGCCGGGCTGGAGGGTCTCTCCCCGGTAGAGGACCTCACCGTCTACAGAATCGTCCAGGAAAGCCTGACGAATGCGTTCAAACATGGGGACCGCGAGGCCGGCGCAGTGGTGACGGTTGCCCGCGAACCCCGCGGCCTGCGTCTGAAGATCCGCTCAAGGCTGGCCGACGGCGGGACTGAACTGCCGCCGTCGGGAACCGGCCGCGGCATCCCGGGTATGCGTGAACGCGCGACGGCGGCGGGCGGGCGGCTCACTACGGTCACCAACGGCCAACTCTTCGAAGTGGAGGCAATCCTGCCATGAACGACACCCCGATCCGCGTCGCATTGGTTGACGATCAACCCTTGTTCAGCGCTGGTTTGAAGATGATCCTTGGCAGCCAGCCTGACCTGGACCTGGTAGGCGAAGCCACTGACGGTGAGCAGGCTGTTGCCCTCGCGGCGGACGTCGGACCGGACGTGATGCTGATGGACATTCGGATGCCGGTCATGGACGGGATCACCGCCACGCGCCACATCACCGAAAGCAGCGGCCGTACAAAGGTCATTGTGCTCACCACCATCCAGCACGACGAAGCCGTGGTGCGCGCCATCCAAGCCGGCGCCGGCGGTTTCCTCACCAAGGATGCGACACCGGAATTCCTGCTCGCCACCATCCGCACCGTTCACGCCGGGCACGCGGTCATGGCTCCTTCGGCTACGAATGAACTACTCAGGGACTACACCACTCCCGCAGAGTCCAACACGGCCGTCCTGGAACCCCTGTCGGCCCGGGAGCACGATGTCTTCATGCTGGCCGCCAAAGGCCTGGCCAACGGGGAGATCGCCGCGTCCCTGGTTCTCAGCGACGCCACGGTGAAATCCCACATCGGGAACATCCTGTCCAAGCTCAAACTCAAAAACCGGATCCAGCTGGTTGCCTTCGCGTACCAAAACAGGCTGATCGGCTAGATCATCACGCTCCAAACCAGGCCCTGGAACACCAGGGCCGGCCACCGCATTGCCAAAAACCGACCATAATTCGTCCAGAGGAGAAACGATGAAAAAGAAAACCATTGGGGTACTGATTCTTACTGCCGGGGCTGCCGCGACATTGGCTGCCGCCGCCACGCCAGGAGTCTCCTCCATGCTGACCAAACCGGCGGAGCATCCGGTGTCCGGCGTGACTCTGGCAGCCGAGCAGTTCGCGTCCGCGGATTCCGCGGCCGAAAACGGGGTGGCCGAAGCCGTGCGTCGGTGCATGGCCAAGGCTGGATACGACTACACACCGGTTTCCGCAGGACAGCAATCCGTGGATCTCAAACAGCACGTAGGCTTCGATACGCTCAGCGTTGAGACTGCACGGGCTTCGGGATACGCCTCAACCAAGCCCAAGGGACCGGGCGAGCCCGCCCCGGACTCCGACCTCGGCAAACTCATGGCCGATCCCGCTTTTCAGCAGGCCCTCAACGGCAGTGGCTCGCCTGAACAGAACGTAGTCCAGTCCTCAGCAGGTACGGGGATGCTGTGGGGAGGCTGCAAAGCCGAGGGCATCACCGCCATCTATGGGACTGCCGACAACTACATGAGGGCCACCGCATTGGCTTTCAACTCGCTGATGGTCGCCACCAACGCTGCAGGCCAGGACGCCGGGATCCAGACCGCCGTCGACTCCTGGAAAGAATGCATGTCCACAACGGCCTTCCCCTACAGCCATCCGGGCGAAGCGGTCTCTGCGGGATTGGACGCCGGCGGCCAAAAAGAACTGAAGATCGCTGTCACCGATGCGGGCTGCCGCGAAAGCACCGGATTCGACGCGAAGATCACCACGGTGTTGGACAAGTACTTGACCACGCGCATGAAGGAACTGGAGACGGAGGTAGCCGCGGTTAAGCAGATACGGAGGGATGCCTCGGCGCGGGCGACCGCTTTGCTCTAGCCCCAAAGGACCCGCCGCCGTACCCTGTTCTAGGGAGAGAGTCTTAGGCGCGAAGGAGCGTCCCATGGAATGGATTCGTCCGGACAGCCCGAACTATGACGAGGCCCGGAAACTCTTCAATGCGATGATCGACCGCAGGCCTGCCGTCATCGCCAAATGCTCCGATCCCGGCGAGGTGGCCGAGGCTCTCAGCTACGCACGCAACCACAACCTTGACGTGGCGGTTCGTTCAGGCGGGCACTCCGTGGCCGGTATGTCCACCAATGACGACGGATTGGTGATCGATGTCCGTCCGATGAAATCGATCAGCGTCAACACTGAGGCTAAGACCGTGACAGCCGGCGCCGGGCTCACCTGGGGCGAATTCGACCGCGCGACACAGCAGCACGGCCTCGCGGTTACCGGCGGCCGTGCTTCCACCACGGGAGTCTCCGGATTCACGTTGGGCGGGGGCTCGGGGTGGCTTGAACGCTCGTACGGATTCGCCTGCGACAACCTGCTTTCCGTAGACCTCGTCACGGCCTCCGGCGAACGTGTGACCGCCAGTCCGGACGAAAACCCCGAGCTGTTTTGGGCACTCCACGGCGGCGGTGGGAACTTCGGTGTGGCAACGTCCCTGACGTTCAAGCTGCACGACCTCGGCCCCACCGTCATGGCAGGGCTCATGCTTTTCCCAGGGGAGGATGCCAAAGACTTGTCGCGCGCCTTCCGGGGCCTTGCCCTTGAAGCTCCCGACGCCGTCGGAACAGCCTTGGTGTATCTCACCGCTCCGCCGGAAGAGTTCGTACCGGAAGATATGGTGGGCAAGCTCGCCGTCGGAATGGCCTATATCTATGCGGGCGATGTTGAGGCGGGCGAGGAACACGCAAAGCCGTTCCGCGAACTTGGCCCCGCCGTAGACTTGGTCTCGCCCATGGGGTACGCGGACTTCCAGTGCATGATCGACGATCCACCGGACCATTACAACTACTGGAGCGCCGACTACCACAACGAGCTCAACGACGACGCGCTGGATCTGCTGGTTGATTCGGCGCAGCGGCTCCCGGGCCCCCATTCACAGCAACTCGTGGCCCGCTGGGGCGGGGCGGTGGGCGGACCGGCTGCGGCGAACACACCGCTGCAGCACCGGGGCGCAGCATGGGTCAGCCATCCATTCGGGCTGTCTGAGACGCGGGAAGGAGGTCAGGAAGCCAAAGCATGGGTCAAGCAGTTCCGGCAGGACATCGCCCCTCACACAACGGGCGGGGTGTGGCTGAACTTCATCGGCGACGAAGGGCAAGACCGGATCATGGCGGCCTACGGGGATCAGAACTATCGCCGGCTGTCCTTGGTGAAGCGTGAGTTCGATCCCGACAACGTGTTCCAGGGCAACCAGAACATCCTGCCGGCCCAGCACTGATTTTCACCGGCGCTCCTTCCCGGTTGCCGTCGACCCTACGGGCAGTGAAGCCCGTCTCCGGGGCGAAGCACGGCGGTAGACGCCCCCGATGGCCGGCGACTGGGAGGGCTCGCCCGGGACTACACTTTGGCCATGGCCATCTACGTCGATCCGCCCCTGTGGCCCGCGCACGGAACCGTGTTTTCGCACCTCGTTTCGGACACTTCGCTGGATGAGCTCCATGCGTTCGCGGCTGCCGCCGGGGTTCCGGAGAGGGCCTTCGACGGGGACCACTATGACGTCCCGGAACGCCGCTACAACGATCTCATCGTGGCGGGCGCCATTCCCGTGGAAGCCCGGATCCTGGTGCGCAAACTCATCGCCAGCGGCCTACGAATTCCCGCGCGGGAACGGAGTAAAGCTTTGACAGTTCCGTTGATGGAGCGTTGGAACAGTATCTTCCCCGGCCATGAGGAGCTGGGCCTGGAGCTGTTGGAGCGGTGGGGCGAGGACGGCCGGAAATACCACAGCCGCACACACCTCCTGGCAGTTCTTGAAGCCCTGGACACTCTGACAGAACCCGCCCTGCCTGCACGGACCGTCTCCTTGGCGGCTTGGTTTCACGACGCCGTTTATGAAGGTGTTGCTGGTCAGGATGAGGAAGACTCAGCCATCCTGGCCGAGGACCGGCTCACGGCTGCTGGCCTCGCCGCTGCCGATGTGGCCGAGGTGGCCCGGCTCGTCAGGCTCACTTCCACCCACTCCCCTGAGCCCGGTGACCATGCCGGCGCCCTCCTCTGCGACGCCGACCTCTCTGTCCTTGGCGGCGACGAACATGCCTACGCACGTTACCTGGCCGCCGTCCGCGAAGACTACGCCCACGTCAGCGACGATGACTTCGCGAAGGGTCGCGCCGCCGTCGTACGCCATCTGCTAAGTCTGGACCCGCTGTTCCACAGCGAACGGGCCAAGGGCCTCTGGCTCGACGCCGCCCGCCGGAATCTAGCGGGCGAACTCGCGTGAGCGGCGTGCCCAGCGAACCCGGAGCGCCGCAGCGGCAGCTCCCGTACTCGGTCCGGTTTGAATGGGGGCTCGACGGCGCCCGCGCGGTAGTGCCGGGCGCTGACCTTGCGGTGGTGGTTGACGTCCTGTCGTTCACGACGTGCGTGAGCGTCGCGGTGGATCGCGGGGCGGTGGTGTTTCCCTATCCGCTGAGGGACGCGGGTGCAAGCGAGTTCGCGGCCCGCCACCGGGCCGCATTGGCGGGGCCGCGGGGTTCGGAAGGGCTGAGCTTGTCGCCCGTGAGCCTCAGTGCTGCGCCGGTACTCGACCGGGTCGTTCTGCCCTCCCCCAACGGGTCCACCATCAGCCATGAAGTGGCCGGTTCAGCCCGTCAGGTGGTGGCCGTTTCACTGCGCAACGCTGCTGCCACGGCCGATTGGGTGCAGGCCACACTGCCTCATGGTGCCGTTATTGCCGTCATCGCTGCGGGTGAGAAGTGGGGCAACGGTAGCCTGCGGCCGGCGTTGGAGGACGAACTTGGAGCCGGGGCGTTCATTGCCGGACTCGCGGCTGCCGGGCGTCACAACTTTTCCCCGGAAGCGGCCGCTGCTGCTGCCGCCTTCGATGCTGCGGAACCGCATCTTGCGGGCATTCTGCGGGGATGTTCCAGTGGCCGGGAACTGATCGACGCCGGTTTTGCGGGTGATGTCGTCATCGCGGCGGAGCTGGACGCAGGTTCCGCAATTGCTCTCTTGCAGGACGGTGCCTATCGGGGAGTGTTGGCGTCCAGCTAGCATAGAGGTGTGACCTCCTACCTCTTGGACCCTTCCCGCTCATCGGTTCCCCTAGCCGTCCCCGATGTAGAGCACGTCCTGGCTGTGCGCGGCGTGGGCGGCTACCGGCAATACCGCATCCCCGCCCTTGCTATCAGCACCCGGGGCACTCTTTTAGCCGCCTATGACGGCAGGCCCAACCTGGACGACCTCCCCAATCCCATCGATCTCCTCCTGCGCCGCAGCTACGACAACGGAGTCACGTGGGAGCCACAGCAGCTGGTTCGCACCGGTTCGGGACTCCACGGCTTCGGCGATCCAAGCCTGCTGGTGGACTCCGACACCGGGCGCATCTTCATGTTCCATGCCGCCGGGACCCACGCAGGTTTCTTTGAAGCAGTTGCCGGATTGGAGCCGGATGACGACGTGCAGCACGCGGACCTCAGTTATTCAGACGACGACGGCGACACCTGGCAGCACCGCCGGCTCACCGCGCAACTTAAGCACGGCGCTGTCACTGGCCTGTTCGCCGCCGCCGGACAGGGAATCCAGATCCACACCGGACCTTTTGCGGGCCGGTTGGTGCAACAGTTTGTGTTGCTGGTGGACGGTGCCATCACGGCCGCGTCTGCGTTCAGCGACGATCATGGTGAGACCTGGACTTTGGGCGAGCTGATCGGTCCGGGTACCTCAGGCGTGGGGCCGAACGAGAACAAAGTAGTGTGCTTGGACGATGGCCGGTTGCTCCTGCATTCACGGGCCACGCCCTGCCGCTTGGCTGCAGTGTCCGAGGACGGCGGCCAAACGTGGAGCCCGCTGCAGCCTGTTCCGGACCTGCCGGATCCCAGCGACAACGGGTCCCTGACGCGCTTCGATGGTCAGCCGCATGGTACCTTCGCGGCGCCGGAGACTTCATCCTGGCTGCTGGCGAGCAACAACCAGGACCCTCATCTGCGTCGGAACACCATGCTGAGTCTCTCCCCCGACAACGGCGCCACCTGGCCGGCAAAGCTGCTGCTGTGCCCGGGAAGCTCGGCCTACTCCACCGTGGCGCGGCTGCCGAACGGGAATATCGGGGTTCTCTATGAACGGCAGGGGTACCGGGAGATTGTGTTCGCGTCCATTCCTGCCGAGCAGCTGGCGGGGCAACTCTCCGCTTCACCCTGGGTTATGCCTGGGCCCACGGGCCTGGTCTTCGACATGGAACTGCGGTCCATCACCCCAGGCCGGCCCGCCGTGTGGCAGAACGCCGGCGACTTCCACGTGATCCCGTCCAACAGCGACGGCCAATGGGATGTCCAAACGTGGAAAGAAATCGGGCAGGGCTACGCCGGAGACCAGGTTCTCGGCACCCGGGAAGCCCAGGACCTCAACTACGGACCCATCGTCCCCGGCTACAAAGCCGGGGACATCCTTGCCTTCACCGGACGGGTCCGCAACGGAGGCACTGAGCCGGCTGCCGGCGTCGTACTTCGCGGACCGCACCAGAACGCGGGCGGTTTCCCGCCCGCGGACCTGTTACCCGGCGAGCATGTCCTCTACTTCACGCCGACCTACACCATTACGGCGTCGGACCTCGAGCACAGCACGCTGGAACTCGCCTTCACGGTGGAGGCCGACGGCGGGAGCGTGCGTGTGGAGCGGACGTTCCGTTTCGATCTGCGCACCGGGGCGGTTGTTGCGTCCTAGCGGGGCCGCACCTTAGCGGTAGGTGCTGACGAACGGCTGGTTGGTGGGCACAATCTGCTTGCCGAGCGGCATCAGCGACACCGGGATCAACTTCAGGTTGGCGATAGCCAGCGGAATCCCAATGATGGTGATGGCCATGGCAAACGCGGTGACCACGTGACCGATGGCAATCCAGATACCCGCCACCAGCAACCAGATGACGTTGCCCAGGAGCGCGAAGACCCCTGTGCCGCCCGGCTTCTCAACCACCATCCGCCCGAAGGGCCACAAGCAGTACGCCCCGATCCGGAACGAAGCGATGCCCCAAGGAATGGTCACGATGAGCACGCAGCAAATAATGCCTGCCGCGAAGTAGCCCAGGGCCAACCAGAACCCGCCGAAGACAAGCCAGATGACGTTAAGGATCGTTTTCATGTCCTCATTCTCTCCTGCGGGGCTGACAAAATGCCTAGGGGTCTGCCCTGAATCTTCCCTGACTTCAGCCGCCCAACCCGACGCTCGCTCACATCCCTATGGCTTCCCCCCAACCCTCTTCCACACCCCACGCCCTTCCCACCAACCCTCACTCACACCCCACGCCCTTCCCGCCAACCCTCACCCACATCCCACGCCCTTCCCACCAACCCTCACTCACACCCCTACCGAAGCGCCCTGGATGTGAGGAATCGTCCGGCCGAAACACCCGGGAAGTGAAAAAGGATCCGGTTCAAACACGCGGGATGAGAAGAAGGGATCGGTTCAAACACGCGGGATGTGAGGGAGCATCCCGTTCAAACACCCGGAACGTGAAGAAGCGTCCAGTTCAAACACGCGGGATGAGAGGAAGGGACCGGTTGAAACCCTAGGGATGTGAGGGAGGGTCAGGCTTTGGCGGCAGTGACGAAGGCGCGGATCTTAGCCAGGTCCTTCACACCCCGCGAAGACTCGACACCGGAGGAAACGTCCACTCCCCAAGCGCCGGCAGCGGCTGCGGCGAAGGCCACGTTGCCGGGTTCCAAACCACCGGCGAGCAACCACGCCCGGCCCTCGAGCTCCTTCTCACGCACTGAGGCGTAGTCCCAGGACTCCCCCGACCCCGGCACTGCGGCGTCGATCAGGAACACGTCTTCGCCCAGATCCGCGAACTCGTCCTGGGAGGCACCCATGGTGACGGCACGGATGAGCCGCATGCCGGCGTCGTGCACTGTTTTGACGTCGTCCGCAGTACGGCGACCGTGCAGCTGCACCCACGAAAGTCCTGACGCGCGGGCCGTCGCCACGGCATCGGCGGCGGCTTCATGCCGGAAAACACCCACGGCATGAACCCCGGCGGGCACCAGCGGGAGCAGGATACGAACCTGGTCCGGGTTGACCTCCCGCGGGCTGGTGGTGAGGACGAAACCGACGGCGTCAGCACCGGCGTCGACGGCTTCACGTACTGATTCGGGCGTGCTCAAGCCGCATACTTTGACGAACATCCAGCGCCTCCCTCACTACCCGAACAACGTTTTCCACATATGACGTTAGCAAGCCGCGTTGCCATCGGAGAACCTGCGTCCACCATTAGGCTGGTCGGATGGAGATTATCCGTTTTGCTGACATCCGTCCCGAACCGTGGCGCAATGGCGGCGGGGTGACGCGCGAACTCGCGAGCCACCCGCAGGCAGCCTCTGCGCAGGACGGTGCCTGGGATTGGCGTGTCAGCATCGCCGACGTCTCCAAAGCCGGAGAATTCTCCGTTTTCCCGGGCATGGAGCGGGTCATCACCATCATCGACGGCGAACTGCTGCTCCTCACCGTGGACGGCTCCGAGCACCCGCTCGAGAAATACCGTCCGTTCCGTTTCTCCGGCGAGGCCGCATCCTCGGCGACCCTCCCCACCGGCGATATCCGGGACTTGAACGTCATCGCCCGCGAAGGCGCGTTCAAGGGCTACACGTCGATCGTTGAGATCTCCAAGAAACGGGCTCACCCGGTGTTCGAGGGGCAGTTGGCTGTTCTGCTGGAGGGCAAGGCGACAGTTGCGCCCGGCGCCGGAGTCGAGGAAGAGCCGGCTGTGGAGGAAGAGTCCGACGGCGGCGCTCCGGCAACCAGCCCCGGGGAACCTGTCGAGTTGGCTCGCTATGACGCCGTCGTGGGTTCGGATACCCGCAGCCCTGAGATCTCCGGGCGGGGCTTTATCGCAGTGATCTCGATCGACCATGTGGAGCCGACTGACGCCTGATCTGGTGACGTTAACCACCAGAAGTGGCCACCCCGCGCCGGAGTTGCTAGCCTGAAATGAAGGTTCCGCTCTGGAACCTCCGGACGACGGTTCAGTACCCGGCACGCGACAAGACTGGCCAAAGGAAATGTCATGTCGTGGATAATTCTCATTCTTTCCGGTGCACTCGAGGCCGTCTGGGCCGCAGCTCTGCACCGTTCCAAGGGCTTCCGTAAACCCGTCCCAACAGTCGTTTTCCTGGTCGCAGTCACTGCGAGCATGGGCGGGCTGGCCATCGCAATGCAATCCATCCCAACGGGCACGGCCTACGCCGTGTGGGTGGGGGTGGGTGTGGTGCTCACCGCGGCTTACGCGATGGTCACCAAAGTTGAACGCGCGACGACGGCCCGGCTGCTTCTGCTTGCAGGCATCGGCGTATGTGTGGTCGGCCTGAAGGTGGTGGCATAGCCATGACGACAAAAACCAAGAACACCGGTAACGGAATCTTCTGGGCTATCCTCCTGGCGTCGGCGGTCCTCGAAGCCGTGTGGGCCACCGCTTTGGGGCTCTCCAATGGCTTCACGCAACTCATGCCCACACTGGTCTTCGCCGTCACCGCAGTATTGAGCATGCTGGGACTGGGTATCGCGGTGAAGCGCATCCCCCTTGGCACGGCTTACGCGGTATGGGTGGGTATCGGCGCGGCGCTGACCGTTGGCTGGGCCATGATCACGGGCGTCGAATCGGCAAGCCCGCTGAAACTCCTCTTTATCGCCGGAATCGTGGGCTGTGCCGCCGGCCTGAAGGCGCTGCCCGCAGAGAAAGCCGTAGCCAAGCCCGAGTAGCGCCCGCTCCCTGGCGCCCTGTTTCGATGGTTCGCTGCACACCATGCCGCTCGCACGGCACACTGTGCAGCGAACCATCGAATCAGCCAGGCAAGGCCACGCGAGGCCAGGCGGTGCTCGCAGAAATCGCAGGAATACCCCAGCGCGCCATCGGGTTCACGCCTTCAAGAGCACCCAAACACGCATTGGAGACGTTCATGACTGCAGTTCAGCTCGGAGATGGCCTCACGGTCAGCCCCCTCGGTTTCGGCGGAATGGCCCTGACCCCGGTCTATGGCGGGATCGACCCGGAGGAAGGCCTGCAAACACTCAGGCACGCCGTGGACGCGGGCATCACGTTCATCGACACCGCAGATGTGTATGGCGCGGGCAGCAACGAGGAACTCGTGGGCAGGCTCCTGAAGGAGCGCCGCGACGAGATCCATGTAGCCACGAAGTTTGGAATTGAGGGCAACCCCGCGGACGGATACACGGGAGTCCGCGGGGATGCACCGTACGTCAGGCAAGCGGCGGAAGCGAGCCTCCGCCGCTTGGACACTGACGTCATTGACCTCTACTACATGCATCGCCGTGACCTCCGCGTTCCGATAGTGGAAACCGTGGAGGCAATGGCGGAGCTGGTCCGTGAGGGCAAGGTCCGGCACCTCGGCTTGTCGGAAGTGACAGCCGAGGAGCTCAGGCAGGCCAACGCCGTCCATCCCATTGCCGCGGTCCAGAGTGAATGGTCAATCTGGAGCAGGGATGTTGAGCTCAACGTTGTTCCTGCAGCCAAGGAGCTTGGCGTAGGGTTTGTGCCCTATTCGCCGCTGGGCCGCGGGTTCCTTACGGGAACCGTCAGCGCGGGCGATCTTGGCGAAAATGACTTCCGCCATAAGATCCCCCGTTTTGGCGACGAGGCACTTGATGCAAACCAGGCCGTTGTAGCCGCGGTTCGCGAGGTAGCCAGTGGGCTGGATGCAACTCCTGCCCAGGTAGCCCTGGCTTGGCTTTTCGCCCAAGGTCAGCGCCTCGGGATTTCGGTGGTCCCCATCCCCGGCACGCGCAAGACGTACCGGATCGACGAGAATCTCGGCGCACTGTCCCTGCAACTGGGAACAGCGCACCTTGAGGTGCTCGACCAAGCCGCTGCCGCCGTCGTGGGTTCACGCTCCGCCGACCCCAACTGGGTCTCGCAGGGCCGCGAAGCCAAGAACGTAGGCTGAACGAATGGATTCGCTTATTCACTCACTACGTGACGTCACCATTCGCAGCATTTCGGTCAGCGAGATGAACAACAACGTGTACCTGTTGACGTCAAAGTCCACAGGTGCGCAGGTGTTGATCGACGCCGCCGACGACCTTCCAGCCATCCAGCAGCTTCTGTCGGAGTCCGCGGGCGATTCGGCCGAGCCCACCAAGCTGGTCCGGATAGCAACCACCCACCAGCACTGGGATCACGTCCGTGCGCTGGCGGAGCTGGTGGAAGTCACCGGGGCCACCACGTCAGCGGGAGCGGACGACGCCGATGCGTTGCCGGTTCCGGTGGATGTCCGGCTTGGTCACGGCGACGTTGAGCGGTTCGACGACATCGAGCTCACGGCGGTCCACCTGCGTGGACATACCCCTGGCTCGATCGCCTTCGTGTACCAGGACCCGGACGGGCCGGCCCACATTTTCAGTGGAGACTCGCTGTTTCCGGGAGGCGTCGGCAACACACAGAAAGATCCTGCACGCTTCACTTCTCTGTTGAACGACGTGTCGGAACGACTGTTCGACGCCTATCCGGACGATACCCTGGTGCACCCGGGCCATGGATTGCCCACGACCCTCGGAGCCGAGCGGCCACACCTTGAGGAGTGGCGCGCCCGGGGCTGGTAGCACCTGGAGTTGCGGGGCCTGCTCTGCGCTCTATTCCTTGCGGAAAGCGCGTAGAGCGGGCCTCACAACGGGAGGTTAGCGGCCGCGGCGCTCGTTCGAAGCAGGAGCCGAAGCGCGGCGGGGACCGCTGCGTGCCGGACGGCCTGCGCCGGATCCACCGCGACCGGAGTTGCCGGAACCCGAACCGTAGGATCCACCGGACGTAGCGCCCGTAGCGGAGGACCATACGGCCTTGTTCCCACCGGTACGCGTAGAAGTAGTGGATGCCGTGCGAGGAGCCGAAGCTGCGCGCTGGCCGGTAGCCGGACGACCACTGCGGCCGCCCTGGCCCTGCGAGCCCGGGACGTCGTTGCGGTGAGTGGCGCCGGACTTGCCGCGGCCACGTGAGCTGCGGGCGACGTCGTCGTTCATTGCTGCGCGACGCTCGGCGCGGTTGACGTCGGTGCGAACCGGCTCAGCCGCGACCTTTCCGCGTCCGTTGCGACCACCACGGCCGCCGGCCGTGGGAGCAGCCTGCGTGGAACGGCGTGCACGCTTGCGCTGTGCGTTCGCGCCGGTGGACGTGCCGCCACCCTGCGGGGCTTTCGCCGCGAGGAGTGCTGCACGGGTGCGGGGATCGACCTTGTCGGCGATTTCGCCAACGAGGTCGGCAACCAACGGCGAGTTGGCAGTGACGCGCTCAAACGAAACGTCAACGCCGGCAGCCTTCATGAGCTTCTTGACGTCGCTCTGCTGCTCCGGAAGGGTCAGCGTGACCACGGTGCCATCGGAACCTGCGCGGGCCGTACGGCCGGAGCGGTGCAGGTATGCCTTGTGCTCTGTGGGCGGGTCCACGTGGATGACGAGTTCGACGTCGTCAACGTGCACGCCGCGGGCTGCGACGTCGGTTGCCACCAGGACGCGGACGTCACCGTTGGAGAACTCGGCAAGGTTGCGGTCGCGGGCGTTCTGCGACAGGTTGCCATGCAGGTCGACGGCGGGGATGCCGGCGTCGGTGAGGGTCTTGGCAAGCTTGCGGGCGTGGTGCTTGGTCCGCATGAAGAGGACGCGGCGGCCGGCGCCGGAGGCCAGTTCAACAATGAGCTGCTTCTTGACGGTCTGGTCGTTGACCACCAGGACGTGGTGTTCCATGGTGGTGACAGCGGCCTGGGGATCGTCCACGGAGTGTGTCAGCGGGTTGGACAGGTAACGGTTGACCAGCTTGTCAACACCGTTGTCCAGCGTCGCGGAGAAGAGAAGGCGCTGACCCTGGGTGGGGGTCATGTCCATGAGCTTCTTGACCACCGGGAGGAAGCCGAGGTCGGCCATGTGGTCGGCCTCGTCCAGCACGGTGACCTCAACGGCTTCGAGGGTCAGGATGCGCTGGCGGATCAGGTCTTCGAGACGGCCCGGGCAGGCGATGACGATGTCGACGCCGGCGCGCAGCGCCTTCTCCTGGCGTGCCTGGGAGATGCCGCCGTAGATGACCGTGGTGTTCAGGCCCATGGCCTTGGCCAGCGGTTCGATGGTGGCGTTGATCTGGGTTGCCAGTTCACGCGTCGGTGCAAGGACCAGGCCCATGGGGCGGCCGGGCTTGCGGAAATGCTTGGCTTCGCGCTCGGCCAAGCGGGCCACGAGCGGGATGGCGAAAGCGATGGTCTTGCCGGAGCCGGTGCGGCCACGGCCCAGGACGTCGCGGCCTGCGAGGGTGTCCGGGAGGGTCTTCACCTGGATGGGGAATGCCTCTTCGATGCCGTCTGCAGCGAGGGAATCAGCAATGGCCTTGGGCGTGCCAAGGGCAGCAAAAGTAGTCATAAACTTCATGTCTTTCGGGCGGTGTCCAGTTGCGGACATCGGCCCCCGACGCCGGTTGGGCCAGGGGTTCGCCGAGGAAAAGTCAGGTGGTCTACCGGTTCGCTGCAACAGCGGTGGCCGGGACCAAATAGAACGCGTTCATCGACGCAGGATGTGCCTCTCACATGAAAAATGCCCCGTCGCGCAGCCTTTCAGGCCACCTGCTTCAGGGCGTCACCGCACATCAAGTGTTCCTAGCTTAGCAGCGATGGGGGTGGAACCTTGCATCGCCCGGCGTTGCGGGGCCTGCTATGCGTGCTTCGGGGCCTGCAAAGCGCGCAAAGCGGGCCCCACAACGGGTCAGGCGTGGTGCGAGAGCTCCGGTTCGGCGTTCGGGGACTTGGTTGCGGCCGCGCGGGCGGCGACCCTCGGCGCCATCAGAACCCCGACGACGGCGATCACCGCCGTAAGTGCGAAGACCGCCGCAAACGGGTTCGTCGTCGTAAATGCCGCGAAGACCAGTCCTGTAGCGGCGAGGGACAGCGCACCACCGAGGGAGTCGGAGATGGACATGGCCGCACTGTTGAAGCCCTGGTTCTCCTCGGTGGACAGCGCCAACGTCATGACGGACAAGCGCGGGTACATCAGTCCCATCCCGCCGCCGGCAAGGATCCACCCGCCAATAGCAACGGCGGCGGACAGCGCCAGCGCGGCCGTCACGAGGGTGAGGACAATGGCCACCAGCACCAGCAAGGCACCGATCTTGATGGCGAGGTCATCAGCCAAGCGGGTGCCAAGCCGCCCCTGGATCGCCGACGCCCCGGCCCACGCCAGTGCCGCACCGGTCAGGGTCAGCCCGGCAAACGTGGGCGTGAATGAATAGCGTTCGGTCAGGAGGTACGGCAGGTAGACCTCGGCCCCGAAGAACGCCGCCGACGCCAGGCCCCGGACCAGGATCACACTGGGCAGTCCCCGCCGGGCGGTCAGTGTCCCGCGCGGCACCAGCGGCCGGACAGCCACCACGGCAAGGACCAGCGCGACGACGGCAATCACCCCACCAACTCCCGGCACCTCAGCGGAGAGGTTCAGGCCGAGGACGGCAACAGCTGCGAGCGCTGCCCATCCCATGCGCCCGAAAGCCCACGGAACCGTTTCGGCGGGAGGCTCGGACGACATGCCCCGGACTGCCGGCACCACCATCAGCAGCGCTGGCACCACCAGGCCCACGACACCCAGGAAGACCCAGTGCCAGCTGCTCAACTGGGCCACGACACCTGCGGCGAACGGACCAACGAGCGACGGGACCACCCAGGACGCGGCGAAGGCGGCAAAGATTTTCGGGTGCAGCTCGGGTGGGTACACACGGGCCACCAGCACGTAGAGGGCGACGGTCATCGCGCCGCCGCCCAGACCCTGTACCAAGCGCCCGAGCACCAGGATCTCCATGGTTCCGGCCATGCCGGCGATCAGCAGGCCGGCAACGAACAGTGCCACCGAGGAGTACAGGGGCGCCGCCGGCCCCCGACGGTCGGACCAGTTGCCGGCCGCCACCATGCCCATCACGCCAGTAGCCAGTGGTCCGGCGAAGGCAAGCGCGTAGAGGCTGGCTCCGTCCAGGTCCCGGCTCACGAGCGGCATGATGGTTGTCACTGCGAGGGACTCGAACGCGCTGAGAAATACCAGCGCGCAGGCCCCCACGGTGGCAAGAAGATAGGGACGGCCCAGGATTCCGGCCGTTGAGGTGTCTGAGGTCATGGACGCCAGCCTAGAACCTCAACTAATGTTGAGGTCAATCCAGCACACCCCTACCGGAAGAAGGTCCATGCCCACCGCCCCCGCCCACCGGCCACTGACCATTGGTGAGCTCTCCGAGCGCAGCGGAGTGTCGCCGTCGGCCCTTCATTTCTACGAACGCAACGGGCTTATCGAAGCCGAGCGGACAGCAGGCAACCAACGGCGGTACCGGCGTGACACACTCCGGCGCGTCGCGTTCATCAAGACCTCGCAACGGGTGGGACTGCCGCTCAAGGACATCCGGGAGGCGCTGAACTCGTTGCCCGAAGGCCGCACGCCCACCAAGAGGGATTGGAGCAGGCTGTCGTTGCGCTGGCGGGAGGAACTCGACCAACGGATCGCGGCCTTGCAGCACCTGCGCAACGACCTCGACGGGTGCATTGGCTGCGGTTGCCTGAGCTTGAAATCGTGCACGCTCCAGAACCCGTCGGACGAACTCGGCGCGTCGGGCGCGGGGGCACAACGGTGGATGCTGCCGGACTAGCCAAACTGACTTCCGGGCCAAACTGGCTACCGGCTTTGCCGAAACAGCAAACGGCATTGCCTTCCGCTGCAGCCTCTTGGCACGCTTGGGTCATGACTGAACACACGCACGACGGCGGCACCCACCAGCACGGCCAACCCACCCACGAAGGCGCCCAGCAAGGTGGCTTGAACCTCCATAAGGATGCGGACAACGCCGTGGACATGTGGGACGGCATGTATCGGGAGCGGCCGAAGATCTGGAGCGGGAATCCGAACCCGCAGTTAGTGGCCGAAGCCAAGGACCTGAAGCCCGGCAAGGCCCTCGATTTGGGCTGCGGGGAAGGCGGGGACGCTATCTGGCTCGCGAAGCAGGGCTGGACGGTTACCGCCCTGGACGTGTCCGCCGTCGCCCTTGAACGCGCGGCCGCGCACGCCGAGGAAGCGGGCGTCGCTGACCGGATCACGTGGCAACAGCAGGACCTGACGGAATGGGAGCCGCAGCCGGACTTCGATCTGGTCTCGGCACAGTTCCTGCATTCGCCCCTGCTGCCGTGGCGTGATTCGGTCACCTCGGCCGCCGGGGCTGTGGCGCCTGGCGGGACATTGCTGGTGGTGGGGCATCACCCGCACGGCCTGCCGTCCTGGAGCCAGCACCACCACGAGGCCGGGCTTTTCTTCACTCCGGAGCAGCTGGCGGGTGCCCTGCGGCTAGATACCGAGCCGTGGTTCGTCCATGTGCTGACAGACCGGGCGCGGACGGTTTCGGGTCCCAGCGGTGAATCGGGCACCACCCTGGACACTGTCCTGAGGGCCACGAAGCGGGCTTAGGCGCCCTCCGGCAGCAGGTCTCCGTAGGGCGGTACGACTGTTCCCGTGGCGGTCGAGTCCGGGTTCAGCATCCACCCCACCCGTTTTGCCGTATTGAGCATCACCACGCTTTCCACCAACTCAATGCCGGGGATCCGCTGCTGGATGGTGAGCTCCATTTCCATGACATCCGCCAGCGAGCGCAGCCACATGATCATGGTGAAGTTGGTGCGCCCCGTGGTGGATGCGGAGAAGCGGATGTTGCGGATGGCCCTGAGCTCGGTGGCTGCGGCCTCGTGCTGACCTGCCGGGACATTGGCGAACCATTGGACGGTGATGGGGAAGCCTGAGTACTGCTGGGCTATTTCGCAGCGGAAGGACAGCATGCGGCTGGCCAGGACGCGTCCCAGTTGGCGCTGCACAGTGGCTGGATTCCGGTCCAGCGCCCGGGCGATCTCGGCCGCAGTGGCGCGGCCGTCCCGGGCGAGGAACGGGATGATCGCCAGGTGTGTCTCCGGCAAGGGCGCCACGACGGTGTCGGGAGAAGACGGGTTGGCGGATTCAGGTCCCGCCAGCGACCGCAATGCCTGCTGTTCCGCCTTGCTGAGCACATTGAGCCGCCACGCGTAGCCGCTGGTGTGGATCCGCGTACAGAGAGCCGTGTGGTACTTCGTGAGTCCCCGTACTTCCTTGAGCCGAGGCAACACCTGCGTGCTGAACTGTTCCAGGTCCTGGGTGATGACCGTCAGCGTCAGGTCGCGGTTGCTGGCAGCCTCTTCCACTGTGATGACCTCGGGCAGTTGCGCGACGGCGGCGGTCACCTCGGGCCTGAGGTGCATTTCGCAGTCGATGTCCACCATGGCCAAGCACATGTCCTTGGGGTCGCCCATCAGATGCGCCGTGGTCCAGGCAGCGCCCGCAGCCCTCAGGCGGTCCCAGCGGGCTGCCAGGGTGGTGGCGTGGACGCCCAGGACGCTGCCGGCGTCGGACCAACTGATCCGGGGCGATATCTGCAAGGCGTTGACCAAACGCAGATCTTCTTCGCTGAGTTCCATGAGCTGATTCTCCCAGAAGCGTGCATGAATCGTGTGTTGCAACCAGAAGAATGCATATTTACAGTTGTTTTCAAGCATGTGAAGCAGGTCACCACAAAATGGCATAAGGAACACATCACCTTATGGATCAGGAGACTTCATGACACTCGCCGCCGACGCCAAAGAACTGCAAGGGGACATCGTCCGCCTCCGCCACGACCTCCACCGCGAACCGGAGATCGGATTGCAGCTCCCCCGCACGCAGGAGAAAGTGCTCAAGGCGCTGGACGGACTTCCGTACGAGATCACCCTGGGGAAGGAAACGACGTCGGTCACCGCAGTACTGCGGGGAGGTGCGGCCCACGCTTCGGCTGAGAAGCCCGTGGTCCTCCTGCGCGCCGACATGGATGGTCTCCCCGTGCAGGAGAACACCGGCGTTGACTACACCTCCCGCGTGGACGGCGCGATGCACGCCTGCGGCCACGACCTTCACACCTCCATGCTCGCCGGCGCTGCCACCCTCCTGGCCGAGCGCAGGGAGCAACTGGCCGGCGACGTCATCCTGATGTTCCAGCCGGGCGAAGAAGGCTTCGACGGTGCCAGCTACATGATCAAGGAGGGCGTCCTGGACGCCGCGGGCCGACGCGCGGACACCGCCTACGGGATGCACGTCTTCTCCTCACTGGAGCCGCACGGGCAGTTCGTCACCAAACCCGGAGTCATGCTCAGCTCCTCGGACGGCCTCGTGGTGACCGTGCTGGGCGCGGGGGGCCACGGTTCAGCGCCCCACTCCGCCAAGGATCCCGTCACAGCCGCCGCCGAAATGGTCACCGCACTGCAGGTGATGGTCACGCGGCAGTTCAACATGTTCGACCCCGTCGTCCTGACCGTCGGCGTCCTGCACGCCGGAACCAAGCGCAACGTGATTCCCGAGACCGCCCGGATCGAAGCCACCATCCGGACCTTCTCCGAGGAGTCCCGCCGGAAGATGATGGAAGCAGTACCCCGGCTGCTGCACGGTATTGCCGCAGCCCACGGCCTGGAGGCTGACGTGCATTACCAGGAGGAATACCCCCTCACCATCAACAACGACGACGAGACCGCCACCGCCGAAAAGGTCATCGCCGGGATGTTCGGCGAGTCCCGGTACACCCGCATGGCCACTCCCCTGAGCGGTTCGGAGGACTTCTCCCGCGTCCTCGCCGAAGTCCCCGGCACGTTCGTGGGCCTCAGTGCCGTCGCTCCCGGAGCCGACCACACGACGTCGCCGTTCAACCACTCCCCTTACGCCACGTTCGACGACGGCGTCCTCACCGACGGTGCAGCGCTGTATGCAGAGCTCGCCGTATCCCGCATCGCAACCCTCTCCGGCAACTAGCCTCCCCACCCCCTTGGAGAATCACATGACCACCACCGTTGGAACGTCCACGGACGTCAAGGCCCACAAGTCGCATGTGCGGACATTGGTCGGCACCGGCATCGGCAACGCCGTCGAGTGGTACGACTGGGCCATCTACGCCACGTTCTCGCCGTTCATCGCGAGCGCGTTGTTCAGCAGCGCCGACCCCACCTCAGCCGTGCTGTCCACGTTGGCGATCTTCGCCGTCGGGTTCGTTGCCCGGCCGTTCGGCGGGTTCGTGTTCGGCTGGATCGGTGACAGGATCGGCCGCAAGACGTCCATGACCGTCGCTGTGGCACTCGGAGCTGTGGGCAGCCTGCTGATCGGTGTCGCGCCCACGTTCGAATCGGTCGGCGCCTTCGCCTCGGTGATGTTGCTGGTCGCCCGGCTCATCCAGGGCCTCGCCCACGGTGGCGAGCTGCCGTCGTCGCAAACGTACCTGTCCGAGATGGCACCCAAGGAACACCGAGGCTTCTGGGCGACCCTCATCTACACCTCCGGCACCGCCGGAATCCTGGCCGGGACGCTGCTGGGCGCCATCCTCACCGCTGTCCTGAGCAAGGGCGACATGAGCGCCTGGGGTTGGCGCATCCCGTTCCTGATCGGCGGCGCACTGGGCATTTACGCACTGTTCATGCGGGCCAAGATGAAGGAAACCGAAGCGTTTGAGGCCGAAGCTCCGCAGGAGAAGCGCCTGGCCATCTGGCCGCAGATCGTCAAGTACCGCAAGCAGGCCCTGCAGGTCATCGGCCTCACCGTTGGCCTGACGGTTGTCTACTACATCTGGGGCGTCGTGGCACCGAGCTACGCCGCAACCTCGTTGAAGATGGACCGCGGCGCGGCACTGTGGGCCGGCGTCATTGCCAACGTGGTGTTCATCGCGGCGCTGCCGTTCTGGGGCAAAATGTCGGACCGGATCGGACGCAAGCCGGTGCTGATCGCCTCCTCCGCTGGCGCTGCTTTGCTGCACTTCCCCATGACGTGGCTGCTCAAGGACTCGCCGTGGCAGTTGGCGGTGTCGATGTCCGTGATGCTGTTCTTCATCGCCGGCAGCGCAGCGATCGTCCCTGCCGTGTACGCCGAACTGTTCCCGACCCACATCCGCACCATCGGCGTCGGCGTTCCGTACTCCATCTGCGTGGCGGTCTTCGGTGGCACGGCCCCGTACCTGCAGACCTGGCTCGGCACCATCGGACAGGGCTACCTCTTCAATGTGTACGCCGTGATCCTGCTGCTGGTGGGTATCACGTTCGCTGTCTCCATCCCGGAGACGAAGGGCAAGGACCTGACCGTCTAGCTACTTCGTTGCGAGGCCCGCTCTGCGCGCTATTCCCAAACCCGGGCGGTGGGGACGCAGAGTGGGCCTCGCAACGTTAAACGAAGCGGTCGCGGCCGGCCCGGTAGCCGAAGAAAGCCGCGAGCGAACCGACCACCAGGAACAGGATTCCCGCGGCTGCGAACCCGCCGGTGGCCTGGTGGAGTTGCCCCACCATGAGAGTGCCGACCGAACCAACCCCGTAGCCCACGCCCTGCATCATTCCCGAAAGGTGCGCGGCCGTGTGGGCGTCGCGGGTGCGGACCATGATCATGGTGAGGGCCACTGCTGTGAGCGAGCCTTGCCCCAGTCCGTTGAGGCCCGTCCACACCCAGATCAGTTCAGTGGGACCGAAGATCGTCAGTGCGAAACCACCGCCGGTCATCAACGCCACCACCATATTGATGATCCGCTGATCCTTGAAACGCGTCGCCAGGGCCGGGGCAAACAGGGAGCCGAGCATCTGCAGCACGATCGACACCGAAACAATGAGCCCGGCCGTTGCACCGTCGATGCCCCTGTCGCGCAGGATCGGAGCCATCCACGCGAACACGCTGAACGACATCATCGCCTGCAGCACCATGAACATCGTCACCTGCCAGGCCACAGCCGATTTCCAGACGTTCACGCCACCATGGACGGCTTGGTGCCTTACCGACGGTTGCCTGACGGCCAGCGGCAGGAACAGCAAAAGCACGACGGCGGCAGGCACCACCCAGAACCACAGCGCCGAAGTCCACTGGCCGGTTGCCGTAAAGACCGGATACGTGAAGCCCGCGCCCAAGGCCGCCGACGCGCAGATCGCTGTGGTGTAGAGGCCGCCCATCAAGCCGAGGCGGTGCGGGAAATCCCTCTTGACCACGCCCGGCAGGAGCACGTTGCACAGCGCAATCGCAGCACCACAGGCCGCCGTGCCCGCGAGAAGCCCCGGGAGATGGCCCACTCCGGGTACGTCCACGGGCCTGAGCAGCAGGCCCGCAGTGAGGACAGCCATGGCGCCCAGGAGCACCCGTTCCGCGCCGAACCTGCGGGCCAGAATGGGGGCAAGGGGCGCGAAGACGCCCAGCAAAGTGACCGGCACCGTGGTGAGGACCACCAGCGACCAACCCGGCAGACCGGCGTCGGACGTTATTTCCGGAAGGACCGCGGAGAAGCTGGAGAAGACCGTGCGGAGGTTCAGCCCGATCAGTACCAGGCAGATGCCCAGGTAGGCCAGTCCTCTCCTGCCCCGGAGCTGCGTGGGGCCGGCGGCCGGTTCTTCATCGATCTCTGCATCGGCCGCAATCTCGGGCAGGACGGATTTCTCTGGGTAGCCGGGCATCTTCGAGGAGGTCACACGTCCTATTCTGTCAGCCACGTTTTGGGGACGCGTGATGGGGTCATTGTGACCAGCGCGAGACATCAGTTGCGGGCTAGATCAGGGTGTCGAAGTAACCCCAGCCCACGCCTATGTGCGTGTTTCCGAACAGGCCCGCTCCGAACTCCGAATTCAGGAAGAGCCGCATATCGCCTGTCTCGTCGATCGCCACAATGTCATTGAGGGGTTTCAGGGCCGAGTACCGGTTTCCGTAGAGCGGTTCGTAGACGCCGGCTCCGCTGATTTCGGTCATGAGCTCCCAACCGTGGCCCGCGATCGACGGCGGCTTCCAGCCACCGTTTCCGTCTGCGGGGTACTGGTGCAGGATGCCGGCGCCGTCCCTGGCATAGATGTCCACAGCGCCATCGCCGTCGGTATCGCCGGGGGTGGCGATCTTGTTCATCACGTCCCAGCCGGTCCCGACTCGTGATGGCGTCAGCCATCCGCCGTCGCCGTCTCCCGGGTACAGGTAGAGGTCGCCGGCGAAGTCCCGGGCCAGGACGTCGTTGTTTCCGTCACCGTCGAAGTCCCCCGGGCCAACGACAGTGTCAAAGAAGTTCCAGCCCCAGCCAACTTGCCTGGGCGGAAGCCAGCCGCCCTCCCCATCGCCTGGATAGATGTGCAGGGTTCCAGCGCTGTCACGGCCCAGGAGGTCGTTGTTTCCGTCGCCGTCGAAATCACCGGTGGAGAAAACGATGTCGAAAATGCCGAAGCCCCGGCCAACCACTCTTGGTTCTTCGATCGTGTGGTTGTAATAGGTGCACCCGGCGCCGGAAGGACACATTCGGTATTCGGACGTATAAGCATGCGGATAGAGGACCAACGTGCCGTCATCCGTGCGGCCCAGGAGCTCGAAGTTGCCGCGCCCGGTCCAGCCCATGGAACGGCTGGAGGCGGCGATCGGAGCTGTTTCATCGCTCCGGAAAACTTCCTCTTCGGAGCACACGCCGTGGGCTGTGAACGAAATACGGTTTCCACGGTCTTCGGGGAGCAGTTTCAGGGATTCGCCTTGGCGCCCGGCAGGCAGTGGCTCGCCGTTGCTCAGCCATTCCATGACGAAGCCCTGCGGGGCCTCAGCTGTGGGCGGGCACACCTGCAGCCCATGGTCGGCGCTGCCGATGGTCAGTTCGGAACCCACGTAGGGCATGCCGAAGATTGGCGGAACCCAATCCTGGTAGTCCGCTGCAGCGGGAGCCGCCCCCAAGGTCGTCGTGCCCAACAACAAGGCGCCCAGTGCCGCCGACTTGAACGCAAATGACCGCAAGCTTCCCATGCTTCCCCCAAGACCAGTGAGCGCCTCCAAGACCAGTAAGCGCGTCATTGGAGCCGAGCCTAACACTCCCCTTATTTTGATGGTGATGCTTCGTCCAAAGACAAGCGCCCGCCCCCTCGGCAGAGCCCCCTGCCCGAACCCAAGTATTCTGGAAAGGATGAGTGAAACCCCAGATTCCCCGCGCCCTGTCACCCCCGGCAGCCAGGCTTCCTTCGGTACCTACGGTGGTCGCCCGGTCAGTTTCGTGCGCCGCGGCACACGCCTGCAGGGTCGGAGGCAGGCGGCTTGGGAAGAGCACGCGGAGCGCTGGGCCATCCAGGTCCCCCGTCATGTCGCCAACACCTCCGTGCACCCGGATTACACATTCGACGCCGAGGCTGTCTTCGGGCGGAAGGCGCCCTTGATTGTCGAGATCGGTTCCGGACTGGGCGACGCCGTGGTTCACGCCGCCGAGCAGAACCCGGACAAAGACTTCCTTGCCGTCGAGGTTTACACACCCGGGCTGGCCAACACCATCATCAAGATCAACAGCCGGGGCCTGACCAACGTGCGCGTGGTGGAAGCCAACGCTCCCGAGGTCCTCGAATCGATGCTGCCTGCAGGGTCGGTCAGCGAACTATGGGTGTTCTTCCCTGACCCCTGGCACAAGGCACGGCACCACAAGCGCCGTCTCATCCAGCCGGCCTTCGCCTCCGTTGCTGCCAAAGCCCTCCAGAAGGGCGGCTACTGGAGGATCGCCACGGACTGGTCCAACTATGCCGTGCACGTCCGGGAAGTCCTGGCGGGATCCACGGAGTTCGAGAACATGCACGAAGGCGAGCGCAGCGGCGAGGAGAGCCCGTTGACGCAAGTGTGGCAGTCCGGCGTCGAATCCGTTGTAGGCGGTGCGCCCGTCAGGGAGGGCCGGGCGCCGGTCAGTACCGAGCACACCGGCCCGAATGAGGGAGTGGACGAAGAAGGCGGCTGGGCTCCCCGGTTCGAGGGCCGGATCCGCACGAGCTTTGAGAACAAAGCGCACGAGGCCGGGCGTATGATCTTTGACCTCACGTACCGCAAGCTTTAGCCAACGGACTTTGGGGGAATCATGAGCTACCAGCCACCGATCGACTACTACCAACAGCCGCAGAGACAAGGCACCCGGGGTCTGGGCGCCGGCATCACCAGCATCGTCTCCGCAGTTTTGTCGCCGATTGCCGCGGTGGTCAGTATTCCCCTTGGGCTTGCGGCCATCGCCTCGTCACTAAGCCGTTACAACCCGGATAACGACGCCTGGTGGATCGGAGCCCTGGTTCTGGCCGGGGTGGCCGTCCTGCTGTCCATTGTGGCCGTCATCAGTGGCCTCATTGCCGTCTTCCGGGCCGGGCGTATGAACGCCGGACGCATCACTGGAATCATCGGGCTGGCGATCATGGCGGTCAACGTCTTCGGCATTGCCTTCATGGTGTTCCTGGTACTCGGATCAGGGCAGGGATTCTGATGCCACAGGTACGCGCGGAACGCTTCATCCGTTTGGATCCTGAAACAGCTTTTGCCCTCTCCCAGACAACCGGCGCGTTCCGGCTCAAGTGGGATCCGTTCATTTCCGCGCAGGCATTCATGGATGGTGCCCAAGCAGCCGGAAAGGGTGTGCGGACCCGGACCGTTTCGCGCATGGGATTGAAGATGGTCAGCGAATACGTCTCCTACGCTCCCCCGCGAAATGTGGGCATGACCATGGTGTCCGGTCCGTGGTTTTTTGAGAACTTCGGCGGCGGCTGGCGGTTCACCCCGGACGACGGCGGCACCCGGGCAGTCTGGAAGTACACCTTTTCGTGCCGGCCGGCTTTCATCAAGCCCGTCGCCGAGAGAGTCGGCGGTTGGCTCCTGGGCAGGGAGATCGAACGACGGATCGAAGCGTTCGCCCGTGCTTGCGAGGACCCTGCGTTGGTGGCTGAGTTGAAAGCCCAAGGCGCCGGCGCCTAGCTTCACCACACCTGGTTTCAAGACACCTGGTTTAGGGCACCTGGTTTAGGGCACCGAAATGGAAGCCACCGTCTTCTGGGCCTCGTCACGAAGCTCAACCCCGGCGATCCCCGCCAACTGAACGGGTGTGGCACCGGTGATCTTGATCCGCCCACTCGGCGTGGCCGTCCAGCCGCAGGTGCGCTCTTCGGCGCCGTCGCGGCCCTTGACCCAAAGATAGAGAGTGCCCTCAAGCGGCATGCTCCGGCCCTCAACTTCAAGCTCAGTGCCCCAGGTCTTCTTGACCATGTCCACCGTCAGCTGCAAACCGCCGTCCGACTGCACCGAATAGCTGGCATCCGGTTTCGGAGGCTGGTTCAACAACGGTCCGGCCAGGAACCCGACCGCGAGGCAAGCAGCGGCGACAGCGCCAACAAAAGCTGCCCACCGGCGTCGTGATTTCCGCCTTCGGACCGCCAGATCAACCAGGACCTTTTCCGGGAGCGGCTCCGGTTCCATTGCCAGCGGTGCAAGGGGTGCGGCCCCGGCGGCTGTGAGGGCCACCGCGTCGGCAGCGGGCACGGCGTCCAGGAGTGCAGGCAAGCTGGCGAGTTCTTCCAGTTCACCCCGACAGTCAGCGCATGATTCGAGGTGCTCCTCAAAGATGCGGGCTTCGCCGGGTTCCAAACCTCCCAGAAGGTAGGCGCCCAGCAACTGGTGGACGGAGTTGCCGTTCATCGTTCCACCCCCATTTCATCGAGGATTGTTCGGAGGGCCTTCACTGCGTAGAAAGCCCGGGATTTCACTGTCCCGGCCGGGATGTTCAGCTGAAGCGCCGCCTCCACCACAGTGAACCGTTGATAGTGCAAGGCCACCAGGACCTCCCGGTGCTCGACGCTGAGCCGGAGCAACGCCTCTTCCATGAGTACCCGGTTCAGGAGCTCGTCCACGCGTTCGGCGGCTGCGTTGTCCGGGAGGTCGTATTCCCCGGTCTCGTGCGGACGCCTCTGGGCTTTGCGGTAGTTGTCGATGATGACGTTCCGCGCTGTCCGGAAGAGGTAGCTGCGCAAACTTCCCGTGATCTGTGGTGCATGCTGCCAAACCTTGAGGATGGTTTCCTGCACGACGTCGTCGGCCTGTTGGGTGTCCGAGGTACAGCTGATGACAAACCTCTTCAGCGCCGTGCCGTGATCGCGGTAAATCGCAGCCACCACGTCTTCGTCCAACGGCATCGGCACCTCCCTCGTCCTGTTTCCGCAGCCCTTCGCCTATACGACGCGCCGAGCCCCAAAAAGGTTCAGCAAGCATGAACCATTCTCACCCGTCCGGCGTCGTAGGGGTTAGCGCCGGCCCTCCCGACCGGCTCGTCTCAAGGAGCTGGACATGAAGAACAAAGTTGGCTTTGGATTGGGTGCATTGATCGTTGCGGCAGCACTGGCGGGGTGCGGCGGCGGTTCGGGAACAAGTACTTCCGCTCCCCCGTCCGCGGCGTCCTCTTCCCCGGCCGCCAGCACCGCAGCTGGTGCTGAGATGAAAACGGCGTCGTCCAGCGCGGGGCAGATCGTGGTGGACAGCAAAGGGATGAGCCTCTACTTCTTCACAAAGGATGTGAAGGACTCGGGCACCAGCGCGTGCACCGGCGCCTGCCTGCAGGCCTGGCCCGTCTTCACCACGACGTCGGACGCGCCCGGCGTTGAAGGCGTCACAGGAACGGTGGGAACCATCGCAACGCCTGACGGGAAGAAGCAAGTCACCCTCAACGGCCTGCCCCTGTACTACTACGCCAAGGACAAAGCAGCCGGCGACGTCACCGGACAGGGCGTGGGCGGCGTCTGGTACTTGGTCAGCCCGAGCGGGGAGATGATCAAGGGCGCCGCGGCATCCGGATACTGAGCCCGGTACGGTTTCGCCCGTCCGTTAGACTGCCATTTACTCATGGGGGAGGGAAGATGGCAGCGAAAAACACAGCGAAGACACCGCCAAACCTGGGATTCCTTGCATTGCAGGAGGTCGCTTGGACTTTGGGGCTCATAGCCATGGCCATCAACGCGGCAAACCGCGGCTTTGACTGGATCTGGATCGGCCTGCTCGTCTGCTGGCAGGCTTCCATAGTTTGGGGTTTCGTCAAGCTCAGCCGGGCCAGGACAAGCTAGCCCCAGAACGCGGGAGCACGTCCAGAACGCCGGAGCGCGCCGAAATCGCCGGAGCGCCACGGCGAATCCGCAGCGCTCCGGCGTTTTCGGCTACATACGGGCGGTTTAGGCGTCCGCGAATTCCTCAGACTCTTCGAACTCCACGGCCGCGATGATTTCCTTCGTCTCCGGGTGGATCATGAAGGCCTCGTCGTCGTCCTCGATCATGAGGTAGTCCCCGTGGTCGGTGGAGAAGTGCCAGGCGAGGGTCTTCACGCCGTCGTGCTCGTAGTTGGGATCGCCCATGGTGATCTTCTCCAAGGAGTAGCCGGCCACGTCGCACAATTCGCGGATGATGACCTCGAACTCGGGAGCGTTGGCGAGTGCTTCCTCTTCTGCCTCTGCCTGGCGCTCGGCCAGGTCCGGGATTTGGGCCACACGGGCAGCGATGTGTTCCTCGATCTCATCCTCGGAAAGAACCAGGAGCTCGGACTGGTCGCGCAGGTAGGCAGCGTTGAGATCGATGATGTCCTCTTCCTCAAGCAAGGCTTCGAACTCGCCGTCGAGTTCGTCCAAGGCCACAACCGCGGGAACGGGAGTCTCGGACTCATCCAGTTCGCCGTCCAGGTAGGCCTCTGCTTCCTCTTCCGTCAGCGCGTCAAACGCCGCAGCCGTTCGGTTGAAGAGATCCAGGTGCCGCTCAGCGCCCATGGCTTCGAGCCCGGCGCGGACATACGCATCAACTTCCTCACGCTCCGGCGCGGTGAAGACGTACTGGGCGAAGCCGCCGGACAGCGCTTGCGTCAGGTAGAAATCCACGAAGTAGCTGTTGAGCGCAGGGAACGCGATTTCGTCGCTGTTGAGGAGCTCCTGGTACATCTGGTTCACGACGTTGACGTTGGAATCCACAACATCCGCATTGCCGGCTTCGAATCCGGTCTTGTTCAGGACGACGGGGTACTCGTTGGTAGTCATGGGGAATCCTCACTGCTGAAAGCTGATGGTGCTCCGGACACTTTCAACGTACGCGTGGGAGCGGCGCGGCAATCGAGGTTGAGGTTAACGGAGGGCGAAGTTTGGGAGCTGTTTTCTGCTGACTAAGATTGAGCAGATAACCTCCTGCCGAAAGTAGCCCGACGCATGCCGTCCCACACAGACGAATCCTGGGAACTGGCCATTCAGACTCCTGCCATTAACGACCGCTCCCTGGCGGCCGGACTGGCCTATGCCATGGGCAGCCGCGTGAGCGGGATTTCCTTCGACGCGGCAACCGGGCTCCTCCTCGGCAAGGTTCGGGGCAGCGGCCCGCAACCCTATTCGACGTCGGCCAAACTGGTCCGCAAGCCCGCCGGCTGGAGCTGCACTGTGGGTATCTGCAGTTGCCCGGTCCGGAAGGACTGCAAGCACGTCGCCGCGCTGCTCTTCACCGCCGAGGACCACCCCACCATCCGTTCCCAGCTCCTGTCGCAGGCGCCCGGAATCCAAACGTCGCGGCACGGCGCCATGGAACAGGGCGGCTCGGCCCGGCCTGCCTGGGAACAAGCCCTCAACAGGCTGATCGCCAAGCCCGGAACCGCACCCAGCGCGGCAGGAATCCCGCTCGCCCTCCAATTCGAAATTGAAGAGCCCGCGGCCCACTTCTCCTACACAGGACGCCGCGACCCCATGCGCAGCGTCCGCCAGCTCAAGGCCCGCCCCGTCATGATGGGCGCCAAAGGCAAATGGATCCGCGGCGACGTGTCCTGGAACAACCTCAGCTACATCAGCTTCCGGCGCGAATTCAATGAAGTCCACGTCGAGTGGCTCCAAACATTCCTGGCCGCGCACGGTTCCAGCAACGGACGCCAGCAACCCTCCGGGGCGATGTGGCTGAGCCTCAACGACTTCGCCGCCAAGAACCTGTGGACCCTCCTGGCCGACGCCGCGAAAGCCGGCATCCCCCTCATCCACTCCGCTGGGAGCGAGCCTGTTCGCGTCGAGACCCAGTCCGCCGTCGTCGGACTTAGTTTGGCGCGCCTTGACGCGGACGGAACCGAAAGCACAACGCCCGACGGCGGGCTGCAGCTCGCGCCGTCCGTCACCTTGGGCGGGGAAGCGGTGGACCCGGGAACCGTTGGCTTCCTGGGAAAGCCGGCCAACGGCATCTTCTTCACCCACGCCGGCGACACCCTGCCCGGCGTGCCACAGCAGAAAAACCTGATCACCCTCGCACCGATCGAGGGCGGCATCAGCGACGAGCTGCTGGAATTCGTCACCGAAGGCCAGACACTCCAGATCCCGGCCGAAGACGAAAGCCGCTTCCTCACCTCGTTCTACCCCAAGCTGCGGCAATCGACGCCAGTGCAGGCCGCTGACGAGTCCGTCGAACTGCCCACCTTGGCGGTCCCCACCCTGTCCCTGCTGGCCAATTACGGCACCGACCACAAGGTTCGGCTGCACTGGGAGTGGCACTACAAGTCCGGCACCCTCGTCACGGCCCAGCCACTCTGGCGCCACCCCGACGACCGCGGCTACCGCGACGATCCCGAAGAAGCCCGCATCCTGGAGTCACTCGGCCGGCCGTGGGACGTGGTCCCGGCTCTCGCCGAGTCCGCCACCGGCGGCTGGGGTGCTCCGCGCCTGGCAGCTACCGCTGAACTGGGTGGACTGGACACACTGGCATTCACGGAAGAGGTGCTGCCCGCGCTCAAGGACCTGCCCGACGTCGTCGTTGAAACATCCGGCGACATCGCCGACTACCGCGAAGCCGCCGAAGCACCCGTTGTGTCCATCTCCACCAAGGAGACGGCCAGCGGCGACTGGTTCGACCTCGGTATCGTCATCACACTCGAAGGCGAACCCGTCTCATTCGCCGCCGTGTTCTCGGCACTCGCAGCCGGGATGAGCCGCATGCTGCTGCCCAGCGGCGCCTACTTCTCGCTGGATCTGCCCGAACTCCACCAGCTGCGGGCCCTGATCGACGAAGCCCGTTCCCTGCAGGACAACCCGGACAACAAGGACGGCACCCTGCAGATCAGCCGCTTCCAGGCCGGGCTCTGGGACGAGTTGGCGCAGCTGGGGATCGTGGATGAACAGGCCGCCGCGTGGCGCGAGGCTGTAGGCGGACTGCTCGACGACGGCGTGACCGGACTGCCGCTTCCGGCCGGACTTAACGCTGAGCTTCGTCCGTACCAGCTCGAAGGTTTCAACTGGCTCAGCTTCCTGTACAAGCACAGCCTCGGCGGTGTGCTTGCCGACGACATGGGCCTGGGCAAGACCGTGCAGGCAATCGCGCTGATCTGCGCGGCGAAGGACCTGGCCGCTGAGACAGCGACCGCTGCGCAGGGTGCCTCTGCTGACGTGATCCCCCGGGCTCCCTTCCTGGTGGTTGCGCCCACCAGTGTTGTCAGCAACTGGGCACTTGAAGCGGAGCGCTTTGCCCCGGGGCTGGTGGTCCGCACCGTTGGTGAGACTTTCGCGAAGAGCGGCATGGCGCCGTCGGAAGCACTGACGGGTGCCGACGTCGTCATCACCTCCTACGCGCTCTTCCGCATTGACTATGATGCCTACGCCTCGTTCCAGTGGGCCGGGCTGATGCTCGACGAGGCCCAGTTCGTGAAGAACCACCAGTCCAAGGCGTACCAGTGCGCTCGGAAGCTCCCGGCAAGGTTCAAGCTGGCCATCACGGGTACCCCGCTGGAGAACAACCTCATGGAGTTCTGGGCACTGACCTCAATCGTGGCACCGGGCCTGTTCCCGAGCCCCAAGAGGTTCGCCGAAAACTACCAAAAGCCCGTGGAGAAGAACGGTGACTCCGCGCAACTGGGCAAGCTCCGGCGTCGTGTCCGTCCGCTCATGATGCGCCGCACCAAAGAGCAGGTCATCAAGGACCTGCCGCCGAAGCAGGAACAGGTCCTTGAAGTGGTGCTGAACCCGCGGCACCAGAAGGTCTACCAAACGCATCTTCAGCGCGAACGGCAGAAGATCCTGGGACTGATCGACGACGTCAACAAGAACCGCTTCACGATCTTCCAGTCCCTGACCCTGCTCCGGCAGCTGAGCCTGGACGCCTCGTTGGTGGATTCCTCGCTGTCCGGTGTGCGCTCATCCAAGCTCGACGTGTTGTTTGAGCAACTGGAGGACGTGATCTCCGAGGGCCACCGCACGCTGATCTTCAGCCAGTTCACCGGCTTCCTTGGGAAGGTCCGTGAGCGCTTGGACGAGGAAGGCGTGGAGTACTGCTATCTCGACGGCAGCACCCGCAACCGCGGCGACGTCGTGAGCGAGTTCAAGAACGGTTCAGCACCGGTGTTCCTGATTTCGTTGAAGGCCGGCGGCTTCGGGCTCAACCTGACCGAGGCGGACTACGTGTTCCTGCTGGATCCTTGGTGGAACCCCGCGTCGGAGGCACAAGCCGTGGACCGCACGCACCGCATTGGACAGGCCCGGAACGTGATGGTCTACCGGCTCGTCGCGAAGGACACCATCGAAGAGAAGGTCATGGCGCTGAAGGCCAAGAAGTCGCAGTTGTTCGCGGATGTAATGGAAGGCGACGCGTTGGCCGGCGGATCGTTGACCGCTGAGGACCTGGCTGCGCTGTTCGCGGAGTAGGGGCGGGGCGCTGTCAGGTGCGATTTCATGCATTCTCCCGGCCGGCGCCTGCCGGAGTCCCGGTGACCGTGATGTCCACGTCTTCATCTACGCCGAAAAGCCGTTGCCCGACGCCGTTGATGTAGACCCATATTCCGCTGCCGTCCGGCATGACCGCCACGACCAGTCCGGGGGTGGGGACACCACCGGCGTTCCTGACGTCGACTTCATCGCCCGGCAGGAAGTACTCCCACGCCTTGTAGTACCGCACCGGCAAGGCATCCGGATCTGCCATCCCGAACACTGTGCATTTCTCCACTGGGAACCGCCCCCTTACTTTCCCGCCTAATGAGCAGTGCGGCCAAGGGGCAGAACGTGACGGCGAAATCAGTCGTCCAGTCGGACACCCCGCAGCAGCAGCATCGTTCCGCCCACGGCAACTGCGGACGCCAGGAACACTCCCGCCGCGCCCATTCCGACGGCGACAACACCGATGGCGCTGGGCAGCACCACTTGGCCAACCCTGTTGCCCGCCAATCTCAAGGCCAGCGCGCGACCCCGTTGGCCGGCGGGGGCCTGCGCTGAAAGCCACGACATGGTCAGGGGCTGCCCGATTCCCAACCCCAGGCCCAGGAACGCCATGACAACGAACAGCAGCCACGCCGGCATCGGAATGGCCGCCACTGCCAGGGCCACGGTGGAGATGGCCAGGCTCAGGACCAGCAGCTTCATACGTCCCAGCTTGCGCGACATGCTGCCGAGGCCGATGCGGGAAACCATGGAGAACAACGCACGGACAGTCAGCATCAGACCCACGGTGGCCGCCGTCAGGCCGCGTTCGGCACCGAGGGCGGGAAGGTAAACGACGGTCAGGTCGACGACGGCCAGAACCGTCGCGCTCGTGGCAAGCGCCCGGGCGACGCCCGGTGTTCTCAGCAACGCGATCGCCCCGCCCTTGGGCGCGTTCCTGGCTTTGGCCCTGTTTGTCCGGCCGCTGACTTTGCGGGAAATCACGAACGTGGTCAAGAACAGCACCAGGCTCATGCCGACCGAAAGGATGAAGATGGCCTCGGTGTTCGGGTGCACGGTCGCGCCGCCCACCACTGAGATGGCCAACGGTCCGAGGGCCTGGCCCAGTGAGGCGGCGAACGTCAGATACCCGAATGCCGAGTCCAGGCGCGACGACGCCGCGTTGTTCGCCACCACCGCCTGTTGGCCTACCACGCACGCCAATTGCCCCGCCCCAAGAAGCGCTGTGCCGGCCACCAGCGCAGCCACCGACGTTCCCCAAAACAGCAGGAAAGCAGAACAACCAAGAACGACGGCGGCCCCGATCGCCATGAGGCGGCGCTCACCCAATCTGTCCACAAGTCCGCCGATTGGCAGCGCCAGCAGCAACGGGAAAACCGCATAGCTGGCTGCGAGGACACCCAACGCAAACGGCGGAACATCAAGTTCAAGGGCCCGATAGGTGGCAGCAGGGCGGACCAGGAAGGTCACTGCCTGGATCAATGCCGAGTGGACAAGCAGTGCCGTGGACGAGCGTCGGCCCAGTTCGCCGATCATTGGACGTCGAGGCCCTTGTGGGAAATGACCCGCAACGTCTCGTGGCGGGCACCAATGACGTGGTCGAAGGCAACCCGGGCCGCCTTCTCCGCGTCCTTGGAGGCAATGGCGTCCACCAGTAGCCGGTGATTGGCGAGCGCCTCTTCACGACGTTCGGGGGCGTTGTTGGTGAAGTACCGGTACCGTTCAACCTGGCTGGCGATCTGCTCATGAAAGCGCTGTGCCCAGGAGTTCCCGGCGATTTTGGCGATCGCGGCGTGCAGGGCAACCCCGTACTTCATGGCTTCATCAGCAAAGTCCACCAACGCGGCATTGCGGGCCACGATCCCTTGAAGCTCTTCGAGGTCCTTTGCAGTGGCATTGGCGCATGCTTCCCGTGCCATGAGGGACTCCAAGGCGGCCCGGACGTCGTACAACTCGGAAATGGCTTTCTCGTCCAGCAGCGGAACAAGCACTCCACCAGTGGGTTGCTGCTCAAGCAGGCTTTCGGAGATCAGCCGACGGATCGCTTCCCGGAGCGGGGTCCGGCTGACCTGGAGCTCCGTGGCCATTGCCGGCTCGTAGATGCGTTCACCTGGTTTGAGTTCGAGGCTGAGGATTCGCCGCTTCAGCTCGTTGTAAACGAGGTGCGCTCCAGTGTTCCGGGGTTGTGGATCTGCCAAAATTGCCGCCATTGTCCAGAAGGTCGTCCAGAAGGTCGTCCAGAAGGTTGTCCAGAAGGTGTACTTGTATACATCTATACATTGCAACCGTCACCCAAAGCAATGCGGAGGTCAGCCGCGCACCCAGCGGTACGGCGTCGTCGTCGAAACCTTAACCAATCCCGAGCGTTCCAGAATCGGGCGTGAGTACTCGGTCGAGTCGCTCTGGATAAATGCTTTGCCCTGAGCCAATGCTGACTGGGCGCGGCGGGCAGTGAGTGCCCGGTAAACCCCGCGGCCACGCCACTCCGGACGGGTTGCACCTCCCCAAATACCGGCAAATTCGGTTCCGGCCACGGGATCGAGGCGCCCGGCACTGATGACGCGACCCTCCGCCTCGGCGACCCACAGTTCCATGGTGTCGTCCAGTGACATCCGATGCAGCAGGGCATCAGCCATGTCGTTCGAAACCGGCTCGCCGAAGACTTCATCCTGCATCGCTGTCATCGCCCGCACGTCCGGTTCGTCGACGACGCGACGCAACGTCACGCCGTCGGGAAGCGGCACGTCCGCACTCAACGCCTGGGCTTCGCCGATCATGATCGACTCAGGCGGATCAGCGGTGAAGCCCATATCGACAAGTGCTTCGTGGAGTCCCGGGGCGTGATCATGCCCGCGCGTCTTCCACTCGACCCGGCTGATTCCGGGCTGGTCTTCGAAGAAGGCGATCGCTTCAGCAACCAGGCGACGAATGCCGTCCCTGTCCGCCCCGCCCAAGTCCCGGTAAGTGATGAACCCGCGCCCACCCATGAATGTGGCCAGCCGGAGCGGACCATTCCCGGTGACCGTGAGGGCGTCCGAAGTCTCCGCATCCGTGCGAAGCTGCTGGTCATAGGCTGCGAGAAGGCGCTTTTTTGCGTCGGGTTGGGTCATTCGGAGAGCCTACTGCAACCGTTCCGGAACTTGGGTAGCCCGGTTCGTTGGATCGCTGCCAAAGATGCCGCGCGCCGCATCGAACGTGCAGCCACGCATCGAAACGGCTGGCGTGGGCGCAGCAAAAAACGCTCCCCCACCATCAAGCCCGCGGGAGCATCAGGTGGGAGAGCGTTGGAAGCGGAAGTACTACTGTCCAGCGGTGCAGAGCTGGCCGAACTTGGCTCCGGCTTCCTGGAAAGCGGTGGTCAGTTCACCCATCCGTTCTTCGTTCGGGTTCTCCTTGGACTGCTCGTCCAGGTATTCGAGGATGGCGGTGACCACGGGCTTCATTTCGTCGGACGCCACGGACTCAATTGGCCGGACAGCGTTCGCTGCACGGGTGGAAAGGGTCCGGCTCGGGTTTTGCGAGATGCCGCCGGCCGCGGCGACGTTCACGCGGTCGCAGGTTTCCTTGGTGGTCAGCTGCTGCTGAGCGGAACAAGCGGAAGCCGAGACAAGCAGCCCGGCAGCGATCAGGACAGTGGTGAGTTTCTTCATGATTCCCTCAGTGGTCGACGTCCCTTTGATTGTAAACAGAGCAGAGCCGAGCCCACGCATCGAACCCTGCTTAGAGACAGGATCCGGGCTGCCCTAGGCTGGGGGACATGGCGATCATACACAAAGCAAACCTGTCCCCCACCAAGCTCGAAATCATCGCTGACTATCTGCCGGCGCAGCCGTGGTTCATCCAGGACGGCACCCCGGAACTCATCGGCGCCTACCGCTTCGACGATCCCGCCGGCGAGGTCGGCCTCGAAACACATGTGGTGGCTGCGGGCGAGCGGATCTACCAGGTTCCCCTCAGCTATCGCGGACACGAGTTGGGTGGCGCCGAGGAATGGCTGATCGGCACCATGGACCATTCGGTCCTCGGCAAGCGCTGGGTCTACGACGCCTGCGCCGACCCTGTTTACGTCAAGGCCCTGGCCACGGCCATCCTCACCGGGCAGGAAGAGGCGGCCCTGCTGGTAGAGGGCGAGCCCGAACCCCGCCCCAGCAGCGTAACGGTCAAGGGCAGCGGAACGCTCGACGGCGGCGTGCCCGACTTGAGTGCCTCGGCGCCGGTATCGGGGAGTGGCGTGACCATCATTAATGCAGGCGAGCTGCGGTTGAAAGTGACCCGGGTGCTGGATGTGGCAGCAGACGCTTCAGCGACCACCGCTGCGGCACCGGAACTTCACCACGAGCTGATCCTGAGTGGACAATGGGCCGGCCTGGAGAAGCCCGTGGAGCTGGCCGCGGTGATCCGGGACTAGCTTGCCCCTTCGGATGTAACGCTCCTTCCCGGTTACCACGGGCCTGGCCACTGCCCCCGGGTTTCGGCTGCAGCGCTGCGCCGGGTACCCGGGATTTCTCCCCTTGGCGGGCTGGGTAACCGGGCAGGAGCGCTGTACCTGTTGCGTGCCGCGCCCACGGCGTAGGCTGGCTCACGGGGCCATCTCTCCGTTAGGGGCGCACAATGTACAAACCGCAGAGCATCTTTCCTGCAGTCCAGGATCTTGCGCGGGAATGGGTAACGCACGCGGCAGACGGAACCAGCTCACAGAGCGACGCCGTAGTGCGCTGGGCTTTGGCCAGGATCAACCACGCCGATGTCCCTTCCGTGGTTCATGGCGTCATGCTCACACTGACCGGGAACAAGAAGACAGCCAAAGAAGCCCAACGCACCGCTGCCAAGGCCGTGAAGAGGGCTACGCGCGCATTGTCCCGTCAGACCAGGAAACCCACCCCACGCCCCTGGGGCTGGTTGATTGCGCTCTTGGCGGGCGTCGTCGGTGCCGGCGCCGTCCTGGCATGGCGGACGATGATGCCTCCCGGCGAACCTGAGCCTGTCAAGAATCCGGAGAACCCGGTTCAGCCACCTGTACCGCCGGTTCCCTGACGTCCTGCGTCTGCGGGCTCCACGGTCCGCCGATTGCCGGACCGCCTGGCCATTTGGCCACGCTAAGCCGCGGGGCCTTGTCCATGCCGGCCAACGCGCCGCCGGAACGGCGTCCCGGCAAATAGCAGATACGCGCCTGATCCAGCCAACAGGAAGCCCACCACACCCAGCACCAACAGTTGGGTGATGATCCCGGCGATCACCATGACGAAGCCGCAAAGCACGGCAAGGACCCCAAAGGTCGTGCGGGCCTTCGCTCCCCGAAGGCGGCCCGACATCAGCTCATGCGCGAGGTCTGGATCTGTCGCAGCCAAGTCCTGCTCCAGTTCTTCCAGGCTCCTGCGCTCTTCATCCGACAAGGACACCGGACTCTTCCTCACCACGCGAGCAGGCTTGCCTGTCCTGGCATCGCTGCTCATTTACCGGCACGGACGCTGCTTGCCGTGCTCTGACTTCATTATCTTCCCGATCCGGCCATCCAGCCACTGCCCCGGCAGGCCGGAATCGGGCCATGAGTCACGGGTGAAGGGGTCGCGGACCGGAGGGTGAAAAGTAGCGCACAGACACGGCGATACAGTGGCAGACTGAGTGGGTGTTCTCCTGACCATTCCCACAACGGACAACGAACCACTGATCGGAAGGTTGCGTCTTCCCATGGCCCACAAATCGACCGTCACGCCGACTCCCAAAGCAAAGGTTCACGCCCCACGAAACCGCAAACGCGGGCGAACACTGTTGCTGATTGCAGCTGGCCTCGTCGCCGGGATAGCAGGCGGGGCTTTCGCTGTCCGGATGCTGGTGCCACCCGGCGAACCCGAGCCGGCCAGGGACCCTTTGCGCCAGCCCCCGGAGATCCTGCCCCGGGAAGAGCCGGTAGAGATCTCAACGAGGATGCGACCGGGCGAATGGACTGAAGAGTCGCTTCAGGCCCACATTGAAGACTACCGGCGCCGGATCCGGGAAATGGGCGCCAAGGAGTCACAGATCATTACCAACGTGGAGCGCACGGAAGCGGGCGCTGCGCGGGTAGTGGTCAGTTGGGACCGGACCCGGGACTAGCTCCCTTTCCGACGCACGTCCCCGGATTCAAGGGACGACGACGACAGTCACCTCCACGTCGCCGCTAGCCTTCGCGCCCTCGCGCCGGGGCCTTTGAGGCCCTGCCCTGCCGCGCCCTGCCCTCCCGTACCCTGCCGCGCCCTGCCCTGCCCTGCCCTGCCCTGCCCTGCCCTCAACCAGCGAACCCTCAGGCGCTGCTTGCCCAGATGAGCGCCCGCAAATAGCCGCGGCGCATCGTCACGAATTTGGCACGGTCGCGCCTTTACCGTGCCAAACCCCTGCCCCGAGCCGGCCGTCGAAAATCCACCGAAGAAAACGCATGTTGACCTCCATCACAAAATCCGCAAGAATCGGTCAGGTCAAAAGATCTTAGTACTAAGACAATTGGTACTGAGTAAATTTGCGTAAAGCAAAACCGTTGAGCCTGCCCAGGCAGTGGACCTCCCCTTTCGCACCATCAATGACGGACGGAACTCGATCATGAACCCCGACAAAACCGGAGCTGCGCCGAGCAATACGATGCGCCCCTCCCCTGCAACACCCGATGAGATTTACGTCGGAGGCACGTGGCGGCAAGGAGCCGGAAAGCTCATCGAGTCAATCGATCCAGCCACGGGCGCGTGCTTCGCAACGTTGCACGGAGCCACGGTCGATGATGTCGATGCCGCCGTCCAGGCAGGCTTGAAAGCGGTCGAGAACAGTGGTTGGGCGCGGATGCTCCCCCACGAACGGGCCTCAGTGCTGCATCGGATCAGTGACGCCATCCTGGGCAATGCGGAAAGAATTGCTGAGCTGCAGACCCTCGACACCGGAAAGACGCTCGCTGAAACCCGAGCCCTCGCCGTCAGCGCCGCGGGCACCTTCCGCTTCACGGCGGCTGCCTTGGAAACGTTGGAGGACGCTCTGACTCCCTCCCGCGGCGACTACCTCTCTGTTTCGATGTACGAGCCCGTGGGCGTGGTGGGTGCCATCACGCCGTGGAACTCGCCGATCGCCAGCGACGCCCAGAAGGTTGCGCCAGCCCTTGCGGCAGGCAACGCCGTGATCATCAAGCCCCCGGTGTGGGCGCCTTGGGTTTCGCTCCTCTTGGCCCGAATTTGTGACGACGCCGGCCTGCCGCCCGGGCTGCTCTCCGTACTGCCGGGACCGGGACGGACGGTGGGTGACGCTCTGGCGCGCCATCCGCAGGTCGGCAAGATCTCGTTCACGGGCGGCACCTCCACCGGACGGACCCTGGGCGCGGTTGCCGCTGAAAAGATCATGCCCATCACGTTGGAGTTGGGCGGCAAGTCGCCCACGATTGTGTTCGCCGATGCCGATCTTGACCAGGCCGTGGCCGGCATCCTGTACGGAATCTTCTCTTCGACCGGCCAGAGTTGCATTGCCGGTTCGAGGGTCTTCATCCAACGTTCGATCTTTGAGGAAGTCCTGAACCGGCTTGTCGATGGGGCCAAACGGCTCCGCGTTGGTCCCGGTTCCGATCCTGCCACGCAAGTGGGCCCCATGGTGACGCACGAGCACAGGGACAGTGTGGCTGCCATGGTGGACGCTGCGTGGCGGGACGGGGCCACTGTGCTGTGTGGTGGCGGGCCTCCGGAAGATGAGGCGCTGCATGCCGGAGCCTACTTCCTGCCAACCATCCTGAGCGGGGTGTCGAATTCGGCCGCCATTTGCCAGGAGGAGATCTTTGGACCGGTGGCAGTGGTCCTGCCTTTCGACGACGAAACCGACCTCGTCCGGGAAGCAAACGACACCGTCTTTGGTCTCGCGTGCGGTGTTTGGACGAGCGATTATCGCCGCGCATGGCGCACAGCCAAAGCCATCCAGGCGGGAACGGTGTGGATCAACACCTACAAGCAGTTCAGCATTTCGACGCCGTTCAGCGGGTCCAAGGAAAGCGGGCTGGGCATCGAAAAGGGCCGCGAAGGCATCCGCTCCTATATGCGGCAAAAGAGCATCTACCTGGACCTGTCCGGAAAGCCCATCGACTGGGCGGCCCAGCAACCCGCCGTCGAACAATAATGAAAGGCACTTCAGTGAGCACCAGCCCTGCACGCCGCACTTTGCGTGTACACCAGAAAAAGTGGGAGGCCGACGGCGTCACCAGCCTCACGTTGACCGACCCGTCAGGAGCCCCTCTTCCCTCGTGGGTTCCCGGGGCACACCTGAGCCTCCGCCTTCCCAATGGACTCACCCGGGAATATTCACTGTGTTCGGATCCGTCGAGTTCAACGTCATGGACGGTGGCCGTGCTCCGCACCCCCGACTCCCGTGGTGGAAGCAAGTTTGTTCACGAGAACCTCCCAGTGGGCTCGTTGCTTGACGTGGAGGGTCCCCGGACGAACTTCTCATTGGAGGAGGCCGGAAGCTACGTACTGGTGGCAGGTGGGGTGGGCATAACGCCAATCATCGCCATGGCCCGCCAGCTGGAAAGTGATGGCGCGGACTGGTCTCTCCTTTACACTGGCCGGTCCAGGGCCACCATGGCGTTCCTGGATGAAATAGCCGGCATGCCGCAGGACCGTGTGACAGTCCATGCGGATGACGAAGCCAATGGCACCTTCGCGGATATTGCCGGTGCGGTAGGTTCCCTCGACGCAAATGCGCTCGTCTACGTGTGTGGTCCGGAACCTCTCATGAAAGCCGTTGAAGCTGCCCTCGAAGACCCCTCCCGGCTCAGGCTGGAGCGGTTCAAGGCCCCGGTCCCTGCTTCCGCGACCGCCGAGGAGAGTACCGGCTTTGATGTCGTGTGCAAGAGCACCGGCCAGCGCATCACTGTCGGCCCCGACATCTCGGTCCTGGATGCCCTCAACCAGGCCGGAGTCGACGTCCCGAGTTCCTGCACGGAAGGAATTTGCGGCACGTGCGAGGTGGGTGTCGTCGAAGGCGACGTCGACCACCGGGATTTCCTCCTGAGCCCAGCCGAACAAGCCGAAAGCAGATCCATGTTCGTCTGTGTTTCCCGTTGCCGCTCACGGGAGCTCGTCCTGGACCTCTGATCCTCAATCCGCCCACCCAACTCAATCCGGAAGGTTGTCCATGACTTTTTTCGCCGCTGAACCCGTATGCAAGCTCCGATCGCTCCGATCGGTTTCCCTCAAGGTCCCCCGGGCCGTCGCAGCCAAGGATTTTTACCATGAAGTCTGGGGCCTCTCCACCGTGGAGGAAGACAGCGACAGGTTCTGGCTGCGGGGAACAGGTTCGGACCACCACATACTTCGCCTGGAACAGGCCGAGCAGAACGGGCTCGGCTCCATCTCGTTCGCCCTCTCCACTCCACGGGACGTGGACGTCGCGGCAGTCAAACTCGCAGCCCTTGGCATTCCGCTGTTCCGGGAGCCCGGTCCCCTGGATGACGCAGCCGGCGGCTACGGGCTGCAATTGGTGGACCCCGAAGGGCGGCTGCTGGAACTGTCCGCGAACGTCCACGCAGTGGTCTCACAGGAACCCGGCGGCAGGCGCGCCCTGCCGCGGAAAATTGCCCACGTTGTCCTGAACACGGTGGACATTGATCGTGCCACCGATTTCTATACGCAAGTGCTTGGCATGCGGATCTCCGACTGGTCGGAGCACCAAATGGCTTTCCTCCGGTGCAATGCCGAGCATCATGTCATCGCCTTCAACCAAGCGCCGTGGTCCTCCGTCAACCACGTTGCCTACGAGATGCAAAGCATCGACCACTTCATGCGCGGGATAGGAAGCCTGAAATCGCACGGTATCGCCCCGCAGTGGGGGCCTGGCCGGCACGGCCCCGGCGACAATACCTTCTCCTACTTCACCGATCCAAACAACCTGGTTTGTGAATACACCTCGGAAGTTGCCCAAGTGAATGAAGACAGTTGGCTCTGCCGCACATGGAGACGAACCCCTGAGCTGTCCGACCAATGGGGAACCGCGGGACCGCCCACGGCAACCGTCCGCAGTGCAATGGCGGGCATTGCCGATCCCGGGTACCGCGACTTGGTACAGCCTGAATCCGGTGACTATTTCCTGAGCATGGAGGCTGTCCATGCCACCCACTGACAAGGCCATGCGTTGGATGTCGTCCGAAGGCATATCCATTGAAATGCGCGGTTCCGGGGTCCCGGTCCTGATGATGCACGGGATCGGCGGCAACGCCAACTCATGCGCCCTCCTGGCGGAACGATTGAGCAACAACGGTTACCGCACCATCTCCTGGGACGCGCCAGGCTACGGTCAATCCACGGACGCGTCCGTCCACGACGACCATGTGGACGTGGCGGCTGCATTGATTACGGAGCTGGGCAGCGGTCCCGTCCACGTCTTTGGCACGTCATGGGGTGGCGTCATCGGCACGCAGATGGCAGCACGGTATCCGGAGCTGGTGCGCTCTTTGGTCCTTGCCAGCAGCACCCGAGGGTCCTGCCTGACGAAGGAATCGGCGGACAGAATGCTCAAACGGATCAATGAACTCCGCGACGTCGGACCTGAAGTTTTTGCCGCCAGGCGCTTCCGCAGATTGGTCTCCCCCGTGACGCCGACGACGGTGGCCGACACCGTGCGCCGCGAGATGGCGGCGGTCCGCCTGCCGGGATACTCGGCAGCGGCGCGGATGATGGCCCGGACCAACAACACAGTTGTCCTGACTGCGCTCAAAGTCCCTTCCTTCGTCGTCGTCGGCCGGGACGACTTCGTCACGGGCGTCGAGGAGTCCCGTTTGGTGTCAAAGCTCATCCCTGGAGCCGGGTTCGAAATCCTTGAGGATGCAGGGCACGCCGCACTGCAGGAGCAGCCCGGGCTGATGGCCGACGCCGTGCTCCGTTTCTGGGCGGGCCAGGCATGAGCCGGCTCGTTGTGGTCAGCGGATCCGGCCGGGGGCTGGGATTCAGCATCGCCGAACGGCTCGCCGTTGGAGGGGACCACGTTGTGCTCGCCGAGAAAAGCCCGCAATTGGCAGAATCGGCCCAGGACACTCTGCGATCGCGGGGCCTCTCGGCAACAGCGATCATCACGGACATCTCCGATGCCTCCTCCGTCTCAGCGCTGGCCACGGCTGTGGAAAGACTGGGGGGCGCTCACGCCCTGGTCAACAATGCGGCGCTTGCCGACGGGGTGGGAGGGGACGCGTTTTGGGAACTCGATGACGACTTCTTCCAACGGGTCATGACCGTCAATGCCTTTGGCACGTGGTTGATGAGCAAGCATTTCTATCCGCAGTTAGCGGTGAAATCCGGCAGTTCCATCGTGAACATTGCCTCGGACGCTGCGCTGTATGGCTCACCCCGGCTTGTGCACTATGTGGGGTCGAAGGGAGCGGTGCTGTCCATGACCCGGACGATGGCCCGCGACGCCGGCCCGGCCGGCGTCAGGATCAATGCCGTGGCTCCCGGGCTGACCCGGGTGGAAGCAACCGAACGGGTCCCGGCTGACCGCTTCCAGCTCTACCAGGACCGCCGGGTCCTGGCCCGGGAGCAGACTCCTGACGATGTGGCCGGCGTGGTGCAGTTCCTGATCTCGGATTCAGCAGCTTTCATTACCGGCCAAAACATCGTTGTTGATGGCGGATTCGTCATGGGTCAGTAGCCAGCGCAGTGAGGACCCCCTTGAACATCAAAAAGAAGGAGAACCGTACGTGGACCTGCAGTTGAAAGATCGGACAGTGGTGGTGACGGGAGCCAGCTCAGGCGTTGGCCTCGCCACCGCACGGCTTCTCCTGGGCGAAGGAGCCCGGGTAGCAGCATGCGCACGGGACGTGGACCGGCTTGAGGAAGCGTTCAGCGAATTCTCTTGGGCCGACCCGGATTCCATCCTTTTGGAATCCTGCGATGTCACGGACCGGAACGCTGCCGATGCCTTCATCACCACCACACTGAAGCGCTTCGGTGGCATCGACGGACTGGTCTGCAACGCAGGACGATCGCTGATGGCAACACTGGAAGACACCACAGACGAGCAATTCCGGGAAGAGTTCGACCTCAAGATTTTCGGGGCGTGGAACATGATCCGCTCCGCGCGCGCGTCGCTTGCCCGCTCGGCGTCCGCCGTCGAGGTAAGCCAACCGCCGTCGTCGACGACCCGCCGGCCGGGCGCGGCGATAGTCAACGTCAACGCCATCCTGGCCCGGCAACCGGAACTTCGCCTTGCGGCGACGTCTGCAGCCCGTGCCGGGCTGCTCAACCTGACGCACTCGATCGCCGAGGACCTGGCATCGGACGGCATCCGCGTGAACTCAGTGATGCTCGGGCTCATCGATACAGGCCAGTGGCGACGGCGCTTCGAAATCGCGATGTCCGACCTCGGATACGCCGACTGGAGTGCCGAAATAGCCAAGGACAGGGGCATCGGACTCGGCCGGTTCGGCACAGCGGAGGAAGTGGCTTTCCACATCGTCACGCTGCTTTCGCCACTGAGCGGCTATACCACCGGAACCACGGTGGAAGTCGGCGGCGGCGTGAACCGGTACGTCTGACAACCACTCAAGCTACGAAAGGGACTCGATGTCACAGAAACAATCAACCAACGGACCCAACGGCGGGGACGTCCTCGTCAGGGTGATGCGCCGTCACGGGATCGACACCGCCTTCGGCGTCATCAGCATCCACAACCTCCCCCTGGTGGAAGCCGTGGACCGTGAACTTACCTTCATCCCCATGCGCCACGAAGCCGCCGCGGTGAATGCAGCCGATGCTTACGCCAGGGCAAGCGGCAAGTTCGGTGTTGCCCTGACCAGCACCGGTACCGGAGCCGGCAATGCGGCCGGCTCCATGGTGGAGGCGTTGACGGCGGGAAGCCGCGTCCTGCACATTACCGGCCAGATCGACAGTGAATTTCTCGGCGGGAACCGCGGGGTTATCCACGAGGTTCCACGCCAACTGCAAATGCTGGACGCCGTCTCCGGATACGCGCGCACCATCTTCAACTGCAAGGACGCTGAAGCCGATCTGGAGGAGGCCATTGCCCACCTGCAGTCGCTGCCGCATTCCCCCTCCAGCATCGAATGGCCCACTGACCTGCAATACCTGGCGCGCCCCGATGAGCAGCGGGCCATCGAGGCCGCTGAGCGGCTTCCCCCCGAGGTGGATGCCGATGCCCTCAACGAGGCAGTCGAATTGTTGGCCGCATCCAAGCGCCCGGTGATCTGGGCAGGTGGCGGGGCTGCCGGAGCAGGCGAAGCGCTGGCCTCCCTCATGGAGCGTCTGGGAGCCGGACTGCTGAGCAGCAACTCCGGGCGGGGCGTTGTTCCCGAAGACCACAATCTGGTCATCGGGAATTTTGCCACTACGCCGGAGGCATCAAGGTTGCTGGCGGAGGCGGATCTGCTGCTCAGCATCGGCACGCACTTCCGATCCAACGAAACCAAGCACTACCACCTGGCGTTGCCCGCGCCCCATATCCAAATAGACATCGACGCCGACGCCATCGGCCGCGTCTATCCCGCCGATGTTGGGCTGCTTGGTGACGCGCGGAGCATCCTGGCCGCCATCAACGGGCAGCTGGGCGCCCGGCGGGGCCCGCTTCAGTCCGACGCCGATCCGGCCGCAGGGTCCTGGCCGAAAAGGGTCCGCCAGGTCCGCTACTCCGTCCGGGAACAGCTCTCCCGTTACATCGGTGGATACGCCGAGGTCTGCGAAAGCATCCGTCAAAGGTTCCACCGCGAATCGGTCATCGCCAGGGACGTGACGATTCCTTCCAGCCAGTGGGGCAATCGGCTGCTTCCGATCTACGCAAGGGAAACCAACGTCTTTCCCGTTGGTGGTGGCATCGGCCAAGGCCTGGCCATGGGCATCGGCGCAGCTTGCGCGCGGCCGGAGGTCCCCACTGCAGTAATGGTGGGCGACGGCGGCCTGGCCGTCCACCTTGGAGAGCTCGCTTCCTTGGCCGGTTCAGGCGCATGGTGTGTGGTGCTGGTGTTCAACGACGGCGGTTACGGTGTGCTCCGAAACCTCCAGGAGGCCAATGGATTTGCGCGGGCGGGAGTGGATCTCAGAACTCCCGACTTCGAGCTGTTGTCGCGTTCGCTCAGCCTGCCGTTTTGGCGCGTAGAGTCACCGGGGACCTTCGACCAAGCCTTGGTTGAGGCATTGGACGTCCGCGGACCGGCCGTCATCGAAGTTGACGTCACAGCGCTGGTCCCCCAGCCGGGACCTTTTGTTCCTCCCGTCCACATCCCGCAGCCCGGGCACGAGGAGGCCTGAATGGAAACTTTGAATTTCAGCGACCCTGGCCTCGGCCGTGTCATGGACACAGATTCCCCGGATGGGCTGTCCATGCCCAAGTACCCCGTTGTCTGCCTGGGAGGTTCCGGCACTACGGACTCTTGGTTCTCTTTCCAGCGTGATGACTTAGGCGCTCGGGTGTGGGCCGAGGAGCAGGCTTCCGCTGCTGCTGGGAGCGCCCAGGGCTGGGCAGAGTCTGCTGCTGTTGCCTTGAAGAAAGCGTGGAAGGGTCCGGTACACATCGTGGCAACCGGCCCGGATGTCCTGGGCGCCGTCATTCTGGGATCAACCCATCCCGGGCTGGTGATGAGCCTCATCCTGGGTGACCCGGAGGTTGACCCCCAGGATCTCAAGCTGGCCGGAGTGATGTCCGAGGTACAAGCTCCCACGCTGGTGATTGCAGCAGCACCAACGCTCGATACGGACATCTCAAAAGCCCAGAGCGTGGCCGGAGGCATCCGGAACGGGGTCTTCGTCATCATCGACCATTGCGGGATCCCCGCTCACCGGAACCGTCCCGGTTCCTTCAATGAGTGGGCCACATCGTTCATCAAGATCGCAGAAGGCCTGCACGCCTTCGCCCGACCCGAAAAGGATGGAAATGCCTGAACTGTATCTGGATCCAGCCCAGTCGCGCCTGGGGAAACCCCTTGGTCCCTACGAGAAGAAGCTGTCAGGAGCGTTGGCAGAGATCTTTGGCGGGGGGACGCATGACTTGGAAGGAGTCATTGCGGGACTCAACACCCTCGGCTTGCACGCACCGAACGGCGAGCCCTGGAACGAAGAAAGCTTCCGTGCCGAAATGCGACGACTAGGAGAATAGCCCATGACCATCACAACAGCTCCGGCCTCCGGACAAGCAGGCGCCCCGGTATCACGACCAGTCGGAAAGAAGAAGTACGCAGTGGGCGTACGCCATCACATGGACGCCGCCGAATTGGCCGCCAGTGGCCTTCGCGACCGCTGGTACCCCATCATCCCCTCGCGGTTCGTCGGTGCGGGAGCCATGGTCAAGGTCAAAAGGCTGAACATCGACTGGCTGCTGTTCCGTGACGCCCGGGGACAGGTCCGCATGCTCGAGGACCGGTGCCCTCACCGTAGTGCACCGTTGTCTGTTGGCCAGCACCTGGGAGACAGGATTGCGTGCAAGTACCACGGCGTCCAAGTGGATGGGACCGGAAAAGTGGTCTCCGTTCCAGGGATGCCCGGCTGTGCCTTGGAAGGCAAGACTGCCACGGTGTCGCTTTCCGTTGTTGAAGCAGCAGACACGATCTTTGCGTTCATGCCGCTCACGGAGGATTCCGAGGTACCGGAATTCAAGGTCCCGGACCGGCTGGCTGATCCCGCCGTCGCCTGGTTTTCCAACTATGCCGAGTGGAGGGGTCCTTGGCGCTTCTACATGGACAACGTCCTGGACCCCATGCATGGCGCCTTCCTGCACCGTGAATCACATTCAATGTCCGGCGGCGATACCAGTGCGCGGTTCCGGATCCGTGAGACGGAACGGGGATTCTTCTTCGAGAAAACAGATCAGCGCGGCGTCAATTTCGACTGGGTTGAGTTCTGCCGCGAGGGCATGGACTACGTTGACCTGGAAATTCCGTACGCCCGATCGGCGGGACCAGGCGGCGTTTTCGGAATCGTGGGAATGTCGACGCCGATCGACCAGGAGACGTCCGCCGTCTTCCACTGGCGTACCCGGCGTGTATCCGGCTGGGAACGGGATGTGTGGAGGTTCATGTACAAGGCAACCCTGGAGGAAAAACACTGGGTGGTCCTGGAACAGGACCGCGAGGTTCTTGAGGCCCTGGCAGCTGACGCAGACAGGGAAGAAAATCTATACCAGCACGATCTCGGCGTAGCGAGGATCCGCAGAATCCATCAGGCCGATGCACGCGAGCAAGCCGCCAAACTGGAAGCCCTGTAGCTTCAGGACCCGGTTGTCGCTTGAGGTATCGCGGTCACACACAAGTACGCCCGGAGCCTGCCAGTAGGCTCCGGGCGTACTTGGTTGCCGACTCGTACTACCGGGTTACCCCGTGCATTTCGGAGGACGGCGGGTAGAAAGGAATCTCCGGCTTCCTGGAGCCGATAATGACGCAGATCAATGCGTCTTCGTCGCTGACCGTCCGAAGGCTCCTGGGTACACCGGCAGGTACACGGATCAAATCGCGGTAACCCAGAACCCGGCTCGCCTTCTTGGTCCCGTCTTCGACATCGTGAACGCTGAATTCAACCTGTCCCTCAAGAACGAAGAACACTTCTTCCACGTCGGGATGAGTATGTTCCGGACCTACGCATCCCGCCGGGAGAACCATGTTGGAGAAGGTGAAATGCTCCGCTTGGAGGACATTGGTATCACCGGAATGGTCCCCCGTGGCGCCTGAACCGATGTAACGGACCTGACCACGACGGAACTTGGCGCCGGCCTTCGTTTGGAACTTCAGGGTGTCGAAATCGACCTGCCGCGTGTCCCTTGAAGCGATGGACGAATCAATCATCGCTTCAAGTTCGGGCGTGGTCTCCGTTGCTGCAACAGCTTCACTCATGATGGACCTCTCTCGTTGCTACTGCCTTGTTGCGGACGTCTTCGATGACGCCGCCTTCAACTATCTCCTTGGATCTAGTTATCTCAACTCTAAGATAACCAGATCTGAGTGACAAGCAGGACAAACCCAATGGACTCACGCACCAATCTTCCTCGTACTGAGAAAGTCAGTGCTAAGTTATTTATGAAAAGGGCAACCACGATGAGAATGGACCACCATGGGTAAGCAACCGGACACCAGCGACACAGTGGACAGCATCCTCGAGGATTGGGCCCGGGAGAAGCCCGGACTGGACGCCGGTACCATCGGCGTCTTCGGGCGCTTGGCCCAGATCATCATCAAACAGCGCGTCATTGAAAACTCAGTTTTCGAAAAATACGGACTCACGCTGGCCTCCTTTGACGTGCTGGCAAACCTGCGCCGCTCCGGTGAACCACACCGGAAGACAGCCGGCGAGCTGGCAAGTTCGTCAATGCTTACCACTGGCGGGATCACGTTCAGGCTGGACCGCATGGAGGAACAAAACCTCATCGAGCGGGTGCGCACGCGTACCGACCGACGCGTCGTCTACGCGCAATTGACCCCGCACGGCAAAGACGTCATCGACTCCATTTTCGAGGAGCACCTCGCCACACAGCGCCAGATGCTGGCCGGGCTGAACGCCAAGGAAATCACCCAGCTCAGCGGGCTCCTCAGGAAGGTGTCCGCTTCCATCGACCAATTCGAGGACGGACAGTCAGTACCCACCGCTGACGCCGGAAAGTGAAACAGGAATGACGTCCCACCGCATAGGAATCATCGGCTACGGAGCCATCGGCGCGCGCGTCGCCGAGGACATCTCCCTGGGCAAGGTGGTGGGCGCAGAACTAGCCGGCATCATCAGCCGCACCGACAACGGAACCGGGCGTCCCGCCGTCGAACGCCCCTTCCCTTCGCTGACCTTGGAAGCGGCCCTGGAGTGCTGCGAGCTGATCGTGGAATGCGCGGGGCAGTCCGCCGTGACTGAATACGCTGAAAAGATCCTGGGCGCGGGCGTGGATTTCCTGATCACCTCCATCGGCGCCCTTGCCGACCAGGGGCTGGCAGCACGCTTGAACGCGTGCGGTCCCGGGAGGTTGTTCATGACGTCGGGCGCTGTGGGCGGGCTCGACCTCCTTGAAGCCGGCGCAAGGGAAGCCGCCTACGATTCCGTGGTGGTCTCCACCACTAAACTTCCTGAAACGCTGGTCCAACCTTGGATGGAACAGGAGCAAGCCGATGGGATCCGAGCGACCACAGAACCGCTGGAGGTCTTCCTCGGCTCAGCCCAGGAAGCGGCACGGCTGTTTCCGCGCTCACTCAACGTCGCAGCGGCCGTGGCTGAGGCCGTCGGGGATTGGGACGGCGTGCAGGTGCGGCTGACGGCCGACCCGAAGGCCTCACTGACCAGCCACGTCATTGAAGCCTCGGGCCCCTCCGGCGAATACCGCTTCGAGATCCGCAACAACCCCAGTCCGCAGAACCCGAGGACCAGCGGGATAGTCCCCTTTGCCGTCCTCCGGTCCTTGGAAGCGGCGATCGGCGAACGCGGAGGGCTGGTCTAGCTAAGCCTGCTCCAGCTGCATTGATCCGGGGATCAGCGGTCCTCCGCCGGCCGCGGCCGCCACACGACAACTGCCTGGGAACGACCACGTGGCCTCTGCCCGCGGGCAAGGCTGACGACGTCGCCGGCAGCTCCCGCCGCGAAGATGCGCGCATCCATCGGCGTGCGGCGCCGTGACAGTTCCTCGGTCAGTTCAGCCACCCGGTACTGCAGCGCGGCCACCTGGTTCTCAAGGTCAAGGATGCGCTTGATGCCCTCGAGGGAGACGCCGGACTGCGAAAGGCGCTGGACCTCCCGCAGTTTATTGACGTCGTTCTGGGAGTAGCGGCGGGACTTGCCGGGGGCGCGGCTGGGCGAGACGATGCCCAGACGGTCGTACTGGCGCAACGTCTGCGGATGCATGTCAGCGAGCTCCGCAGCGACGGAGATGACAAAGATCGGCTGGTTGACGTCGATTGCCATGACCTGCCTCCTTACAACCGGGCCTTCGCGGCCAGGTCGCGACGCGGGTTCGCGTCAGTGGTGGCAGCAGCGAACGCCTTGACAGCTTCCTCCGCTTCTTTGTTCAGGTTTTGGGGAACCGCGACGTCGATGGTCACCAGGAGATCGCCGGTCGCCTTGGACGTCTTCACGCCACGGCCCTTGACCCTCAAGGTACGGCCAGAGGGTGTGCCCGCCGGTACACGCAACTTGACGGTGTCGCCGTCGAGCGTTGGAACCTCAATGGTGGCGCCGAGCGCCGCTTCCGCGAACGTGACAGGCACGTGGATGCGGATGTTGTCGCCGTCGCGCTGGAAGAAATCGTGGGGCTTCACGCTCACGGTGATGATGAGATCACCGTTGCCGGCAGGGCCGACATTGCCCTTGCCACGCTGACGGACCTTCTGCCCGTCCTTGATCCCGGCTGGAATCTTGACGTCGATCACGTTGCCGTTGCTTTCGCGCAGGCTCACCGTGGTGCCTTTGATGGAGCCGGCGAAGGAAATGGTGGTGGTCGCCGTGCGGTCCGAACCTTTCTGCGGAGCCCGCTGGAAACCGGTCTGGCCGGCACCGCCGAATCCGCCGCCGAACAAGTCGGCAAACTCCGGAGGGATGCCTCCGCCCGCAGGCTGACGGGCGCCTGGTCCGCCGCCGAACAGGCCGCCAAAGAGGTCCTCGAACCCACCGTTGGCACCCGCACCGCCACGCCCGGCTCCCGGAGCAAACCGGGCCCCGCCACCCATGGCACGGATGGCGTCATACTGCTGCCGGTCCTCAGGACTCGACAACACCGAGTAAGCCTCGGAAATGTCCTTGAACTTCTTCTCCGCAGCAGCATCCCCGGAATTCGTATCCGGATGGTACTGCCGGGCTAGCTTGCGGTAAGCCTTCTTGATATCCGCGTCGGACGCGTCCTTGGCGATACCAAGGATCGCGTAAAAATCCTTTTCAACCCAGTCCTGGCTGGCCAAGAGCGTTTCCTTTCAAATCTGTCGTTACGTTGCGCTACGCGGAATATGGGCCCCCGCCCCTACGCGTGGCGGCTCAGTCCTAACGGACTTGAGCCGCCACGCTCCGGCAGGCCCGATGCCACTCCCGGGGCCCATATTCCACTTCGCGCTGCGGTCAACTCACCTTAAGCCGGAACCGCGACAATCACTTGGGCTGCACGCAGGACACGCTCGCCTGAGCGGTATCCGGAGCGCAGCACCTGGCTGACGGTGTCAACCTGGATGTCCTCGCCGGGCTGCTGGATGAGTGCTTCGTGGATGGTGGGGTCGAATTCGACACCCGTGTCCGCGATGCGTTCCAGTCCGTACGTCTTCAGTGCGTTCTCCAGCTTGGTGGCGATCGCGGCGAAGGGGCCGTCCTCGAGGTCACCGTGCTGGCGTGCGGCGTCGACGTCGTCCAGCACCGGGAGCAGGGAGTTCAGGACGCCGATGACGGCCATCTCCCCTGCTACGGCGCGGTCGCGTTCGACGCGCTTGCGGTAGTTGACGTACTCAGCCTGGAGGCGAAGGAGATCGTTGCGGAGCTCCGCTGCCTGGGCTTCAGCTGCGGCACCGGAGGCTACCGACTCTTCAGCCGGCACCTCTACCCCGTTGAGGATTTCCTCAGCCTGGGAGAGCGCATCGCCGTCCGAGGGAGCGGCGTTGCCTTCGCTGTGAGCCGTGGCTTCGCCTTCAGGGTGGCGGGCTGCCCCGGTTTCCGGGTCAACCTTGCGGTTGTCCCGAATAACCGGCTTGCGCGGCTCGTTGCCTTCTGAGTGCTCTGCTTCGTTGCCGTGATGAGGCATGGCTACTTCTTCGCTTCGTCTTCGTCGATGATTTCGGCGTCAACGATGTCTTCGTCGTTGGCGGCCTTGTCAGCGGCAGGTGCGCCTTCAGCGCCGGCTCCCGGAGCATCAGCTGCGGCGGCCTGCGAGTAGATGGCTTCGCCGAGCTTGGTCTGGGAGGCCTGGAGCTTCTCGAACGCGGTCTTGACGGCGGCGTCGTCGGTGCCTTCCAGTGCGGACTTGAGGGCGTCGACGTCGGCCTTGACCTCGGTCTTGACCTCTTCCGGCAGCTTGTCGTCGTTGTCGGCGATCAGCTTGTCCACCGAGTAGGCGAGCTGCTCTGCGGAGTTACGGGTGTCCGTAGCTTCGCGGCGTGCCTTGTCCTCTGCAGCGTGCTCTTCGGCTTCACGGACCATGCGGTCGATGTCGTCCTTGGAGAGCGCGGTGCCACCGGTGATGGTCATGGACTGTTCCTTGCCCGTGCCCTTGTCCTTGGCGGAGACGTGGACGATGCCGTTGGCGTCGATGTCGAAGGTGACCTCGACCTGCGGGACGCCACGCGGTGCCGGAGCGATGCCGGTCAGTTCGAACGTGCCCAGCGGCTTGTTGTCGCGGGTGAATTCACGCTCGCCCTGGAAGACCTGGATGGCCACGGACGGCTGGTTGTCGTCAGCGGTGGTGAAGGTCTCGGAACGCTTGGTGGGGATGGCCGTGTTGCGCTCGATGAGGTGCGTCATGACACCACCCTTGGTTTCGATGCCGAGGGACAGCGGGGTGACGTCGATGAGGAGGACGTCCTTGCGCTCGCCCTTCAGGACACCGGCCTGCAGTGCGGCACCAACGGCCACGACTTCGTCCGGGTTGACGCCCTTGTTGGGCTCCTTGCCGCCGGCGAGTTCCTTGACGAGCTCGGAGACAGCAGGCATACGGGTGGAGCCACCGACGAGGACGATGTGGTCGATGTCGGAAACCTTGATGCCGGCTTCGGCGATGACGTCGTGGAACGGCTTCTTGGTGCGGTCCAGCAGGTCCTTGGTGAGGTCCTGGAACTTGGCACGGGTCAGCTGCTCGTCCAGGTGGACCGGGCCGTCAGGGGTGACGGAGAGGTACTGGAGGGAGATGTTGGTGCTGGTGGAGGAGGACAGTTCCTTCTTGGCCTGCTCTGCAGCTTCGCGGAGACGCTGGAGGGCGATCTTGTCCTTGGAGAGGTCGATGCCCTTGACCTTGAGCTGGCTCAGGAGCCACTCGACGACGCGGTTGTCCCAGTCGTCGCCACCGAGGCGGTTGTCACCGGCGGTTGCGCGGACCTGGATGGTGGAGAAGTTGTCTTCGTCCTTGCCAACCTCGAGGAGGGAGACGTCGAAGGTTCCGCCACCGAGGTCGAAGACCAGGATGAGTTCGTCTTCCTTGCCCTTGTCCAGGCCGTAGGCCAGTGCAGCCGCGGTGGGCTCGTTGACAATACGGAGGACGTTGAGGCCTGCGATTTCGCCGGCTTCCTTGGTGGACTGGCGCTCGGCGTCGTTGAAGTATGCCGGAACGGTGATCACAGCGTCGGTGACCTTTTCGCCCAAGTAGCTCTCGGCGTCGTTCTTGAGCTTCATGAGGATACGCGCGGAAATTTCCTGCGGCGTGTACTTCTTGTCATCGATTGCGACGCTCCAGTCGGTGCCCATGTGGCGCTTGACGGAGGCGATGGTGCGGTCGATGTTGTTGACGGCCTGGCGCTTGGCGATTTCGCCGACCAGGACTTCGCCGGACTTGGAGAACGCAACTACGGACGGCGTGGTGCGGCCGCCTTCTGCGTTGGCGATGACGGTGGGCTCGCCACCTTCGAGAACAGAGACCACGGAGTTGGTGGTTCCGAGGTCGATACCTACTGCACGTGACATATCTTGTTTCCTTTCAATGGCCGATGTTGGAGATTGCACCTGGCAGTGGTCCGCTGGGCGGTTGACCTGTCGGGAGCCTGCTCAACAATCGGCTAGTTGAGCGTTCTGCACTCAACTGTACTCAGCCCTGGATTTAAGTCAATCCAAAGTTGAGTCTAGTGCGCTCAACTTTCTGGAAGATGACCCGGAGACCCCCGGAATCACGCGGCAAAAAGGGGTGGTTTCGCCTACGGTGAACTGGCGGGGAAGCCTCACGACGCGCACAATTCACAGCGCCACTCACCCGGAGCGATGACACCCACATCCGGGTGTCACTAGTGAATTTGGGTGGCGTCGGCCGTTTGGGTGGCGTCAGCGGCGTCGAGTGGTTCCGGCTTGTAGACCCACGCCACCAGCACCACGGAAATGATCATCAGCAGGAACCACGCCAGGAGTTTGTCGATGGAAACCGCCTGCCATCCGTTCAGCTGGTTCGGATACAGCCACGCACGCGACCACGTGCCGATGTTCTCGGCGAACCAGATGAACAGCGCCACCAGCAGGAACGACACCAGAATCGGCATCTTGAAGCGGCGGCGGAACACCCGGAAGTGCATCACGCACCTCCCGTAGACAAGCACGACGGCGGCAAGCAGCACCCAGCGAAGGTCAAGGATGTAGTGGTGCGAGAAGAAGTTGACGTAAATCCCCGCCGCAACAAGGGCCGTGATCCACCGCCGCGGGTAGCGGTCGAAGCGGAGGTCGAACAGCCGGAAAACCCGCACCATGTACGAACCCACGGCCGCATACATGAACCCGCTGAACAACGGCACCGCGCCGATCCGCAGGACGCCCTCGGCCTCATACGCCCAGGAGCCCACGTCCGTCTTGAACAGCTCCATTACCGTCCCCACCACATGGAAAAGCAGGATCACCCGCAACTCCCGCAACGTCTCCAGCTTGAAGCTGATCATGAGCACTTGGATGACGATCGCGGCAATGGTGAGGAAGTCGTTGCGGGCCAGTCCGGCGTCGGCGGGATACCAGAGGCGGGCCGCGATGATCACCGCAAGCAGCGCGGCCCCGAACACACACGCCCACGCCTGCTTCAGCCCGAAAACCACAAACTCCGTGAGCCGGCCACGCAGCCGTCCGCCGTCCGCACGATCCAGGTAACGGTGGGCAGCCCGGTCAATGGACTCTTCAACGGAAGTGGGATTACGCATGTGGTGCCTTGGCGTCGACGGCGAGTTGCTTCAAGTAGTAGTCCCGCGGCCAGTGCCGGATCCGCTCCGGCAGCCTGGGGTAGACCCGGCCCAGGCCCTTCATGGTCCGGTCGAACCGTCGGGCGTGGCCGGGGCTCCATGGGAAACCAAAAGCTTCCCGGACAGGCGCGGGCAGGAGCCCGGCCGTGAGGAAACGGGCCAGCGGCATGGCCAGGCGCAGCAAGCGCGGACCGCCGGATGGATAGAGCAGTTCCCTGGCGACTTTGAGCGCCTTTGCGTCCGGCCGCAACGCCTCAACCTGAGCCTGCCAGTATTCGGCGAAGGCAGACCGGTCGCGTGGCCACCTTCCGGGTGGAAGCTGGAGCGCCGTTCCGATCCGGGCATAGTCGCGGTAGATGCTGTCGGCGGTCTCGTCGTCTAGCTGTCCGTGGACCTTTTCGTACACGGTGACGGCGGTGTCGTAGAGGGTGGCGACCACCCAGAGCTGGGACTCGGCGTCGAACGCGCTGTAGCCCGCGGAGGTGGCATCGGGGCTCCGCCGGACCGGCGCGTGCGCCCGGTTGACGGCGCGTCGGACGGCCTTGAGCTGTTCCTCGGAACCATAGATCACCGCGTACACGTAGGTCATGGTGGCCCGGAGCCTGTCCATAGGGCGCTCCGCGAAGTTGCTGTGCTCGGCTACGCCGTGGCCCACACGCGGATTGGCGATTTGCAGGAGAATGGCGCGGCCCGCGCCGGCCAGCAGGACGCCCTCCGCGCCGATATCCGCCAGTCCTCGAGCCATCCGAATACTCTAGCGCCCCAACCTTAGAGCCCGGCCACGCCCTGAAGGACGGACAACTGGTGCTCGAACAACTCGTCGCGTGCCTTGAAGGTGTCCTGGCCGTACTGACCGAAAACCTCAAAACTGATCGCCCCGAAAACGGACGTCCACACCAGCACACCGCGCGCCAGGGACGGATCCGACACGGAGAGCTTCAGTTCCGAGCGGATGGCTTCCAGATCTGCAGCCAACGCCGGAGGAATCACGACGGCGGGACCCACCCGGGCGTCCAGGACGCCCGCCCGCTGGGCGGAATCGAAGATGCCCACCAAGCGGAAGATGACGCGGGTTCCAGGGACGGTGGTGCGCTCCCCCGGGGCTTGGTAGCCGGGCACCGGACTGCCGAAGAGGAGGGCGTAGCTGGCGGGTTCCCGGAGAGCCCAGTGCCGGACCGCGCGGCCCAGGGCCTTGAATTGCCCGGCAAAGTCACCGTCCGGAACTGCTGCCACGGCCGCGTCCACTTCGTCGCCGAGCTCGTTGTAGCCGTCGATGAGCAGGAGCGTAAGGAGTTCGTCCCGGTTCTGGACGTAGCGGTAGACCGCAGAGGATACGACCCCGAGGTCCCGGGCCACGGCACGCAGGGAAAGGGCAGCGGCCCCATGGACCGCCAAGTGCTCGCGTCCGATGCGCACGATGTCGACCAGGGTTTGGGCGCGGGCACGTTCGCGCGGAGTAGCTGGTTTGCTTTTGGGCGTTCCGGTGGACGGCATGAGTTCAGCTTGCCATAAGAGAGAGCGTCGCCAACAAATGAGAGCACTGCTCTTGACATTGATTGAAAGGGCCGTCATTCTGGATTCAGAGAGCAGTGCTCTCGCTTTTGACCAGGCCATCTGCCGCTATCCCGAAAGAAGAACCCCATGTACGTTGTGACCGGAGCAGGACCCGTTGGATACACCGTCGCCGAACAGCTCGCGGAGCAAGGCCACCAAGTCCGCATCCTGACCCGATCAGGCAGTGGCCCGGAGCACCCGCTGGTGGAAAGGATGCGGGTAGATGCCTCCGACCCCGGTCAGGTCTCCCATGCATTCCAAGACGCCCATGCGGTGTTCCACTGCATCCACGGAAGCGCCTACCGCGCCGCGGCCTGGGCAGCCGAACTTCCCCAGGCCGAGCAGACCGTGATGGATGCAGCAGCAGCCGTGGGCGCCGTCGTCGTGTTCCCTGAAAGCCTGTACTCCTACAGCGAGCCCGACCGGATCATGACCGAAGCCGGGCCTCGTGCGGCGGACGGCGGCAAACGCGGCATCCGCACCGCGCTGCTGAAGGCAAGGCAGGCACATGCGGCCAATACCGTCAGCGTCGTGGCCGGCGACTTCTTCGGGCCGCGCGTGAAAATGGCCCATGCCGGCGAGCGCATGGTGAAGCCCATCCTGACAGGCAAGGTAGTGCAGGTCATCGGGAGCACCCGCCAGCCGCACTCCTTTACCTATGTACCGGACCTCGCAGCCGCCATGATCGCTGCGGCGCATAAGCCGGAACTCTGGAACCGTGTGCTGCATGCCCCCACCGGTGCCGCCGTGACCCAGCGGGAAATAGCCGAAGCGCATGCGGCTGCCGCCGGTGTTGCTGCACCCAAAGTGAGCGCCGTGCCCGGATGGGTGCTGCGGGTGGCGGGCCTTTTCTCTACGGACATGCGCGAACTGGCCGAATTGCTGTACCAGTTCGAGCGGCCGTTCGTGATGGATTCCTCGGAAAGCCAGCGGCTCCTGGGGCTGGAACCGACTCCCCTGCCCGAAGCCACGGCGGCCACGGTTGCATGGTGGCGCGGCGCGGTCCAGCAGCCCAAGTAGAGGTGCCGCACGGCTGCGGCTCAGAGGCCGTCGTCGTAATTCCAGTGCTCCTGCCAGCGCCAGTCGATAGGTTCGCTCAACCGCTGATAACGGATATCCGTGGACAGCCGCATCGTGCCTCCGCGGTCCATGTTGTCCAAGGCAGCGTGCACAATGTGAGCCGAGTGGACCACGACGTCCCCAACCTCGTAATCGGCCACCAGCCATCGTGCGTTACGTTCGTCCGCCAACCCCGGAAGGTCGGCGGTAATGGACGCAGCGGGAAGTTTCAGGGTCCCCTCGCGCTCGTCTGCCATCACCCAGCGGTGGCTGCCCTCAAGGTAGGTCAAACCGCCGCGCTCACGGGGGCAATCGCCCAGCGGAATCCACATGGAGAGCACGCGATCGCTGCCCTCGCGGAGGTAGACGAGATCGTAGTGTGCCTGGGTTGCCGTGCCGATGCCGCTCTCACCGGGCTTGGTGTGGCGAATGATCTTGCGCCGGTGCAGATGGACGTCATCGGCGAGAAACCAGGCAAACCAATCGGCAATTCCCTCCGCCGTGCACAGCGCCTGGTACTCCGGGCCCGGGACAATGCGATCAAACAGGCCCCGGCGCAAGGCGGCCCTGTCCGCGTCGCCCTCCGAGGCGATACCGTCACGGGGATCGGTGCCCGCCGCGAAGACATTCGCCTCGGCCAATGAAGCAAAGTAGAACTCCCTGAAATCCAGGAGCTTGTCCGGTTTCAACTGGCCCTTCAAGTAGAGGTATCCGTCCCGGCGAAGCCGTGCCCACAACGCGTCGCGATCACCACGTTCGGAGAAGGGCACCGGTTCAAGCTCGGCCAAGCGGGTTTCCGATTCGTCCAGGACGTAGCCATTCGAGGTCAACATAGTCACCACCTTGGCACCGGCGCCCAAGGAAGTGAATGGACTCCCCTTGGCGATCACTTGGACTTTTGCGAGCCTTGTCTTTCTTGTTCAAGCAAGGGCAACATTGGAGGCCATGGACAATTGGTCGAGCTATCGGCAACCCGCCCACCCGCTACGGGACCTGGGCTTGGCGTGCCTGGGCGCCGGTGAGCAAAGCGGTGTTCTGCCCTCCTTTTCCGAGAGGACATTGAGCAGCCACGCCATGGTGCTGGTCTCCGAGGGGTCCGGTCATTTCACGATGGATGGCGCCCGGTTCGAAGTCCAGGCTCCCGCTGTCATCTGGCTCTTTCCGGGGGTAAGCCACGGCTACGGGCCAGAACCCCTTGGGTGGAAAGAGCACTGGCTCCTCTTTTCCGGGCCCATGGCACGGGCGATGGAGGAGCTGGGGTGCTTCGCCCGCACCCGGCCCTTGGTCCGAATTGACGGCCACGCAGATGAGGCGGGACTTGGACTTTTTCCCCAGCTGCGGGCCGCCCTCTCAACCGCTGGGCGGCATGGAGACCTTGAGGCCTCAGTGCTCTGCCAAAGAATCCTCGTCGAAACCGGCCGACGCACCATGGACCCCGGCCTTCCGGGCCGGGACGACAAGCTCCTCACCGCGCTGCACGAACTGGCCCATCTGCCACTCAGCCTGTCCCAACTGGCCGCATCAATGGAGGTTTCCGTCCCCGACCTCAGGCGTACGGTCCGGGCTGCTACCGGGACAGGCCCCAAGGAGCTCGTTCTGCAGCTGCGCATATCCCGTGCCCAGTCGCTCCTTGCCGATACGGCCCTGTCCGTTCAACGGATCGCTACGCTCACCGGCTACGACGACCCCGCCTACTTCAGCCGGCTCTTCACCAAGAAGACCGGCCACTCCCCGATCCAGTTCCGCCGTTTACACCACAGGGATACGCCTCTGCCATGACGGTGCCCCGACCGCTGAACACCATCAAGGACGGGCACCACCCAATGTCTGAAAATGTTCGAATCATGGATTTCCCGTTCTGCGGCTGAAACCCTGAGTGAAGTGCACAGAGCGGATCCGGACCGCTCCAAGCGCCATGAATCCACCCCCACGGGATACTCAATGAGGAGAACTTTCCATGTCCACCTTCGCCATCAATCGCCGTCAATTGCTGCAGACCGGGGGCATCGGCGGACTCGCCGTAGCGCTGTCAGCAATGTCCCCCGGCGCCGCAGAGGCCGCCCGTCCGCTCAACACTTGGGCGCCTCAGATCACGGACCTGGGACCCGCCGTCGTCCAGTTTTCGCTCATGAGTTCGCTGCTTGTGGGCGACACGGTCTATATCGGATCGCGCAACTTGAACCCGGTACGGGTGATTGGATACCACCTCCCCACAGGCACCATCACGTCACGGACGGACCTCGGCGCGGGGTACAGCATCCAGGCTTTGGCCGCCGACTCCACCGGCCGCTACCTGTACGCAGGTGTGCTGCGCGATGGAATCGATGGAAAGCCGAACCTGTACCGCTGGGACCTCCGAACGCCCAACGTGCCCGCAGTGGGCGTGGGCGAAACCGGCGACCGTGACATCCGGGCGCTGTCCGTATCCCCTGATGGCAAGGTCTACGCAGCAGGTGGCGGTGAAACCACGAAGGCCCCTTCACTCTGGGAATACGACCCCGCCACGAATACCGTGACCAACTGGGGTACCCCGGACCCCGGAGCCACCATTGCCCAGGCTGTTGCCGCTACCGCTGACACCGTGTACTTCGGCACAGGCAGCACACTGGGCGGCGGCAATGGCTCCAGCCCGGCGCGCCTGTTTGCGTTCGATCGGACAACGAAAACCTCCACGAACATCCTTCCGGCGGACGTGGCCACCGGTGTCTCAGTGACCTCGTTGAGTGTCCTGAACGGACAGCTGGGAGTAGGGGTCAAGGGACCAGGAAAGTCCGTGCTGATCAACCTGGCGGACCACTCTAAATTCACGATCATCGCCAAGACCGGCGTGATGTTCCGGCAGTTGGGCAACGACGTCTTCTTCGTCAAGGAGCCGGGCGTCTGGTCCTACAACATGGTCAGCAAGAAGATCACCCAGATCCTCACAGAGGATGTTGGCGCCATGTGGGGTCTGGACGTCTACGGCAATAAGGCGCTCACTGTTTCCTCCTACGACGTCATTGAAGTCGATCCTGTAGCGAAGACCGCCGTCAAGCATGACCTCACACAGGCTGGAGCACCGGGCGGGCCGCAGCTTTGCATGGGCCTCGCCGCGGGCGCCGGGGACGTTTACGTGGGCGGCACGGGAACCATTGCGCGTCACCAGTTGGCGTCAAACCAGGTTTCCTACCTCCGCGCGACGGGCGAGGCCAAGGACGCCGTAGTGGTGGGCGGAATCCTGTTCACGGGCCAGTACAACTCCAGGGGCATCTACTCCTACGATCCCTCTACCGGGCAGCTCCCCTATCAAGTGGCGGCCCTCCCTGCCGGACAAAACCGCCCCTTGGATGTCTGTTGGGACGCCGTCAACGGGCTGGTCATTGCCGGCGCGCAGAACGATACCGGCGGTGGCGGCTGCTTCGCCGCCTACAACCCGGTGACAACGCAGATCATCACCAAGGTCAGTCCAATCGATGCCCTCCAGATGGTCCGGGCAGTGGCCACAAAGGACGGAGTGGCCTACCTGGGCGGGGACAACATCTACGCCACCGGCCCCCGAAGCACCGTGGTTGCCTGGGATCCGTTAGCAAACCAGGAGCTTTGGCGCCTTGACCCGGGCCAGCCCCAAGGGATCGCTGCAATGGCCATCCACGGCAAGTTCCTCTATGGCATGTCTCGGAAGGCTGCGGGCCTGTTCGTCATTGACCTCGACACCCGCCAGGTGGTTCACCGGGGCGACTTGAGCAGCGTCTGCACCGACTTCGGCGCCCTCCAGGTTAGCCGCGGGATTGTCTACGGCGTCTCCGACACCACGGTGTTCCGCATTGACCCGATCACGTTCGCGGCGTCCGTTGTTGTGGCTGACATCAATGGCGGCTGGTACAGCGGTCCGCACATCACAGCGGACGAAGACGGCCTGCTCTACACGCTTCAAGGCCCCAACCTGGTCCGGATCGATGACTTATCGCTGGAGGGGAAGTTGAAGAAGGACAAGAAGGACAAAAAGCCTTCGAAGGAAAAGTAGGACCCTCCAGCAAGCAAAGGAATCCCATGGCAGAAGTCATTATCGTCCGCGACCAAGCAGAGGCAGGAAGCGTAGCCGCGTCGATCTTCGCGCAGCAGATCCAGGACAACCCGGCCACCGTGCTGGGGCTGGCCACAGGTTCGACCCCGCTAACCACGTACGCAGCATTAGCCAAGTCGGTCAGGGAAGAGGGCATCGATGTTTCCCGCGTACGCGGCTTCGCGTTGGATGAGTATCTCGGCGTCCCGCCGGAGCACCCGGAGAGCTACCGCTCCGTGATCACCCGCGAAGTAGTGAAGCCCCTGGGATTGAACCCGGATCACGTGTTCACTCCGAGGGGCACCGGCCCTGACATCACCCAGGCCGGAGCAGAGTATGAAGCCATGATCGCCGAGGCCGGAGGCATCGACCTCCAGATACTAGGCATCGGGTCCAACGGGCATGTGGGTTTCAATGAACCGGGCTCCTCCCTGGCTTCCACCACCCGGATCAAGGCTCTGGCCGAACAAACACGCAAGGATAACGCCAGGTTCTTCGCCTCGCCCGAGGAGGTCCCCACCCACTGCATCACCCAAGGCCTGGGCACGATCCTCCGGGCCAGGCAGTTGGTGCTCCTGGCCTTCGGAGCCAACAAAGCGCAGGCTGTGGCAGCCGCGCTTGAAGGTCCTGTGTCCGCGGCCGTGCCAGGCTCTGTCATCCAACAGCACCCGCGGACCACGGTGATTATTGACGAAGATGCCGCTGTAAACCTGGCACATGCCGACTACTACCGGCATGCCAGGCGATCGGCTGGGGAACTGCACGAAGTAGTAGGTTTTTAGCGGGGGGGGCGAGGGCAACCCGAGTTCCGAAAAAAGGGGGCAGTAAATGGGGAAGGAAGCACGCATCTCCGGTTGGAAGGCTTTCTGGGATCGAGGAGGCTGGTGGCGGGCCGTCCTGCTGGCGGTTCTCTACATGGCGATCTACCTCGGCGCCGGCCAAGTGATCGGCGCCTTTGCACGCGACCAGGTGGATGCAGAGGATCTCTTCCGCACCCCGCAGAGCGTCTTCGTCGGCCTGACCCTGTCATTGCTTGTTGGCAGCCTCGTGCTGGCTGCCTTTGTCTATTCGGTGAAATGGTTTAAACCACTCTTCGCGCAGCAACCCGTCAAGGGAAGCTGGTGGATGTGGGCCGCGCCGTTCTTCCTGGTTGCTGCCATCGTGCTGCGCTTCCTGGGAATCAACTACAGCAGCTACCAGGCATCCGTCGTGGTGATCACACTGGTTACCGGACTCCTGATCGGCTTCGCGGAGGAGATCCTCACACGAGGCATCGTGGTGAAAATGCTCCGCGATTCTGGGAAGTCCGAGTGGGTGGTCATGGTGCTTTCATCACTGGTATTCTCGCTCCTGCACTCGGCCAATGCCCTGTCAGGCATGCCGATCATCACCGTCCTGGTGACCATACTGTTCACGTTCGGCTTCGGCATTTGCATGTATCTGACCCTGCGGGTCACCTGTAACCTGATCTGGCCCATGATTCTGCACGCCCTCTATGACCCCACGCTCTTCCTGTCCACCGGCGGCATCGACCAAGCCGCTGCCGGACCACAGAGCCCGCTCCTGCAACTGGCGGGCCCGGCCAACATGATCTACATCCTGATCGCCCTCGTAGCCCTGATTGTGGTGCGGGGTCGGGCTCAGCGCTCACCGCTCGCGGAGCCGGCGGCGCTTTAGGGCAGACAAAACAGAAGCGTTCGACGGCGGGTGCGTACCGCCGTCGAACGCTTCTGTTTTAGCCGCGCAGGTCGTCCCATGGCAGGGGTTAGTCAAATTACTCCCCCGGTCCGCCTTCCCCTTAATTGATGTCACGTGCTCGGGGTTGACGCAGCAGCCTATGGTCCGGTTCGAAGAGATCCGGCAGCGGTCCGCTATTGTCCTTGCACGGCCCGGAGACGGGAGTCCAGCAGCCCTGCCGCCACTGCCGGAGCGAGGCCGGGAGCCAGCGGAAGTCGCGGAACTACAAGGCAGTGCCACAGGTGATAAATGTCAGCCTTGCCCGACCAGACGGTGGACGCGACGTTGCCCTGCTCGTCCAGTTCCTGTTTCCAGGAACCGTGCTCGTAATCGATGAACCAGTCCCGTGCGTGGTCCCAGATGCGCTCGTACCACTCGGCATATGATTCGTCTCCGGTGACCATGTACAGCGCGGCCGCGCCGCCGATTGCTTCGACCGGCACCCAGCGAATGCGGGACGTGACAATGGGCTTGCCGTCCCAGTCAACGGAGTACACAAACCCGGGGTGGCCATCCGGCTCCCACGCGTCGCGGATCGCAGCGGCGAAAAGTCCTTTCGCGTCTTCCATGAGCCACCCAGGAACGTCCATGCCGCGAGCGTCCAGGCCGGCGCGGAGATGCAAGAGAAGCCTGGCCCACTCCACCCAGTGGCCAGGCGTTCCACCATAGGCGCGGAACTGGCTGGCACGGTCGTCGGTGTTGTACTCCGGAATCGGGTTCCATTCAGGGTCGAAGTGCTCGAACACCCGGTAATTGTTGTTGCGTGCAAATTTGTGGATGAGCACCTCAGCGATATGGAGTGCCCGCTCAATCCAGCGGCTTTCGCCGGTTACATCGGCGACGATGAGGTATGCCTCAACAGAATGCATGCTGGCGTTTCCACCCCGGTATGCCTCAGTTTCCGTGAATTCCCGGTTCCATGAGTCGAAGCACATGTTGGCTTCGTGGTCCCAGAACTTCGAGTCCGCTATGTGCAATGCCTCGTCCAGCAACTCCCGGGCGCCGGGCCGCTTGGCCGCGGCGGCACTCGCTGCGGCCAAGAGCACGAACGAATGCTGATAGCCGGACTTTGTGTCATTCACTGGCCCGTTTTCGTCCACTTCGGCGAACCATCCACCGAATTCATCATCACGGAAGACCCCATTGAGCGCGGCAATGCCATGGTCCACCATGGACGCGGCACCCGGGCGCCCCATCAATGCCGCAACCGAAAAGCTATGGATCATACGGGCAGTGATCCAGAGATGGGTCGGCTTGTCGGTCATGACCTTCCCGTAGTTGTCGAGCCAGCCAAAGCCCGTCGGCACTTTCGAGCCGGAGGCGAAATTGATAAGCCGGTCTGTTTCTGCTTCGAGCCAACGTGCGTGAGCGGCGCTGTTCAACCACGTCATGTGCATCTCCTCAATAAATTTGCGGCCACCAGAGGTAGGGCCTGTTCTTATGCTAAGCCAAGGTGATGGAATTCCACCAGGTTAAGTTCGTTTTCAAACAAGAGGTTGTTGGGGATCGGCCGTTTCAAAAGTCGGCGGGGATGTTGAGGCCACACGCGCCCAGAAAGTGCCGTGGCTAGAGGACTAGGACGCCCCGGGAAAATCCGTACCTGGTAAGCGGGTGTCAGTCAGCGACGATCAGACGGACATTTGCAGCCGACAAGGCGGCAGCAACCTCACGGGGTGGGGGCGCATCGGTGACGAGAATATCTACGGCCTCAAATGCAGCCAGTCGAGCGAGCGCATACCGAAGCATTTTCTGGTGGGTCGCAACCACCACAACCTGCTCAGCGGAGGCCATCAGGGCCAGCTTCGTTGCACGTTCCACATCCCGTTCAATGTAGAAACCCTCATCATGGATCCCGCTTACCCCGATGAAAGCCGTCTTCGCACGAAGCCCCTGAACGGCGTTGACAGTCATGGGTCCGTTGAAAGCCTGGCTGTCCAACAACAGTTCGCCACCGAGACATATGGTCCGGGCCGACGTCAGCTGCAGGCATCGTTGTATGGCGGGAGCGGAATGGGTGATGATCGTCCCCATGAAAGCGGCTGGGAGCTCCTGGGCAATCTGGTAGGTAGTGGTTCCGGCGTCCAGGATGATCGCATCGCGCTCGGAGACCAGGTCCACACAGGCTTTCGCGACCCTCTGTTTCGCATCAGCGTCTTCCCGGACGCGGGCCGCGAAATCGGCGTTCTGGCCGTGGCCTTCGATGGCACTGACGCCGCCATGAACCACCTTGACCAGTCCGAGTTTGGACAATGCACGCGTATCGCGGCGGACGGTCATGTCCGACACGTCAAATGTGCCGGCGAGGTCCGCTGTGGAAAGAAACCCCCGCCTGCCAAGCTCGTCCAGAATGGTCTGCTGCCGCGGTGTCAGCGTTGCCTCTTCTCGTGCGATGCTCATGGCTTCCCCTCTCCTGACACCCCCAGCCCCTTCATCGGCGTGGGAAAGTGTTGTAATTCCAACACAATCTTACTTACTTCTGCGCAAGGACTTGCGCAGCGACCAGCTCAATGGGTCGGCCTTCAACAATGGAGCGCTCCGCAGCGAGGCCCATTCGCACTGATTGGAGGCCATCGGCGACGGATACCTCCACAGGCCCCTCGCCCAGAATGGCCTTCCGGTAGCCGAGGTGCTCGTAGTAAGTCGAACCGTGGTGCGCCCCAGCAGCCAAGACCGCTTCGTCCACGGGAACTTCATGCTTCTCCGGACCCAGCGGCGAACGTGGGCTGAACTCGACGGTCGCTTCGCTTTCGTCTCCCTCAATCCAGTGGTTGGCTGCCACGGGGATCAGCGTTTCAATTTTTGCCGAGTCGCCCACAATGGAAATTCGTTCCTGGAATTTGGATCCTTCGGCGAACATGGACAGCTCCAGCATTGCGCGTCGCCCGCCCGCAAAGTCAACGATCACGTATGCGTTGTCCACCATGTCCGATACCCGTCCGTCGTACACCTCATCCAAGTGATTGACATCGTGTCCACCACTGGCGAAGACGCGTGTGGGTTCGTCCTGCAGGATGAGGCGCATCAAATCAAAGAAGTGGCAGCACTTTTCCACCAAGGTCCCGCCGGTGCGCTCGGCAAACCTGTTCCAAGCATCCACTTTATGCAGGAACGGGAAACGGTGCTCCACGATCGATAGCATGCGGATATTACCCAGCTTGCCGGTATGTGCGGCCCGGATGACTTCCTGCACCGGAGGCATGTAGCGATACTCCATTGCCACCCAGACGGGTGCCGTGTAACCAGCCGCCAGAGTCTCAAGCTCATCAGCCTGCTCAGCGCTGGTACATACCGGCTTTTCCACCAGAACGGGCAGGTTGGTGCCGCTGGCAAAGATGTCCTTCAGGATTCCCAAGTGCGTGTCGTTGGGGCTGGCGATCACCAGTGCGTCCACGAGCCCTGATGCCAGCAGGTCCTGATGTGAGGAGTACGTCTGTACTTCGTAGCCGATTTCACGCGAGGTCTCTTCAAGGGAGGAAAGAGTGGGGTCGGAGACCGCGGTGATTCGGCTTCCCGGAATCAGTGCGAGGTTCCGGACGTGTTCGCGGGCCATATGACCGGCGCCGATGAGGCCATAGCGAATGGTTGGGACCGTTTCTCCAGAAGGCAATGACATGAACTGCTCCGTTTCTCAGCGTTGAGTGAAGGGGAATGACGTTGCATCCCGAACATCACTATACCGAATGTGTTGTTTTTCACACATAGCGTGTGTATATTTTTTCACTACCAACCCAACTACAACGAGGTGGAACGTGCCCCAACCGTCATCCGGAACACTGCTCTTCGTCGGGTGTGCCACTTTGGACTCCATCGCCCTCGTGCAGGAATACCCTGCCGCCGACAGCCGGACCATAGCCGACGACTTCGCTACAGCAGGTGGCGGACCCGCAGCCACAGCCGCTGTAGCCGCAGCCCGCGCAGGTGCCAAGGTTGCGTTTGCCGGCGTTCTCGGCGCGGACGAAGCGGGCGACCGGATCATCGTAGGACTCCAAACTGAAGGCGTGGACACTTCAGCTGTCATCCGTGACCCTCATGTCTACACAGGCGCGAGCGTGATTGTTGTCAGCAAGGCTACCGAAAGCCGGGCGATCGTCACCCGCCCTGTACCGCCGATCCGCTTTCCTGCCGGCAGCCGCTTTCATGAACTCCTGCATGTTGCGGAGTGGGTCCACGTGGATCACTTGGGCTGGAATGCCGTAGCTGGTCTGCCTGGCTTACGGATCAGCGTGGACGCCGGAAACCCGATTCCAAGCTTCAGCCCCAAGGGCGTTGAGCTGTACGTGCCCACCATCGAACGCCTGCAGGCAATATATGGAGCCAACCTCAAACCTGAAGCCCTCGTCCAAAAAGCCATCGATGACGGTGCTACTACCGTGGTGGCCACCGCAGGGTCGGAGGGAGCATGGGGCCTTGAACGGGGCGGTATTCCCTTCCACGTCCCCGCAACCCCTGCTGACATCGTCTCTACGCTCGGCGCTGGCGACGTCTACCACGGCGCCATCCTCGCGGCTGTGGCAGCAGGACTACCGATTGCAGAGGCCGCGTCGTTCGCTGGCCGCATTGCTTCGGCTTCCTGTGCAGGCCTGGATGGGCGTTCCATGATCCCCCGCGAGACCATCACCTCTGTCCTCACCGCTAATCCCACCCCCTAGCTGAAAGAAGCAGCCCATGAGCAACACAGACCTTTCCACCCTCCAGCGCCCGTCCGGTGCCTTCGCCATGCTCGCCGTTGACCAGCGCGAAGCCATGAGAAATATGTTCGCTGAGCACACAGACCAAGCGGTAACTGACGAGGACCTCCGCGACTTCAAGCTCGCAGCTGCCCGAATCCTCACTCCTTACGCTTCCGGCGTCCTCATTGATCGCCAGTTCGCTCTTGACGCGGCCATCGAAGCCAAGGTGGTTGCCCCCGGCTGCGGGCTCATCGCTTCGGCCGACCACTTTGAGTCTGCCCACGGAGAGCTTGTGGGCGAAGTGACAATAGACAAATTGGTCGATCCCAAGAAGTACGCCGCCTTGGGCGTCACAGCCCTCAAGCTGCTGGTTCTCTACCGCCCGGACGAAGGCGCCGAAGAACGGGTGGCCATGGTCCGCGAATTCGTGGAAAGCTGCAAATCCGCCGGACTCATCAGCATCATCGAACCCGTTTCCCGCAAACCGCTGGCAGGAGGCGACTTCGACTGGAATGCCGGTATTCTGGCCGCCGCCAAGGAACTGGGCGATCTCGGCGCCGATCTCTATAAAGCCGAGGTCCCCTTCAAGGGCCAGGCCTCCGAATCAGAGGTGCGGTCTGCTTGCGCCGAACTTACCAAGGCCATCAACGGTCCATGGGTAGTACTTTCTTCGGGCGTACCGGAAGAAATCTTCCCTGACGCCGTCCGGTGGGCTTGCTTGGAAGGTGCCAGCGGGTTCCTGTCCGGACGCGCAGTCTGGGCGTCCTGCATCGGTTCACCCGACGTCGTCGAATCTTTGTCAACTGACGCAGTCAGTCGTCTGCAGCGGCTCTGCGCTGTGGTGGACGAAGTGGTCTCTGCACAGCGAACCACCGCCTGATCCTTCGGGGCATCACGGGTGCCCCGTCGCGGTCCCCCATAACTAGGCACAGCAACACTCAATGAGGAGAATATTGTGAGTCAGATTTCACGCAGGCAGGCCATGGCTGTTCTCGGAGCCCTGGGTTTTGGCGCAACCGCCGCAGCATGCGCAGGTCCGGGCGGTTCCACCGCCCCGGGTGGCGCCACGGGCCCGGCCGCTCCTGCAACAGGTGACATCACCGGCAAAGTGTCCTTTGCCCACTGGCGCGGCGAGGACAAAGCTGTCTTCGACGAACTCATCAAGCGATTCGTTGCAAAGAACTCCGGCGTAGAGGTGATCCAAGATATCTCCACGTCCAACGACTACAACGCCCAGGGCTTGCAAAAGGTCCGGGGGGCTGCCATCGGTGACGCATTTGCCACCTTCCGCGGCGCGCAGTTCAACAATTTCAGTGAAGCAGGGATCTACACGGAACTGAAAAACAGCAAAGCTGTGGGCAACTACCAGAAGGGTCTGCTGACAGCCGGACAATCGGGGGACAGCCAATTGGGTCTGCCCTATCAGGTGGTCTTCCCCATGCCCATGGCCAACACGGACCTCTTTGACAAGGCCGGCGCGGAACTGGCACCCAAGGACTGGGACGCTTTCCTGGGCATGTGCGAAAAACTTGCCGCGTCCGGCGTCGTTGCTCTCTCATGGCCCGGTGGTGATGTGGGAAACGGCGGTCAGCTGTTCAACTGCATGATCGCCAACAATGCACCCGTAGATGACATGTGTTCGCAGATAGAGCAGGGCAAGCTCAAATGCACGGACGACTGGTTCATCAAGATGTTGAACCAGTACAAGGACCTGGCCCCCTACCTTCAACCCAACGCCACCGGCACCGCGGTGGAGCCTGCGCAGAACCTGTTTTCCCAGGGCAAAGCTGCCATGTTGGCCACTGGTTCCTACCACATTGCGGCCGTTCGCAATCTGGGTGCAAAGTTCCCCATCGAACTGGTCTTCCCCAACACGTCCACGGATGGCAACGCCAAGTTTGAGGGCGTCTACAACGCCACGTTCATCTTGGGCGTGAATTCCGCGAGCAAGAACCAGGCGGCATCGGCAGCGTGGATTGATTTCCTTTCCGAACCCGAGAACGCCGGCTACTACGCCAATCAGACCGCGCAGCATGTGTCCGTCAAAGACGTTGAGTACACCAACGCCGACCTCAAGCGTTTGAGTCCATGGCTGGACAAGAAAACGGCCCTGGCCGCCCGGTTCCAGTTCCAGAACCTGGACGTCCGCAACGCCGTCGAAGCCAGCGCTACGGCGGTCATCTCCGGCACCAGTCCCGAGCAAGCAGCTGAAGCAGCCCAGAAGATTGTTGACGAACGGCTATGAGCACCCATACCGGAACGGCTGCCAAGCGAAAGGCGCCGGACAGCACCACCGACGCTGCGTCGAAGAAGCGCCGGTCCCCTACCCGGGTGCACCCTGCGCTGTACCTGTTCCCGCTGCCAGCGGTAGCAATCATCGCCTTTTTCCTGGTGATGCCCACGCTGCAGGCATTCGAGTACGCCATCACGGACTGGAATGGATTCTCGGCAGCCTTCAACTACGTGGGTGTGGACAACTTCGTCCGGGCATTTACCAAGGATTCGCTGTTCACCAATGCGCTGACCAACAACCTGAAGTTTGTTTTGCTGGTGGTCATCGCACAAACGGTGTTCTCGTTGCTGCTTGCGCTGCTGCTGACAAAGAACTCACGGGGAAACGTAGTGCTTCGCGCCCTGTTCTTCTTCCCCACCATCCTGTCCTCCGTGTCCGTGGCCTTCATCTGGAAGTTCATCTACGACCCCAATTTCGGTCTCGCCAACTCCGCTCTGGGCGCGATCGGTCTGGAGGGCCTTCAAGGCTCATACCTCGGTAACAATTCCCAAGCGCTGTACTGGGTTGCAGTAACGCAAGTGTGGTTCCACGCAGGCCAGATGATGGTGGTCTACATCGCCGGCCTCCAATCCATTCCCCGTGAACTGTATGAAGCGGCCGAGATGGACGGCGCCAACAAATGGCAGCAGTTCAAGTCCATCACCTGGCCGTTCGTTGCCCCGGCCACGTCCATCGTGGTCGCCTACACCACGGTCCAGTCGTTCAAGGCCTTTGACTTGATCCTGGGGATCGCGGGCAACCCGCCCAAAGGTTCCCTGGACATCCTGTCCACCCGCATCTACAGCACTTTTGCCAACTCGGAGTTCGGATATGCCGCCGCTCAGTCAATCATCTTCATGGGGATGATCGCCTTGGTCACCTGGCTGCAACGCCGGTTGCTCCGTCTGACCCCGAAGGGGGAATGACAGCATGCTTGCATCCATTAGCCGCCGCGTAATCCTTGCCATCTACGCGGTCATCATCATCGTCCCCATCACCGTTGTCCTGTTCGGCAGCTTCAAGTCAACGCAGGAACTCTTCGAGGGTCCTTTCAGCCTTCCCCAATCCCTCGCGCCCGACAACTTCGCGGAAGTCATCGGCGGCCAGGACCTCGGCTCGTCCTTCCTGAACAGCGTCATTGTCACCGGGATCTCCGTTCCCATAACGCTCTTCATTGCCAGCCTGGCTGGTTATGCTGTGGCCCGGCTGAGGGGCTTCGCCTCGTGGGCCATCTTCGGATTCCTTGTCCTGGGAATGGCCATCCCGGCCCAGGCCAACATGGTGCCGCTGTACGTGCTGTTCGGCCGCATCGGCCTGTTGGACAACCTCACCGGACTCATTGTGGCCAACATCGTGTCCACCTTGCCCATTGCCGTATTCATCCTGGGTGGGTTCATGCGTACGCTGCCCAAAGAGCTCTATGAGGCTTGCTCCATTGACGGCACCGGACCGTGGCGGACCTACGTGTCCATTGCACTCCCGCTCTCGGCACCCTCGATAGCTGCTGCTGCCATCTTCCTGTTCGTCATCCACTGGAATGAGCTGCTGTACCCCCTCCTGTTCATCCAGTCCCCCGGAAACCGAACCCTTCCATTGGCATTGCTGAGCTTCCAGGGCGAGTTCCAAACCAACTACCCGCTCTTGTTCGCCGGCGTCATCCTGGCATCGCTTCCCGTCGTGGTGGCCTATGTCTTCCTGCAGCGCTACTTCGTTGCGGGCATTACCGCCGGTGCCAGCAAGGGATAAGGCTCCACTCCGGTCGCGGGACAGCGCACCTCAATCAGCCAACGAAAGGCAACACAAAGTGAACCTGAAATCAGCGCAACACCTGATTAACGGAACCTGGCACTCTGCCGGAACATTCAAGAACGTGACGGACCCCGGAAACGGGGGCACAGTGGGCGAGGTGGCCTGGGGAAACACTGAGGACGCGGGCAAAGCCGGTGACGCCGCTGCCGAGGCTTTCGGCGACTGGTCCCGCACAACGGCCCGCACCCGCGCCGACCTTCTCCGCAACGCTGCTGCGCTCTTATCCGAACGCCGCGACGAACTGGCGCATACCTTGGCGTTGGAAGCCGGCAAGCGACTCCCCGAGGCGCAAGGCGAAGTGGACTTCTCAGTGGAATACTTCCGCTGGTTCGCCGAGGAAGTACGCCGCGCAACAAGCACTGTCAGCCCACCCGAGCTGCGGGGCCGTCGACACCTCAGCACCAGCAAGCCCATTGGAGTCGCGCTTAGCCTTACCCCATGGAATTTTCCGGTTTCAATCCAGGCCCGCAAACTCGCTGCCATGCTCGCCGCCGGCTGCACCGTGGTTGGCCGTGTTTCCGAGAAGGCACCGCTTGCCGCGACCGGCCTTTTCGAGATACTGCACGATGCCGGGTTCCCCGCCGGAGTGATCAATCTGGTGCACGGTCCTTCCCGCGAAATCACCGGCGCCCTGCTCAAGCACCCCGCAGTCCGCGCCGTCAGTTTTACTGGTTCCACCGGTGTGGGCCGTCAGATCATGGCTTCTGCGTCAGAACGTGTGGTGAGGCCGTTGCTGGAACTTGGCGGCAATGCACCGTTCATCGTCTTCGAGGACGCAGACCTGGACGCCGCCGTTGAGGGGGCAGTGCTCGGAAGGCTCCGCAACACAGGACAGTCCTGCGTCGCCGCTAACCGGTTCCTGGTCCAAGACAGCATCGCGGACGAATTCGGCCGGAAGCTTGCCGCGAAATTTGATGCCATGACCATAGGACATGGAGTTCCCGACGGTGACACACCTGTCCCGGACCTTGGTCCCGTCATTGACGCCGAGCGCGTCGCCGCTGTGCAGGCCCTGGTGGACGATGCCCTGGGCCGCGGAGCCCGCCGCCTGACCGAACGTACCCACGTTCCGGGAGAGGGTTCCTTCATGGCGCCCACGCTCCTGACCGATGTTCCCGATGACGCACCCTTGGTGAGCGAGGAAGTCTTCGGCCCCGCGGCAGGGGTACTCACTTTCTCCTCGGAAGAGGAAGCAATCAGGAAGGCGAATGCCACCGAAATGGGACTTGCCGCCTACATCTGGAGCAGCAGCCCCAAGCGTGGCTGGGACATCCCGGAGCAGTTGGAAGCAGGCATTGTGGGAGTCAACGACCCCCTCCCATCCGTGGCCTTCGCCCCCATGGGCGGCGCCAAGCAGTCGGGACTGGGCCGGGAAGGATCAAGCCTTGGCCTCGAAGAGTTCGAGGAGGTCCAGTACGTGGCCTGGAAGCCCTAAATGCTGACTACGGGACTTGTTCTGGGCGCAGTGGTCGTGGGTGCCGGGATGCAACGCATTACCGGCATGGGATTCGCGCTGGTGGCAGCCCCGTTCCTGGTACTTCTCCTCGGCCCCGTCGAAGGGGTGGTGCTGGTCAACGTCTGCGGAGCCGTGACGGCCGGCGCCATCATTTTCCGCGTCATGCGGGACATCGACTGGAAGAGGTACATGGCGCTGGCTGCCTCGGCGCTATTAGGGATTGTCCCCGCGGCATTCCTCATCCGGTACCTTCCGCCGTCGGTCCTGGAGATTTCAATCGGCGTGACCCTTGCCGCAGGCCTGACAGTCCTGCTGGTCATGAAGTCAGCCGTCCTACCCCAGCGTCGTCGTTATCTCTTCGCCGCCGGCGGCCTCAGCGGCTTCATGAATACTGCCGCGGGAGTAGGAGGACCAGCCGTGAGCATTTACTCCATGGCTACCCGGTGGCAGCACAAGTCGTTCGCCGCCACGATGCAGCCCTATTTCTTTACCATCGGGGCGCTGTCCCTTGTTTCCAAAGCGGTGACCGCACCAGCTTCGTTGCCGGTCCTGCCGATGACAATGTGGCTGGCCGTCGCCGCTGCCTGTTTGATCGGGCTCGTCCTGGGTGACCTCGCTTCCAAGCGGGTATCCACCAGGGCCGCCCAGATTCTCCTGATTATCCTGGCCTACCTGGGAGCAGCAGCAACCATCGTTCGCGGTGTGCTGGATGCCATTGGCTGACCCGCCCTCCCTCCAACCTAGAGAACCCACCACCATCGAAAGGACTGCCATGTCCCCCGTTTCAGCAAAGATCAATTCAGCAAAAGAACGTACCCTGCGGGTTTCTGCAACCAAGGGTGACCATGTTGATCTCACGATTGGTGCCTCCGATCCAGTGGCCGTTCGTCTTGAAATTGACAACAACTGCGGCTGTGCCGACGGCCATGCCCGAGGCGTCGGCTCGTACACAGATACTGACTTCGGCCGACGCTGAGGTCCTGTAAGGATGGCCCGCCAACCTACCTGATAGTGTTGTTTTTCCAACACAAGCCGTTTGCTTCCTATCACTGAGGCGCGCCCGCAAGGAGAACAATGGATCTTTCCTCATCTTTCAAGGCCTACGACGTCCGTGGCTTGGTGGGGGTTTCCCTCACCGATGAAGTCTCAGAAGCCATTGGGGCCGCATTCGTGGATGTTCTGGGCCTTGCGGGCAAGACCGTGTTCTGCGGCGGAGATATGCGACCGTCCTCCAAGGGGTTCGTCTCTGCGTTCTCACAGGGCGCCGCAACCCGGGGCGCCGATGTGTACGATCTCGGACTCATTGCCACCGACGAGCTCTATTTTGCGTGCGGCGCCATGAACGCGGCTGGTGCCATCTTCACAGCAAGCCATAACCCTGCCCAGTACAACGGAATCAAGATGGCCAAGGCCGGAGCCGTTCCCATCTCTTCCGACTCGGGACTTTTCGATATCAGGGACCTTGCCCAGCGATATCTGGACCACGGGTTTCCCAAGGCTGAATCAGCGGGGACCGTTGCACCGCTCGATGTCCTTGGTGACTACGCGCTCAAGCTGCGTTCGCTCGTGGACTTGACGGACGTTCGGCCGCTAAAGGTTGTAGTTGATGCCGGGAACGGCATGGCCGGCCTGACAGTTCCCGCGGTGTTGGGCAGCGAAATTCTGGAGGCCTTGCCCCTGACCATCGTCCCGTTGTATTTCGAGCTGGACGGTACTTTTCCAAACCACCCTGCCAACCCCTTGGAACCGGAGAACCTTCGGGACCTGCAAGCAGCCGTGCTTGCCCACGGCGCTGACCTGGGGTTGGCATTCGACGGCGACGCAGACCGCTGCTTTGTTGTGGACGAGACCGGGCAACCAGTAACACCGTCGGCCATAACCTCCATGATCGCTGTGCGGGAGATTGCAAGGGTTCAAGCAACGGGCCAAAGCAACCCGGTAGTAATCCACAATCTGATAACGTCCCGGTCGGTGCCCGAGTTCGTTCAGGCTGCCGGTGGCCGGCCAGTCCGAACCCGGGTAGGCCACTCGTTCATCAAGGCCCGAATGGCTGAAGAGGACGCTGTTTTCGGTGGAGAACATTCGGCCCACTACTACTTCCGCGACTTCTACAACGCAGACACCGGCATGCTGGCAGCCATGCACGTACTTGCTGCCCTGGGCGGGCAATCAGCGCCCCTCTCCACGCTGGCACGGCAGTACGAGCCGTACTCGGCCAGCGGCGAGATCAACTCAACCGTTCCGGATGTATCCCAAGCCATTGCGGACGTGTGCCAAACCTATGATCAATCGCAGGGCATCCGCATTGATGACCTGGACGGGCTGAGCGTGATCGACGAGTCAGGCGAATGGTGGTTCAACCTCAGGGCCTCAAACACGGAGGAACTACTCCGGCTCAATGTCGAAGCCAGGAATGCGCAACTCATGGAACGCATGCGGGATGCCGTTCTGGACATGATCCGGAACTAGTCCAAAAACGGAAGCGTTCGACGGCGGGTGCGTACCCGCCGTCGAACGCTTCTGTTCTCTTCTGGTCCTGCCAGCCGGAGCGACTTCTCGGCCCTATCTTGCGTTCTGCCGTATCAGTGGCCTCCTCACCCCCTACTCCGCATCCTCCCCGAACGCCGTGGACTCCCGGATGATCAGCTTGGGGGCGAGGCTTACGCGGCGGAGGGCAGGCGAAACTGCAGCCCCGGGCTTTCCTGCCAAGCGTTCCATACACATGGTCACCGCGGCGTAGCCGACGTCCCGTTTGGGAGGTGCAATGGACGTCAGCGGCACCGGAGCGAGGTCGGCCACCTCGTCGTCATACGCCACGATGGCGAGGTCTTCGGGCACACTGACTCCGGATTCCTCAGCAAGGTTGATCAGCGTGATGGCTTCCTCGTCGGGAAGGACCAGCGCAGCGTGGGTTCCGGTGCGGCGGCAATCTTTCAGGAACTTCTTGAACTCTTTTTGGTTGTTGCCCGCGCCCACCACTGAACGGTCATACTCCATGACGGGTGCATCCGTTTCCAGACCCAGCTTGGCCACCATCCGCTCATGGCTTTCACGGAGCCAGGGGGCCGTAGCGCTGGTGGCAACAGCCAGCCCGATCCTGCGGTGTCCCAGGGACGCGAGGTGCTCCATGGCCAGTTCAGCGCCATAGCCGTGATCCGACATCACTGACTCGAACACCCGGCTTGAGCGCTCCACCAGCACCACGGGGATCCGCACGCCGGACAGCAGGTCAAACGTCGGCGAACCAGGCTCGAGGGGGCCCGCAGTCGCCAGGAGGATCCCGTCCACGGAGTTGGCCACCATGCGCTGGAGCTGTCGAAGCTCGTCCTCCGCGGAGTAGTTGCTGACGCCTGGGATGAGGCGTGCGTTCAGGGCCCTGGCCGCAGCTTCTGCGCCACGGATGACCTCAGGGAAGTAGTAGCCGGTGGTTGGGACTATGAGGCCGAGGGTAGCCAGCGGCTGGCGTGCGCGCCTGTGGACTGTGTCCCCCGGCCGCTCCACCACCATGCGGACCGCACCACCGTGGACCCGGCGCAGGAGGCCCTGAGCCGCGAGCTGGGTAAGGTCCCGGCGGATGGTCATGGTGGACTGGCCGCTTTTTTCGGCGAAGTCGTTCACGGTCAGGGTCCCGCGAAGCTCCAGTTCACGGAGTATCTTCTCGTGGCGTTCCCCGCTGAGCATGCCAGTCCTCTTCCGGAATCCAAATGTTCAAACAAGCATAAACGAACGTTGTGGGGCCCGCTCTGCGCGTAAAACACTCGCCAGAGCGCGCAGAGCGGGCCCCACAACGCCATCCACTACCGCCGCGGGTGGTCGTCGATCCGTACGACGTTCCGGCCACGCATCGTGTAGAGGTACCCGTCTTCGTCGTTGGTGATGTGGGAGCCGCTGTACCAGCCGCCGTCGATGCCTGCCACCACTGTGGCCACCTCGAAGGTCTTGGGATCAAAGCGGAACACGTCCGTGTCCGAGACACCGTAAACAGCGCCTCGGTTGGTTACCAGCGCGGCGAACCCGGTGCAGACCGGACTGATGTCCGCTTGGTGGATCAGCTTGCGCTTTGGCAGGTCAATGACGAAAACACGTCCCGTGCGAACGATCCCGTAAAGGTATCTGCCTTGCACCGCCAGTGCAGACACGCCGGCACCCAATCCGGGATCGAGCCGCCATAGTTCCTTGCCCGTTACGGGGTTCAACGCCACGACGGTACCTGGACCTTCAGTACCGGGCCGTCCCCCGCCAAGGTAGGCGACGCCGTCGCGCGCTGTTACTGCGCGCACCAGCTGCACTTTGTCCACGGGGTTGAGGAAGAATCCCGACTTCCCCGTGGCGGGATTGTAGGTCCACAACGAGCCACCGCCCTCGGTGTCAGCCTGGGCGCACACCAGGACCAGCTTGTTGACCTCGTCCCAATGGACATCCAGGGGCCGGTTCTGTTCGGCGGAGAACTTTGCCACCTGGCTGATCGGTTGACCGCTGCGAGGGTCATAGCTCCAGATGCCCTGGGAGCTGTACTGGCCGGTGTAAAGCACCCGGTCCACCACCACGGCGTCCTTGGCTTCACCCGGGACCGTCATGTTGGTGACCTGTCCGGTCTTCAACGATCGGCGTGAGATGACCCCGTTGCCGCCCACGTAAACCAGGCCGCCCCCGGCTGCCAGTCCCATGGCTTCCTGCGCATCCGACGGCGCCCCGGCCTCGCCAAGGTCGGTGGTCTTGTACGACCCGCTAGCGGGATCGATCTCGGCTACGAATCCGAACGCGGAGGTCACCAAAACCTTGCTGTTCAGGGCGTCAACGCCCCAGATCTCGCCCAGGAACGGCCCCTGGTAGGAGACGGCCGATACCGAATTGGCGGACAGTGAATAGACCAGGAGGCCGGCTTCGTTGGCGAAATAGACCTTGTCACCGATTGCTGCGAAGTTCTTGGCGGTCTTTCCCTCGGATGGAGCCAAGGCATAGGAGGACGGATCGGTGACGCTCACGGCCGCGATCTTGGACGTGGACGTCGAGGCCGCCGAGCTGACCATGACCTTGTCTCCGACGATCGCGAGGTCGCGGATGCTGGGGTCTGCGACCATCTCCGCCGGGGTGACGTTGGCGAACGTTTTGGCGGCATGGTTGTACGCGTAGAGGCAAGCGCGGCTGGCGCTGCCTCCTCCGTTCAAGGTGCTGCCGGCGCCGAAGAAGATAGTGGAATCGGTGGCCGCGACAGCGCGGGCCAAGGTGGCGCCCGCATCCGGAACGCCCAGGTTGGTGACTGCTCCTGTGGCGGGATCGTATTCCCACAGGGCCGGGGCCGTGCCGCTTCCACCTCCCACCGCGTAGAGACGTCCGTTGGGGGCCACACTCAGGTCGCGAACGTCGCGGTCACCGATGCGTCCGATCGGGGTGGCTTTCACGCCCGGGGTGGAAAGGTCCCAGCGGAACAGGTTCGGCTTGGGACCTGCAGCGTTCTGCAACACGCCCGCATACAGGTACCGTCCGGAGGCGTCGGCAGCGAGAGTTTGGATGGCATAGCCGTTTTCCAGTTCGGTCACGCCGGAGACTTTGCCGCTGGGTACATGGAAGGCCACGATCCGCACCGGATCGAGGTTTCGAGAACCTATGTACAGTGTCTCGCCCACCAGCAGCCCGCTCATGAGGGAGAACTGTACGACGCCGGGACCCAGGTCCAGGACTTCGGTCGCCTTTGGCTTGGATCCCAGGAGGGCGGACGCCGACGCCGGCTGGCCGGCTGCCAGCCCGATGGCCGCGGCGAGCGACGCTGCTCCCCCAACTTGAAGGACTGACCGTCTGCTGATGTTCGATTTCTCCATGGGAATCCCTGTTCTTGGGTAGTGGCTTTTGAGTAGCCGCCGTTCGGGTGTCCAGAATTCATAGCAGCGAGGAGTCAGCACAGTCCAGCATTTCTGTTCGTTCAAACAAGAATGCCATTGGCGTTTGCTGGCAATTCCTCTGCCTTTCGGCAAGACTGCGGGCATCAAATGTTTGAATTTGTTTGAAACGTTGAAGATGTTCGAACTTGCGGATTACATGGATCTATCGCCATGTGGCCTCCACCACATGCCCCCTTCGCATCGCAAGTCTTCAAAGGAGAACACCATGAAGCGTCGTCACCTGTTCGCAGGGATGGCCGGCCTGGCCGCCAGTACCCTGCTGCTCACGGCCTGCGGCACCGGCCCCAGCACATCAGCCGCTCCCACACCTGCAGACGATCCCTCCGGGTCCATCACTTTCTGGTCGTCCCTGGCCGGTATGGACAAGGTGGCTGAAGCGTTCAACGCCAGCCAGGACAAGATCAAAGTCAGTTTCGAAACGATACCCAACGGCGCCAACGGCGGGTACGCCAAGCTCTCCACCGCCATCACAGCGGGCAACGGCCCGGACGTGGCCACCATCGAATATCCGCAATTGCCCCAGTTCGTCAGCAACAGCCAGGTCATTGCCCTCGACGGCCTGATCAACAAGGCCGAAACCGTGGACAAGCTCACGGACGAAACCAAGGCCCTGGTCCAGTTCGGTGAGAAGACCTACGCACTTCCGTACGACGCAGCCCCCATGCTCATGTGGTACCGCAAAGACATGCTGGACAAGGCCGGCGTCGAGGTCCCCAAGACCTGGGATGACTTCGAACAGGCCGGCAAAAAGCTCAAGGCCGTTGCGCCCGACTCCTATCTGGCCACTTTCAACCCCAACGAGGTAGCGGCGAGCGCGGGGCTGGCCTGGCAGGCCGGCGCCAAGTGGTTCGGCACCGAAGGCGACAGCTGGAAGGTGGGCGTCAACGACGAGGCCACGCAGAAGGTGGCGGGCTACTGGCAGAAGCTGATTGACGAGAAGATCGTGAAGGTCAGCCAGGCCTACAGCGACGAGTGGAGCTTGGACCTGGCCAACAGCACGGTGGTTGGTGTGCTGGGCGGCAACTGGAGCGCCACAGGCATTCAGAAGCGCACCGAAGCCAGCGGCCAGAAAGGCCAGTGGATCGCAGCCGAACTCCCCACCTGGGGCAATGAATCCGGAGCCTTCTATGGCGGATCCAGCTTCAACGTCACAAAGAGCAGCAAAAATCCGGCAGCCGCCGCAAAATTCGTGGAGTTCCTCACCACCAACCAGGACGCCATCAAGGCGCGCGGCAACACAGGTTCAGCGTTCCTCGCCTTCCCGGGCCTGACGCCGGTTGCGCAGAAGGCCTACGACTCCAGCTACTTCGGCAACGACATCTACGAGGTCTTCAACAAGGCGTACGGAAACATCACCCCGGGCTGGCAGTGGGGTCCCAACTGGGACATCACCAACACCGCGCTTAAAGACGCCTACGGAAAACTCACCACCGGCGGCACCATCGACGACGCCATCGACACCGCCCAGGACGCCACCGTGGCGAGCCTGAAACAAGCCGGCCTGTCCGTCAAAGAGTAGTCCGGCGGCGTTCGGCAGCTCTCTACAAAGAAGCCACACCGGCAGGGGGCCTCCGCGGAGGCCCCCTCCAAGCTAGGAGAATCCCATGGCCACCCAGGCCCTTACCACCACAGTGCGCCGCCAAGGCCGCGCACTGGCAGGAACCGGCGGGCGGACTGCCGCACTGTTCCTGGTCCCCTTCTTTGCGGTCTTTGTGATCGCCATGATCGCACCGGTGATCTATTCCCTCGTGCTGAGTTTCCACTCGCAGCAGAAGTCCGGGCTGGGGTTCGGGGAAGCCAAGACCGTCTTTGTAGGACTCGAGAACTATGTGCAGGTCTTCCAGTCCGAGACTTTCATGGAGGGCATCGCCAGGCTGGGCTTGTACTGCCTGATCTACATTCCCTGCATGGTAGGCGGAGCCGTTGTTTTTGCCCTCCTTCTCGATGCAACGGTGGCCAAGGCGCGGAAGCTTTTCCAACTCCTGGTATTCCTGCCGCACGCGGTTCCCGGCGTCATCGCTGCCCTGATCTGGGCTTACCTTTACACCCCGGGCATCAGCCCGCTGGTCCAGGCACTCCAGGGCGGCGGGATCCAGATCAACTTCCTGGACTCCCACATGGTGCTTCCGTCCATTGTGAACATCGGCGTCTGGGAGTGGACCGGCTACAACGTGATCATCCTGTTCACCGCTTTGCAGGCCGTTCCCCGGGAGATCCTGGAAGCCGCCAGGGTGGACGGTGCCGGCGAAATCCGAGCCGCGGTAAGCATCAAGTTCCCACTGATTCTTCCGGCCTTGAGCGTCATCATGCTGTTCACCATCATCGGCACCTTGCAGCTGTTCACGGAGCCGAACATCATCTCCAAGGCGACAGCGTCTGTGACAAGCACGTGGGTCCCCAACCTGTGGGCCTATGACGCAGCCTTCATCCGCCACAACCTCAACCAGGCGGCAGCTGCCTCCATCATCATTGCCGGGTTGGCCGCAATCCTGTCCCTGGCCGTCACCCGCCTCAGCTCCAGGATGAACAAATCATGAGCACCCCAACACTCTCCCGCCCCCGCAGCACCTCTCCTTCACAGCAGGGCCACCGCCGTGGAGGCCCCGCATTCACCAGGGGTATGTCCAACCGTGGCGGAGGATTCGCCAGCAAGCTCACGGTCAACGGACTCTTGATCATTGGCTCCGCCTACATGGTGGTCCCTGTGCTGTGGCTGGTTTTCGCCTCCACCAAGAACGCTGCAGACCTCTACGGCACGAGCGCCTACGCCCTGGGGAACTTCTCCTTGTTCGAGAACATCGCCAACGTAGCCCAGCAGGACGGCGGCCTGTTCTTCCGGTGGCTGGGAAACTCTGTGATATATGCCGGCGTTGGAGCGGTCCTCGGCAGCCTGATTTCGGTCATGGCCGGTTATGCGTTCGACAAGTTCCAATTCCGCTGGAAGGACTCGCTGTTCGGTTTCGTCCTGGTGGGTGTCCTGATCCCCAACACCGCCACTGTGCTGCCCATGTATCTGTTGGCCTCCCTGGTGGGCATGACAAATACCGTCTGGGCCGTCCTCATTCCGGTCCTGTGCAACCCGTTCGGTGTGTACCTGGCGCGGGTTTACTCCGCCAGCTACGTCCCCGCCGAAACACTGGAGGCGGCGCGTATGGACGGTGCCGGTCCCATCCGGTCCTTCTTCTCCCTGGGACTGCCCATGATGATGCCCGGCTACATCACCATCGCCCTGTTCCAGTTCGTGGGCGTATGGAACAACTTCATGCTCCCCCTGGTGATGCTCCAGGACCAGCAACTCCTCCCCGTCAGCGTCGGTATCTCGATCTGGCAGGGCTATTCGGTGCCGCAGCCCGAGTTCACGCCCATGGTCATTACGGGCTCGCTTCTTTCGATCATTCCGCTGCTCGTTGCCTTCATCTTGCTGCAACGCTTCTGGAAGTCCGGACTCACTGCAGGGAGCGTCAAGTGACCAGCACCGAACTGAACGTCGCGCTCGCCATGGGTCCCGGCGTCGTGAACCGGGTGTTCCCGGCCCGGCGGCTGGACTCCCTGGGGCCCGGGCTGAAGCTCCTCAGCCCGGCGCCCATGGGTGATTTCACCTCGCAGCGTTCCCTTGAAATTCTAGGCGCCACGGACATACTCATCACGGGGTGGGGCTGCCCGAAACTTGATGCCGCGGCCTTGGGCGCTGCCCCGCGCCTGAGCCACATTCTCCACGCCGGAGGCACAGTCAAACACCATGTGGGTGATGAGTGCTGGGAGCGGGGTATCCACGTCAGCACGGCTGCCGATGCCAACTCCATCCCCGTGGCCGAATACACGGTGGCCATGATCCTGCTGGCCAACAAGCGCGTCCTGCAGATTGCCAGGAAACTGCACTCGGAGAGAGCAGAGATCGAGCCCGACCATGTGTTTCCGGACATGGGCAACTTCGGCAAGCGCGTGGGCATCATCGGGGCCTCGAGGATCGGCAGGCACGTGATCCGCCTCCTGAAGGCCTACGACCTTCAGGTCGCGGTGGCCGACCCTTTCCTCAACGACGCCGAGGCGGCCGCTCTCGGCGTCGAACGCCTCAGCCTGGAAGAGCTGGTGGCCGGTTGCGATGTCGTCAGCCTCCACGCGCCGTCGCTCCCGTCCACCCGCAACCTGGTTCACGAAGGGCTGGTCGCCGGCCTCAAGCCCGGGGCCACGTTCATCAACACGGCCCGCGGGGAGCTGGTGGACCAGGACGCGCTGCTTCGGCGCGTTGAGCAGGGAGACCTGTACGCCATTCTGGACGTCACCACACCTTGGTTGCTCCCGGCTGACTCCGGGTTCTACACGCATCCCAACGTGCTGCTGACACCGCATCTGGCGGGTTCACTGGGGACGGAGTTGGAGCGGATGGCGGTGAGCACCATCGAAGAGGCCCGCCGGGTGGCCCGCGGCGAACCGCTCCTCCACAGGCTGCACGCGCGGGACCTCGCCTTCACCGCCTGACGACTGGCATACTCAATCCCATCCACGGACTGTCTCAAATCCTTGGACCGACTCAACAACGGGGGCATGAGTGCCGGAAAACGAGAAGGCTGAACCAGGGGCGGCCGTCCGGCTCGTCGGATCTGCCGTTCAGGGACTAAGCACTGCGGAGGTTGCCGAGAGGGTCGCCGCCGGGCAAACCAACGCCTTCGTTCAGGACACCAGCCGCAGCGTGTGGAGTATCGTCCGCGCCAACGTGCTCACCTTGTTCAACGGCATTATCCTGGCCTGTTTCATTGTCCTTTTCGCGATCGGCCGCTGGCAGGATGCCCTGTTCGGTTTCAGTGCCATCGCCAACGCGGTGATCGGAAGCGTCCAGGAGTACCGGGCAAAACGCGCTTTGGACCGGCTGGCCCTGTTGAACGCCCCGCACGCCCGGGTGATGCGGGACGGATCTGAAGCAGAAATAGCCTTGGACGACGTGGTCCTGGACGACACCCTCGTCCTCCGGGCCGGCGACCAAGTGCCCGCGGACGGGGTAGTCGCAGCTTCCCGCGGGCTTCAGGTGGACGAATCCATGCTGACCGGCGAATCCGATGCCGTGGAAAAGACGGAGGATGACCGCGTGTTGTCCGGATCCGTCGTCGTTGCCGGAGAAGGGACCGCCGTCGTGGACCGGGTGGGCGCCGATTCCTTCGCCAACTCTCTCGCTGCCGAGGCCAAGAGGTTCTCCCTGGTGGCTTCGGAGCTGCGGTCCTCCATTGACCGGGTCCTCAAATGGGTCACCTGGTTTGTCGGGCCGGTGGCGTTGTTGGTTCTGAACGCGCAAATGCTTGCCCAGGGCGGGTGGGCCGCAGCCTCGGCGAGTGGAGCGTGGCGGGACGCGGCGACGGCGACCATTGCCGCCGTCGTCGCCATGGTCCCTCTGGGTCTGGTGCTGATGACCAGCATCACCTTCGCGGTAGGGGCTGTGAAGCTGGCAAGGCAGCAGGTGCTGGTGCAGGAGCTGCCCGCCGTCGAGGGGCTGGCTCGCGTCGACATCATCTGCCTCGACAAAACCGGCACGCTCACGCAAGGCGACATCGTTTTCGATGCCGCCAGGCCGCTGGCCGCGGTGCCCGGCTGGGAGAGCGTCCTGGCCTGGTACGGCGTCCAGAAAGACGCCAACGCCACGGCCCGCAGTCTCGCCGGCCACTTCACCGAACTGCCCGCCGATCAGCCAAGCGACCGTGTGCCGTTCTCCTCTGCGCGGAAGTGGAGTGCGGTTATTTTCGACGACGGCATGTGGATCCTGGGCGGCCCCGAGATGGTCTTCCCGGAGCGCGGTTCCGACGACGCCGGGCAACAGCAGCTGGCCTCCCAGGCTGCTGAGCTGGCCGCGACGGGGCGCCGCACACTGGTCCTGGCGCACGGGACGCCCACGCATGATGAAACCGTGCCGGCCGATGCCGTTCCCGTGGCCCTGCTGACTTTCAAGGAAAATATCCGACCCGATGCTGCCGAGACCCTCACTTACTTCGCGGCGCAGGACGTGGACGTGAGGATCATTTCCGGTGACAACCCAAGGACGGTGGCGGCCATCGCACGGGAAGTCGGATTGGATGCGCCCCACGGTTTTGATGCCCGTGAGCTGCCGGACGATGACCAGGAGTTCCTGGAAGTCATCAACAACAATGTGGTGTTCGGGCGCGTTTCCCCTGACCAGAAGAAACGGATCGTCCTGGCGTTGAAAGCCGCGGGACGCACAGTGGCGATGACCGGCGACGGGGTCAATGATGCCCTGGCCATCAAAGAAGCCGACATCGGCGTGGCCATGAACTCCGGTGCGGCCGCCACCAAAGCAGTGGCGCGGCTGGTCCTGCTGGACGGTAAGTTCTCGCACCTGCCCAGCGTGGTGGCTGAAGGCCGTCAGGTGATTGCCAACATCGAGCGGGTTTCCATGCTCTTCCTCACCAAGACCGCTTATGCCACCTTCCTGGCGATCGCGTTCGGCATCCTCCTGTTGCCGTTCCCGTTCCTGCCACGCCAGCTCTCGGTCACTGACGGGCTGACCATCGGCATTCCTGCGTTCTTCCTGGCATTGCTGCCCAACGCCCAGCGCTACATTCCGGGTTTCCTGCGGCGATCGCTCACTTTCGCCGTACCGGCGGGAGTATCCGTGACACTGGGGCTCGCAGCGTACGCCAAGCTCGCGGCCAACCTGTCCATACCGGAAGCTGAAATCAGGACGGGATCGACCCTCATCCTGGCGATCATCGGTATCTGGATCCTGGTGGTGCTTTCGAGGCCCGTCACCCGTTTCAAAGGGCTTGTCATCGGGGCCATGATGGTCGGGCTCGTCCTGGTGTACTCCGTCCGGTTCGCCCGCGATTTCCTGCAGTTCACTGACCCCACGCTCCCCACGGCACTGCTGGTTCTTGCAACGTCGGTTGCCTGCATCGGGCTGATTGAAATCGTGAGGTTCGTGCACCGCCGCGTTGCCTACCGGGACGCTGAAGAGTCCCGTCAGCGGCTCTCGAAGTAACGGCGTCCCCGACCTACCCACAGCGGCACAACCACCAGCACAGTTGCGGTGGACTGCGAAATGACGGCGGACCAGTCCCCGTCAGCGGCCACAACCAGGTCGACCACAGCGAAGGCCAAGCCAAGGAACATCACCGCCGTTGCCCCGCTTCGGGCCGCCGAGCTTCCGCGGGCCACGCCTGAGGCGAGCCCGATCACCAGCAAACCGAACAGGACCATTCCTGCCCCGAGCAAGGTCACAGGCAGGGCAACACCGCCGGACTGGGCTTCCGGCATATACCGCAGGAAGATCGTCAGCACTCCCAGGACAATCTGCGCGATGCCGCCGATGTACATCAGCACCACAGAGAAAGTCACCACACCGGGCCGTCTAGGGCGCTCCCCCGTCATCATGAACTGAGCATAGACGAGCCAGCACCGGGGCAGGAACAACAATTAACCACGCATTCACGCTGTCCTTGAACCCAGTCCACCCGGTCTTCCTAGGGTCGGTGGCATGGAAAGCATCTCTCGCAGGTCCCTCATCTCAGCCGGCCTTGGAGCCGGGCTCGTCGCCGGTGTGTCGGCAGCGTTGCCGCAGGCCGCCGTCGCGGTTTCGACGGCGGACGACGCCGGTCTCCGCACCGACCCGTTCACGCTGGGTATCGCCTCCGGCGAGCCGTGGCCGGACGGTTTCGTCCTGTGGACGCGGCTGGCCGTGAACCCCGTGGCAGAGGACGGCCTGGGCGGCATGCCCTCCCGCAACGTCGCCGTCGCCTGGGAGGTTGCCGAAGATCCTGCCATGCGCCGGACAGTAGCCCGCGGCGTCGAACATGCTCGGATTGAAACCGCGCACTCGGTGCACGTCGAGGTGAAGGGCCTCAAGCCCGGCCGTGAGTACTTCTACCGCTTCCGCTCCGGCCGGCACCTCAGCCAAGTGGGCCGCACCCTGACCAGTCCCGCCCCCGGTGAGACTCCCGCCGCACTGGCCATGGCGTTCGCCAGCTGTGCCCAGTACGAACACGGGTTCTTCACCGCCTACAAGCGGCTGGCTGAAGACCACCCGGACCTGGTGCTGCACCTCGGCGACTACGTCTACGAATACAAGAAGGACAGTTACGTGATCGGTGGCGGCAATCCCCGTGATCATGAGGGGCCGGAGACGGTCAGCCTCGCCGGCTACCGCCAGCGCCACGCCCAGTACAAGGCCGACGCCGATCTGCAGGCCGCGCACGCGATCGCGCCATGGCTGGTGGTTTGGGATGACCACGAGGTAGACAACAACTGGGCCGATGACATTCCCGAGAACACGGACGCGGGCCAGCTCAACGACACCACCGAGCACTTCCGGCAGCGCCGCGCCGCAGCATTCCAGGCCTACTACGAGAACATGCCGCTGCGTGCATCCTCCGTTCCGGCCGGTTTCGACATGAAGATCTACCGCACCATCCAGTGGGGCCGGCTGGCCAACTTCCACATGATGGATACCCGGCAATACCGTGATGACCAGCTGGCAGGCGACGGTTGGCAGAAGAACGTAGCCGAACGCCTGGCGGAGAACCGCACCATCACCGGAGCGGAGCAGGAAAAGTGGCTCCTGGATGGCTTCCGGAACTCCACTCAGCGCTGGGACATCCTGGGCCAGCAGGTGTTCTTCGCCGAACGGGACCGCGATAAGTCGCCCGCGATCGACGACGTCTCCATGGACGGCTGGGACGGGTACGCCGCCTCCCGCCGCCGCATCACCCAGGGCTGGGTGGACGCGAAGGTGCGCAACGCCGTCGTGCTGACCGGCGACGTCCACCGCCACTGGGCGACAGACCTCAAGGTGGACTACAAGGATCCGGAGTCCCGGGTGGTGGGCTCCGAACTGGTGTGCTCGTCCATCACGTCCACGGGCAACGGCACGGGCTCCACCACCGACCCCACCATGGCCTGGAACCCGCACCTGAAGTTCTACAACGACAACCGCGGGTACGTGAACACGCGGATCACGAAGGACTCGATGACCGCCGACTTCCGGGTGCTCGACTACGTGACCACGCCGGGCGCCCCGGTCCGCACCATGAAGTCCTTCACCATCAACGACGGCGTGCCCGGCCTGGCCTGAATCCCTGTGTTACCCAAGCAGTTGGGTTAACCGCCGAGAATCAGCTCCGCGGCCTTTTCGCCGATCATGATGGACGGGGCATTGGTGTTGCCGCTCGGCATGAACGGAATAATGGACGCATCTGCCACACGGAGTCCCTCGATTCCCCGGACGCGGAGCTGCGGATCCACCACGGAGAGGTCGTCCACGCCCATCTTGCAGGTGCCAACCTGGTGGTGATAGGTCCCGGCCACTTGACGGGCGAACCCGCGCACCTGGTCGCGGGTCTGAACGCCTGGACCAGGCGTGAACTCGTCCTTTCGGAAAGGCGCAAAGGCCTCCTGCCGGCCGATTTCCCGGCACAGAATGATCGCGTCCACCAAGGCCTCAACGTCGTACTCGTCGGCCAGGATGTTCGGATCCACCAAAGGCGCCGCAGCCGGGTCCGCTGAGGCCAGCCGCAGCGTACCGCGGGAGCGGGGCCGGACAATCCCGGGTGCGATGGTGTAGCCGTGTTCGGGCGCGGCGCCGCCGTCCGTGGGGTATGGAAGGTGCAGGAACAGCGGTTGCAGGTCCGGCGCTTCTTCGTCCGTCTGGTTGCTGTGGGCGTAGAGCTGGCTTTCCAACAGGTTGTGCCGGCCGGCCACCAACGGTTCCTTCGCCTCATAGATATTTCCCGCCAGCAGGTGGTCGTGGAGATTCTCGCCCACCCCGGGCAGATCCACCCGGGACTCAATCCCCAGCGCCTTCAGCTGCCCTGCCGGACCGATGCCGGAAAGCAGCAGGATCTTCGGAGAGCCAATGGCGCCTGCGCTGATGATGACTTCGGCACCCGCTTCCGCACGAAGCACCTCACCGTCGAGTCGATATTCGACGCCGGTGGCACGGCCGCCGTCGACGACTATCCGCGTCACCAACGCGTCCGTGGTGACCTTAAGGCCGGGGTGTTCCAGCACCGGAGCCACAAAGCTCTGCCACGCGCTGGCGCGCTTGCCGTCCTTGGTGGTGGTGTGATTGAACCCGACGCCGGTCATCTGGATTCCGTTGAAGTCTTCCGTTTCCGTGTGGCCCAGCGCCTTGGCAGCGTCTACGAAAGCTTGGGCAACCGGGTGCCGCTCAGCGGTCCGTTCAACATGGAGCGGCCCGCCCTTGCCGTGGAATTCACTGGCGCCGTCCTGGTGGTCTTCGGACTTCTTGAACAACGGCAGGACCTCGTCCCAGGACCACCCCTCCGCTCCGTTGGCAGCCCAGGAGTCGTAGTCATTCTTGTGGCCGCGGATGTAGATCATGCCGTTGAGGGAGCTGCTGCCGCCGAGGACCCTGCCGCGTGGCCAGTAGAGGCTGCGGTTATGGGCATGTTTCTGCGGCGTAGTCATCACTGCCCAGTCGTTGGCTCCGGTCAGCAGCAGCGGCCAACCTTGCGGGCTGTGGATGTTGGGGTCGGTGTCCACGGATCCGGCCTCGATAACGTGGACCGTGTGTCCGGCGTCGAGCAAGCGCCGCGCAACGACGCTGCCTGCCGAGCCTGCGCCAACTACTACGTAGTCAGCGCTGTGGGTTGGGTTTCCAGCCATGGGGTTCCTCCTTGAACGGGCGTGAAAGTGAGCTTCTCCAGCAGTCTGCCGCGGGCCGCCGTCGGGAATCTTGACCCGGCGCGCACAGCACTGCGCACCATCCGCACGCTTGTGATCCGGATCACGGCCTAACCCGCAATCGTGGGACACTAAAGAGGCCGCCACCAAGTCCCGCAGCGTCATTTCAAAGGAGAGCCGACGTGACCGGTGCCATCGCCAAGCAACCACGAGAAGAATTCAGCACCACGGCCCTCGCCAGGACCGATCGCTTTGATGCCTGGAACCAAGCGGTCAACAGCGCGTTCGTGCCGCTCTCCGTGGCGGCCCGTGAGCCGGAACAGTTCGACGGCGGACTTATCAACCAGACAGTCGGCCCGGTGTTCCTCTGCGCGGTCTCGGGTACGGCGAGCCATGTCAGCCGGGGCCGGAAGGAGATCCAGGCCAACGACCCCGGACTGGTCAAACTTGGCCTGCAGCTGCGCGGCTACTCGGTGGTGGCCCAGGACGGACGGGAAGCCGCGCTCACACCCGGGGACTTCGCCATCTACGACACCACACGCCCCTACGATCTCTATTTCGACGACGCCTTCCGGATGATGGTGGTCATGTTCCCGCCGGAAGCCCTCCACCTGAACCGCAAAAGCATCGCCACGCTCACGGCATCAAGGGTGTCCGGACGCCAAGGGCTGGGCTCTCTGACATCGGCCTTGCTCGGCGCCGTGGCCAAGCAACTGCACGAAGGATCCGTTGCCGAGGCCGCTACCGTTTCGGATGCCTTGATGAACCTGGTCTCCGCTGTCTTTGCCGAGCGGGTGCCGCCGTCGTCGCCGTTATCCCAAGAGCGACTCGCGCTCATGGAACGGATCGAAGCGTTCGTGGCGGCGCGCCTGGGCGACCCGGAACTGACCGTCGGGCACATCGCCGCCGCACACAACGTCTCCGTCCGTTACCTCCAAAAGCTGTTCGAAGAACGCAACGACACCGTGAGCTCCTGGCTGCGCCGGCAACGGTTGGAGAAGTGCCGGACAGATCTGGTGGACCCGCGCCTGCAGACGCGGCCGGTGTCCGCCGTCGGAATGCATTGGGGTTTCACCGACGCATCCAGCTTCTCCCGCGCCTTCAAGAGTGCCTTCGGCTATTCGCCGTCGGAGTACCGGTACTCCTACCGCCCGGTGTGACGGGCGCCCGATCGATGGGAGTTACCCCTTGTTCCCAGTGACTACGGGGATTTGCGGGAGTAGCCTAGTTCCAGTTGCAATTCTGGATTTCTGTCCGGCTGGGATTCTGCCGTGGGCCTTGTTCGTTCGTCGTTGTCTGAGCTTCTAGGGGTGCTCTCGGAAGCCGTCGCTCCTCACCATGTCAGGTTCGACGACGGGTCCCCCGTTGCCGTTGTCCCGCCGCCGGAGGCTCCGGTCACCGTCCGGGCGGTAACACTCACCCGGGTGGGCAGGTCCCATCATGAGAGCCCCGCCCTGGACCTTGAACTGAGGGTGGCTGTTGAATGCCACGGGCCGGAACAGCTGGACATCATGGAAGAGCTGCTTTTGGCAGTGGAAATCCACAGCGAGTTCTCCGTGGTGTCCCGCGACGAACTCCGGGCGGAAGAGTATTCCGATGCCATCGAAGAGGGGCTGGGGTTCCTGGTGCGTGTTCCGGTGTCCCTTCGCTTCGAGGAGCCTTCCGACCCGCCCAAGCAACCTGTCACGGGCAACGCGGAGGCGGTTCGCAGAATCCGGGGACGACTGGTGGACGCCCATAACAAGGGCATCCCCGACGCCTATATCCATGCCCATTCATCGGCCTCAGCAGTGGTCAGTGACGCAACCGGGCATTTCGAAGTCCTGGCCTCCGCCGATGAACTTCAGCACTTTGCCGTAGCGGTGGACGGGACCGAAAGGGAAGTTTCGGCAAGCACCAAGCGTCTTCCCGTCACCATCCGCTGGTCCTGATACCGGACCTGTTTGCCCACCATGGCCTGCGCCATGAAAAGATCAACCATGCGTCCGATGCAGCACTCCAGCAAACTCCAGAACGTCCGCTACGAACTCCGCGGTCCCATCCTTCAGGCAGCCAAGGCCATGGAGGCCGAAGGGCACCGTATCCTCAAGATGAATCTTGGGGACACCGCGCCGTTCGGACTGGAAGCTCCCGAGTCCGTGGTGGTGGACATGATCCACCATCTGCGCGGTGCGCAAGGCTACAGCGACTCCAAGGGCATCTTCTCTGCCCGCACAGCGATCTCGCAGTATTACCAAACGCGCGGGCTCATGAACATCGGCGTCGAGGATGTCTTCATCGGCAACGGCGTCAGCGAGCTGATCTCCATGACACTCCAGGCATTCATGGAAAACGGGGACGAGATCCTTATCCCGGCACCGGACTACCCGTTGTGGACCGCTGCCGTGACGCTTACAGGCGGCAACCCGGTCCACTATCTATGTGACGAGGACGAAAACTGGTGGCCGGACATGGCCGACGTCGAAGCGAAGATCACCCCCCGCACCAAAGGCATCGTGATCATCAACCCGAACAACCCCACCGGGGCCGTCTACCCCCGGCACATCCTGGAACAGTTCGCGGCACTGGCCAGGAAGCACGATCTTGTCCTGTTCTCCGACGAGATCTACGAGAAAATCCGCTACGTTGACGCCCCTCACATCCACACAGCTGCCGTCGCCGAGGACATCTGCGTGCTGACCTTCAGTGGGCTGTCAAAGGCGTACCGCATGCCGGGTTACCGGGCCGGCTGGGTTGCCGTGACCGGGCCTTTGACGGCGACCGCCGCGTACCGGGAGTCCCTGGAATTGCTGGCATCGCTCCGCCTGTGCGCCAACGTCCCGGCGCAGCACGCCATCCAAACCTGCCTTGGCGGTTACCAGAGCATCGAAGCCCTCATTCGTCCCGGCGGCCGGCTCCGCGAGCAACGGGACCTGGCGTGGAAGCTGTTGACGGCCATCCCCGGTGTTTCCTGTGTCCCCGCAGCCGGTGCGATGTACCTGTTCCCGCGGCTGGATCCCGAGGTCTACCCCATTGCCTCGGACGAGAAGTTCGTCCTCCAACTCCTCCAGGAACAGAAGATCCTGGTCTCGCACGGCACCGCCTTCAACTGGCCCACCCCGGACCACTTCCGGTTCGTGATCCTGCCGGCGGTGGAGGACATCGAGGAAGCCGTCCGCCGGATCTCGCATTTCCTGGCGGCGTACCGGAACCGCCCGGCAGAGGAATCAAACTAGGGGCGTACTTACAGCGCCGGGTCCACCATGGTCATGCCTGCCGGGTTGGCCTTGTCGAAGCCGGGCAACAGTGCCGCAGCATCTTCCAGCCCGATAGTGCGTTCGATCAGCAACTGCGGCTGGAGCGCACCCTGTTCAATGAGCGCCATCATTCCGGGGTAGTCCACCGCGGCCATGCCGTGGCTGCCCAAGAGATCAAGTTCCCAGCCGATCACGCGGGCCATGGGCACCTGCGGGTTACCGTCGATGGAAGGCAACAGTCCGATCTGGACGTGCCGTCCCCGCCTGCGAAGGCTGAGGATTGCGTCGGCGCAGGTTTGTTCACTTCCGACGGCGTCTACCGCCACGTGGCTGCCTCCGCCGGAGAGGACGTTGACCGCAGCGGGGATGTCCGCGCCGTCGGCAAGGACGGTGTGGTCGGCGCCCAAGCGTGCGGCCACGGACAGGGCCTCAGGGTTCCGATCCACGGCAATGACCTTGGCTCCCATGGCCTTGGCGATCATCACGGCACTCAGTCCGACGCCTCCCGCGCCTACCACGGTCACCCACTCGCCGGCCTTCACGTTGGCACGGGCTGCCAGAGCACGGTATGCCGTGGCGAAGCGGCAGCCGAGGCTTGCCGCCGTCGTAAATTCGATGTTTTCCGGGATGGCAACCAGGTTGCTGTCGGCGGCGTGCAGGGCCACGTATTCAGCGAATGATCCCCAGTGGGTGAAGCCGGGCTGCTGCTGCTCGGGGCAGACCTGCGCGTCGCCGGCCAGGCACCATTCACAGGCGCCGCAACCGCAAACGAAGGGGACGGTGACGCGATCGCCGACCTTCCAGCGCTGGACGCCTTCCCCGACAGAGTCGATCACGCCGGCGAGCTCGTGACCCGGAACGTGGGGCATCTCAATGTCATCGTGGCCGGCCCAGGCGTGCCAGTCGCTGCGGCACATTCCTGTGGCCAGGACTTTCACCACCACACCCCCAACCGGGGCTACTGGCTTGGCGACCTCCCTGACATCGGGCTGGGTCCGGACTTCGTCGAAAACTACTGCGCGCACGGATTGACTCTAACAACTGTCACACTTCCGGCGCCCCTTCCGACATCCCTCATGTAAGGCATCAACTCTGAAAGGAAGTCAGCATGACCCGCATCAACATCGGCCGCAGCAACAAACTCGGCTACGCTGCCGTCATTGGCCTTGAAGGTTACGCCCGCACGTCGGTCGATCCCGATCTGTACGAGCTGATCAAGCTCCGCGCCTCCATCCTCAACGGCTGCGGTTTCTGCGTGGACATGCACGCAACGGACGGCAGGAAGCGCGGCATCCCGGACCGGAAACTGCACGCGGTGGCAGCCTGGCAGCACTCCAAGGTGTTCTTCGATGCCCGTGAGCAAGCTGTGCTCGCCCTGACCGACGCCTTGACTCAACTGGGGCCGGACACCGTGACGGACGAGATCTGGAACGCCGCCGCCACCCATTTCGACGACGGCCAGATGGGTGGCCTGATCCTGGCGATCTCCACCATCAACGTGTGGAACCGGATTGCCATCAGCACACAGATGGAGCCGCCGGTGGATGAGAAGAATCCGCTGGTCTGAAAGGTAACGTGGGCAGCATGACCCTTGCAGTCTCCGCCACGGCGGCGTGGCAAAGCGAACGGAACCGCCTGTTGGGGATTGCGTACCGGATGCTGGGCGACTTCGGCCACGCCGAAGACGTGGTCTCCGAGGTGGCGATCGAGGCGGTGCGCCAGGAACGGAACACCGCTTCTGGCCGCGTGGACTCCTGGCCGGCGTGGCTGACGACGGTGTGCGTGCGCCGCTCCATCGACCGGGTGCGCCAGCTCGCCGCGGTGCGGGAGGACTACACCGGGCCCTGGTTGCCCGAGCCCGTGGACAACGCTCAACTGCCCGAGGAGACGGTGGCCAACAGGGAATTGTTGTCCTTGACCCTGTTGCATCTGGCGGAGCAGCTGGCACCGGAGGCCCGGGCAGCGTTGGTACTGCACCGAGCCTTCGGGATGCCCGCTCCGGAAATCGCGGCCATCCTGGACAAGACACCCGCTGCAGTGCGCCAGATGATCTCGCGTGCAGAACGCCGCCTGGACATCGACCCCAATGCACCCGCTCCCCGCGCCAAGGACCGTGCCGTCCTGGAGAAGCTCGTGGAAGCCATCGAACAGGGCGAGATCAACACGGTTGTAGCGATGCTCCACCAGGACGCGGTGCTGTGGGCCGACGGCGGCGGCAAGGTCAAGAGCGCCATGAACCCCTTGTTCGGGTCGGCGAGGATCGCACGCTTTTTTGCGGGCATCCTGGGCAAAGCGATTGCTTTCGATCCCGTGGAGCCTGTCCGGGCATGGGTCATTGGGATCAACGGCGGAGCGGCTTTGGTGCTCAGGCACCACGGCCGTTCCGACGTCGTCGAAGTTGACGCGGGTCCCGACGGGAGCATCCGCGGGCTGCGGCAACTGTCCAACCCGGACAAGCTGACCCGGCTTTCGCAGCTTACGTAGCCCGGCTCACGATTTCACCATGCTGCGGCCGTCCACCGGCTGCGGCAGGAGGCGCCTCGACGGCCTTCGCCCGGCCAGGAACGCCGCGGCCCCCAGCCCTGCCGGTACCAGCAGCGCCCATCCGCTGAAGAGCAGAACCACAAGCATCACGACGGCGGCCACCACCACGCCGTACCAGGCTGCGGTCCGTCGCGGCAACAGCCGTACGCCCGCCGCCAGCCCGAACGCGGTGACAGCGGTGAAGCACGCGGATGCTGCTCCGATCTGGAACTCAATGCTGAGCCATCCAAGAGCAGCCAGGGCGAAGGAGATCGACGACATCACCGCCAGCGAGCACAGGCTCGCTGCCGGCACTTGGCCCGGGTCGACGCCGCGCGCAAGAGCCCGCGGCAGCACGCCGTCGGACGCCAATCTGGCACCGAGCTTACTGGCGCCTGCCACGAAAGTACTGAGCGGACCAAACGTGAGGACCGCAGCCGCGACAGCGGTCAAGGGTGCCGCCGCGGGACCGAGTCCTTTCGCCAGCAGTTCGGCCACCGGGACGCTGCTGTCCGCGAGCGCGGGCCCCAGAACGGCGACGCATGCAGCCACCAGTCCGATGTACACCACTCCAACCACCACCAAGGTCAGCCAGGTGGCGCGTTTGAGGTCCCGTTCGGGGTTGCGGAACTCCCCAGCCAGGTGCGTCACTGCTTCCCATCCCGCGAAGCAGAAGAACAGCAGACTGGCCGCCCCGCCCACAGCCCAGAAGCCATGCGGAGCAAAGGGAGTGAAGTTCTCCACACGGGCAAAGGGCGCGGCCACGGCAACTGCAAAGGCGAGCAACGCAACGAGCAGAACCATCAGGAGGAGTTGCAGCTTGCTCGAGACCCGGATCCCCACTGCGTTGCTCAGGAAGCCCGCAGCCAGGATCACCCCAGCTGCGATCAGCGCAGTCCCCCTGCCGCCTCCCATGGCATGGGCAATGTACTCCCCGCCTATCACCGCGGTAGCCGGCGCCCCGAACGGAATTGCGAAGTAGAACAGGTAGCCGGCTACTACTGAGGCCCGCTGTCCGAAAGCCCTCGTGACGAACGTTGCGATGCCCCCGGCGTCGGGCTGCTGCCTGGACATTTCGGCGAAGCTCAACGCCACCGGCGTGCAGAACACCAGGAGCAAGACCCACGCCAGGATCGACGCCGGGCCCGCCACCTGGGCGGCGATGGCCGGCAGAACCAGGACTCCCGATCCCAAGATGGCACCTACATAAATCCCGGTCGCCCTGAACAGCCCAAGGCCCGAATTACTCACAGCTCTGCTCACCTGTTCACTGAACCGTGTTCGGGGTGGATGCAGGAAGCAGGGAAACTGCCTGCTAGGACTAATATCCTGCCGAATTTTCGTGAGCCTGTTGCTTCCTGACCTTCTTTTGCCCTGGAGCGACGGAAAATCAGCCTTTTAGGGTTGGGGTTCCGTGCTTCTGGCGGCAAAGAGGGTCAGGACGCTACAGCCGCTCGACGCCTCAGGCGCGCCACCAGCGTGGCGGCGAGCAACGCCGTCGTGATTTCCAGTCCGATGACCAGCAGCAGTTGCGCTGCGCCGGACGTATCAACAACGTTCGACGACGGCCTGCCGCCGTGGGCGTGTCCGGCACCGCCCGCTCCCAGCAGCAGGACGGCGTGCAGTCCCACCATGGCGAGGGCGGAGATGGTCACTTGATGGAGCGCGCCCACCCTGCTGTGCCGCCAGATGTGGACAGTGCACGGAATGCAGACAGCGGCCAGGGCGATCATGAGGATGCCCAGCCAGGCGTCGTGGTGTCCCGAAGCCGCGAGCCAGAGATGCACGGCGCAGGAAACAGCTGTCAGTGCCGCACAGAAGCGGGGATGGAGGACGGGCCCGCGTGAACGGACCCGTCCTGCCGTCGTTGTCATGGCTTCGCGGCCCTTTAGTGGCAGTGACCGGCAGGCTCGCCGGAATCACCGGCTGCGCTGTGGCAGCTTGAGCCTGAGGTGTTGGCCGGCACGTCCAGGACTGGGCTGCGGTCGAAGAAGCCCTCGGGCCGAAGCTTGAAGCCAACGGTGTCCACGGGCATGATCGGCCAGTCCTCCACGCGCGGGAAGTGCGTGAGGCCGAAGGTGTGCCAGAGGACGATGTCCTGGCCGTCGATGTCACGGTCCTGGGCGACGTAGGCCGGGAGGCCGGCGCCGCCGGAGTGCTGGTTCACGAAATCGCCCGTGGGGTAGCGCTCCTCGTCGGCGTAGCGGGTGACCCATACGTCCTTGGTGGCGAAGGCTGCCCGTTTGGCGATGGAGGAGCCGGGATCGGCCAGCAGCGTGGGCTGGTTCTCGGAGTGGAGCTTGTAGCCGACCGGTTCACCGAGACGGTTCTTGGACTCCGGGTTGGAGATGATCCAGGTACGGCCACTGCGGGCATCGGCTTCGCGGACGGCCTCCGACTCTTTGGTGAGGAGCGTGCGCTTGCGGGAGAACGCGTTGCCGCGCTCGTTGCCTTCGCCCATGGTCTGGCGGACCACGTCTTCTTCTTCCACACGGTTGGTGAAGCCGTCGATGGCCATGTCCAGGCGGGCGCTGAAGAGGTGCTGGTGGAACGGTGCGCCGAGGCCGGGGGCCAGTTGCGAGATGTTGTCAGAGCCACCTTCCGGGAAGGCACTGGTGAACACGACGCCGGTCGCCTTCGCCTCGAACTCGATGGTGCCGTCCAGGTAGAGGTACCAGTAGAAGCCGTAGTCGTAGTTGCCGATGGTGGTGAAGAAGGAGATCACCAAGCGCCGGTTGCGGCGGGTGTAGTTGATGCCGGTCCAGAGGTCGGAGTGCTTGGACAGGATGCCCCAGTCTTCCTCGTGCATGCAGATGCCGTTGCGGATCTCGCGGGGGTTGCCGAAGGCGTCACTGATGACCGGGCTGAGATAGGTAATGTCACCCAGGCAGTCGCAGCCAAGTTCCAGCGAGTTGGCGTACTGGCCCACCAGGTATTCGCCGGTGTCGAAGTAGTTCTGCCACGACCGGATAGGCGAAGGGTCACCGTAGGGAACCACCATCTCGGCGATGGAAGCGCGATTGATGATGGGGCGCTTCTTCTCGCCGTCCTGGAAGGCAAGGTTGTGGAGGACCACTCCTTCGCGGACATCGAAGCCGACGTCCACGCTCCACTTTTCCCACTCGACATGGTTACCGCCGGTGACCGTGAAGCTCGGGCCTTCGGGCTGGGTGATGCTGATGGGTTTCTGCGTTTCCCTCAGCGGGCCTGTCAGTTCAGGATCCGTGTAGTTTCCGTGTTCTGCCGGGATGGGCATGGCTCCGAGGTCGATGACCTGGGTGACTTCCTTGTTCACGACATCGACGTACGCAACCAGCCCATCGACGGGGTGGGCCCAGGCGCTGTCCTCGGGGAAGTCCTGTACGAAGGCCAGGCCGCGGAGGATGCGGCGGCCTTTCTCTTCCGCGTACTCAAAAACACCCGCGGACAACGGAGCGACGCGAACCTTTTCCACGTCCAGGTCCCGGGCGGCGAGGGCTGCCAGCCAGCGCTCATCTGTGGCGAGGAGCGTTTCAACCACCTCGAACTCTTCTTCCAGCACGGGAAGCTCGCCGGAGACCTTGGTGTCCAGTTCCTTGGCAATGAGGATTTCGCCGCGGGTCACCGAAACCAGGACGTCCGTGGGTGCTCCGCCGGAGATGTCGTGGATGAACACGCGGAACCGGCGGTCTGCCTCTGCCTGCCCACGGGAAGGATCCACCAGTCCCAGGTAGGCGATCCGCTTTTCGGAACCGAGGTGTCCGGCGGCCCGCAGGATTGCCTGGACCTCGGAGATCTCGGCACCCGTGGCCAGGCGGTACTGGGTGGCTGTCTCAGTTGCTGTGGGCGTCATGGCTGCCTCTTGTCCGGGACCTATGATGGGTCGGGATTTATTTTCTATAGGTGTAGAGAATAACCAAAACGTAAGATGGGTCACAAGACCTTTCCGCCAATTATTTTTCCGGGAGCCCAGCCAGTGCCAAAGATTGTGGACCACGATCAACGACGCCTCGAACTGGTGGATGCAACATGGCGGATCATCGCAAGGCTCGGCATGGAAGGCGCCACCATGCGGGAAATAGCAGAGGAAGCAGGCTTCGCCAACGGCGCCCTCAAGCCCTACTTCCCCACCAAGGACCTGCTGCTGACATCCGCTTTCGGACACGTTTTCAACCGCACCAACCAGCGCATCGCCACCATGACCGACGGACTCTCAGGGGTGGCGGCCCTCCGCGCCTTCTGCGCCGAAGTCCTGCCCCTGGACGAGGAACGCGTCAACGAAGCCCGCATCGTGATCCCGTTTTGGCAGAAGGCACTCAACGACGCCGACATGGCCGCCCTCCACAGCGAGTCCATGAGCCAGTGGCACACCACCATCACGGCCCACTGTGCAGCAGCCCGGGCGGCCGGTGAGATCGCCACCCCCATCGGGGACGCCGCCGTCGCCGATCACCTGCTGAACATGATGCTGGGCGCGCAGATCGTGGCCGCGTTATCCCCCAACGAGCACTTCTCGCAGGACCTTGAGGGGCAGTTGGACAATTACCTGGCGCTGCTTGCCGCGTAGGCAGCAGGCGGCGCCGCTAGCTCGTGGCGCCCGACGCCACCACGCCGACTCCCAGCCCGGCGATCACGCCGCTGCTGACACGCTCGACGACGGTGCTCACCTTGGGCCGCTTGAGCCACCGCATCGCTTTGAACGCCACAACGGCGATCATCGAGAGATACGCGAAGGCGATGACGGCCACCACCACGCCCAAAATGAGCGACGTGCCCATGGTGTCGCCGCCATGCGGGATGAATTGAGGAACTACCGCCAGGTAGAAGAGGCCAACCTTCGGATTGAGGAGGGTGGACAAGGCTCCGGCGCCCAAAGCCGAGAGACGACTGTACGGGAGTGGCTCGTTGGCACCCTCCCCGGCGGCAGCTGATTTGGCGGCCTTCCGCGACTTGATGAACGACGACACCCCCAAGTACAGCAAGTACAAGCCGCCTGCGATCTTGACCCAGCGGAACAGTTCCGCCGACTGCTCCAGGATGGCGGCCAAACCCACGCCCACCAAGGCAGCCCAGGCAATCGCGCCCATGGCGGATCCAGCCGCTGCCGCAATGCCTGCGCTGGGCCTGTTCAATGCGATGCGCAGGACAAGGAAGGTGTCCGGGCCGGGCGTTACGGACAGGACCAGGCAGAGACCGGCGAAGGCTGCGAGGGAAGCAAGAGTCACAAGCACGATTATCAGCCACTAGGCAGCACGGGCAAAGCGTTCACTTCCCGTCAAGGGCTGTTCGTGCAAAGACAAGGCCGCGTCGCATGATGCCAACCACACTGGAAACATCGCCGCGTGCCTCACTGGCCGCCAAGACTTACTACCCGAGCGGAGTACCAATGGAGACTTACGACGCCCTGCTGGCCTCGATTACCCCGGCCCCCGGCCAAGACCGCCGCACCATTTTCGACCCTGCGACGGGCGAGGCTGTCGGCGATGCGCCCGTTCACACCGTCGAGGACCTCCAGCATGCGGTTGATGCCGCCGCTGCCGCCCAACCTGCATGGGCTGCCTTGGGCCACGACGCCAGGTCAGCTGCGCTCATGAAGGCAGCCGACGCCGTCGAGCGTTCCGCTGAAGAACTCGCCCAGCTGCTCTCCCGCGAGCAGGGCAAGCCGCTGAACGGCCCGAACGCCCGCTTCGAAGTGGGTGCGTGTGCCGCTTGGCTGCGCGCCACGGCCGCGACGCCGCTGGATCCCGAGACAGTAGTGGACGACGGCGAGACCCGCGCCGAGCTGCACTACCGTCCCATCGGCGTGGTGGGTGCCATTGGCCCGTGGAACTGGCCCATGATGATCACCGTGTGGCAAATCGCCCCGGCCCTGCGCATGGGCAATGCCGTGGTGGTCAAGCCCTCCGAATACACTCCGCTGTCCGTGCTGGCGCTGGCGTCCATCATCAATCAGGAACTGCCTGAAGGACTGCTGTCCGTGGTCTCCGGCGGCCGCGACGTCGGCGAAGCGCTGGCCTCGCACGACGCCATCGGCAAGGTCATGTTCACCGGCTCCACCGCCACGGGCAAGGCGATCATCCGTTCGTCGGCCGATACCGTCAAGCGGCTCACGCTGGAACTCGGCGGCAACGACGCCGGTATCGTCCTGCCGGACTCCGACCCCAAGGCCATCGCTGAAGGGCTGTTCTGGGGGGCTTTCATCAACACCGGCCAGACCTGCGCCGCCCTGAAGCGCCTGTACGTGCACGAGTCCCAGTACGAAGCCGTCTGCTCAGAGCTTGCAGCTGTTGCTGCTGCCATGCCGATGGGCAACGGTCTGGATGAGAACAACGTCCTGGGCCCGCTGCAGAACCGGCAGCAGTACGACATCGTGGCCCGCCTGGTTGAAGCCGCCCGCGATTCCGGTGCGCGCGTGTTGATCGGCGGCAACCCCGACGCGGACCAGCCCGGCAACTTCTACCCGACCACCCTGGTGGCGGACATCGATAACGACAACCCGTTGGTGGCTGAAGAACAGTTCGGACCCGCGCTGCCGATCATCAAGTACAGCACCGTTGACGAGGCCGTCGCCAAGGCGAACGCGCTCGACGTCGGACTGGGCGCCTCCGTCTGGTCATCCGACTTGGGTGCCGCCCGGGAAGTCGCCTCACGGATCCAGGCCGGCACCGTGTGGATCAACAAGCACGGCGCCGTAGACCCACGAATCCCGTTCGGTGGTGCGAAGCAGTCCGGCTACGGCCTGGAATTCGGCGCCGAAGGCCTCAAGGCCCTGGGAGTGCCCCAGATCATCAACGGCTGACTCCTCCGGCCGGGGCAGGCCCCGCTGCGCATGTCGACGGTAGCTCGACAAACGCAGCGGCCTGCCCGCGCTGGGTGCGCAGCGCCTGGGGATTCAGTTCAGTGCACCACGGTGGATAGACCCGGAAGCCGCGTTTGCCCTGACTCGGGCCGGAACTGACATAGCCCAGTGAGATCAACTGTTCAGGGGTGAACCGGAATACTCCGAAACGCTCACCGTCCTCCACGAAGACGAGCAGGCCTGACAACGACTCCGCCGCGGTGAACGGGCGGGTTGAACCACTGACGTCCCGCTTCCACACCGCCACAAAAGCACCCGGTTTCGTCGGCGTGATCCGCGCAGTCCGTATGCGCCACTGCTGTCCGGCGATCAACGCAACTCCGGATTCAGAGTCGCTGTTCTGCTCCTCCGCGTGGACAATGCCGCTGGAATCATCAGGAACCGGCTGCCGGGCTACGAAGCGCTCAAAGGCGTGGAAGTTCACCTGTCGAACCCTACAGGCCACGAAAGCTGTTCCTCGCCCCCGCTGTCCAGTCACAGGTTGGACGCGGTTGGGTCGCCGGACGCTCACCGTGTAACCATGAGCAGCATGGCCCAAAAGATTGCGTACCAAGGCGAGCCCGGAGCCAATTCGGATCTCGCATGTAAGGAAATGTTCCCCGAGCTTGAAAGCGTCCCATGCGCCAGCTTTGAGGACGCGTTTGAACTGGTCTCCAATGGAGACGTCGATCTGGCCATGATCCCCATCGAGAACTCCATCGCTGGACGAGTGGCCGACATCCACGTGCTGCTCCCCCAGTCGAAACTCCAGATCGTCGGCGAGTACTTCCTGCCGATCCACTTTGACCTGATGGGAATCCCAGGCAGCACCATTGAGAACGCCACCGAGGTCCACAGCCACATCCATGCGCTGGGTCAGTGCCGCAGGATTATCCGCGAAGCCGGGCTCAAGCCTGTCATTGCCGGGGACACAGCGGGATCAGCCCGCGAAGTCAGCGAGTGGAATGATCCGCGCAAACTGTCGCTGGCTCCGCCGCTTGCCGCCAAACTGTACGGACTGGACGTGCTTGCCTCCGGCGTCGAAGACAACCCAAGCAACACCACCCGCTTTGTTGTCCTGGCCCGGGAACGCGAACTTCCCACCAAGGAAGAACTCCCCGGTCCCGCAATCACCAGCTTCGTCTTCCGGGTACGCAACGTTCCCTCAGCCCTCTACAAGGCATTGGGTGGATTCGCGACCAACGGCCTCAACATGACCCGTTTGGAAAGCTATATGGTGGGCGACGAGTTCGCGGCAACCATGTTCCTGTCCGACGTGGAGGGGCACCCCGAGGACGCCCGCCTGCGCCGTGCGCTGGAGGAATTGGAGTTCTTCACCACGGAAGTGCGCGTCCTCGGCGTCTACGCAGCAGATGCCTACAGGGAACGGAACACGGTCAGCGCCTGAACCGGTTGATGGCCGCAGCGGCTAGGCTCCGGAACGACCGTGGGCCAGCCCGGTCGGAATGCCGATGAGCACCGGCTCCGGAGCGGAGCAGCAACTGTTGGAATCATCCTCCGCAGATGCAGCGGCAACAGCAGGAACGTCACAACTGGTGCCGGCATCGGACGAACACACGCCGGTTTCCGGTAGTTCCAAGTGCACGGTGTCGGCTGCCACTCGATCCCCTGCCAGCGCCGCCGCCACGGAGCGGACCTGCTCGTAGCCGGTAGCCAACAGGAATGTGGGAGCACGGCCGTAGGACTTCATGCCCACAATGTAGAAGTCCTTCTCCGGGTGCGAAAGAACCTTGGCGCCGTGCGGCGGAACAGTGCCGCAGGAATGGAACTCGGGATCGATGAGCGGCCCCAGTTCAGTAGGCGCCTCAACAGCCGGGTCCAGATCCAGGCGCAGCTCACGGAGCATATCCAGGTCCGGGCGGAATCCAGTACAAGGCACGACGACGTCTGCCACCAGGTCGCGTCCGTCGCCGGACTTTACGGTCACGCCGTGCTCGGCATCGGTCAGCGAGCTGATGCCAAAGCCCATGTGGAGTTCTATCGTTCCGGCGTCGACCAAGCGGCGAAGACGGGAGCCAAGTTGTCCGCGCGCGGGCAGTCCATCGGCATGTCCGCCACCGTAGGCTTTCTCTGCCGAGGCTCCCCGGACAGCCCAAAGAATACGTGTCCCCGGTTCTTCCTTGGCCAGTTCCGCAAGGTTGATCAAAGTATTCGCCGCGGAGTGCCCCGCACCGACCACCAGGACCCGGCGTCCAGCGAAGGAATGCCGGTCCCGCCCTGAGACGTCGGGAAGGGATGATGAAATCCTGTCAGAGGCGCGGTCCTCACCGATGGCAGGCAGGCCCGACATCCCCAGCGGGTTACGCCTTGACCATGTGCCTGAGGCATCGATGACCGCCGAAACGGCGTAGTCGTGTACCTCCCCCGCGGTATCTAGAACGCGCACAACAAAGGGGGTCGTGTCGCGGTTGCGCCCTTGGGTCTTGTCCAGGCCGCTACGGGTGACGGCGAGAACCCGGGCTCCCGTCCGGAGCCGGGAAGCGATCGCCGGGATGGCGGACAACGGGGCAAGGTAGTTGTCGATGAGTTCGCCGCCGTAGGGAAGCGCAGTCAGCCGCGGTGATTCCCAACCCGTGGGTTCAAGCAGGCGGACGGCCGCGGCGTCGAGGTTGAATCGCCATGGCGAGAACAACCGGATGTGGCGCCATTGTTCAATGGCCGCACCTGCCGTTGCTCCGGCTTCGAAGATCAGCGGGTCCAGGCCGCGCTCGAGCAGGTGGGCTGCTGCAGCCAATCCGACGGGACCCGCACCGATTACGGCGACGGGAAGGTTTTCAACCATGAGTGACTCATACCTCCATTGGTATTGCTCAGAAGTGGGTTGGCTCTTCGACCAGTGCTGTTGCGATGCTGTCCGCATCATCCAGGGCGGCCAGGTACCGTTCGGCGTCCAAGGCAGCCGCGCAGCCCGTGCCGGCCGCTGTGATGGCTTGCCGATAGCGGTGATCCACCGCGTCGCCGCATGCGAAGACACCCGACAAGTTGGTCAGCGTGGTGGGCGACTCCACCTTGATGTAGCCCTCCTCGTCGAGGTCCACCTGGCCCGCGACGAGCTCGGTGCGCGGCAGGTGGCCAATGGCAACGAAGATGCCTGTAGCCCCCTGCTCCCGGGTTTCGCCGGTACGGGTGTCCGTGAGGGTCACGCCAGTTACTTTGCTGTCGCCGTGGATCTTGGTGATGGCCGAGTTCCAGGCGAACGTGATTTTCGGATTGTCCTTGGCGCGCTGGGCCATGATGCGGGATGCCCGCAATTCACCCTTCCGGACCACCACTGTCACGGACTTGCCGAAGCGCGTGAGGAACGTGGCCTCCTCCATGGCTGAGTCCCCGCCACCAACCACGATGATGTCCTGTTCGCGGAAGAAGAAGCCGTCACAGGTGGCACACCAGGACACACCGTGTCCGCTGAGCTTCTTCTCCTCCGGGAGGCCCAGCTCCTTGTACGCGGAACCGGTGGCAAGGATGACGGCCGGAGCCTCGTGGGTCTCACCCGCCCCGGTGACCACCCGCTTCAGGTGACCTCTGAGTTCAACTTCCGTGACGTCGTCGAACACTATGCGGGCGCCGAACTTTTCGGCCTGTTCCTGGAGACCGTCCATGAGCTCGGGACCTTGGATGCCTGCCGGGAAACCGGGGAAGTTCTCCACTTCGGTGGTGTTCATCAGGGCGCCGCCGGCCGTAACTGAACCTGCCAGGACCAGGGGGTTCAGGCCTGCCCGGGCGGCATAAATGGCGGCCGTGTACCCCGCGGGGCCGGACCCGATGATGATCAATTGTTCGTTGCTCACGGGTGTCTCTCCTGTTTCTCGGGGTTTACTTGGCTGCAGGGATCAATGAGGCGATCAGGTCCTCGATACGTGTCTTGATTTCGTCGCGGATCGGGCGGACTGCGTCCAGGCCTTGGCCTGCGGGGTCTTCCAAAACCCAGTCCTCGTAGCGCTTTCCTGGAAAATACGGGCACTCGTCGCCGCATCCCATGGTGATGACGACGTCGGACTCCTTGACCGCCTCCGTGGTGAGGACCTTTGGTATCTCGGCGGACATATCGATGCCAAGTTCAGACATGGCTTCGACGGCAGCAGGGTTGACTTTGTCCGCGGGCTGCGAACCGGCGGAGCGGACTTCGATGGCTCCGTCGGAGAGCGTCGTGAGGAATGCTGCGGCCATCTGGGAGCGTCCCGCGTTATGGACGCAGACGAACAGGACTGAAGGCTTCTTGGCGTTTTCGGTGGTCATGGTTTCCTCGAAGGTCAGGCAGCGATGGTGGTGGAAGGAAAATAGCGCTCGCGCGCCCAGAGGGCTACATACACAAGTGCAACAAGGACGGGTACTTCAATCAAGGGCCCGACGACGCCGGCGAGGGCTTGGCCCGAGGTTACGCCAAAGGTTCCGATCGCTACGGCGATGGCGAGTTCGAAGTTGTTGCCGGCGGCCGTGAAAGCGAGGGTGGTGGATTTGGCGTAGCCGAGGTTCAGCAGGCGGCCTGTCAGCATCCCGGCGCCGAACACCACCAGGAAGTAGACCAGCAACGGCAAAGCAATGCGGAGAACATCCATCGGCCGGGACATGATGGTGCCGCCCTGGAGCGCGAACAGAAGTGTGATGGTGAAAAGGAGGCCGTAGAGCGCCCACGGACCAATCCTGGGCAAGAGGACGTCCTCGTACCAGATGCGTCCTTTGGCCTTCTCGCCAATGACCCGGGTGAGGAAGCCGGCGAGCAGCGGTATACCAAGGAAGACGAGAACTGAGAGCGTGATGGCCCAGAAGGAGAAATCGGCAGCGGTGGTGGGAAGACCAAGAAGGGAGGGCAGCCACTGGAGGTAGAACCAGCCAAGGCCCCCGAATGCGACCACTTGGAAGACTGAGTTGATGAAGACAAGAACGGCAGCGGATTCACGGTCTCCGCACGCGAGGTCGTTCCAGATCATCACCATGGCGATGCAGCGTGCCAAACCCACAATGATCAAGCCCGTCCGGTATTCCGGCAGATCGGGGATGAACAACCACGCGAGCGCAAACATGAAGGCAGGGGCCAGAACCCAGTTGATCACCAGCGAGGTGACCATCAACTTGCGGTCGGCCAGCACCCGGTGTGCCTGGTCGTAGCGGACTTTGGCGAGAACCGGGTACATCATCACCAGCAGGCCCAGGGCGATAGGCAACGAGACTTCGCCGATCTTCACGCCCTCCAGGGCAGTATTCAGCCCCGGAATGAGACCGCCCAGAAGCAAGCCCAGGACCATGGCGGCGATTATCCAGAGGGGGAGGAAACGGTCAACGGCCGAAAGCTTTCCCACGACGGCGGCGCCCTGGTTCACCTCACGGGCTGCGGTTTTCGTCGGGGTGCTCACGTGGCTCCTGATCTCGATGCCCGCTATCGACGGGGCAGAACATTGATGAACTTCGATATTGAGTATGTCCGGCTATATCGATGCTTGTCAATGTATGGCACCATGGGTGTATGAAGTCCGGGCCTGTTCTTGAGTTGACACAAGTAGAAGCGGAAGAGTGCTGCGAGCCGTCGGGGCCGTCGTCCATCGACGAATACGAGGCTCAACTCCGGGCATCGGTATTCAAAGCCCTTGCGGACCCCAACCGCTTGCGCCTTTTGTCCATCGTCAAGGGTTCGGAAGGAGGCGAAGCCTGCGTGTGCGACCTCACCGGGCCACTGAGCCTCGGCCAGCCCACAGTGTCCCACCACCTTAGAATCCTCGTGGATGCGGGCCTCCTCCACCGCGAGAAGCGCGGCACCTGGGCTTATTACTCCATGGTCCCCGGCGCAATGGAACGGACCAGCAGCCTCCTGGAAAGCCTGTGACTTTCCCGGTCACCGCCGGCGCACACTCCAGCGACGGCGCACGGCTAGTTATACGTCCGATGACGGGACAGGATTGGCCTGGAGTGAGGGAGATCTTCACAGCCGGAATCGAGTCCGGGCACGCCACCTTCGAAGCCAACGCTCCGGAATGGGAGCAATTCGACGCTTCGCGTTTGAAGGAACACCGGCTGGTTGCTGATGTGGACGGCGTGGTGCTGGGCTGGGCCGCGGTTTCGGCGGTGTCGTCCCGGGCCGCTTACGCCGGCGTCGTGGAGCATTCCATCTACGTTGCCCGGGAAGCCAGGGGCTTGGGCGTTGGGAAGAACCTCCTCCGGGCACTGATCGTCTCCACGGAGAGTGCCGGCATCTGGACCATCCAAGCCAGCGTGTTCCCCGAGAACGAAGCCAGCCTTCGGCTCCACACAGCCGAAGGCTTCGTCGTTGTCGGACGCCGGGAGCGCATCGCCCGCATGCCTGGAGGTCCCCGCGTCGGTCAGTGGCGTGACACCGTCCTGATTGAGCGCCGGTCGCGGCAGGTGTAACTACCTCCCCACCGGCGCTTCTTCCTCTTCACGGGCCCCGGCCGAAGGTGCCGAAGATTCACGGGCCAGCTTGCCCGGCCACCAGATCCTGCTGCCGATGTCATAGGCGAGCGCGGGCACCAGCAGCGAGCGGACCAGCACGGTATCCAGCAGCACGCCGAAGGCCACGATAAATGCCAGCTGCACCAGGAACATGATGGGGATGACGCCCAATGCCGCGAACGTAGCTGCCAGAACCACACCGGCGGAAGTGATGACCCCGCCAGTAACGCCCAAGCCGCGGAGGATGCCTGGGCGGGTTCCGTGCTTCAACGACTCTTCGCGGACCCGGCTCATCAGGAAGATGTTGTAGTCCACACCCAAGGCAACAAGGAACACGAAGCCGAACAGCGGCACGGTGGCATCGGCTCCGGAGAATCCGAAGAACCCGTTGAACACCCACGCCGAGACGCCCATCGCGGCACCGTAGGAGAGCACCACGGAGAGCACCAGCAGCACAGGTGCTACCACGGAGCGCAGAAGGAGCATCAGGATGAAGAGGATGACCACCAGGACGATCGGAATGATGACCACGAGGTCGCGCTGGGCAGTGGTGTTGGTGTCCAGCGCTGTGGCTGTCACCCCGCCCACCAATGCCCCGGAGTCAACCTCGCGTACTGATGACCGCAATTCCTTCACGGCGTTTTCGGCTTCGATGGAGTCCGCCGCTGAGTCCAGGGTGGCGTTGATGAGGACCCGGCCGTCGCGGACGGCGGGATCGGAAGGAGTTCCCGGCGCTCCGGTAATGGGGACGTTTCCTTCGGCCAAAAGGTAGGCGTCACCAACTCCGTTGGCTGCTTTGACCTTGTCCAGGACCTGCTGCGCGGAACTTTGCGAGGCGACGACGACGGCGGGGCTGCCGCTGCCGGCGTCGAAATGGCGCGCCAAAGCTTCCTGGCCGTCGACGGCGTCGGACTTGGCCAAAATGACGTCCGTCTGCGGCACACCGTTTGCCTTCAGCTGCAACACACCTGTGGCAGCGACCAGGAGCAGCAACACCGACGCCACCCAGACAACGCGGGGACGTCGTGAAACCAGACGGCCCGTGGCGCGCCACAGACCCTTTTGCCCCTCAAGTCCGGTGACAATCTCAGGTTCGCGTTCGTCGTCGGGCAGGAGCTTGGGGCGGAAGGGCCAGAAGGCAGCGCGGCCCAGCAGCGCCATCAAGGCGGGCAGGAGCGTGAGCGCGGCGAACAATGAGCAGAGAATGCCTGCCGCCGCTACGGGACCGAGTGCCTTGTTGGAATTCAGGTCTGAGAAGAGCAGGCAGAGCAGGGCGATGATCACTGTGGCACCCGATGCGAGGATCGGCTCGAAGGACGCCTTCCAAGCTGTCAGGACTGCCTGCGTCCGGTTGCTGGTGTGGGTCAGGGCCTCACGGAAGCGGGCCACGAACAGCAGCGCGTAGTCGGTGGCCGCGCCGATCACCAGGATGGACAGGATGCCCTGGCTTTGCCCGTTGAGCTGGATCCAGCCCATCTTGGCCATGGCGAAGACCAGCAGTATTGCGGCGCACAAGGCGAACACCGAGGTGAAGAGTACTGCCAGCGGGAGCACCACCGAGCGGTAGACCAAAAGCAGGATCACGAACACGGCGCCCAAGGCGACCAACAGCAGGATGCCGTCAATGCCGCCGAATGCGTTGACCAGGTCAGCGGTCAATCCCGCGGGGCCTGTAACGAAGGCCTTCATCCCATCCGGGGCGCCCGGCTGCACGACGTCGCGCAGTTCCTTCACCACGTCCCGTATTTCATCGGTGGAAGCGATCGGAACGATGTACTGGACGGCTTTTCCGTCTTCAGACGGAATAGGCCCGACGACGGCGCTCCCCAGCTTGAGTGCCTCGATGTCGGTTTTCAGTTTGGCTGCTTCGCCCAGTTGGGCCGGGGTGAACGCTGCATCGTTTTCGAGGATGACCACCGCGGGGATCTCTTCGGAGTCGCGGAACTTGGCCTGCCAGTCGCCGGCTTCGGTAGCTTCGGCCCCGGCCGGGAGGAAGGAAGCCTGGTCGTTCGATGAGACCTCGTCCAAACGCCCGAAGGTAGGGCCGCCGACTCCTGCAATGCCCAGCCAGGTGATGACCAGCACCACGGGCACCAGCCAGCGTAGCCAGAACGGTACTTTCTTCGGGTTCATGAGTCCTTCTTCTGTGGGGATGCCGTGCGGGTCTTTATTCCACCATAGATTATCTCTATGATGGAACTATTCCAAGGCCTCAAGGAAAGGAATGCCGGATTCGCGGACTGCGAGGAGTAATATCCGGAAGGCAGCAAACACGAGACGACGCTGGCAGGAGGGCGGACATGTCGGACTCATCAGTCCCGCGCCCCGACGCACGCCCAGGAGCGGATTCCCAAACCGCGGCGCCCCAGGAACTCGTGCGGATCCTCCAGGACTTCACCCTGGAGGCCAACCATTACGTGGACGCAGCCGGCGGGCAGAACGACATGCACCGGACCGACATGAATGCGCTGGCCGTCATCATGCGCCACTCCGCGGCCGGCAAGGTGGTCACGCCCGGCGTGCTCCGTGCCGAACTCCGGCTCAGTTCCCCCGCCACCACCGCCTTGATTGATCGCCTGCACGCCTCCGGGCACGTTGTCCGTGAGCGTCTGGGAACGGACCGCCGCCAGGTCCAGCTCCACATGACACCCAAGGCGTACCGCGACGGCAGCGCCATGTTCATGCCGCTCGCCATCCGGATGGGCAAGGCGATGGCCGCGTACAGCACCGAAGAACTGGAGCTGGTCCAGCGCTTCATGACCGACATGGTGGAGGCAACCGTCGAAGCCCGCCAACAGGCCACGCAACCGGAACCGAAGTAGCGGCAGTTCAGGCCGTTCCGCCAAAACCGGCATGCGTGGTTGTAGCGTTTCCCTATGAACGCGCAGCAGCCTGAAGATGTCTATACCCACGGACACCACGAGTCGGTTGTCCGGGCCCACGCCTCACGGACGGTCGAAAATTCGGCCGCGTTTGTCATCCCGCATCTCACCACCGGGATATCAGTCCTCGACGTCGGCTGCGGACCTGGCAGCATAACGTGCGATTTCGCGGGGCTGGTTGCGCCCGGACAAGTAATAGGCCTGGACCGGTCTGCCGATATTGTGGCGCAGGCAACCGCACTCGCCGCCGAGCGCGGCGTGGACAACGTGACCTTCCAGACGGGCAACATCTACGATCTCGACTTCGAAGACGAATCCTTCGACCTCGTCCACGCCCACCAGGTCCTCCAGCACCTCACCGACCCCGTCGCCGCGCTGCGCGAGATGCGCCGGGTGGCCAAGCCCGGCGCTATCGTTGCCGTGCGGGACGCCGATTTCCATGGCATGAGCTGGTACCCGGAAGTCCCTGAACTTGATCACTGGATGGAGCTCTACCAGAAGATCGCGCGCCGCAACGGAGCAGAACCCGACGCCGGCCGACGCCTGGTCTCGTGGGCGCAGCAGGCAGGTTTCACACAGGTGGCGCCCACCAGCAGCAACTGGCTCTACGCCACGGCCCAACAGCGCGCCTGGCAATCCCGGGTGTGGAGTGAACGGGTACTGCACTCCGCTTTTGCCGAGCAGGCCTTGGAGTACGGCTTCGCAAACGAGGCCGACCTCGCCCGGATCGCAGCCGGATGGCACCGCTGGGGCGCTACCGAAGACGGCTTTTTCCTCATTCCCAACGGAGAGGTCATCGCCCGGGCCTAGAAAGTTTTGGGACCCATGTAGAAAAGTCCGCCGCTGTTCCGACCCATGGGTGAAGCGCCCACACAGGGCGCCACGTCAAAGGAGTTTGAGATGAAATACATGATCATGATGTTCGGATCGGCCGAGGGCATGATGGAGACCGCCGATCCGGAATGGATCCGGGAAATGATCGGCTTCATGATCCAGATCGACAAGGACCTGACCGAATCCGGCGAACTCGTCTTCAACGCGGGCCTGGCCGACGGCAGCACCGCCAAGCTCGTCAAACAAACCCCGGATGGCGTGATCACCACCGACGGACCCTACGCCGAGGCCAAGGAGTCCTTGGTGGGCTACTGGGTGGTGGATGTTGCCAGTGAGGAACGCGCCGTGGAGATCTGCTCAAGCATTGTGAAATACGCGCAGGTCGTGGAGCTTCGTGCCATCCCGGACGGACCACCGGAGGTCTAGCTGGACTCTGACCGGGGCATGCACATCGAGGACCTGCTGCGCACCCTCGCGCCGCAGGTCCTCGGCGTGCTGGCACGCAAGAACGGCCAGTTCGATGCATGCGAAGACGCCGTCCAGGAAGCCCTGCTGGAGGCCGCACTTCAGTGGCCCCATGACATGCCACGTGATCCGAAGGCCTGGCTGACGGCCGTCGCAAACCGAAGGCTTGTGGATATGTGGCGGAGCGAAAGCGCCCGGCGTGCCCGCGAAGAACGCTTGTCGGCCATGGACGCCGATCACTCCTACCAGCCAGCTCCGGAAGCAGACGACACCCTTACCCTCATGTTCCTTTGCTGCCACCCCGCCTTATCGGCACCGTCGCAACTCGCCCTTACCCTGCGGGCAGTTGGAGGACTCACGACGGCGGAAATCGCCTCGGCTTTCCTGGTCCCCGAAGCGACCATGGGACAACGCATCAGCCGCGCGAAACAGGGGATCCAAAAGGCGGGAGCCACGTTCAGCATGCCGCCGCCTGCCGAGCGGAAGGCGAGGCTCGGCGTCGTACTTCACGTCCTGTACTTGATCTTCAACGAAGGCTACGCAGCGAGTTCGGGTTCGTCGCTGCAGCGCGAGGACCTCACCACGGAGGCCATCCGGCTGGCCCGGTTGCTGGTGGCCGCTGTGCCGTCGGAGCCTGAGGCGACCGGGCTGCTGGCGCTCATGCTGCTGACCGATTCCCGTCGCCCGGCACGTGCCATGGCCGATGGAACACCGGTTCCGCTGGCTGAGCAGGACCGGAGCCTGTGGAACCGCGGGCAGATCGATGAGGGCATTGCGTTGTTGTCTTCAGTGCTGGGACGGCGCGCCGCCGGACCGTACCAACTGCAGGCGGCGATTGCTGCTGTGCACTCCGAAGCGTCCTCCCATGACCAAACCGACTGGCCTCAGATCCTGGCCCTCTACACGGTGCTGGAGGCCTTGGCTCCCAGCCCCGTCGTGACGCTGAACCGTGCGGTTGCGGTGGCGATGGTGAACGGGCCGGCCGCCGGTTTGGAGTTGCTCGCCGGCTTGGATGATGCACTCGGTCGGTCACACCGCCTGGACGCAGTCAGGGCCCATCTGCACGAGATGGCTGGCTCCTTTCCCGAAGCCCGCGCAGCGTTTCTGGACGCAGCAAGGAAAACCCGCAGCCTCCAGGAGCGGCGATACCTGCTGGGCAAAGCCGCAAAGCTGGACTCCACCGGGCCCTGACCCCATATAGTCGGAACCATGGAACAGCGCATACTTGGCAGGACCGGCCGATCCGTTTCAACCGTCGGGCTGGGAACATGGCAACTCGGAGCCGACTGGGGTTCCGTCACTGAAGCGGACGCCTTTGCCGTGCTGGAAGCCTCAGTGGAGCATGGCGTCACGTTCTTCGACACCGCGGACGTCTACGGCGATGGGCGCAGCGAGCAGTTCATTGGACGCTTCCTCAGTGCCCACCCGGAGCTGAATGTCACCGTAGCCACCAAAATGGGGCGCAGGGTGGATCAGGTCCCCGAAAACTACACCCTCAAGAACTTCCGCGAATGGACCGACCGTTCGCGCCACAACCTGCAGCAGGACACCCTGGACCTCGTCCAGTTGCACTGCCCGCCCACCTCTGTTTACAGCAACGATGAAGTGTACGACGCCCTGGATACCTTGGTCAGTGAGGGTGCCATCCGCAACTACGGCGTCAGCGTGGAGCGGACGGACGAGGCCCTCGAAGCCATCAAACGCGGAAACACTGCCTCCGTGCAGATCATCCTCAACCCGTTCCGTCTGAAGCCCCTCGACGAGGTCCTGCCCGCAGCCAAGGAAGCCGGCGTCGGCATCATCGCCCGCGTACCGCTCGCCTCCGGCCTGCTCTCCGGAAAGTACACGCCCGAAACGGAGTTCCCCGCCAATGACCACCGGAACTACAACCGGGACGGGTCCTCGTTCGATGTCGGCGAAACGTTCTCCGGCGTCGATTTCGCCACCGGCGTCAAGGCCGCGCAGGAGTTCAGCGCACTGGTTCCCGACGGCGTCACCACCCCCCAAGCCGCCCTCGCCTGGGTCGTAGCCCAGGACGGCGTCACGTCAGTGATTCCGGGGGCACGCTCCGCCCAGCAGGCTGCTGCCAACGCGGAAGCCGGAGAGATGAAGGTTGTCGGTGCGGGTCTCGGCGATGGGGTTCGGGATATCTACGACCGTTACTTCCGCGAAGCGATTCACCCGCGCTGGTAGGCGGCAGGCCGGCGTCGCTTGCTGTGAATCGTGTCCGCTGCGATGACCGCGATAAACCCCAATATCAGTGGGGAAATGCCCCCATCAACAAATGCCATGGCCAAGAGACTCGTCCTTGTCGTGTGAACGGTTTCATAAAACAGCAGAGACAGAACCGACGCCAATACCAAGGTGCCAAACACGAGCATCTTTAGACGCCTGTCGACTGCAAGTCTTCGATAGGCAACCGAGGCAGCGAAGCACGCCAGCACGGTGGCGACCTGAAGCTCCCACGGAAAGCGTTTGGCAATTGAGGTGGCCGGGGTGCCGGAGAGATCGAACAAGTACCCACTAAGCATGCCCTCCGTTTGAAGAGCGAGGTAGCCGATCACCAGTACCACCAACACTGAGCCGATGGGCATCACCACTGCTGCGAGTTTTGGTTTTTTCATGTGAACGACTGCTTCAAAGCAAAGAGCAAATTGGAAAAAGTAAATTTGACGGGCGTTGCATCCACATCCGAGGACAGCAGGTAAATGGTGACGGAGCGGCCGCCACACCTGGCGTTTGCGTCCTTATCCAAAACTCGACCACTGACGGTATCAACGGCAATATTCATTCTTGATGATGCAATTTGCATTTCTCTCCATCCCCATTACGGGACCCCCGGTTAGAGAATAATACTGAAGCGCAAAGCGATCAACTATAGTCACCGGCAATTTTCGAAGCCCAAGACATGCTGGACAAACATGGAGATGCACTTAGAACGTGAACCATCAATTCGTGACGCGAATTGTGAAACTATTTATTGAATCTTAGCTGTCAGGTCCGCGCCGATAGGCGGCAGGCCGGCGTCGGGCGTTACCAACCGCTGCGCGTTGGCGTGTGGCCCTTCCGGGCTTCCTCGGGCATGGCCATTTCTGCCCGCAATCCGAGTAATCGGATGGGGCGGTCGGGCTCGATCTTGGCGGTGAGGCCGAGGGCCTGGGCCAGGACTTCGTCGCGGTCGTAGGTCTCGGGAATTTTCCTGGCATAGGTCTTGGTGAAGAACGGCTTGTACCTGACCTTGAGCGTCAGCCCAACCACGGGGCGACCTTCGGCGGCGACGTCTTCCAGGACCCGGGCCGTCAGCTCCTTGAGGGCGTCCTCGATCTGGCCAGGTTCCGTCAGGTCCTGTTGGAACGTGGTTTCGCGGCCGTGGGCCCGGGCAACCCAAGGGGTGTCGTCCACTTCCGCGGCACCCTCGCCACGGCCCAGTTGCGCGTACCACGGGCCCATTTTCGGGCCGAATTCCGGGACCAGGTCCTGCGGATCAGCGGCAGCGAGGTCGTTGACTGTGGTGATCCCGTGGGTGGCCAGCCGCTTGGAAATCTTCGGCCCGACGCCCCACAGCTCAATGGTGGGCTTGTCCCCCATGACCTCCAGCCAGTTGTCCTTCGTCAGGCGGAAGATGCCGGCGGGTTTGCCGAAATCAGTTGCGTTCTTGGCGCGGACCAGCGTGTCACCGATACCCACGCTGCAATGGAGCCGGGTGGTTTCGAGCACGGCTTCCTGGATCTGCTGTGCGTAAGCTACCGGGTCCTCGGTTTCCACTCCGACAAAGGCCTCGTCCCAGCCCAGCACTTGCACCGTTGCGCCGGGTTGCTCACGCAGGGTGGCCATCACGGTTTCCGAGGCCGCCAGATAGGCTTCCTGGTCGACCGGCAGGATGATGGCGTCCGGCACTTTCCGTGCTGCTATGCGCAGCGGCATGCCGGACCCCACGCCGAACGCCCTTGCTTCGTAGGACGCCGTGGACACCACAGCCCGTTCCGTGGGGTCTCCGCGGCCGCCCACGATGATCGGCTTACCGGCAAGCTCGGGCCGCCTCAATACCTCGACCGCCGCAATGAACTGGTCGAGGTCAACGTGCAGCACCCATGGAGTTCCGCTCACGGGATCAGTCTGCCTCATTGGGTGCGGACTTGGCTGTAGCTTCACGACCTTCTTTCAGCTCCGCCGACCCCGAAATCAACCTATATCGGGTGCCTTGGGGGGCCCGCGGCGTGAAAGTGGGTCGTGGCGGCACGCGTCCCGGGCACCCGGCCTGAGCCTTCTCAACAAAGCAGCAGGGTAGCGATCCACAGCTTAAAACCCCTCGGGGGAAAGAAGCCTCCGTTCCCTTAGGGTTGGAGGACCAGGAAGAAGTCCTGTGGTGCCGTTAAAGAACAATGGACCCGACGGCAATCGGGTCCCTGTTCGGCGCGGTGCGCTCATTTGGTGCGGTTGGAGGGCCTTAGAACCTCAAACATCACCTCTTGAGTCTATGGCCCCCGACACCATGGGCGCAACGCTTGTAGCTCCCATGGTGTGGCCGCGTCCTGTTCCCTCGGGAGGAGGTGCCCGGTATGAAGTCCAAACGGAAACGCGAGGAATCATGGGGCGCCTGGAACCTCGTGGTCAACATCATCCGGCTAGCCGTTGATGTTGCCCGCTGGTTCTGGCACAACATCCCCTAAGCGGGGGCAGTGGCCGCCAGCCCCAGGTTGGCGGCCACTGTCACAAGTCCGGCAAAGGTGGTCGTGGCGGTACGCGTCCCGGCCACCCGCCGCCCCCGCATAAGCTGAGATGGTGCAGTTTTCACTTTGGCTGGCCCTGGTAGGCGCCGGCACCCTCATCAGTTTCACTCCCGGCGCCGGCGCGATCTTCACCATGAGCAACTCGCTGAACTCAGGCTTCCGACGCTCCATCTGGGGCATCCTCGGCCAACAGGTGGCGTTGATCATCCACATCCTGATCGTCGCTCTCGGTGTGGGTGTCCTGGTTTCCAATTCGCCGGTCATCTTCAACGTCATCCGATACGCTGGCGCCGCGTACCTGGTCTACCTTGGCATCCGCCAGTTCCTGCGCAAGCCTGACTTGGACAAAGAGCAGGTCGATGACAAGAAGAACGAGCCCGCGCTGTCCATGTTCCAGCGGGGTGTCTGGGTCAACCTGCTGAACCCAAAGGCAATTGTCTTCTTCCTGGCCTTCATGCCGCAGTTCATCCGCCCGGACCAGCCCCTGGTACAGCAATATGTAGTGCTGACCGCCACCGTACTCGCCATCGACATCATTGTCATGTGGTTCTTCTTCGCCTTGGCAGCACGTTCATTCCAACGCTTTACCCATGACCAGAAGGGCCAAAAGGTCCTCAACCGCGTGTTCGGTTGCCTGTTTGTGCTGGTCGGCATCCTGCTGGCGGTCATTCACTAACCCCGGTACGTCATGGCCGAATGCTACGGTCGGAGGCATGGAAGCTGACTGGATCGAGCACCGGCGTGCGGATGACGGCGAGCATGTGGGGTGGATGAAGCCCGTGGATGACGGATTCGTCGCCATCGACATGCTGGGACGCCCGCGCACGGACGTTGTGGATTGGTTCACCGCCGAGGAAACGCTCAATGACCTCGGCCTGCGGTACCTGGCCGACCCCCATGAATTACGGCTCGACGACGGCGGCTGGCTGCGCGTGCGGATCGCGGAGGTCACGCCCTCCGCAGTTCGGGTGAAGAAGGACGACTGGGGCGACATGACCGCTCCGCAGATCTACTTCACAGTTTCGCTGCCTGTCACAGAGGAACAGCTCCGCCCGTTGAAGCGATAGCCGGCCGGAGCTATGTAGACCGGTTCTACGCCGTAGATCCGCGCACCACCAGGGAGCTCTCCAGCGTCACATGCGGCTCCTTGAGAGCCACACCCTCCATCAGCCCGCGGAGCTGCTCCCCAGCTCTGCGGCCCAGCGGTCTCGCGGGCAGGTGCACAGTGGTGAGGCTGGGATTGCTGGTGGCCGAGTATGGAAGGTCATCGAAGCCCGCAACAGCCAGCTTTCCCGGAATGGCGACGCCCTCCACCCGCGCTTCCTGCAGTACACCGTAGGCATGGGTATCCGTACCGCAGACGACGGCGGTCACCCCCTCGCGCTCCCACACGGGCCAGGCGGCGGCGAAAGCAGCGGCGGCAGCACCGACGTCGATCGCTGTACTGATGACATGCCCGGCGTCGACCACCAGCCCGCAGGCAGCGGCTTCTTCCAGGAAGGCTTCACGGCGCAGCTGGAACGTCGCGGTTCCGGTGATGCCGTCGACGTAGGCGGCACGGGTGTGTCCGGATGCAGCCAGGTGCCGGGCCAGTTCGCGGGCTCCTTGGGCGACGTCGAGGTTCACGGACGGCGCGTACGACTCCAGCCCGGGAGCGTCCAGCAGCACCAGTGGACCGGCTGCGGAAAGGTCTTCCAGGAACTCTGCGCTCGGGGCACCCACCAGCAACCCCGCCGGGCGGAGGGCCAACAACTTCTGCACGTCGGAAGCCTGTGGCGATTCGCCGGCGTCGGTCACTGAGAGGAGCAGCTGGTACTCCGCACCCAAGGATTCCCGCACTCCGGCGATGACGTTGGCGAAGAACGGGTTGGACACGTCAGGGGTGACCAGGATGACGATGGAGCTGACTCCGCGGGCCAGCGAGCTGCCGATACTGTCCACCACGTAGCCCAGTTCGGCGATCGCAGTACGGACGCGGGAGATATTGTCGTCGGATACCCGGCCCTGGGTTTTGCCGTTGGCCACCAGGGAGACCGTGGCTGTGGAAACACCGGCCCGGGCGGCCACCATGGCAGCCGTCACCCTGGGCGTGCGATGAGCACGGCTGCTGCGCCGATCCAGGGATTCCATGCATCGATCGTAGCGTTGTTCCGCTGCTCTGACCTGCGCCAAGGCATCAAGCGCTTGACGCACTCTACGTTAAGCGTTTGACGTTCTGGCCGGTCGGATGCCAGAATCGCCCTGAATGCTTATCGCCCTGCCCGGGCAAGTTCCCGGCAGGCCCCAATGACGTGGAGACAAACGTGGACCCCAACACACGCAAGAAGATCATTCTTGACTGCGACCCCGGCCATGACGACGCAGTGGCACTGCTGCTGGCGCACGGCAACCCGGACATCGAATTGCTCGCTGTGACCACCGTGGTGGGCAACCAGACCCTTGAGAAAGTCACCCGCAACGCCCTCTCGGTAGCCACCATCGCAGGCATCACCGGAGTTCCGTTCGCCGCCGGCTGCGACCGCCCCTTGGTCCGCACCATCGAAACGGCCCCCAGCATCCACGGCGACTCCGGCATGGACGGCCCGGAACAGCCCGAGTCCACCATCGAGCTCGACCCGCGCCACGCCGTCGACCTCATCATTGAAACCGTCATGGCGCACGAGCCGGGCACCGTCACCCTGGTTCCCACCGCCGGACTCACCAACATCGCGATGGCCGCGCGCAAAGAACCGCGCATCGTGGAGCGCGTGAAGGAAGTCGTCCTCATGGGCGGCGGCTACCACGTGGGCAACTGGAGCGCGGTGGCCGAGTTCAACATCATCATCGACCCCGAGGCCGCACACATCGTCTTCAACGAAAAGTGGCCCGTGGTGATGGTCGGCCTCGACCTCACGCACCAGGCGCTGGCCACGGACGAGGTGGTCAACAACATCGCGGCCATCGGCACCAAGCCGGCCAAGTTCGTCCTGGAACTCATGGAATTCTTCAAGAAGACCTACAAGGACGCCCAGGGCTTCGACTTCCCGCCGGTCCACGATCCGTGCGCCGTGGCCTACGTCATCGATCCCAGCGTCATGACCACCCGCAAGGTGCCCGTGGACATCGAACTCCAGGGCAAGCTCACCCTCGGCATGACCGTGGCCGACTTCCGCGCGCCCGCGCCGGAGGACTGCCACACCTCGGTGGCTGTCGACCTCGACCACAAGAAGTTCTGGGACCTGGTCACCGATGCGATCCAACGGATCGGCGAACCAACGCACGACGGCGGCGCTGACGCCACCGTGATTGCCGAAACGGTCTTGGCAGGAGAGTCCAACTAATGTCCACGCTCACCGAAACAAAGTCCGCCCGCGGCAACGTCACCGCGCTCATGGTTGCCCTGCTGGCAGCCTGCGTGGCCTTCCAGCTCAACGCCTCCATGCTCAGCCCTGCCCTGGTCACCATGGGCAACGAACTCAACACGGATCAAGCCACCATCGGCCTGTCCCAGACCTGGTTCTTCACCGCTGCCGCGCTGTTCTCGCTCTTCCTTCCGCGCCTGAGCGACATCGTTGGCCGCAAGAGGATCCTGGTGGGCATGATGCTCCTCATGGCCGTCGGATCCGTCATCGCCGCGATGGCCCCTGACGTGACGTGGCTCTTCGTGGGCCGCATCATCCAGGGCGTCAGCGGACCGACCGTCCCGCTGTGCCTGATCATGCTTCGCTCCGCCGTCAGCAACCCGCGCAAGTACGGCACGCTCATGGGCCTCATCACGGCCGTCAACGGCGGCGTGGCCGGCGTCGACTCTTTTGTCGGAGGCTACTTCGCTGAGAACTTCGGCTTCCGCAGCATCTTCTGGCTCATGGTGGCCCTCGCCGTGGTGGCCACGGTCCTTATCGCCGTCCTGGCCGGCGAGAGCAAGCCTGCCGCCGGCACCACCATGGACTGGCTGGGCGTCTTCTTCATCGTGATCGCCGTGGGCGCACTGCTGACGGCACTGAACGAAGGCTCCAAACTGGCCACCGCCTTCGATTCCGGCACGTTGACCCTTGCCATCAGCCTGACGGTGATTGCCGCCGTCGCGTTCTTTGCGTTCTGGACTGTCGAGAAGCGCGCCAAGCAGCCCATGGTGGAAACCGTGCACCTGCGCCAGCGCTCCACGTGGGCACCACTGCTGACCACCACCCTCACCATGACCGGTATCTTCGCGGTCATCAACGGCATCGTCCCGGCCTACGTCCAAGCTGCCGATCCGGGCTTCGGCGTCGGCCCCACGGAGATGTCGTTGATCATCCTGACGCCGTACGCGCTGCTCGGTTGGATCTTCGGCCCGATCAGTGGCCGCCTCGCACCGATTCTGGGCTACACCAAGGTCCTGCGCATCGGCCTGGTCGGCAGCCTCGTGGCACTGGCCATCATTGCGTTCTTCGGCCTCAACAACCTGCCCATGATGATCCTGGGCACGGCCCTGCTGGGCATCATGTACGCCGGCACCGTCAACATCATGCTGAACGGACTTGGCGTGGTCCTTTCGCCGCAGGGCAACCCCGGCTTCCTCCCGGGCATGAACGCCGGCGCGTTCAACCTCGGTGCCGGGTTGAGCTTCCTGGTCCTTCCCGCGGTCCTCGTCGCAACGGCCTCCTTGAATGACGCCAAGGCGTCGTACCTGACCGTTGTGGTAGTGGGCCTCGCGATCACCTTCGCCGCGTTTGCCGCTTCGCTGCTGATCCCCAAGCCGGTGGACGCAGAAGTGGCCGACGCCGGGAAGGTGGCCGCATGAGCACCGGCAGCAGTGCGCCCAAGGCGGGGATCGTCGTCGTCGGCTCCCTCAACGCCGACCTCACCATCTACACCGACCGCCTCCCCAACCCCGGCGAGACGGTCCATGGCAACGGGTTCGCGGTGAACCCTGGGGGCAAGAGCGCCAACCAGGCGGTGGCTGCCAGCAAGCTCGGCGGCAAGGTCAGCCTGATTGGCGCGGTGGGCGAGGACCCCAACGGCACCATGCTCCTGGACTCGACCGCCAGCGCCGGAGTGGACGTGTCCCGCGTCCGACGCTCCGATGCGGCTACCGGCGTCGCGGTCATTTCCGTCGACGCGCGCGGCGAGAACAGCATCATCATCTCCGCCGGAGCGAACGGCACGCTGCGGCCAGCGGACGTGGAGGCTGCTGCTTTCGCCGACGCTGCCGTCGTCTGCCTGTGCCTGGAAGTGGGGATGGATACCGTGGTGGCCGCCGCGCAGGCAGGGCACGACGCCGGAGCTACAGTCTTGCTGAACCTCTCACCGTACGCTGAGGTGCCCGAGGTTCTGGCCGGCCTGAGCGACGTTCTGCTAGTGAATGCGCACGAGGCCGCGATGTTCCTTGGCTCGGAGGCTGACATTCCCGATGCCAACGCCGAAGCTGAGGCGTGGGAGCCGGTCCGGGCCCAGTTCGCGGATCGCGGACTGCAGCGTGTGCTCGTGACGCTGGGCGCGCAGGGCTCCGTGGTCTTGGACTCGCTCGCCCGTGGAGCGGAGGACCAGATCACGCGCATCTCCCCCACCAGGGTGGACGCCGTGGACACGACGGGCGCCGGAGATGCGTTCACGGGTGCTGTTGCTGCCCGGCTGGCCGCAGGTGATTCGCTGGCCGACGCGGCTGCGTTTGCCTCGGTGGCCGCCGCCCTGGCCGCAACGAAGAAGGGCACGCAGGCCGCGTATGCGAGCCGCGAAGAAGTCGAGGCTGCACGGGCGTCCTAAGCGGCACGGCACCCAACCAGGGGACAGCACGCGCTCTCATGAGCCTTCATTGGAGCGTGCACTGTCCCCTCTTTGGGTTAATAGGACTTACGGGCTGCCTTGGGTTAAGCGGACTTGCGGGCTGCGCGCTCCACGGCTTTGCGGGACAGCGCTCCGTGGCCGGCCATGAGGCGCGGCACCACGAGATAGACGGCCGTGGGGACAACGAATGCGGTCAGCACGAGTGCGCGCAGAACGGGATGCCAAGGCTCCATGATCGGGCCGAGCAGCAGCATTCCTACAGATACAAGTGGAAATATGGCGATCCAGGTAATGAGCGCCCGCATGTGAACGGAGGGCCCCTGTGGGCGGGCTGCGGCCGGGGCCACGGGGGCAGTTGTTTCGGCGGCGACTTCGGTCGTCATCAGATTCTCCAACCAGATAGTTGCAATTGACTTGAGATCACAATAGCCCGACCTCCGAACAATTACAACTACTTAGTTGGAAACTGCTAATATGACCCTATGGCATGGGACACGGAACGAACCAAGGCACTGCTGCTGGAAGCGGCAACCACCGAGTTCTGCACACGTGGACTGGCGGGCGCCCGCATCGACAGGATCGCGTCCGAGGCCGGCGTCAACAAAGAGCGGATCTACCAGTACTTCGGGAACAAGAACGGGCTGTTCGACGCCGTGATTGTCGCGGCGCTCAGTTCCCTCATGGACGAAGTACCCATCGAGGGCAACGGCCCCGAAGCCATGGCGGACTATGCGGGCCGGCTCTTCGACCATCACCAGGAAGACGCAACGGCCCCCCGTTTGCTGTTCTGGGAAGGCCTGGAACGGGGGTCCGACGTGGTTGGCCTGCCTAAACGCATGGCCAACTGCGCATCGAAGGTCAACAGCACCATCGCAGCCCTGCCCGGAATCTCCCGGGAAGACGCGGGAGACCTCCTCATCACCATCGTGAGCCTCTGCGATTCCGCACCGGTGTTGCCGGCCTTGGACGGACTCATGGCCGGCAATGACCCCGGCCGCATCCAAAGGCGACGCGCCGCCGTCGTGCGCACCGTCCACCTGGCCGCAGCAGCGCTGGCCGCCGAAGCCACAGCAGCCGCCACCGCCTGATCGAAGCGGTGCAGAACCTCCCCCTGTGACAGCTTTGACAGCAAAAGTGACTCACTTGTGAAGTTGCCCCTAGCCAAGAGGGGGTGCCATCAACCATGCTTGCTGCATGTACTCAACGACGAGCCCATACCGCATCATCACGGTCTGCACCGGAAACATCTGCCGCTCGCCCATGGCAGCGCTCATGCTGGCCGAAGCCTTCACTGCGGAAGGGCTCGGCAAGCTTGTAGTGGTGGATTCAGCGGGCACTACGGGCTACGAGGTCGGCCACCCCATCGACCCACGCGCCGCCCGCGTCCTGACAGCCCAGCACATCGCCTCCGAGGACCACGTGGCCCGGGAATGGCGGCACGAATGGTTCGCCGGGCGGGACCTGATCCTGGCCCTGGACGTTGACCACTTCGGCTGGCTCCAGGAAGGCGCCCCTGACCGCGCCTCACTGGAAAAGGTCCGCATGCTGCGAAGCTTCGACCCCCAAGTAGCCGACCGCAGCTCCCTGGACCTTGGCATCGAGGATCCCTGGTACGGCGGGCACACGGACTTCGACAACACCTGGACGCTCATCAAATCGGCTATCCCGGGAATCGTGGAACACGTCAAAGCAGCCATCGCCTCCGGAGACACCGAAGCAGGCCAGGAGCACCAGCAGGTAACCTCTATGACATGACCCCTGCACCCGTGATCATCGCTGTTGACGGCAGGTCCGGCGCAGGCAAAACCACACTGGCCGTCGAGCTGGCGGCCCGGCTTCGGCAACACCATAAAGTTTCGCTCTTCCACCTCGAGGACATCTATCCGGGGTGGAACGGCCTGCGTACCGGCATCGAGCGTTACGTGGCCACCGTGCTCACCCCGCTCAGCCAGGGAACGGCCGCAGAATGGGTCAGCTGGGACTGGGAACGGCACTACGACGGCGGGCTGAACGTCACGCTGCCCGCGGAAATCGTCATCGTTGAGGGCGTGGGATCCGCCGCCGACGCCGCCCGCCCCATGCTGGACGCCGTGGTGTGGGTGGAAGCGCCGGGTGACGATCGCCGTCGTCGAGCCCTGACGCGCGACGGAAGTACCTACGAACCCTACTGGGACACCTGGGCTGCGCAGGAAGAAGAGTGGCTCTCGGACGACTCCGTCATCGCCGAAGCCGACATCCACGTCCAAAATCCCGCCAACGGCAGCGCGCCGGACCACGTTCTCCAGGCACTCATGTACCTGCCTGCGCTGGCAGCCATCCTCTCCCCCGAACTGAGCGCACGGCGCGGGCTGCAGTTGCGGTCCGAGCGCCTGGAGGCGACGCCGGACGCCGCACGCCTTTTCGAAACCCTCTACGGGCAGTCGCGGAACGCCGTGTGGCTCGACTCGTCCAACGCGGCCGCAGTGGCCGGCCGTTCCCAAGCCGCGGCCCGCAGCCGCTTCAGCATCCTGGCCGACGACGGCGGCACTTTCGGCCAGACGGTATCGCACCGTTCCGGGGTCACCACCGTCACGGCAGGGTCAGCCTCTGTGACCACATCCGGCCCCTTCTTCCGGTGGCTGGACTCGGTCTGGGGCAGACGGGCGGTCCGCGCGCCCCGCGGATACGACGGCCAATTCACGCTCGGCTGGCTTGGATACCTGGGCTACGAACTCAAGCGCGAAACCGGCGGCAACGATGTCCGTTCCGACACCCCGGACGCCGCACTCCTCTTCGCGGGCCGGGCCGTGGTGCTGGACCACCGCGAACAGACAGTATGGCTGCTGGCCCTGGACGCCCCGGACGCGGACGAGTGGCTGCGCGCGGCGCGGGCCGCCGTCGTCGGGTCTTCCGGTGCCGCTTCTCCAGGCGCGGATGCCGCCCCCACGGCAACCGTCCCCGAGTTCGTCAGCCGCGATTCCGCCACCGACTACAAACGCAAAATCGCCGAATCCCAGCACCAAATCGGCGAGGGCAACTCCTACGAAATCTGCCTGACCACCACACTGGAGGCACCCGCGGGGAACTTCGACGCGTGGACCAGCTACCTTGCACTGCGACGCCGGAACCCGGCCCCGTTCGCCAGTTACCTGCGGTTCGGGGAGCTGGAGGTCGCCAGCACCTCACCTGAGCGGTTCCTGCGGATCCTGTCCGACGGCGGCATGCGCGCCGAGCCGATCAAGGGCACCAGGGGCCGGTCTGCCGACCCTGACGCGGACGCAGCCCTGCGGCAGGACCTTGAGACATCGCTGAAGGACCGCGCCGAGAACATCATGATCGTGGACCTGCTCCGCAACGATCTCAGCCACTTCGCCATCCCCGGTTCGGTGACGGTGAGCAGGCTGTGCGCCATCGAAAGCTACGCGACCGTCCACCAGATGGTGAGCACCGTGGACGCACATCTGCGGCCAGGCGCTCCCCGGGCAGAAGCAGTAGCCGCCGCGTTCCCGGCAGGATCCATGACCGGGGCGCCCAAGATCAGCACCATGGACATCCTCGACCAACTCGAAGCAGGGCCGCGCGGCATCTACTCCGGCGCCATCGGCTACTTCTCCCTGAACGCCGCCACCGACCTCGCGGTGGTTATCCGCACCCTGGTGGCCAATCCCGACGGCGGCAGGGGGCGTACCCTCACGCTCGGCGTGGGCGGCGCCATCACCTCGGACTCCGTGGCCGACGACGAGTACGAGGAAATAAGGACCAAGGCCTTCGGGGTGCTCTCAACCCTCGGCGCCGGCTTCCCCGACTGAATCCCCGGTGAGGACTACTGGAGCGTTGCCGTCAATCTGGCCACGTTATCCACATACTTGGCCAACGGGGGCCGGTCCATCCAGTCGTCCAGCATAAGCTCACGGGATACCTCGCGGTACGTGGATTCCACGGCCCGCATGAGGTTCACGGTCTCGGAGCCCAGCAGCATCACCGAGACCTCCATGTTGAGGGAGAAGGAGCGCATGTCCATGTTGCTGGAACCGAGAACCGCCACCTCGTCATCAATGGTGAAATGCTTGGCATGGAGGACGTATGGCGCGCGGTAGAGATAGATGCGCACCCCTGCATTCAGCAGCGCCTCGTAGTAGGAGCGCTGGGCGTGGTGCACCAGGAACTGGTCGCCCTTCTCCGAGACGAACAACTCCACGTCCACCCCCCGCTGGGCGGCAGTGGTGATGGCGTACAGCAAGGAATCATCGGGGACGAAGTACGGGCTGCAGATTGAAATCCGGTGCTGCGCCGAGTAGATCAACGTGTTGAAGAGCCGCAGGTTGTTCTCTGTCGCGAACCCCGGGCCGCTGGGCACAACCTGTGCGGTGACCTGGCCGGGGGACGGCAACGCCGGCAGGCGCAGCTGGTCCTCCAGGGACTCGTCCGTTTCGCTGAGCCAGTCCGTCGCGAAGACCACGTTGAGGGTGGGGACGATCGGGCCTTCAAGCCTGGACATGAGCTCAACCCATTTGCGTCCCACCTTGTGGTGCTTGGGGTTGTTGTAGGACGGCTCAATGAGGTTCTGCGAACCGGTGAATGCCACCTGTCCGTCGATCACCATGATCTTGCGGTGGTTCCTCAAGTCCGGACGCCGCCATTGGCCGTGGATGGGCAGCAGGGGCAGCATGCGCTTCCACTGGATCTTGCCCGCTTTGAGCCTGCGGATCAGGCGGCGGTAGCCCTTGACGCGCAACGTTCCAATGTGGTCGAAGAGGAGCCGCACAGTGACGCCCCGCTCAGCCGCTTTCTCCAGCTCAGTCAGGAGCTCATCAGTCACGGAGTCACTGCTCATGATGTAGAACTCGGCGTTGATGTAATTCTTGGCGTCCCTGACGGCCTCGGCCATGGCCTTAATGGACTCGTGGTAGCCGGGGATCAGCTCCACCTTGTTGCCATCCACCATGGGCAGCGAGCCCAGCCTGTGGTTAAGCTCCCCGGCCGACTTCACCCACTCGGGTCCGGAGTAGACGCTCACCGGATCCGAAAGATCGGAGGTCACGGCACGGACGCGGCGGTTGACTTCTTCCTGCTGCTCCCGCCTGCGCTTGGAAAGTTTGAAATTGCCAAACAACAGGAACAGGACGAAGCCCACGGATGGGATGAGGAACACAGCCAAAAGCCATGCCATGGCCGTCGTGGGACGGCGATTGCCGGGAATGATACCCAGCAGGACGATCCGCATGATGACTTCCGCGATGGCCCACGCACCCAGCAACCAGGTCCACTCCTGGCCAAACGGAAAAGGAAAGAGCACCTGACAAACCCCCACGGTTCATGGACAACAGTGACCACAGCCTATCCGGCAAAGTCATCAGCGGTGGCCCCGCACTAAGCTGGGACCATGACTTCAGCAGCCCCCACGGTCCTCGTTTTCCTGGACCCCGCCTTCGAAAACGGCCGAATTGCCGATTCCAGCCAACCGCAGCTCATGGCCACGGACCTGGGAGCTACACGCGGAGATGGCGTGTTCGAATCACTCCTGGCTGTCCAGGGCCGGCCCCGGAAAGTCCAGGCACACCTGAACAGGCTGGCCGGTTCTGCAGCAGCTTTGGACCTGACGCTGCCCGATCAGGACGCCTGGCGGCGGGCCATCGAAACGGCCATCACGGAATTCCGCAGCACCCACCCTGCGCCCACGCCTGAGGAGGACGAGGTTGTGGTCAAACTCATCGTCACCCGCGGTGTTGAAGGTGCGGCGAGCCCCACATGCTGGGTACAGGCTTCGCCCTCACCTGCGGGCAGTCGCCGGCAGCGCGAGACGGGCATCGACGTCGTGCTTCTGGACCGCGGCTTCGACACCGAAGCCGGCGAGCGCGCGCCATGGCTGTTGCTCGGTGCCAAAACACTTTCCTATGCCGTCAACATGGCCGCACTGCGCTACGCGCATAAGCAAGGCGCCGACGACGCGATCTTCACCTCGACCGACGGCCGCGTCCTGGAAGGGCCGACGTCCACCGTGCTGCTGGCGCACCTTGAAGAAGTGGACGACGGCGCGGGTTCCGTCAGGACTGTTCGCCGCCTGATTACACCGCAGCTGGACAGCGGCATCCTTCCGGGAACCTCGCAGGGTGCGCTGTTCGCGGCAGCCAAGGCCGCCGGCTGGGAACTTGGCTACGGTCCACTGGAGCCGCAAGACTTGTTCGACGCCGACGCCGTGTGGCTCATCTCGAGTATTCGCTTGATCGCTCCGGTGAACCACATCAACGGCAAGGAAGTCGGCACACCCGCCATCCGAAAGCAGCTCACAGCCGAGCTGAACGAATTGTTCGCGGGTATCGAATAGCGGTCCGCCCTGGGGGCGTCTGCCAAGGATGCTCCGCTTGGAACCTAGCAGGTCGCAAGTAGAGTAATTGCTCGCATGACTCAATGATAAGGAACTCTTGGCCTCAGCCATGAGCAAATTGTGCGTCCAATCGCATTTCTTATCCTCCTTGAAATGGTCATTCGTCATGTGATGAATCTTGTTCTCGTGTTAGTTGGATCACGTCCGACTGCCACTACTTCAGACTTTGCTGGCTAACTTCCCGGAGGGAATATGGGACTCAGCTCCCCCACAAAAGCCGAAGCATCGGCAACCGAGGCGCAGTCCGCAACTGCCGCCTCACCATCAGGACTCCGCCGGTCCATGGAGGCCCGGCACCTGGTCATGATCGCCATGGGCGGTGTCATCGGTTCAGGCCTCTTCGTCAGTTCCGGCTACACCATCGCCACCGCCGGCCCCCTGGGCGCGGTGCTTGCCTTCCTGATCGGCGCCGTCGTGGTGTATCTCGTGATGGCCTGCCTCGGGGAACTCGCTGTTGCGTTCCCCGTCTCGGGCGCATTCCACATCTATGCCGCCCGCACCATCGGACCCGCCACGGGCTTCGCCACGGCGTGGCTGTACTGGCTCTGCTGGGCCGTGGCCCTTGGTTCGGAATTCACCGCGGCCGGGCTGCTCATGCAACGGTGGTTCCCGGGCGTGGATGTCTGGATCTGGTGTTTCGTTTTCGCAACAGTCCTCTTCACCCTGAACGCCATTTCATCGCGCGTCTTTGGGGAATCGGAGTTCTGGTTCGCGCTCATCAAGGTCGCCGCCGTCGTCGGCCTCATCATCCTGGGCGGCGCCGCGCTTACCGGATTCCACCCCCTTGCAACGGGCGACTACCCCACGTTCGGCGAGAACTTCAGCACCCCTGACGGGCTCTTCCCGAACGGCTTCACGGGAGTCTTTGTCACGTGCCTGGCCGTCTTCTATGCCTTCTCCGGTTCCGAACTGATCGGTGTTGCAGCTGGTGAGACCGCCAACCCCGGCGCGAACATCCCCAAGGCAATGCGAACCACAGTGATCCGCCTGATGATCTTCTTCGTTGGTGCCATCACGGTGATCGCGGCAACCATCCCGTACGAAAAAGTCAGCGTGGACGAGAGCCCGTTCGTCACCGTCTTCTCCATGCTCGGCATCCCGTACGCGGCGGACATCATGAACTTCGTGATCATCACGGCGTTGCTTTCGGCCGGAAACTGCGGCCTCTTCTCCTGTGCCCGCATGCTGTTCTCGCTGGCCGACGAAGGCCACGCACCCCAGGTCTTCAAGAAGCTCACCAAGCGCGGCATCCCGCTGGTTGCCCTCTGCGTGAGCATGCTCGGCGGTCTCGCCTCGCTGATCAGCAGCGTCGTTGCGCCGGCTACCGTTTACCTGGTGCTCGTTTCCGTGGCCGGCTTTGCGACGGTAGGTGTGTGGATGTCGATCGTGGCTTCACACTTCATCTACCGGAGGACGTTCGTGAGGAACGGTGGCGACGTCAACACTCTGCCGTACAAAGCGCCGCTGTTCCCGCTGGTGCCGATCCTCGCATTCGCCTTGTGCGTTGTGTCGTTGATCGGCATCGCGTTCGATCCCAACCAAGTGGCGGCCCTCCTGTTCGGAGTGCCCTTCGTGGGTGCCTGCTACGCGTTCTTCTACTTCAAGTACGGACGCCGCCGCTCGCTCAAAAAGGCCGTCAACTCCTAGCGCCGCGGATTCCTGACCCTGTTGGGATGCAGATCAGCCCTTGGACAACTCTTTCGGTTGCCCAGGGGCTGATCTGTTGTGGAAGGTCGACGGCGGACCTCACCCCGCCTGCGCACAATCACTCGCCGCGGCTGATGGCATTGGGTCTACTTCTTGTTTGCCCGCACCGGGTGCTCGCTCAGAATTGACAGCCTGTTGAAAGCGTTGATTCCAATTGCCGCCATGCAGAGGACACTGATCTGTTCGTCACTGTAGTGCTGACGCGCCACGGCAAACAGTTCCGGGCTGGGACGGGAGGTACTCATGCGGGTAATCTGCTCCGCGATCTCCATGGCGACCACCTCGCTGGGTTCGAACAACTGCACTTCCTTGTACACAGCCACCAATGACAGGCGCTGCTCCGTCTCGCCGTACTTCAGTGCCCGACGGTGGTGGAGATCCAAACAGAACGCGCACCCGTTGATCTGCGAACACAGGTAATTGATCAGTTCGAGGGTCCGGCGCGGGATCCCGAGCCGGTCAGCTTCGTCAACGAGTTGCTGCGAATAGTGGCTGAGCGTCGCGTAGAGGTCCGGTTGCTGCTTATCGAGATAACCGGCCAGCCGCGGTTTTGTTTCCTGTTCAGGCATGTTTGGAGCTTAACGCACCGCGCTCGGAGAGCTTAAGTGAGCAAGCGTCACAGCCAAGCACGCGGAACGTGAGCAAGCGTCACAGCCAAGCACGCGGAACGTGAGCAAGCGTCACAGCCAAGCACGCGGAACGTGAGCAAGCGTCACAGCCAAGCACGCGGAACGTGAGCAAGCGTCACAGCCAAGCACGCGGAACGTGAGCGAGCGTCACAGCCAAGCACGCGGAACGTGAGCGAGCGTCACAGCCAAGCACGCGGGATGTGAGCAAGCGTCACAGCCAAGCACGCGGAACGTGAGGGAGGGTCACTCCGGGGTGTCGGCGGCCAGGCGGATGCCGTTCTCGGCCAGCCATACGGGATTGAAGGCCTTGCTCAGGTAGTTGGTGCCGGCGTCGGGCGCTATGGCTACCACCACCGAACCGTGAGGCGCGGCGCGGGCCACGCGCACTGCCGCCGCGACAGCGAGACCGGACGACGGCCCCAGCGCGAGCCCTTCTTCGTCAAGAAGCCGATGGACCGTGCTGTAGACCTCGTCGTTGGGGATCCGGAGGAAGCGGTCAACGATGGAGCGGTCGAAGATCTTGGGCCACTCTGACTGCGGCCAGGAGTTGCCGACGCCGTCCACCAGGATTTCGGCGGGATGACCCCCGCTGTACGCGGATCCGTAGGGGTCTGCACCTACCACTTCAACGTGCCCGCCCGGCCTTGAGGCTGCCACCTGTTCCTTCAAATACCGCCCGTTGCCGCTGATGGTCCCGCCCGTACCGATGCCGGCCACGAAATGCGTCACCAGCCCACCCGTCTGTTCCCAGATCTCCGGCCCCGTGGTCTCGTAATGTGCCAAAGGATTGGCCGGATTGTCGAACTGCATGGGCCGCCAGGCGCCGGGTGTTTCGGCGGTAATCCGGGCGGCCACGGCTCGCGCGTTCTCCGGAGACTCGGACGGCGCGTTCCAATCCGTCAGGATCACCCGCGCGCCATAGTTGTGCAGCGCAGCGAGTTTTTCCTCGGAAATGGTGTCGCCCGTGACCACCACCACCGGGTGGCCCGTGAGGTGCCCGATCAGCGCCAGCCCGATCCCGGTGTTACCGGACGTGCTCTCCACAATGGTGGCCCCCGGCCTCAGCTCCCCCGAGCGCTCGGCCGCCCGCACCATACTTAGTGCCGTGCGGTCCTTGATGGAACCACCGGGGTTCTCGGACTCCAGCTTGACGTGGATGACACTGCCGAGCCCGCGGCTGAAGTTCTCCAGCTTGACCAGCGGAGTGTTCCCCACCTTTTCCAGGACCGAGGCGTCGAGACCATCAAGACCCCCGGGCAGTGCATGCAACCCATGCTTACGGGTGGCCGTGCTCATGGCGTCGCCTCCTCTGTTTCAGTGAAAAGCTGATCCACGGCTTCGCGCAGCACCGTCCGCGAGCGCTCCACCAGGTCCGGCGCCGACGGCCGGTCCGCCAACACATCAGCAAGCCGGCCCGCCACCAGCCCGGTCCCGTTGCCGAGCGGCTGTGCAGCTTCGGCTTCCAGCAGGAGGTAGGAAGCCGTGAGGGACTCGATGGCCAGGAGCTTCTCCGCGGCATCAATCGACTTCTCCAGCTGTTGCAAGGCCAGCGGAGCAAGCGTCGAGTGGTCCTCGATGTCGGCTGAGAGCGTGGGCGCGCCGAGGGTTGCCGGCGCTGCCAGGAATTTGAGTTCGGCCAACAGTCCGGCCGCGGAATACCAGAGCAGCCCGGGCAGCTCCTCCTGAATCAAGGCAGACGCCGCACCGGGCGCGGAGGACGCCGCTGCCAGGTGCCTCGCCCGGATGGCCCGCTGCGGTGGATACAGCTTGGCGATCCGCCGCTCGCTGGAAATCCCCACGTGCGCCAATCCCAACCGCAGGCTTTCGAAGGACAACGCCAGCTGCATGGGTTGGAAGTTCCCGCCGGACACCATCGTTCCCGACTCCACATCGACCAACGGGTTGTCTCCCCGGCCGTTCAGCTCCACTTCCAGGCCCGAACGCAACTGCGCCACCAAGAACCGGAACGCCCCGTGGGTCTGCGGTGCAGCCCGGAAGGACAACGCGTCCTGTACCGACGCTTCCCTGCGGACATCCTCCAGCCAGCCACCGCTGAGAAGCCGTCGAACAGCGGCGGCCGAGTCCCGCTGGCCGTCAACCGCCTTGGCCGCTTGGATGGCCGGCGAAAAGGGACTGAGGTTTCCGCCGCCGTCGTACCTTGCGATCGCCTCCAGCGACAATGAAAGCGCGACGTCGGCGAGCCGGGCCAGGTGCTGCAGGCGCACCAAGGCGAGGGCTCCCGCGCCCACGGAGTAGGCATTGGCGCTCACCAGGGCCAAGGCCTCTCCGGCAGCAGGTTGCAGGGCTTGCAGGCCGGCGTCCGCGAGGGCTTTGGCGCCGGGCACCAGCATGCCGGAGGCGTCGAACGCTTCCCCCTCGCCCAGGGCTACGGCAGCGACGGCGGCCAGCTGGGTCAGGTCGGAGGAACCCACGGACCCTTCGCGCGGGATGGCGGGGTAGACGCCGCGGTTGAGCAGTTCGGCATAGAACCCGGCGGTCCCGGCACGAACCCCGGAGCCGCCCCGGCTGAACCCGACAAGCCGGGCCAGGATCACTGCGCGCGCTGCGGCACGATCCAGATACGGGCCTACGCCGCTGTTGTGATACCTGATGACCTGCACCTGGTAGGCGAGGAGGGACTTCTCCTCCACAGCAGTGTCCCGGCCTGACCCTAGAAGGGTATTCAGGCCGTAGACCCGTTGACCGGAGGCGGCCGCCTCCTCCACGATCTCCCTTCCCCGTCCGATCAAATTCAACGCTTCTTGGTTGAGTTCCACGTGAAACGTCGGATCCGCAGCCGCTTCCGCCACAGCCAACGCGGAGATGGGGCCCGTCCCGATGGTGAAAATGCCCATTAGAAATCCAGCAGGTTTTGGCGGAATCCGCCGTTGCCGTAACTCTTCCTCAACAGGCCGCGGCGGCGGAGTTCCGGGGTCAGCTTGTCCAGCACACCGTGCACGGTCACCGGATCAACGAAGCCGGAGAACAGGAAGCCGTCGCCCCCTACCGCCGCGCCGGTCTCCTCCAGATAATCCGCAATTTCTCCCACCGTGCCGATGATCGAATCCCCGGCACCACCGCTGCGTGCCTGCAGGATTTCACGCAGAGTGGACCCGGGAGGGGCAGCCTTGGCGAAGTGCTCCAAGGTGCCCTGGTTGCTGTTGGTGCTCAACTCCGGAAGCGGGGCATCGAGGTCGAACTTTTTGAAGTCGATCACGGATAGGTAGGAGATGGAGTTGAGCTGGCTGTCGATGTCACGCTGCGTCAATTCCCGGCGCTGCGCCCGTAGCTCCTCGGCCTCGGCTGTGGAACCCACCACGGTGGGCTTCAGTACGAAAAGCACCTTCACGTCGTCGGGATTCCGGCCGGCTTTCGCCGCCTCGGCCCGGATCGAATCCCGGTAGGCCTTCATGCCGTCAACGCCGCGGGCGAGCGCAATTGCCACATCCGCGTGACCGCCGGCAAACGCTTTGCCCCGCGGAGAGGCGCCCGCTTGGACAAGCACGGGTTCCTCGGGCAACGGTGCCGTGTTCAGCGGCCCACGGACCTTGAAGAAGTCCCCGTCGTGGTTGATCGGATGCACTTTGGTATGGTCCGCAAACACCCCAGCTGAAACGTCCTCAAGTACAGCGTCGGCCTCCCAGCTTCGCCAAAGCCGCCTGACGACGTCGACGAATTCCTCCGCTTTTTCGTACCGGAGGTCGTGTTCGATCTGCTGGTCCAAGCCGTAGTTCTGCGCGGCGAGATCGCTGCCCGAGGTGACCACATTCCATCCGAGCTGCCCCTCGGAGAAGTGCTGCAGGGTAGCGAGGAGCCGGGCCGCGGTGAAGGGCGGGTAGAAGGAAGCGCTGACCGTGGGAACGATCCCCAGGTGCTCCGTGGCGGAAAGCAAGTACGGGACCAACGCCAAAGGATCGTGTTTCGGCGCAAAGGAAGCATGGGCCAGCGAAACCTCGGCAGTACCGCCATAGGTGTCCGGGACGGTCAGGGAATCCTCGATGATGAACAGGTCCAGCCCGGACAGCTCGAACGCGCGCACGGCCTCCTGGTACAGGGCGGGCTTCTTCCAGTCGTAACCCAGGCTGTAGCCCGGAGTGCCCCAGCCCTGCACCCCGAAACCGTGCCCCACAAACCAACCAAAATGCAGCATGGGCTTGAGTGTAGAACTGCTCTGTCCGTTCACCGCGACCTGATTTCATACGAAGTTACAGGGGGTCGTACTGCGTCAATTATGCTCCCGGGACGTCTTAATTGGACCCGTACTCCAGTACCGCCCGGTTACGCAACATGACGACGGCCGCCGTGCGGGCCGTCGTCGTGAATGCTACGTTTTTCTTGAGTAATGAGAACCAGCGCAAAGCCCTGACTTGCTGGTCGGCAACCCTCTCTCCGGCGGGGTGCCTCAGGTGACTACTCGGCGTATCGACAACTCGAACTGCAAGCGTGACTGAGGAGCACCAGCAATGCCTGAACCCACTGAAGAAAAACTCTCTTACCGCCTGATAACAGGCCCGGATACCCGCGACTTTTGTGAGCGGATCACCAACGCCCTGGCGGATGGGTACGTACTGCACGGCAGCCCCGCCGCCACGTTCAACGGAACCGACGTGATCGTCGCGCAGGCCGTCGTCCTGCCCGCCGCTATTGCCAGCGCCGATGCCGCAGTCGCCAACGCCGTTGATGAACTGGATACCGACGACGAAGAAGCATTCGAGGGCCACGCATGAGCTACGCAGGTGACCTGACCCCGCAGGACGCGTGGGCCAAGCTTGAACAGGGCGCCATCCTGGTGGACGTCCGCACCGAGGGCGAATGGGCCCACATCGGAATCCCCGACACGAAAGCCACCGAGAACGATCCCCTGTTCATCCAGTGGAACCTCGCCGGCGGCATCCCGAACTCCCGCTTCATCGAGGACCTGCAACAACAAGCGCCCGAGGACGACGGCGTGGAGCTCGTCTTCATCTGCCGCTCCGGCCAGCGCTCCATCGCCGCCGCCATCGCCGCCACGCAGGCAGGCTTCACCGCCTACAACGTCCTTGAAGGCTTTGAGGGCGAACCCGACCGTTACGGCGAACGCACCGTCAATGGTTGGAAGAACCGTGGCCTGCCAACGAATCTGGGGACCGAGTAAGTGACTTTCAATCCTGACGCCGCCGGCTGGAGCCCCGACACCCAGGCCGTTCGCGGTGGACTTGACCGTACCAACTTCCAGGAAACGGCCGAACCCGTCTTCCTGAACTCCGGCTTCGTTTACGAATCCGCCGCCGCGGCAGAACGCGCCTTCACCGGCGAGGACGAACGCTTCGTCTACTCCCGCTACGGCAACCCGTCCGTGGCCACCTTCCAGGAGCGGCTGCGCCTCCTCGAAGGTACCGAGGCTTGCTTCGCGACGGCGTCCGGCATGTCCGCCGTGTTCACCGCACTGGGTGCCCTGCTGGCTGCCGGTGACCGCGTGGTTGCTGCCCGTTCCCTCTTCGGCTCCTGCTTCGTGATCCTCAACGAGATCCTTCCGCGCTGGGGCGTGGAGACCGTGTTTGTGGACGGACCGGACCTTGACCAGTGGCGTGAGGCTCTCTCCGAGCCGACCACCGCCGTCTTCTTCGAATCGCCGTCCAACCCGATGCAGGAAATCGTGGACATCCAGGCTGTCAGCGAACTGGCGCATGCCGCTGGGGCGACTGTCGTCGTCGACAACGTCTTTGCCACTCCCCTGCTGCAGCGCTGTGGCGAGCTGGGCGCCGACGTGATTGTGTACTCAGGCACCAAGCACATCGACGGCCAGGGACGCGTCCTCGGTGGCGCGATCCTGGGCACCAAGGAGTTCATCGATGGACCGGTGAAGCAGCTCATGCGCCACACGGGGCCATCGCTTTCGGCTTTCAACGCCTGGGTGTTGACCAAGGGCCTGGAAACCATCGGGCTCCGAGTCAACCACAGCTCGGCATCGGCCCTGAAGATCGCGGAATGGTTGGAGCAGCAACCCGCCATCAGCTGGGTCAAGTACCCCTTGCTGAAGTCGCACCCGCAGTACGAGCTCGCCGCGAAGCAGATGAAAGCCGGCGGCACAGTGCTCACGTTCGAGCTCTCGCCGTCCACTGGCCGCTCCGCGAAAGAAGCCGCGTTCGCGCTGCTTGATGGATTGCGTGTCATCGACATCTCCAACAACCTTGGTGACTCCAAGTCGCTGATCACCCACCCTGCCACCACCACCCACCGGGCCATGGGTCCGGAGGGCCGGGCGGCGATCGGGCTGTCCGATGGCGTGGTGCGCTTGTCGGTGGGGCTGGAGGACGTGGACGATCTCATCCTGGATCTGGAGAAGGCCCTCAAACAGGTCTAACCTTGCTGGCATGAGGCATCCATACCGCCGGGCGGGGGCTGTCATCGTTGCGGGATCGGTGGTGTGGTTGGCCGGGATTTCACCGGGATCCCGCGTGTACCTCATGCACGACCCCGCGGAGCGCCTGCGTTTGCTGCTTGCCAGCGAGCGCGGATGGGTGTTCGGCCACCACGCGGCCGCTGCAGGAACCGTCGCAGTCCCGGTGGGCTTCATGGCGTTCTCGAAAGCACAACCGGCAGGGACCTCCAAAGCGTGGGCGTCCGCGGCAGCAACAGCGCTGCTCGCGGGCGCACCATTCTTCGTCTACAGCTTGTCGCGGCGGGCCTCGGACCTTGAGCGTTTCGCTTATTTTCGGGGATCCAATGCACCGTTCCTCGCCTACTCATGGCTGCATGTGCTGGGCTTGGCTGCCATGGGCGGCAGCCTGCTGAAGTCCCCCGCCAAACGATGGGCGGGGATGACGGCAGCAGGGATGGCCGTGGTTTCCGGGACCGTCCTGGCGACCACCAAGGACATCCCGCCCCTGGTTTTCTACCTCACCGAAGGAGCCGTCGGAGCGTACCTGATGGCGTGGCCGGAACCCGGGGACATCGGGGATAGCGAGAACATCGGAGACATCGAGGGCTAAGGCCGCCGCACTCTGGTCAGCAGCGGGACCGGGTCCTTGAACGCGACCGTCGCGGTGCCACGAACAGTCACCTTCGCAGCGTGCGAGACCACGGCGGCAAGGGCTTCGGAGCCGGGCGGATTCCCGCCGTCACGATGCCTGGCGCTGTACCGTGCCGCTGCGTCCCGTTGTTCGAGCGCTCCGTTGCCGCGTCCCAGAATTTCGGCAATGCCCGCCTTGACCAGCGCCAATTCACCTTGGTCATCCAGTACCGGGCTGAGATAGTCAACCAACGCCCACACGACATCAGCGGCAGGCTGGGGCCGGAAATCGCCGAAGTCCAGGAGGTCTCCCCGCAACCCGGAATTACTGGCCCGCCAACCCGCCATCCGCAGCAGGGCGGTCGGCACCGGGGTGGGATCAACGCCGTCGAGCATTTCCAAGGAGGCCGTCTCCACCAAAGCCCGCACCAGCACCGCGATCAGCGCCGCGTCCTCCGCGCGGAGGCAGACGTCGGCGACCCGGACCTCTACGGTGGGCTGGTTCCTGGCGATCCGGGCATCGAAGTAGATCATCCCCTCATCCAGGACTACACCGGTATCAAGCAAGCGCTGCACCACGCGTCGATAAGCCGTGAGCGAGCCAAAAAGCGATGACGGCCCGGACGTGGGCCACCGGTTCCATGCCTGCGTGCGGTAGCTGTCGAACCCGGTCGGAAGCCCGCGCCAGTAGGGCGAATTGGCCGAGAGCGCGGTGAGTACCGCGAGTTTGTCCCGGATGTGGTCCAGCACCACCACGCCTTCCTCCGGGGACTCCACTGAAGTGTGCACGTGGAACCCGCACGTCAACTGCTCGGTGGCGATGATGCCGAAGTGGTCCAGCATCGCGGCGTACCGGGGATCCGGGGTGGTGTGCGTGTTCGAGGCCAATGGTGAAGTGGCAATCGCTGCAACCCTTGCACCGTGCCGCCGGGCAGCTTCATCGGCCATGGCGCGGCCCCGGCGAATCTGCTGCAGGAGTTCGGCATAGCTGTGACACGGCCGCGTTTGGGTTTCGATTTGCTCCAGCTTGAGCTCCTGGCTCAGTCCGGTCTCCGTGGCAGGTTCCTCGTAGCCGGCCAGAAGCGCGTCCGCGAGAGCCAAGGGCATGCCCGTCACCGGATCAACGATGAGCAGTTCTTCCTCGACCCCGAAAGTCCGCATGCTCCATTCTGCGTCACGGGTGGCCTCCAGAACACAGGGTGGGACTGGCAGTTTGGCCTGCGGCAACGAGATTCTGCTGGATCATCGCCCTTGGAAACGGAGAGGACCCGCGGATTAGCCGGCCAAGCAAGCTGGCCGGGGCCGATGATCCAGCAGATTTGTCCACATAGGCGAAGTTTCCGGACTGGGGAGGGACCAGTCCGTGGCTGACTGAAGGCATGAACGCATTCGAATTCTTGTCGTCAGTAGGTGGAGTAGCCAAGGTAGGGCTGCTTAAGGCCCACGGGCACACCCCGGCGGATCTAAGGAAGCTCGAGGGGGCCTATCAACCGCGGCATGGCATATGGGCTCTGCCCTCCGCAGATACGGAGTTTGTCTCTGCCCTCGTAAACAACGGACTTCTGACATGCGCAAGCGCAGCTGCCCGCTATGGCCTCTGGCTTAAAGACAAACCGGGAAGACTGCATCTGGCAACCAAGCACAACAGAGGCCGGGTGTTTATCCGGCACGGAGGTCTCAGGCTGGGCTCGGAGTCCTACGTTCCAGTTGCCTCGCTGGAAGACGCTGTCATTCACGCTCTCACGTGCCTGCCGGACGTCGACGCCATTGCCGTGGCCCAGTCCGCTATGAAAAACCGGGGAGTTCCCCGTGACGTCCTGGAGGGCGAACTGCGGGCCAACTACTTCGGGAATGCGAGGAAACGACTGCGCAAGGCCGACGGTTTGTCTGAATCCGTCCCGGAGATCAGTGCCCGCCTGCTTTTTGAGGCGGCGGGACTCTCCTTTGAACGGCAGGTCCAAATCCCAGAAGTGGGCCGGGTGGACACCCTGATTGACGGCTGGCTGATTGTGGAGGTCAATGGCTATCAGTTCCACAGTTCACGGGAAGCCTGGAGAAAGGACATGGGCAGGTTGAACGCGGCGCAGGCAATGGGTTACCGCGTCCTGAGCTTCGCCCCCGAGCAAATCTGGAACTCGCCGGAGCTGGTCTTGGGCCAGATCCGGGCGTGCCTTGGGCTCGGAAGGCCGCGGGGTAGGCGGTGACAGAGTATTTGCTGGATCATCGCCCGAAGCAGCATCCGGAAGGCCCGTAATTCCAGGCTTTCCCGTTTCTGCGAGCGCCGATGATCCAGCAAAAATACGTCAGCATCAGTCCTGGAAGTACTCCACCTTCGCGCCGATGGTGTTCAGCCGCTCGGCCAGGTCCTCGTAACCTCGCTCAATCACGTAGATGTTGCGCAGCTCGGAGGTACCCCTGGCCGCAAGCATCGCCAGGAGAAGGCAGGCAGCGGGGCGCAGGGCCGGAGGGCAGCCGACTTCTGCTGCCCGCCACTTGGTTGGTCCGTTGACATAGATCCGGTGCGGGTCCAGGAGCTGAACCTGGGCGCCGAGCTTGTTGAGTTCTGTCAAGTAGATGGCCCGGTTTTCGTAGACCCAGTCATGGATCATGGTCTGTCCTTCGGCGTTGCCGGCAATCACGGCGAAGAAGGGCAGGTTGTCGATGTTCAGGCCCGGGAACGGCATGGGGTGGATCTTGTCCTGCGGCGCATGCAGCTCCGAGGGCTTGGTTGTCACGTCCACCAGGCGCGTGCGGCCGTTGCGGGCCATGTATTCGCCGGAGATCTCGAGCTTCTGGCCCATCTGCTCCAGTGTGGCCAGCTCGATCTCCATGAACTCGATGGGAACCCGGCGGATGGTGACTTCCGAGTTGGTCACGATTCCGGCAGTGATCAGGCTCATGGCTTCGATGGGATCTTCGGACGGGAAGTATTCAATGTCCACGTCGATGGCCGGCCGCCCGGTGATCTTCAACGTGGTGGTGCCCACACCCTGGATATCCACGCCAAGGCCCTGCAGATAGAAGCAGAGGTCCTGGACCATGTAGTTGGGGCTGGCGTTGCGGATGACCGTGGTGCCTTCGCGGTGCGCGGCTGCCATGATGGCGTTCTCCGTGACGGTGTCGCCGCGTTCGGTCAGTACGAACGAACGGTGGTGTCCGTCGGCGGCGGGGGCCGTGACGGAGTAGAAACCGGACTTCGCCTCAACCTCGAGGCCGAACTGGCGCAGCGCCTGCATGTGGGGCTCAACGGTGCGGGTTCCGAGATCGCATCCGCCGGCGTAGGGAAGAAGGTATTCACTGGTCTCGTCAAGGAGCGGTCCCAGCAGCATGATCACGCTGCGGGTCCGGCGGGCGGCGTCCACATCCATTGATTCGAGGTCAAGGACCTCGGGCCTGCGGATGCGCAGATCGCTTCCGTTAAGCCAGGTGCATTCCACGCCGATGGACGTCAGCACTTCGACGATCCTGTTGACCTCTTCGATACGTGCCAGGCGGCGCAGCGTGGTGGTGCCGCGGTTGATCAGGCTCGCGCACAGCAGGGCCACACCGGCGTTCTTGCTGCTGTTGACGTCCACCTCTCCGGAGAGCGTACGGCCGCCTTCCACCCGCAGGTGGGTCATTTGGGGTTTGCCCACCTTGACGATGGACCGGCCGAAGATCGCTTCGAGGCGTTCGATCATTCGGAGGCTCAGGTTCTGCTTGCCCTGTTCCATCCGGGCGATAGCGCTCTGGCTGGTTCCCAGCTCAGTAGCCAGCTGCCCCTGCGTCCAGCCCTTTTCGCCGCGGGCGTTGCGGAGCAGGAGGCCTACGTGTTCTGCGGTCGGTTGCGTCATAACCAAGAAATATCACAAGTGAGTTAGAAGTAGCTAGCAAAACACCGTTTAGGCGGTAAGCGTCACACCCTACCCGTATTGTGCGATATATAGCCCGACGGCGGCACTCGCCTCATCGGGGCCGCTCACTGCGGCGGTGGGTTCAGTTCCCTATGCCCGCCAGTACCCCAAAGCGTCAATCCGATGCTTATCCACCCCGAGTTCCTTCTTCAGGTGCTTCACGATGGCACGGGTGCTGGATGCCTCGCATGCGACCCAGAAGAAGTCATCCGTCGCTGACACGGCCTGTGGTGCCAGCCCCGTGCAGACTTCCTCAACCAGTGAGGCGCCGTCGCGTTTGCGCGGAATCCAGGTGACGACGTCGCCGCCGGACGTCCGGACGGCGAGCGTGGTGTCGGCGTCGTGCTGGTATTCGAGCCAGGCGGTGACCGGTGAGCCGTGCGGTCCCCGCGCGTCCAGGAGCGAGTTGATGGCCGGAAGTGAGGCAGGATCGCCGACCACCCAGATGCGGCGCGGCGCGGGCTGCGGGAACGCGAAGGAGCTGCCTTGGACTGTGGCGTCGATGGTGTCGCCGGCCTGAACGGTGCGGGCCCAATCAGCTGCCACCCCGCGGTGCATGGCGAAGTCCATGCTGAACGTGCCAGCCTCCGGATCCGCGTTGACCAGGGTGTAGGCACGCTGGTGGGCCTTGCCGGAGTCGTTGAACCAGAGGCGGATCCACACAGTCGGGTGCAGGCCGCTGGCCTTGAGGAGCCCGCCGTCGCGCACGTGCACGCGAAGGAAGTCGGGGGTGATTTCTTCCCGGGCGGTGACCTGCAGGGTGAAATCCTTGGCGCCCATGACTTTCAGGACGACACCTTCCCAATTGCGCTTCAAGCAGCACTCCTTCACGAATGGCCCACGATTTGTGCCCGGGGCCAAAGCCATTTATCTTGAACTTAAGTAAGCCTAACCTAAGCTCGAAAGCGGCCTGACATCATGACGCCTGCCCTGACGCAACAATCCGCCCCGGCAGGCGGCACCGGAACCTACCGCGACACCTGGGGAATCCCGCACCTGTGGGCTGACTCCGCGGACGAACTCGCCTTCCTCCAAGGCCGGAACGCCGCGACGGACCGGTCCTGGCAGATCGAACTGGAGCGCTGGCGTTCAGAAGGCCGAGTCGCCGAAGTGCTGGGGCCCGACGCCGTGGTCTGGGACCGGTTCGCCCGGCAGGCCCGGCTCAATGACACCGCGCGCCGCTGCTTCGACAAACTCCCCCACGAAACGCAACGCTGGTGCGGACAGTACGTTGCCGGCATCAACCAGGCCCTCGCCGACGGCCTTCGTGGCGGTCCCGAGTTCGACGAAGCCCGCTGCGCCCCTGAGCCTTGGCTTCCGTGGACACCGCTGGGAGTCTTCCTGGTGCACCACATCCTCTTCTCCACCTTTCCCAACAAGTTGTTCCGCGCCCACGTCGCGCGGACTCTCGGGGAAGATGCAGTGGACCTGTTCAGCATCGAAGCTCCAGTCTGGTCCGGCAGCAACGCCTGGGCCGCCCACGGTTCCACGACTGCGAGCGGCCTGCCCTTGATCGCCGGAGACCCGCACCGCCTTATGGAACTGCCCGGCGTGTACCAGCAGGTGCGGCTGGCCTGCCCCGAATTCGACGTCGCAGGCTTCGCGTTCCCCGGAGTGCCAGGGCTGCCGCACTTCGCCCACACAGGCCATGCCGCCTGGGCCGTCACGAATGCGATGGCCGACTACCAGGACCTCTTTCTGGAAGAACTCCGCCGGATCACCGACAGCAATGGCGAACGCATCGAGGCGCACGGAGCGGAAGGTTGGGAACCCGCCGTCGTCAGTACCGAGACCATCAGCGTCCGCGGTGGCGACGCGGTGACCGTTGAGGTGATCGAGACTGCCCGCGGCCCCGTCATTTCGGAAATGCCCGACGGCGGTGCGCTGAGCCTGCGTTTTCCCGCGCGGGTTGAGGGGCGGCTGGGTTTTGAGGCCCTCCTGCCGCTGTTGAGGAGCCGGAGCGTCGCTGACGTTGAAGCTGCATTCGATGCCTGGGTGGAGCCCGTCAACAGTGTGGTGGCGGCGGATTCATCCGGGGCCGTGAGGCATTTCATCGCCGGACTGGTTCCGCAGCGCAACCCGGCGAACCGTCGGCTGCCCACACCGGCCTTGTCACCACGCCATGCCTGGGAAGGACCCTACGTTGCGCTGCCCCGCACCGAGGTCCGGCAGTTTGCCGTCAGCGCGAACGACCGGGCAGCCGGTGGTGGGGACGCCGTGGCCATGGAGTTCGCCCCCTCATACCGGGCGCTGCGCATCCAACAATTGCTGGAGTCCGCGCCGGCAGGGACGCTGTCCGGCGACACCATGCAGGGAATCCATACCGACACGTTGCTCGGTCCGTGGCCGTTCTTCCGGAAGATCCTGGCTGCACTGGAGACAACCGGGCTGTCCGACGAGGCCAGGAAACTACGATCACAGTTGTTGGCGTGGGATGGCCGGATGGACGCCGGCAGCCATCCCGCGGCCGTTTTCGCTGCCTGGCGCGGTGCATTGGTCCAGCGCCTCGGACGTCACGCCGCTCTTGCTCCCCTGAACACCCCGAGCGGCTATTCCCCCTTGTTTGGCCCGTGGTTGTCCGTGGCATCGCGCATCGGCTTCGCACTGGAGACCCTGCTGGCCCGCGGCTCCGAACTTGGCATCGCCGTCTCCGTGGAGGCAGCGGCGGCGTTGGAAGCCACGGCATTGGAAGAAGCATTGCTGGACGGCGGGTCTTGGGGTGACCGGCACACGCTGCTGGCAATCCATGTGCTCCCCGAAACCCTTGCCGCTGCGGCGCCCACAGCCGCCCTCAGTGGAGACACCGGCTGCGTGCTGAGCACCGAAAGCCTCCCTGGAGTGGACGACCGAAGCTTCCGCGGACCTGTGGCCCGTTACGTCTGGGACCTGGACTGCCGGGAGAACAGCCGGTGGATTGTGCCTTTCGGCGCCGCCGGATCGCCCGGCCACAGCCACTTCGCGGACCAGCTCCCGCTCTGGAGCGAAGGCCGGATGGTCCCTGTAACCACGGACTGGTCCGCCCTGGCCAAAGACCCGAACTGACACCAGACACCCGCCTACCGAAGGAACACATGAGCACCGCCACCCAGGACTTCTCTGTCCGCACCACCGTCTACTCCGAGAACCTCGAAGGCTGGGGTGAATTGCGCCTTGTCCCGCTGGTCCCCAGCGAAGACATCGGGCTCATCTTCGAATGGGTCAAGCAACCCCGCGCCAGGTTCTGGGGCATGACGGAGAAGTCCCAAGAGGAAGTGCTGGAAATCTACGGATTCCTTGACTCACTGGACACGCACCACGCTTTCCTGGCCCTCCTCGACGGCGAGCCCCTGGCCCTGTTCCAGACATACGAACCACTGCACGATCCCGTGGGCGAGGCCTACCCCGCCCGCGAGGCGGACATCGGGATGCATCTGCTGCTGGCACCGGCAACGCGCCCCATTCCGCACTTCACCCCCAGGCTCGGCACCTCCCTTATCAGGTACATGTTCTCGCTCCCGGGCAAGGACCGGATCATCGTGGAGCCAGACTCACGCAACGCCAAAGCCCTGCGCCGGCTTGAAGCGACGTGCTTCGAACTCGGCCCGATCATCCAGCTCGAGGAGAAGGAGGCCCAGCTCGGCTTCCTCACCCGCGCAGATTTCGACGAAATCCAGGAGCTACCGGCCCGCTAACGCCACACGAAGCTCCACGTTCCGGCGCCCAAAGCCGTGAGGACGGCGCCTCCGGCTATGGCCACGCCGCCAAGTACCACCCAGACGTCCATCAGCGAGTACGTGGACTCACGCGCCCACGTCCGTTGTCCCCCGCCGAAACCGCGGGCTTCCATGGTCACGGCCAACCGCGAAGCCCGCCGGACGGCCTGGACCAGCAGCCCGAAGCTCTGTCCGAGCGTCGCTTTGAGGCGCTGGATCGGGCTTCCCTGTGAGCCGACACCGCGGGCGCGCCGGGCCATGCCGATGGTCTGCCACTCCTCCGCCATGAGGCCCACCAGCCGCATGGCGGCAAGGGAACCGAGGACAAATCGGTGCGGCAGCTTTGCCTTCTGGGCCAGTGCGTCCGCCAGGTCCGTCGGGTCGGTGCAGGACATCAGCAGGATCGCGGGGAGGGCGATCGCCAAACCGCGCAGCATGAAGCCGAGCCCCAGCTCAAGGGAACCTTCGCTGATGGACCAGAGTCCGACGTCGAGCAGTACCGCGCCGCTGTCAGCGGCCACAATCGCGGTGCTCCAGCCCCCTATCGCCGCCGCTATGATCAGCGGCCAGGCGCGCTGCCAGAGAAGGCGGAGTGTGAGGCCGGCCAAGGGGAAGAGCGCCAATTCCGCGATGAGAGCCGTGGACGCGGAAACCCAGTCGATGGACAGGGCCAGCACCAGGGAGATAAGGAAGACGGCCACGAACTTCGCCAACGGGTTTGCCCGGGTCAGGAGTGCGTGGTTGCCGCGCAGGCTCAATGCGTCCCTCATGCCGCACCCGCTTCCTGAGGCGCCGTCTCACCTTGGGACACCGGCCCGAGCCGCAGTTCCGTCCCGCCCAGTACGGCACTGAATTCCTGGTCGTGGGTCACGGAAACCACGGCGGTACCGGCGTCCAGCAACTCCGAGAGGAACGAGGCCAGCTCGGCCCAGGTATTGGCGTCCTGTCCGAAGGTGGGCTCATCGAGGACAAGTACCTTCGGGTGCGCCGCCAACACCGTAGCCACTGAAAGCCTGCGTTTCTCACCGCCGGACAGTGTATAGGGATTGGCATCCACCAGATGGGAGAGCCTCAGCCGCTCCACCAATTCGTCCACGCGTTCCCCGCCGTGGCCCAGGTGCCTGGGGCCGAACATGAGCTCATCCAGGACCTTGCCCGTGACGAACTGGTGCTCCGGTTCCTGGAAGACCGTGCCGATCCTGGAGATGAGCTGATCGCCCTTCCATTTGTACGGGTCGATGCCCGCCCCCTCCGAAAGGTCGACGCCGGCGCTCACCATGCCGTCCACCGGCGCCAGAAGGCCGGCCAACGTCAGCGCAAAAGTGGACTTCCCGGCACCATTGGGCCCGGTAATGGTCAACGCCTGGCCAGCACGGACCTGGGCGGTGATGTCCCTCTGCACCGGAACCGGAGGGATGGTTCGGAAGCGCTTTCGCCTGGGCTTTTCCCGGGACACGGCCAGGTCCTGTGCTGCGAGGAGGAGTTCGTTTGTCCCGGACGTCCGGGCACGCGCCCTTGTGGCGGGAACGTAGCCGGGAACCCACACGCCCGCCGTCATCAGCATGGAGCGCGCCTGGGTGAGGACCTGCTCCGGCGGACCATCCAGGAGGACTCCCGGGGTGCCTGATTGCGGGCCTGCGGTACCGGGTTGCAGGACCACGATCCTGTCCACCAGGTCCTTCCACACGGACACCCTGTGCTCCACCACCACCAGCGTGGCGCCGGTCTTGTCCAGGCAGCGGGCCACGGCGTCGCGGACCTCGAGGACCCCTGCAGGATCGAGGTTGGCCGTGGGTTCGTCCAACAGGATCAAGCCTGGCCGCATCGCCAAAATGCCGGCCAGCGCGAGGCGCTGCTTCTGTCCCCCGGAAAGTGCCGCCGTCGGGTGGTCCAATGCCAAACCGCCGCCTGATGCGGTACGCAAGCCGACGTCGTCGAGCGCTTCATGCACCCGGGACCAGATCTCCTCGCGCGGCACGGCAAGGTTCTCGGCGCCGAAGGCGACGTCGTCGCCCACTCGGGAGAGAACCACCTGTGTTTCGGGATCCTGCTGCATCAGCCCGGCGCGGCCACGCTGCTCGCGGGCAGTGACGCCGTCGATCAGCAGCGAACCGGTCTCGTCAGAGTCGTCTTCCTCGTCACCCAGCACCCCGGCGAGGGCATGCAGGAGCGTGGACTTGCCGGCCCCCGAAGGGCCCAGCAACAGGACGCGTTCCCCCGGTTCAATGCGGAGGTCAAGGCCCTGGATGGCAGGCTGGGCCCGGCCGGCATGCCGCCATCCCCACCCCTCGGCGGAGATGGCGGCAGGCCGGACCGTGCCGCTGTGTGTGGCAGACATCAGTTGAAGACTGGCTCCGAAGCGGCCTTCCGCGACGCGAAGGAACTCAGGACACCCGTCGTGGCCAGACCGCGGGTGGCGATCCAAGACAGGCCGCCGGCGATCACTGCACCGGAGATGGTGGTGAAGGTGATGTACGTCAGTTTGTCGATGGCCTCGTAGGCGATATTCCAGCCCCAGGGCAGGAACGAATCGTTCAGGCCACAGAAGAGGCCCGCGCCTGCGCCCGCGAGGAGTGCGGTGGGCAGGTTGAACTTCTTGTAGCGGAACGCGGCGAAGATCAGCTCGGCGCCAAGGCCCTGCAGGACGCCGGAGATGAGCACCGTGGTGCCGTACTGCGAACCCATGATGAGCTCACCCGTGGCTGCGACGGCCTCGCAGAAAAGAGCTGCGCCGGGCTTTCGGATAATGAGCATGCCCAGGACTGCGGGGATCATCCAGCCACCGGCGATCAGGCCGGTCAGGGGCGGGTACGCCGCATTCATGGGGATGGATACCAGTGCCGCGCCCTGGGACCAGGCCCAGAAAATCACGCCGCCGGCGATGGCGATGAGGGCCGCCACCACGATGTCTACAACACGCCAGCTATAACTGGTCTTCTTCACGTTTACCGTGGTCATTTTTCTGCCTCCTGAGGTTACAGGAGGGGAAAGTGCTCCCCGGAATCCGCCTGGCTTGCACCGTCCGGCTCCGGACACTCTGAGAAGCTCGACTCCCTTGCGCCGGTACTAACCGGATCAGGTTCGAGGGTCTGCGGCTGTCCGCACTCTCAGCGCCCTCGCGTCTCCTGCATCGCTGCAAGGTCCGACGGCGGCGCTCCCCTGTCGTTATCAAATCTGCCCTGATGGGCGGGTTCAGTTTACACCTCCGCGTACGGCCGGCTCTGGGCCGCGGTCACAATCCTGTTGCGAGGCCCACTCTGCGCCCTATCCCCGCGCCTAAACACGCACACCAGGCCCCACAACAAACGAGGGTGCGTTGCGAGGCCCACTCTGCGCCCCATCCCCACGCCTAACACGCACACCAGGCCCCACAACGCACCTGCAAGAATGGCCTGATGACGGATCTTCCAGGCTCCCACGCACCCGTGGCCGAGCCACGCCTCGCTGCCAGCGTGATTCTGCTCCGCGACGCCCCCTCGGGGCTAGAGGCATTTGTCCAGCACAGAGTCAGCACCATGGACTTCGCGGCAGGAATGGTGGTCTTTCCGGGCGGCCGGGTGGACGCTGTGGATCAGTCCGGCTGGGACTACCCCGGGGAACTGCTGCGCAGCCATGCGTTGTCCTGGGCGCAGAGTTCGATTTCCGCGGACACAGCGTTGGCGGAGAGGAACGCGGGAATGGTGCTCACGGCAGCAATCCGCGAAGTCCAGGAAGAAGCCGGGCTGGGCATCGAGCCCGGAGAGCTGCGACCCTGGGCCAACTGGATCACGCCCATAGACATGCCCAAGCGCTTCGACACCTACTTCTATGTGGCCAAGCCGGCACCGGAAGCGCAGCCCCGGCATCAAACCACGGAGGCTTGGCAGTCGCTGTGGATGCCGGTGTCCGGAGTCCTGGAAGCGGAAGCCGCAGGGCAGTTGAAGCTGATGCCACCCACCTACTATCTGCTGAAGGAAATCGCTGTCCTCGATTCCGTAGAGGCAGTGTGGTCCGCCGAGCACCCGGTCGTCCCGGTTCTGGCTCCGGTCGGGTCCTTGGCAGCGTTTCTCAAGGAGCGGGAAAACCGCGGGTAGCCGTGCCGTGCAGCTAGGCTGGTGGCATGAACCTCTTTTTCAAGCTGCTGGGCGCCGGGGTAAGCCTCGGTGCAGGCTTTGTCGGTACCAAACTCGTCAACAAAGGCTGGGAAAAGGCCACGGGCAACAAGCCGCCCACAGGCAACGATGACATGGAGACGAGCCTCCGCTCGGCTCTGACCTTCGCGCTGATTTCCGCTTTCGTGAGCACGCTGATCCAGGTCCTTGCCAGCCGCGGCACCCAGCGGGCGATTGCCCGCTTCGCGAAGTCGCAGGACATCGTCTAAGCATCACCCAACAAGCAACGCGGGGTCACTTATGGCCCATCCCCATGGGGGTAATGGGCCATAAGTGACCCCGCGTTGCTTTAAGGTTCGGAGGGCTCCTGGCCGGCGGCGGCCCTTTGGACCACGGCTTCGAGTTCGTCCTTGGTGAGCTTCTCGCGGTGCCCGTGTTTGGTCCGGTACGCGGAGCGCCCCACCATGTGGGCGGACACCGGCGCGGTGAGAAGTTGGAAAATCCACGCCACCAGCAGGACGGGCCACACCCACCAAGTACGCATCTGCAGGCCGATCGCTGCGAGCATCAGGAACAAGCCCAACACCTGCGGCTTGGTGGCTGCGTGCATGCGGCTCATGAGGTCCGGGAACCTCAGCAAGCCGATCGCGGCACCCAGGGACATCAGCGCGCCCACTATGAGGAACACTGCGGTCACCATGTCGATGACCAAGTCCACTCCGGTGGCGTCAGGACTCATTGCTTTGCTCCCTTCGCTCGGCCACGAACCGGGCAACCGTCACGGAGCCGATGAAACCGATCACCGCGAGGGCCACCAGCAGCATCAGGTTGTTGAGGTGTTGGTTCACGGCCATGTCGATGGCGAGGGCAGCACCAAGGATGGCCAGCAGGACATCGGAAGCAAGGACGCGGTCAAGCAAAGATGGGCCAATCGCGATGCGCACGATCGCACCTGCAGCGGCGAGGCTGAGGATCACCGCCGTGGCCACCAGAACAAATTCCTTCACAGCGTTGCCCCTTCCATGCCGGGCCGGGCTTCTGCCTTCAGGGCCTCGACTTCTTCCCGCGTTCCCATGATGCGGATCAGCCCTGCCTCAATGTTCTGCGTCTCCCGGCGGATCTTGTCGATGTCCGCTTCTTCGTAGATGTTCAGCGCGTGCAAATAGAGCGTGGAGGTGGAGCGGTCCACCTCCACCACCAGCGAGCCGGGGATCAGCGAGATGACATGCCCTGTAGCCGTCACCATGAGGTCCGAGTGGCTTCGCAACGGAACAGCGACGACGGCGCTGCGCACCTTGGGTCCCTTGACCACCGCCAGGTACAGCACCAGGAAGCTCGCTGCCACCACTTTCGCGACGAACATCAGGGCGAACGGAACAGCACGCAGGACATTGAACCTGCCGCTGAGCTCCACAGGCGGGAGGTAGAAGAACTTGGCCACCAGCACGGCAATCAGCGCGCCAAAAAGCAGGTTGCCCGGGCTGAAGTCACGCCACAGCGCACCCCATACGATGACCAGCCAGATGAGCAGCGGCAGTTCCGTGCGGAACGAGATCGGCTTGCGGCTCATTTCGTACCGCCATTCTGCGCCAGCGGGGGCACCTCGACAGAGTCACCCAGTACCGAGTGGATGTAGGCCGAGCGGTCCAGCATGATCTCCGCGGAACCGTCCGCAACCTGGAAGAGCGGACCGGCGAACACTGTCAGCGCCACCCCGAACACCACCAGCGCCGCAGTGGAACCTACCATGGTCCGCGGCAGTACTCCGACGTTGCCGGGGGTCATCAACACGGGATCCGGGTACTCGGCATCCTCTGGTTTGCGCCAGAACGCCCTGTTCCACACACGGGCTATTGCCAGCAACGTCAGCAGGCTGGTGACCACGCCGCCCACTACCAGCACGATCGCCAGTGGGGTTCCGAGCTCCACGCCGGCCTGCAGAAGACCCAGCTTCCCAAGGAAGCCTGAGAACGGAGGAATGCCCGCCAGGTTCATGGCCGGTACGAAGAACAGCAACGCCAGCAACGGCGACAGCTTGGCCAGGCCGCCCAAGCGGTCAATGGAGGAGCTGCCTCCCCGGCGTTCTATGAGTCCCGTGACCAGGAATAAGCTGGTCTGCACGGTGATGTGGTGGGCAACGTAGAACACTGCCGCACCCAGGCCCGCTACGGAGCTCATGGCCAGCCCGAACACCATGTACCCGATGTGGCTGACCAGCGTGAAGGACAGCAGACGTTTGATGTCGCTCTGGGCAAGGGCACCCAGAATACCGACAACCATGGTTAGTAGCGCCACCACCATCAGGGGAACGTTGAGGGTATCCCCGGGGAACAAAAGGGTCTCCGTCCGCACCATGGCGTAGACGCCCACTTTGGTCAGCAACCCGGCGAACACCGCAGTGACGGGGGCCGGTGCCGTGGGATAGGAGTCAGGAAGCCAGAAGGACAGGGGGAACACGGCGGCCTTGATCCCAAAGGCGACCAGGAGCATCACATGCAGCAGGTTCTGCGTGCCTTGGTCCAGCTCTGCCAGCTTGATGGCCAGATCCGCCATGGTGATGGTGCCGGTGGCCCCGTAAATCATGGCGATGGCGATAAGGAACAGGACAGATGACACTACGGAGACCACCACATACGTGACGCCGGCACGGATACGCGGACCCGTCCCGCCGAGGGTCATGAGCACGTAGCTTGCTGTCAGCAGGATCTCGAAGCCGACGTAGAGGTTGAAAAGGTCCCCGGTGAGGAAGGCGTTGGAGACTCCCGCCACCAGGATCAGGTACGTGGGGTGGAAGATCGACACGGGAGCTTCGTGGTCGCCGTCGGCCATGCCCTGGCCGGTGGCGTAGACCAGAACCGCCAGGCTCACCACTGTGGACACCACCAGCATGAGCGAGGAGAACTGGTCCACCACCAGGACCACACCCCATGGCGGCAGCCAACCGCCCAGGGTGACGGAGGTTGTGCCCCCGGACCAGACGGAGAAGAGCAGGAGGCATTCCAGCAGCAACGTGGTGCTGAGGATGCCGATGCTGACCAACCGTTGGGCGCTCTGGTGCCGGATCAGGAGGAACGCCAGCGCGGCGCCCAGGATGGGGAGGAGGACAGCCAGCGGCGACAGGTTTGCGAGGTTCACGCGCTGCCTCCTTCCTGCGTTGATGAAGTGTTGGGGGTTTCTGTGGCTTCCGGGTGGTTCCTGTCCGAGGTGCTGGACGGGGTGACCGCGAACTCCGAGGTTTCCAAGGGCACGATTGCGTCGTCCTCGGCGTCGAAGCTGGGGGTCTTTGCCACGCGGACGTCTTCGAGGTCGTCCTGGATTTCGTCCTGGCGGGCCAGGACCCAGGTGCGGTAGATGATGCCGAGCATGAATGCCGTGACCGCGAACGAAATGACAATCGAGGTCAGGATCAGTGCCTGCGGAAGCGGATCACTGTAGGAATCCGGATTGGTTTCCTTGGTGAAGAAGGGCGCCAGGCCGGCATACCCTCCGGTGCTCAGGATCAGGATGTTGGTGGCGTTGGCCAAGAGCATCAGCCCGAGCAGCACGCGGGTGAGGCTGCGTTCCAGGATCAGGTAGATTCCGCAGGCGTACAGGACGCCCATGACGATCAGCAGGGTCAGGTTGATGCTCATGCCGTACCTTTCCCGGACGCGACGGATTGGGCAGCTTCCTGGGCCAGTCCGGCTTCCTGCGACACCCCGGCCTGCTCGGCTGCCTCTTCCTCGGTGAGGGGCGCGCCCTTGCCTTCAAAATGTTCGTCGATCTCGGCACCAAGGCTGCGGAGGACGTCCAACGCCAATCCCACCACCACGATGTACACGCCGATATCGAAAATGGTGGACGTGACGAACTTGACGTCTCCGAAGACGGGCAGCCAGAACTCGATGATCGCGCTCTGGAAGACCTGTCCGCCCAGGAACAACGGGACAAAACCGGACGCTGCCGCCGTCGCAAGTCCCGTTCCCAAAAGTGTTCCGGCGCTGACTGTCGCAGCTTCGCTCAACTCGAACCGTCCGCCGGCCAGGTAGCGGATGGTCAGTGCGAGCCCGGCGGTCAGGCCGCCGGCGAACCCGCCGCCCGGCAGGTTGTGTCCTGCGAGGAGGAGGTAGATCGAGAAGACAATCATCGAGTGGAAGATGAGCCTAGTGACGACTTCGAAAATGATCGAACGCCGCTCGGGGGCCAGGGTACGGCCCGCCACGAGCCAGGCGTCGCGGGTAACATCCGTGAACTTCTTGGCGACGGCGAGCGTGGCGCCGGCCCGGGAATCACGTTCGACGCCGGTACGGCGCCCCACGCTGCCTTCCGGTACGGCCTCGGAGGTCTTGATGCGGTCACCGCGGCTCCGGACAAAGATCAAGCTCGCCACACCCGTGGCGGCGATCGCCAAGACCGAGATTTCGCCGAAGGTATCCCAGGCGCGGATGTCCACGAGGGTCACGTTGACCACGTTCAGCCCGCCGCCGCCTTCGTAGGCCAGGCGCGGGAAGTCCAGGGAAACCGGAGTAGCAACGCGGGCCCCCATCGCGTAGATGGCAACGAAGATCATGGTGATGCCAAAAGCCGCGCCGATGATCACGCGGATCACCCTGAGCCGGCCGCCTGTCCTGTCACGCAATTCCGCAGGAAGGCTCCGCATCGCGAGCACGAAGGCCACCAGCACGATGGTCTCCACCAGCATCTGCGTCAAAGCCAGATCGGGGGCACCCTGAAGGGCAAACATGAGGGCAATGCCGTAACCGGTGACCGACACCATGAGCACGGCGAGGAAGCGCTTGTTGGCCCGAACTGCGGCCAGCGCCCCCACTACGATTCCGGCTCCTGCCACCAGCTGCAGGGGTGAGTTGGGATCGATGAAGTAGATGCCGTCAGGCAGCGGTTTGTTGGCCATGAGCATGGCAGTCAAGGGAACCGCGAAGGCGACAGTCAGGATTACCGCCAGGTAGAAGTACAGCGAACCACGTTGCGTGCGGCCCGTGACCCAGACGGCCACATCGTCCAAGGCACCAATGGTGTTTTGGTACGCGCGATCGCCATCCACCCAGTCGGGCACCAGGCCCTGGGCGCGGGCAACGAGGTTCCGTCCGTAGAACATGGCCGCACCCAGCACGAAAGTGACCGCGGTCAGGCCCAAAGCAGGCGTCAACCCGTGCCACAAAGCCAGGTGCCCGGCGTCGACGGCGTCCGGTCCGCTGGCGAACAGCGCGGCGTAAGGCTGGATCCAGGTGTCCACCGGCGCGGGCCACAGCCCGTACACGATGGTGAGCAAGCTCAGGATGGCGGGGGCGGCGAGGAAGGCGGGCTTAATCGGTTTGAACGGGGTGGGCTCCACGCCGGGCTTGACGGCGAACGCTCCCCACATGAACCGGGCACTGTAGGCGAAGGTGAGGATCGAGCCGATGACAAGGCCCACCAGGATCCAGATCCCCCAGGCAGGGGCGTCGTGGCCGGTTCCGTAGTGAACGAACGCTTCGAAGACCGACTCTTTCGCGACGAAACCTGCCAGCGGAGGAATACCGGCCATGGATGCGGCGGCAATCGCTGCAACCACACCCAGGGCGCGGGACGAGCGGAAGACGCCGGAGAGCTTGCGGATGTCGCGCGTTCCGGATTGGTGGTCGATGATGCCCACCACCAGGAACAACGCAGCCTTGAACAGGCCGTGCGCCAGCAGCAGCCCCAACCCGGCCAGCGCGGCGTCGGGCCGGCCCAGCCCCACCACCATGGTCAGGAAACCGAGCTGGCTGACGGTGCCGTAAGCAAGGATGAGTTTGATGTCGGTCTGCCGCAGCGCGCGGTAGCCGCCAACAAGCATGGTGGCCAAACCAAGTCCCAGCACCACCGGCAGCCAGAATTCCGAGGCAGCAAAACCCGGAGCGAGCCTCGCGACGATGTAGATACCGGCCTTCACCATGGCCGCCGCATGCAGGTAGGCGCTGACCGGCGTCGGAGCCGCCATCGCGCCGGGGAGCCAGAAGTGGAACGGGACCAGTGCGGATTTGGTGATGGCACCCACCAGGATCAGTACGACGGCGGTGGTCACGGCGCCCTGCATGGGTCCGCTCATGAGCGTCCCGGCTTGGTCCAGGATGGCGGAAATGCGGTAAGTGCCTGCGGCCTGGCCCACGATGATCAGGCCTACGAGCATCGCCAGGCCACCAGCGGTGGTGACCATCAGCGCTTGAAGGGCTGACCGGCGGGCTGCCAAACGGGTGCGGGCGTAGCCGATGAGCAGGTAGGACAGGATGGTGGTGAGTTCCCAGAAGATGAACAGCATCAGCAGGTCATCGGAGGTCACAAGGCCAAACATGGCGCCGGCAAAGGCCAGGAGCTGGGCACCAAAACCGCCCAGTCCAGGATCCTTGTTCTTGAAATAGCGGGCACAGTAAACCAGCACCAGCGAACCGACACCCAGAATCAGCAGGGACATGACCCACGCCAAGGGATCCATGCGGAAGGCGAGCTCAAGCTGCAGACTCGGAATCCACGGCAGGATTTCCTCTATGCCGCCACCGGAATATACGGGGCCGTACTGGAGGACCAACCAGACGAAAGCGGCTGCGGGGACGGCGGCCAGCACGTAGAACGCATTTCGTCCAAGTGAGCGGAAGATCAAGGGCGCCACAGTTGCCGCTGCAAAGGTGATGGCGAGAACTGTGATCACTGTTTTCTCCGCAAAGTCAGGAACGAATTGTCAAAAGTTGGAGCAGGCGGTCATACGTTGGGTTCGGTTTACCTAGTTTATCAAGGGGCCAGGACAGTTTTTGGCCACTTTTCCGCTCCGCCCGCTGTTCACCCGTGGTTGTTCACAACGCGGTCTGTCATCCGCGCGCAGCGTTCCCTGCACCTATAGCATTCACACTATGAACGCGGCCGCAGTTCCCGAAGCCTCCCACCCGACATCCGAGCTCGCCACGGGTCCCGTCGCCTCAAAAAAGGGGCAAATCCTGGCGTGGGCTTCCTGGGACTGGGGTTCGGCTGCCTTTAACGCGGTCATGACGACGTTTGTTTTCACGGTTTACCTCACGTCCAATGCGTTCGGCGGAGAAGACGCCGCATCTGCCGCTTTGGGTGCCGCGCTGGCCATTGCCGGCCTGGCCATCGCGTTACTGGCACCGGTCACCGGTCAGCGTTCCGACGCCGGGGGCAGGCGGAAACTCTGGCTTGGAGTCAACACTGCCGCAACGGCGCTGCTCACGGGACTGTGCTTCTTCGTCTTCCCGCGGCCGGAATTCCTGCTCCTGGGTGTCTGCTTGATCGCCCTGGGCAATGTGTTCTTCGAGTTTGCCGGCGTGAACTACAACGCCATGTTGGCCCAGATCTCAACACCCCGGAACATTGGCAAGGTCAGCGGCTTCGGCTGGGGCATGGGTTACCTCGGCGGAATCGTGGCGCTTCTGCTGGTCCTGCAGCTCTTTGTCCAGCCTTCCTTCGAATGGTTCGGAGCCTCCACCCAGGACTCGCTCAACATACGGTTGGTCGCCGTTTTCTCAGCCCTGTGGTTCTTTATCTTCGCCCTGCCCGTGATGTTTGCCGTCCCTGAGGTATCCGTGAAGAAGGACACCTCATCCTTGGGCTTCTTCGCCTCCTACAGATTGCTGATCCGGCGTATCGGGGCCATCTACAAGACCAGTCCGCACACCATCTACTTCCTTCTGTCCAGCGCCATCTTCCGCGACGGGCTGGCTGCCGTGTTCACCTTTGGCGGCGTCATCGCGGCGGGAACCTTTGGTTTCGAACTCAAGGAAGTCATCTTCTTCGCCATCTTCGGCAACGTAGTGGCGGCTGTTGGCGCTGTGATCGGCGGCTTCCTGGACGACAGGATCGGCCCCAAGGCTGTCATCATCCTGTCCCTGATAGGGCTGCTGACCGCGGGAACCTTCATCCTGGTCCTCGGCAACGAAGACTATGTCTTCTTCGGCAACGCGTGGCCCGGTTCTGCAACGTTCTGGGTCTTCGGGCTTCTGCTCTGCCTTTTCGTAGGTCCCGCCCAGTCCTCTTCCAGGGCCTACCTTGCCAGGCTCGCCCCGGCTGGAGAATCGGGCGAATTGTTCGGCCTGTACGCCACAACGGGAAGGGCCGTCAGTTTCCTCGCCCCCACCCTGTTCACGCTGTGCATCACCATCGCCTCGCCGCTCGTTGCCGCCGGGGAGGCACAACGTTGGGGCATCCTCGGGATCATGGTTGTGCTCCTGGCCGGTCTCCTGGTGATCCTGCCCGTGAAGCCACCGGCCAAAGTGGAAATAGCCGTAGTACCAGAGCGTTAACTACATAGGGCCGGTTGGGCGTCAACAACGTACCGGACCGGTTCAACAGAGTTTAGGGTGGAGCTATGAACGTGGATGAGACCGAACTTCCGGGCCTTGGCATCCGGAAGGACTTCGTGACGGCCTCCGGCCGCCGTATTGGCGTGGTGGAACTGCGCGAGGGCGAAACCGAGCTTTTCGTCTCGACGTGGGATGACCCGGATACGTGCCAGGCCTCCATCCCGTTGACGGCGGATGAAGCCTCGACCTTGGGGAACCTCCTGGGCGGACAGCACATCGCCATGCGCCTGGCCGAGGCGCACCGCGAGGTCCCCGGTATCGTCACACGACAGTTTTCCATCACGGCTGATTCTCCATTCGTGAACCAGGCCATGGGCAAGGCCCAAATCCGCACACGCAGTGGCGTCTCCATCGTGGCGATCATGCGCGAAGGTGAGGTCGTCCCCTCGCCGGCGCCCGACGTCGTACTTCACACCGGTGATCTGCTCGTAGCGGTCGGCACCCAGGAAGGACTTGACTCGGCAGCCGACATCCTCCGCAACGGCTGACGGGTATGGATCCGCTCGCACTAGCCCTCATTGAACTGGGGGCCGTCGTGTTCTGCCTCGGCCTCCTGGCTCGGTTAGCGGGCAAAATCGGCATGTCCCCCATTCCCCTCTATCTCGTGGGTGGCCTGGCCTTCGGTGCCGGGGGCTTGGTCAAGCTGGATGGCATGCACGAGTTCGCGCATCTCTCAGGCGAGATGGGCGTCATCCTGCTGCTGCTTATGCTCGGCTTGGAATACACCGCCTCAGAGCTGGTGACCGGCCTTCGCCGGTCCTGGCAAGCAGGGGTCATGGACTTCGTGCTCAACTTCTTACCGGGAGCGGGCCTTGCCGTCCTGCTGGGGTGGGGTCTTGTAGGGGCCATCGTCATGGGCGGCGTTACCTACATTTCGTCCTCCGGAATCGCCGCGAAGGTCATTACCGACCTGGGCCGAATCGGTAACCGTGAAACGCCTGTGGTGCTTTCCATCCTGGTTTTCGAAGACCTCGCGATGGCCATCTACCTGCCCATTCTCACCGCCATCCTTGCCGGCGTCGGGTTCCTGGGCGGACTGCAGACGGTGGGGATTGCACTGGCAGTGGTCACGGTAGTGCTGGTGATCGCCCTCAAGCACGGGCATCGGGTCTCGCAGGCTATCCACAGCGAAAACTCCGAGGTCTTCCTGCTCAATGTCCTGGGACTCGCCCTGTTGGTGGCCGGAATCGCATCGGCCCTTCAGGTATCCGCAGCCGTGGGAGCGTTCATGTTGGGCATCGCCATATCCGGCGCTACCGCCCACAATGCCACCCGCATCCTTGAACCATTGCGCGACCTTTTCGCTGCGATCTTCTTTGTAGCGTTCGGCCTCAACACCGACCCCACCTCAATTCCCCCTGTGCTGGGCTGGGCCCTCCTCCTGGCGGTGCTGACTGCCGCCACCAAGATGCTCACGGGGATCTGGGCCGCCAAAAGGGCCGGTATCGCGATGCCCGGCCGGTTCCGTGCGGGCGCTGCGCTTATTGCCCGTGGTGAGTTCTCCATCGTCATCGCCGGCTTGGCCGTCGCCTCCGGGGCGGTTCCTGGAGAACTCGCCGCACTGGCCACGGCCTACGTCCTCATCATGGCCATCGTAGGTCCGCTGGCCGCCCGCTTCGTGGAACCCGTAGTCAAGGCAATCCGCAGAACCCCGAAAGCTCCACCACGGACCACGGACCGCGCACCGGCGTAACGTCGCCACCCCAAAACCCTCACCGAGGGGCGACATCCCACGCCAAAACCCCCACCGAGGGGCGACATCCCACCCCAAAACCCTCTGGGAAAGCCTCGAGAGCTACCTCCTCGATGCCCACCCACCCTTTATGAGAGACTCCCGAATAAGACGGGCAACTCCGTCATAGCCGTGCTCTTGGACATGACTGGCAGTAATGACGACAGAGATCCATCCGTTTGCAGCGAGTGCCGCCTCCCTCCGTAAGTCGGATTCCTGTTGGGCGGCGCTGAGGTGATGCACGCCGTCGTAATTCACCGCAACCTTGTATTCCGGAAAGGCGAGATCCGGCCACGCAACCTCGCGGCCCCACGCATCCAACACCACGTAACTCAACGTCGGTTCCGGCAGGAAATTGCGGCCGATGGCCAGGCGGAGACGCGTCTCCGGGGCTGAATCTGCGCCGACGCGCGCGAGTTCCAGCGCGGCCCGGGCCTTCCGGATGCCTCGTGCGCCCGCATGTCTGCCTACTTGATTCCTCAGATCCTGTATTGAGCAGAATGGAATCCGATTGTGTCCAAAGCTCCTGGTCTGGCTGCAGATGAAATGGTCGGCCGCTGCCACCAGGTCTTCGAACGGCAACACAGCGGCGAGATCCAGCCATGTCCGGGAAGGACTCGTCAGCGGAATGCCGTCCATGAATGCGACGTCGAATTCGCCCAGCACCATCCGATGGCCACGAACACCCTTTCGCTGCGGCCTGAAGGCGCCGTCCGTGCGGGTCAGATGAATCAGGAAATCCTGCTGCCGATCCCACGGCAGCGGGCACCCCCACAACATCGCGGCCGTTTCATGGCAGCAAATCGCGCCATCGCTCACTGCTGTCAGGAGCCTCGCGGTGTGTGCGGGGTCTTGCTCCTCGCCCCAGGGAACACGGATGCCCCTGCTGGCGACCTGGAGATCGCTGTTCCAGGCACGATGATCCGGAAGGCCGGCCGCACGTTGCTCGGCCAGGGTGAACGAGCGACCTTGGAGATGGGGCGGAAGCGGCGGAGACAACCTCATCAGCCATTGTTTGCACGCCTTGGGATGCCTTGGTCGTCCTTTGGGCGGTTACCCACAGTGTGGAGGAATAGTGCCGCACTCAGCGCGCGCCGAGGAGCAAGATCTCAACCGAAAACGCCCCTCCCAAAGAGCCGAAAGCTCACCCCTCAGCGCAAAAGGGGCCACCCAAAGAGCCGAAAGCTCACCCCTCAGCGCAAAAGGGAGCCTAGATGGACGTCCGGTGGAAGTTCTGGTGGCTGCGGCTGGCGGTCGGGCCACGCTGTCCTTGGTAGCGGTTGCCGTATTCGCCGGAGCCGTAAGGGTGCTCAGCCGAGGAAGTGAGGCGGAAGAAGCACAGCTGGCCAATCTTCATGCCCGGCCAGAGCTTGATGGGGAGCGTGGCCACGTTGGAGAGCTCCAGCGTCACGTGTCCGGAGAATCCCGGATCGATGAACCCTGCCGTCGAGTGCGTCAGCAAGCCGAGGCGCCCCAGGGAGGACTTGCCTTCCAGGCGTGCAGCAATGTCATCGGCCAGGCTGACGGTCTCGTAGGTCGAACCCAGGACGAATTCTCCAGGGTGCAGGATGAAGGGTTCGTCACCTTCCACCTCCACGAGCCTGGTCAGCTCGGGCTGCTCCTCGGCGGGATCGATGTGCGCGTATTTGTGGTTGTCGAAGAGCCGGAAGAACCGGTCGATACGCACGTCCACGGAAGACGGCTGCACCATCGCGGGATCGTACGGCTCAAGAACAATCCGTTGGGAGTCTATTTCGGCACGTATGTCGCGGTCAGAGATCAGCACGTCATCAAAAATACCCCAAATACCGAACGCATTGTCCGGACAGCCTCATGGGACTATAGTTCCCGGACAGGTAAAGCCGCGCCCGTACTTGGGGGCAACGAGCATCCGCGGGGTAATTGTGAACAAACTGGCAGCGCCTGCCGCCATTGTGCTGGCTGGCGCGCTGGCGCTTTGCATGGCCGCATCAAGCCAGATCCTGCCGGCAACGGAGGCGGTTCCCGGCGCAAGCACCACAGCATCGTCCAGTGTCCCGTCCGGGTTGTCGGCACCTGAGGAAAGCCCGACGGCGGCTCCCGCACCTGCAGCGGCGACCCCCGCCGTCGATGGGTCCTCCAGTTCCGCAACGCCTGCAGCGCCAGCAGCGCTGACACCTCCTCCCGCGCGGGATCCTGCCTCGGATGGCGGGCCGATCGCCGTCGATCCGGTTTTCGAAACACCGCCTCCCGTGCCGGAAATCGGACCGTCATGGGGACCGGACAATCCTTCGGATCCCAGCCCGAGCGCCTCCGGTACAACGACCCCGCCGGTCGAAACGCAGCCGACGTCGGAAGAGACGGCAGACAGTGGCGCCGCCGCAACGACGCCGACGGCCGAGGCCGCAGGGCCCTCGCCAACAGCCCCGCCCTCGCCAACAGCCGCACCGACGCCAACAGCCCCGCCCTCGCCAACAGCCGCGCCAACACCAACAGCCACGCCAACGCCGACACCATCGTCAACGCCAACGCAAACCCCCTCGGCCGATCCCGGCGCGACCCCCGCCACCGACTCCCCCAGCCCGTTCCCCGGCAAGGCTCCGGGCCACGACCCCAATCTCCAAGACGGCGCTTTGGCGCTCCTCCCCGACAACAACAGCGCAGCGATCCTCACGGTGTTCAATGCGATCAACAGCTACCGCGCATCGTTGGGCCTCGCTCCGGTGAAGTACCACGCCACGGTTGCCAACCTGGCGCAGGAGTGGTCAAACAACATCGCTACCCGTGAGGTGATCCAGCACCGGCCCAACTTCTGGACGGACCCGCGGGCGATGAATCCGAACAATGGAGCGGGGGAGGTCATTGCAGTCCGCTGGGACCGCGACGCGGCGCAACTTGTGGAGTGGTGGAAGGGCTCCCCGGGCCACGATGCTTTGCTCCGGGACCCCAGGTTCAATGTGATGGGTATCGGCATCACCTACACGGACGGCAACTGGCAGACGACGCCCAACCGGTACACGCTGTGGGGCGTGGTCAACTTCTTCGGCTACACAACGTTGCCCGCCGGAACCACCACCAGCCCGGGTGGAACGGTGACACCACCCACTGACCCTGTGGCGGTGTGCGAACCAGGGTCCAAGCACCAACCCCCAACGGTCGATTTGAGTGCCGCGGCAATCAGCAGTGCTGCCGACCTGGTGTCCATCGCCGCCGACGGTTCCGTCGTTGCGTACCCGTCCTGGGGTAACGGCAGATTTGGCCTGGGCAAGCGGATTGGTGCCGGATTCGTGGGCCTCAAGGAGCTGTTTGTGGTGGACTGGGACCGCGATGGGGTCTTCGACCTGCTCTATCAACGGCTGGACGGGGCGCTCCTGGTGTATCCGGGCCTTCAAACGGGCGGTTTCAAGGATCCGGTGGTCTTGGGCCAGGGCTGGGGAACCTTGAACATTTCGGTGGGCACGTGGTGCGCCAACAACCGGCTTCCCCAGATCGTCGCCATGGACCAGGGCGGCAACCTGTATCTGTACAAGAACACGGGCTTGGCCTACATCCGCAGCCAGTCTGCGATTGGCACCGGCAACCCGTCTGTCCGGGTGACCATGGTGGATTACAACGCCGATGGCTTCCAGGACCTGCTCAGCACCGAGCCGAACGGCACCTTGCGCCTGTACCGGGGCAGCGGCCTGGGTACACCGAAACAGGAATCACGCCCCGTAGTGGGCAGCGCGTGGACGGATTACACAGGGTTGCGGGCTTTGAGTGGCCTCACGGGACCGGGCTCGGTAGGCGTGGCGGGCCTGGACCGCAATGGCATGGTGGAGTACTGGGACCTGACCTCGGGACGCCTCACTACCCCTGTGACGATTGGCAATGGTTGGGCCGGGCTGAGGTTCGCCAGCTAGGAGCTGGATTCGATCGCGGCCTTCAGCCGTTCCAACTGGCCGACTTCAATCTCCAGGGCCTTCTGGATCATCCCGTTCATGAGCTTGCGCAGACCTTTGGGATGGTATTCAAGGGCAAAGCGCAGCCGGGTGGTATCGCCTTCGGTGCTGAGGTAGTAGCCGCCGGTTGGCCGGGCGGGTCCCGCTACGACGGCGTACCGGACTTCCGCGCCGGGGCGGGCCTCGGTGATGGTGAAATCGGCTGCGATGGGCCGGCCACCAGGTCCGGCGACGGTCTGCTGGTACAACGCACCCTTTTGGCCGCGAACGCCTGATCGAAGCGCGATGCTTCGCACGTCTGAACGCCAGAGTGAGTTGTTCATCCCGTCCATGAGGAAACCGTAAACGGTCATGGCGTCCCGACTGATCACCACTTCATTGGCTGCGAATGCCACGGAAAACCTCTCTCGGCCTACGGTTCAAATGTCGTAGCCGGGTTCCCCATACGCAGCAGCTAACAAGTTCAGAATAGTCAGCCCGGTGCGGTGACGACACACGACTTCCGAGCCTTGACCGAATGGTTACCTGCCGATTTTTTCCCGCGCACTGCTGACACGCCTTCCATGGCCGGGTAGAGTGCCAGCCGCTGGACAATTCCACTGGGGGGCGTCATGCAGGTTCAAGACCGACCGGGAACACCAAGAAACGCCCGACGCCGGGTGGCGGCTTGCGCTGTATTCCTCGCCCTGGTGCTGGCGGCCACCCTCGCTCCCGCGGCCGCCGCGGCAGCCCCGGCCAGCGCGGCACCCACGGCTCAGGCGACCCGGTACGTTTCCGAAGCCGGAGTCACGGCCCACCGCGCCGCCGTCGTCAAAGCCGCCGTCGTGAACGCCGCCGCCGTAAAAGCGCAGGTGCCTTCGACCGCCAATCCGCTGCCTGGCCTCGATCCCGCGGGTGATCCTGCCAACTTGTCCGTCCTTGTGAACAAGTCCCGCCCCCTGAACCCTGCCACCTACGCCCCGGCAGATCTGGTGAACGCGCGTGGCTCGGGACAGTATCTCCGGGCCGAAGCTGCAGCGTGGCTCAACGGGCTTTTCCAGGGTGCGGCGGATGCCGGGACCGGCGGGCTGGCAGTCGTGAGTGGCTATCGTTCTTACGCCCAGCAACAACAGGTGTACTCGTCCTATGTGAACCTTTACGGCCAGGCGCAGGCGGACCTGATCTCGGCAAGGCCGGGCTACAGTGAGCACCAAACCGGCCTTGCCGTCGATGTCGAAAATGCCAACGGTTCCTGTGGGCTCAGCACCTGCTTCGGTGACACTGCCGCCGGAATGTGGGTGGCAGCGAACGCGTACAAATACGGTTTCATCGTCCGGTACCCCAACGGCTACACCAACATCACCGGGTACAGCTACGAACCGTGGCACCTGCGCTACGTCGGAGTGGATCTGGCAACGGATATGAAGCGCCGTGGCTTTGCCACTTTGGAACAGTATTTCTCCGGAAACCCCAGCGTCCATGCCAGCATCACCTCGGGCGCGGACCTGGTGGCCACGGACGCTGCCGGGCGGCTGCTTCGCTACCCCGCGCTGCCGAGCGGTGGCTACGGCGTTCCTGTACAGATTGGTTCCAACTGGACGGGCCTGAAGCAGGCGTTCGTGGTGGATTGGGATTCGGACGGCGTCTATGACCTTCTGGCGCAATGGAACAACGGCACCCTGGGCCTGTTCAAGGGATGGCCCGGCGGCGCTTTCTCGACCCAGATCGTGGTGGGCACGGGAGACTGGGACGCTATGACCATCACTGTGGGCAAGTGGTCCAGCGACCAGGGTTACCCGGGCGTCGTGGGGTATTTCCCTGACGGCGGCCTGCGCTACTACCCCAACACCTCCGGCCGGGCGTTGACTTACCGGGTGGACATCGGAACCGGCTGGGCGGGACTGGGGCTGACCATGGCCGATTGGGACGCGGACGGCGCCAACGACATCCTGGCCACCACACCCTCCGGACTTCTGCTCAGTTACCCAGGCAATGGAGTTGGCGGCTTCAAAGGTCAGCCAAGCGTCATCGGCTCGGGGTGGGGAACCATGAAGGCCTTGGTGCCTGGCTTCGGCTTGTCAGGTCCAGGTACACGCAGCATTACCGCCCAGACCGTGGACGGGTATTTGGTGGACTACGGATTGGGACTCGGAGTCTGGGGTCCGCAACGCCAAGTGGGCAACGGCTGGGGCTCAATGAAGCTGTTCAAATGAGGACCTGCCGGGGCACGTTCGGCCGGACGGAGTGGCTGTCCTGGGCGGCGCCGCAACTGCGCTAAGCTAGGACTCGCCCGATTCATTTCCGTCGGGCAGCGCGGGCGTAGCTCAATGGTAGAGCGCTAGCTTCCCAAGCTCGATACGCGGGTTCGATTCCCGTCGCCCGCTCAGCGAACCCCGGATCCTTCTGGATCCGGGGTTCATTTTTTTTCGTGACAATAAAGCCCGACGGCGGCTCCCGCCGCAGCGCGCCCGTGCGGGCAGCGCCGGGGCACCGGAACCCGGGTAGGTGTATCGTCAGGAGTCAGGAGCCATTTCGGTTCCGCTCTAGGGAGCAATCATGGGCGACAAATCACCGCGCCAAACCGCATCAAAGAAATCCAGTAAATCCATCAAGGAAAAACGTGCGGACAAGAGGGCTTCCGAGTCCTCCGCCACCGAGGCCGCAAAGCCTTCCACCGGCAACAAGAAGTGACCGCGGCCAACGGCCAGCTGAGCATAGGCGTCCTCGCTACCTCGCTGAAGCCGAACGAGCGGCGCCTCCCCATCCACCCGCAGCATTTGGAGCGCATAGCCCCGGAAGTGCGCCGGCAACTCCGTTTCGAACATGGCTACGGCGAGCGTTTCGGTGTCCCGGACAGCAAGCTCGAATCGTTGGTGGGCGGACTCGGCACTCGCCAGGAACTGCTCGCCAACAGCGACGTCATCCTCCTGCCCAAGCCGCAGGCCCAGGATCTCGCTGAACTCCGCGACGGTCAGACGCTCTGGGGTTGGCCCCACTGCGTGCAGGACCGGGCCATCACTCAATTGGCCATCGACAAGAAGCTCACACTCATCGCCTTCGAGGCCATGAACCATTGGGCCGGCGATGGCGGTTTTGGCCTGCACGTTTTCCACAAGAACAACGAGCTCGCCGGGTACTGCTCGGTACTGCATGCATTGGCTTTGACCGGTTCAACCGGCGACTATGGCCGCCGGCTCAGTGCTGTGGTGATCGGTTTCGGTGCCACTGCCCGCGGTGCCGTCACAGCCCTGAATGCCCACGGCGTCCATGACGTCCAGGTTCTGACCAACCGGGGCGTTGCCGCCGTCGGGTCCCCCATCCATTCGGTGCGGATCGTGCAGTTCGACCACGACAGCAAGGCTCCGTTCCTCAGCGAGGTCATCACGGACAACGGGCGCAAGCCATTGGCTCCGTTCCTGGCCGCGGCGGACATCGTGGTCAATTGCACCCTGCAGGACCCGAACGCTCCACTGACGTACTTGCGGACCGAAGACCTGACGGAGTTCCAGCCGGACAGTCTGATCGTCGACGTTTCCTGCGATGAAGGCATGGGATTCAGCTGGGCGCGGACCACCACGTTCGACGAGCCGATGTTCCGCGTCGGCGGTCACGTCAACTACTACGCGGTGGACCACAGCCCGTCCTATCTTTGGAACTCGGCCAGCTGGGAAATCAGCGAGGCCCTGCTGCCCTTCCTGGACACTGTGGTGGCGGGCCCGGACGGGTGGGATGCCAACGAGACCATCTCGCGTGCCATCGAAATCCGCGACGGCGTCATCCGCAATCCGGACATCCTTGAGTTCCAGGGCCGCTCCCCGGAGTACCCGCACCTGCCGGTGGCGCAGCTTCTGGCACGATAGCCCCACGCAGATGAAGCGCCCCCGGTTGCCGGGGGCGCTTCATCTACTTAAGCCGTCTTCTTAGGCCGTCTGCGGTTCCTGCACGATCCGGAGGACCCGCCGCCTGTCGCGCAAGTCCACCTTGATGTGCAGGGAGGACTTCCTGGCAAGTACGACGGCGACCACAGCCGCTGCGATGGCCGGAACCCCGCCGGAGACGAGGATGGCCAGATGCGGGCCGAGGTGCTCGGCGAGCCAGCCCATCATGGGACCACCGATGGCCTGCCCGCCGATGAGCACCACGAGGTAGAGGCTCATGACGCGGCCCCGGATGCTCATGTTGGAGCTGGTCTGCACCATTTGGTTGGCAGCGGTGAGGAACATGAGGCACCAGAATCCTGCGAAGACCATGGTGACGCTGAACCACACCATGGACGGCATGAGCGAGGACACGCAAAGCATCAGTCCGTACAACCCGGCAGAGGTCACAACCGAGCGCAACCGCAGCTGCCTCCGACGGGTGGATGCCACCGCACCTGTCAGTGCACCAAGCGCAACCATGGCGTTCAGCAGGCCGTAGCCTCCGGCACCGGCGTCGTACACGTGGTCCGCGAAGGCGGCCAGAAGCACTGGCAGGCTCATGGCGAAAACCGCAACGAACCCGGCCATCAACCAGGGCCAGTAGATGGTGGGCTTGCTGAGCGCATAGTTGAGGCCTTCGCGCAGCATGCCCTTCTTGCGCGGCGTGGGCCGGCTCAGATGCAGCTGGTCCTTGCGCAGGAGCAGCAACATGGTCACGGTGGAGCAGCAGGCCACAGCATTGGCAGCGAAGGCCCAACCGGCGCCCACGGCAGTGAGCAGCACTCCCGCCAGCGCCGGGCCGATCAAGCCGCCGAGCTGGAAGGTCGTGGAGTTCACGCTGATGGCGTTCCGCAGGTACTTGGGTCCGACGAGTTCGTTGACGAACACCTGCCGGGCCGGCTGGTCAAGGACCGTGACGAAGCCAAGCGCCAGTGCGATGACGTAGACGTGCCAGACCTCGACGCGCTGGCTCAGGGAAAGTACGGCCAGCAGGGCCGCCAGGACCGCTGCTGCCGACTGGCAGATGATGAGGATCTTCCGTTTGGCGAAGCGGTCGGCAATCATGCCGCCCCACGGGCCAAGGAAAAGTGAAGGCATGAACTGCAGGGCCACAGTGATACCGACGGCGGTGACGGACCCGGAAAGCTGGAGCACCATCCAGTCCTGCGCGATACGTTGCATCCAGATGGCGATCACCGCGATGAAGTGGCCGATCGCGAAGATCCTGAAGTTGGGGACCTTCAAGGAGATGAAGGTATGCCGCCAGGGCAGCTTCTCACTCACGACGGCGAGTGGCTGGGTGACGGTGTCCGGCTGGTTTGCGTCCGGCGAGGGACGAGCGGACAGGGAATCGATGACGGGCTGGCTGACATTTGCCGCTGAAGGCGGTGGGGGTGCCAAAAGTAGTCCTCGGATGGGAGTTTCGGTGGGATGCGTTTAACGCTATGGTTGCCAGCAGCAATTATGGAAGCGTATTGCGCCTATAACTAGCATTGCGGAACGCAATGAGCTGCTTGCAGTGCCAGCGAAAACGGCGCGATACTCCGGCCCGGCGCTGACCTGCGCTTAGAGGAGTTCCGTGTTCGATCCCGTCCAGCTCCGCTCCTTTTTGGCTGTCGCAGAGACCCTGAGTTTCACCAAGGCCGCAGAACGGCTTGGGCTTGCCCAACCGACGGTGAGCCAGCACGTCCGCAAGCTGGAAGCCGCCGCCAAGCGTGTCCTCGTAGCCCGCGACACCCGCGAAGTGAGACTCACTGACAACGGTGATGCGATGGCCGGGTTTGCCCGCAGCATCCTTGCGGCCCACGATTCCGCTGCGCGCTACTTTTCCGGCTCGGCCATGCGTGGGCGTCTCCGCTTCGGCACTGCCGACGACCTCGCCATCACCGGCCTGCCCCGGATCCTTCGCGAATTCCGGCAGCTGTACCCGCAGATCAACCTCGAACTCACTGTCAGCCAAAGCGATCAGCTCTATAAACGCCTCAACGCCGGGCAACTGGACCTGGTGTTCGTCAAATGGGTGGCCGGGGCGAAGGAAGGCACCGTCGTCCGGCATGACAACTTCGCCTGGGTCGGCGTGGAGCAGACTGTCCTTGAACCGGGCGCACCGGTCCCCCTCATCGCCTATCCGGCACCGAGCCTCAGCCGGAAACTTGCCATCGACGCCCTGGAGGCCGAAGGCCGTACCTGGCGGATCACGTGCAGCACCAAGCAGATCAGTGGCGTACTGGCGGCAGTCAGGGCAGGCATCGGCGTTGCCGTGATGCCGGCGTCGCTGGTTCCGGAAGACTTGAAAGTCATCACCCAACGCTTCGGCCTGCCACAGGTTGGCGACGTCGACTTCACTCTGATCCGCAACCCGCTCGCCAACGCGGAGGTCATCGACGCCCTCACCCAGGCGATCATGGGGCGGACGTTAAGCAAATCGAACTAGTGGCCGGACCGGTTCGCCCGGCTCCGGCCCCGGCGCCCGTTCCACCACCCCACTACCCTCAGGTCGTCCAGTCCGAAGCGGCCTTCCGGCACGGCAGCCCGGATGCGTTCGTCGTCGAAGGGAAGCCTGGGACGCAGCTCCACGGGAAGCCACGGTGCGTACGGTGAGGGCTCGCTGACCCCCTCGGCGAGCATCTGCGCCTGGGCTTTTGCCACGAGTGGTACCACCATGATCCACTCGGTCAGTTGCGCCAGGGCGCGGATCGACCAGATCGGGGCGCGGACGTAGACGGGGTAGCCACCGGCCACCCGGGCGATACTGCGGACAGCTGCGCCAAGCTCAAGCTCTTCGGCTCCGACGACGGCGACGGTCGGGGTGGGCACGCGACCTTCAAGCGCCGCGATCAGGGTATCGACAGCCTCTTCCACAGGGAGGGGCCGGACAGTCCGCTCCCGGAAGCCGACCGTTGCGAAGACAGGAAAGCTGCGTACAGCACGCGTTACGTGGTCAACCATGTGGTCGCCGTTGCCGTAGATCATCCCTGCCTTGATGATCGTGTACTCGATGCCCGACTGCCGCAGGAGCTCCTCGGCAGCCCATTTGGTCTCGTGGTAGGCCGACCCACAATCCGGACGGGCCCGGAGGAAGCTCAGCATGACGATTCTTTGGACGCCCGTCCTCCGGGCGGCTTCAATGACTGCCTTGGTTCCTTCAATGTGGACACGCTGAAAGGTCTGGCCATCTATTTCCCGGTTGATCCCCGCGCAGTGGGCTACGACGTCGCACCCCGCGAAGGCCTCTGCCAAGGCATCGACGTCAGTAATTGCGGTCCCCGTCCGCCGCGAAATGATGACGGTGTCCGGCCTGTCGAGCCGCTCCGCGAGGTGACGCCCCACAAAGCCGGTACCGCCGGTAATGGCCACACGCATATTCTTGCTCCTTCGCTTATTAGCAATGAAGCTAAATTGTATATAGCTATTGTGCTATATTGCAAACATGGCAGATGCAGCATCGGATATCTTCGCAGCCTTGGCACACCCCACCAGGCGGCAGATCCTTCAAGACCTCAAGGACGGCGAGTTGGCCGCCGGCGAGATCGCTGCGCGGTTCAACGCCACAGGACCCACCATCTCCCGGCACTTGAGCGTGCTGCGCCAGGCCGGACTGGTCACGGAACGGCGGGATGCCAACCGCATTCTCTACTCGCTCGTGGGCGAACGCCTCGCACTGTCAGTGGGGGACTTCCTTTCCACGGTCTGCCCTGAGCAGATCGTGCTGCGGGAGGTCCGGAAACGGAACCCTGCCCGCCCTTCGACCAGGACGCCGAAAGGGGCCACGACCTCCGAGGCCTGAACCCCGGCCGTAGTACGCTCACCCAATGACCCACGCCAAGCTCACTCAGCCGTCATCAAGCTTCCACGCCTCCTGGCTGGAAAGTTACGACGAGTGGGGAACCCTCGACCAGGACGGTTCTGCAGCATTCCTGGCCGCACGGTACGACCTCGACCTCCGCGAAGAGGGCCATTTCTCGCAGTGGGTGGACCTGCTCCATCAAATGCCCAGGGCGGATTTTTCACCGCCCGAAGGGCTGGCAAACCAGACCACCATTTGGGTCACCGACAATACGGACTATTTGGGCGCTGCCAGCCTGAGGCATTCCCTGGCCAGCGAATACCTGACAGAAGTCGGCGGGCGCATTGGGTATGGCATCAGGCCAAGCGCAAGGGGGCGTGGCTTGGCCAGGATTGCCCTTGCCGGAGCCATGGACGAGGGTCGAACCCTCGGACTTGAGCGGGTGCTGGTGACCTGCAAGCAACCCAACGTGGCCTCGGCGCGCACCATTGAGGCATGCGGCGGAGTTTTGGAGAGTGTCCGCCCTCCCGAGAGCTTCGCCCCCGAACTTGCTGTTACGGAACCGATCCGGCGTTATTGGCTGCATTTGTGAGGGACGGCCCGGCTCTCACCACGCGACAATGCTAACCGGGTAAGCGCATTCCCGGTATCGTGGAGCCATGACCAACCACCCCATACTGGCTGACCTCACGCCTGGCATCTGTTCCGTGACCCTGCGATCCCTCGGGATCGACGAGATAGTCCGGATTTCCGCCAAGGCGGGCTTGGCCGGCATCGAGTGGGGCACTGACGTACATGTCAGCGACACCGGGTCGGCACTGTACGCCAAGGCCGCAACAGAAACGGCGGGCATGACGGTCCTGTCGCTTGGCTCTTACTATCGATGCGGCGCCTTCGGGGATTTCGGGTCCATTCTCGACCTCGCCGATGCCGCAGGCGCTCCGCGGGTGCGGGTGTGGGCCGGGGAAATCGGCTCTGCTGGTGCCGGCCGGGAGCACTGGGACTCGGTAGTCCGCGACACGCAGCGCATTGCCGACCTCGCCGCGAAACGCGGTGTCACCATCGCTTTCGAATACCACGGCAACACCCTCACAGACTCTTCCGCCACCACCTTGGAGCTGCTGAAGCGTGTAGACCACGCCAACGTCGGCACCTACTGGCAACCCGCCGTCGGACTTTCCGACGAGCAGGCGCTGGAGTCCCTCCACGAAGTCCTCCCCCACGTCGTGGGCGTGCATTGCTTCTCCTGGGGCCCGGCGGCCGAACGCTTTCCGTTGCGGAACCGGTCGCTGCTCTGGCGATCGGTCGCCGACATCCTGCGCGGCAACGGCAAAGACCTGGACATCATGCTTGAGTTCGTCGTCGACGATCTGCCTGACAACGTGCTCAGCGACGCCGCGACCCTGCACACCATCACCTTGGCCGAAGACTAGCCGTCGCTAGGCAAGCCATTCCAGACGCCGGAGCCAGTCAGCACAGAGTCCGGTCCATTGCCCGGCGCCGGGCGCCCCATCCGCCAGGCCCAGCCCATGGGCGCCACTGGGGAATACATGGAGTTCCACCGGAACACCGGCACGTCCAAGCGCAGCCGCGTAGGAGATGCTGTGACTGAGCGGTACGACGTCGTCGTCGGCAGTGTGCCAAAGGAAAGCGGGCGGAGTGGCGGCGTCGACGCTCAGTTCCGCTGACAACGCACGCCGGGCATCGACGTCCGCGCCCGTTCCGGCGAGGTTGTCCACAGACCCCTGGTGCGCCGCGTCCACAAAGGAAATCACGGGATAGCAGAGAATGCTGAGGTCAGGTACAGCAGCGGAAGCGTCCACCGCAGGATCGCCGGTAGCCACCTGCACCGACAAAGTGGCAGCAAGGTGGCCGCCGGCCGAAAAACCCAGAACCCCTACCCGGCCAGGATCCACCTCCAGCCCATGCGCCCCCTCACGAATCCACGTCATGGCCTGTTTGGCGGCCAACAGCGGGGCCGGATGCCGGTGCGGCGCGACCGGATAGCGCAGCACAAAGGCATGGATCCCCAGGGAGGCCAGCCATTCGGCCACGGGTTCGGCTTCATGGTCGGCCTGCCTCGCGTAGCCGCCTCCCGGCAGCACCAGAACGGCAGGCGCAGGCGCGCCGGAATGCCCGGCAACTCCGGAACGCCCGACGGCGGGAGTCACCGTCAGCGCGGCGGGCACCTGTTCCGCTGGAACCGTCATGGTTGGGATTCCACCGGGGTTTCCGTACTCCGGCGAAGTTTCACCGTGCCGGAGATGGGAGCTGTATCGGGATCTCCGGCTGCGAGGCGGCCAATATCCTCCAGCGGAAGATGGACCGTGGACAAGGCCGGCCGGAAGTCCCGCAGCGTTTCAATGTCATCGAAACCGGCAACCGTGGCATCTCGGGGAATCCATACCCCTTCAGGCCGCAGGGCCGCGGTAACCCCAATGGCCATGACGTCATTCACGGCGAAGATGCAGAGCCTCTCCAGGGACCCTTTGATTCGTTCCGCAAGCGCCTGCCCGGCCTCGAACCCGCCGGCACGGTTGAAGCCGGTGCGGATGACCTCGGCAGCCGGCCGTCCGGCGTCGGCCAGTCCGCGCTGGAATCCGCGCACACGGTCATCGGAGGTGTAGAGCCCCGCAGGACCCGCAATGATCACGAAACCGCCGTCGTGAGTGGCGGCCAGTTGTCCGGCCAGGCCGGCAGCGAGTTCCTCGTTGGGAACTTCCACCACTTGGTACCCCTCGGCCGCACTGGCTCCGACCACAGGATGGCCCACTACCCCAACGTGCCCACCGTTGCGGCAGTACCGGTCCAGCTCAGCGGCGAGTTCGGCATTGCCCTGCTTGTCTTCCGCACGCTCCGAGCGTGAACCGGCAATCACGATTGAGTCGGCGCGGCGGGCGGCAAATGCGGCCACCGCTTCCTTTTCCTCCGCGGGAGTCCCCGAGGTACTGGCCAGCAACACCATACGGTTCTGCCGGCGCGCAGCTTCCTGGACGCCGCGCGCGATGGCCGAAAAGTAGGGGTCGGCAATGTCGTGCACCACCAGGCCGATCAGCCCTGAGCTCGACTTGGCGAGGCCCTGGGCCTGGGCGTTGGGAACATAACCGAGTTTGTCGGCGGCTTCCCGCACACGCTCCGCAATATCCTCGGCGGGCTTGCGCGAGGACCCGTTGAGGACCCGGGAGGCCGTTGCCAGGGAAACCCCGGCCAATCGGGCGACTTCGCTGAGTGTGCTGGCGGCCACGGGGAGACTCCTCTTCGTCAAGCGCCGGACTGGCGCTAAGGAAATTATGGCAGTTCTTCACAGAAAGCGGGAAAGCGCTTGCCAAACCTCCGTGCATTGGTGCATGATCGATGGCAACGGGAATGCGCTTTCCCATCATATCGAGCAAGCACCGGCTTCCACACAGCGACCGGCACACAAGGCACTGGAGAAAACATGGGTTTCGAAACAAAGACGATCCGCATCGCCATGAACGGCATCACTGGACGCATGGGCTACCGCCAGCACCTGCTGCGCTCCATCCTCCCCATCCGTGACGCAGGCGGCTTCACCCTGGAGGACGGCACCAAAGTCCAGGTCGAGCCCATCCTGGTAGGCCGCAACGAGGCCAAGATCCGCGAGCTGGCCGAACTCCACAAGGTTTCCGAGTGGTCCACCGACCTTGACGCCGTGATCGCCGATCCCACCGTTGACATCGTTTTCGACGCCTCAATGACCAGCCTCCGCGCCGCCACCCTGAAGAAGGCCATGCGCGCCGGCAAGCACATCTTCACCGAGAAGCCCACGGCCGAAACCCTCCAGGAAGCCATCGAACTTGCACAGATCGGCAAGGAAGCCGGAGTCACCGCCGGCGTCGTTCACGACAAGCTGTACCTCCCCGGCCTGGTGAAGCTCCGCCGCTTGGTCGATGAAGGCTTCTTCGGCCGTATCCTCTCCATCCGGGGCGAATTCGGCTACTGGGTCTTCGAAGGCGACGTGCAGGCTGCCCAGCGTCCGTCCTGGAACTACCGCAAGGAGGACGGCGGTGGAATGACCACGGACATGTTCTGCCACTGGAACTACGTCCTTGAAGGCATCATCGGCAAGGTCAAGAGCGTCAACGCCAAGACCGCCACGCACATCCCCGCCCGCTGGGACGAAGCCGGCAAGGAATACAAGGCAACCGCTGACGACGCTTCCTACGGCATCTTCGAGCTCGAAACCCCGGGTGGCGACGACGTCATCGGACAGATCAACTCGTCCTGGGCCGTCCGCGTCTACCGCGACGAACTGGTGGAGTTCCAGATCGACGGTACGCACGGTTCCGCCGTCGCCGGTTTGAACAAGTGCGTTGCGCAGCAGCGCGCCCACACCCCCAAGCCCGTCTGGAACCCGGACCTTCCCGTCACCGAATCGTTCCGCAGCCAATGGCAGGAAGTCCCCGCCAACGCTGAGCTGGACAACGGCTTCAAGCTGCAGTGGGAAGAATTCCTGCGCGACGTCGTCGCGGGCCGCGAGCACCGTTTCGGATTGCTCTCCGCCGCCCGCGGCGTGCAGCTTGCCGAGCTCGGCCTGCAGTCCTCGGCTGAGCGCCGCACCATCGACATCCCGGAGATCACCCTCTAATGACGTCACTGATTCTTCCCACTGACGACGGCGGAACCCGCGAGTACCGCCTCCAGCCCGCCACGGCGTGGGTCAAGCCGACCGCACCGTTGGCTGCCCGCCGCGCCTACGCCGCAGCGCACGTCATCCCCGAGGTAGCTGCAGACAACACCCCCGGCGCTCCGGCGCAGCTCGACTGGGATGCCACACTGGCTTACCGCCACGAGCTGTGGAGCTACGGCTTGGGCGTCGCCGATGCCATGGACACCGCGCAGCGCGGCATGGGCCTCGACTGGGCCGCAACCCAGCAGCTCATCAAGCGCACGGGCGCCGAGGCCGCTTCCGTGGTGGCAGCCGGTGACGCAGCCATCGCCGGCAAGTCCGTCCGCGACCTCGTCTCCTGCGGTGCGGGCACCGACCAGCTGGACATCGCTGCACTCCCCGAAGGCGCAGCAGGAATCCAGGCCGTCATCGACGCCTACCGCGAGCAGATCGCCGTCGTCAGTGAAGCCGGCCCCAAGGTCATCCTCATGGCGTCCCGCGCGCTGGCCAAGGTCGCCAACGGCGCCGACGACTACCTGCACGTCTACTCGACGCTGCTCCAGGAAGTCGATCAGCCGGTCATCCTGCACTGGCTCGGCACCATGTTCGATCCCGCATTGGCCGGTTACTGGGGTTCCGACGACGTCTCTGTTGCCACCGAGACGTTCCTCAGCCTGATCCGCGAGCACTCGGACAAGGTTGACGGCGTCAAGGTTTCGCTGCTGGACGCTTCCCACGAAGTCGCCCTCCGCGCCGCCCTGCCTTCCGGTGTGCGCTTGTACACCGGCGACGACTTCAACTACCCGGAACTGATCGACGGCGACCAGACGCACCATTCGGACGCCCTGCTGGGCATCTTCGCGGCCATCTACCCTGCCGCTTCAGTCGCCTTGCAGAAGTACGACGCCGGCCAAGGTGCTGAAGGGCGCGCGATCCTGGACTCCACCCGTGAGCTCGGGAAGCACATCTTCAGCGCACCGACGTTCTACTACAAGACAGGCATCGCCTTCATGTCGTGGCTCAACGGCAAGCAGCCCGGCTTCCAGATGGTCGGCGGCCTGCACTCGGGCCGTTCCGTCCTGCATCTGGCCAAGACCTTCGAACTGGCCGACCAGGCGGGGCTGTTGAAGGACCCCTCGCTGGCGGCATTCCGGATGTCCGACTTCCTGCGGATCAACGGGGTGGGCGCATGAGCGACTTCTCACGACTATCCCTGAACAGTGCAACCACCAAGAAGTGGACCCTGGCCGAAGCTGTGGATGGTTGCGCCCGCGCCGGCATCCCCGCGATCGGTCCGTGGCGTGACCGCGTGGCCGAGGCTGGCTTGGACAAGGCTGCCAAGCTCATCAAGGACGCCGGCCTCCGGGTGTCCTCGTTGTGCCGGGGTGGCTTCCTGACCGCCGCCGACCCAGAGGGCCAGGCAGCCGCACTCGCTGACAACTTCGAGGCCGTCCGGGAGGCCGTTGCCCTGGACACCCAGGAGTTGTTCCTGGTGGTTGGCGGACTCGCTCCCGGCGAGAAAGACGTCGTCGCTGCCCGCCAGCGCGTCGCCGACCGCCTTGAGGAACTGGTTCCTTTCGCCTCCGAAAACGGTGTCCGGTTGGTACTGGAACCCCTGCACCCGATGTACGCCGCTGACCGCGCACTCATCTCCACCCTTGGCCAGGCACTGGACCTCGCCGCGCCGTACGACGCGAAAGCGGTCGGCGTCGCCGTCGACACCTTCCACGTCTGGTGGGATCCGGAACTGAAGGCGCAGATCGACCGCGCCGGGCGCGAAAGCCGCATCGCCTCTTACCAGGTGTGCGACTTCAACCTGCCGATCGCTGCGGATGCGCTGTTGTCCCGCGGCATGATGGGCGACGGCGTCATCGACTTCGCCACCATCGGCACCTGGGTCAGGGACGCCGGCTACAAGGGCGACATCGAAGTTGAGATCTTCAACCAGGAAATCTGGGATGCCGATGGGGACATCACCCTGGAAACCATGAAGCAGCGCTACGCGGAGCTCGTCCTCCCCTACGCGTAACCACGTGATCCTCCCGCGGATGCCCTAAGCTCCGCGGGAGGACCACTCCAAAAACGAGCGGGCTCCTGCCAAGGTCACGGCAGGGGCCCGCTTTTTTGCACGGCAGGGTGGTGAAGGCCGGCGGAAAAAGCCCGATCCCTCAACCGGTTTCCACGCGGGTCTTCCGCAACCCGATCAAGGTGACCGAACCGCCGTCGTGCCCTTGCAGTTCGAGCCTGATGTTCGGCGAATCCTCCTGCGGTTCCACTGTGCTGACCTGGAAGACTTCACCGCCGATCCGCAAGCGGTCGCCGCTCTTGACGGCCTTGAGCTTCTTGTCCTTGCCCGGGGTCATGGTCGCTCCCACTATTTGTCTTTCCTGGCGTCATCGCCGTGGGTTTCGCGGAGCTCCTCGCCGCGTCGCACCACTTCCTCTTCCTTTTCCTGCTGCTTGTCGCTGCGCTTGGTATCACGCGGAGGCAGCTGGAGGCTTTCCTCTGCTTCAATGCCGCCTTGGAGTTGGCGCCCGCGTTCCATTTCGGCATCGAACTCGGCACCGAACAGCAACGACATGTTCAGGATCCACAGCCACAGCAGCATGATGATGACGCCGGCCAAGGCGCCGTAGGTCTTGTTGTAGTTGCTGAAGTTGGCCACGTAGAAACCGAAGCCCAGCGATGCCAGGGCGAAAATGACCAGCGCGATGAGCGAACCCATGCTCATCCAGCGGAACTTGGGTTGCTTGACGTTGGGGGTGAAGTAGTAGAGGACAGCAATGATGGCCACCACGATCACGATGAGTACGGGCCACTTGGCAATGTTCCACACGGTCAGGAAAGCCTCGGACAAGCCGATTGCCCCACCGATGGCCTCCGCCACCGGGCCGCTGAGGACTAGCATGGCAGCCACCAGCGCAGCGCCCAACACAGCCACGATGGTGACGGCGAGCATGGTGCCGCGCAACTTCACGAAACCGCGGCCTTCGTCCACTTCATAGACGCGGTTCATTGCCCGGCTGAAGGCCGTGGTGTATCCGGAGGCGGACCAGAGGGCCACCAGGATGCCGAAGACCAGGGCGAAACCTGCTGCGTTGGAGCGGGTGAGCTCCTCAATGGGCTGGCGCATGGCGTCGACACCCGGACCCGGCGCGAATTGCTGGACGATATCAAGAATGGCCGAGGTGGTCTTGCCGGCATCGCCAAAGAGCCCCAGCAGGGAAACCAACGCCAGGAGCGCGGGGAAGAGGGAGAGCACAGCGTAGTAGGTCAGGCCGGCAGCCGCGTCCGGGCACTGGTCCTTGCTGAACTCCCGCAGAGTGCGCTTGGCGATGTAGGTCCACGTGGGCTTGGCGAGGTCGTTGGGACTGTCCGGCTTCCGCGAGTCTTCCGGAGAGGGCGCGGTCCTCGCTTTGCTGGTGCTGGTGTGGGCTGAGTCTTGTGTGGTCATGGGGCACTCGTCCGTGGGTAGTTTGCGCGAACAGCTGACCCATCAATAGTAAGCATACTGATGATTGCTATGGAAGAACCCCGCCGGACTTAGCGGCGATTCAGGCCAGTTTGCTCGCCAGCAGGAACTCGAAAGGTGACTCTATGACAGAGCGGATAACTTGGCCCGCGGCCCCAAGGAGTGTCCCGGAGTGCTCCAAACGGGAGACTGTCAGGTTCTCCGGAGCCAGCAACCCCGGCGCGTAGCGCTCCAGGCTTTCCAGCAGTGACGGCCGGATCCACTCCCCCAGTACGGCGAAATGCCCGCCAAGGACCACAGCTTCAATGTCCATCAACCTCGAGGCCGAGGCGAGGGCGACGCCCAGGGAGCGACCGGCGTCGTGAACCGCCTTTGCGGCCGCGGGTTCCTGCGCAGCCAGAGCCGCCAGCAGCAGCCCGGTCCGCTCGCCCAGTGTGCCTTCGGCGACGCCCGCGGCCTCGAATATAGCCTCCTGGCCCGCGAACGTCTCCAGACAACCCCACCCGCCACAGGAGCAGTGAGGGCCTTCCGGATGCACCACGATATGGCCCAGCTCGCCGGCAGACCCACCTGGGCCCGTATACAGCTCAGATCCGATGATGATGCCGCCACCGACGCCCACCTCACCTGAAACGTAGAGGAAGTCGGGCCGCCCGCCGCCATACCAAAGCTCACCGAGGGCAGCACTGTTGGCCTCGTTGGACAGCCTGACGCCAAGCGGCGCACCCTCCAGCAGCGATTGCGGATGCAGCTGCTCGTCCTCCCAATGAAGGTTGGGGGCGGACAGCACTGTATCGCCCTTCCCGTTCACCAGCCCGGGCACGGCCAGGCCACCGCCCAGGATGGCAATGTCCTCTGCCGCCGCCGCGGCCTTCGCTTCGGCAGCCAAGCCTGCAAGCTGTTTCATGACCTGCGCTGGCGGCATCCCGCGGTTCCGGGACTCGACGGCCGAATGGAAACGAAGGTTTCCGGCAAGGTCCACCAGGCCCACGGCAAGGTAATCAACGTTGATCTCCATGCCCACAACGCCGCGTCGGGAGTTAAGCTCCAGGCCCTGGCCGGGCCGCCCCCGCTCCCCGTCGCGGTACAGACCTACCTCGGATACCAAGCCGGACTCCACGAGGTCGGCCACCAGGCTGGATACCGCGGCCTTGGTGAGCCCGGTGCCGGCGGCGAGCTGCGCGCGGCTGGGCTTGGTGTCGACGGTTTTGGCGATCGAATCCAGCACCAATGAGAGGTTTCGACGGCGGACGTCACCCACGCGTCCGGGCGCGGTTGGCTCATTCATCAGCAGGGACCTCCTCGCAGATTCAAAAATTCTTGTGGACTTCCATTGACCATGATCCATCATGGCCCATATAGTTCAGATTGAAAACTAATTGGAATGTCTTTTTCCACCTCATTCCCATTGCCTTGCAAAGGAGCAATCATGACCCCGCAGCCCACCCCTGCAGACAAGTTCACCTTCGGCCTCTGGACCGTCGGTTGGACCGGCGCCGATCCCTTCGGCGTGGCAACCCGCCAGGCTCTGGATCCCGTGGAAGCCGTTCACAAGCTCAGCGAACTCGGCGCCTACGGCATCACTTTCCACGACAACGACCTCATTCCTTTCGATGCGAGCGCCTCCGAGCGCGATCTCATCCTTAAGAACTTCAAGGCAGCCCTGGCCGAGACCGGCCTGAAGACGCCCATGGTTACCACCAACCTCTTCAGCCACCCGGTCTTCAAGGACGGCGGCTTCACCTCCAACGACCGCTCCATCCGTCGCTTCGCCCTGAGCAAGATCCTCCGCAACATCGACCTCGCCGCTGAACTTGGCGCAGAGACCTTCGTGATGTGGGGCGGCCGCGAAGGCAGCGAATATGACGGTTCCAAGGACCTCTCCGCAGCGCTTGACCGCATGAAGGAAGGCGTGGATACCGCCGCCGGGTACATCAAGGAGAAGGGTTACGGCCTGCGGATCGCCCTGGAACCGAAGCCGAACGAACCCCGCGGTGACATCTTCCTCCCCACCGTCGGCCACGGCCTGGCGTTCATCGCGCAGCTGGAACACGGCGACATCGTGGGCCTCAACCCGGAAACGGGCCACGAGCAGATGGCCGGGCTGAACTTCACCCACGGCATCGCCCAGGCACTGTGGGCTGACAAGCTCTTCCACATCGACCTCAACGGCCAGCGCGGCATCAAGTACGACCAGGACCTCGTCTTCGGACACGGCGATCTCACCAGCGCGTTCTTCACCGTCGATCTCCTGGAGAACGGCTTCCCCAACGGCGGACCGAAGTACACCGGCCCCCGCCACTTCGACTACAAGCCTTCCCGCACCGACGGCTACGACGGTGTCTGGGAATCGGCCAAGTCCAACATGTCCATGTACCTGCTGCTGAAGGAACGCGCACTGGCCTTCCGCGCAGATCCCGAAGTCCAGGAAGCACTGACAACCTCGGGCGTGTTCGAACTCGGCGAAAGCACGCTGGGCGCCGGCGAAAGCACTGCGGACCTGCTTGCTGACGCCAGCGCATTCGACACGTTCGACGCCGACAAAGCCGCCGAACGCTCGTTCGCTTTCGTCCGCCTCAACCAGCTGGCCATCGAGCACCTCCTCGGCGCCCGCTAAACCTCTCCAACCCACCGCAACCCCGCCGCCGGGCTTGTTCCAGGATTTCCTGGGCAAGCCCGGCGCGGTTCGCCAAAGGAACAACGCATGCCTCTCGTAGCCGGGATCGACAGCTCCACCCAGTCCTGCAAAGTGGTCATCCGGGACTCAGCCACCGGCGCCCTGGTCCGCCAGGGCCGGGCTTCCCACCCTGACGGCACCGAGGTCCACCCGGATCATTGGTGGACAGCCCTGCAGGAAGCCATCGCGGCGGCGGGCGGCCTGGACGACGTCGATGCCGTCTCCGTTGGCGGACAGCAGCACGGCATGGTGTGTCTGGACGAAACCGGAGAGGTGGTCCGTCCCGCACTGTTGTGGAACGATACCCGCTCCGCGCGGGATGCCGAGGAGCTGATTCTCGACGCCGGACAGGGTGATCCCGTTGCCGGATCCGCGTACTGGGCGAGCAGCACGGGGACAGTTCCGGTGGCATCCCTGACCGCCACCAAGCTGCGTTGGCTGGCACGGAACGAACCCGAAAATGCCCGGCGGACGGCTGCGGTGTGCCTTCCCCACGACTGGCTGTCCTGGCGCCTGGCCGGTCATGGTCCGGGAACGGGACCGGAATCCTTGGAACTCCTGCGCACCGATCGCTCCGATGCATCGGGCACCGGGTATTACTCCGCAACCAACGGCGGGTATCTTCCGGAGGTCCTGGAGAGCACCCTGGGGCATCTGCCAATCCTGCCAGGGGTGGTCGGCCCGCTGGAGGCGGCCGGCAAGACCCCGTCCGGCGCCCTGATTGGTCCGGGAGCCGGCGACAACGCGGCGGCGGGACTCGGCGTGAGCGCCGCCGTCGGGGATGTTGTTATTTCGATCGGAACATCCGGCACTGTCTTCGCGGTTTCGGATGTCCCGTCCCAGGATGCCAGCGGATTGGTGGCCGGCTTCGCCGACGCCACAGGGAACTTCCTTCCGCTGGCCTGCACGCTCAATGCCACGCGGATCTTCGATGCCACGGCGGCGCTGCTGGGCGTGAGCCTGACAGAGCTCGGCGAACTTGCACTGTCCGCCCCGGAGGGCGCCGACGGATTGACGCTCATCCCCTATTTCGAGGGCGAACGGACTCCAAACCTTCCTGACGCTACCGGTTCGCTCCACGGCCTCACCCTGTCCAATTACAAGCCCGCCAACCTTGCCCGGGCTGCGGTGGAAGGCGTTATCGGTTCATTGGCTGACGGCCTGTCCGCACTTCAGGCCCAGGGCGTTGAGGCCCGGCGCATCATCCTTGTAGGCGGCGGCGCCCAATCCGAAGCCGTCCAACAGGTTGCGGCCTCGGCCTTCGGCCTGCCCGTGTTCGTTCCCCGGCCCGGTGAATACGTGGCCGACGGCGCTGCGCGGCAAGCCGCGGGTGTCCTCACGGGCCAGCTGCCCGAATGGCCCTTGGACGGCCTGACCGTGAACCGCGGCGATAGTGCTGGCGTGGCCCCCTTACTGGAAAGGTACCGCCATTACGCCACCAAGGCTGCCATCGGCTGATCACGGTTGCCGGTGCTCTATCGTGACAGGGTGAGCTCTGAACAATCTGCATCAGCCCGCCCGCCTGTCATGGAGGACGTCGCCCGCGTGGCCGGGGTTTCCCACCAGACCGTCTCCCGCGTCCTGAACAACCACCCGAATGTGAGTTCCAAGACGCGCGAACGCGTGGAGCAAGCCATCACCGAGCTCGGCTACCGGCGCAACACGGCAGCCCGCAGCCTGGTGACCCGGCGGTCCCAAACCATTGGAGTACTGGGCAGCGAGCTGGCGCAGTACGGGCCGTCCCACACCCTCCTAGGCGTGCAGCAGGCGGCAAGGGACGCCGGCTATTTCGTCAGCGTGGCCGGTTTGCGGGAAGTCACACCGGAGACCATCAAGGACGCCATTGCGCATTTCATGGACCAAGGCGTGGATGGCATCGTGGTGACGGTCCCCCACCCCGGCACGTTCGACGTCCTCCGGGACATCACCGCCCAAGTCCCACTGGTGGCCGTGGGGTCGATCGGGGACGAGCACCTCAGTGGGGCAACCGTTGACCAGCGCCAAGGGGCACAGCTGGCCGTTCAACACCTGCTGGAACTTGGACACCAGGAGATCGGCCACTTGTCCGGGCCGGTGGACTGGATTGACGCTGCAGCGCGCATCGAGGGCTGGCAGGATGCACTGGCCCAGGCAGGACTTGAGCCCGCCGCACTGATCGAGGGCGATTGGAGCGCCGAATGCGGGTACAGGGAAGGCCTGAAGATCTCCGCCGACCGTTCCATGACGGCCCTCTTCGTAGCCAATGACCAGATGGCGCTCGGCGTGCTCCGCGCCTTCAACGAAACCGGCGTACGGGTACCGGATGACATCAGCGTGGTGGGCTTTGATGACCAACCGGAGTCGGCCTATTTCATCCCGCCGCTGACCACCGTTGCCCAGGATTTCGAAGAGCTCGGCCAACGATGCATTGATCTGCTGCTGGATCGCATCGAAGGCGGATCCACCGGAATGGCAGCTACGGTAGCTCCCCGCCTCGTGGTCCGGTCCACCACGGCTGCACTCCGCAACTAGCGCAGACAGGGCCAGCCGGCCCCTCTCCTGAAGACCCAAAGCGCACTTAACGGTCCCCGCTTTGGCTTGCTCTTGACATCAATGTTGTGAGCGCTAACAATTGCATCAGACCTTCTTCACTTTCCACCCCGACCCCCGGCAATGAGGCCCTGGCCAGCCGGATGGAGACCCCCATGAATACCTCTGAAAACCGTCCGCTCGATGAGCAGTTCGTCATCGGTGTGGACTACGGCACCCTGTCCGGCCGCGCCGTTGTGGTGCGCGTATCGGATGGCGCCGAGCTCGGAAACGGCGTGTTCGAATACCCGCACGCCGTCGTGACGGAAAAGCTCCCCGGCAGCGGCCGCCGCCTGCCCGCCGACTGGGCTCTCCAGGTCCCCAACGACTACCGCGACGTCCTGCGCAACGCCGTACCGGCCGCCGTCGCCGATGCCGGCATCAACCCGGACAACGTGGTGGGCATAGCCACTGACTTCACCGCCTGCACCATGGTTCCGACGACGACGGACGGCACCCCGCTGAACGAACTGGAACGCTTCGCGGACCGCCCCCACGCGTTCGTGAAATTGTGGCGGCACCACGCCGCGCAGCCGCAAGCGGACCGCATCAACGAACTCGCCGAAGAGCGTGGCGAGGCCTGGCTTCCGCGTTACGGCGGCCTGATCTCCTCCGAGTGGGAATTCGCCAAGGGCCTGCAGCTCCTTGAGGAAGACCCCGATGTCTACGGCGCCATGGACCACTGGGTGGAGGCGGCCGACTGGATCGTCTGGCAGCTCTGCGGCAACTACGTCCGTAACGCCTGCACCGCCGGATACAAGGGCATCTTCCAGGACGGCAAGTACCCCTCCGAAGATTTCCTGGCAGCGCTGAACCCCGACTTCAAGGACTTTGTCAGCAGCAAACTGGAGCACACCATCGGTCGCTTGGGAGATGCCGCGGGCTACCTCACCGAAGAAGCCGCGGGATGGACCGGGCTGCCGGCAGGAATCGCGGTGGCCGTGGGCAATGTGGACGCCCACGTCAGCGCCCCGGCTGCCAACGCCGTTGAACCCGGCCAGCTCGTCGCCATCATGGGCACCTCGACCTGCCACGTGATGAACGGCGACGTGCTGCGCGAGGTCCCCGGCATGTGTGGCGTGGTTGACGGCGGCATCGTGGACGGACTGTGGGGATACGAGGCAGGCCAATCCGGAGTCGGCGACATCTTTGGCTGGTTCACCAAGAACGGTGTTCCCCCCGAGTACCACCAGGCCGCAGCAGAGAAAGGCCTGGGGATCCACGAGTACCTCACTGAGTTGGCAGAGAAGCAGGCCATCGGCGAGCACGGCCTGATCGCCCTGGACTGGCACTCGGGAAACCGCTCCGTGCTGGTGGACCATGAGCTTTCCGGCGTGGTGGTGGGCCAGACCCTGGCCACCAAGCCGGAGGACAGCTACCGGGCCTTGCTGGAGGCCACCGCTTTCGGCACAAGGACCATCGTGGACGCCTTCCGCGATTCCGGTGTGCCGGTCAAGGAGTTCATCGTGGCCGGCGGCCTCTTGAAGAACAAATTCCTGATGCAGGTCTACGCCGACATCACTGGCCTGCAGCTCTCCACCATCGGATCCGAACAGGGTCCAGCGCTTGGCTCAGCAATCCACGCGGCAGTGGCAGCCGGCAAGTACAAGGACATCCGCGAAGCAGCCGCTTACATGGCCGCCGCTCCCGGCGCTGTCTACACGCCCATCCCGGAGAACGTCGCCGCGTACGAGGTGCTCTTCCAGGAGTACAAGACCCTCCACGACTACTTCGGCCGGGGAAGCAACAACGTCATGCACCGTCTCAAGGCGATCCAACGCCAGGCGCAGGGCACCGGTGAGGTGGCCGAACCGGCGTCGAACTCCTCCTCCGACGCTGCAGAGCGGGTGTCCGCATGAGCAACCTCCTTGACACCATCGCCAAAGTCCGCGAGGAAGTCTGCGGGCTCCATGCCGAACTGACCCGCTACGAACTGGTGGTCTGGACCGCCGGCAACGTCTCCGGCCGCATCCCCGGGCACGACCTGATGGTCATCAAGCCGTCGGGCGTTTCCTACGATGACCTCAGGCCGGAGCTCATGGTGGTCACCGATCTTTTCGGCACGCCCGTCCGGGGCATGAACACCGGCAGCGGCGGGACAGTTGACTGGGGCAACCCGGACCTTTCACCGTCCTCGGATACCGCTGCGCACGCCTACGTTTACCGGCACATGCCCGAGGTCGGCGGCGTGGTGCACACCCACTCCACCTATGCCACGGCCTGGGCCGCCAGGGGTGAGGAAATCCCTTGTGTGCTCACCATGATGGGCGATGAATTCGGCGGACCGATCCCTGTCGGACCGTTCGCGCTGATCGGCGACGACTCCATCGGCCAGGGCATCGTTGAGACGCTGAAGAACTCCAACTCACCGGCAGTGCTGATGCAGAACCATGGCCCGTTCACCATCGGCAAATCCGCCCGCGAGGCCGTCAAAGCCGCTGTGATGTGCGAGGAAGTGGCCAGGACCGTCCACATTTCGCGCCAGCTCGGGGAGCCCCTGCCCATTGACCAGGCCAAGATCGAGTCCCTGTACGACCGCTACCAGAACGTTTACGGCCGCTGAGGCGGCCCAGCCAACAAGCCCACCGCTTACGTCAAAGCCACCCAGGAGCCCACGAAAATGCCCACCGCCAACAACGCCTCCGCCAACTCCACATCGCTTGACCGGTACGAGGTCTGGTTCCTCACCGGCAGCCAGCACCTCTACGGTGAGGACGTCCTCAAGCAGGTCGCCGCGCAGTCGCAGGAGATTGCCAACGTCCTGAACGCTGCCGGCGATGTCCCCGTGAAGCTTGTCTGGAAGCCGGTCCTCACGGACAGCGATGCCATTCGCCGCATCGCACTGGAAGCAAACTCGAATGACTCCGTGATCGGCGTGACCGCCTGGATGCACACCTTCAGCCCTGCCAAGATGTGGATCCAGGGCCTGGACGCACTCCGCAAGCCGTTGCTGCACCTGCACACCCAGGCCAACCGCGACCTCCCCTGGGCGGACATCGACTTCGACTTCATGAACCTCAACCAGGCAGCCCACGGCGACCGCGAGTTCGGGTACATCCAGTCGCGCCTCGGCGTGCCGCGGAAGACCGTCGTCGGGCATGTCAGCAATCCCGAGGTCGCCCGCCAGGTGGGCGCCTGGCAGCGCGCCTCGGCGGGCTGGGCCGCCGTCCGCACGCTGAAGCTGACCCGCTTTGGCGACAACATGCGCAATGTCGCCGTCACCGAAGGCGACAAGACCGAAGCCGAGCTGCGCTTCGGCGTCTCGGTCAACACCTGGTCCGTCAACGAGCTCGCCGATGCCGTCCACGGCGCTGAAGAGTCCGACGTCGACGCCCTGGTTGCGGAGTATGAGCGCCTTTATGAGGTGGTTGACGAGCTGAAGGCAGGCGGCGCCCGCCACGAGTCGCTGCGGTACAGCGCCCGCATCGAACTGGGGTTGCGCAGCTTCCTCGAAGCCAACGGTTCCGCAGCGTTCACCACCTCGTTCGAGGACCTCGGCGAGCTGCGCCAGCTCCCCGGCATGGCTGTCCAGCGCCTCATGGCTGACGGCTACGGCTTCGGCGCAGAGGGCGACTGGAAAACCGCCATCCTGGTGCGGGCTGCCAAAGTCATGGGCGGCGGGCTGCCCGGCGGCGCCTCGCTCATGGAGGACTACACCTACCACCTGGAACCCGGCTCGGAGAAGATCCTGGGCGCCCACATGCTGGAGGTTTGCCCTTCACTGACCGCCAGGAAGCCCCGCGTCGAGATCCACCCGCTGGGCATCGGCGGCAAGGAAGATCCCGTCCGCATGGTCTTCGACACCGACGCCGGACCCGGCGTGGTGGTAGCGCTGTCCGATATGCGCGACCGGTTCCGCTTGGTCGCGAACGTGGTGGACGTCGTCGACCTTGACCAGCCGCTGCCCAACCTTCCGGTGGCCCGCGCGCTCTGGGAGCCGAAGCCCGACTTCGCTACCTCGGCCGCCGCGTGGCTGACTGCCGGCGCTGCGCACCACACGGTATTGTCCACGCAGGTGGGCCTGGACGTGTTCGAGGACTTCGCCGAAATCGCAAAGACCGAACTTCTCACCATTGACGAGGACACCACCATCAAGCAGTTCAAGAAGGAACTCGCCTGGAACGCCGCCTACTACAAACTGGCCGGCGGCCTGTGAGCGCTGAATACACGCTGACCGCCGGCGGTTACACGGCTGTTGTGGCCGCCCGCGCCGCAGCGTTGCGTGTCCTGCAGTTCGAGGGCCGGGACCTGGTGGTTCCCTTCCCGGAAGGCGGCCCGATCCCGGACTACCGTGGCATCATCGCCGCGCCGTGGCCCAACAGGATCGCTGATGGCAAGTACAGTTTCGACGGCGTCGAGCATCAGGTGCCGGTTAACGAACCTGAGCGGGAAACAGCGCTGCATGGCCTCGCCTTTGTGCTCGATTGGGCCCTGTTGGAGTCCGACGCCGCTTCGCTCACCCTCACCTGCACCGTGGGACCAAGCGAGGGCTACCCGTTCGTACTGGAGCTCTCGGCACGATATGAGCTGGACGGGAAGGGCCTGCGCACCACCGTGAACGCACGCAACGTGGCCGACGTCGCTGCACCCTACGGCGTCTGCCCCCACCCGTACCTGGTGGCAGGTCCGTCGCCACTGGATGAATGGGTGCTTGAGTTCGCCGCAGACTCGTTCCTCGAGGTGACACCTGACAGGCTCCTGCCGGTGGGTCTTGCCCCCACGGAGGGCCACGCTTTCGATTTCCGCACCGCCCGGACCATCGGCAGCACAGAGATCGATCATGCCTTCACGGACCTCTCGTTCGACGGCGGGCTGGCGCGGCTGTCACTGCGCGACCCGGCGGGCACCGGAGTCGGTATGCCCGGTGTTGGTATGTCATGGGACGGAAGCTGCAAGTGGCTGCAGATCCATACCGCCGACAAGCCCGACCCCCTGCCCAACCGGCTGGGCCTGGCGGCGGAGCCCATGACGTGTCCACCCGATGCCTTCAACAGCGGCACGGACCTGGTCCGGCTTGAACCCGGCGCAGAACATACGGCGTCCTGGAGCATCTACGCGCTATAGCTGCAACGAGCCCGGCCCCGCACGGAAACACTCCGTGCCGGGCCGGGCTCTTTCGTCGACCAACCGGGAAGGACTCCGGCTTCGCTACCGGACCGAGGGGACGTGTTGCAGGAGCCGCACGTCCGCGTAACCGTCCTCGACGTCGATGCTTGGCTCGTCGAAGACCCGCACCTGGTGGTCACCAGCGTCCCAGGGTGTCCACCCCGGCTGGCCATCCCGGATGAAGGCCACCGCCGCTCCGTGCACGTCCGCAGCCAAAGCCGCGGGCGGTTCGTCGCCGGCTATCGCGGCCACACGTTCGGCCGAGGTCACATCAAAGAAGAACGGGATGTCGAAGCAATGGCCGGCATCCCCGGTGACCGGTGACCGCCAAGCAAAGCGGTAAACCCACGTGGGTGCCGCCGAGCCGGCACGGGCCTCGGCAACGTTCAGGGTAGGCGTGCGGAAAATCCTGTCGGAAACATATTGGCCCGCCAGGACCTCGCTCGGAAGCCCCCCGTGGCTTGCCAAGTAGGCTTCGGCTATCTCCGGCGAGGCACCCAACCTTTCCAGCAGGGCCGCGTCCGGCTCCTTGGGCAACAACGGGCCGGCACCCGCCGTCGACATGTTGAACTCATGGTCAGTGCAGCCCACCAACAGAGCCTTGTCCGAACCGTTCCCCAGGCGCATGGCCTCAACCGTTGGCCCCGGGATCAGAACGCCGTCAACCACCGGCCCAAATACCAGGCCGTCCCGCATGAGGTCAGCGAGCGACCCGATGGGGTCTGCATTTTGGGGCGTCCCACCCATCCCCGCTACTTCAGCCTGCAGTTCAAGGACGCGTTCCTCGGAAAGTGCCGACAAGCCGGCGCGCGTCGCTTCGACTCCCCCCAACTGGGCCAGGCGGCGGCCGGCGGCCTCCGCCTGGCCCAGCGTCCTCTCGGTGGGGACTCCGGAGAGCGAAATGACCCTCTCGAACAGTGCCCGGGCACGAGACACCGTGAGCAAGGTCATCACTGCTCCCCCTCCAGCGGACTGACCCGCAATCGTCACGCGGGAGGGATCCCCACCGAAAGCTTCAATGTTGTCGCGGACCCATTCAAGGGCGAGGATCCAGTCCAGAACGCCCCTGTTGTTGGGTGCGTCCGGAATCCAGCCAAATCCGTCGAACCCCAGGCGATAGGAGATGCTGACGGTCACCACACCGTCCCGGTTGAACGAAACACCGTCGTACCAGGGGCTCGCCGGCGAGCCGGCGATGAAGCCGCCACCATGGATCCAGACCAGCACAGGGAGGCCATCGTCCGGGTTCCTGGAAGGGCTTGGGGTGAACACGTTCAGGTTGAGGATGGAGTCGCCGGGAATGGAGGGCTCCGGAGTGATGATCAGCTCCGAGTCCGGAAGTTTCCGCTGCGGCGTGGCTCCATAGTCGAGGGCATCCCTGACGCCCTCCCATGGCCGGTGCGGCACGGGCTCAGCGAAACGAAGGTCGCCGATGGGTGGTTCGGCATACGGTATTCCGAGGAAGGCTGCGGAGCCTTCCCGCCAGCGCCCACGTACGGCTCCTGCCGTCGTCGGGACTTCTGCGAACTCCTGGGAAAGTGACGGGGTCATGCGGTGGGGCTCCTATCGGACGCTTTTGATGGGGACAAGCACGACGGCGGCGATCGCCACCGCTGCCATGCCGAAAATGAAGAGGGCGGGGTATCCGCCAAAAGAACTGATCAGCACGCTGGCAACGACCGGACTCATTGCCTGCGGGATGTTGGTGGCGATGTTGAGAATTCCGAGGTCCTTTGCGGCGGCGGTACCGCCACCGGGGAGGACTTCGGTCATCAGGGCCGTGTCGCAGGCCATGTAGAGTCCGAAGCCGAATCCGTTGACGACGCCCATGGCGATCATGCCGGTGATGTCCGGCATGATCACCGGCATCAACAGCCCCAGCACCATCAATGCGGACGCTACGTAGACGAACACCTTGCGCTTGCCGATGCGGTCACTCCACCAGCCACCCAGCGAAACGGAGATCAGGGTGCTGCCGAGGCCGGCCAGGCTCAGCAGGCCAATGCTGGCGTTGGCTTCTGCGAGCGCCAGGCCGACGTAGTCCGTCAGGATGTACAGCTGGAAAGTGAAGACCACGAAGTAGCCAAGGGTGAAGAGGAAGCGGGCCGCGAAGGCCCACGCGAAGTCGGGGTGCTGCCGGGGGCTGATGACGAATCCTGCGAGGAACTGCTTCCACTGGAACGGGGGATGCGTCACGTTCCTGCTGGGGAAGTCGCGGTGCAGCAGGACAAACAGCAGCGCGGCCACCAGGACTGCAATGCCGAACACCGTATAGCCCAGGCCTACATTGCCGGCGAGGTTGCCTGCCAGGATCACACCGGCAGTGGAGCCGGCCATCGTGCCCACACCGACCATGGACGAGGCGATCCCCCGGCGTTCCCGGGGAAACCTGTCCGGGACAATCGCAGAGAACGGGCCCTGCAAAGCATTCAGCGACACCTGGATGATCACCCAAAAGCACACTATCCAGAAGATCGATTCGAGGCCGCCGAGTCCCATGAGGAACACCGCGCCAATCGCGGCTCCGATAAGCATCCAGGGCGCCCGCCTGCCGAGCCTGCTCCGTGTCCGGTCACTGAGCGCCCCCACAACGGGTTGGGCGAACAGCGTGAAGAAGAACGAGACCGTGGAAATGGTGGCGAAGTTGGCTACCTTGTTGGCCTCGTCGATGGCGGCCACCTGGTTTGGCAGAAGCACTGCGATGAGTCCGGAGTAGGTGGCGAACAGGACCATGGAGGTGATGGCCAGCGACGGCAACAGGCCCCTGCCGGCCGGCCGGCTTGTTGCTGTTGCGGGCGAAGGTTCATCGCTGATCGGAGCGAACGGGGAGGGCTGCACGGAGCCGGTGACCTGCGCAGACCCGGTGACTTGCGCAGGCTCTGCAACCTGCGCAGACGGGGGCATGGAATTGATCTCAGGCAGGGGTGTGGACACGGCTCTCCTCATTGAGAAAGTTACGGCGGGATCATCGAAAACCGATGATCACTTGGGATTGAGTATGCGCCGCATCCATAAATAATTCAAGGGTTAAATTAAACGCACCTCGAGCGGCTCCCGGAGCAACCGTTTTCTCGATTCCCGGATCGCTCCGAGGAGCGTCGCGTCGTTCTCCAGTTGCCCGGCCCGGATAGTGGGCAGGTAGCTGTCCGGCGAAGGAGAGATCGGTGCGTGCTCGGCGAAGGAGCGGGCTATCCGGTCAGCCAGCACGGACCAGTATCCGCCCAGCACCACCGTCTGGGGGTCGAGGGTACGGCTGATGACGTGAAGGGCCCGGGCAACCCAGTCCGCCGCGGCGTCGAAAGCCTCGACTGCGCGCGCGTCGCCGCGTGCAATCCGTTCGGTCAGCTCCCCCAAGGCACTGCCCAGGCCCAAGGATTCCAGTTCTTCACCCAGCCCGGCAGATTTCAGGACAACGTCAGGTCCGGCGACCAGGACCAGGCAACCGCGTTGCCCGCAGACACAGCGTTCCCCTTGATGGTCCATGGGAAGGTGTCCGAAGCCGCCCGCCAGGCTATGGGCTCCCGTGAGGAGCCGGCCGTCGAGAATGACCGCCCCTCCGATTCCTGAATTGCTCTTCAGATAGACCATGTCCTTGACGCCGGGGAGCAGATCGAATTCAGCCATGGCCGCGAATCCGGCGTCCGAATGCAGGGAGAGGCTCTCCGGTAATCCAGGGACCCGCTTTCGAAGCCCATCAAGGACATCCACTTCGCCCCAGCCCATGTCCGAATCGCCGAAGACCATGGGCGGATTACCAAGCACCGGTGCAAAGACCACCACTGTCACATCCACCACGCGGCGGCCCATTCCCCCGGCCGCTGCCACAGCACGCTCCAGCACTGCCGCCAAGACGTCCAACACAGGCTCCGGGTCCCCCATGGGCCGTCCGTGATGTTCCGAATGGCGGAACAAGACGTCTCCGGCCAAGGAGGCAAGCACTGCGGTGACCTCATCGGCGTCCAGTTGAAGGGCCACCAGGGCTACGTCATCGGCGGCCAATTCCAGGAGTGTCTGCGGCCGGCCTTTTCCGCCCGCAGAGACCGGTTCAACTTCCCGGATAGTCCCGGCCTCCACCAGCAACCTGGTCAACGCTGTCACTGCGCCGCGCGTCAACCCCGTGCCGTCGGCAATCTGGCTGCGGGAACTGGGACCGTGCTCCACGAGGTGTCCAGCCACCAGTTCGAGGTTATGTCGGCGCACGTCACCGCTGACGAGCGAACTGGCGGATTCAAGCCCCGGCGCCCCGGAGCCACGTACGTGGTTGACCATGACGCTAGCCTGTCACACGAACGGCAAGCTCCGCCCGGCACAACCGGCTGGCAGCAGATGCCGCCCTGAACGTTCAAAACGGCATCTGCTGCGACCTGCCTGGGTGGTCAGGCGATCAGCCGTGCCGCCCCGGTGTTGATGGAAGATGCGGGGAAGCCGTTGTTGACCACGATCTTCTCCAGGCTGCCGTCCTTCCGCAGCCCGTCAACATAAGCGTTCAGGGCTGCCAGTAGTCCTGCGTTGTCCTTGGTGACCGGGAGGCAGGTCTGGGGAGGTTCGAGGGAGGCCTTGATGGTACTGTCCGGCTCCATGACCTCGACCTTCAAGCCATTGCTGTTGTTGTGGGCCTCACCGAATCCATCAATCCCAACATCGATCCGGCCGGACTTCAGGTCCTGGAACAGGTCCACAGGGGCCTTGTAGAGCTGGAGGTCGCCACCCAGGTAGTTCTTGGCATCGTCCACCCAGACATTGCCATTGACCGTGCCGACCTTCTTGCCCTTCAGGTCAGAGGCCTTTGTCAGGCCATCCTTGGAAATCAGGACCATCTGGTCGGTGTAGATGGGGTCGGTCAGAGCCAGGATTTCCGCGCGTGCCGCCGAACGCCACCAACCACCGGTTGCGATGTCGGCGCGTCCGCCCTGGACCGTCGGAATGACGGCTGCAGCGGCAGCTGAAACCGTGGCGATGTCCAGGCACTCCTTCTTGGCGAAGCCCATGAGGATATCGCCGTCTACCCCGCCGAGTTCATTGCCCTTGAAAGTCACATACGGCGGCGCCTCATACACGGCCACCGTCAGGGTTCCCTTCTTCATGGTGTTGAACTGGGAGGCCGGCTTGCAGTCGGCTGCGGTCTTGGACCCTGCGGCTTCGGTGCTGCCGCCACAGCCGCTGAGAGCAGCGGCCAGCGTCACGGCGGCCACGGCCGACGCGATCATTCGTGGTTTCATGGTGGTTCCTTTGCCTAATCGGCGCGTCAACGGTGACGCGCCAAACGATGCTCAACGAAGTTGCTCAGGGAACTCGCGGGAATGGTAATCAAGGCGTACATCAGGCCCGCGAGGGTAAGGATGCTCAGGTAGCGGAAAGTGATGGAACCGATGGAGTAGGCCTGGCTCATCAATTCCGGCATGGCAATGGTGTAGGCCAGGGAGGTTGCCTGGAACACCATGATCGCGAATCCCATGAGCGGCGGGATGGCGATTCTGACTCCTTGTGGAATCACAACAAAACGCAGGATGTCGCGTCGGGCCATTCCCAGCGCATGCGCGGCTTCCACCTCGCCCCCGGGAACAGCCTGCAGGCCCCCGCGAAGGATCTCGCTGGTGTAAGCGGCCGTAGTGAATGCCAGCGCCAACGATGCAGCCACGAAGGACGTCAGCGTCATGCCGGCACTGGGAAGGCCGAAGTAGAACAACTGCAGCACCACCAGGGCGGGTGTTCCACGGCCTATTTCGATCACAGTGATGGTGATCATCCGTAGGACTTTGTTCCGGGAACCGGCACCCAGGGCCAGGAGCAATCCGGCGGGCAGGCCGATCAGCAAAGTGACGAGTGTGAGTTGGAGGCTGACGCCCAGCCCGCCAAGCAGGTCCGGGAAATAGTCCGCCCAATCGTTGAAGAATGTCATCGCGCAACCCGCTTCCGGAGCCTGCTGTCCAGCTGTCGGGTGGCCCAGGCGCAGGGAATGGTCATGGCGACATACAGTCCGGCGGCGTAGAGGAACGGAACAATGGCGTCACCACTGACCGTGGACTCATGGCTGGCCCAGTAGATGGTGTCCTGCACCCCGATGACTGATGCCACGGAGGAGTCCTTCAACAAACCAATGGCGAAGGTGGCAGCCGCCGGGATCGAAACGCGAAGGACCTGCGGCCCGATAACGGTGGCCAATGTCGCGCCCCGGGAGAGTCCCAATGCGTCACTGGCTTCCCACTGGCCTTCATGGATGGCGGTCAGGCCGCCGCGGTAGATCTCCGCCATGTAGGCCGAAGCCACCAGCCCGAACCCGATGACGGCAGCGGCGAAGGAGCTCAGTTCGATCACGCCGGTTCCGATGCCGAAGTAGATGATGAACAACCACGCCAGCGGAGGGATGCCCCTCAGCAACTCGATGACGGCGCGGGAAATGAACCGGACCGCTGGTATCCGGGACCGGCGGGCAAGCGCCAAGGGAATTCCTCCGATGGCTCCCAGCAGGAATGATGAGAGGGTCAGCAGGAGGGTCATGGTGACGCCCTGCGAAACCACGGCCAAGGCCTCCACCTCAGCGCTCCAGGACGGCGCGGAGGAACTTCCGCGTTCGGTCCATGGTGGGGGCCGTGAAGACGACGGCGGGATCGCCTTCCTCGAGGATGGCGCCTTCGGCCATGACCACCACCCTGTCGGAGACATCCTTGGCGAACTGCATCTCGTGGGTGACCACCACCATGGTCATCCCTTCGGCAGCAAGCTCACGCATGACGGCAAGGACTTCGAGCCCCACCTCGGGGTCCAGTGCCGACGTGGGCTCGTCGAAGAGCATCACCCGGGGGTCCAGGGCCAATGCCCGTGCAATGGCGATCCGCTGCTGCTGTCCGCCCGAGCACCGGCTGGGATACTGCCGGGCTTTGTCCGCGAGCCCCACCCGCTCAAGCAGTGCCAGCGAGCGCGCGTCGGCGTCCTTGGTGTTGCGGCCGAGGACGCGTTCCTGTGGAAGCGAGATGTTCCGCAGCACGGTCATGTGCGGGAACAGGTTGAACGACTGGAACACCATGCCCACATTGCGGCGCAGGCGGACCAGGTCCTTGTGGCTGATCTGGTGTCCGGCGTCCACGTGGTTTCCTTCCACCGTGATCCTGCCGCTGTCCGGAACCTCCAGCAGGTTGATGCATCGCAGCAGCGTGCTCTTGCCGGCTCCGCTGGGTCCGATGATGGCGATCACCTCGCCCTCCCGCACGGACAATGACACGTCGTTGATCACCGTATGGTCCCCATACCGTTTGGTGACGGACTCAAGCGATATGGCGATCGGGTCCTGCCGGGTGGCTTCTTGCATGACTGACTCGTTCCTGACTTGTGTCATCGGCTCAAAGCCGGGCCGACAGGCGCCGGAGCCTCGCCGACGTCGAAACCCTTGCCAAGGGCGTTCAGCGCGAAGGAGGCAATGTCGAGGATGGGCACACTGGTGTATTTGCGGATTTCCTGGCGGAATTCGGGCAGCAGGGTGCATTCAAGGACCAGCACGCCGATGTTCTCCAAGCGCCCTCCCGGCCCGAACTCACGCTTCACTACGGACGCAACGCCTTCCTTGAGCATCTCCTGGTCCCAGCCATTGCCCAGTGCGTGGTCGTTGGTCAGCATGGTTGCCCAGCCCGGTTCGCTTTCCATGCCGGCAATGACAATCCGCGGGGACAACGCGTGGTCGCCCAGCAACTTGGCGGCCAGAGTTTCCGAGACAGTCAGCACACCGATGTCTTTGTTGCTGAGCACCGAGGCGATGGGCAGCAGGTCCAGGCCGCTGGTGATCACGTTGGCCGTCCGGCGCTCGTCCTTGCGGGCGTAGAAGAAGAAACCGCAGTCGGTGATGACCAGCGGACAGTGGGCCAGCTTTTCGCTGGCGGCCCAAAAAGCGTCGATGGCTTCCGGCTCTCCGGCAACCAAGGGCTCAACCCGGGCTCCGCGCGCCACGGCGTAGGCCACGGGGAGGCCCTGCCAGCTGGTGGGATTCTCGAAGAAACCCACGGGGTTGTTGCTGATGCCTGGCGCATCCGGGGTGAGGCATTCGATGTAGTCCACGGGGTAGGAATCGAGGTCGCACAGGATGACGCCAAGTTGGGGCTTGATGTCAGGCATTGGGTGACTCCCCCGCAACCGGAACGTCGAGCGTTGCTTGGGTGCCGTCGTCGAACGCTTCCATGCGGGTGGCGGCACTGCCGACAATGGCGACGGCGTTGACCTCCACGCGGATGCCGGGCAGGTTCAGTTCCTCGCCGATGAGGATGCCCGTTGCCGTGGGGCCGGGGGCCGGGAAGTAGCTGAAACGGATGTCGTAGGTCCGCTGCCATTCTTCGTAGCTGAGCTCGCCGGCGTAGAAGGTATTGAACTGGACGACGTCGCCCATGGTGCCGCCGAGGCTTTCGATGACCCGCTTCAGGGACTCCATGACGTTCTTGCACTGGGCAACGATGTCGCCGGGGTTGTTGACGTTTCCGTCCGCGTCGAGGTCTTCCTGGCCGCCCACGTAAATCATGTCGCCCACGCGGATGCCGTGGCTGTGGTTGATCTTGAAGTGGCCCGGCACCTGCCAGTGTCCGGGAACCTCTGCGAAGCGTCGTTCGAGGGTGGTCATTTTTTCGTTCTCCTTTGTGGTGATCGTCACTGATCACTTCAAGCATGGAACGAAAAACAGGGGTCGGGACGGCCCGCAGAACGACGTTTGCTGGCGCTGGCCCAAGAGATTCTTGGACTGCCGTCCAGGGCCCGACGGCGGTACGCGGCTCAGGCGGCTGCGGCACCCAGGAGGCTGTGGATTTCGTCCAGGACAGCCTTGACGATGGGCCGCCTGGCATCACTGCTGCGCGTCACTGTCAGGACGCGCCTTTGGATGTGCGGCTTGTCGAACGCATGGATTCCCACGGGCGCCACAGTGCTGTCCACGGAGAGCGGAGGGAGCAGGGAGATGCCCCGGCCCCGGGAAATGGACTCCACCAGCAGCAGCAGATCGTCCACTACCCAGCGGATGTTGGGCTCGAAGCCCTCATTCCGGCAGGCGTAGCGGACTGCCTGGCCGCATGCTCCCGCGTCCGGGGTCAGCACCCAGGCCTCATTCCTGAGGTCCGACAACTTGAGCCTGGGCGGGACCTCGTAGTCCGGCGGCGTGACCAGCACCAGCGGCTCGCTGAGCACTTCCCTGGTGACCAGATAGTCCGGAAATGCCATGGGCACGTTGTCGTAGAGGTCGACAATCGCGATGTCCAGGGCGCCGTTCAGCAACTGCTCGATGCTGTCGACCGGTTCAACCACGTTGACGGTCAGTTCGACGTCGGGAACGGTCACCTCGAGTTTCTCGGCGACCGGAAGGAGCACTGTCCGGGCGAGGGAGGGAATGGAACCGATGCGGACCCTGCCCGAAAGATCGCCACTGAGCTGGTCCATTTCGGCGCGGGTTGCCTCCAGAAGGCGAACCACGGCCCGGGCATGCTCCACCAGGATTTCGCCGGCACCGGTCAGCCCGACGCCCCGCGATGAACGGTCGAGGAGCTGGACCCCGGTTTCCCGTTCGAGAATGCTGATCTGCTGCGAAACGGCCGAAGACGTAATGCCCAGGACACGTGCCGCACCGGCCAGGGACCCTTGCCGGGCCACCTCGTTGAGAAGGCGCAGCCGGGGCACGTCCGGAAGAGGTTTTTCGGTCATGAAACATTCTTGCACGATTAGCTATTCTTAAGGCAGATCTGGATGTATCTTAAGTTAAACCACGAGCCGCCGAGTGGACGACGACGTCCGCAGCAGGCCCCCATCCCCTGAAAGGACGCCACGTGGACATCATGGAGACGCACCCGTCCAAACTCACGCTTACCGGCATACTCGGCGCCCCCGAATCCGTTGCACGAAGCATCACCAACACCATCGAGGACCTTGGCACGGACCTTCGCGAGCTCAGCCACGGAATCCACGGCATCGCAGAGGTTGGCTTCGAAGAACGCCTCTCGGTCGCTTTCGCCGCCGAATTCCTCAGGTATCGGGGCTATCCCGTGCAGGTGGGCCGATACGGCCTCCGCACCTCACTTCGGGCCGAGGCGGGATCCGGATCCCCGAAAGTGGCTGTCCTGGCCGAATACGATGCCCTTCCCGGCGTTGGCCATGGCTGCGGACACAACGTCATCTGCGCTGCCGCTGTCGGAGCGTTCCTCGGAGTTGCCGCCCAGGTGGAAAAGCTCGGCGGCTCAGTGGTGCTCCTCGGCACGCCTGCCGAAGAAAACGGAAACGGCAAGGAACTCATGGCCCGGGCGGGCGCCTTCGATGACATCGACGCGGCGGTGATGCTGCACCCGTTCACCGGCGAGTACGAGGTCGCCTCGTTTGCCTCCCTGGCGGTCCGCGACGTGGAGGTCACCTTCCATGGCGTTGCGGCCCACGCTTCGTCGGCCCCGCACATGGGCCGCAATGCCCTCGATGCCGTCGTGGCCGCCTACCAAGGCATCGCAGCACTCAGGCAGCACATCCCCGCCACGGACCGCCTCCACTGCATCATCACGGAGGGCGGATCAGCGGTGAACGTCGTCCCCCACCTGGCGGGCGCCGTCGTCGAAATCCGCTCCCTGGACCCGGCCGGGCTTGTGGACATTTCGCAGAAAGTGCAGGACATCCTGGAGGGCGCAGCACAGATGACCGGCACGCGGCTGGAGACCACCTGGGACCCGTTCCCGGCCTACCTCCCCGTCCGCAGCAATGACGCCTTGGCCGCGCGCTACCACGGGCACATGGCTGCGCGCGGCCGGGCCATCACCCTTGAGACCGAACTGGTGGGCGGCGGCTGGTCCACCGACCTGGGAAACCTGAGCCTGCGGATCCCCTCGATCCATCCCACGGTGAGCATTTCCCGCGAAACTGCGGTCATGCACACGGTGGAGTTCGGCCAGCACTCCATCAGCCCCGCCGGTGATGCGGCCGTCGTGGACGGCGCAGTGGGGCTGGCGCTGACTGCGGCCGACTATCTGGCCGACGCGCGGCTCCGGGAGCAGGTCCGCCTGGACTTCGAAGCGGCCGGCGGCGCCGTGGACGTGGAGCGGCTGCTCACACCGCCTGCAGGGAAGTAGCACGGCCATGCTGAATCCCGTCCATTTGCGCACCCTCACCGTGGTGCTCAGAACAGGCTCCTTCGCTGACGCCGCGCGCGAGATCGGCTACACCGGGTCAGCCGTTTCGCAGCAGGTGGCGGCTTTGGAACGCGCAGTGCAGGCACCCTTGGTGGAGCGTGACGCCCAAAGCATCCGACCCACCGAGGCGGCAAAGTTCCTGGCAGCCCGGGCACATGACATCATCAACGCCCTGGGCAACCTGGAAGACGACATGAAGGGTTTCAGCAAGGGCGACTACGGCCTCATGCGCCTGGGCAGCTTCAGCACAGCAAGCCAACGGCTCCTCCCCGACGGCCTGGCCTCGTACCTGCGCAGGCATCCCAACTCCAGCGTGGACCTGGAAGAGGGCGGCCCCGCCGAGCTCGCGGGCATGGTCCGGGACTCCACGCTCGATGTCGCCGTGGTGTTCCATTACGACCTCGTCCCCCAGCAATGGCCGTCGAACGTGGCGGCAACACCACTCCTTGCGGAGGAACTGCTGCTCCTGCTCCCTGAGTCCCATCGCCTGGCCGGCGCGGAGAACATCACCCTGCAGGACCTTGCGCAGGAACTTTGGGTCTCGACAAAAGAGGACTCATCCGGCGACGCCTGCCTCAGGCACCTGTGCGCAAGCGGCGGATTCGCACCCCGCATTCCGGTGCGCAGCAACAACTACGACGCCCTCCGCGGCATGGTCCGCTCCGGGCTGGGCATAGCGCTGGTCCCGGCCATGGACCACGTACCCACGGACCGGATCGTGGCGACGGGCATCTCCGGCTGTACGGCCCGGCGCCACATCTCAGCACTCAGGCAGAAGTCGCAGGCCGGCGTTTCCATCACGAGTTTCCTGCAGTGCCTGGGCCGTGCTGCGGACAAGCTGGCCGCGTCCCATAGCGGCATCGTCCGTCAGACGAAGCAGCCCGACGCGGTGGCGCCGATGGGCTACCTTGCCGGGCTCCGCGCGTCGTAATCCTGCCAGCTGAACCCTAGTTGGGCGAGCCGGCCGTACTCTGGCGCACTACGAGCTCAGGGGTGAACACGACGGCGCGATGCTTGGTTCCGCCGTTTTCCTGCTCTTCGGCGAGGAGCTCGATCGCTGTCCGCCCCAGGGCTTCGGTGGGCTGTCGGATGGAGGACAAAGGAACGACGGCGGAAATGGCGAAATCGATGTCGTCGTACCCGATCAGGGCAATGTCCTCCGGGATGCGGACGGTGCGGAGCATGGTCAACGACTGCATGACGCCGAGGGCCAGGAGATCGTTGGAGCAGAAGACGGCCTCGGGCCTGTCAGCGGGATCGCGCTCCACCAGCGCGTTTCCCACTTGCCGGCCGGCCAGGACAGTTTGCCCCGCAGAGTCGAGTACCTCCATGGTCGCCTCCGGGACTTCCGCCACAGCACGCTGCGCGCCCTCAAGCCTGCTGGATACCTGGCGGATGGAGGGGCTTCCAACGAAGGCCAGACGACGGCGACCCAGGTCCAGCAAGTGCCGGGCCGCGAGATAGCCGCCTTCCTGGTCGTCCACGGAGACTGAGCTGCAGCGTTCCGTGTCGGCGAGCTGATCCACCAGGACCGTGGGGACTCCGCGCTCCCTGAGGGTATCGATCCGCGCTTCGACGTCCCCGACAGGTGACAGGAGCAGGCCCTGTACACGCTGCTCCTGGAAGAGATCCATGTAATGCGCTTCGCGGGTAGCGTCCTGGCCGCTGTCGCCCACCAGCACCACGCTGCCCAGGGCGGTTGCGGCATCTTCGGCGGCACGGGCCACGGAAGAGAAGAAGGGGTTTCCGACATCGAGGACGATGAGCCCGATGGTCCGGCTTTGACCGGCGCGGAGTTGGCGGGCGGCGTCATTGCGCACGAAGCCAAGTTCGGCGATGGATTTGAGGACGCGTTCTTTGGTCTTTTGGGAAACCCTGTCCGGATAATTCAGCACATTGGAGACAGTTCCCACGGCAACGTGTGCGTGGTTGGCGACGTCCTTGATGCTCGCTGTTTGGGACATGCTTTCCGTTCTCGCTGGTCGAAAATCAAGGACGCTGGAAACGCCTTGACACCCTCTGCTTGCCGAGGGTAATTTGAATCGTAACAAATGAAACGATTCAAAGACGAGTAACCCGGAGAACCGCATGAGGGTATGTTTCCGCTCTTCCGTCCAAGCGGAACTGATGGACGAATACAAGCGCCGCCACGCCGCCGTCTGGCCTGAGATGTTGACGGCCTTGAAGGACGCAGGGTGGAACAACTACTCGCTGTTCCTGGCACCCGACGGTCAATTGATCGGTTACCTGGAATGCGAAGACTACGCGGCAGCACAGGCCCGTATGGCCCTCACGGACGTCAATAACCGCTGGCAAGCGGAAATGGCCACCCTGTTCGCGAACAGCAACCTCCCTCCGGACCAGGGTTTCGAAGTCATCGAAGAAGTTTTCAACCTTGAAGACCAACTGGCCGACGCCGGCAACGTCACAAACGAGGCCACGCCAGTACATACAGACACCACCATCGGACACCAGAAGGAACAATCATGAACACCACAGAATCGGCCCTGGGCCGCCTGGGAGAACTGGCCATTGAAGTGCCGTCCTGGGCCTACGGCAATTCGGGGACCCGGTTCAAGGTCTTCGGCACCCCGGGCACGCCGCGCACCGTGCAGGAAAAGATCGCCGACGCCGCGAAGGTCCACGAGCTCACCGGCCTGGCTCCCACCGTGGCGCTGCACATTCCGTGGGACAAGGTTGACGACTACGCTGCCCTGCGCGGGTACGCCGAGGGCCTCGGGGTGGGGCTGGGCACCATCAACTCCAACACGTTCCAGGATGACGAATACAAGTTCGGCTCGCTGACCTCGTCCAACGGGTCCGTCCGCCGCCGCGCGATTGACCACCACCTGGAGTGCATCGAGATCATGCACGCCACGGGTTCGCGCGATCTGAAGATCTGGCTTGCCGATGGCACCAACTACCCGGGCCAGGACGATATCCGCGGCCGCCAGGACCGCCTGGCTGAGTCCCTCCAGGAAATCTACGCGGGCCTGGGCGATGAGCAGCGCCTGGTCCTTGAGTACAAGTTCTTCGAGCCGGCTTTCTATCACACCGATGTTCCGGACTGGGGCACGTCCTACGCGCAGACCCTTGCCCTGGGCGAGAAGGCCTTTGTCTGCCTGGACACCGGCCACCACGCCCCGGGCACCAACATCGAGTTCATCGTGATGCAGCTCCTTCGCCTGGGCAAGCTGGGTTCCTTCGACTTCAACTCCCGCTTCTACGCCGATGACGACCTGATTGTGGGCGCGGCGGATCCGTTCCAGCTGTTCCGCATCATGCACGAGGTCATTCGTGGCGGCGGTTTCGGAAAAGAATCCGGCGTCGCCCTGATGTTGGACCAGTGCCACAACCTGGAAGAGAAGATCCCGGGCCAGATCCGCTCGGTGCTGAACGTCCAGGAAATGACGGCCCGCGCCCTGCTGGTGGACGCCGCCGCACTCAGCGAAGCCCAGCGCGCCGGGGACGTCCTGGCGGCAAACGGCATCTTCAACGATGCCTTCTACACCGATGTCCGCCCGGTCCTGGCCGAGTGGCGCGAATCCCGCGGCCTGCCCGCCGACCCGATGGCCGCTTACAAGGCCAGCGGATACCAGAAGAAGATCAACGAGGACCGCGCAGGCGGCCAGCAAGCCGGATGGGGCGCCTAAGCATGACTACCAACACCACTGTTGAAGAACTGATTTCCCGTTCCAACCGCCTCGGCGCGGACAAGCGGAACACCAACTTCGCCGGCGGCAACACCTCCGCCAAGGGCACAGAGAAGGACCCCGTCACGGGTCAGGACGTAGAGCTTCTTTGGGTCAAGGGCTCCGGCGGCGACCTCGGCACCCTGAAGGCGGAGAACCTCGCAGTACTCCGGCTGGACCGGCTGCAGGCACTGAAGTCCGTTTACCCCGGCGTCGAGCGCGAAGACGAAATGGTGGCCGCCTTCGATTACTGCCTCCACGGCAAGGGCGGCGCCGCGCCGTCGATCGATACCGCCATGCACGGCCTGGTGGACGCCGCCCACGTTGACCACCTTCACCCGGACTCGGGCATCGCGATCGCAACCGCCGTTGACGGCGAAGCCCTGACCTCCAAGGTCTTTGGCGACAAGGTGGTGTGGGTGCCGTGGCGTCGTCCCGGTTTCCAGCTGGGCCTGGACATCGCCGCGATCAAGGAAGCCAACCCGCAGGCCATCGGCACCATCCTGGGCGGCCACGGCATCACCGCCTGGGGTGCCACCAGCGAAGAGGCCGAGGCCAACTCGTTGTGGATCATCGACCAGGCAGAGAACTACATCAAGGACAACGGCAAGGCCGAGCCCTTCGGTGCCCCGCTCCCCGGTTACGGCGCCCTCCCCGAAGCTGAGCGCAGGGCCAAGGCTGCGGCCCTCGCTCCGGTGATCCGCGGCCTGGCCTCCACTGACAAACCGCAGCTGGGGCACTTCAGCGATGACGCCGTCGTGCTTGAATTCCTTGCCGCGGAAGAGCACCCGCGCCTGGGCGCGCTGGGCACCTCCTGCCCGGACCACTTCCTCCGCACCAAGGTCAAGCCGCTGGTGCTGGACCTCCCGGCCGACGCCTCGATCGAAAACTCCGTGGCGCGCCTCAAGGAACTGCACGCCGCCTACCGCGAGGACTACCAGGCTTACTACGACCGGCACGCTGACGCTGATTCACCGGCGCTCCGTGGCGCGGACCCGGCGATCGTGTTGGTCCCGGGCGTGGGCATGTTCTCCTTCGGCAAGGACAAGCAGACCGCACGCGTCGCCGGCGAGTTCTACCTCAACGCCATCAACGTGATGCGCGGCGCCGAGGCCATCTCCACCTACGCCCCGATCGAGGAATCCGAGAAATTCCGCATCGAGTACTGGGCCCTGGAGGAAGCCAAGCTCGCCAGGATGCCCAAGCCCAAGTCCCACGCCACCCGCATCGCGCTGGTGACCGGTGCGGCGTCGGGTATCGGCAAGGCGATCGCCACCCGTCTGGCGTCCGACGGCGCGTGCGTGGTGATTGCCGACCTGAACCTTGAAAACGCGCAAAAGGTCGCCGAGGAACTGGGCGGTCCGGACGTCGCCATCGGCGTCCAGGCCGACGTCACCGACGAAGCCCAGATCGCTGCTGCGATCCAGGAAGCCGTGCTCGCGTTCGGCGGCCTGGACCTGGTGGTCAACAACGCCGGCCTTTCCATTTCCAAGCCGCTGCTGGAAACCACCGAGAAGGACTGGGACCTCCAGCACAACGTCATGGCCAAGGGCTCGTTCCTGGTGTCCAAGGCCGCGGCAAAGGTCATGATCGACCAAGGCATGGGCGGGGACATCATCTACATCTCCTCCAAGAACTCCGTGTTCGCCGGCCCGAACAACATCGCGTACTCCGCCACCAAGGCAGACCAAGCCCACCAGGTCCGCCTGCTCGCCGCCGAACTGGGCGATCACGGTATCCGCGTCAACGGCATCAACCCCGACGGCGTGGTCCGCGGCTCCGGCATCTTCGCCGGCGGCTGGGGCGCAAAGCGAGCAGCCGTGTACGGCGTGGACGAGCAGGAACTGGGCAAGTACTACGCCCAACGCACGCTCCTCAAGCGCGAAGTCCTGCCCGAACACGTCGCCAACGCCGCGTCCGTGCTCACCAGCAACGAGCTCTCCCACACCACCGGCCTGCACATTCCCGTGGACGCCGGCGTGGCAGCAGCCTTCCTCCGCTAGGACCACCAGTGACCACCGGAACCACCACGGACACCGCCCCGGCACACGCCGGGGCGGTGTCCTCACCGCAGACAGACCAGGTTTTCGCAGCCATCGACATCGGCGCTTCCTCCGGCCGCGTCATGCTGGGCCGCGTCTCCCCCGCCACAGGAGTCTCCCTTGAGACGATCCACCGCTTCCCCAACGGAGTCATAGAGCTCGACGGCGGCCTCCGCTGGGATTTCGACGCCCTCTTCGCTGAGGTGCTCAATGGGCTGGCAGCCGCGGCGACCATGGCGCGGGGGCACGGCGAGCGCATCGTGAGCATCGGCATCGACACCTGGGCCGTTGACTACGGCTTGGTGAACAAAGCCGGCGAACTGACCGCGCAGCCCTACAGCTACCGCGACGAACGCAGCCGGGCCGCTGTGGAGCGCGTCCATGCGGCCGTTTCCCCGGAAAAGCTCTATGCCGCCACGGGATTGCAGTACTTGCAGTTCAACACCCTGTATCAACTGGCCGCGGAGCCGAACCTTGAAGGGCTGCAAGCTCTCCTGATCCCCGATCTGATTGCTTTCCTGCTGACGGGTGAGCGCCGGACGGAAGCCACCAATGCCTCCACCACCGGGCTCTTCGACGCCGTCGCCGGAGAGTGGGCCACGGAATTCCTGGACGCCCTCCGCCTGCCCCGTAACGTCTTCCCTCCGCTGATCCAACCCGGCGAAACGGTGGGAACGCTCTTGCCGGAGATCCTTGACCGGACGGGCCTTCCGGCGGACACGAAAGTGGTGGCCGTCGGTTCGCACGACACCGCATCCGCCGTCGCCGCAGTTCCCGCTGCGGACCAGGATTTCGCCTACATCTCCTCGGGCACGTGGTCCTTGGTAGGCGTCGAGCTTCCCCGGCCGGTCCTCAGCGAAACCAGCCGGAAAGCCAACTTCACCAACGAACGCGGCGTGGACGGCACCATCCGGTATCTCCGCAACGTCGGTGGCCTGTGGCTGCTCAGCGAATGCCAAAGGGCGTGGGCCGCCGAGGGCCACACGCAAGCGCTCACCGCCTTGCTGGATTCCGCGGCGGCACTGCCTGCCGGTGGGCCCCGGATCAACGCCGACGACCCCCGCTTCACAGCACCGGACAACATGCCGGACCGGATCCGCGCAGCCGTGCGCAACACCGGTGCGGTACTCCCGGACCGGCCTGCCGCCGTCGTGCGTTGCATCATGGACAGCCTCGCTGCCGGTTACGCCCGCACGCTGGCCGACGCAGAGCGGCTCACGGGGCGAAGCACCAGCGTGGTGCATATTGTGGGCGGCGGCTCGCAGAACCGGCTCCTGTGCCGGCTCACTGCCGACGAAACGGGCAAACAGGTGGTCGCGGGGCCGGTCGAAGCTACAGCGCTGGGCAATGTGCTGGTGCAGGCGAGGGCCTCAGGCTTGGTCAAGGGTGGGTTGGCTGAGCTGCGCGTACTCGTGGCCGCAGGGACGGAACTGCTGCGATACGAGCCGGCCGGCGCCTTGCAGTCCAGCCGGTCCTGACCCTCTTTGAATCGGATGCGGCCGCGGATCAACCAAGTGAGGTTGATCCGCGGCCATCGTGCATTTGAACAAGGTCAGGAAGCAACAGGCCCCAGTCTCGTGGTTGTGAATCTCCCGCTCCACGGCAGGCTCCGAGTCTGGTACGTCACAGCGCCGGGTGAGGGTCCCGCGCTAAACTGGTCCCACTATGATCCGCACAATGTTCAAGTCCAAGATCCACCGTGCAACGGTGACCCATGCCGACCTCCACTACGTCGGTTCGGTCACTGTCGACTTGGACCTGCTGGATGCGGCCGACATCCTTCCCGGCGAACTCGTGTCCATTGTTGACGTCACCAACGGCGCCCGGCTGGAGACTTACACCATCGCCGGCGAGCGCGGGTCCGGCGTGATCGGCATCAACGGCGCGGCCGCGCACATGGTCCACGTCGGCGATACCGTCATCCTCATCACCTATGCGGAAATGACCACGGAAGAGGCCCGGGCCTACGAACCCAGGGTGGTTCATGTCGGCAAGGACAACAAAATCCTGCAGCTTGGCAACGACCCCGCCGAGGGCCACACCCCCGGGCTCATGCGCCCGCCGCACGCGCTCAGCAACGCAGCCCACCTCAGCTAGGTTCCCACAGCAACGCCCGACGCCGGCACTCACCAGGGTGCCGGCGTCGGGCGCGTTCAGGGTCCAAATATCGGGACGGTCGCCTGAAAACGCTTACTCACGCGGCTGTTCTGGCTAGGCTGTAGTTCGTGATCCAACAAATCCCCGCCGGCACGCCGTCATGATCGGCGTCCTGTCCGGGTTTTTCGTTGTCTGGGCCATCATCCTGGTGGGCATGTTCGTTGGCCGTCGCGGCATCCTCGGTGACAACGCCCGCTCCGTGTTAAGTTCCCTGACGTTCTTCGTGGCTAGCCCCGCGCTCCTCTTCGAGACCTTGAGCAAGGCGAAACTGCATGATGTTTTCGCCGCTCCGTTGTTGGTCACGGCCGTCGGCGCCGTCATCACCGGCCTGCTGTTCTTCCTGATCGTGAAGCTCTGGTTGAAGCGCAGCATGCCCGAAGCGCTCATGTCTTCCATGAGTGCGTCGCTGGCCAATTCAGCCAACCTGGGGATCCCCATCGCCGTGTTCGTCCTGGGCGATGCGAGCTATGTGGCACCGCTGTTGATCTTCCAGTTGGCGTTTTTCACCCCCATGTACCTGATGGCCCTCGATGCCAGTACCAGTTCACATCGGACCACTCCCCTGCGCTTCGTCCTGATGATCGTGCGGAACCCCATGATCGTGGGCTCAGCGTTGGGCCTTCTGGTGGCGGGCACCGGTTTCCAGGTGCCAACGCTTATTCTCGAGCCGATCCACCTCATTGGCGGGGCCGCGATTCCTGCGATGCTGATGGCGTTCGGGATGAGCCTGAACGGTTCCAGGCCCCTGCAGAAGTCCGCAGGACGCCGGCTCGACACCCTGTTGGCCAGCGGCTTCAAACTCGTCGTGCACCCGTTGGTGGCATATCTTTTCGCCCGCTTCGCCCTCGGGATGGACGGCCATGCGCTGTTCGCGGTGGTGGTGACCGCGGCGCTGCCCACAGCCCAGAACGTGTTCGTGGCCGCCAACCGTTACCAGGCGGGAATTACCGTCGCCAAGGACACCGTGCTCATCACCACGATCGTGGCAGTGCCGGCGATGATCGCCGTCGCACTGCTGCTTACCTGACCCAACCAGCGTTACTCCACGTCGGCGCTGGCCAGGTAGTGGTCCAGGAGCTGCGCGCAGCGGATGAAGCCGAGGTGTGAGTAGGCCTGGGGATGGTTGCCGAGGTGCGTTTCCGTGCCCGGATCATACTCCTCGGGCAGCAGCCCGGTGGGACCGAACAGGGCCACCAACTGGTTGAACAGTTCCAGCGCATCGTCCAGTCGCCCCACCGCGAGGTACGCCTCAATCAGCCAGGTGGTGCAAATGTGGAAGCCGCCCTCCAGACCCGGCAGGCCGTCGTCGTACCTGTACCGGAAGACCGTAGGACCGACGCGCAGCTCCCGCTCCACCGCAGTCACGGTATCCAGGAACCGCTGGTCCTGGACGTCCAGGAGGCCGGACAGTCCGACGTGGAGAACTGCGGCGTCGAGGTCCGGGCTGTCGTAGGCCACGGTGTAGGACCGCGCCGACGAATCCCAGCCCTCGCGAAGGACTTCTTCACGGATCGTCGCGGCCGTGGGCGCCCAGTCCGCGTGCGGCGTCCGGCCGTGCAGGGCAGCAGCACGCAGCGCCCGGTCCAGCGTGACCCAGCACATGACCTTGGTATAGACGTGGTGGCGAGGCGGGCGGCGCGCTTCCCAGATCCCGTGGTCGGGCTCATGCCAGCGGGCCAGCACCGCATGCGCCATTTGCTCCATCAGGAACCAGTGCCCGTCCGGCAGGAATCCGCGCCGCTCCGACAGATCATGGATCAGCTCGGCGATGGGGCCGAACACGTCCAGTTGCACCTGGTGGTCCGCTGCGTTCCCGATCCGTACAGGCCTGGACCCCGCGTACCCCGGCAGGCTCTCCACGATGGCCTCCGTAGACAACGGTGAGCCAGTCACCGAGTAAAGGGGGTGCAGCCATTCCGGGCCGGGGGCGTTGTCCAGGATGCGGCCCAGCCACCGCAGGAACCCGTCCGCTTCCTCCGTGGATCCCAAGGACACCAGCGAGTTCACGGTCATGGACCCGTCGCGCAGCCAGCAGTACCGGTAATCCCAGTTCCGGGTTCCGCCGATTCCTTCCGGCAGGGACGTGGTGGGCGCAGCCAGGACGGCACCGGTGGGCTCGTGGACCAGCGACTTGAGGACCAGCGCGGAGCGCCGCACCAGCGAAGTTTTGATGGTGGGCAGCTGCAGTGCTTTGACCCACTCACGCGCAACCTGCCCGACGGCGGCACGACGGTGGGGCTCGCCGGCCGGGTCCGGGGGCGGCGGCTCGGTATCCCCACAGCGCATATTGAGGACCACAGGCCCGTCGCTGAGGGCGACTTCAGCTGTAGCAGTGGCGTAGCGGCCGTCGCTGGTGATGGAGAAGGCGACCCCGGGAGCGGACAGGATGATCGGATCCGAGGTGCCCAGGATATGGACCTCGTCGCCGCGGATTTCCATGCTGAACGGTGCGTTGGCGTAGTCGGGCCGCGGAGCGAAGACCACGCGGGCCGACCCCGTTCCGGACAACACCCGGACCAGGCTGGTGATCCCCTCCGGGGCGGGTTCCAGGTAGTCCGTCACGGTAACGTCTGCCCAACGGGTTTCCACGATCATGGTGTTGTCCACGTAGCGCTGGGCCAGCACCTGTGACGGTTTCGCCGGTTCGATACTAAAGTGGCCGGCAGGGTCGCCGCCGAGGATATGGGCGAACAGAGAGCCCGAATCGGGCAACGGGTGGCTCATCCAGCAGACCTTGGCATCCGGCGTAAGCAAGGCCGTGGAGCTTCCGTTGCCGATCATCGAGTGTCGTTCCAGGCCCACTGCGTCTTCGCCGAAGAGCCATGCCCGCCGCAGCTCGAACAGCAAGGCCAGCACGTGCGCAAAGGCTTCCGGATCCGGAAGGGTGTGTGCCGCCGTCGTGCTTCCGGGCCCCACATGCAAACCGAGGTCCGGCCCCCGCAAAGTGGCCAGCGCTTTTTCGTCGCTCTCGGCATCGCCCGCATACAGTGCCGCGCTGACGCCCAACCGGGCGCGGAGCTGCTCCAGGGCTTGGCCCTTCGCCGGCTCCTCCACCGTGAGGTCCAGCACCGTTCCGTCGATGATGAAGTAGAGGCCGAATTCGATCGCGATCCTCTGCGAGGCGTACACCGCCCGGTCCACAACCTCGGGCGTGGCCGGCCGGGTGTGGACAGCAACGCCTACGGGCTTTCGGACAACGCTGATGCCCTTCTCGAATCCCACGGCTTCGGTCAACGCCGTAGCTACCTGTTGGAGCAACTGCTCCGTGGCGAGGGAAAGCGTGTAGGCGTAGCCCATGTCGAACTCCACCCCGTGGGAACCCACCAAATGGACCTCGGCCGGAAGCCGGGACACTGCTGCCAGGTCCCGCAAAGACCTGCCGGAAATGATGGCTGCGTGGGTGTTCGGGAGGGCTGCGAGAGCCCGGAGCGCCACCGCCGCGCTGTCCAAGGGCAGCGTCTCGGTGGATACTCCCTCCGCCGAGCAGAGCGTCCCGCCGTAGTTGCAGGCCACCAGGAGGCCGGGAACCCTGGCCAGGACCTTAAGCTCCGCGAACAGCTCAGGAGTGATGCCGTTGTGCGCGTCGGATTGAAGGACCGTCCGGAGGAGGCCAAGCGGGAGCGATTTCATCAGCAGCGCGGAGTCGGCGACTGATTGATTCAAGTGCGTGGGCATGGCGGATCCTTCCGAAGCGGATAACTACAGTCTCCGCCCGGACGGTTTCGCTTGACTACCTAGTAGATTGCAAACGAGTAAAGCTTTTCCTTGGATTTATGCGGGTGTTTACGCCGGTACCAGGCCAGCTACCTCGGCAAGCAGCTCCACGGACCGCAAACGCTCCGCAGTGCCGATGCTCTGGTGGGCCACGATCAATTCGTCTGCGTCTGCGAACCGGGCGAACTCATCCAGGTACTCGCGGACAACGTCCTTGGTGCCGACGGCCGAGAACTTCATCATCTGGGCGATGTGCTGGCCCTGCGGGGAGTCGAGGACCATATCCGCTTCGTCATCCGTGAACTCGCGTCCGCCACCGAAGAACAGGGAGACCCGTGCACGCTTCACTGCCAGGTTGATGGCCTGCGCCTCGGCATTGGTGTCCGCCGCGGTGACGTTCACTCCCGCGATCACGTACGGCTCGGACAACTGTTCCGAGGGCTTGAACTCACGCCGGTAAACAGCCACGGCGTCCTGCAGCGCGGCCGGGGCGAAGTGTGAAGCGAAGGCGTACGGCAAACCCAGCTGGGCGGCCAGCTGCGCGCCGAAGAGCGAGGAACCCAGAATGTACAGCGGCACGTTGGTGCCCTTGCCTGGCGTCGCTTCGACACCCTGGATGCGGGTGGGGCCTGTGAGGTAGCCCTGCAGTTCCAGGACGTCCTGCGGGAACCTGTCGGAGGATGTGTGGTCACGGCGCAGCGCACGCATGGTGTTCTGGTCGCTGCCGGGGGCACGTCCCAAACCGAGGTCGATGCGTCCCGGGTGGAGCGTCTCCAAGGTGCCGAATTGTTCGGCGATGGTCAACGGCGAGTGGTTGGGCAGCATCACACCGCCGGCGCCCAGGCGGATGGTGTTGGTGTGCGCGGCGACGTGGGCGATCAGCACGCTCGTGGCCGACGACGCGATGGCGGACATGTTGTGGTGCTCGGCGTACCAGACCCGACGGTAGCCAAGCTCTTCGGCCTTCTGCGCCATGGCGACACTGCCCGCAAGGCTCTCCGCCACCGTCTGGCCCTTCCCGATGGTTGCCAGGTCGAGGATGGAAAGAGGAACAGTCACGGTGAAGCCTTTCGGTACGTTTCGCGGCGCCCGCTTCTGCTTTCCGGGCACTCTAGCGACAACGACGGCGGCACCCGGCTTATTTCTGTGAGTTGCGTCGCGTGCTGTTCGGGCCCGGCCTTTGTGACCCTGTTCGACGCCTGATTAACTGCCGTGAACCCCTGTATCCCAGGGTTTCGGAGCGCTTTGACCACCCTCGCGGGCCTGCCGGATAGTTGCAGCCACGACTACGCATCAGAGCCCTTCGAGGAGAACCCATGGCACGTTTTACCGCCGCATCCGGCATCACCGCGGCGCTGGCCGCCACCGCACTGCTGGGGTTGACGGCATGCTCGGATCCAGGAGCCACGGCAGCCGCGTCAGCGCCGGCGTCGAACGCTTCATCCAGCGCAACCAAACAATTCAACCTGACCCCGCAGCAGGACCGCATCAAAGTGGCCGTGGATTCCGCTGCGGCAGCCTTGGTCCCCGACGCCATCAAAGCCGACGGCAAACTGACCGTGGTGACCACAGGCGGCACTCCCCCATTGAGCACGTTCGCCACTGACAACAAGACGCTGATCGGCAGCGAAGTGGATATCGCCTACGCAGTGGGCGAGACCCTGGGATTGCAGGTCGAGGTGCTGCCGGTTGCGTGGGCCGACTGGCCGCTGGGTGTCGAATCCGGAAAGTACGAGGCCGTCCTCTCCAACGTCACGGTCACCGAGGCCCGTAAGGAAAAGTTCGACTTCGCCACCTACCGCAACGACCTCCTGGGCTTCTACGCCAAGGCCGACTCCGACATCTCAACAGTGAAGGAACCCAAGGACGTCGCAGGCAAGCGCATCATCGTCGGCTCGGGCACCAACCAGGAAGCAATCCTGGTGCGCTGGGACGAGGAGAACAAGAAGAACGGGCTGAAGCCGGTTGAGTTCCAGTATTACGACGACGACTCCGCCTCCCAGCTCGCCCTCCAGTCCGGACGTGCGGACCTGACGTTCGGACCCAACGCCTCCGCCGCATACAAGGCTGCCAAGGACGGCAAAACCAAGGAGGTGGGCACCCTTGAGGGAGGCTGGCCCCTGAAGGCCGAAATTGCTTTCACCACCCAGAAGGGCAACGGCTTGGCCGTCGCCGCGCAGGCAGCCCTCAATACCCTCATCAAGGACGGCAACTACGGCAAGATCCTGGACCGCTGGGGACTGTCCTCCGAGGCCATCCCGGCGTCCGAGCTGAACCCGGCAGGCCTGCCCAAGAAGTAGTACCCCACCCAAGCAGGGGACAGCATATGTCGCGATGACCGCTCGATGGAGCGTTTGCTGTCCCCTGCTTTGGTGCGCCTAGAAGTGGGCGGGATCCGTGTTGGCGCCGCAGAGAACGACCGCCACGGTCTCGCCGTCGTTCGGTGTGTACGCCCCTGAAAGCAGGGCCGAGTACGCCGCGGCAGCGCCGTGTTCCACCACGATCCTGTGCTTCTCCCACAAGGCGCGCCGGGCGTCGACGATGTCCTGGTCCGTGACCAGGACGCTCTCTACCCCGGTCCGGCGGGCGACCCCGAAACCGATCTCGCCGATCCGCCGGGCACCCAGGGAATCGGCGGCAATGCCGGAGACAGCCACATCTACCGGCTCGCCCTGGGCCAGCGCGGTGTGCAGCGTGGGAACCGTCTCCGGTTCGACGCCCACCACATGGGCCCTCCCCTCAACGGCTGCGGCAATGCCGCCCATCAACCCGCCTCCACCTACGGCAACCAGTATGGTATCGACGTCGGGCAGTTCATCCAGCAGCTCAAGGCCGACGCCACCGGCACCCGCCACGATCTCCGGCTGGTCGTAAGCGTGGCAATAGACAGCGCCTTTTTCCTCCGCGAACTTCACGGCGGCGGCGTAGGCCTCGGCGTACTCGGCACCGCCTTGGACTACTGTGGCCCCAACGGCGTACAGCTTGTGGACCTTGTTCGCCGGAGCCGATTCGGGGACGAACACGGTGGCGGGAACGCCGAGCTTCGCTGCGGCAAATGCGTTCGCCAGGCCGGCGTTCCCACCGGAAGCCACCACGATGCCGACGCCGGGATCCAATTCACCGTTCTCCCTGGCGGTGAGCAGCCGGTTGAAGGCACCGCGGGCCTTGAACGAGCCCGTGTGCTGCATGTACTCGCACTTGAACCACAAGTGGTACGGCTCCTGGTTCCCGCTTTCAGCAAGGGGCGTGTGCCGCACCCAGCCCGATGTCCGGGCGTATGCTGCTTCTACTTCTTCGCGTGTGACCATTGTGGCTGCACCTTTCGTCAGCTTTCATCCTATGGTTCGGCCGTCCCGCATAGGCTTGATCCATGCCTGACTTTGTCCTCCGCCCCGCCGTAGCCACCGATGCCGCCTGGATTGCCGAGCTTCGCGCCGTGGTGATGCGGCCGGACCTGGAACGCCTCGGACGCTTCGACCCCGTGCGCGTCCGCGAGCGCTTCCTTGCCGCCTTCGAGCCGGAGCAAACCTACGTCATCCATAGCGACGGCGTCGACGCCGGAGTGATCGCGGTCAGGCCCGAAGCGGACGCCCGGTGGATAGAACATTTCTTCATCGCCCCGGCACATCAGGGCAAGGGACTTGGCGGGGCCGTTCTCCGGCATGTGATGGGCGCATCGGTGGACGAACGCCCCTTCCGCCTGGACGTGCTCCAGGGAAGCCCGGCCCGGCGTCTTTACGAACGGCACGGCTTCGTCCTGGAATCCGAGGACCCCGTCGACGTGTTCATGGTGGCCCCGGGCAACAGCTGACCACGCCTCCCCGGAATGCGGTAACCTCAGCACACACCACGCGGCCATGACGCGATACTTTCCGGGGGGAAAAATGGGGAACTTTCGAGCGCGCTTGTTGATTCGATCGCGTCTGTTAAGACGTGCAACCACTACTGCAACGGCAACGGGCCTTCTGGCATCCGGGCTGGTGGGCGCCGGACCAGCCCTTGCCGACTACCAGCCAACTCCGTACATCGACGGCGTTCCGTACGTTGGGTCCGAGATGCGCCGCCAGTACAACTACGACTACTGGGGTTGCAGGTACCCCGACGGTTCCAGCGACGGCATCACCCTGGAGTGGCTGCGCGACGGTGAGACCCTACCCCAGGAACGCCAGGGAGAAACCCTGAAGGTCCTGCCCGAAGACCAGGGCTCCAGGATCTCGTTGCGTGTCCATCCGTTGACTCCCGGTGAGCCCGGCTGCCCCACAGGCACGCAGTTGAGTGCGGAAACCGCGCCGATCAAAGCTTCCAACCGGGCAATGGGCTGGACAGGCAGGGGCAACTTCGAACCCCTGGCCCGGACCGCCGACGGCCGGCTGATCCTGTACCCGCGGACCTACACGTATTACAAGGGCGCCTGCGAGGGACCCTGCCCCGCGTACTGGGGAACATGGGACGAACCCCGGCAGGTAGGGGCGGGCTGGAACATGTTCAACATTGTCTTCTCGCCCGGCGACTTTGACGGCGACGGATTCAATGACCTCCTTGCCAGGAACTCAGCGGGCCAGTTGTTCCTCTACCCGGGTGACGGCGACGGCGGCTGGCTTCCTGCCCGCCAGGTGGGCGCCGGTTGGAACATTTTCGACTCGATCGTGGGTCCCGGGGACTTCAACGGCGACGGCCACAACGATGTCCTTGCCCGGAATCCCGCGGGCGATCTGTTCCTGTACCCCGGAGATGGCGAGGGCGGGTGGCTGGCGCCCGGCAAGGTGGGCTGGGGCTGGCAGGTCATGAACAAGATCATCACCAGCGGCGACATGAACGGCGACGGCACAGTGGAGATCTTCGGCCGCGACCACAGCGGCGGCCTCCAGCTGTACCCCACCGACGGCCAGGGCGGCTGGGGTGTTCCCGCGTTCATGGGCAGCGGCTGGAACACGTTCCGGGATGTGTCGGGCCTGGGCAGCTTCGCTCATCAGAAGTACAACAACCTGGTTGCCATCAACCAGAACGGCGATCTTGTCCTGTACTCCACAGGCGCTGCCACCACAGGGCTTTATGGTCCGTACGGCCCGGTCGGCAACGGCTGGGACGTGTTCCGGGAACTGCTCTAGCGGTCCATTAGAGGGACTGCCCCCACACCGTCAGCTGGAGCTTCACCGTCGCGCGGGCATCATCCCCGCCCTCCGATGCGGAATTCTGCTGAATCATTGCCAGGAGCAGGCGGAACACGCCCCGCGTTTCCGGGGTTTTTCGCCGGCGCCAACGGAATGATCCAGCAGAATCTGCACGCTTCATCAGGAACGCACGGGCGTTTCCAGGCCCAGGTTTTCGCGGAGCGTGGCGCCCCGGTACTCCGTGGGGTACACGCCACGGTCCTGGAGCTCGGGCACAAGGTGGTTCACGATCTCGTCCAGGCCGGTGGGGATGAGCCATGGCGAAATGTTGAAGCCGTCCACGGCACCAACCCTGGCGTATTCGGCGAGGTGGTCGGCGACGGCGGTGTAGGAACCGGTAAAGGTGGCATCGATGCGTGCCGTCTTTGAGGTGACGAACTGCCGGATGCTCAAGCCCTTGTCCTTGGCCTCTGCCCTCCACTGATCGGCAAGTTGCCGTGCCTTGGCACCGTGGAATCCGCTGCCGCGGGTTTCGGACGTTTCCTCCACCACGGGATCGATCTCCGGGAGGGGACCATCGGGATCGTAGGAGGAAAGCTCGCGGCCCCAGAACTGTTCCAGGTAGGCAATCGCCTGCTGGGGTCCGATCTGCAGACTCCGGACCCAGGCCTTTTTCTCCTGGGCTTCCTGGTCCGTTGCGGCAAGGATGAATTCGCTGGCAGGCATGATCTGCACCGCGTTCGCACCCCGTCCGGCAGCTACGGAGCGGGAAACGATGTCGCGCCGGAACTCGACGGCGTCATCGAACTTGGGGTGCGCGGAGAAGATGACGTCCGCTTGCCGGGCAGCGAAGTCGCGGCCCTCGGGTGAGTCGCCGGCCTGGAACAGCACGGGCCGGTACTGGGCACTGCGGGGCAAGCGCGGGGTGACATCCACGGTGTAGTGCTGCCCTTGGTGCACCACCCGGCGTGCGGGGCCGGTGGGCGTTTCCCAGGAGTCCCAGATCCGCTTGGCAGTTTCGACGAAAGCCTCGGCGTGCTTGTAGCGATCGGCGTGGTCAAGGTAGCCGCCGCGGCGGAAGTTTGCCCCGGTCCAGGCGTTGTCCGTCGTCACCACGTTCCAGGCGGCCCGCCCGCCGGAGATGAGGTCCAGCGAGGACAAACGGTGTGCAAGGTCTGCGGGGTCGTTGTAGGTGGTGTTCTGAGTAGCCACCAGGCCGATGTTCTTCGTCACGGACGCCAAAGCAGCGAGCATGGTCTGGGCATCGGGCCGTCCGGCGACATCCAGGGCATGCGGGCGCCCGAGGTGTTCGCGGAGCCGCAGCCCTTCCCCCAGGAAGAACGCGGCGAACTTGCCACGCTCAGCCGTTTGCACGATGTGGCGGAACGATTCGAAGTCGGTCTGCGAACCGGATTCGGCCGCTTTCCAGATGGTGCCGGAGTTGACGCCCTGGAAGAAGATACCGAACTGGATCCGGCCGCTCGGCTGGAAGATATCGCGTGTCATGCTGGTCCCTGCTTTCCTGCGGCGACGGCCGCGGCAGATGTCGAATAGCGGCTTTGGGGGCGCTCCAGGCCGAGTACATCGCGGAACGTTCCATCCAGGACGGGCGGCCGCACTGAACCGCGGCGCCGGAGCTCCGGGAGGACCAGCCGTGACAGTTCCTCCAGCTCCACTTCCAGGGCCGCGGGGTGGAGGCGGACTCCGTCGGCCTCGGCGAGCAGCACCTCAAGGAGCTCGATGAGTCCATCGGCGGGGCCGGTGTAACGCGCCCGTTCGCTGTCGGACAGGGCCGCCTCGGGTGAGGCCACCGGGCGTGAGGCCGCGCTTTGCCCGCGTGCGTCCAGGATGACGTCGAGCTCCGCCACAATCGCCACCGAGCCGCCCAACCGTGCGCGGACATCCCGGATTTCGGCAGTCAGCAGCTCGGGCGTCGGTGCGGACACCAGGACAGCGTCCACGGCCTCAACCGGAACCTGGCCTTCGCCCACCAGCTTCGCAGCTGCCAGCACGGGCAACTGGCCTTGCAGGGGCCTGGGGATGATGGACGGTCCCTTCACGGAATACGGCGTGCCACTGAAGTCAGCCGGGGTTTCAAAGTCCACGTAGTGAAGCTTGTCGACGTCCAGGTAGCGCCCCGTGGCGACATCGCGGATCACGGCGTCGTCTTCCCAGGAATCCCAGAGCCGGCGGCCTGCTTCGATCGAGGCGGCAGCTTCCTGTGCAAGAGCGTTACCCGTGACAAAGGACCGTCCGACGGCGGCAGCGGCCTCGGGCGACTCCGCCGCCGTGGCAATCCACCCGGCCCTGCCGCCGGAAACGTAGTCCAGGCTGGCAAGCTGTGTGGAAATGTGGAACGGCTCCGTATATACAGTGTCTACCTCGGGGACCACGGCGATGGTCCGTGTGATTGGTCCGGCAAAGGCCGCCCGTTGCAGGGCGTTCGCGCGACCGGCTTCCGGGGTGTCCTTGAAGGTTGCCGCGTGGAAGCCCGCGGACTCGGCGTCGAGGACGGCGCGGGCAAGGTTTGCGTACCCGGCACCATCGAGTTCAATGGCCAGGAACCCGGCCTTCTTGGCAATGCTCACTTCTGGTCCTGACGTTCGTAGGGAATCTTCTCGCCGGCTTCAATGGCCACCGGGAGCCGGTTTTCGGCGGGAGGCAGCGGGCAGGTAGCAAGGTCGGTGTAGGCGCACGGCAGGTTCACTGCCCGGTTGAAATCGAGCCGCACCGAGCCATCTGCGGCGGGAACCACGGACAGCGAGCGGTTGGCCGCGTAGGTGGTCTTGCCGGAGGTCTGGTCGGTGAACAGCACGGACAGGGAACCCGGGGCATGCCCGTTGAAGGCTGTCAGCGCGAGTTCCTCGCCGGCCAGCTTGAAGCGGATCTCGCCCGGGGCTTCGTACACGTGCTGGATGCCTTCGACGGCGGCACCCACCGTGGTGGGCCGCGGGACCTCGAACGGGACAAAGGTACCGGCCACGGCGAAGGCAGCATTGGGCGTGTACGCCGGAGTGCCCTGGTACTGACGCAGGAGCGCGTTTTCCGGGTTTCGGGGACGCACGATGTACTCGCCGCCGCGCTTGGCAACCTCGATCACTGTGTCTCCTGATACCAGGTTGATGCCGCCGCGTTCCTCAATGGGTCCCAGCTCGAGGACGGTCCCGTTGTTCAGCTCGACACCGTCCTGCTGCAGGCTTTCGCCCGGTTCCAGGACGACACGCACGACGTCGGCGTCCACACTCCAGGTGCCGGGGGCACCTTCCAGCCGGGTCGCGTCGCCGGTCAGCCAGTGCAGGTGGGTCACGGCGAGGAAGCCGTGCGGGTGGGCACGGTGACGCTCATGGGCGTCGTGCCATTCCTGCCATTCCTCGTCAAAGGCTTCGAGGCCGGAGGCGGTGTTCGTGGCGCTGTCAGTTTGCGTAGACATGGGCGTTGTCCGTCCTGTTGAAGGCGTGGTCTGCGGTTACGGTTGCTGCGGCGTCCGGTTCGGTGGCGCCGGCGAATTCCGGGCGGCCGCCGAAGGGATCGTCGGATTCCCACAGGGTTGTCGGTGCGGACGCCCGGACTGCGGGAATGACGTCCAGGGCGAAGCGTTCCAGTATCTCCAGCTGCTGTTCGAACGGCAGTGTGGTGGGCAGGGAGATCGACTGGAGATCGTGGTTGTACAGCGAGTGGTAGCTGAGGATCTTGTCGATTACCTGCTCCGGGCTGCCTACCAGGGCCGGTCCCTCCGCCACGGCGTGGTGGATATCCCGGAACGGTGTGTTGTTGCCCGGAACGTTGCGCCCGGCAGTGAGTCCTTCGTAAACCGGGCCGTATTGCCGGATGGCTTCCTGGGTGGTGTCCGCGATGAACACACCGCCGGCACCGCTGCCCGAGCCGAGGTACTGATGCCGGGGATCGTGCCCGTGGCGCTCGTACTCTTCGCGGTAATGGTCGATCAGGACTTTGTAGTTCCCGCGCGGCTGGATGGCGTTGGCCGTGAACAGGGGATCGCCCCATTTGGCGGCGAGCGCAGCGGACGTCAGGGTTGTAGCCGAGCCGTGCCAAATCCGGGGCGACCCCGCGAAGGGGCGGGGCGTCGTCGTGGTTGGCTCGGTCAGGGCGGGCCGGAAGCGGCCCGACCACGTGACGCTTTCCTTGCGCCACAGCGTACGCAGCAGCGCGTACTTTTCCGCGAGCAGGTCCCACTGGTCATCGAGGGACAGCCCGAACAGCGGGTACTGCAGGACCTCGTTGCCCTTGCCGATCACGAGCTCCAGGCGGCCGCGGCTCAGTTGGTCGATGGTGGCGTAGTCTTCCGCCACCCGCACGGGATCCAGCACGGAGAGTACGGTGACGCCGGTCTGGAGGCGGATCCGGGTGGTGACGGCGGCAATCGCGGCGAGGACCGTCGTCGGGGATGACGAGACGAACTCGCCGGCGTGGCGCTCTCCCACGGAGAAGCTGTCGAAACCGAGTTCCTCCGCGCGGCGAGCCGTCTCCACCACCTGGTTGAGCCGATCAGCAGTGGAGACGATCTCCCCCGTCACCGGATTCTTCAGGTGCGGGATGATGTCGAGGACTTGGAACTTCACTTTCCCGTCCCAAAAGTGGCTTCCGTGACGGTCTTGGACTCCGGCACGGCTTCTTCGGAAAGTCCCCAGCGTTCCAGGACCTTGCCGTACGAGCCGTCCTTGATGGTGGAGTTCAGGGCTTCGGTGATGGCCGGAGCCAGGCCGTTGCCCTTGAGGGTGGTGGCTGCCACCAACGTTTCGGAGGGCCATCCGGCGTTGACCTTGCCAACTACCTTGAGGTCGTCGCGGGTGTTCTCGCGATAGGTCACCGAGGGGTACGGAGCGAGGTTCAGGTCGGTGCGGCCGGATGACAACGCCAGGATGGTGTCGGCGTCGGAGGAGTAGTACTGAAGGGTGGCGGGAGCCTTGCCCTTCGCTTCGAGCTCCTTGTTCCAAGCCAGCAGGATCTTCTCCTGGTTGGTGCCGGAGCCCACGGAGATCTTCAGGCCGGAGATGTCATCCGAGCCCTTAATGTCGTAGCTGGAGCTCTTCTTCGCTTCGAAGCCCATGAACGCGGCACGGTACGTGGAGAAGTCGAACAGCTTCACGCGGGCGGCGTTGATGCCCACGTTGGAGAAGACGGCCTCGAAGTCACCGGACTGGGTCTTGAGCGGCCAGTTCTCCCACGACGTCACCTGCAGGTCCAGGTCCAGGCCGAGCTTGTCGGCGACAAGCTGGGCGATATCCACTTCCACGCCGATCGGCGTTTTGTCGTCGGTGGCGTGGAAGGACAGCGGTATGGAGCCGGCTGTGGTGGCAACGGTCAGCTTGCCGTCCTTCGCGATGGCTGCGGGAACCGCTGCGGCCGCCGTCGTGTCCTTCTCACCCCGGATCCGGTTCTGGTCCACGGAGGTGTTGTAGACGATTCCGTTCCTGGCGGCTTCGGATTCGGGCTTTGCTGCCGACGCTCCAGGATCGGAGCACCCCGCCAGCGCAGGAAGCACGACGGCGGGAAGTACAGCAAGTGCCAGGAGCCGGCTTTTAGTTGAGCGCGGTTTTGTTTCATGAGCGGCGAAGCCGTGGGCGGTGCGAAGCATGGAGGGTGTCCTAGATGTTGAAAGCTGGTTCGATGACTTTGGAGAAGAAGCTCCGGGTGCGTTCCTCGCGGGGGTTGGCGAAGATGTCCTGGGGTGTGCCGGACTCGACGATCAGGCCGTCGTCCATGAACACCACGGTGTCCGCGACGTCCCGGGCAAAGCCCATCTCGTGAGTCACGATGATGAGCGTGGTTCCGGACGTGGCGAGTTCCCGGATAACGTCGAGGACCTCGTTGACCAGCTCCGGGTCCAACGCGGACGTCGGCTCGTCGAAGAGCAGGATCTTGGGATCGAGTGCCAACGCCCGGGCGATGGCAACGCGCTGCTGCTGGCCGCCGGAGAGCTGGCGGGGGTAGGCGTCGGCGCGGTCTTTCAAGCCCACCCGGTCCAGGAGCTCCAAACCACGCTTCCGGGCCTCGGCCTTGGAACGCTTCTGGGCCACGATCGGCGCTTCGATGACGTTCTCCAGTGCCGTGAGGTGCGGGAAGAGGTTGAAGCTCTGGAACACCATGCCGATGTTGGTGCGCTGCTTGAGGATGTCCTTCTCACGGAGCTCATGGAGCTTGTTGCCGCGGACCTCATAACCCACCAGTTCGCCATCGATGGTGATGTAGCCGCCGTCCACCTTTTCCAGGTGGTTGATGGTCCGGAGCAGGGTGGACTTGCCCGAACCGGAGGGGCCCACGATCACCGCGACGCCGCCCGGCGGAACCGACAGTGACACGCCTTTGAGGACCTCGGTGGCGCCAAAGGACTTACGGACGTTGGTGATATCCACCTGTCCTCGGGTCGCTTGCCGGTCAGCAGAGGCGGGCCGGGCCGCCGTCGTGCCGGCTGACGCGGCAGCCGAAGTTTCAGCCGGAGCCTCGTCCGCGGCCTGTGCTGTCGTCTTGGATTCTTTGCGTGCGGCGACGGTGCTCATCGGGCGTCCTTCGTGGGAGAGGCAGCAACATGGGTAGCGAAGAATTTCCGCGCTTTCTGCAGCGGGGTAAGCGGCAGGTTCCGGACGGCACCCTTGGAGAAGTGGCGTTCGATGTAGTACTGGAAAACGCTCAGTACCGAGGTGATCACGACGTACCAGAGCGTCGCCACGAGAAGCAGCGGCAGCACCTGCTGGGTCCGGTTGTAGATGACCTGGACTGTGTAGAACAGCTCGGAGTAAGCCAGGACGTAAACGATCGACGTGCCCTTGACCAGGCCGATGATCTCGTTGAAGGCGTTGGGCAGGATGGCACGCATGGCTTGCGGCAGCACGATCCTGGTGTTCCGCTGCCACGCGGGAATGCCCAGCGCGGAGGCCGCTTCCAGCTGGCCCTGGTCCACGGAGAGGATGCCGCCGCGGATGATCTCCGCGGAGTAGGCAGCCTGGTTCAAGGTGAGCCCCAGGACTGCTGCAGCGAACTGGCTGATCAGCGTAGTGGTCTGGGCCTCGAAAAAGCGGACGTCCGTGAACGGGATGCCCAGGCTGATCTTCTCGTAAAGGTAGCCAAGGTTGTACCAGAGCAGCAGTTGGACCAGCAGCGGAGTCGACCTGAAGATCCACGAAAAGGTCCACGAGACGGAAACCAACAGCGGGGACGCCGACAACCGCATCAGGGCGAGGATGAACCCTAGGACGAATCCCAGGACGCCTGAGATGGCCGTGAGCTTGAGGGTTTCCACCAGGCCGTTGACTACGGATTGTGCCGTGAACCATTCGGCCACCACCCCCCACTCCCAGCGGGGGTTGGTCACAAGGGACCATGCGATGGCGGCCACGCCGGCGGCCACCACCACTGTGCCCACCCAACGCCAGGGATGACGGGCAGGAACCAGCTTGTACTCGGAATAATCCGGGGTGGGCGGTGCAGTGTCCGCCGTGGCAGGCGGTGCGATTGCACTCATGCGCCACCTCATTTCAGATCGGTTGTTGTCTATCGGATGGCTGCCAATCTATGGGCGTGCGAAACCCCGCAGCAAGGCGGGAATTTGCACTTCTTCACTGGACTTCGCGGGGCTTCGCCGGGGTTCTCACGGCGTCACAATCATCGTCATGCAGGGCCATATGAGTCGCTTCGTTGCGTGGGTTGACGGTGCGTGACGCATGGTGAACGGCGGTTACCGGCGCCTCGACCCACGCACCCAAAGCTCCCTAGATTGGGCATCACCAACCACCGCATTCCAGGAGATCCCATGCCGTCACGAGTTCCCGCCATCGCCTTCATTGGCGGCGGCCCGCGCACGGCCGGCGTCCTGGAACGGTTGGCCGCCAACCGGCCCGGCCTGTTCGAGGGTCCCCTTCACCTCCACGTCATTGAGCCCTACCAGCCAGGCTCCGGGCGGATCTGGCGCTATGACCAGAGTCCGGGGTTGCTGCTGAACTCCACCGCAGCCGATGTCACCATGTTCACTGACGAGTCCGTGACGTGCGAGGGGCCGTCCGTACAAGGACCGGGACTGTCCGCCTGGGCCGCCGGAGTACTTGATGGCAGCATCCGTGATGTTCCTCCTTTGGAACCGCACCTGCTCGCCCAGCTGCGCTCGCTGACCCCGGCGTCGTTCCCCACCCGGCAGCTCCAGAGCAAATATCTGGAGTGGTTCTTCGGCCGCGCCGTCAGCGCACTGGGCCCCGAAACAACGGTGACGGTGCACCGCGACACAGCCACCGGCGTCGAACGTTCCGGCGCTGACAGGCACAGCGTGCGGCTGGCCTCCGGCGGCGAGGTTGTTGCCGACGTCGTGGTGTACTCGCTGGGCCACACGGATTCCCTTGTTGACCGCGAGTCCGCCCGCCACAGCGACTTCGCTGCCCGGTACGGCGGCTTCCACGCCCCGCCGTCGTACACCACGGATGTCGACTACTCCGGGATCGAGGCCGGTCAGGACGTGATCGTCTCCGGCATGGGACTGGCGTTCGTGGACCTGCTGGTGCTGCTGTTCGAGGGCCGCGGGGGCCGCTTTGAAGAACGGTCCGACGGCGAACTCGACTACGTGCCTTCCGGCGCCGAACCGCGTCTCTGGGCGGGGTCGCGACGCGGCGTGCCCTACCACTCCAAGATCTCCTCGACCCTGCGCAGTCCTGTGGAGCGTCCGCGGTACTTCACCGCCGAAGCCGTCGGCGCCCTGCTGGCCGGGCATCACGAGCTGGATTTCCGTACCCAGCTGTGGCCGCTGATCGCCAAGGACGCAGGTTACGCCTACTACCGCGAGCTCTTCACCGGCTACCCTGAGCGGGTCCTGGGCACCTGGGCCGCCTTTGAAGCCCGGTTCGATGCTCTCGACTGGTACAGCCCGCAGCGCGAAGAACTGGTGGCGGTCTCCGTGCCGGACGCTGCCCTGCACCTCGACTTCGAAAAACTGGACCACCCGCTCAGTGGCTGCGCGTTCGCCGATCACGACTCGGTACAGCGTTCAGTCGCCGCCTATATCCAGCGGGACCTGGACCTTCGGACCGGCCCGGACCATTCCGAGACCCTGGCCCTGTTCACCGCATTATTGTTCGTCTACATGGACCTCGGCCGGCTGGTCCCGCAGGAGCGGCTGAACGCACGCTCCCAGCAGTCCATCCATGGGTGGTGGCACGGCTTCTTCAGCTTCGTGGACTCAGGGCCGCCGTCGCACCGGCTCCGGGAGATGCTCGCCCTGCACAGGGCCGGGTACTTGAAATTCCTGGGCCCCGGCATGTGGGTACGGGCCGATGATTCCGTGGGCCGCTTCGTGGCGGGGTCCTTCCAGTCGCCCGTGGTTGTAGATGCATCCGCCTACATCGAGGCGCGCCTGCCTTCCGCTTCCGTGGAACGTTCGGCGAATCCCGCTTTGGCGGACCTGCACGACGCCGGATGGGGCACCGAGCAGCGGCTGCTCACTTCCGAGGGCCCACACTCCACCGGGAAACTCCTGATCTCCGGGAATTACGAGGTATTGTCCCCTGTTGGTACACCACAGAATGGTTTGTTTGCCGTGGGGCCGTGGACCTCGGGCTGGGGTGCCGGAGCCTTCGCACGCCCCAACACCAACGCAGCCCCGTTCCGGGAGAACGACGCCCTCGCGCGCAGGATCCTGGCCACGGTTGCTGCCACGTTGGAGGGAGCCGGCGCGAGTGCCCCGGCCTCGGCTCCAGCGCCCCATCCCAACTAGGGGACAGCAAACGTCGCACTGAACCGCCATGACAGCAGTTGCTGTCCCCCACTCGGGTTCCACCTACGAAAGGCCAGACATGACAACAACGCCAACCCTGCCGACGTCGGGCCTTACCGTCCTCAGCCTGCCCATGCGCGATCCCCGCGTCCGCCCGCTCCTGGACGAGCTCGCCGTCGAATACAACACCCGATACGGTGACCTGTTCAGCAGCGAGGGCGCGGCCGAAGAATTGAACCGCTACCCCGCCGAGGAATTCGCGCCGCCACACGGAGCGCTCATCATCATCCAGGAAAACGGTGAATCCGTGGCCGGTGGCGCCTTCCGCCGCTACGACGAGCACACGGCCGAGCTCAAGCGGATCTGGACCCACTCCGCCCACCGCAGGCGCGGACTGGCTCGCCTGGTCCTGGCCGAACTCGAAAACGAAGCGCGTCGGCGCGGCTACCGGAAGCTGTACCTGACCACCGGTCCACGCCAGCCCGAGGCGAAGAATCTGTACCTCGCCACGGGTTACAAAGCCCTGTTCGACCTCGCCGCGGACCCCGAAGACATCAAGCATTTGGCCTTCAGCAAGGATCTTGCCAAGCCCAGCTAAGCTATGCGCATGGCCAACGAACCCAAAGCAACAACTGCTGAAAAACTCGCCACCATCCAGCAGGGGTACACCCTGCAAGGTGCCACCATCGAGCTGGGTGCCGCGATCGTGGACGGTGAAGTCTACAAGGAAGCCCAGGTCCGCCTGCCCCTCGCCATGATGAACCGCCACGGCCTTGTGGCAGGCGCCACCGGCACCGGCAAGACGGTGACGCTGCACATGATCGCCGAACAACTCTCGACGGCGGGCGTCCCGGTTTTCCTCGCGGACATCAAGGGTGATCTGTCCGGATTGGCGACGCCGGCCACCGGCAGTGAAAAGCTGACGGCACGTACGTCCTCGCTCGGCCAGGACTGGCAGGCCAAAAACTTCCCGGTCGAGTTCCTTTCGCTCGGCGGAGACGGCAACGGCATTCCGGTCCGGGCCACCATTACCTCGTTCGGGCCCATCCTGCTTTCCCGCATCATGGACCTCAACGACACCCAGGAGTCCAGCCTCCAGCTGATCTTCCACTTCGCGGACCAGAAGAACCTTGAACTGATCGACCTCAAGGACCTCCGCGCCGTGATCCAGTTCCTGACCTCGGACGAAGGAAAGGCCGAACTCGCCGAACTGGGCGGGTTGTCGAAGGCCACCGCCGGTGTCATCCTCCGCGAGCTGGTCGGCTTGGAAGCGCAGGGCATGGAGAAGTTCTTCGGCGAACCCGAGTTCGACACCGCCGAACTGCTCCGCACAGCACCGGACGGCCGCGGTGTCATCAGCTGCCTGGAACTGCCCACGCTCCAGACCAAGCCCCTCCTGTTTTCCACGTTCCTCATGTGGCTCTTGGCGGACCTGTTCGAGGACCTCCCCGAAGCCGGAGACCTCGACAAACCCAAGCTCGTGTTCTTCCTGGACGAGGCCCACCTGCTGTTCAACGACGCCTCCAAAGCCTTCCTCGACGCCATCACCACCACCGTGCGGCTGATCCGTTCCAAGGGCGTGGGTATCTTCTTCGTCACCCAGACCCCCAAGGATGTCCCGGCCGATGTCCTGGGCCAGCTGGCCAACCGCGTGCAGCACGCCCTGCGCGCCTTCACCCCCGAGGACGCCAAAGCCTTGAAGGCCACCGTGTCCACCTTCCCTGTCAGTGACTACGATCTCGAAGAGACCCTGACGTCAGCCGGCATTGGCGAGGCCGTCATCACCGTCATGAACGAAAAGGGCGCCCCCACGCCTGTGGCGCTGACCCGGCTCCGTGCCCCCGAGTCGGTCATGGGCCCCAGCGCCGACGATCTCATCAAGAGCACCGTCGCCGCGTCCCCGCTCCTGGCGAAGTACGGGACAGCCGTAGACAACCTCTCGGCCTACGAGAAACTCAATGGCCGGGCAGCCGCACCGACAGGCGATGCCGCACCGGGGCTGCCGCCCGTGCCATCTTCCGGCACGCCCGTTGGAACATCCCAAGCGGACATAGACGCCGAAGCCCGCCGCATCGAGGAAGAGATCCTGGGACGGCCCAGTTCACGGCCGTCCACTTCAACCACCGACTCCTACCCGGCGCCACCCGCTCCCCAGCCTGTCCCCCAGCAAGCACCACCACAGGACAGCGGCATGTTCGGCGACATCGCCGGAGCCCTTGGCGGCGCACTGGGCGGTGGCCTCAAGAGCATGGTCCGATCCATGGGAACGCAGCTGGGCCGGGACCTCATGCGCGGAGTTTTTGGCACGTCCTCACGTCGCCGGCGCTAGCTTCGCCAGCCTGGTTGAACCACGACGCCGGGTGGCAGCGACGCCTGCTGCCGCCCGCCGTCGGGCTTCTCCAGACGGCTGATAAAACGTCATAACGGGTACCTCCTGCACGGCGTGGGCTGTTGCGGCAGGTAACGTAAAGGGCGTGCAGTTGAGTCAAGCGTTCGTCAAGACCGCAGCCGGATGGCTGCTCGGTCTGATGCTTGCTGTCGTCGGCGCGATCGTCTGCATCAACCTGGTGGGCTCTTCCGTGGCCAGTCCGCAGCAGCCCGTCAAGGAGTATCTGCAGGCGCTCCAGGACGGCAAAGGCGAAGAAGCCCTGGGCCTCCTGCGGGCCAAAGTGCCCAGCGCCAACGCGGCCATGCTCGACGGCACGGCCCTCCAAACCGCCGCTTCCAAGCTTTCGGACGTCCATGTGGGGAATCCCGAATCCCGCAGTGCAAACCGGGTAGCCGTTCCCGTGGACTACACCTTGGACGGCAGCCGGCTCCACACGGAATTCCTCATGGAACGAACCGGTACGCAGTGGCTGTTCTTCGGGAAGTGGGCGTTCGTGCCCACCACCCTGCCCACCATTGATGTGACTGTGGTGAACTCCAGCGAAGCCACCCTCAACGGCGTTCCCGTCAACATGCCCAACGGCCGCAACACGTTTGCCGTGTTCTTCCCGGGCAAATACGAGGCCAGCCTTAACGGTACTTATTTCGAAGCTCCCGCAACCTCCGCGCTCGTCACAACGCGCGACGGCGGACAGGCACCCCTGAACCTGCAGACCCGGTCCACCAAAGCCATGAACGACGCCGTGGCCGGGAAAGTGCGCGAATTCCTGGACACCTGCGCAGCCCAGGCCACCGAACAGCAGCGCCTGCAGCCCGACTGCCCGTTCTACCACGTCAGCAATGCCCGGGTAGTGGACGGCACCATCAAGTGGGCCATCACGGAGTATCCCAAGATCACCATTGAACCGTTCAGCGGCAAATGGGTTGTTGCTCCGTTGAACGGCAAGGCTACGTTGACCGCCCGGGAGGTCAACCTGTTCACGGGACTAGTGAACGACCTCAACGTGGAGCACGACTTCAGCTTCACCACCCAGTTGGATGTCAGCGGCGACACTGTGACGGTTACACCCCTGCTGACGTTCTAGCCCGCGGGAAAAACCCGGCGGTTTTGTAGTGCTTTTTGGTACTGCAGGGGCTGGTTTTTGGTACTGCAGGGCTGGCGCCGCCAGCGTAGTGGCACGCGGCCTTTGGGGATCAGGTCCCGGTGAAAGCACAACGGCCCGCCTCCTGCCCGGTGTGGGAGGAGACGGGCCAGCTGCGTGGGGTTTAGTCCATGCCGCGGAGGTCCAGCACGAGCTCAGACTCCCCGTCGGCCTGCAGGACCACCGGAATGCCCCAATCCTGCTGGTACAGGTGGCAAGCGGCGTGGTCCGGGATTTCGCCGTCTTCGGTCTCCGGTCCATCACAGGCGGCCGCGCGGGCGGTGATGTGCAGGATTCCTTCGGGGACATCCGCCGACAATTCAAGCGTGCGCAGGAGACCCACCGAGGTCCCGCCGCCGGAAACCAGGAGCTCGGGCGGTGTGGAGGAAATCTTCATCTGGGTGGGATCGCCCCAGCGGTCATCAAGCTTTTGACCGGTGGGAGCCTTGAAGCGCACGGCCAGCTCAAGGGTACCGGGCGTGACCGGGCTCTTGGGGCGGTGCGTCTGCGATGCGCCCTCGTCCACCTGTTGGGCTTCCTTGGGGATCGGTACCAGGACCAGCTGGTGCTTGTTCGATTCCACCACTACCAGCAACGGATCGCTGCCTTCCACCTGGACCACCACGACGTCGCTCGGCTCAGCGAGGCCCCGGGCCAGGGTGGAGACGGACTTGGTGGCGGGGTCGTAGCGGCGCACAGCCCCGTTGTAGGTATCGGCGATGGCCACCGAGTTGTCCGGAAGCACAGTCACGCCCAAAGGGTGCTGCAAGCGGGCTTCGGCAGCTTCCCCATCACGGAAGCCGAAATCGAACAGGCCCTTGCCTACTGCGGTTTCCACGGTCACGCCGGAATCGCTGACCACCAGGCGGCGCAAGGACGATGTCTCCGAGTCAGCTACCCAGATGTTGTCTTCGCCGTCGATTGCCAGGCCGGAGGATTGTGCGAACCAGGCTTCCTCGGCTTTGCCGTCCAGCAAACCTTCAAGACCGGAGCCGGCCAGGATGGAGACCTCATTGGCCAGGGGGTCAAAAGCGAAAATCTGGTGTGTGCCGGCCATGGCGATGACCACCTTCTGCAGCTTTTCGCTCCAGACCACATCCCATGGCGAGGAAAGGGACACTTCCGTGCCGCGCCCGAGCGCTCCAACGTCCAGGGCGTCCCCGGCGAAGTCAGCCGGACCGTCGTCGTGGTGTTCAGACCAGGTACCGGCGCCGGAGTCGGTGACACGGGCGGGCCCGGTGTCCAGGAGCCGCTGCACGCCGTTGCCTGCGATCGTCTGGACGTATCCCGAGCTGAGGGTCACGCCTCGGAGGCGGTGGTTGACGGTGTCGGCCACCACGGCATCGTAGCCGAGCTTCCAAGCCAGCTCCGACGGCAAAAGGGTGACGCCCTGGGGTTCGTTGAACCGGGCAATTTCAGATTGCCCGTCCAGGTAGCCCTTGGTGCCGGACCCGATGATCCGCTCCACGGTCTCCAGATCCGGGCGCAACTCCACCAAACGGTGATGGCCGGAATCCACCACCAGGTAGTTTCCGTTGGCGAGCTGGGTCGCCTTACCGGGGAACCGCAGAGTGCCCGACGTCGGCACAGGAGCTACGTACGGACCGTCACCGCGGTGGAGTGTCCCCTTGGCTTCATGTTCAGCGACGAGTTCTTCGAGCAGGACGGCGAGGCCGTCTGCGTGGCCCTCGCCGGAAAGGTGGGCCACAATGTAGCCCTCGGGGTCCACTACCACCAGCGTGGGCCAGGCACGGGCGGTGTACGCCTTCCAGGTGGCCAGTTCGGGGTCATCCAGCACAGGGTGGTGGATCTCGTAGCGTTCGACGGCTGATGCCAAAGCGACAGGATCTGCTTCGTGCTCGAACTTGGGCGAATGCACGCCAACGGTTACCAGGACGTCCGAGTACTTTTCTTCCAACGGACGCAGCTCGTCGAGAACGTGCAGGCAGTTGATGCAGCAGAAGGTCCAGAAGTCGAGAAGCACGATCTTGCCGCGCAGGGACTCGAGGTCCAAGGACTTCCCACCGGTGTTGAGCCAGCCGCGGCCCTCGAGTTCGGAGGCCCGGACCCGGTGTTGGGTACGTACGGTTTCGCTCATCAGCGTCCTTCCAGCTTGGTGTTCGGGTCGGTGTGCCCGGAATTGTCGTTCGTGGGGCGCTCGGCCGGGGCTGTTGTGGTTGCCCTGGCAGTGCGGCTTGCAAGCTTGGCATCACGCTCTGCCAGCCGGGCAAACATATCGTTGTAAGCACTGAGATCGGCGTCGTTATTCCTGTCGGCCGCACGATCCACCCGGCGCTTCTCCCGTTCGTCGGACCGGGACCACATCACTGCCACGCCGATGGCCACCAGCAGCGTGGGGATTTCGCCGATGCCCCAGGCAACGGCGCCGCCCAATTGTTGGTCTCCCAAGGCCGAGGGGCCCCAGGCGCGGCCGAGGTTGCCGAAGTAGTCCGCAGCGAGCAGGCCGGTGCCACCCATGATGGATACGCCAAAGAACGCGTGGAAGCCCATGGTTGCCAGAAGGAGCAGCAGCCGCATCGGATACGGTGCACGGCGTGGCAAAGGATCGCTGCCGATCATGCTCAGGACAAAGATGTACCCGGTCAGCAGGAAGTGGAGGTTCATCAACTCATGGCCCACGTGCTCACGCATGGCCAGACCAAAGAGGTCCGAGTAGTAGAACAAGACGATGGAGCCCGCGAAGTTTGCCGCCGCGAACAGGGGGTGCGTGACCACCTGGGAGAACCTGGAGTGTACAAACAGGAGCAGCCATTCCCGCAAGCCACGGGAGCCATGGGTACCTTCACCCCGGGACGGCAGGGCCCGAAGGGCCAGCGTCACCGGAGCGCCGAGAACCAGGAAGATGGGAGCCACCATAGTGAGGGCCATGTGGTCCACCATGTGCGCAGAGAACAACACCCGGCCGTAGACAGCGGGCGGGCCGGACGTGATGTAGGTCAGGACCACCAGGCCGATCATCCAGTTCACCGTCCGGAAAACGGACCACTGGTCGCCACGGCGCCGGACCTTGACGATGCCCATGATGTAGGAGACGGCTCCAAACAACGCCACGCCTACCCACAGCCAGTCAAAGCGCCATTCGGTCAGCCAGCGCGAAGGGGTGAGTTCCGGTGGCAGCTCGTATCCGGAAAGGATGAACGACGGCGACGCGTCCGGGGCGTAGGTGGTGGGCTGCGGCGGAGCCGAGCGACCCAACGCGACGGCGAGTCCCGACGTCGCGCCCATCACCAGCAGCTCAACCAGAACCAGCTGCCACAGCACCCGGCGCGCAGACATGGAGCCGTTCTTGCCGAGCTGCGGGATAACCCATTGGCGGTGCATGAAGCCGATACCGCCCAGCACCAACGTTGCGAGGGCCTTGGCCACAATGAGTTGACCGTAAGAGGAGCCGAAGAGGTCGGCCGGGTTGGTGACCCGGATGGCAGCGTTGATGACACCGGAAGCGAACACCAGGACGAAAGCGAAACCTGCCAGGGACGAGAATCGCCGAAGGGTCTGCTCCGTAATGTCCGGGGTCCCCTTCGTCCGGGAACCGGTGAGGATTCCGGACAGGACCGCCAGCATGATGATGCCGCCAACCCAGGTGGAGACGCCCACCAGGTGGAGGCCAAGGGAGTTGATGGCGCCCTCGTGATCGCTTGAACTGGAGGAGTGGCCGATGAGCGCCGTTGGAATCAGCCCGATCAGCGCGAGCACAAGCGTGAACGCCAGGCCCGTCAGGGACCGGACCCCGAACAGCGCTGTAGTGACCACGGCGGCAATAATGGTGACGGCCAGCCAGGCTTTGCCGGTTTCGATGTCCGTCATGAAGTAGACCAGCGAACGGGTGAACTCCGCGTCCCCGGAAAGCGGCTGTCCGGCGACGTCCGAATAGGTCAGGACCAGGACGGCGACTGCGGACAGTGTCCACGCAGCGCCAGCGGCGGCGGCCACCGCGAGGGCCCGGGCAAATGCCGGATGCTCGACGGCGTCGGCGTCTTTCTCGCGGGACCGGGAGCCGCCGAGGTTCTTCGGCAGGATGCCCACGGCAAAGATCAGGCCGCCAATCACCGTGGCCACCGACACGTTGTGGATGGCTTTGGCAAACGGAAGGCCCCACCTGACCAGGGCGCCGGGATCTGAAACCTGGCGGGCCGCCGACGCGCCGGAGAAGATCAATGCCCCCGCAAGGGCGACGATCAGGACCGCCAGGCCCGCCAATTGCCAAGGAAGGGAAATCCCCGCGACTGTGGACCCTCCACGCGCTCCCGGCTTGGGAGGAGTCGAAGGGACAGTTGCGGAATTTCTTGCTGATGGCACTTATCCATTGTCCGCTACCTGTCGCCGGGCTGCGAATCGACAGGGCGCTATGTGCATTAACCCAAAGAAGAAGGGGCGGCAACCATCAGGTTGCCGCCCCTTCAAGGCCTATGCCGAAGAAGTTACTTCTTCTTGGCGACAGCTGCCTTCAGCTTGGAGCCAGCGGTCAGCTTGACGCTGTGGCCGGCTGCGATCTGGATGGTTTCGCCGGTCTGCGGGTTGCGGCCGGTGCGAGCTGCACGGTCGGTGCGCTCAACGGCGAGCCAGCCCGGGATGGTGATCTTCTCGCCGGCGGCGACAGAAGTCTCGAAAACTTCGAACAGTGCATCGAGCACGGAGTTGACTGCTGCCTGGCTGGTGCCAGCCTTGCCTGCTACCTCTGCAACGAGTTCACTACGGTTCTTAGCCATTTACGTCCTCCTGGACTCATACGTTTTTGAGCTTTCAAGCGGAATGCGAGCAAGCCACTGTTCGAAAACTTACCAGCTTGCGATGCCATGGCCAGCAAATTCCGCGTGTTTCCGCGCCTTTTTGACCAAAATCACCGGAATTTCGGGGTTTTTTGGAGCCATTTAAGCCCTTGGCGTACCCTGCGTCCTTGCCGCTGCTCCTGCGCCGTGCCGGTCAGAACAGGATGCGCTGGAACAAAACGTGGTCCTGCCACTCGCCAGCGATCTGAAGGTAGGACGGCGCTACGCCGATCCTGTCAAAGCCGCAGCGCCCCAGGACAGCCTGCGACGGGGCGTTGTGGAGCAGGGTTGCGGCCTGGATCCTGTGGAGGTCAAGTTCCTGCGTGGCCATATCGACGACGGCGGCTACCGCACCTGACGCGGCGCCCCTGCCTGTACAGTCCTGGTCGATCCAATAGCCAAGGTTGGCATTCCGGAAGGGACCTCGGACGATGCCGGTCAATGTAATCATCCCGTAAACGCCCTGGTCGCCGGTGACGACCCAGGGCACTTCGCTGCCGGCCGCGTACTGGTCGATCTTGGCGCGAATGACGGCTTCCTGGCCATGCTCGGTGAAGAATCCGTCGTCGCGGGTGGGCTCCCAAGGCTCCAGATGTCCGCGATTACGCAGGTACGCGCCAGCCAAATCCGCGGCGTCTGAAAGCTCAAGTGGACGAAGAAGCAACTGGTCGCCACTATGGCCTTGGCCGATGGGCACACTTCGCACGAGATTCATCCCCAGACTCTACCGCCGGCTCCTTGGCCAATTGCGCAGGTGGCCGCAGAGTGATAGCTTTCGGGTGATCGTGAACAATCGGCAGGAGGTGAGACCCATGTACGCAGTATCCACCGTGGGCGCTCCCTGCATTCCACGATCCCGCGACTAAGCTGGTCGCTATCAGGAGCGCCCGTCACGCACATCGCGAAAGGCGTTCACTTGAACACTTCCTCTTCTTCACCTTTTAACAACAGTTCGACGGCGGCATCCGGCCGCGCGGGCACCGTCCAGTCCCAGGTTGAGTCCGGCTCCGCCGTCCAGCAACCGTCCACCAGGCAGCGGGCATTGGTCCTTGGCGGCGGCGGCTCCACAGGCAACGCATGGCTCATCGGCGTCGTCGCTGGCCTTTTCGACGCCGGACTGGATGTCGCCACCCCCGAGCTCACCATTGGCACATCAGCGGGGTCCACCGCGGCGGCCCAACTGGCCGGAGCCAGCCCTGTCGAGCTCTTTGAAGCCATCCTCAGTTCGGTCCCACAGAAACCCGCAGGCGCTGATAAGTCCGCACCCCGCCAAGCTGCCGCCGTGCCCGTTCGTTCCGTGCCCGGACCAAATATGGAAACGGAACGCACTGCCACAAGACCCGTGGTGGATCACATGGAGCGAACCGGCAATATCATGAAGGCCTCCTCCGACATGGCGGACATGCGCCGGCGGCTTGGAGCGGCCGCCGTAGAGATCGCCGCTTCCATGGAAGGTGCCAGCGCGCGCTGGCGGGACACAGTGGCAACCCGCTTGCCGCAAGCCCAGTGGCCGGAAAGAGCGATACTCCTGACAGCCGTCAATGCCCGGACGGGTGAACCGGTGGTGTTCGACCGGGAGAGCGGCGTGGATCTCGTGGACGCAGTGGCTGCCAGCTGCGCCAGCGGTTTCGCCTACAGCATCGGCGACGAGCAATACATCGACGGCGGCTACCGTACCAACGCCGAGAATGCGGACCTGGCGGTCGGATACGGAAGCGTGCTGGTGTTGTCACCCTTCGGTGGGCGAACCCGGACTCCTGCTGAATGGGGCATGCATCTCGCTTGCCAAGTGGACGCCCTGCGCGCCGGCGGCAGCCAGGTGGAAACAGTCATCCCGGACAGCGAAGCCGAGCATATGTTCGGCGTCAATGCGATGGACTTTTCCCTAAGGCCGGCCGCGGCTCGTGTCGGCTTTGAACAGGGCCGGGTCCTGGCTTCCCGGTTGGCCGGCTTCTGGGCTGCGCGTTAGCGTTACGTGGCTTGCTTAAATGGAAGAGCCCCAACCGTGGTTGGGGCTCTTCGTTAATGGTTGTCCGGCGGTGTCCTACTCTCCCACACCCTCCCGGGTGCAGTACCATCGGCGCTGTGGGTCTTAGCTTCCGGGTTCGGAATGGGACCGGGCGTTTCCCCCACGCTATGACCGCCGTAACTCTGTTACCCGTCCCGACCCCTTGGTGTGGGGGTGGGTGGGAAGCTTTGTGGTTACAACTGTGGTGTTATGTAGTTGTTGTTGTTGTTGGTTCCTGGAACGGTTGTTGTTCGGGAACCACATAGTGGACGCGTGCAGTGTTTTGTGTGTGGTGTAAGTTGTTGGCCTATTAGTACCGGTCAGCTTCACGAGTCTTTAGTCCTCGCTTCCACATCCGGCCTATCAACCCAGTGGTCTGGCTGGGGGCCTCTCACACATAATGTGTATGGAAATCTCATCTTGAAGCGAGCTTCCCGCTTAGATGCTTTCAGCGGTTATCCCATCCGAACGTAGCTAATCAGCGATGCACTTGGCAGTACAACTGACACACCAGAGGTTCGTCCGTCCCGGTCCTCTCGTACTAAGGACAGCCCTTCTCAAATTTCCTGCGCGCGCAGCGGATAGGGACCGAACTGTCTCACGACGTTCTAAACCCAGCTCGCGTACCGCTTTAATGGGCGAACAGCCCAACCCTTGGGACCTACTCCAGCCCCAGGATGCGACGAGCCGACATCGAGGTGCCAAACCATGCCGTCGATATGGACTCTTGGGCAAGATCAGCCTGTTATCCCCGAGGTACCTTTTATCCGTTGAGCGACGGCCATTCCACAATGTACCGCCGGATCACTAGTCCCGACTTTCGTCCCTGCTCGAGATGTCTCTCTCACAGTCAAGCTCCCTTGTGCACTTACACTCGACACCTGATTGCCAACCAGGCTGAGGGAACCTTTGGGCGCCTCCGTTACTTTTTAGGAGGCAACCGCCCCAGTTAAACTACCCATCAGGCACTGTCCCTGACCCGGATCACGGGCCGAAGTTAGATGTCCAAAGTGACCAGAGTGGTATTTCAACGATGACTCCACCCGAACTGGCGTCCGGGTTTCAACGTCTCCCACCTATCCTACACAAGCCACTCCGAACACCAATACCAAACTATAGTAAAGGTCTCGGGGTCTTTCCGTCCTGCTGCGCGTAACGAGCATCTTTACTCGTACTGCAATTTCGCCGAGTTTATGGTTGAGACAGCGGGGAAGTCGTTACTCCATTCGTGCAGGTCGGAACTTACCCGACAAGGAATTTCGCTACCTTAGGATGGTTATAGTTACCACCGCCGTTTACTGGGGCTTAAATTCTCAGCTTCGCCACAAGTGGCTAACCGGTCCTCTTAACCTTCCAGCACCGGGCAGGAGTCAGTCCGTATACATCGTCTTGCGACTTCGCACGGACCTGTGTTTTTAGTAAACAGTCGCTTCCCCCTGGTCTCTGCGGCCCACACCCGCTCACGGAGAGCAAGTCTCCATCACGGGGCAGGCCCCCCTTCTCCCGAAGTTACGGGGGCATTTTGCCGAGTTCCTTAACCATAATTCTCTCGATCGCCTTGGTATTCTCTACCTGATCACCTGTGTCGGTTTGGGGTACGGGCGGCTAAAACCTCGCGTCGATGCTTTTCTTGGCAGCATAGGATCACCGGATCCCCCCTTACGGGAGTCCCATCAGATCTCAGGAACGTGCTCGAAGCACACAGGAACGGATTTGCCTATCCCTGACCCTACATCCTTAGACCGGGGCAACCATCGCCCGGCCCGGCTACCTTCCTGCGTCACACCTGTTAATACGCTTACCTCCCGGGATCAGGTCCCGCGCTCGGCCAAAACCCACAACACCACAAGGGTGAGCGGGCAGGCTCCGGGCGGTTAGTATCCCCCGCTTGGCATGGGCGGTTTTTCGCCGGTACGGGAATATCAACCCGTTGTCCATCGACTACGCCTGTCGGCCTCGCCTTAGGTCCCGACTTACCCAGGGCAGATTAGCTTGACCCTGGAACCCTTGATCATTCGGCGGACGGGTTTCTCACCCGTCTTTCGCTACTCATGCCTGCATTCTCACTCGTGTAGGCTCCACCGCTGGTTTCCACCGCGACTTCACTGCCCACACGACGCTCCCCTACCACTCCACACCCCTGAACCACGAAGGCTAGGGTACTGTGTGAAATCCACAACTTCGGCGGTGTACTTGAGCCCCGCTACATTGTCGGCGCGGAATCACTTGACCAGTGAGCTATTACGCACTCTTTCAAGGATGGCTGCTTCTAAGCCAACCTCCTGGTTGTCTTCGCAACTCCACATCCTTTCCCACTTAGCACACGCTTAGGGGCCTTAGTTGGTGGTCTGGGCTGTTTCCCTCTCGACTATGAAGCTTATCCCCCACAGTCTCACTGCTGCGCTCTGACTTACCGGCATTCGGAGTTTGGCTGACGTCAGTAACCTTGTAGGGCCCATCGGCCATCCAGTAGCTCTACCTCCGGCAAGAAACACGCAACGCTGCACCTAAATGCATTTCGGGGAGAACCAGCTATCACGGAGTTTGATTGGCCTTTCACCCCTACCCACAGCTCATCCCCTCCATTTTCAACTGAAGTGGGTTCGGTCCTCCACGACGTCTTACCGTCGCTTCAACCTGGCCATGGGTAGATCACTCCGCTTCGGGTCTAGATCACGCCACTACACTCGCCCTATTCAGACTCGCTTTCGCTACGGCTACCCCACACGGGTTAACCTCGCGACGTAACACTAACTCGCAGGCTCATTCTTCAAAAGGCACGCCGTCACAGTAACAAGACTGCTCCGACGGATTGTAAGCACACGGTTTCAGGTACTGTTTCACTCCCCTCCCGGGGTACTTTTCACCTTTCCCTCACGGTACTGGTCCGCTATCGGTCATTAGGAAGTATTTAGGCTTATCAGGTGGTCCTGACAGATTCGCACGGGATTTCTCGGGCCCCGTGCTACTTGGGATACTCTCCAGGCGGCACACAACATTACGGTTACGGGGCTCACACCCTCTCTGGCCGGCCTTTCAAGACCGTTCACCTATGCACGCACTCTCACCTCACTGGCCCGGCAGAACCAGAACGGAAAGTCCCACAACCCCGCCCATGCAACGCCCGCCGGCTATCACACATGGAAACGGTTTAGCCTGATCCGCGTTCGCTCGCCACTACTAACGGAATCACTCTTGTTTTCTCTTCCTGCGGGTACTGAGATGTTTCACTTCCCCGCGTTCCCCCCACGCACCCTATGTGTTCAGATGCGGGTCACACAATCACCATGACAGCGTTGTGCGGGGTTTCCCCATTCGGACATCCTGGGATCAACGCTCGGTTATCAACTCCCCCAGGCTTATCGCAGATTCCTACGTCCTTCTTCGGCTCCTAATGCCAAGGCATCCACCGTGTGCCCTTAAAAACTTGACCACACAAACATGATCAAAAACTTACTCGAGAGAACCACGAGCCACTACGGCCCAAGGTTCATTCATAAGAAATTGCTGTATGGAACACACACACCAAAGCGTGTATGTCCCAGATGCTCGCGTCCACTATGTAGTTCTCAAACAACAACCCCATCAACCAACCCCCCAACCCGCCACAACCCACACACGCAGGCCGCAACACAAAGACCGGAGGAACCGGCTGCAGGAACAAAAGAAACACCAGAAGTGCCCCCCTGCATTGCTGCAAAAAGGTCCTGTTGCCTCAGGACCCAACAGTGCGCCAAACACAACCCCCACCAGCCGCACCCCGGACACGTTCCCAACAACCCACACCCCCACACAAAGCAGGAGCACGAACCGCCGTACTAGCACCAGGACACAACCACGAAAGCCATGCCAAAAAAATGATTCGTTGATATTCCACCCATGAGCACCCACCGCAGAACAAACGCCTGCGCAATGGGCAACACTGACAACAACCAGACACCCCATGCAGGGCACCAATCATTGCAAGCAGCTCCTTAGAAAGGAGGTGATCCAGCCGCACCTTCCGGTACGGCTACCTTGTTACGACTTAGTCCCAATCGCCGGTCCCACCTTCGACGGCTCCCCCCACAAGGGTTAGGCCACCGGCTTCGGGTGTTACCAACTTTCGTGACTTGACGGGCGGTGTGTACAAGGCCCGGGAACGTATTCACCGCAGCGTTGCTGATCTGCGATTACTAGCGACTCCGACTTCATGGGGTCGAGTTGCAGACCCCAATCCGAACTGAGACCGGCTTTTTGGGATTAGCTCCACCTCACAGTATCGCAACCCTTTGTACCGGCCATTGTAGCATGCGTGAAGCCCAAGACATAAGGGGCATGATGATTTGACGTCGTCCCCACCTTCCTCCGAGTTGACCCCGGCAGTCTCCTATGAGTCCCCGGCCGAACCGCTGGCAACATAGAACGAGGGTTGCGCTCGTTGCGGGACTTAACCCAACATCTCACGACACGAGCTGACGACAACCATGCACCACCTGTAAACCGACCGCAAGCGGGGCACCTGTTTCCAGGTCTTTCCGGTTCATGTCAAGCCTTGGTAAGGTTCTTCGCGTTGCATCGAATTAATCCGCATGCTCCGCCGCTTGTGCGGGCCCCCGTCAATTCCTTTGAGTTTTAGCCTTGCGGCCGTACTCCCCAGGCGGGGCACTTAATGCGTTAGCTACGGCGCGGAAAACGTGGAATGTCCCCCACACCTAGTGCCCAACGTTTACGGCATGGACTACCAGGGTATCTAATCCTGTTCGCTCCCCATGCTTTCGCTCCTCAGCGTCAGTTACAGCCCAGAGACCTGCCTTCGCCATCGGTGTTCCTCCTGATATCTGCGCATTTCACCGCTACACCAGGAATTCCAGTCTCCCCTACTGCACTCTAGTCTGCCCGTACCCACTGCAGAACCGGAGTTGAGCCCCGGTCTTTCACAGCAGACGCGACAAACCGCCTACGAGCTCTTTACGCCCAATAATTCCGGATAACGCTTGCGCCCTACGTATTACCGCGGCTGCTGGCACGTAGTTAGCCGGCGCTTCTTCTGCAGGTACCGTCACTTACGCTTCTTCCCTACTGAAAGAGGTTTACAACCCGAAGGCCGTCATCCCTCACGCGGCGTCGCTGCATCAGGCTTGCGCCCATTGTGCAATATTCCCCACTGCTGCCTCCCGTAGGAGTCTGGGCCGTGTCTCAGTCCCAGTGTGGCCGGTCACCCTCTCAGGCCGGCTACCCGTCGTCGCCTTGGTAGGCCATTACCCCACCAACAAGCTGATAGGCCGCGAGTCCATCCAAAACCACAAAAGCTTTCCACCCCCCACCATGCGATGAGGAGTCATATCCGGTATTAGACCCAGTTTCCCAGGCTTATCCCAGAGTCAAGGGCAGGTTACTCACGTGTTACTCACCCGTTCGCCACTAATCCCCCAGCAAGCTGGGATCATCGTTCGACTTGCATGTGTTAAGCACGCCGCCAGCGTTCATCCTGAGCCAGGATCAAACTCTCCGTTGAAGTAAAACAAAATCAAACAGACACAACCACACCCACCGGAAATAACGGCAAACACGGCTGCACAAAATTCGAAACCAGCTGAAAACCAGACCACCACACACGGGGGTGCGCAGCAACCTGGCAAAATTTCAACCAATCAATAAAACAATCGGTATCAACAAACTTGGCACACTATTGAGTTCTCAAACAACAGACCCCCCAAAACATCACCCCACCGGAACACCACACAAAGCAGCGCACCACAACAGGGCCATTGGAAAAGAAGAGTTATTTTTGGCCGCCTACCGAACCGTACACACCTTCCGGCTTTCCGTTTCGCACCCGGCGACTCAGAAAACAATACACGCCCCACAACCCCAACGCAAATCCACCACCCAACACCCCCACACCAACCCCCAAAACCCCACCAAACCCCCGTCGAACACCACCTACAAGGACTCCGCGTGGAGCGGGGCCAAGCGAGGCTTCATTGCTGAGGCAGCCCCCATCAGGGCCATGGAGGCAGTCAGTGCGCGAGGCGGGGGTGCGGTGTGAAACAGGCTCTTGCGCGATTCAATTGTTAGTCACTAACATTTTGCTATGGACCTACAAAGCCAACCAAGTGCACGGGCGTCGCGCACACGGGCGCGCCTTATTGATGCTGGCCTGGAACTTTTCGAACGCAACGGCTACGACCAGACCACTGCGGCTGAGATCGCTGCCGCGGCCGGGGTCACCGAGATGACATTTTTCCGGCATTTCAGCACCAAGGATCAGCTGCTTCTCGATGATCCCTACGATCCGCTTCTCGCAGCTGCTGTTCTGGAACAGCCGGCGGCACGCAGTCTCCGTCGCATTATCAATGGAATCCGCGCAGTCTGGCGAGATCTTCCCGAACCCGCGAGCGACTTCACAAGGAGACGCATCCGCATAGTGGCCGCCACACCCGGGCTACGTGCCGCCGTGGCCAGAAACAACGCCCGGACGGAAACAGTCATAGCCGATGCCCTGATCGCGGACGGCGCCGATCCCCTCGAGTCGCGCGTGGCGGCCGCAGCCGTCATCGCCGCAATGTCCGTGGCCCTGATCGAGTGGTCGCTGCAGGAGGAGGCAACCCTGAGTGGCACCATCGAGAGCGCCCTGGACGTTCTGGAGGCATCCCATGGCTGAGACTCTCTTAGCAGCCCGCTCCGTTTCGCGGTCCTACGGATCCGGCGAGGGTGTGCATGGCATTGACCTCAGCGTCTCTGCAGGCGAGATTCATGCCTTGGTCGGATTGAACGGTGCAGGAAAATCAACACTCATGAGACTGCTGCTGGGGCAGATCAGACCCGACTCAGGCGACGTGACTATTTTCGGGCAAGGGTTGAACGCAGCCGGGCCAGACATATGGCGTCGGGTAGGGCACCTTATCGAATGCCCACTCGCTTACGGTGAGTTGACCGGCCAGGCCAATCTTGAGATTGGCGCTCTCCTCCACGGTGTTCCATACGGGGACATCAGCGCCGCCGTAGAGGCCGTGCTCGACGAGCTGGCTCTGCGCCGATACGCGCCCATTGCGGCTCGGTCGCTTTCGCTCGGTAACCGCCAACGATTGGGACTCGCGTCCGCGCTCCAGCACCATCCAGAGTTGATAGTGCTCGACGAGCCCACAAACGCCTTGGATCCCGCCGGAGTCATCCTTCTGCGCGAGAGTCTCTTGCGGCGCGCAGCGCATGGGGCCGGTGTACTTGTCTCCAGTCACCACCTGGATGAGGTAGCGCGAGTGGCAAGCAGGGTGACGGTAATCAACGCCGGCCGCGTTATTGGAACCATCGATCCGAAGGGCACGGATATAGAACGTGAATTCTTTGCCCTTGTCCACAGCGACGACACCGGCCAAGAGCTGGAAACACCGGAGGTACCGACATGAGCAAACCATTCGAAGGACTTACGGCCGCAGTCGTCGTCGAAGCCCGCAAGATGCGACTGTCCCGTACGGTCCTCGGGGCCGGATCCATCCTGATCCTCGGTGTCAACGCACTTGCTTCCGGATTCGCACTGGCTGCGCGGTCCGGCAACCAGGCTGCACTCGCCAAGCTCGGACCGCTCGCCTCCCAGGGTGGCTGGACCGGGTACCTTGCCTCGGCACAGCAAATCACCGCCGCAGGCAGCGTACTGGCCTTCGGCATTGTCTTGGCCTGGATGTATGGTCGGGAATTCACCGACGGTACGATCTCCGGCCTCTTTGCCTTGCCCGTGCGCCGACCTACGGTCGCACTAGCCAAGCTCATCGTCTTCGCTGGCTGGTCGTTCGCCGTCGCTGTCCTTCTGACCGCCACGTTAGTGGCACTTGGACTGATCCTGGGCTTCGGATGGCCCAACTCCACTGAACTAGCAGGGCTGGGTCGAATTCACCCTCTCATCGTCCTTTCCGCCTTGGTCGCTACGCCCGCAGCCTGGTCGGCGACTTTGGGACGTGGTGTGCTCAGCGGAATTGGCCTAACCGTGGGTGTCATGGCAGGCACGCAGGTGGCGGTCCTCGTGGGCGCAGGCCCCTGGTTTCCTATCGCAGCCCCCGCACTCTGGGCGATAGCGCCCGATACCGTACCGCCGGCAGCCCTAGCTCTCACACTTGGGATACCGCTCACCTTCGGCGCGCTTACCCTCTGGGCTTGGTCGCGGCTTCAGCTGGACCGATGAATCGTGCTGCCATAGAGCCGCGCGTTAGCGTTACGTGGCTGGCTTGCTTAAATGGAAGAGCCCCAACCGTGGTTGGGGCTCTTCGTTAATGGTTGTCCGGCGGTGTCCTACTCTCCCACACCCTCCCGGGTGCAGTACCATCGGCGCTGTGGGTCTTAGCTTCCGGGTTCGGAATGGGACCGGGCGTTTCCCCCACGCTATGACCGCCGTAACTCTGTTACCCGTCCCAACCCCGCGTTGGTGTGGGGGTGGGTGGGAAGCTTTGTGGTTACAACTGTGGTGTTATGTAGTTGTTGTTGTTGTTGGTTCCTGGAACGGTTGTTGTTCGGGAACCACATAGTGGACGCGTGCAGTGTTTTGTGTGTGGTGTAAGTTGTTGGCCTATTAGTACCGGTCAGCTTCACGAGTCTTTAGTCCTCGCTTCCACATCCGGCCTATCAACCCAGTGGTCTGGCTGGGGGCCTCTCACACATAATGTGTATGGAAATCTCATCTTGAAGCGAGCTTCCCGCTTAGATGCTTTCAGCGGTTATCCCATCCGAACGTAGCTAATCAGCGATGCACTTGGCAGTACAACTGACACACCAGAGGTTCGTCCGTCCCGGTCCTCTCGTACTAAGGACAGCCCTTCTCAAATTTCCTGCGCGCGCAGCGGATAGGGACCGAACTGTCTCACGACGTTCTAAACCCAGCTCGCGTACCGCTTTAATGGGCGAACAGCCCAACCCTTGGGACCTACTCCAGCCCCAGGATGCGACGAGCCGACATCGAGGTGCCAAACCATGCCGTCGATATGGACTCTTGGGCAAGATCAGCCTGTTATCCCCGAGGTACCTTTTATCCGTTGAGCGACGGCCATTCCACAATGTACCGCCGGATCACTAGTCCCGACTTTCGTCCCTGCTCGAGATGTCTCTCTCACAGTCAAGCTCCCTTGTGCACTTACACTCGACACCTGATTGCCAACCAGGCTGAGGGAACCTTTGGGCGCCTCCGTTACTTTTTAGGAGGCAACCGCCCCAGTTAAACTACCCATCAGGCACTGTCCCTGACCCGGATCACGGGCCGAAGTTAGATGTCCAAAGTGACCAGAGTGGTATTTCAACGATGACTCCACCCGAACTGGCGTCCGGGTTTCAACGTCTCCCACCTATCCTACACAAGCCACTCCGAACACCAATACCAAACTATAGTAAAGGTCTCGGGGTCTTTCCGTCCTGCTGCGCGTAACGAGCATCTTTACTCGTACTGCAATTTCGCCGAGTTTATGGTTGAGACAGCGGGGAAGTCGTTACTCCATTCGTGCAGGTCGGAACTTACCCGACAAGGAATTTCGCTACCTTAGGATGGTTATAGTTACCACCGCCGTTTACTGGGGCTTAAATTCTCAGCTTCGCCACAAGTGGCTAACCGGTCCTCTTAACCTTCCAGCACCGGGCAGGAGTCAGTCCGTATACATCGTCTTGCGACTTCGCACGGACCTGTGTTTTTAGTAAACAGTCGCTTCCCCCTGGTCTCTGCGGCCCACACCCGCTCACGGAGAGCAAGTCTCCATCACGGGGCAGGCCCCCCTTCTCCCGAAGTTACGGGGGCATTTTGCCGAGTTCCTTAACCATAATTCTCTCGATCGCCTTGGTATTCTCTACCTGATCACCTGTGTCGGTTTGGGGTACGGGCGGCTAAAACCTCGCGTCGATGCTTTTCTTGGCAGCATAGGATCACCGGATCCCCCCTTACGGGAGTCCCATCAGATCTCAGGAACGTGCTCGAAGCACACAGGAACGGATTTGCCTATCCCTGACCCTACATCCTTAGACCGGGGCAACCATCGCCCGGCCCGGCTACCTTCCTGCGTCACACCTGTTAATACGCTTACCTCCCGGGATCAGGTCCCGCGCTCGGCCAAAACCCACAACACCACAAGGGTGAGCGGGCAGGCTCCGGGCGGTTAGTATCCCCCGCTTGGCATGGGCGGTTTTTCGCCGGTACGGGAATATCAACCCGTTGTCCATCGACTACGCCTGTCGGCCTCGCCTTAGGTCCCGACTTACCCAGGGCAGATTAGCTTGACCCTGGAACCCTTGATCATTCGGCGGACGGGTTTCTCACCCGTCTTTCGCTACTCATGCCTGCATTCTCACTCGTGTAGGCTCCACCGCTGGTTTCCACCGCGACTTCACTGCCCACACGACGCTCCCCTACCACTCCACACCCCTGAACCACGAAGGCTAGGGTACTGTGTGAAATCCACAACTTCGGCGGTGTACTTGAGCCCCGCTACATTGTCGGCGCGGAATCACTTGACCAGTGAGCTATTACGCACTCTTTCAAGGATGGCTGCTTCTAAGCCAACCTCCTGGTTGTCTTCGCAACTCCACATCCTTTCCCACTTAGCACACGCTTAGGGGCCTTAGTTGGTGGTCTGGGCTGTTTCCCTCTCGACTATGAAGCTTATCCCCCACAGTCTCACTGCTGCGCTCTGACTTACCGGCATTCGGAGTTTGGCTGACGTCAGTAACCTTGTAGGGCCCATCGGCCATCCAGTAGCTCTACCTCCGGCAAGAAACACGCAACGCTGCACCTAAATGCATTTCGGGGAGAACCAGCTATCACGGAGTTTGATTGGCCTTTCACCCCTACCCACAGCTCATCCCCTCCATTTTCAACTGAAGTGGGTTCGGTCCTCCACGACGTCTTACCGTCGCTTCAACCTGGCCATGGGTAGATCACTCCGCTTCGGGTCTAGATCACGCCACTACACTCGCCCTATTCAGACTCGCTTTCGCTACGGCTACCCCACACGGGTTAACCTCGCGACGTAACACTAACTCGCAGGCTCATTCTTCAAAAGGCACGCCGTCACAGTAACAAGACTGCTCCGACGGATTGTAAGCACACGGTTTCAGGTACTGTTTCACTCCCCTCCCGGGGTACTTTTCACCTTTCCCTCACGGTACTGGTCCGCTATCGGTCATTAGGAAGTATTTAGGCTTATCAGGTGGTCCTGACAGATTCGCACGGGATTTCTCGGGCCCCGTGCTACTTGGGATACTCTCCAGGCGGCACACAACATTACGGTTACGGGGCTCACACCCTCTCTGGCCGGCCTTTCAAGACCGTTCACCTATGCACGCACTCTCACCTCACTGGCCCGGCAGAACCAGAACGGAAAGTCCCACAACCCCGCCCATGCAACGCCCGCCGGCTATCACACATGGAAACGGTTTAGCCTGATCCGCGTTCGCTCGCCACTACTAACGGAATCACTCTTGTTTTCTCTTCCTGCGGGTACTGAGATGTTTCACTTCCCCGCGTTCCCCCCACGCACCCTATGTGTTCAGATGCGGGTCACACAATCACCATGACAGCGTTGTGCGGGGTTTCCCCATTCGGACATCCTGGGATCAACGCTCGGTTATCAACTCCCCCAGGCTTATCGCAGATTCCTACGTCCTTCTTCGGCTCCTAATGCCAAGGCATCCACCGTGTGCCCTTAAAAACTTGACCACACAAACATGATCAAAAACTTACTCGAGAGAACCACGAGCCACTACGGCCCAAGGTTCATTCATAAGAAATTGCTGTATGGAACACACACACCAAAGCGTGTATGTCCCAGATGCTCGCGTCCACTATGTAGTTCTCAAACAACAACCCCATCAACCAACCCCCCAACCCGCCACAACCCACACACGCAGGCCGCAACACAAAGACCGGAGGAACCGGCTGCAGGAACAAAAGAAACACCAGAAGTGCCCCCCTGCATTGCTGCAAAAAGGTCCTGTTGCCTCAGGACCCAACAGTGCGCCAAACACAACCCCCACCAGCCGCACCCCGGACACGTTCCCAACAACCCACACCCCCACACAAAGCAGGAGCACGAACCGCCGTACTAGCACCAGGACACAACCACGAAAGCCATGCCAAAAAAATGATTCGTTGATATTCCACCCATGAGCACCCACCGCAGAACAAACGCCTGCGCAATGGGCAACACTGACAACAACCAGACACCCCATGCAGGGCACCAATCATTGCAAGCAGCTCCTTAGAAAGGAGGTGATCCAGCCGCACCTTCCGGTACGGCTACCTTGTTACGACTTAGTCCCAATCGCCGGTCCCACCTTCGACGGCTCCCCCCACAAGGGTTAGGCCACCGGCTTCGGGTGTTACCAACTTTCGTGACTTGACGGGCGGTGTGTACAAGGCCCGGGAACGTATTCACCGCAGCGTTGCTGATCTGCGATTACTAGCGACTCCGACTTCATGGGGTCGAGTTGCAGACCCCAATCCGAACTGAGACCGGCTTTTTGGGATTAGCTCCACCTCACAGTATCGCAACCCTTTGTACCGGCCATTGTAGCATGCGTGAAGCCCAAGACATAAGGGGCATGATGATTTGACGTCGTCCCCACCTTCCTCCGAGTTGACCCCGGCAGTCTCCTATGAGTCCCCGGCCGAACCGCTGGCAACATAGAACGAGGGTTGCGCTCGTTGCGGGACTTAACCCAACATCTCACGACACGAGCTGACGACAACCATGCACCACCTGTAAACCGACCGCAAGCGGGGCACCTGTTTCCAGGTCTTTCCGGTTCATGTCAAGCCTTGGTAAGGTTCTTCGCGTTGCATCGAATTAATCCGCATGCTCCGCCGCTTGTGCGGGCCCCCGTCAATTCCTTTGAGTTTTAGCCTTGCGGCCGTACTCCCCAGGCGGGGCACTTAATGCGTTAGCTACGGCGCGGAAAACGTGGAATGTCCCCCACACCTAGTGCCCAACGTTTACGGCATGGACTACCAGGGTATCTAATCCTGTTCGCTCCCCATGCTTTCGCTCCTCAGCGTCAGTTACAGCCCAGAGACCTGCCTTCGCCATCGGTGTTCCTCCTGATATCTGCGCATTTCACCGCTACACCAGGAATTCCAGTCTCCCCTACTGCACTCTAGTCTGCCCGTACCCACTGCAGAACCGGAGTTGAGCCCCGGTCTTTCACAGCAGACGCGACAAACCGCCTACGAGCTCTTTACGCCCAATAATTCCGGATAACGCTTGCGCCCTACGTATTACCGCGGCTGCTGGCACGTAGTTAGCCGGCGCTTCTTCTGCAGGTACCGTCACTTACGCTTCTTCCCTACTGAAAGAGGTTTACAACCCGAAGGCCGTCATCCCTCACGCGGCGTCGCTGCATCAGGCTTGCGCCCATTGTGCAATATTCCCCACTGCTGCCTCCCGTAGGAGTCTGGGCCGTGTCTCAGTCCCAGTGTGGCCGGTCACCCTCTCAGGCCGGCTACCCGTCGTCGCCTTGGTAGGCCATTACCCCACCAACAAGCTGATAGGCCGCGAGTCCATCCAAAACCACAAAAGCTTTCCACCCCCCACCATGCGATGAGGAGTCATATCCGGTATTAGACCCAGTTTCCCAGGCTTATCCCAGAGTCAAGGGCAGGTTACTCACGTGTTACTCACCCGTTCGCCACTAATCCCCCAGCAAGCTGGGATCATCGTTCGACTTGCATGTGTTAAGCACGCCGCCAGCGTTCATCCTGAGCCAGGATCAAACTCTCCGTTGAAGTAAAACAAAATCAAACAGACACAACCACACCCACCGGAAATAACGGCAAACACGGCTGCACAAAATTCGAAACCAGCTGAAAACCAGACCACCACACACGGGGGTGCGCAGCAACCTGGCAAAATTTCAACCAATCAATAAAACAATCGGTATCAACAAACTTGGCACACTATTGAGTTCTCAAACAACAGACACAACCGGCACCACCCACACCCCACAGGGTCCAGGATCGCTCCGGAGCAACTTTCCAAAGTTACCCGAACCACCCGATCTTGGCAAATCAACGTTCCCGCGATTCTCCGATCAAGCATCCGGCCCCACCCACACAGCACGCTCAAAAGCGAACCATTTCTCAGGCTGTTATCAAGGGGGTCGGCCCCCGCAGTTCTCAGCTCCAGGCTGTCTCACTCGCGGCGACTCAGAAGACATTACACGCCCACAAGCCCCCACACAAATCCACCACCACACCACCCAAAAACCCCGCAAACACAACCCAAACAACCCCACCAACCCAACAAACCACCCCCAAACCCACCAAAACAACCACCGTGAACCCCATCACAACCACCCACACCCCCCCGACACCCACACACCCAACCCAACAACCGCCGTCGAACCCCATCCCAGCGGAACGCGACCAAGCGACCGGCCCAAACCCTTGGGGAAGTGAGCAAGCGTCACAACCAAACCCGTGGAACGTGAGCAAGCGTCACAACCAAACCCCTGGAACGTGAGCGAGCGTCGGCCTGAAACCCTAGGGATGTGAGCAAGCGTCACAACCAAACCCGTGGAACGTGAGCAAGCGTCACAACCAAACCCGTGGAACGTGAGCAAGCGTCCGATTCAAGCCCTAGGGATGTGAGCGAGCGTCGGAAAGAGGGGGCGGTTATCCGGCAGCGCGCGTCCAAGGGAGGAACGACCGAGCGCGCAGAGGATGACCGCCCCCTCCCCGCCGGCCACCCCTCCCCGACAGCCACCCTTCCGAGACCGCCGCCTCCCCGACAGCCGCCTCTCCGCGACAAGCCCACCGGCCTGAGAAACTGAACAACCCGCGCTTAAACACAAAAAGGGCCGGCAACCATAACGGTCGCCGGCCCTTTCAGAGCTTCGTGATTACCAGGAAGACTTGGTGATGCCCGGGAGCTCACCGCGGTGAGCCATGTCGCGGAAGCGAACACGGGAGATACCGAACTTCTGGAGCGTGCCGCGGGGACGGCCGTCGATCTGGTCGCGGTTACGCAGACGGATCGGGGAGGCGTTGCGGGGCAGCTTCTGCAGGCCGAGGCGTGCAGCTTCGCGTGCTTCGTCAGTCGCGTTGGGGTCAACCAGGGTCTTCTTCAGTTCGAGACGCTTGGCAGCGTAACGCTCAACAATGACCTTGCGCTGCTCGTTGCGAGCAATCTTGGACTTCTTTGCCATGTGTTTAGCGCTCCTCTCGGAATTCGACGTGCTGGCGGATCTTGGGGTCGTACTTCTTCAGGACCAGGCGGTCCGGGTCGTTACGACGGTTCTTGCGGGTTACGTAGGTGTAACCGGTGCCCGCAGTGGACTTCAGCTTGATGATCGGACGTACGTCCTTGTCCTTTGCCATTAGAGCTTTACTCCTCGTGCCAGGATGTCGGCGACGACTGAGTCGATGCCGCGTACGTCGATGGTCTTGATGCCACGGGCTGACAGGGTCAGCGTGACATTACGGCGCAGGGACGGAACCCAGTAGCGCTTCTTCTGAATGTTCGGGTCGAACCGTCGCTTGTTGCGACGGTGCGAGTGCGAAATGCTGTGTCCAAAGCCCGGCTCGGCTCCGGTCACTTGGCAGTGTGCTGCCATGACTCTCCTCCAAAGATTGAATGTAACGGCGTGCAGATGTTCCTGCGTTGCCGTGCGACAGGCAGTGTTCGCATCCGGGTCCACACCATTTCGGTAGTTTCCGCAGCAAGTGCGGCGAAGAAGGCTGGCCTCAGGACCGCAATGATTCAGGTCCTGGGATACCGGGCGAATACAGGAATGCACGCAACTTGAGCCCCTAACTACCGGCCAACGGGATGTCAGTCAGACTGACTTCACCACCAACCGGAGCAATTGCACACGATCCGCACTACCTAGCGCCTAACTATTCTACGGGCCAGGCCAAATTAAGACCAATCCGGCATCATACGCCCTCAAAAGCTCTTTCACAGCAGAATGAAAGGAAGCCGGGCGAGTCTTGGGATATGACCTCGTTACTGGCCCCTGATTCTCCGGTGGACAACCCGTCGTCGCCCGGCCCGCGGACAGCACCTGCCGCCGTCGAGCGCTTCCGCCCGCAAGCACGACGGCGGCTGGCCCGGTCCGATGTCCTGGCTTTCGTCGGGTGGTTGTCGCCGGTTGCGGCGGTGACGCTGCGGCTTGCTGACGGCGGCGCCAACGGGTTCTCGTCGTTCGCGGCCACCATGACATCGCTGGGGATCGTAGCCGGCTTGATCGGCATGGACCTGGTGTTGTTGATGCTGTTGCTCGCGGCCAGGATCCCGTTCGTGGACAACACAATCGGCCATGACCGCGCCTTGGAGGTGCACAAGAAGCTGGGCAAACCGGCTCTTTACCTGCTGCTGGCGCATGGTCTCCTGCTCGCGATCGGCTACGGAGCGGCGGAGGGCCTGGATCCGGTCAGTGAGTCGGTCTCGCTCTGGGTCAACGTCCCGGACATGTGGCTCGCGTTCGTCTCCATGGCACTGTTCGTTGCCGTGGTGGTGACGTCGCTGGTGGCCGTCCGCCGGAAGTTCCCGTACGAATTCTGGTACGCGATCCACCTGCTGACCTATGTGGCCGTTGGCACCGCCATCCCGCACCAGTTCAGTGTGGGCGGGTTGTTCGCCGAAGGGACGTGGCAACGCTGGTACTGGCTGGCTATTTGCATTGCGACCGGCGCCGCACTTCTCCTCTACAGGGTGTACCTGCCGTTGGCAGCGACATTCCGGCACCAGCTCACCGTCAGCCGCGTGGTCCGGGTCGCGCCGGACGTTTTCAGCATCGAAATGACGGGCCTTCAGCTGGAACGCCTGGCCGGCGCCGGGGGCCGTTTCTTCTTCTGGCGGTTCCTCGCTCCGGGACACTGGTGGCAGCCGCACCCGTTCAGCTTGTCGGCGGAACCCGTGTCCGGCGTCGGAAGCAAACCAGGGAGCTTGCGCATCACAGTGCGAAACCTGGGTGAAGGCTCTGCCCGGCTTGCCCGGATCAAGCCCGGCACCAAGGTCGCCCTTGAGGGCCCCTACGGCATGTTCAGCACGGCGGCACGCACCCGGAACAACGTGGTGATGATCGGCGCGGGGATCGGCATCACGCCGTTGCGGTCGCTCCTGGAATCCACCCCTTTCGAACCCGGACAGGCCACGGTCCTGCTGCGGGGACACGATGAGTCGGAGCTTTTCCTCGGCAAGGAAATCATGGCGTTGTGCCAGGCACGAGGCGCCACCCTCTTCCACCTCACGGGGCCCCGCTCGGCCGGCGTCCGCTCCTGGCTCCCCGAATCCGCGACGACTGCCGGGTTCACCAGCGCCTCCTACGCACCCGGCATCGCAGACGCCGACGTTTACGTTTGCGGCCCCACCCCCTGGGCCGCCTCCGTGATCAGGGAAGTCCGCGCAGCGGGTGTCCCCTCGGAACAAGTCCACTACGAAAGGTTTGACTGGTGAGAATTCGAGCAGCCATGGCAACCGCGCTGGCGTCGGCGGGCATCCTGTTGGCGGGCTGGCAGTCGGGCGCGCACATCGCCGACACCGGCACGGCAACCACCACAAGCCTGGGCAGCAGCGCCAGTGCCGCCGGCGGCACCACCACGGGCACCAGCGGAAGCAGCAGCGCCACCAGCAGCGGAACCAAGACAACAACGACGGCGGCAACTTACGACGGCACGGCCGTCCAGACCCGCTTCGGTACAGTCCAGGTCCGGGTGACCATCCAGGGCGGCAAGATCACCGAAGTCACGGCCCTCCAGCTCACTGACGCCGAACGCAAGTCGGCCCAGATAAGCAGCCGGGCAGCACCCGTGTTGCGGTCAGAAGTCCTCCAGGCGCAATCCGCGGACGTGCAAACCGTCGGCGGCGCAACGGTCACCAGCGACGCCTACCTCACCTCACTCCAGGCAGCCCTCGATGCCGCACACTTCTAGCACCACGCAGCTGCGGGCCCGGACATTCCGCACCATGGGCACCGTAGTGAGCCTGACGGTGGCGAGCGGACACTACGCCCAAACAGCCGTTGACGAGCTCGAGTCAGCAGCCGCCGTCGTCGAGGATAAATTCTCTGAACTGGACCTTAGCTTCAGCCTGTACCGGAACGGCTCCGAAGCGAGCAGGCTGGCCCGCGGTGAGCTGACCCTGGCCTACGCCTCCGAGTCCATGCAGGCCCTGTACGCAGAAGCGTCCGAATGGCGGTTGGCAACCGGCGGGGCTTTCACGGCTGAGCGGCCGGATGGCACGTTGGATCTTTCCGGGATCGTGAAAGCACACGCGGTGCGTGAGGCGGCGTTGTCCCTCGAAGCCCTGGGTTTGCGGGACTGGTGCTTGAACGCCGGCGGCGATGTCCTGGTGAGCGGGTCCCCCGAACCGGGGACGGAGGAGCCGTGGCTCGCCGGCATCGTTGACCCGCAGGATCGGCAAGCCTTGCTGGGCGCGTATCCGATGTCGGCCCTGCGGGCACTCGCGACGTCGGGCACGGCTGAACGCGGCCAGCACATTTGGGCCATTGGAGGTGCGGCAACGGAGTTCGACCAGGTTTCCGTGGCCGCCGCCGACATCGTTACCGCCGACGTCCTTGCAACCGCCATCGTCGCCGGCGGGACAAGGACCCTCGATCAGGCTGTTGAAAAATGGAAGGTGGAAGTCCTCGCGGTACGTCGCGACGGGACGCTGCTGGCTACCCCCGGGTTCAGGAAACCGGCCTGATCAAGAAACCGGCCTGATCAGTTCTGCGTACTTGGGACTGAGGCCATCGCCGGAAGACACGCCCCGGAGACGACGGGACACCCACGGCGCTGCCGACTCCCGGAACCAGCGCGCGTTTGCCTTCAGGGCCTCCACCCTCCCCAAAAGCCGCGCGGGCGCGAGCTCGGGAACGTCGATCACATGCTCGTGTTCCAGGACGTCCAGGACGCGCTTGGCCATGTTGATGTGGCCGGCTGTGGACATGTGCATCCGGTCCTCGCCCCACAGCCGCCAGTCGTCGTATTCGTCGAAGCGCCAGTAATCCACCAGCAAGGCGCCGTGGTCCTCGGCGATCTCCCGCACGAGTTCGTTGTAGATCGCAGTGCGGCCACGCATCGCGCTGAACACTTTCGAGCCCTTCGCGTCGAAGCCCGTGAAGAGGAGGACCGTGGCACCGGTCGCACTCAACTTGGCGATGCCGGCGTCGTACTCCTCCAACAGCGAGTCGATGTCGATCTTGGGCCGCAGGATGTCGTTCGCCCCGGCGTAAAGGGTCACCAGGGTGGGTTTCATTGCGGCGGCGGCATCCACCTGCTCGGCCATGATCTGGCGGAGTTTCCGGCCACGGATGGCCAGGTTGGCGTAGCCGAAACCGGGGTTGCTTTGGGCCAATTGCCCTGCCACGATGTCAGCCCAGCCGCGCACCCCGTTGGGGCGGCTGGGATCGTCGTCGCCGACGCCCTCAGTGAACGAATCCCCCAGGGCAACATATCGGGCAGAAAAATCCATGCCGCCAGTCTGCCACTTCAGCGCTCACAGCCACAAAGCCGCTGTTCTGCGCCGGAGAAAGCACTAGGAATCGCGGAGAATCCAGTGGTTGTTGTCCAACCGGGCAACGATTTTCTCGCCGATCCGTGCGAGGTCGGCGACGTCGTCGGGGCTGAGCGAGTCGAGCATCAACGTCCGCACTGATTCCACATGGGCAGGCGCCAGGGAAACAATGGTGGACATGCCGGCGTCGGTCAGGTGCGCCACCGTGACGCGGGCGTCACCGGGGTGGGCCTGCCGTTCCACCCAGCCGCGTTTCTGCAGTTTGGTGACCACGTGCGAAAGCCGTGACAGGGAGGCGCTTGTCCGGGCAGCGAGCTCGCTCATAGGCAGGTACCGGCCCTCCGTTTCGGAGAGCATGGCGAGCACGTTGTAATCGAACAGGGACAGTTTCCCGGCCGCCTGAAGCTGGGTGTCCAACGCCGAGGGGAGCAAAGTATTGATGCTCAGCAGGGCAAGCCAGGCACGGCGTTCGTCGGCGTTCAGCCACCGGGGTTGATTCATGGGTCCATCTTATGAGAATCCGTCGGCTTCCCGGGTCCAGGCCTGCTGCCCTGGCGATAGGCTGGCTGCATGTTCGTAGTCTCTTTGACCTACAAAGTTCCGGACGAAATCGTCGACTTTCACCGCCCGGGCCATATGGCCTGGCTCAAGGACGCGTTCGACGGCGGGATCTTCCTTGCGTCCGGACGTCGCGTCCCGGCCACGGGAGGCGTGCTGCTGTCCAAAGTGGACAGGGCAACGTTGGATGCCTCGCTGGCCGAGGATCCGTTCTACAGCAACGGGGTGGCCGACTTCGAAATCATCGAATTCACCGCCACCAGCGTGGCCGAAGGCTACGAAAACCTGCTGGACAGCTGAGTTTTCAAGGTTTTCGCCGCGCTGGTTCCGAGCCGTTCGGGCAGCACCACCGGCATGAGTTCCGGCCAGCGGGCACCCAGGTGGTCACCGCTCGAAACGCCGCGGACCCGGCGTGAAAACCAAGGCCCGACGTCGCGCCTCAGCCAGGCGACGTCGTCGGCGATGTTTTCGGTGAGGGACTTCGAACGCCACGGCGCCATAACCGGCTCAGAGAGCGAATGGGGCGCTCCCAGGACCTCCAGGACTTTCCTGGCCATGTACCTGTGGCCCGGCGTGGACATGTGCAGCCGGTCGGGAGCCCACATGCGGGGGTCCTGGAACCTTTCGAAGCACCAATAATCCACCAGGAGCGTCTGGTACTTCGCGGCAATCCGCCGGATGTGGCGGTTGTAAATGGCAGTACGGACCTTCAAGGGCTCCAGCAAGGGGGACAGCGGGACGTTGTAGCCGGTGAAGAGCACGATGGTAGCACCGCTGGCTTTGAGGCGCATCACGGCATTTTCGTAATCCCTCATGAGCCGGCCCAGGTTGAGCCGGGCCATGAGGAGGTCGTTGCCGCCGGCGTAAAAGCTGATGAGTGTGGGATTCAGGGCCAGTGCGGGTTCGAGCTGCTCGTCGACGATCCTTTGGAGGCGGCGGCCCCGAACGGCCAGGTTGGCGTAGAGCGTGCGGTCATCGTGCCGGGCGAAATCCTCGGCCACACGGTCAGCCCAGCCACGGCAGTTGTTGGGTAGCCTGCGGTCAACGTCTCCCACGCCCTCAGTGAAGGAGTCTCCCAACGCGACGAATCTCCGCGGCATGGTCATTGTGCTGCCTCCCGGTTTTCCATGAGCTTCTTCAAACCACCCTTGCGGGGGACTTTGACCGGATGCGGCCAGCGGGGTTGCAGCGAATCGCCCAGGGTGACACCGCGCAGTTTGCGCCCGAACAACGGCACCACCCAGTCGTTGACCCAGCGGCGTTGGCGGCGCTCCCATTCACGCAAGGTCAAACGGGTAGGCGGTTCCCATTCCTTGGCCGGGATCTTGTGCGGGACATTGAGATGGTCCAGGACCTGTCCGGCCAAGTACTTGTGGCCGGCCTTGGACATGTGAAGCCGGTCCGGGGACCACATCCGCGGGTCCTTGTAAGCATCGAAGCACCAATAATCCACCAGAACGGCGCCGTACTTGGCCGCTATCTCCCGGACTCTGTGGTTGTACAGGGTATTGCGTTTCTTGAACGGCTCCAGGACCGCGGAAACCTTGACGTCGAACCCCGTGAAGAGCACCACCGTGGCCCCGGTTCCACTCAGCCGCGCGACCAGGAGTTCGTAGTCGGCAAGAAGGGCGTCCATGTCCGTGCCGAAGTCCAGGATGTCATTGCCGCCGGCGTACAGCGTGATGAGCGTGGGCTCCATGGCGAGCGCGGGTTCGAGCTGTTCATCGATGATGTGCCGGAGCCTCTTGCTGCGAACTGCCAGATTGGCGTACTCCCACCCCGGTTGCGCCTTCGCCAGCCTTTCGGCCACCCGGTCGGCCCAGCCGCGCACCCCGTTCGGCAGGACCTTGCTCGGGTCCCCAACACCCTCGGTGAAGGAATCCCCGATGGCGACATACCGCCGTCGAGCGCTGTTCCCGTCACCGAAGTCGTCCCGCACCCCACCGAAGCTACCCGCCCCCGGTTAAGCCCGAGCCAACCCCAAGTGAACAAGCGTCCGACCCAAGCACGCGGGATGTGAGCAAGCGTCGGACCCAAGCACGCGGGATGTGAGCAAGCGTCCGGCTCAAGCACGCGGGATGTGAGCAAGCGTCCGGCTCAAGCACGCGGGATGTGAGCAAGCGTCCGGCCCAAGCACGCGGGAAGTGAGCAAGCGTCCGGCACTGCAGGGCCGGTTGTCGGGCATCCGGCAGCGTGCGTCAAAGCGACGAAGGAGCAGCACGCCGAGGATGGCCGCCAATCGGCCGCCCACGTAAAAGGCTTAGCCCTCCGCCTTGCCGCGACGCCAGTAGCCCATGAACGCAACCTGCTTGCGGTCAATGCCAACGTCCCGCACCAGGTAGCGCCGCATTTCCTTGATCACGAACGCTTCGCCGGCAATCCAGGCGTAGAACGGCAGGGCACCTGCGGGCAGTGTCGGGTTCTTGGTGGCTTCGATGGCTGCCGCGTCCATGCGCTGCGGGGTTTCCCAAAGAATGTCCTGGTCTACGTTGACGTCTTCGGGCTCAGGACCTGCTGCGGTTCCGGAACCCTTGATGCCCACCCACCCCGGGACGGGAACTGCCTTGGCCACGGCTTCCTTGAGGAGTTCGCCGTGGGGACGGGAGCGTCCGATGGCTGCGCCGCGGGCAAGCCAGGTGATTTCGATGTCGGCGGCGGTGCTGATGTCCTGGAAATCGCCGGCTTCGGGCACCTCGAGGAAGGCATGTCCGGTCATGTCGGCGGGCAGGCTTTCCAGGATGGCGCTGATGGCGGGCACTGCGGTTTCGTCGCCGGCCAGGAGTACGCGCTGCGCCAGCCCCGGCCGCCATTCAATGCCACCGTAGGCGCCGGCGGTGGCGCACTGTGCAGCCCTGTTGTTGGGACCGATGATGGTCAGTGCGTCGCCCGGTTTCGCAGCAAGCGCCCAGTTGGCCGCAGGTCCGCCGTGCCCGGCGTCGTCGAAGTGCATGACGAAGTCGATGTCGATTTCGGGGTACACGGCGTCGAGCCGTTCGGAGCGGACGGTGTAAGTCCGCATGTCCCCACGGACGGACGGGTCCATCGCCAGCCATTCCTGGTACCAGCCGGCCTCTTCCATTTTGAAGGGGGGCAACGGAATGACGTTGCCGTCTGCGTCAAAGGACGGAATCATCAGCTTCACGCGCAAGTCCAGGGTGTCGCCCGCGACGCCGAAGTCGCGCAGCGAGTAACCGCCGAACGTGATCCGGCGGAAATTGGGGCTCAGTTCCTGCACTGCCGTCACGGTGACGTCGAAGGCGAGGGTCATGGGCTCCACGGCGGCGCTTGCTTTGGCCTGTGTCGGTTGTGCACTCATGAGGCGATCTCCAATTCGTTGCTTACAGCGGGGCTTGCGTGGTGCCGTCCAATGGGAACGATCAGTGGTGTGCCTGAGATGGGGTCCGGAACCACCCGGGACTCCAGGCCGAAAACGTTGAAGACGAGTTCTTCCGTGACCACGTCGATGGAGGGCCCTTCAGCCACGATGCACCCGCCCTTCATGGCGATGACGTGATCTGCGTAGCGCGCTGCCAGGTTCAAGTCGTGGAGCACGATCGCCACAGTGGTCGCGCGGCGGCGGTTGAGGTCCGTGATGAGGTCGAGGACTTCCACCTGATGCGCGAGGTCCAGGTAGGTGGTGGGCTCGTCCAGCAGCAGGACGTCGGTTTCCTGCGCCAAAGCCATGGCAATCCAGACCCGCTGGCGCTGGCCGCCGGACAGTTCGTCGATGCTCCGCTCAGCGAGCCCAAGGGTATCGGTGGCTTCGAGCGCGCGCTGCACCGCGGCGTCGTCGGCGGCGCTCCAGCTGCGGAAGAAACCTTGGTGCGGGTAGCGGCCGCGGCCCACGAGGTCGCGCACGGTGATCCCGTCCGGCGCGGCCGGGTGCTGCGGCAGGAGGCCCAGCGTGCGGGCCAGTTCGCGGGCAGGACGGGTATGGATGTCCTTTCCGTCCAGCGTCACGGCACCGCTGGCCGGCTTCAGCAACCGCGACAAGCCGCGCAGGAGCGTGGATTTGCCGCAGGCGTTGGCGCCGACGATCATGGTCACTTTGCCCTCGGGAATCTCGGTGGAGAGCCCCTCCACCACCTTGCGCTGCTCGTACTGGAGCGTGAGGTCCTTGGCATTAAGGATGGCCATGTCAGGCTTCCTTTCGGTTGGACGTGACCAGAAGCCACAGCAGGAAGGGTGCACCGAGCGCACCGGTGATGACGCCGACCGGGAGGACGGTTCCGTCCAGGACGACCGGAGCAATGTTGGAGGCGAAGAAGTCGGCAACCAGCACGATCAGCGCGCCAGTGAGGGCCGACGCCGGAAGGCTGGGTTTGCGCACGATGCGGCGGGCGATCGGCCCGGCGAGGAACGCGACGAAAGCTACCGGTCCGGCGGCGGCAGTGGCGACGGCGGCAAGTCCGACGGCGGTCAGCACGAGTCCCAGCCGCGCGGCGTTGACCCTGATTCCGAGGCCGGCGGCAGCGTCGTCGCCCAGTTCAAGGATGCGCAACGGTCCGGCGAGGACCACGACGGCCGGCAGCAAGACAAGCAAGGAGACCCCCAGAACACCGGCCCGGTCCCAGGTGGCTGAGTTCAGCGAGCCGTTGAGCCAGATGAGGGCGTCGGCGGCAGTCCGGATATCCGCACGGGTCATGAGGAAGTTGACCACCGCGTGGAGTGCTGCGGCGATGCCCACGCCGGCCAGGATGAGGCGGTTGCCTGCAGCGTTGCCCCGGCTGCCCCCGCCCGCGCCGGAGCCGGTGCCGCGGGAGATCGCGTAGATGATGGCCGCGACACCCAGTGCGCCGCCGAGGGCCGCCCCGGAAACGACAGCCCCGGATGCGCCGAAGATCACGATGGCGGTCACTGCCGCGGCGCTGGCACCGTAGCTGATGCCGATGATGTCCGGGCTGGCCAGCGGGTTGCGCAGCATGGTCTGGAACAGCGCGCCGGCGAGCCCGAAAGCGAGGCCGATCATCGTTCCCACCACAGCGCGGGGCAGTTTGTGTTCCATCACGATGAAGCTGGCGCCCGGGATCTTTTCGCCGCCGGTCAGATGGTTGATGACGATGGTGAAGAAGTCGGGGATGGTCACGGTGTAGCTGCCCAGGAGCACGTACACGGCGAACATCACCAGCAGCGCGAGGCCCAGGAAGAAGGTGGGGCTCAGCACGCGCCGAAGTGGCAGATGATGAGGGTGTTTGGGGGAATTATTGGCATTAAGTGCCGTCTCGGGCGCGGATTTAAGGACCGTCACAGTCCGGCCCCCTTTCCACGGCGAATCAGCCAAACGAACACCGGCGCTCCAACGATCGCGGTCATGATGCCTGCCGGAACTTCGCCCGGGAGGAGGATCACGCGGCCGATGATGTCGGCAGAGATGAGCAGGATGGGAGCCGAGACCAGGGAAAACGGCAGGATCCACCGGTAATCCGGGCCGGTCAGCAGCCGGACGGCGTGGGGGATCACCAGGCCAAGGAAGCCGATGGGGCCGGCCAACGCAGTCGCCGAACCACACAACAGCACGATGCCCAGTGCCGTGATCCCGCGTGCCAGTCCGACGTTCTGGCCCAGGCCGCGGGCAATGTCATCGCCCAGGGCCAGGCTGTTCAGAACGCGCCCGCCGCCCAGGACGATGACCGCGCCAACAGCCAGGAACGGCAGCGCAGGCAGCAGCACGGACCAGTCCCGCCCGCCGATGCTGCCCACCTGCCAGAAACGGAAACGGTCCAGGGTGTCCTGGCTGGAGACAAGAATGACGTTCATCAGGGAGAACAGACCCGCGCTCAGCGCCGCACCCGCCAAGGCGAGCTTGACCGGCGTCGCACCGTCGCGCCCCCGGGACGCTATGGCATAAACGACGACGGCGGCTGCCGCGGCTCCGATGAAAGCGAACCAGATGTAGCCGGTCAGTGAGCCGATGCCGAAGACGTAGATGCCAACAACCACGGACAAGGCCGCGCCGGCGTTGAGACCAAGGATCCCCGGGTCGGCCAGCGGGTTGCGGGCGACGCCCTGCATGGCAGCCCCGGCGAGGCCAAGTGCAGCGCCGGCGAGGAGGCCCAGGACGGTGCGGGGAATCCGGGCGATCACCACAGCGTGGTTGCCGTCAGCCGGATTGAAGTTGGTGAGAGCCTCCCACACAGTGGTGAGGGGAAGGCCGCGCGCGCCGATCGCCAACGATGCGGCACTTACTGCGGCGAGTACGACGACGGCCAGCAGCAGCCAGGCGGTGCGCTTGCCTGCTGCGCTCCGGGCCCCGGTTCCCCTACCGGATGCCGAAGCGTCAGGGGAGATGCCTCCCGGGCCAGCCGGCACCATGCTGCCGCTGCCCCGCCCCTGGACGGCCGTCGTCGTACTCAGTTTCATTGCAGTTACTTGCCTGCGGCTTCTGCGGCCTTACCCAGCTGCGGCAGGAACGTATCCAGTGCCCACGGCAGGCTCAGCGGCGAGGAAGCGGAGATGGAGAGCGTCAGGGTCTGGTCCGAATCGGCAACCAGGGCGCCCTTCTTGATGGCCGGGATCTGGCCCAGCAGCGGGTCGGCCTTGATGGCGTCGGCCGTTGCAGCCTCGGGAACCCAGGTCACGAAGATGTCGGAATCAAGCTCGTTGGCCTTTTCCGCGGACCACGGGATGAAGAATTCCGTGTTCGACTTGGTGTTTTCCGTAACGACGGGGGCCAGCTTCATGCCGATTTCGGAGAGGAACCGGGGGCGGTTGTCGATGGCGGTGTAGACGTTGGCGCCGTCACCCTTGGCGGGCTCGAGGTTGCCGTAGATGAAGGTCTTGTCCTTGATCTGCGGGTACTTGGAAACCTTGTCCTTGATGGTGGCTTCGGTGTCTTCGACCAGTTTCTTGGCTTCGGCTTCCTTGCCCAGCGCCTTGCCGATGATGGTGGTGCTTTCCTGCCACGGCGTACCGTAGGCCAGTTCCGGCTGCGCCACGACGGGGGCGATTTCGCTGAGCTTCTTGTAGTCAGCCTCTTCCAGGCCCGAGTAGGCAGCCAGGATGACGTCCGGGTTGAGCTTGGCGATCTCGGTGAAGTTGATGCCGTCTGCCTCGGAGTACTGCACGGGAGCCTTGTCGGTGCCGAAGCCGGCGCCGAGCTTCTCCAGCGCTGCGTCCTTCCACGGGGTGGAGCCCTTGTCGTTGTTGCCCCACTCGTTCTTGGGAACGCCAACCGGAACAACACCCAGGGCGAGTGCGACGTCGTCGTTGACCCACGAGACGGTGACTACGCGCTTGGGCTGTTCCTTGATGGTGGTCTCACCGAAGACGTTCTTGATGGTCACGGGGAACGCGGCGGACTCGGCCTGCTCGGTTGCCGGCGTCGACGTGGCCGGTCCTGTGGAGCAGCCAGTGAGGGAAAGGGCGACGGCGGCCAGGGCGGCCGTCGCGGTTCCTGCTGTTTTCAGCAGGGCGCGGCGTGGGAGAAGGGATGCCACGATACTCCTTAGGTAAGTGATGCGAACCTAAGTAAGGCTAGCCTACCCTCCCGATAATTACGAAACGTTTGCGTCACCTAATCTCCAGGCCTGGGCAATGCGGGCTGCTTTTGATTGGGGTTAGGATGGTCGATGGCGGAACAACCGCTTCCTGGAAAACGACGAGGGGATGAGCGTGCGCACTGTTTCAGTTGCTGCAGCCATGGTTGGCGAGGTGGCCGTTTTGGCCTGCTTGGCACTCCCCTGCACGTCGGCATCTCTCTAGGTTTCCGGGCACAGCAAAAACCCGGCCGCAGGGCGCTTTCCTTGCCTTGCCATTTCCTCGTTTGGTGACCGACGACTCCTGCCATCCCGCAACACTGCCCGTGGCCGTGCCGGCAGAGGCACGCCCAGGCACGCGGACGTCGACCATTTTTCGAAAGAAGCTTTGCCATGCAGAAAATCACTGCCCAACAGATCCGTTCATCCTTCATCAACGCCAGCCGCTCCGAGGCAGCAAAGGCCAATCTTCCCCGCGATTTCGACACCATCGACTGGGACAAGCTCGAATTCCTGGGATGGCGCGATGAGAAGATGCCCCAGCGCGGGTACCTGGTGGTCCCCCACCGGGGCAAACTCACGGGGGTCATGCTCCGCGCCCCCGAGGGAGGCTCCGGCAAGAAGCGTGTGGTGCTGTGCGAACTGTGCCGGGACGTCTTCTCCAAAGACGACGTCTACCTGTGGGTTGCCAAGAAAGCTGGACAGTCCGGCAAGGACGGGAACACCGTGGGCACCCTGATCTGCGCCGAGTTCGGTTGCAGCGCCAACGTGCGCAAGGAACCACCGGCCAATGAGATCAACCCGGACCCGGCCGTCGTCGTGGTTCGGCAAATCGCAGGCCTGGAGTCCAGGACGGAACAGTTCCTGGACCGGGTCCGCGACGTGTCAAAGTAGCGCCCTGGAGCAACGCGGGGTCACTTTTGGCCCATAAAGGGCCTCCCAAAGGGCCATAAGTGACCCCGCGTTGCTTTCTAGCGGAGGACGATGTCCACCGGGTTGGCTTCGGATCGCCATGCGCCGGGCTCACCCGGCCCTGCGATAACGGGAGCCGTGAGGACGCCCGAGCGGTTGGTCCGCTTGTCCCGCAGGATCTCCGTGACGGAGCCGAGGTGCCGTGACAGGTCAATGACGTTTTCGGGCGCGGCCAGCAACAGCTGGAAGCCGAATTCGTGGAGTGCCTTGATGCCCGCACCCGCGAACTCCTCCGAGGCCAGCACGAACGCTTCGTCCATCATCACGGTGCCGTAGGTGGTGAAGCCCTGCTCGGCGATGCCCAACTGGTAGCTCAATGCAGCAGCCATGATGAAGGCCGTGAACCGTTGGCGCTCACCGCCCGACATGGAGCCGGTGTCGGCGTGCATGAAGACTTCGGTTTTCTTCTTGCCGGTTTTGGAGGCGCCGGCCTTCCCTTGCTTTGCCACCTCGCGGTGTTCCTTGCACTGGATGAAGACGTGTCCACGGACGTCCAGCACCTCGGCACGCCAACGTCGATCCTCCGGCGTTTGCGATCCGAGCCGCTTCACCAGCGTTTCCAGCGATTTATACCGGGCGGTGAGCTCGGCGTCGTCGTCCGTTTCGGCGGAACCAGCGGCGGAAGCGCCGCGCGAGGGCCGTGTGTGTTTGGTTTTCAAAGCGTTCTGGATGGCGTCCTTGAAGACCTTGGCCGTTGCCGGCAGCGTCTGCTTGATGTCCAGTTCCAGGAAGCTTCCCTCGTGGAAATTGACCTCGGACAAGATGCCGTTGAGGGGGAGGATGCGGCTCGTGATGCTGCGCCGTTCCTCATCGAGAAGGTGCAGGAGCGTACTGAACGACTCGTGCGTGCGTTGGTTGAAGAACAGCCTGAACTCGGCCTCCTGTGCGGGCAGGCCGTCGCTCACGATCGCGTGGTAGCGGGCTTCGAAGTCGCCTGCGGCACCGATTGAGGTGCCGTGGTCGGCGCTGATGGCGCTCCCCCAGTCGCGGACGAACGCTTCGAACATGCGCGTCAGGCGTTCGGCTGTCGCCTGGCTCCGGGATTCGGCCGCGTGCAACTCGTCCAGGAGTTTGTTCCGGACGCTGTTGGCCAGGTTGTCCAGCTCATACAGTTCGGAGACGTCCGCGACGCCGTCGAAGTACGGTTCCAGCGCGGTGACGGTAGAGGCCGACGGCGGTGACTGCTCAAGCTTGAGCCTCGCCGCGTCCAGCAGCCCGTCAGCCGTGGTCATCTTGTGGTCGAGCGCTTTGTATTCGCTCTGCAGCACAGCCGCCACCCCTGTGGAGGACTGGTGCTTTTCCCTGACGGCTTCGATGTTGGCACGCAACGGCTCGAGGTCCGCCTGGGCGGCCAAAGCATCCACCAGCCGTTGCTCTATCCGTGCCAGCTCGTCCGCGGCAACGGCAGCCGAAACCTGCTCCCACGGCCGCTCGTCTTCAGCCACGCGCCGCAGGGCTTCCAGTTGGCGGGCCATGCCTTGGTGTGAATCCTCACGGCTTTGGGCCAGTTCGGCTGCCTTGGCCAGCTCATTCTCCAGCTCGCCCACGCGGGCAGCGACGAGTTCAAGCTTGGAAGCGTTATCGAAGCCGAGGACGTAATCCTGCCGGCTGGTGAACCGGTCGTCCTTCTCAACGGTGTGCCGGTTCCGCTTCACCACGCCGCCCAGGCTCAGGCCTTTGTCCATCGAGGCGAGCTCGTCCGGGTCCTCGACACACGGATACGCAAAGTCCAGGGCGATCCGCTCACGGATCCATTCCCCGGCGTCGGCGTTTGCGCCCGAGGTGAGGATGCTCAACTTCGTCAAGAGGTCGCCGTCGGACACGTCCTCCACAGCCAGCGCCCCACCGGCAAGCGGCTTGGAGACGTCCACCGCGCGCAGCGCGCCCCGAACAGTGTTGTCGTTCAGGTATCGCGTGACGGCAGCAAAGTGCTCCCCCGGAACCAGCAAGGTGGTGGCCAGGTTGCGCAGGGCCCGCTCCGCCGCGGGCCGCCACTGGTCCTGCCCCTCCGCGAGGTCGATCAGCTCGCCGCCAAACGGCATCCGTTCTTCCGGTACGCCCGTCGCGGCCGCGATGGCGGCCCGGTTTTCAATGCTCGACGGCGGCAGCAGGGACTTGCGCGACCGCAGCGACAACAGTTCCTGCTGGGCCGCAGCCAGCTCACGCTTCTTGGTCGCGTGGCCATCGAACGCCTCGAAACGGAGTTCCTTCAAGGCCTCCGAATCGTCTTTCAACTCGATCGAACGGGCGGCGGCCTGCTCGTGCGCCTGGTCCCAGCCCTCGGCTGACCATTCCAGGTTCAGCCCGGCGTCGGCCAGCGCCTTCCTGGCCGAGTCCTCAACCTGCTGGCGCAGCTTCAGGCCAACCTTGGCGTTCTCCAACGACTGCTCAATGGCCGAAATGGCGTTGCCACCGCGGTTGTTGTAGTCCAGCTCAAGGTCCCGCAACTCCTTGGCCAGGGCATCGCGGACCACACGCTCGGCGGCGAGTTCCTGCGCCTTGGACTGCGCCAACTCCTTGAAACGGGCCAACGTCTTGGCGTGCACCGTGACAGCGAGCTGCTGCTTGTAAGCTTCAAACTCTTCGCCGGCCAACTCACGGAGGCGGTTGGCGTCCAGCAAGGCCTGGGCGTATTCCTTGTTCAGGCCCGGCACCGGAGCCAATTGGTCGCGCTGCAGCCGGACATCCTCCAGCCGCTGCCGGATCGACATCAGGTTGCTGAATTCCTCCACGACGTCGTCCGCCGCAGCCAGCGTGGCCGGGGCATCCAGCACCTGGTCCCGGAAGAACGTGTTGACGCTGCCGCCCAAGCCCTTGCCGGCCTGGATAACGCGCAGCAGCGGAAGCGCCTGGTCCGAGTTGATACCCAGGAGCCGCCGGAACCGCTCGGCGAACGCCTTGTGGACGTCGAACACCTGACCGTCCGGGAAGATCGATTCCAAGGCACTCCTGGTAAACCGCTTCTGTGCGATCCCCTCGATCGCTTCGAGGTCCAGGGGCTTGCTGTCGATCACATAGAAACGCCCAACGCTCGACTCCGTGCCGTTTTTCGGCAGGTCGAACAGCGCCGACACCGTCACTTTCGTGCCGGCTGCGTTATCAAACGTCAGCGCGACGGCGGACCAGGTGGCACCGGGGCGCTGGAAGGCACTGGCCGAACTATCCCCGACCGCCTTGTCACCGACCTTGCCGCGCATGTAGGTGAACGTGGTCCTCTTGTCCTCCACAGCCCCGCCGGACCGCTGGGCAGCAGCCTCGTTCGACCGCGGGCGGGCATCGAAAACGCGGAGCATGGCATCAAAGAGTGTGGACTTGCCGACACCGGAATTGCCGGTCAGCAGCGTGCCCTTGCGGTCCACGTGCATGGTGTGGGCGCCATGGAAGGTGCCCCAGTTGACCACCTGGACGAGGGCCAAACGCATCTGGCCCGGATTCGTGAGCTCGCCGAGCGGGAGCATGCTTGCGATGGTCACTTGGCTGCCTCCTCTGCTGCTGGGTCACTGTCCGCGGCGGTACCGGCGTCGTCGTCCCCGTCTTCGGAAGTGGGGCTGGAGTCAGCTTCCATATCCAGCAAAGGCTCCGTGCCGGATTCGTCCGCTGCTACTGCCACGAGGGCCTCTATGTGGGCCGGGATGTCGCCGATGTTTTCGAAGGGGAGGGCCAATGGGAGGGCGTTGCTGATGGTGTACGTGTCATCCAGCGGGGTGGGGAGGAGAAGTTGCCGGGCGAGGAGTTTGGTGATGGTGCGGGTGACCACGTCGGAGTCGCGCAGGGCATCCTGTTGGCCGGCGGGGGTGTAATTCGCTACGAGGTCGGAGATCTCTTCGCGGGTGATCGTGGGGTCGGTCTGGGCTGTGACGTGGCGGTCCAGGAGGAGGCGCAGCCGGAGCAGCACGATGGTTTCGACGCGGCTCAAAGCACGTTGTTGGCGGAGGATGCTGGACCGGGAGCTCGCCCCGATGATTTCCGGATCAACGGGTCGCAGGACAGCGATCTTGCGGTCGTGGTCCAACTGGAGCGTCAGGAAGAGTTCAGAGAGGCGGCTCCGGAGAATCAGCTGGTTGTCCAGGAGGGTCGTCCACAGCTTCTCGTCGCGGGCACCGTCAACGTAGGGACCTTTAAGGAGCTTCACCAGGGCATGGCGGACTTTCATCGGGAGCACGCCGGTGTCGCCGGGGAAGAGCGCGGCACCGTCCACGAAAGTGTCCCGAGGCGTGATCCGGAACGGGTCCGGGTGCTGGGCGGTCTCATCTGGCACCTCAACGGTGTCCTGCTCCGCTTCGGTGACGTCCTCCGCAACGGTGACGTCCTCCGCAGCGGTGACGTCCTCCGCTTCGGTGATGTCCGTCGTCGTGATGTCCTCAGTCATTGGAATCCTCATTCAGCGTGACGACAGGCAGGTACGCGGTGCGGATGCTGCCGTCAATTTGTTCGAAGTCGATGTGTTCCCAGGCGGCGCGGTCGAAAGCCGCGCCGGTCTGCAATGCCATGGACAGGAGGGTCCGGACGCTGTTGATGTGCCGTTCTTCCGCGGGCAGGTTTTCCCAGGCCTCACCCAACGTGGCCGAGCCTGCCATGGCCGCCCGCACAACATCGGGGCGCGCTTTGCCGGTGCGGGCCGAACGGACCCTGTCCGAGTCGCTGAACGCTATGGGGTCGGCCAGGCGCGGGGGCGTGGCGAACTCGTCCGGGTCGAACAGCTTGACCATGGCCAAGGACTCGAACCCGGCGTTGAAGAGCACAGGTCCAGGCACCAGGCCGGGCCGGTCGCGTTCGTAGGGCAGGGAACGGATGGCCTGTTCGGCTTCGGCCAGCACTTTGCGGAGACTAACCGACTGCCGGACGTCGTCGCTCTGGATATAGGTGTTGAGGCTTTCCGAGAGCTTTCCGTAAATCCGCTGGATCTGGCTGTGCTGGTACCGCAGTTCCGCGACGAGGTTTTTCAGCGTTTCGCGGTCCTCGTGGGAGAGATCGTCCGCAAACTGCCTGCTCAGCACCTCGCCGATGGCCGAGCGGAAACGCAGCTGCTGTTGCGGATCCTCAAGGAAGGCGGTGAAGGAGCGGAAAGTACGTCCTTCGGGGCTTTGCCGAAGCCGTTTGTCGGCCTCCAGAACCTGGGCCATGGTTGCGCCCTTGCTCAACGACTCTTCGATGATCTGGTTGCGGAGCTCCCCCACCAGTTCCTCGATACGGTCACGCATTTTCTTGTAGTCCGCGGGCAGGCTTGCGGCGAGGTCAAGGATGTTACCGGCAGCTTCAACGGCTTCTTCGTCGTCAAGGAGGCCGTCGAATTCGCCGGAACTGATGTCCTCCACCAGCTGCTGGCGCTCGTGGATTTCCTCTTCCAGGGCCTCCAGGCGCGCGCTCTGGTCCGGGTTTGTTTCGTTGGCCAGCTTCTCCACATCGCCGAGCAGCGTGCCGAGCCTCGAGCCGTTCAGTGTGGAACGTTCGCTGGAGAGGCTGTCGAGGAAAGCGAGCACACGCGCTGCGGGCTCGGTGACCTCGTACACGATCCGGCCCGACTGGTTGCGTCGCGTCAGGAACTGCTTGCGCGTCCATTCGTCACCGAACAACTTGCCGTTCTGCTGGCCGCCAAGCGCAGGATCCTGGCGCCGGAGCTGCTCAAGGAAAGCGTCGACGTCGGCGTGGAACTCTTCGAGCGGAAGCTGCGGCCTGGTGCGGGTAAAGGAGGCCTGGAGGACGGCGATGACCCACGGCGCCGAGCGCGTCAGGGCCCACGCGGGACCCTTGGTCAGCTGTTCGAGGTCGCGGAGCCTCGCGCCGATTGCGTCGGCGGAGGACATGGCTGAACGGGACAACTACTCTCCTTCAGCTGCTGCGAAACCTGGCTGGCAGCGGAAACTGCCCCGTACAAGGTTAACGCAGAGCGTCGCGGAGGCGTCGAGCGGGCCGGAAGTACCGCCGTCGGGGGCTTCAGCGCAGGCCGGCCGCAACCATTCCGTGACTTACCCTCCGGTACGGTTTCGATCGGATATCAACGCCGCAAAGTCACGCGTCAGCACTGGCCGGAAAGCACCCCCGCCCCTAATGTCAGATCATCGACGCCGCCACGCCGCGTCGACTCACGCAATGTCGCTCCGGGGGGAACCATGGATTTCGATTTCACTGCGCTGGAAACAGGCACATACGTAGTTATTGGAACGCTGTTCTTCGCTGTAATCCTGGCCGCATTCATTGCGGCCGCAGCAATGGCAACGATCGTCCTGATCGGAGCCATGGGGACGGCCTGGTACATCGTCAAAGCCGTCCTTGGTGGCCTTGTCCACGGCATTAATTTTGCCTGGGACAGCCTGGTCCACCACGCCGGACAGGTGGAAATTCCGGCGGAATTCCAGCCCCAGGTTTCCTCTGGCACGGGTAGCTACCCGCGGGTAGCATTGAGGGACAGCTGAAGGGTTCCCACCCACGGCGGACCCTGGCTCCATCCGGCACAACCGGCTAGAGGAGTTTTCCCATGACGTCCGCTACAGACAGCAGTCTCACCGCCGCAAGCGTCAATGCCACAGCAGAGGAAGCCCGCGCCGTCGCCGAGGCTGCCCGCGAAACTGAATGGAACCGGCCAAGCTTCGCCAAAGGCCTGTATCTGGGCAGCTTCGACCTCAGCCTGATCCACCCCTGGCCACAAGCCAAAGCGGACGACGTGGAACGGGGCGAGGAGTTCATGGCCCGGTTGCTGGCGTTTGCCAAAACAATGTCCGGCCGGCAGATCGAACGCGACGCCAGGATTCCGGACGAGTATCTGGCCGGGCTCGCTGAGCTTGGCGTGTTCGGCATGAAGATCCCACGCGAATACGGCGGACTGGGCCTTTCCCTGGTGTACTACGGCCGGGCCCTCGCCCTCCTGGGTTCAGTCCATCCGAGCCTGGGTGCGCTGATTTCCGCCCACCAATCAATCGGCGTCCCCGAGCCCGTCAAGGAGTTCGGCACGCCGGAGCAGAAGAAGGAATACCTGCCGCGCTGCGCCGCCGGCGCCATCACGGCGTTCCTCCTGACAGAACCCGACGTCGGCAGCGACCCCGCCCGCATGGGCGCCACTGCCGTACTTTCCGACGACGGCGGTTCTTACCTTCTGGACGGCGTGAAACTCTGGACCACCAACGGCGTGATCGCTGAACTCGTTGTGGTCATGGCCAGGGTTCCGGCCCACACCGATCCTGATGGAACCGAGCACAAGGGCGGCATTTCCGCTTTTGTGGTGGAGATGGACTCGCCCGGCATCACGGTGGAGAACCGGAATGCCTTCATGGGCCTGCGTGGCATCGAGAATGGCGTGACGCGCTTCCACCAGGTGCGGGTGCCTGCCGCCAACCGGCTCGGGCGGGAGGGGCAGGGGCTGAAGATCGCCCTCACGACCCTGAACACCGGGCGGCTTTCCATCCCCGGCCTCTGCGTCGCTGCTGGAAAGTGGAGCCTGAAGATTTCCCGGGAGTGGTCCAACGCCCGGACGCAGTGGGGCCGCCCAGTGGGCAAGCACGAGGCCGTGGGCAAGAAGATCGCCTTCATCGCAGCCACCACTTTTGCGTTGGAGGCCGTGTTTGAGCTCTCCGCCGAGATGGCCGACGCCGGCCAGAAGGACGTCCGCATCGAGGCCGCGCTGGCCAAACTGTGGTCCACCGAACTGAGCTGCAGGATCGCCGATGAACTGGTGCAGATCCGTGGCGGCCGCGGCTTCGAAACCGCCGATTCCCTCGAAGCCCGTGGGGAACGGGCAGTCCCGGCCGAGCAACTCCTCCGGGATCTTCGCATCAACAGGATCTTCGAGGGTTCCAGCGAAATCATGAAACTCCTGATCGCGCGCGAGGCAGTGGACGCACACCTCGCCGCCGCCGGCGACCTCGCCTCGGCGGACGCAAGCCTGCAGGACAAGGCGAAGGCCGCCGTCGGGGCCTCCGGCTTCTACGCCCGCTGGTTGCCCAAACTGGTTGCGGGCGCCGGGATGGACCCTCGGTCGTACGCCGAATTCGGGCGGCTCGCCAAGCAGTTGCGCTTTGTTGAACGCTCCTCGCGCCGCCTCGCCCGGCAGACCTTCTACGGGATGGGACGCTGGCAGGCCAAGCTTGAGCACAAGCAGGCGTTCCTGGGCAGGATCGTGGACATCGGGGCCGAGCTGTTCGCCATGGCCGCGTGCTGTTCACGCGCCGAGTCGCTGCTGCGGACCCACCCGGAACAAGGCGCGGCTGCCTTCGAGCTGGCTGAAGCCTTCTGCGAACAGGCCCGTGTTCGGGTGGATGAGTACTTCGACCAGCTTTGGCGCAACACCGACGACGGCGACCACGACCTCTCGCGGAAAGTCCTCGACGGCGACTACGCCTGGCTGGAGGCCGGAATCCTGGACCAATCCGAAGGAACAGGCCCCTGGATCGGCGACGCCTCCCCCGGCCCCTCGACCAAGGAAAACCTCCACCGCAGATACCGGTGAGCTACTGGAGCACGTCCCCGTCCACGTAGTACCAACGCTTGCCTTCCCGCACGAAACGGGAGAGTTCACGCTGGACGCCGCGTTCGCCGTCGGACCTGTAGTGCGCCGCGAACTCAACGGTGCCCGCCGAGTCGAGCGGGCCGCCGTTGCTCGTGGAAAGGATGTCCAACCTGCGCCACTGCAGGTCCGGGTCCAGGTCCATGGAGGCGGGCCGGGTGGAGGAATGCCACGTCCGCAACAGATACCCGGGCTCTAGGACCACGAAGGCCGAATACCGGGACCGCATGAGTTGCTCTGCGGTGGGCGCCTCGGCCTCCCCGCGATGGAACCGGCCGCAGCATTCGTCGTACTGCTCGCCGGAAAGGCAGGGACAGGCACCGTTGCGGAGCCGGGTGTGGTCAGGGGTCACGACGCGCCAATCTGGGCTGTAAATGAGAGCTGGGCAACATATTTTCGCATGCGAGATAACAGGTTCGAAACAACCCTGCCAGAGTGGGCTGCGGCGCGTGATTCCGTCGGTGCGGGACCTTACGCTAGATAAGCAAGCTGGGTGGGCAATGCGCGCATCACAAAACGACAGCCAGGGGAGGCTACGTGGAGGATCCGACAACACTCGCCATCAACCTGACGTATTTGGGGACGCTGGGCCTGGCTCTGCTGATGTTCCTCGGCCTCGGGTTGATTGTCATCATCACTCTGGTGGTTGCCGGAGTGGGACGGCTGGTGTCTGTCATCCTCCTGGCGTTGATTGGCGTCTTCCCCAAGAAGGACACCACTCCCATCGTGCACCTTCCCGCTCGGCCCGGGTACGTGCCGGAACGGGTAGTCGGCGCGGACGCAGTTGGCGGCGCGGACGCAGTTGACGGCGCAGCTGAGGAATCGGCGCCGATCGCGACGCCGGTTGCCGCGCCATCTTCCGCTGCGGTGCCTGCCGCGCCCAAGCGGGACTTGCTCGGAGTGACCCGTCGCCGGATCTCAGGTGCGTCGGCCGCCGTCAAGGACGGCGCGTGGAAATCAAAGGTGGACCCCCGGAAGCTGCCCAAACCGGCCGAGGTCAAGTCCGCCGTCGAGCACCAAACTGCGCACCACCCGATCGTCGTGGCCGCTGCCAAGGAACCGCCGGTCCTGTCGAAGGACTGGGCGGATGCGGTTGCTGAAGCCGACCGACGCGAGGCCGAACGGGCCAAGGCCCAGCAGCCACCGCCCATCAAAGTGACGGTCCGCGACCTCGACGAGCCCACGCCGTCGTCAAAGAGCCCGGCACCGGCCAACCCGCCAAAGAAGCAGGGCCCTGTGACGTCCCCGAAGGGGAAATCCCAAGGCCCCACCAAAAAGGGATCCCTCAGCGGCGCTGCCCGAAACTCCTAGCTCGGGCGTGCCGGGCTAAGCGGCCAACTGACGGAACGCTGCGCCATGGTAGATCAGCGGCTTGGACTCGAGGTTGACGGTGGTTGCCTTGACCTCAAGAACCACGATCGCGTGATCCCCGGCGGGCGTTTCTGAAACTATTTCGCATTCGAAACCCAACACGGCCCCATCGATCAGCACCGCGCCCGAGTCCCTGACACTCGTGTCCAGCCCGGCGAAGCGGTCCCTCGTTTTGGACGAGAGCTGGAGGCAGGCAGCTTCCTGCCCCTCAGCCAGGACCGAGACGCCAAGCCGCTGGGCCTGGCGCAGTTTGGGCCACGTTGTGGACGAGTTCTGCACTGCGAACATGACCAGCGGCGGCTCCAGTGAAACGCCCACGGTGAAGGACGACGCCACCAGCGCTTCCGGCGTGAAATCCACCATCGCGCTGAAGGCGGCAACTCCGGAGGGGAACTGCGCAAAAGCCGCCTTGATGGCCGCCGTTTCTTCCACTGTGGTCTGTGTCATCCCGCTGTCCCTTTCGTGCGTTTCCTAAGTTCCTTTCCCATAATTCACCCGCTTGGAAGAACGGCAATATTTGTTGATCCGCAAGACATTTGTGTTGCCGTGTGTCAAGAAATGTCGCGAAGTAAGGCCTCTTCCATTACCCCGCAAGACGAAAAACGAAGAACTTCTACCATTTGCGTTTATGCCTCCGGCGGCCGTGTGTAGCCTCGATTGAACATCCCGTCCACGCCGCTGACCCAGGCGTCGACCCAGCACTATCCATCCACAGGAAGCCGACATGAGCCTCAACGAGCTACGAACGCTTGGACGCACTGGCGCCCTGATCAGCCCGCTCACCCTGGGCACCCTGAACTTCGGCACCGGCGCCGCGCCCACAGGTCCCGCAGAGAGCATCCGGATCATCAAGGCCGCGCTCGACGCCGGTATCACCAGCATCGACACTGCAGACATCTACTCACAAGGGGAATCCGAAACCGTGGTGGGCCAGGCGATCCACAGCCGGCGCGACGACGTCTTCCTCGCCACCAAGTTCCACGGGCAAATGGGATCCAACCCCGCGCACGCCGGCAACTCCCGCCGCTGGATTGTCCGGGCTGTCGAGGACAGCTTGCGGCGTCTGAACACGGACAGGATCGACCTCTACCAGGCACACCGCCCGGACTACAACACCGACCTCCTGGAAACCATCACTGCCCTCAACGACCTCATCCGCCAGGGCAAGATCCTCTACTACGGCACGTCCGTGTTCAGCCCGGCCCAACTCGTTGAGGCCCAGTGGATCGCCAACACCAACCACTTGACCCCTCCGGTCGTGGACCAAGTGCCCTATTCGCTTCTGGTGCGTGCCAACGAACGCGACGTCTTCCCCATCACCCAGCAGTACGGCGTCGGGGTCTTGAGCTACGGACCGCTCGACGGCGGGTGGCTGGCAGGCGGTTACCGGGTCGGGGCCGGGCAGCCCGAGAGTTCGCGTTTTTCCGCACTTCCCGGCCGCTTCGATGTGAACGCGCCGTTCAACCAAGGCAAACTGCACGCCGCGGACGCCCTGGCCCAACTCGCGGCACGCCACGGATTGACGCTCATCCAGTTGGCAGTCGCCTTTGCCCTGAACCACCCGGCAGTGACCAGCGTGATCATCGGCCCCCGCACCGAGGAGCACCTGACCGATTACCTGAAAGCCGCGGACGTGGTGCTGAGCGAGTCCGTCCTGGATGAAATCGACGACATCGTGGCGCCCGCAGTCAACTTCCTCGAACGCGACGCCGGCACCGTTGCCCCGCACCTCGAGTACCCGGAACTACGACGCCGGTAGCCGTCTTCCGTTGTGGGGCCTGCTCTGCGTTCTTTGCGCCTGTTTTAGCGCGCAGAGCGGGCCTCGCAACGAGGTATTGACGCAGGTTCGCCCCGGCGTGATCCTTGTCCTAAGTGCTGCGGCACTCCGCAGCGTTTAGCTTCCAGTAGAACGCCGCCGTCCCATGTCCAATGATCACCTCCAACAACGGGCCACGAAAGCCGTCGTCACCGGGCAGCCCACCGATGGACCCCTGACCCACGAAGAGTTGCAGCTTTCCGGGCGGAACCATTCGATGCCGCTGGAGGCCCTGCACGACGACATCACTCCGGCCGGCCTGCACTACCTGCTGATCCACTTCGACATCCCGCATCTGTCACCTGAGACGTGGCGGTTGCGACTGGGCGGGGCTGTCGACCACACGCTTGAACTCAGCCTCGAGGACATCAAAGCGCGGCCGGCTGTCACCATGCCCGTCACTCTCGAATGCGCGGGAAACGGCCGCTCGCTTCTGGAACCCCGCCCCTTGAGCCAGCCCTGGGTGCTTGGCGCGGTGGGCACAGCCGAGTGGACCGGAACTCCCTTGGCGCCCCTGCTGGAGGAGGCAGGGTTGGCGGGTGACGTCGTCGAACTTGTTTTTACCGGTGCCGACAACGGTGTCCAAGGCGGCGTCGAAGAGCCGTATGCCCGCAGTCTTTCCGTCGCCGAGGCCATGCACCCCGAAGTGATGCTGGTCTATGCCATGAATGGCCAGCCTTTGCCGCTGCAGCATGGATTCCCGTTGAGGCTCCTGGTCCCTGGTTGGTACGGGATGGCGAGTGTGAAGTGGTTGACGTCGATCGAAGCAGTGACGTCGCGGTTCATGGGATGGCAGCAGTCCGTGGCCTATCACTATCTGCAGGGTCCGGATGGGCCCGGCATTCCTGTCACCCATATCCGTGTGCGGTCCCTGATGGTGCCGCCGGGGATCCCGGAATTCTTCACCCGGCGACGGATCGTGGACGCCGGCCCGGTGATGCTGCACGGCCGTGCATGGTCCGGACACGGTGAAGTGGAGCGGGTGGAAGTGGGGATCGACGGCGAATGGATGCCTGCGCACTTGGATCCGGCGCTGGGGGACTTCGCGTGGCGGTCGTGGTCCATGGTGTGGGTCGCGAGCCCAGGGGAACACCTGTTGCGGTGCCGGGCCATGGATACCTCGGGCGCGCTGCAGCCTACCGAGCAGGTGTGGAACTACCAGGGTATCGGGAACAACATGGCGCAGCGGGTTGAGGTGACGGTGCGGTAGTTTCCCTGGGTTCCCTGGCGCCCCCTGAGAACGCCGCGACGGTGCGAGTTCGCCGGAGCGTTCCAGCGAACTCGCACCTTTCCCGCGTTCCGGACTTCTTCCAGCGTTCTCGTCGTGCACGTGACGCCCGGTTAGACTCGTTCAGATCATGAGTATTCCGTCGTCATCCCCAGCAAACGTCCGCGTTGATGCCTGGTTGTGGGCGATCCGAGCCTACAAAACCCGCTCCGCCGCCACAGCCGCCTGCCGTGCCGGGCACATCCGGATCAACGGGAACCCGGCCAAGGCATCGCAAAGCGTGATCATCGGCGACACCATCCGGGTCCGGGAATCCGGCTGGGAACGGATCCTCGAAGTGCGACGACTCATCGCCAAACGCGTAGGAGCCGAGGCCGCGTCGCACTGTTTCACCGACCACACTCCGCCGAGGCCCGTGGCTCCCAAGCTTGGACTCCCCCAGCGCGACCGCGGAGCCGGCCGGCCCACCAAGAAGGACCGCCGGGACATGGAGAAGCTGCGGGGCTGACCTTGCGGTGTACCACGCAAATTTTGCTGGATCATCAGGCTGGGCGCCGGCCAGAAACCGTGGAATCCGTGTGATTTCAAGGCATGCCCATGCGGATCATTCAGCAGAATATTCCTGGCACTTATCCACAGGGCCATACTTCTGACGTGAATCCCCCGCGCACGCTGCTTAGACTGGCCGCCACACCGTCGAACAGCTGTTGGGGAGCTTGTCATGTCACGCCTTTCGTCTGCCACATTGTCGTCCATTCTGGCGGCGGTGCTTCTGAGCGGTTGCCAGGGCGGGTCGCCAGGTACGGGCTCTTCGGAAACACACACGACGACGGCGTCGCCCACCTCAAGCGCTTCGTCACCCGCTGCTTCGGCTACTCCGTCTTCTTCCGGGGCCTACAAACCCGCTGATGCGCAGGGGAAGGCACAGAACGTTCCGGTTCCGGTGATGCCCGAGCTGGCCAAGGAGAACTCGAAGGCGGGGTTGGAGGTGTTTATTAGGTACTGGTTTCAGGAACTTAGCTACGCATACGAGACCGGTAATTCCACGAAGTCCTTGGAGCTGTCGTCCAGTGCCTGTGCGCTCTGCCAGCACCTGGCAGAGTCCATCGAAGCCAATTACGCGGAGGAGCACTGGCTTACCGGGGGAACAATTCGAACCCCTGTCATAGAAGTCGCGTGGGATCCCGCCGTATCGACCCAGCAAGGCAAGTTGCAAGTGATTCAGCAAGAGATTCGCTACTTCGAAGAGACCGGATCCGAAAGTCGGGAATTCACTGCAGCTACGAATGACGCCGCCGCTTTCTTTGCTGAATACCGCCAGGGAGCTTGGCTCATCACTGACGTGGGCATTATTCGATGACGACCCGTTGGGCCAGGTACACGGCTTGGGCAGCCTACATATTTCTGATGCCCCTGAACTGGCCGGCTTCGACGATCTTGACTGGGCTGGGGACAGTGAACTCGAATACGGCTGCTCCTCCTGACGCCGGTTTTCAAGAAGGTTCAGCATTCGTGGGCGCTGTCTGGGAGTTTCATCCCGAAACTGGTAAATCCACACCCCTGCCTGGCGCGTCCCCGGCCGCCGAGGACCCCAACCAGTACATGGCCGATACCCACTGCCGTGCCGACGGACCCGACACCAAAGACCCCGGCTGCGACGCCCTCGACTGCCCCGCCACCACACCCGGTGGCCCAGAAGGCACCCCCGTCATCTGGAAAGAAGCCCCCAAAGCCATCACCAACCCCGGCTGGACCAACTGGATCCCCATCACCGGCCCCACCTGCCTCTATGACGCAGAGCCGCAAAACGTCCTGGCCAGCATCGCCGCCCGCATCCTCAACGACTTCCGCCAACTCCCCATCAACCCAGGAAACCTCCAAGCCCAACCCTTCCCCCACACCCTCAAAGGCGGACCCACCAACTTCTACACCACCGCCACCGAACAAACCTTCGACGTCACCATCCTCGGCCAAGCCATCCACCTCACCGCCACCCCCGCCAACCACACCTACACCTTCGGAGACGGCACCACCCTGGGCCCCACCCCCGCCGCCGGCTACCCCCTCCCCGAAGCCGAATGGCTCACCACCGAAACCCGCACCAGCCACAGCTACACCGAAACCGGCAACTACCCCGCCACCATCACCACCAGCTTCACCGGCACCTACTCCGTCAACAACGGCCCACCACTACCCATCAACGGAACTCTGGACCTGACCACACCAGCCACAACCATCCACGTCTGGAAAACACAAAGAGCACTCGTCGCCGACACCTGCCAACAAAACCCCAACTCCTGGGGCTGCCCCACCACCGAACCAACGCACTAAGGCCTCGGAACAGTAGCTTCCTGACCCGTTTTGAACCCGAAACAGCTCGAAACCGCGGGAAAAGCGCGCTCAACGGCCTCAAACAAGGTCACAAAGCCACACCAAACGGGTGCCGACGTCGAAGTTTTGGGAAAGACCCGTGCCGCCACCACCCACTTTGACCGCCAAACCCCGGGCGACACACCGCACAGACGGCGTGTCAGACCCAACACAGATCCAAAGTAGGTCGGAGCGGCACACGCAAAGGCGAGAACCAGGTGTTAAAGCAAGAAAGCACCAGTTCCGAAGAACCGATGCTTCCCGCCGGCTGGATCCTAGGAGAACCAGGTACCCGGAGGGCCCATGAACAGAAGGAAGCTGAACACTGCACCCACAGCCACCAGGGTCACCACAACCGCGAGGATTGGATTGCGAAGGACCCAGGCTTGAGCCTTTTCAAAGCCCCCACGCGGCGTATCTCCCCCAGCGGCCAAACGCCACCCACCGGCCAGGAGACCCCGGCGATCCAGCGACTTCTCCATCGGGATGGTGGCATAGGGAATCACAGCGGAGCCGATGGCGAGCAGGCCAGTCCGCGTTGTCCACTTCTGGTTGATCCAGGTGAAGGCGGCCGTCGCTGCGTAGCAAAGGAACACGAAGCCGTGGATGCCTCCGGCGATACTCACGCCGAGGTCAGTGGTCTTCGTGACGTATTTAAGGAACAGCCCGATCAGCAGCAGCGTCCATGTCACGGCCTCGGCAAAAGCGACGGTACGGAACAGGGCACGGGGCTGCATGGAAGTCCTCTGGTTGAGATCTGGAGTCACGTCCAATTTACCGTGGCGGCCGGGCTCCGTCAGAATCACCCCTGCCCAGGGAGCGCCAGTCTGTTCCGGATGCGCGAGTCGCCGAATTCAATGGCCACCGGAGCGATCTCCACGGGCGGCTCGTGTCGCGACCGCGCCCTTCCCACGGCAATGTGCGGCAACCAGCGCGGAGACCTGTAGCCCAAAGCGGGTGAGCCCAGGATGAAGTCATCGATGTTGTCGAGGCCAAGATCATCAAGAAGCACGTGCAAGCCCTGCACCAGAAGCGCTTGGTAGTCGTGAACTTCCTGGGGAACGTCCACCTCAAGCCCCATCAGCCGACCGCCACCCAGCGGGACCACTTTGTCCGACTTACCCAGAAACCCCTGCAGCACCGGCAGTTCCGTCAACCAGCTCGTAATCTCGGGCAGAACCCTCTCCGGCGTCGCCCTTCCTTTGGTCCACGCGGCAATATCATCTGCGAGTTCGTGGAGGATCCCCACGTGCAGCAGCGTCATGTGCAGCCCTTGCGGCTTGCGCAGCGAATCAACGAATCGCTTGAGGCCCTCGTAATCGGCCTGCCCGCCACCGATCCGAAGGACAGGAACCTCTACCGTGATGCGGGGTTGACCCGCGGTGCTTCCAGTGGGGCTGCCGGCCGTCATGGACGCCATTATCCGCCGATCACCCACGCAGCGGGAGGCCGACGGCGAAAGGCACCTGCCGCCGTCGGCCTCCTTGGGCTATTTCCTGGCGCGCGCCTGGACCAGATTGGCGAACGGGAGGCGTCCGTGAGCGGCAACGAACGCGGCGTGATAATCGGCTTCGGCTGCACTCAGCCCCTCCGGCGGCAGTTCCTTCCAAGCGATGACCAGGTCCAGGGCGTCGCGCAGCTGCCAAATGAGGCGCGCATCCCACACGACGGTTGGTCGCCCGCGGCCGTAATCCATGAACTCCTGGATTTGCTTGCGTAGCCCCCGGTTGCCTTGACTGCCCGCGCTGGCTTTGCCGATGTAGAGCACTGAGGCGTCTGTAAGCCACTCGGACGCGAGTGCTTCGCGCTTCAATGATGGGTCCTTCTTCTTGAAGGTCCCGGCGGTGCTCTTGTTCAGAAAGACCGGTTCAAATCCGGCCGGGCGAAGGACCACGAATATCCCGGGTCCTTGTGGGATCCGCATGGGATCGAGTTCGTCGAGTGGTCGGAATCCGGTGAATCCGTCCTCGGTGAGGGTCTTTTTGGTGAAGAGCATGATCCATTGTGTCAAGCACCCGTCACACATCCCGCTGCCACCGGCCCGAAGCCTCCTCATGACCACTTGTAGCTTAAAGTGTTCACGGCTGCTGAGCAGCCGACTCATCACTCCATTCGCATAAATAGGGGGACTATTTGCGCACCCAGAACCGGCTGTCCCACAGCCACCCTCCACTTCAAGCCCCAGTTGTGGGAGGCCATACATCATGCGGAAGCTAATCATTGGAGCTACGGCAGCAGTCGCGATCGTGACTGGCTCCCTGGTAGCGGCGGCTGCCGCAAACGCCGACAGCGGGACCGTCGTCAGGGTGGTCGACGGCGACACGGTAGTTGTATCCATCAACAACATCGATCAGACAGTTCGCCTGCTGAACATCAATACTCCGGAAACTAAGGATCCGAACAAGCCCACCGAATGCCTTGGGCCGGAGGCGACAGATCATCTTGAGGGAGTACTGCCGGTGGGCAGCAAGGTCAGGTTGGAGTTCGACGTCGAACGCCATGACAAATACGGCAGAACCTTGGCGGGGGTCTTCAATGCCAGCAACCAGCTGGTCAACGCAGAGATCGCACGCCGGGGACTGGGGGTTCCAATGGTCGTCGGAGAAAACCGAAAGTTCCTGCCTCCTGTCGAAGCCGCCTTTGAGGAAGCGCGTACTGCCAAGTCCGGGCTCTTCGCAGAGGGCATCGAATGCACCCTCCCTGCGCAACTGGCAGCTGCCAACGAAGCACTGACAGCGGCACAGAGTGCGGCGCCGGCAACGACGTCGGCCGGAGCGGGAGCATCGGCTACTGGGCTGGCGACAGCCATCGTTGCTGCCAAGGCAGCGAAAGACCTCCTGTCCGCAGCGAGAGAAACAGAGAACTCCATCCTTTGGGCGGCATACTCTGCCAGCGAATCAACCGCCAAGTTGACCGCCCTGACCGCAGTAATAACCCGGGCTGAGTCTGCACACAATCAGCTCAAGGAACAAGAGAAGACACTTGCCGCGGCCGAGAAGAAGGCAGAGGAAGAACGAGTAGCCGCTGTGGCGCGAGCGGAGGCAGAACGAAAGGCTGCTGCGGAAGCAGAGGCGGCAGCAAAGAAGGCTGCCGATGAGGCCGCCGCGGCAGAACAGGCTCGGGCAGCAGCAGCGGCTGCCGAGGCTGAACGGATACGCAACTTACCCGTACCAGCTCCCTATGTTCCGCCAGTCCAGCCGTATGTTCCGCCAGCTCAGAATTACGTACCGCCGGCGCCACCGGCCCAATCGAATCCCTACCCGGGGTACACGGGCCCCCGCTGTTACGCTCCCGGCGGCAAGTCCTGGCGTCCCTGCTGACAACCGGCTTGGCTGAAGGCCTGGTGTCCCTTAGGGACGCCAGGCCTTCTCACCGATGGGCGTGGCTCACATGAGAACGCACTAAACTCGCATGAGTGATCACAGGTGAAATCAAGTCCCAAGTAGACAAAGTCTGGAATACGTTCTGGAGCGGCGGTATCTCGAACCCGCTGGAAGTCATCGAGCAGATCACGTACCTTCTGTTCCTCAAGCGCCTGGACGAGAACCAGACTCGGGCGGAGAAGCAGGCCAACATCTTGGGCGAGCCGATCGAGAACGCGGTGTTTCCCGAGGGTGTTGACCCCCAGGGCCGCCCCTATTCGGACCTCCGCTGGTCGAACTTCAAGGACTTTGGTCAGATTGAGATGTTCACGGTCTTCCAGCAGAACATCTTCCCGTTCCTCCGAACTGAGCTGACCAAGCAGTCCAACGGCGAAGACTCCACTTATAGCCACCACATGAAGGATGCGCAGTTCAAGATCCCGAACGCGGGTGTCTTGAAGCAGGTGGTGGATGTCATCGACTCCATCAACATGGAGGGCCGCGACACCAAGGGCGATCTCTACGAGTACATGTTGTCGAAGCTGGCATCGGCGGGTACCAACGGACAGTTCCGAACCCCACGGCACATCATCGACCTCATGGTCGCGATGACAGCACCCCAGCCACTCGAAGCCATCTGTGATCCGGCCGCTGGCACCTGCGGCTTCCTGGTTCAGGCCGGCGAATACCTCCGTAAGAACAACAGCAATCTCCTCACCAATGACGAGACCAGTAAGTTCTTCCATCACGAGCAGTTCCATGGCTTCGACTTCGACTCCACCATGCTCCGCATCGGTTCAATGAACATGCTGCTCCACGGGGTCGAGAACCCGGATGTTTCCTACCGCGATTCACTTGCCGACCTGCACTCCGTCGAGGAAGAGAAGTACAACGTCATCCTCGCCAACCCGCCGTTCGCTGGCAGCTTGGACTACGAGAATGTGTCGAAAGAGTTGCTGAACGTCGTCAAGACGAAGAAGACCGAACTCCTCTTCCTGGCACTTTTCATCAAGCTGCTTAAGCCAGGCGGACGCGCTGCGGTTATCGTTCCCGACGGCGTCCTCTTCGGCTCCACCGGCGCACACAAGTCCCTCCGCAAGACACTGGTCGAAGGCCACAAGCTCGACGCCGTCGTAAAACTCCCGTCCGGCGTCTTCAAGCCCTACGCCGGTGTCTCCACCGCCATCCTCTTCTTCACGAAAACCAACTCCGGCGGCACGGATAACGTCTGGTTCTACGACGTAAAGTCGGACGGGTTCAGCCTCGACGACAAGCGCACGCCGCTTGCCTCTTCCGACCTTGAGGACGTCCTCTCACGTTGGAATCAGCGCACGACGGCGGAACTTGAGCGGGCGCGCACGGAACAGTCCTTCTGTGTTCCGCTTTCAGAGATCGTGGCGAACGACTACGACCTGTCGCTGAACCGGTACAAGGAGATCGAGTACGAAGAAGTCGAGCATGCTGCCCCTGAGGAAATCCTGGCTGCACTGGATCAGCTCGAGACTGAAATCACCGAGGGCATGAACGAGCTGCGGGAGCTGCTGAAGTGAAGCTTGTGCCACTCGTCAAGGTCGCTCGTGTCGTCTCTGGCGGGACGCCCAAGACTGCCGTCGCAGAGTACTGGGACGGGGACATTCCATGGGCAACACCCAAGGACCTAAGCAGCCTCAGGGCTGTAGAAATCCACTCAACTCCCCGGGGACTGACCCCGGCGGGTTTGAATGCTAGCAGCGCCGAGGTTCTACCCGCTAATTCGGTTTTGTTCAGTTCCCGTGCGCCAATCGGTCTGTTGGCCATCAACAGCGTTCCCATGGCAACAAACCAAGGGTTCAAAAGCTTTGTTCCCGACCCTACCCAGCTTGAGGCCCGGTATCTCTACCGCTGGCTCGAATTCAACCGGAAATGGCTACAAAGTCTTGGTGTTGGTGCGACTTTCAAGGAGGTTTCAAAAGCCACTGTTTCGCGGATTGAACTTCCTCTGCCATCCTTAGCGGAGCAGCGGCGGATTGCGGCGATTTTGGACAAGGCCGATGAGCTCCGCGGCAAGCGCCGCCAAGCAATCGCCCACCTGAACACCCTCACCCAGTCGATTTTCCACTCCATGTTCGGCGATACGGTCTCTAATAGCCTCAACTGGCCAGTCAAAGCCTTCGGCCGGGTCACTACGAGCCGCCTGGGCAAGATGCTGGACAAGAAGGCCCAGACTGGAAAGCATGGCTTTAAGTATCTGCGCAATGCCAACGTGCAATGGTTTCAGATCAATACGGATGATCTGCTCGAGATGGACTTTAGCCCCTCAGACCAAATCGAGTTCGCACTTCGCAGAGGAGACATCCTGGTGTGTGAAGGTGGGGAACCGGGCCGAGCAGCCATTTGGAAAGACCAGGCAATCGACTGTTACTTCCAGAAAGCACTTCACCGTGTGCGACCGAATCCTGATGATTTAGATCCTCAATACATAGTTCACCTGCTCTGGGCTCTGGCTCATGGCGGCGGCCTCAAAGACCATGTGACGGTTGCTACGATCGCACACCTAACCGGTGAGAAGCTCAAGCGAATGCACATTCCAGTTCCCCCGCTCGAACTGCAGCAGACCTTCGCAAACCGAATTGCCGCCGTCGAGCGTTTGAAGGAAACTTACCGCAAGCACTTGGCGGAACTGGACGCGCTCTTCGCGTCTCTCCAAAACCGCGCGTTCAAAGGAGAACTCTAGTGACCGAATCAGCGGCTCAGGCACCTTCGACCGAGGTACCGATTTGGCCAGCGCTCATCGTGCCGGTTCTCCAAGCTCTGTCTGATGGACAGACGCTCCACCGGAAGGAGCTCTTCCATCAAGCGGCGGATCAAGCCGGACTGTCGGCGGGCGCTCGCGAGGAGACCCTGAACTCGGGCGGACTGCGTTACGAGCAGCGCATGGGCTGGGTCCTAAGCCACCTGACACGGGCGGGCTGGATCGACCGTCCCGTAAAGGGGTACTACTGCATCACCGATACCGGCAGGCAGTGGCTTCTGGACAATCCTCAGGGGATCAACTACAGCCAGGCACACACAATCTTTGCGCAGTACTGGCCGAAAGCCGACGGTCAAGCCGCACCCACTCAGGCTGCGCGAGAGACCGGCCTCTCAGCTACGGAAGAACTGGAGCCAGTGGAGCAGATCGAGGACGCGATAAACCGCATCCAAGGCGAAGTAGGAGCATCGCTCCTTAAACGGCTTCACGAAGGACATCCGGACTTTTTCGAAGACGCTGTGGTGAAGCTGCTGCTGAAGATGGGCTACGGAGGTGCTGAGCAACGGGGGCGACGTATCGGTGGCACCGGTGACGGTGGCGTTGACGGGGTTATAGACCAAGACGCGCTTGGGTTGGATCGGGTCTACATCCAGGCAAAACGTTACAGCCCGGACAACGCCGTTGGCCGCGAAGCCATCCAAGCATTCGTAGGAGCGCTGCATGGCTTCTCTGCCTCCAAGGGCGTTTTCATCACCACCAGTAGGTTTTCACAAGGTGCGAGAGATTATGCAGGCAGTGTCGGCACCCGCACAATCCTGATTGACGGCGCTCGTCTAGTGAGCCTCATGATTAAATACCGGGTCGGAGTGCAGGTGAAGCAGAGCTACGACGTCGTAGAACTGGACGAGGACTTCTTCGAATAACTCGACCACTGTCGCCGTACGGCAACAAATGCTAAAGTCGGCGTACGGCGACATTCATCAAAGTTGCCGTACGGCGACAGGAGCAGCTATTGCGTACGGTCCGAGAGGCAGGGCCCTTGGTCCGGGAACTCAGGGAAGAGCGAGCCTGGTCACAGGCAGAGTTGGCCCGGCGCGCCAGCGTCTCACGCACCTTTGTCATCGATCTTGAATCCGGTAAAGCATCGGTGGAAACGTCCAAGTTCATGGATGTCTTTCAAGCCCTTGGTTTCGAGATCGCCATACGCGACAGCGAGACGGGCGCAGTTCGGTGGTGAGTGCGCGCGCTCTTGAAGTGTTCATGGACGGGACACTTTGCGGCCGGGTTGAACAGTCGTCGTCGGGGAATCTGACGTTCCGCTATTACCCCGAATACCAGGCAGCCCCCAACGCGACCCCGCTGTCACTGTCCATGCCCTTGGCCGCCACCCTCCACAAGAAGCGCAACGTCCTGCCCTTTCTCCAGGGCCTCTTGCCCGACAGTGAAGGGGCCCTCCAGACGATTGCCCGACGGTTCCGGGTGTCCCCGTCCAACCCCTTCGCCATCCTTGAACATATCGGTGCCGATGTCGCGGGTGCGCTCCAGTTCATGCGGCCGGGCACCGGATCTTCGGATGGCACCCTCGCAAGAACGGCGGTGAAGCCAGTTTCGGACAGGGATGTGGCCGAGATGCTGGACCACGTCGTGACTGAGTACAAAGACGGCACGCCCTACGACGACTCCGCAGGACGCTTCAGCCTCGCCGGGGCTCAGCCAAAGATCGCCCTGCACCAACTTCCCAACGGCGACTGGGCGGTACCGGAAGACGCTACCCCCACGACGCACATCCTCAAACCGGCAGCCGGCACATTCAGTCGCTTGGATATTGTGGAACAGCTGACCATGAGGGCAGCATCTTTTCTGGGGCTCGAGGTGGCCAAGTCCGAACTCCGCCGCATCGGCAACTGGGACGTCTTTGTGACACGTCGCTATGACCGCCAGGAAGTGGGTGGAACCTGGCGCCGCATCCATCAAGAAGACTTTTGCCAGGCATTGAGCGTTTCTCCAGCCAAGAAATACCAGCACCGTGACGGAGGGCCGGGCGCGAGCGATATGGCCGCCCTTATCCGATCGCTTCCTTTTGAAGCGGACCGCCGGGCGGCAGGAGCAGGGCTGTACCGGGCCCTTGTTTTCAACACCGTGGCCGGTTGCACCGACGCGCACGCCAAAAACTACTCCCTCCTCCTCCATGGCAGTAGAGCGCAGCTATCGCCCCTCTACGACCTCGCCACCTATGCCCCGTATTGGGACGCGGACTCAGGTATCGACTTGGCCATGAGTGTGAAAGCCGAATACAGGCTTCAGAAGATCAGCAAGCAGATGCTGGTCTCGACAAGCACTCAGTTTGGCGTTGATGCTGAAGCAGCCCGGGAAATGGTCGAACACTATTCTCGCGGCATAGTGGAAGCATTCGAAGCTGCCAGGGAAGAGCTGAAATCCCAGCTGGGATCCCTGCCGAAAATCACCGATGACACTATTGCGAAGGTACGACTGCTGCCACTCGTCGAGGCCACGGATCTGAAATAAGGCATAAACGGTCGCAGTCCCGTGATTGACTACCTTCAGGACATCGGAGCAACGGATCGGAGACGGCTGCATGGGGGCAGTTACCAGCAACTTTGGGTTCATGCTGGGCGAGTGGCCCGAGTTGGCCCAGCAAGCACGCCGGGCCGAACAATTCGCCCGGGTCGATCCACGCGCTTCCGTGTTCTACGCCCGTTACACCATCGAACGCATTGTTGAGTGGCTTTATCAAGTGGAGCCAGGGTTGGTGACCCCCTACAAAGATGACCTCAACGCGTTACTGAACGAGCCCACCTTTAAGAATCTTGTGGGCGGTCCTATTGCCAACAAGCTCACGATCATTCGCAAAGCCGGTAACAATGCGGTCCACAATTCCGTTGGCCCCACCATCCAGGGCGCTGAACTCGTGCTCCGCGAACTGCACCACGTTTGCTATTGGCTCGCGAGGAACTACGCCAAAACCGGTAGCCAGCTGCCGCCGTCGTTGGTCTTCGACGCCAGTATCCTGGCCCCAAAGCCGAAGACGCCGGCACAGCAGCAGTCGCCCGAAGAACTCCAGGCACTCGAGAGCCAACTCAAAGCCCAAAACGAGGCCCTTGCACAAGCAGCAGCGGATTCGGCAGACCTTAAGGCCCAGCTGGAGATTCTGCAGGCTGAAGTCGCGGAGGCCAAAAAACAGAACCAGACCGTCCCTGACCACCACGACTATGACGAAGCCCTGACCCGCAGGCACCTCATCGATCTTGAGCTGAACGAGGCAGGCTGGCCGCTCACCAATACAGAAGACCGCGAGTTCAAGGTAGACACCATGCCCACGGCGAGCGGCACGCTCAGCGGAGTGGGCTACGTGGATTACGTGCTGTGGGGCGCTGACGGGCTGCCCCTCGCAGTGGTCGAGGCGAAAAGGACAACCAAGGATCCCCATGTAGGGAAGCAACAAGCCAAGCTGTACGCCGACTGCCTGGAACGTCGCTATGGTCGACGACCGATCATCTACTACAGCTCCGGTTACGAGACATGGATCTGGGACGACACCATGTACCCGGAGCGCTCGTTGCAGGGCTTCCACACAAGGGATCAACTTCAACTGCTGATCAACCGCCGTCAGAGCCGAAAGCCTCTGGCTGAACAGGCAATCGACAACTCCATCGTCGAACGCCCCTACCAGCACAACGCCATCCGGGCCGTCACTGAAGCCTACGAAAAGGACTTCGAGCGCAAGGCGCTTGTAGTCATGGCGACAGGCACGGGCAAGACGCGCACCGTCGTCGCACTCGCCAAGCTCCTGCAGGAAGCCAACTGGGCCAAACGCGTTCTGTTCCTCGCGGATCGGGTTGCGTTGGTCAAGCAAGCGGCCAACGCCTTCAAGGCCCACCTTCCCGGTTCCAGCCCTGTCATTCTGGGCTCGGACGATGAAGCAGACAGCCGCATCCATGTGGCTACATATCCGACGATGATGAACCTCATCAACCGGACCGAGGGAAAGCTTGGCCAGCGGACCTTTGGCATTGGCCACTATGACCTCATCATCGTTGATGAAGCCCACAGGTCGGTCTACCAAAAATACAGGGCCATCTTCCAGTACTTCGATTCACTCCTCATCGGGCTGACAGCCACGCCACAGTCAGAGGTGGACCGCAACACCTACAGCCTTTTCGGCATCGAGGACAACGTTCCAACGTTTGCCTATGAGCTCAGCGAGGCCATCGAGGCCGGATATCTTGTGCCACCGCGGGTCGTTCCGGTTCCGCTGAAGTTTCCTGACCAAGGCATCTCGTACGAGGACCTCCCAGAGGCTGAAAAAGAGCAGTGGGACGAGCTCGAATGGGACGAAGACGGCGAGATCCCGGACTCGGTCGATTCAAGCGTTATCAATACCTGGCTGTTTAACGCCGACACAGTGGATAAGGCACTGGAAGTCCTTATGACCCGCGGCCACAAAGTCGCCGGCGGGGATCGCCTGGGCAAGACCATCATCTTCGCGAAGAACAACAGACACGCGGAGTACATTGCTGAACGCTTTGACAAGAACTACCCGGCTTACAAGGGTCAGTTTGCTCGCGTCATCACCTATCAGGTGAACTACGCCCAGATTCTCATCGACCAATTCTCGACCACCGAGAGTGATCCCCACATCGCTATTTCGGTAGACATGCTGGACACCGGCGTTGACGTGCCGGACGTCGTCAACCTCGTCTTTTTCAAGATGGTCAGGTCCAAGACCAAATTCTGGCAGATGGTGGGCCGCGGAACGCGACTCCGGCCGGAACTGTATGGGCCGGGCGAGGACAAGAAGGACTTCTTTATCTTCGACCTCTGCCGCAACGCCGAGTTCTTCAATGCGGGAATGCCCAGCAATGAAGGCTCTGTGGGTAAGTCACTCGCGGAGACTACGTTCGCTGCGCGCGTCCAGCTCCTGCAAACTTTCACTGACCTTCAATGGGACCCCCAAGCGCCCGTTGTTGCCGACCTCCGGCAAACCCTGAAACACGCAGTTGACCGGCTTCCGCTGGACAACTTCCTCGTTAAACCGGCACGCAAATGGGTGGACAGGTTCGCCGAAGAAGCAGCCTGGAAATCGTTGGCAGCCGAGGACTTCCAGGCTTTGCAAACCCAGATCGCCAGGCTCGCTACCATCGGCGCGCCTGCGGATACGGAAGAGGCCAGGCGGTTCGACTACCTGATGCTTCAGGCAGAGTTGGCGTCGCTGCAGGGATCGGCGGTTGGGCCGTTCCGGACAAAGATCCAAGCCATCGCCTCGGCCTTGCAGGACCAGCAGAGCATCCCGGCCATCGCTGCTCAGTTGCCCCTGCTGGAAACCATTCTCCACGACGACGAATGGGAATCCGTTTCGTTGGAATGGCTTGAGGACATCCGCAAGCGGCTCCGCGGATTGGTCCATCTGATCGAGAAGCGGAAGCGCAAAGTGGTCTACACAAACTTCCAGGACGAGCTCGGCGTGCTTGAGGAAGTCGAACTGGTGGGGACAACCAATGGCTTCGTCGACCTCCCTCGGTACAAAGAAAAAATGCGTTCGTACCTGGCGCAATACGAGGAGCATGCAACCATTCAACGGCTCCGGCGTAACAAGCAACTGACGGCGTTGGACCTTGCCGAGCTTGAACGCATTCTTCTTGAAAGCGGTTTGGGTTCGCTTGAAGACTTGAATCGTGCCGCCAACGATGGCCTCGGCCTCTTTGTCCGTTCCCTGGTTGGTTTGGACCGCGAGGCCGTCGAGGAAGCGTTGTCAGAGTTTGTAGCTGGTACTACGCTCACAGCCCAGCAGCTCAACTTCCTCAACGTTCTGACCAATCACCTGATGGAAAACGGAAAGGTCAGCCCGAAGGCGTTGTTCAATTCCCCGTACAACGAGCTGGCCCCGTCCGGGCCGGATGTGCTGTTCGGCGATGAAAAAATCGGGCAGCTGATCAGCATCCTCCGCTCCATTGAGAACCACGCGAAGGTTGGCTGATGTCCCTCACCCTCGCCCATGTCCTGGCCGGCGTGGGGGCTGAGCAGGTCCCGCCGGTTTCCTTGGACGATATCCACGTAATACGCCACTCATTCAGGCCGAATGACGTTGCCGCGCTCCGTGGACCTGAAGACCTGACCGAGGAACGAGTCTTGGCGTACACCCGGGAGCAGGACATTTCGCCTCGTCGTTTCCCGGCAGCCCCTCCTCGCTTTTGGGTGATACTCATAGCCGATGGCAAGAACCGCTCTCGCCTCTGGGGAACCTTCGAAAATCGTGGAGAATTGGCGACCGAACGTACTGGATCGTGCCGGTATTACGACCTCCATTCAACGGATTTCCTTGCACCCCTCAAGGATCGGCTCGTAATTGACTGGGACAATCCCCGCAGCTGGCACCGTGGCGCCAGCTCCGCCAGCGCAGCGCGGATGCAGGTAGTCGAGATCGCTGACCGGGACAAGGTTCCTTTTCCAGGCTTCGACGGTGTGCTGCTTAGCTACCCCCAACTGCAGGACCTGGTGGATGACCCACGCTACGGGGACTGGCGCGCAGCACTTTCCGAGGTCCAGGGGATTTACCTGATTACTGACTCCAGCAACGGGAAGCAATATGTCGGCAAAGCCGACGGCTCCGAGCGGATCCTAGGCCGATGGACGAGCTACGCCCGCGACGGACATGGCGGTAACGTGGCGCTCCGTGAGCTGGCGTATGACAGTGTGGGCGAAACAACGAGCATCAAAACAGACCACGCGCGGCACTTCGTTTTCAGCCTCCTCCGCGTGTTCGGCCCCAGCACGCCCTCGTCCGAAGTGAACACAGCCGAGTCCCACTACAAGGCGGCGCTCATGACCCGAAAATTCGGCCTGAACAGAAATTAAGCCAAGTTTGACCAGTCCCCAAACCGTGAAGCAAGCCTTTCAGCGTTGACAGCCTCTTGTGACCCGTGCCATATTCGAAGCGTGAACCTGTCAGACAGCCGGACAGCCGGACAGCAAGAGCCCGTGAGCGGCCAATCAGCGCATATGCCTATTTCGCGCATTTCCGCAGCTGAGGCCGTCTTTGCTGCGCTCCGGCGGGCCATCGAGGGTGGCCAGTTCGATATCGGGACCAAGCTGAGTTCCGAAGCGACGCTGGCTGCCCAGTACGGTGTCAGCCGCTCAGTCATCCGGTAAGCGCTACGGTCGTGCAACACCTTGGGCCTCACAGTCACCAAAACCGGCAAGGGCACATTCATTGTGGCCAACAAGGTTGCTAATGACCTTACCTTGGGTCAGTACAGTGCACGCGATCTCAACGAGGCACGTCCGCACATCGAGATCCCGGCAGCGGGACTCGCGGCGCAAAGAAGGACCGAGGAAGAGCTCGAACACCTCAAGGACATCGTCCAGGAGATGCTCAACGAGACCGACCCCGAATCATGGGTGAACCTGGACGCCACGTTCCACTCAGCCGTGGCCCGGGCCAGCGGAAACCGCGTGTTCGCCAGCGTTGTCTCTGACATCCGCGAGGCCTTGGCCCACCAGTCGGAAACCCTCAACCTCGTTGCTGACAGGCAGCACCGCTCGGACGAGGAACACGTCGCAGTGCTGAACGCGATTGAAGCCGGCGATTCCGAAGCCGCAAGCAGGGCGATGGCCGACCACCTCCAGGCCGTCAGCGTTGCGCTGGACACAATCCTCAACAAATGACCCACCCAAAGGACACCATGCCCGTCCCCACAGCACCGGCCCATCAGGCCGCGGCGCAGAACACCAAGGCGCCAAACCACGTCCCGCTTGTCGAAGTGACCCGCGACGGACTGGTGGAGAGCATCCACTACGGCTCGCTGATCGCACTCTCGGCAGAGGACAGCAGCCTCATCGAGGCCGGCCAGCCGGACGCCCCCATGTACCCGCGTTCGAGCCTGAAGCCACTGCAGGCTGTCGCGCTCCTGAAGGCCGGCCTGGACATCCCCGAAAACCTCCTGGCGCTCACGGCTGCCAGCCACTCCGGCGCAAAGATGCACCGCGACGGCGCCACTGAGATCCTGAGGCTGCACGGCCTCAACGACCAAGCCCTGGCCAACAGCACGGACCTTCCGTACGGCGTCGCCGAACGCGAGGACTGGCTCCGCGCCGGAAACGGCCCCACCCGGATCGCGCAGAACTGCTCCGGCAAGCACGCGTCCATGACCGCCGTCTGCGTCATCAACGGCTGGCCTGTAGAGGGATACCTGCACCCGGAGCACCCGCTGCAGGTCCTGGTCCGCGACACCATCACCGAACTGACCGGCGAGGAAGCGGCCGCAGTCAGCACAGATGGTTGCGGGACTCCGCTGTTCGCCCACTCGCTGCATGGCATGGCCCGCGCCTATGGCCGCCTGGCCGCCGCAGACCAGGACACTCTCGAAGGCAAAGTTGCGCACGCCATGCGCCGCTTCCCGGAGATGGTGGCCGGCGAAGGTCGCGACGTCACCGCCCTCATGCGTGCGGTCCCCGGCTTGCTCGCCAAGGACGGCTTCGAAGGCCTCCAGTTGGTTGGCCTTCCGGACGGCACCGGCCTGGCGGTGAAGATTTCCGACGGCGGCGATCGCGCCCGCATGCCCGTCACCGTTGAGGTGCTTCGCCGCTTGGGCGTCGACGGCGGCAGCCTGGACACGCTTCAAAGCCCACCTGTGCTGGGCGGCGGCCTTCCGGTCGGCGAGCTCCGTGCAGCCCGAATTTTCAGCAACTAAACCAAGGACAGCTATGACCACCGTCGATCAGGCGATCCCCCTCCGTTCCGAACACGACCTCCTGGGCGATCGCGATGTACCCGCGGACGCCTACTGGGGCGTCCACACCCTCCGCGCTATCGAGAACTTCCCCATCACCGGGCAGCCGCTGTCCACCAACAAGCACCTGGTCCGTGGACTGGCTGCGGTCAAGCAGGCCGCCGCCCGCACCAACCACGAGCTGGGCCTCCTGGACGCTGAGCGTGCGAACGCCATCGACCAGGCCTGCCAGGACATCCTGGACGGGAAGCTGCAGGAGCAGTTCATGGTGGACGTGATCCAGGGCGGCGCAGGAACCAGTTCCAACATGAACGCCAACGAGGTCATCGCCAACCGTGCCTTGGAAATCCTGGGGCACCCGAAGGGTGACTACGCCAAGCTGCACCCGAATGACCACGTGAACCTGAGCCAGTCCACCAACGACGTCTACCCGACTGCCGTGAACCTGGCCACGATCTTCTCGGTCAAGGAACTCCTCCTGGCCCTCGAAGAGCTTGAGCAGGCCTTCGCCGAAAAGGGCCGTGAGTTCCGGACCGTCGTGAAGATGGGCCGCACCCAGCTCCAGGACGCTGTGCCCATGACGCTGGGCCAGGAATTCGGTGGTTACGCCGTGACCATCGGCGAGGACCGTGCCCGACTGGACGAGTCCCACATGCTCATCCATGAGATCAACCTGGGTGCCACGGCCATCGGTACGGGCCTGAATGCCCCGGTTGGCTACGCGGACGCAGCTTGCCGCCACCTGGCCGAAATCACCGGCCTTCCCCTGCTGACCGCCGCGGACCTCATTGAGGCCACCCAGGATGTGGGAGCGTTTGTCCACCTGTCCGGTGTGCTGAAGCGCGTGGCAGTGAAGCTCTCCAAGATTTGCAACGACCTCCGCCTGCTGTCCTCCGGGCCGCGTGCGGGATTGGGCGAGATCAACCTTCCGGCAGTGCAGTCCGGTTCGTCGATCATGCCCGGCAAGATCAATCCGGTGATCCCGGAAGTGGTCAGCCAGGTGGCGTACGAAGTCATCGGCAACGATGTCACCGTCACCATGGCCGCGGAGGCAGGCCAGCTCCAGCTGAATGCCTTCGAACCGATCATTGTGCACAGCCTGCACAAGAGCATCTCCCACCTGGAAGCAGCGTGCCGCACCCTTACGGCACGCTGCGTCCGGGGCATCACCGCAAACACCGAGCGGCTACGGCTTACCGTGGAGCAGTCGATCGGTCTCGTCACGGCATTGAACCCCCACATCGGTTACGCCTCCGCCACCGCTATCGCCCAGGAGGCGCTGGCGACGGGCAAGGGTGTGGCAGAACTCGTGTTGGAGCACGGTCTCCTGACCGCTGCCCAGCTCGAGGAATTGCTCAGCCCGGAACGTCTGGCCAACCTGAGCAAATAGGCCAGATCAGGCCAGAGAAATCCCAGCGGCTGTAGTCAGCCGTCCCGCCCGATGAGGCATACCCCCAACGAGGCGCTGTCCTGTGTGCCCGGATCCCCGACCGGATCCACCCAGGACAACCCCAACAGGACACTCCTAAGGATTCCAATGACCAATCCCATCACTGACCACACGGTTCCGGCCCAAGCGCACGCCAGTGAGAAGGCCCTGCACAAAGAGGACTCCGGCTACCACAAGGACCTCAAGCCCCGCCAGATCCAGATGATCGCGATCGGTGGCGCAATCGGCACCGGCCTGTTCCTGGGCGCAGGTGGCCGTCTTAACGCCGCCGGCCCGTCCCTGGTGATCGCGTACGCCGTCTGCGGCTTTTTTGCCTTCCTGATTCTCCGCGCACTGGGTGAACTGGTGCTGCACCGCCCGTCCTCGGGTTCGTTCGTCTCCTACGCCCGTGAGTTCTACGGCGAGAAGGCGGCGTTCGTCTCCGGCTGGTTCTACTGGATCAACTGGGCCACCACCACCATCGTGGACATCACGGCGGCCGCTCTCTACATGAACTTCTTCGGCAAGTACATCCCCTGGATGGGCGCCGTTCCGCAGTGGGCGTGGGCCCTCATCGCCCTGGTGGTGGTGCTGAGCCTGAACCTCGTCTCCGTGAAGGTCTTCGGCGAGATGGAATTCTGGTTCGCCCTGATCAAGGTTGCTGCCCTGGTGGCCTTCCTCCTGGTTGGCACGTACTTCGTCATCTTCGGCACCCCGGTTGATGGCCAGGAAGTCGGCTTCAGCCTGATCTCGGACAACGGCGGCGTGTTCCCGAACGGCATCCTGCCCATGATCATCCTCATGCAGGGTGTGCTGTTCGCCTACGCCTCGATCGAACTCGTGGGCACGGCGGCCGGCGAAACTCCTAACCCCGAAAAGATCATGCCCAAGGCCATCAACTCCGTGGTCTTCCGCATCGCGGTCTTCTACGTCGGCTCGGTCATCCTGCTCGCCCTGCTGCTCCCCTACACCTCCTACGAAAAGGGTGTCAGCCCGTTCGTGACGTTCTTCGGATCCATCGGTGTCCAGGGCGTTGACGTGATCATGAACCTCGTGGTCCTCACGGCAGCACTGTCCTCGCTGAACGCCGGGCTCTACTCCACGGGCCGTATCCTCCGTTCCATGTCCGTGGCGGGTTCCGCTCCGAAGTTCGCCCAGCGCATGAACAAGGCCGGCGTCCCTTACGGCGGCATCGCGATCACCGCAGGTGTTTCCCTGCTCGGTGTTCCGCTGAACTACCTCGTCCCGTCCGATGCCTTCGAGATCGTTTTGAACGTGGCTTCCGTGGGCATCATTGTCACCTGGGCAACCATTGTGCTGTGCCAGATGCAGCTCAAGCGCTGGTCCGACAAGGGCTGGGTGAAGCGTCCGTCCTTCCGTTTGTTCGGCGCACCCTACACAGGTTGGTTGTCCTTGGTCTTCCTTGCCGGCGTCCTGGTGATGGTGTTCATCGAGTCCCCGCTCACCATGCTGGTGACCGCGATCGCTTGCGGGCTGATGGTCTGGGGCTGGTTCCTGTGCCGCAAGCAGATCCACGAGCTCGCCGCCACGCGTGACGGTTACACGGGCAGCGCCCCGGTGATCGCCAACCGCCCGTTGCCTGGCGGCGATAAGTAACAGCAGTACCCGTTAGCGCCCGACGGCGGCGCCCGGGTTCCGTAACAGCGGAACCCGGGTGCCGCCGTCGTTGGTTAACGCCCCCCAATTGGGTGAGGTCGCGGCGCGGGCAGACATCCGATCATTCGTGGCTACTATTGGTCCATGGCTGTCACAGACGAAGCGATCAGCAAGATCAAGGACATGCTGATCCGCGGCGAACTCAAGGCGGGCGATCGGCTTCCCCCTGAAAAGGAACTGAGCGAACGTCTTGGCCTTTCCAGGAGTTCGCTGCGTGAAGCAGTGAAGGCCCTGGAGCTGATCCGGGTGCTGGACGTGCGCCGCGGCGACGGCACGTACGTGACCAGCCTCGATGCGAAACTGCTCAACGAGGCCGTGGCGTTCGTGGTGGACCTGCACCAGGACCGTTCCATCCTTGAACTCTTCGAGGTCCGACGAATCCTGGAACCCGCCACGGCCCAGCTGGCAGCGGGCAAGATTACCGCGGACGAGCTCCAGTCCCTGCGGGCCACCATGGACGGGATCGACGAAAACACCGACGTCGAAGAACTCGTGGCCCATGACCTCGAGTTCCACAGCATCATCACCGCAGCCGCGGGAAACGACTACCTCGGCAGCCTCTTGGAGGCCCTTTCCAGCAGCACGGTGCGGGCCCGGATCTGGCGTGGATTGACGCAGGAAAAGGCCGTGTCCCACACTTTGGCGGAGCATCGTGCCATCGCGGATGCGCTGGAGCGCGGTGATGCGGAGCTGGTGCGGGCTCTGGTGACGGTGCACATCAGTGGCGTGGAGAACTGGCTGCGCCAGGCCCTCTAGGCATCCACCAACGGGTTGGCCGCCAGCCCATAGGTACGGATCGCAGTCCCCTCCAGGATGGAATCCTGCTCCGCGGGGCTCAGGGAGGACACCAGTTCCAGCAGGACGTCGAGGGTCCGGCCGTAAGGCGCCCCGAGGATGCTGACCGGCCAGTCGCCACCGATCATCAGGCGGCCGGCGCCGAAAGCTTCCAGCGCGGTTTCGAACAGCGGCCGCAGTGCCGCGCTGGCGTACGGCAGCCCCGGAGCGTGGAGCCCGGATAGCTTGGCTACGGTGTTAGGCTCGCGGCCCAAGGCAAGGAAATCAGTGCGCCACGAGTCCATGAGCGAGGCATCGGACCGCGGCGGCTTCCCCAAATGGTCAAGGACCACGGTCAGCTCCGGGAGGTCCCGGGCAAGCCGGACGGCCGCGCCCAAATGACGGGGGAATGCGTCCGGAATATCAAAGACCAGGCCACGTAGCGCCACCAAAGCGAGGGACTCGCGCACGGTAGGGAACTCCAGGAAGTCCGCCCGGGGATCGTCGTGCACCAAGTGGCGCACGCCCTTGAAGACAGGCTGTGCACTGAAGCTGTCCAGCTGGGAAGCGCACTCAGCCGGCGAGTCCAACCGCACCCAGCCCACCACGCCCAGCACCCACGGATTCCGCGCTGCGACGGCCAGCATGCTGTCCGTATCGGCTATGGTGTCGTCGGCCTGGACCAGCACCGCAGCCCGGACACCCGCGGCCTCCAGGGTCTCCCCCGCCTCTTCTTCGCCAAAGCTGCGGAAGAGCGCACCGTGCTGCGGACCGAGCCACGGGTAGGGACGTTCACCGCCGGTGACGAAAGTGTCCAGCGTCCACAGGTGCAGGTGTGAATCAATCACTGCCCGGCGCCTTTCCGCAAGCCCTCCAAAGCCTCCCACAGCTCTTCGGGGAGTGGCTCGTCCATGCGGGCGGCGTTGGTGGTGACCTGTTCAGGAGAAGTCGCTCCTGCTGTCACGTTCACCACGGCCGGATGCCGCAGCGGGAACTGGAGTGCCGCCGTCGGGAGTTCGACGCCGAAGTCGCGGCAGACGTACGCTAGCGCCCGGGCCCGCTCCAGCACTTCCGGCGGCGCTTGGTCGTAGTTGTAGTGCGCGTCGTCGGGGACGTCCGGGCGGGCCAGGAGGCCCGAGTTGAAGACGCCCACATTCACGACGCCGGTGCGGCGCTCCACACAGCGGTCAAGCAGCGGAACGTCTGGCTGCTCCAGCAGGGTGTAGCGCCCGGCAAGCATCAGGAGGTCCAGGTCGGCGGCTTCGACGCACTCCAGCGCGGCTTCGGCGGAGTTGGTGCCCACGCCAATCGCCGTGACCAGGCCTTCGGAACGCAGCTTTTCCAGGGCCGGCAAGCCTTGTTCGATTCCGGCCTGCAGGTCGTGGACGTCGGGGTCGTGCAGGTACGCGATGTCCACATGGCTAAGGCCGAGCCGCTCCAAGGACTCCTCAATACTGCGACGGATGCCTGCCTCGGAGAAGTCCCAAACACGACGGCTGGTGGCAGGAACGTCGAAGCCTTCGGAATCCCGGCCTTCGGACCCGTTGGGTTCCAGCAGGCGCCCCACCTTGGTGGAGATGACGAATTCCTCCCGCGGTTTGTCCCTCAGGACAGCACCGAGCCTTTGTTCGGACAGGCCCAGTCCGTAATGCGGCGCGGTATCGAAGTAGCGGATCCCGGCGTCCCACGCCGCAAGTGCCGTGGCGAGGGCTTCCCCATCAGGAAGGGCCCGGTAGAGATTCCCTATGCCCGCTCCGCCGAAACCGAGCTTGCCCAGATCAGGTGCATTCATGGCAGTTCCCATACTCTACCGATACCCCTATCAGCCCCGGAGTAATCGTCCTGGACCTCCAAAAGTTCAGCCATGCGGGCTTGCCACGGGACGTTGGCGGGGTGATCGGCGAGCGCATGCCGCATTGCCTGGTAGTCGTCCACGTCCACCACGTGGAAGAGGTCGAGCCCGCTGCGCCAGATACGCCAGTTCCGCACCCCCGCTTCCTTCAATGCCGCCACGAGTTCCGGAGGGATGTTCGCATGGGCGTCAGAGTATTCCTCCTCGGCACCGGGCTTGAGGCGGGTGTGCAGGGCGATGCTCTCAGTCATCGCGTTCACCGGCCCCTGTGGAACCGGGCTCTGCGGAGACGGCCTCTGTGGAGCCTGCCCCTGTGGAGCCGGGCTTGAGGAACAATTCCAGCACGGGAACAGCGGCATCGGGTCGCTGCACCGGCAGCTTGATGGTCAGCGTGCCCGGCGGCTGGCCTCCGGGGGTCATGTTGGCTGGTTGCTGCCCGGGGTCCACTTCCTGCAGGAACACCTCCGAGGCATCGTTGAGCAGCTGGGCGTATTCCACTTTGCCTGCCAGGTCCGGCAGGTGCACGTATTCGAAGGGCCAGCTGAACAGGTGAACGTACAGCCTGTCCCCGCGCTGCGTGTAGCGGACGTCGGAGGGCGCGGTGAACGGCGAAGTCCCCGCCCCGTAGATGGAGCGGGAGTGCAGCTGCATCCACTTCCCGATTCCCTCCAACGACTCCAGCGCCCGCGGATCAAGGGACCCCCTGCCGGTGGGGCCAACGTTGAGCAGCAGGTTGCCACCTTTGGAGACGCCATCCACCAGCATCCGGATCAGCAGGTCCACGGACTTGTAGTTTTGGTTGTCCCGGTCGTACCCCCAGCTGCCGTTCAGGGTTTGGCAGGCCTCCCAGGTGACGGGTTCGCCGTCGAGCATCATGGGGCCGGCGGGCTGGTACTGCTCCGGCGTGACAAAGTCTCCCGGGATGTCCAGGCGGTCGTTGACCACGATCCCGGGCTGCAGTTCACGGACCATGGCGAGCAGCGCCTCCGAGCCCCAGTCGTCACGACCCTTGCCGCCCCAGAACTCTGCGTGGCCGAGGCCGGCGTAGGAGAAGTCGAAGAACAGATAGTCGATGGTGCCGTAGTTGCTCAGGAGCTCGCGCACCTGGCCATGGAGGTAGTCACGGTAACGGGCCATGTCGCGACCGGCGTTGAGGCTTTCGACGTCGGCGGCGTTGCGTTGGGGATGTACCCCGTCAATGGTGAAGTCGGGGTGGTGCCAGTCAACGAGCGAGTGATAGAAGCCCACCTTCAGCCCCTCGGCGCGGAGTGCTTCGACGTAGGGCGTGATCAGGTCCCTGCCGGCGGGCGTGTTGGTGGCCTTGTAGTCGGTCAGCGCCGAATCCCAAAGGCAGAAACCGTCGTGGTGTTTGGTGGTGAGGACCACGTACTTCATCCCTGCCTCGCGGGCGGCCCGGGCCCACTCGCGGGGATCGTAGAGGTCCGGGTCGAAGCGGCGGAAGTACTTTGAGTACTCCTCCACCGTGATCTCCTCCCGGTTCATCACCCATTCGTGTCGTGCGGGCAGGGCGTAGATGCCCCAGTGCACGAACATGCCGAAACGTGCTTCTTCGAACCAGGGGGCGTGCTGGATCAATGGGTTTCCTTCCATACCGGGCCGCCCGGAAAGCTGTATGCGGCCAGTGTTTCACGGAGCATTTCGTTGCCGGCACCAGGGGACGACGGCGGCCAGTACGCGCCGCTGTGGACGTCCACGGGTGTGACGAAGTGTTCGTGGAGGTGGTCCACGAACTCTATGGTCCTGCCCTCTTTGGTCCCGGTGACCGCCACGAAATCGAACATGGACAAATGCTGCACGGCTTCACAGAGCCCCACTCCGCCTGCGTGCGGGCATACCGGGACCCCGAACTTCGCGGCCAGCAGCAGGATGGCGATGTTCTCGTTGACCCCGGCTACGCGGGCGGCGTCGATCTGCAGGACCTGCAGCGAGCCCGCCTGGAGCATCTGTTTGAACACCACCCGGTTCTGGACGTGCTCCCCCGTTGCCACCGGAATGGGTGCCACTGCGCGGGCGATGGCGGCGTGCCCGAGGATGTCGTCCGGGCTGGTGGGTTCTTCGATCCAGGCGATGTCGTACGGGGCAAGGTGGGCCATCCAGTCGATGGCGTCCTGGACATCCCAGCGCTGGTTGGCATCAACAGCGATCCTGATGTCCGGGCCCACGGCGGCGCGGGCGGCCCGGACGCGGCGGATGTCGTCGTCCAAGGACGCCCCCACCTTCAGCTTGATCTGTGTGAATCCGTCCGCCACCGCTTCCTTGGCCAGCCGCGTCAGTTTCGCGTCGCTGTAACCCAGCCATCCCGGCGTCGTGGTGTACGCGGGGTAGCCTTCAGCGCGAAGGGCGGCCTTCCGCTGTTCCTTTCCCGGTTCTGCGGCGCGGAGGATGGCCAGGGCTTCGTCCGGGGTGAGTGCGTCCGTGAGGTACCTGAAGTCGACCAGTGCCACGATTTCTTCGGGGGCCATGTCGGCAAGCAGTTCCCACAGGGGAAGTCCCGCACGTTTGGCTTTCAAGTCCCAAAGGGCGTTGACCACCGCGCCGATGGCCATGTGCATGACGCCTTTTTCGGGTCCGAGCCAGCGGAGTTGGGAGTCGTGGGCCAGGAGCTTCCACGTCGCACCCATGTCCTCCAGCAAGGCTTCGACATCGGCACCAAGGATGTGTCCGCGCAGGGCGTTGATGGCTGCCGTTTCCACCTCGTTGCCGCGACCGATGGTGAAGACGAAACCGTGGCCCTCATGCCTGTCGGTGGCGTCGGTGCGGATGACCAGGTACGCGGCTGAGTAATCCGGATCCGGGTTCATGGCATCGGAACCATCCAGGTCCCGGGACGTCGGGAAGCGAATATCGAATGTTTCGATTTCGGTGATGATGCTCATTGGGCTCCTGGCTACGTCGTATTCTTCGATGACAGCTAAACATCGGATGTATGCCTTGTCAATGGGTCACATTTCCGTATTATGGGGGAAAACATCACACTAGAGTTCGGATGTTAGTCCCGAACGCACGGAGGAAGCCATGACCTTGAAATTCGCCAGGCTGGGTACGGCCGGAAACGAACAACCGGCCGTCATCGCCCAGGACGCCCACGGCCTCGAAAAATACTTCAGCCTCACCACCCTCACCCAGGACATCGACGGCAAGTTCCTCGCCTCTGATGGCATCGAACGCACCCGTGCGGCCCTGGAAAACGGTGAACTCGGGGAAATTTCGGCCGAGGGGCTGCGCATCGGCGCACCCGTCGCCCGCCCCGGCGCGGTGGTTGCCATCGGCCTGAACTACACCGCGCACGCTGCCGAATCCGGCGCCACGCCGCCCGAAGTTCCCGTGGTGTTCCTGAAGCCGAGCAACACCATCGCGGGACCGTTCGACGCCGCCCCCATCCCGCCGTCGTCCGAAAAATACGACTGGGAAGTGGAGCTGGCCATCGTAATCGGCCGGGAAGCGTCATACCTTTCCTCCGTTGAAGAAGCGGAGATGTGCATCGCCGGCTACGCCGTGGCCAACGACCTCTCGGAGCGCGAATACCAGATTCCCGGCGCTGCCGGACAGTGGACCAAGGGCAAGACCCTCCCCGGCTCCACTCCCCTGGGACCCTGGCTGGTACCCGCTGCGGACATCGACGCCGCCAACCTCCGGCTCCGCACCCTGGTCAACGGCGAAGACCGCCAGGACTCAACCACCTCGGACATGATCTTCGACCCCGCCACGATCGTCCACCACCTCAGCCAGTACATGATCCTTGAACCGGGCGATGTGATCATCACCGGCACTCCCGAAGGCGTCGCCCTGTCCGGCCGTTTCCCCTTCATCCAGCCGGGTGACGTTGTGGAACTCGAGATTGAAGGCTTGGGCCGGCAGCGCCAGGAGTTCTACCGGGCACAAGCAGGATCGGCCCGCCCTGTTTCCTTCGCCGGCACCAACGCCTGAGCGCCGCGCCATGACCGGCAAGGAATTCGACGGCCTCGCAGCCCTCGTCACAGGCGGTGCCTCGGGTATCGGGGCGGCCATTGCGGACCGCCTCGCCGCAGGCGGCGCCCAAGTGGCGGTCCTGGACCTCGCTCCGGAAACCAGCCCGCACTTCGGCGTGCACTGCAACGTGGCCGACGACGCCTCGGTGCGCACCGCCGTCGAGAGTGTCGCCCAACAGTTCGGTCGCCTGGATATCGTGATCAACAACGCCGGGATCGGCGCACAGGGTGACATCGCCGCGAACGACGACGAGGAATGGCTGCGTGTCCTCAATGTCAACGTCGTGGGCATTGCCCGCGTCAGCCGCGCGGCCTTGCCGCACCTGCGCCAATCACCGGCCGCGGCGATCGTAAATACGTGCTCCATCGCAGCGACCGCCGGCTTGCCGCAACGTGCACTGTACTCGGCGTCAAAGGGCGCGGTCCTGTCGCTGACCCTCGCCATGGCCGCGGACCACGTCCGGGAAGGAATCCGCGTGAACTGCGTCAACCCGGGCACCGTTGATACCCCCTGGGTGGGCCGCCTGTTGGATTCGGCCGCTGACCCCGCCGGCGAGCGCGCCGCACTCAATGCCCGCCAGCCGCACGGCCGGATGGTGGACCCCGCTGAAGTGGCCGGCGCCGTCGCGTATCTGGCGAGCCCGCTGTCAGGTTCGACGTCGGGCACCTCGCTGGCGGTCGACGGCGGCATGCAGGGTCTGCGGCTGCGTCCGGTTCAGTAACGGGCCGGGGTTGTTTCAGTAGAGCCCGTTGAAGATGTTCCACCCCCAGCCAACAGTCTCCACGCCCTTCCAACCGCCGCGCCCATCGCCGTAGTACATCAGCAGTTCGCCGGCGCTGTTGACGCCGTGGATATCAGCGAAGCCGTCACGGTTGAAGTCCCCGGCACTGCCGATCTTGCCCAGCACGTTCCACCCTTGGCCTACTTGCCGTGGCGCCAACCATCCGCCGCTCCCGTTACCGCCGTAGAGGAACAGACGTCCCGCCTTGTCCTTGGCGAGGACGTCTACCGTGCCGTCGCCATTGAAATCGCCTGGCGTAATGAGCAGGTCCATGACGCCCCAGCCCTGGCCAACATGGACCCGGGGAGTCCAACCACGGGCGGCTTTGGGATAGAGGTAGAGATTGCCATTGGGTTCAGCGGCCAGGAGGTCGTTGTACCCGTCGCCGTCGAAGTCCCCGGGGCCAACGACCTTGTCCATGGCGTTCCAGCCCCAGCCGATCTCCGACGGATAGGCGTTCGCCGGGAAAGTTCCGTCTCCCCTGCCCCAGAACATCCAGAGCCTCCCCACTGCGTCAGTAGCGAGGAGCTCGGTTTTGCCGTCGCTGGTGAGGTCGCCGGCGCCAATGATCCTCGTGTAGGCGCCCCAGCCGGGGCCTATCAGCTGGGGCGGCTTCCATCCTTGCGTTGTGTCCTGGCCCGCATAGAGCATGAGCGCGCCATCTTGCCGACGTCCCAGAAGATCGAAGACTCCCCTGTCCGTGAATCCTTCCGCGCGCATGGGTTGGCTTTTGACCACTTCGGATTCCTTCACCACCACCTGCGCCGGGTGGCACGCCTGCGAGCCCGTGACCACGGCAGAGATCCGGGTTCCGACGTCCTCGATGTCGAGGTCGTAGAACTGCGAGTATGCCGGCTCCGGCGTCACCGGCTCTCCGTCGCGAAGCCACTGGACGGAGTAGCCGTGCTGCGGGTCCGGGTCACAGGAGGAGAAGTACTCGTGGGCGCCACTGACTGACAAGCCGCTCCCGACATAGGCGGGGCCATTGATGCTGAAATCGTCCGGTTCCACGGCATTCGCAGCCGGAACCGGGACGGTGGAGGCCAGGATCGCGGCCAGGGTTGCGGCCCCTGCGGCTACTGCCCGCCGCAGCGAGGTTATGACGCCCAATGCAGAACCCACGTTGCTCCCTTGAACATGCTGACAGTTTCCTGCGCCCATCTTAGGTTCGCCCTCCGACGCCGTAACGCAACGGGGCCGCAACGTTCGGCAGCAGTGCTTCGCCTATGCTCAACTCCAAGGAATCAACGGCGACTCACTTACTGCCCAGGAGAAGAACTCATGACCAATTGGCGCATCCGGGACTTTCACTCGTCCGATCTTGACGGCATCCTGCACCTCTGGGAGTCGCTCAAGGCCGACGGCGTGGAGCCCGTCTATGCGTTATCGGAAGTCCTTGCATCCTGCGAGAAGGACCACGCGGTGGTGGCGGTGCAGGGCGAGCAGGTGGTGGGCGCCGCCGTCGGACGTGCCGCGCACGACCAAGGCTGGATCGTTTTCCTCGCCACCCTCACCGAGTTCCGGGGGCGGGGCATCGGCACCTCACTGCTGTCCGCCGTCGAGAACCGCATGGCCCCGCACGGCCTGAACAAGCTGTCCGCTTTGATGCCGGAAACCGAAACGCGCGTGGAAGCGTTCCTGGGCCGCGGCTTCGTGGTGAAGAAGAACCTGCGCTACTTCGAGCGGACCATTCCCGTGCAGCGCCAGGAGCTCGGCGCACTGGGACTGCTCGGCGGGCGGATCCTGGCGCGTGATTTGTGGGAGAACGTGGCGGGCATGCGCCGCGAGAAGGAACTGCTGGAGCGCCGCTTGGTCCTCCCCTTGGCCGAGGCCGACCTCGCGGACGAATACGGCGTGGTTCCTCCGCGGGCAGTGGTGCTGTTCGGTCCTCCGGGCACGGGCAAGACCACCTTTGCCAAGGCCATCGCATCGCGTTTGGAGTGGCCGTTTGTTGAGGTGTTCCCATCCCGGCTGGCCTCGGATCCCAAGGGCCTGGCCGGTGCACTGCGGGAGACCTTCCTGGAAATCGCCGAATTGGAGCACGCTGTGGTGTTCATCGACGAGGTGGAGGAGATTGCCTCCCAGCGTGCCGGGGATCCGCCGTCGCCGTTGCAGGGCGTCACCAATGAACTCCTCAAGATCATCCCCGCCTTCCGCGAACAGCCCGGCCGTTTGCTGGTCTGCGCCACCAACTTCATCCGCGCACTCGATACCGCGTTCCTTCGCCACGGGCGCTTCGACTACGTCATTCCCATCGGGCTGCCGGACGTCCACGCCCGTGAGGCCATGTGGCAGCGCTTCGTTCCGGCGTCGGTGGTGGATGCCGTGGACATCGCCCAGCTGGTGGAGCGGACGGAAGGTTTCTCGCCGGCGGACATTGAGTTCGCGGCGCGCAGCGCCTCCCAGCGTGCCCTGGAGAAAGCCGTGTACGACGACGGTGCTGCCGCCCCCAACGGACGGAAGGGTCCGGTCACGCAGGACTACCTCGACGCGATCGCCGATACCCGGACGACCGTGAGCGCCGAAGTGCACCAGGACTTCCTGGAAGACATCGACGTCCTGGGCCGCGTGTAGGCTTTGGCCGCGGGAACGCCGGAGCCGTGCGGGAACGCCGGAGCGGTGCAGGAACGCCGGAGCCGTGCGGGAACGCCGGAGCCGTGCAGCGATCTGGACGCGAACCGGCGATCTGGACGCAATCCGGCGATCCGCCGGTAATCTTTGAGCCATGTCCACGAATCCCCTTCGCCATGCCCTCTCCCGGATGGGCGGCCGTGATCCCCACGAGAAGCACCGAACGGCCACCCCGCTTGAGCTGTTCTTCGACCTGACGTTTGTCATCGCTTTCGGCGTCGCCGGTAACCAGTTCGCGCATGCCGTGGCTGAAGCCCATGTTGGGCCGGGTTTGCTCGGATTCTGCTACGCCATGTTCGCGGTGATCTGGGCATGGGTGAACTTCACGTGGTTTGCCAGCGCCTATGACACCGACGACTGGGTCTTCAGGGTGGTCACGATGGTCCAGATGGTGGGGGTCCTCATCCTCGCCATGGGCATCGAACCGATGTTCCATTCACTGGTGGAGGGTGACCACGTCAATAACGTGGCCATCCTCATCGGCTACATCATCATGCGCGTTGCCCTGATCTTCCAATGGCTGCGTGCGGCCCGCCAGGACCCCGAACGCCGTGAGACCTGCCTCCGCTACGCCAAGTACCTGGCGCTGGTGCAGGTGGGTTGGGTCGTAGCGTTGGTGATCGAAACCGATGTGCTCACCACGTTCCTTTTGGCCGCACCCTTGTTCGTCCTGGAGATGTCCGTCCCTGGGCTTGCCGAACGCAAAGCCCGCACGCCTTGGCACGCGCACCACATTGCCGAAAGGTATGGCCTGCTCGCGATCATCGCCCTGGGCGAATGCCTGGTGGGCGCCATTGAGACGCTCCGGGCCATCGTTGCCCTGCACGGCTGGACGCTGGATGCCGCGCTGGTCGGCTTCAGCGGCACGGGGCTGGCGTTCGCCATGTGGTGGATCTACTTCATCCTGCCGTCAGGCCCTGCGCTCCATTTCCAAAGGCACCGCTCCTGGGTGTTCGGCTACGGGCACATGTTCATTTTCGCTGCGATTGCCGCCACGGGTGCCGGGCTGCACATCGCTGCCTACTTCATCGACCACGAGGCCAACATCAGCGGGGCAGCGGCCGCGGCCTCGATTGCCATTCCCATTATTTTGTTCAAGGTTTCCCTGACCACGCTCTACGGCATCATGCTCAATCCGGGCCGGGAGCTGCTCTGGAGCACAGCTGTGGTGGTTCTTGGCCTGGCGGGAAGTATCGCCATGGCCGCAGCAGGCGCATCCGTGCCTCTGTGCATGCTGGAAATGATGCTGGTGCTGGGCCTGTCCATCGCATACGACGAACGGCGTGGGCATAAGGGCCGTGCCGCGGCACTTCGCCGGCTGGAAGCTGCGGCCGGCTAGGGCAAGCTACCTGGGGGGCTTAGGGCGGGCACGGGTGCGCCCCAGGCCCGCCCCGCCACGCAGCTACTCAGGAACGATCTCGTCCAGTTCCGCAAGCAGGTGCGGGTTGATCCGCTCAAGGATCTGCTGGACTTCCTCGCGCGGAACTGCCGAATACAGCACCGGGCGGGCATCGGCGTAGCGGGTTACCGGGGGTTTGTCCGGCCACTTCTCCGCGAGGGCCCGGACCCGTTCCGGCAAGGAGTTATGGGCGTTGTCCGCGATCTTTACCAACGTGGCGTCGTGGTCCTCCGCAACGTAACGGATGCCGGCGTCGTAATCATCGGGATCGTCGTGGAAGCGGCGGGTGACGCGCTCGATAATGGCCAGTGCCCGCTCTGACACGCCCATCTCCAGCAGCGCTTGCCGGGTGATGGGCGTGTCCTCGGCGATGTCGTGAAGGTACCCCGCAATCCGGATATCCTCGTCAAAATCGGCAAGGGCATCGCCGACAGCCAGGACATGCTCCCGGTACGGGCGCTTCAGTTTGTCCTTCTGGCGGTTGTGGGCCACCTCCGCCAGGACCTTGGCTGTCTCTACGGTGAAGCGTGGTTCGGTCATGCTGGCCTCCGGCTTGGCAACGGACCTGCGGGGACAGGTCCTTTTACTCAGGCTATCCGCTGTTGCCGCGCCGGAAGTACCGGCCTAGGAGTCCTGGACGGCCCGGGCGGCGATCGCAACGGTCACGGCCCTGGGCAACCGCTGGGCGAAGGCAGCGCCTACCCGGTTCATCCACCCGGAGACAACGCTGCCGGGAGTGACCTTGCGGTCCAGCGCCTTGATGGCCGTCTCCACCACCTGGGCGGAGGTCTGCATCCTGCCCACCGCCGCGGATTGGCTGCCCAGGACATCGAAGAACTCCGTGCGTGTGGCCCCCGGGCAGAGGGCCAGGACATTGAGCCCCGAATCCTTGGTTTCATGGGCGACGGCTTCCGTGAAGCTCAGCACGAAGGCCTTGGTTGCGCCGTAGACCGCCATTCCGGGAATCGGCTGGAAAGCAGCCGTGCTGGCCACATTCACCAGCGCACCCTTGCCCGACTCGAGCATTCCGGGCAGGAAGGCCCGCGTGATATCCACCAGGGCAGCTACATTGAGCGAGATTTCGGAGGCAATAACGGCCGGGTCTTCCTCCACCAACAGGCCATGGGTGCCGAAGCCGGCATTGTTGATCAAGGTGTCCACGGTGATGCCGCGTCCGGCCAGTTCCTTGAAGAGCTCTGCGCCTACGCCTGCCCGGCCCAGATCCATGGGCAGCACTGTCACGGTGATGCCGTGCTCGCTGCGCAGTTGCTGCGCCAAATCTTCCAGACGGTCAACACGACGGGCAACCAGGACGAGGTTGGAACCCCGGGCGGCGAAGCGCTGCGCGAATTCGGCGCCGAGCCCGGAACTGGCTCCCGTGATGAGCGCGGTGGTATCGGAGTAGGTCATGGTCATGATGGGGTCCAATCGTCGGGGCGGGAAATGCTGGGGCGGGGACTGATGTAGTCGCTGTCTACATGGTAGGCAGTGGCTACATTGTTGTCAATGCCTACATTGGCCTAGACTTGACCCATGATCGAACAGCCATACCACCACGGCAAACTTCGGGAAGCCCTCTTGGAGCGCGCCATGGAAACCATCGAGGAGGCCGGCGTCGAGGGACTTTCCCTCCGCCAACTCGCCCGGGACGTGAACGTCAGCCACGGGGCCCCAGCCAAGCACTTCCGTGACAAGCAGGCGTTGATCGACGCCTTGGCGATGGCAGGCTTTGAATTGATGAACCACCGCATCCGCACAGCCGCGGAGTCCGGCGGCACCCTCCAGGAGCGCTTTGTCAGCGTCGCGAAAGCCTACGTCGGATTCGCGGTTTCCCGGCCCGCCCTGCTGACCGTCATGTACTCCACCAAGCATCACCCGGATTCCAGCGCCGAGCTTCGAAACACCGGTGGGCAGGGAATCGAAATAGCCCAGGCAATGATCATCGAAGCCCAGGATGCCGGCGAACTGGCCCCCGGCGACCCCGAAACGTTGGCCATGGTGTGCTTCGTCAGCCTTCACGGCGCGGCGCTGCTCGCGGCCGGCAAGCATCTGGAGGGAACGACGGTGGATGCCATGGTCTCCGCCACCACCGACACCCTCTGGGCAGGCATGGCTGCGGGTGTGCCGGCCGCGAAAATCACGCAGGCAAGCCAGGCAGGGCAGCGCAACTAGCCCAGCGCAACAGCCCTGCGCTGGATCTACGGCGTCAGGCCGGCAATGGCTTCCCGCACCGCGGAGCTTAGCTGGAAGTTACGGCAGCCCACTCCCCCTGGCTCGGCCTGCTGCGGCACGTAGCCAAAGCCGAGCTCATACACAGGGTCCGCAAACCCCAAAGAGGCGCTGGCGCCGTCGTGCCCGAACGCCCGGTAACTGCCAAACGGCATCCGGCTGTGCGACTTCATGAAAACGGTCCCGAAGCAGCCGGTCTCACCGAAAACCCGGTCAATGCCGAAGACTTGCTCAGCGGTCACGGCGCGGATGGTCTCTTCAGCCAGCAAGGGCGCGACGGCGGTTTGCCCGCCTGCCGGGGCCTGCCCGCCCAGGGCCTGCCCGGGTTCGCCGGCCAGGCCCGTTGAAGCCGCCGCATAAATCCTGGCCATGCCATCGGCACTGGACACGCCTGCCGCCGAGCTCAGTCCCGCGGCACGGACTTCGCGGATATTGGGCAGGTCCAGGATGTCGCCAACGGCGGCATTGGCGGCAAGACCGAAATGGCTTGCCGGGTCCACCCATGGCCAGGAAGGATCAGCTGCCCATCGGAAGGGTGCAAAGCGGGACTCCTCGGATTCGGGGAGCCCAAGGTAAAAGTGCGCACCGGTCACGGCCCGGATACGGCGTTCGAAAAGCTCCTGGAGCGTCGAGCCTGTGATCCGACGACATAACTCCTCCATGAAGATTCCGATGCTGAGCGCGTGGTAGCCGAACGCTGCACCGGGCTTCCACAGCGGGGGCAACGCGGCGAGCCTCGCCGCAGCCAGCGCAGAGTTGTTGACCTCGTCCAGGGTCAGGCCTCCCTCGGGCCCCAACAGTCCGGCCTGATGGGACAGGAGCTGCGCAACCGTGATCGAGGCTTTGCCATCGACGCCGAATTCGGGCCAGTACTTGACCACCTCGGCGTCAAGGTCCAGCTGGCCGTCCTGCACCAGCAATGCCATGACCAGGCCCGCCATGCCCTTGGAACAGGAGAACACTCCCGTGACGGAGTCGGGGCGGATATGCGGTCCCCCACTCAGGTCCAGGACTTTGACACCGCGATGATACGCGGCCACCTGGGCGGAATACTCCGGATCCTGCTCCAGGAAACGGCCGAAGAGTTCGGCGACGGATTCGAAACCGGGGGCGACCATCTGTGAATGCATCCAGCCAGCCTACGTGGTGCCCTCCTCAGACCTGGGGAGTTATCCACACCCAGGGCTCTTTGGGCAGCCTCGACGGATCGAATTCCGCCAGGGCGTCCTGTAGTGCTCCACCGGGCAGGCCGAGCGATTCCAGCATTAGGCCGCGGACGCGCGCGGCGGGGATCCCGACGGCGGCGAGGTCGTCCAGCGTTACGGCACCGTCGCGCTTTGCCAGCCTGACGCCGTCGTGGTTCACCACCAACGGAACATGCGCATATACGGGAACCGGCAAGCCCAACAGCGTCGCCAAGTACGCCTGCCGCGGGGTGGAGGGAAGGAGGTCGTCCCCGCGAACCACCTGGTCGATTCCCTGGGCGGCGTCGTCCACCACCACGGCCAGGTTGTAGGCAGTGACGCCGTCATTGCGACGCAGCACAAAGTCGTCCACCACGCCCTCAAATGTGCCGTGCAACTGGTCCTCAACAGGCCACCCGCCAACCCCGGACCGCAGACGGATCGACGCCGGGCGTGAGGCGCGCCTGATCTCCCGCTCGGCGTGGGACAACCGCCGGCACGTCCCGGGGTAAGCCCCCTGCGGAGCGTGCGGGGCGGAAGGCGCTTCCTGGATCTCCCGTCGGGTGCAGAAACACTCGTAGGTGCGCCCCTCCGACGTCAGGCGCTGGATCGCAGCGCCGTAAAGTGCCGCGCGCTCAGTCTGGCGCACCACATCCGCATCCCACGTGATGCCGATGGCCCGCAGATCACGGAGCTGCCCGGTTTCCGCGCCGGACCTGGCACGGTCAAGATCTTCCACGCGCAGCAGGAAATCACGGCCAGTGGACTTCGCGAACAACCATGCCAGGATGGCCGTGCGGAGGTTGCCAACGTGCAGCTCGCCGGACGGGCTGGGGGCAAATCGCCCTGCGGAAGTCATGCACCAAGCCTATGTGCCATCCCTGCACAGCCGGGCAACACAGCCGGGCAACACAAGAGCCCCTCAGCTACCGCAACGATCCGGTGGCTCAGGGGCTCTTGCTGTGCTGTCCGCATCAGCGGACGAGTGCAGAATGACAATGCTGTGAACAAGAGTCAATCAGCGGCTGCTTCCTTGCGGGAAACCTGTACAGGGCTCCGGGTGGTGTTCCGGGTGCCTGTTGCCGGCGGGCTTCGGCGGTAGCCTCGTCCTGCTTCGTTGTCATCATTTCAACAGGGGGCATACAGTAGGTGCAACAGGAAGTCATTTCCTTGATCGATCTGACTACTCCAGAAACAAAAATCCGACAGGAAGTGGTCATTTTGCAGGAACTCGACGCGACCGACCGCAGAATCCTCGCTGCGCTCGACGACGATCCCCGCGTTCCCATCATGGTCCTGGCCCAGAAGCTGCACCTCGCGCGAGGGACGGTCCAATCCCGCCTGGAACGCATGACAACCTCCGGCGCCCTGCGTGCCAACAGCAGCCGCGTCCTGCCATCCGCCCTGGGGCGTGGCGTGGCTGCGGCGGTCAGCGCAGAGCTCGACCAAAGCCACCTGAACGAGGCCATCGCGGCCTTGCGCGAAATCCCGGAAGTCCTGGAATGCCACGCACCCGCCGGCGATACCGACCTCATCATCAGGGTGGTGGCCAAGAGCCCCGACGACCTCTACCGGGTGTCGGAGGAAATCCGGCTGTGCCCCGGCATCGTCAGGACCTCCACCAGCATGTTCCTCCGTGAGGTGATTCCGTACCGGACAACGGGCCTGCTTCTGGAGTAGTTCTGCACATAGGGAAGTTGTCCCCATGTGCCATGCTCCGCAGGCGGCCTAGGATGGGGCCAGATCATCAGCACACAACAATGGGGGCGACGTGGCGGGTAACTTCTATGGCTCAGACGTCGCACAGCTGCGTCAGCTGGCCAAGGAACTGGCCCGCAATGCGGACAGCCTCACCACCTTGGGACAACAGTTGTCGGGGTCCATCACCAACAGTCCCTGGCGGGGGAACGACGGCGACCGGTTCCGTCACGAATGGAACAGCTCGCACTTGCGGGCCCTCCAGAGCGCGGCTTCCGGCATCAAGGCCGCTTCCCGGAGCCTGTTGAAGAACGCCGACGAACAGGCCGCCGCGAGCAATGGCGGGGCCGGCGGATCCGGCTCCGGCGGCGCTGGCGGAACCGGCGGCTCCGGCGGAACCGGCCAGGAGCTCACGGATCTGCTGAACGGAATGACGCCCGAAGAGCGGGCACAGTACCTTCGAAGCGACGAATTCAAGAAGTGGGCGCTCGAACATCCCCAGGACGCCAAGGCCGCCATGGATGCCGCAGCCGACTCGGGCCTGATCGAGAAGAAATCGCCCGAGTACTCCCAGTTCCTCAGCGATTACTGGAACCAACAAGCCATGCGGGAGATGGGGATCGACCCGTCCACGTGGGACACCAGCAAGGGTACCGAGTACAACTGGGAAACCATCAAAAAGGTCTACGACTTCTACGGGCAGGCTTTCCTGTCCAACCCGGACCTTCAGTGGGCCGGCATGGCGAATATGATCGGCCCTTCCTTCGCCGGCGGGTTCAAGGACATGGCCATGCTCCGCGATCTGGCACAGCAGATTGCCGACAATCCGGCGTCGGACATCCCCATCCCGGTTCTCGACCAGATCGAGCAGCTTGCCGGCATGACCGACGCCGAGATCAAGTTCTACGAAACGTCCATGCTGGACATGAACAAAGAGATCTTCCTGGACCAGGCCCGGCAGCACGAGGCCTACATGAACGGTGGAATCGACGAAATCAACCGCCTCAGGGACTCTGGTGCGATCGACCCGGAAACTGCGAAAGCATGGGCCCAGATTGATTCCGGCGATCCCGCACAGGTCAAGGAAGGCAACACGGCCCTGTTGTACCGGGAGCAGAACGAGATCATCGCCGACGATTACACTGCCATGCGCAACCATCCGGGAGGGGAAGCCGTGACGTACATGGTCACCCTCGCCGGAGAGCCTTCGATTCCCGGCGCGAAAAGCTACCCGGAAGTCTTCCCCTACAAGTTCAGCGTGGAAAGCCCCGGCCCGGAGAACCTGCCCTTCACCAACTGGGACAACCCGACGCAGTTCCGGACGGACTTCACCACCGGCTTCCCGGACGGCAACATCGCCGACGCCGAGCAACGCTGGGCCCTCATCAAGCAGGACACCCTCCCCGCTTACCAGGACCTGCTGGCCAACAATCCCCAACAGGCCCGGGACATCATCGGTTCGGATTTCAACGACCGCGTTGAACAGTACAGGCCCACCAACAACATTCCGGGAATCATGGACCGCTTCCTGGACGGCTTCGATGCCGAGGTTCACCAATGACCCGGACCAAGTGGCTTTCGCGGCTGGCAATCGCCGTGGCGGCTGGCTTGGGAATCCTCACCACCACCGCATGCCAGTTATCCGTCCCCGCTTCTCCATCAACTTCCCAAGGGAGCACAGTGATTACCTCGGAATTCTCCACGCTTGATGCCGCAGGTGTCGACCGGATCAGGACCGACAAGCAAGCGCGCCTGGACATGAGCAGCGGCAGCCTGCAGAAATCGGCTGTGCGTGTATCCGAGGACAGCTACGGCCCGGAAATCAACACCCAGGACTCCGGGAAGATCAACCTGGCCATTGTCGGCCCCAGCGGAGAGATCACCGCACAAACGGACCGGATCCGGTTCAAGACCACCGATTCACGCCCTGATTTCACCGAGGTCACGTACTTCCTCACTGCAGCTTCCGCAGAGGAATTCAACGCCCTGATCCGCGAGGGAGTGGACAAGTACGGCATCGACGCCGACGACGCCGAACGCTGGATTTCCTCCACCAGCAAGGACCCCTCTGCCAAGAGCGACTACTCATTGACGTCGGGGACCAGCACCGGGCTGGAGGTCAATTACGACCTCCGCTTCGACGGCTCCAAAGACACCCAAGTCATCATCGTGCACGTGAGCCCGGCCAGCTGAACGGCCTGCGGGCAGGCTAAACCGGCGGCCCGATGTTGGTCTTCAGGTTCTTCATGACCAACGTTGACGTCAGCCGTTCAACCGCTGGAAGGGCCGCAAGCTCGTCGTCGTAGAAACGCTGATAAGCGGGCAGGTCCGCGGCAATGACCTTCAACAGGTAATCGGGCGAACCAAACAGGCGCTGGGCCTCCACGATGTTGGGGCTGGCGGTGACCCTGGCCTCGAAGGCGGCCATCGTTCCCCGGTCCACTTGGCGCAAAGTCACGAAGACGATCGCTTCGAAACCAAGCCCCACGGCGGCGGGGTCGATGTCCGCGCGGTATCCGCGGATGACCCCTGTCGCTTCCAGGTCGCGGAGCCTTCGATGGCAAGGAGCGACGGTTAAACCGACTTTGGAAGCCAGCGCTGTGGCCGTCATCCGCCCATCCTCTTTGAGGTGGCGCAAAATACTTCTATCGATACCGTCAATCACGCAATTATCTTACCGAGAATCAGCTCTTCAGAGCTAAAAACGGGAACACTTATGGGCGCTTTTTACCTAGAGTTTTCGTATCAACTAACTCTGGAGAGATCGTGAACCCGCAGCTGTTCCTCGCCTTCGTCCTCGTGGCAGTCACCCTGGCCTGCACACCGGGAGTCGACTGGGCGTACTCGATTTCGGCGGGCCTGCGTCAGCGCAGCTTCGTTCCCGCCGTCGCTGGCCTCTGCAGCGGTTACGTGATCCACACGCTCCTGATGGCTGCCGGACTCGCTGCCCTTCTGGCCGGCGTTCCCGGGCTCCTCGGGTGGCTGACCATCGCCGGTGCGGCCTACCTGCTGTGGCTTGGCATCGGCACCATCCGCTCGTGGCGAGGCGCAAGCTTCAGTGCGGAAGACGGCGTCGTGAATTCCGGAAACCAGATCCGCACGTTCTTCCAGGGCATGGGCACCAGCGGCATCAACCCCAAGGGGCTCCTGTTCTTCGTGGCCCTGGTGCCGCAGTTCGTCAGCCCGGATGCGGCGCTGCCCGTCCCGGTGCAGTCGGGCTTGCTGGGGTTGACCTTCGTGATCCTTGCAGGAATGGTCTACACCGCTGTGGCCCTGACCTCCAGGAAGCTGCTGGCCTCCCGGCCCGGCGCCGCACGGGCCGTCACCCTGACCAGCGGGATCGTCATGATCGGGCTGGGGACGGTGCTGTTGTCGGAGCAGGTTCTTCCACTCGTGCTGCACTTCCAGGCGTTCTAGGTGGCGAGCAGTTCGTCCAGGCGCTCATACCCCTCCACCACTCCGTAGTTCATTCCGGTCGCCAAGGCCATGTCGCGCGCTTCAACCGTTGGGTAGACCTCGTGCGCCACGATCCGGGTGCGGCCGTCGATTTCCTCGAAGGTGGTGCTGCTAATGCCGACCTGGTTGGGGGCTCCATCGAATTCGAACGTCATGATGATCAGCTCATCCGCGTCCACTGTGTGGAAGATGCCGTGGAAGCCAAACATCTCGTCGCCATGTCCGCTTTCGTAGTGCCAGCTGCCGCCGGTGGTCGCGTCGTACTTTGTGACGTTCAGCTTGGCGTCCCGAGGCCCCAGCCACTTGGCCAGGAGGTCCGGATCAACGTGGGCTTTGAAAACCGCACTGACGGGGGCGTCGAATTCCCGCACGGTATCGACGAAGGGGACGCCGTCGTCTGCGGTGATGGTGGTTTCGTTGCTCATTGCAGTTCCTCTTTCTTTGCTTGTTCCTGTGGGGAGGTGTGGGTGGCGAGCAGCTGGTCGAGCCGCCGGAAGCGGGACTCGGCGATCAGGCGGTACTGATCAATCCACGCCGTCAGGCGTTCCAGTGCTGCGGCGTCCAGGTGGACGGGCCTGCGCTGGGCATCCCGGGAGCGGGTCACCAGGCCTGCATGTTCCAGGACCTGGATGTGCTTGGAAACCGCCTGCTTGGAAATGGCGAACGGTTCCGCGAGCTCGTTGACAGTGGCATCTCCCCGGGAAAGCCGGGCAACGATGGCCCGCCGGACCGGATCCGCCAGCGCCATGAAGGCCTTGTCCAGGGCGTCTTGGCCTGGAGCATCCTGTGTCATTTACCAGCAAACCTTCCATAATCAACCAATCGCTTGATCAATCAATTGGTTGATTAAGAGAATACGCCTGCACCCCTTCGTGTGCAACGGTTTTTTACTCCCCGCCCAGTTGCCTGAAGTCGTTCTCCCACAAGCGCCGCATCTCGGCGTCCTTGCGGATAACCTCCACCGCTTCAAGCTCCGCCGGCGGGGCAGCCCGTCGGGACCACGGCGTCAGCGTCCGGCGTCCCTGGTCCAACGCCAAGAGGGCCCTGTCAGTGAGGGCATCATTCTTCAATGCCAAGTTGGTTTTCCTGCGGCGAAGGACTTCCCTCAACGCCGCCTGGGCAGACTCATAGTCGCCCCGCGCCCGCTGGGAACGCGCCCTGATCAGCAACAACGCGGCCGAGAGGTCGTCCGTGTTCAGCAGTCCCTCTGTCCAGACCACCACATCGCGGTGGCGTTCCAAGGAGAACGCAGCCGTGCACCGCGCCAAGGCCGAAGGCAACGACGGCGGCAAGGCTGCCACAGCTTCGAGGGCGGCTTCGGTCATCCCCATTTCCCGCAGACAGTGGGCCAGCGCCAGGAACACCGACTCTTCGCTGAACAGCACCGGCACCTCGATGCGTTCGGCGACCTCAACCCGGGTGACCACCTGACCAAGGTACATGGCCGAGAACTGGCTGGCGTCGTCGTCGATCCTGGTCGTCAACCCTCGCTGCAGCAGTTCCGACGCCCGCAAGAACCCGCCGTGCTTATAGACAAGCAGGCCTGCCATGATGTGGCACAAGCCCGCCCAGCCCGGGTTCATCCGGGCGAACGCAAGGAGACGGTCCGGATCGGTGGAGGAGAACACAGCCTCATGCATGGCCTTCGCGGGCTTGGAGGACAGCATCTTCAGCCTGGGAACACTGCCCACGAGGGACAAGCGCGCGTGGTCCCGGCCGCTGAGGACACCGGAAAGGACTCCATTTACGCCGTCGGCGAGTCCGCGCACCGGCGTCCGTACGTACCCTTCCCGGAAGGGCGTCAGGTCCCGGACGTCATGAAAAATCGTGTGCACCCGACCATTCGGCACTTGGCTCATGAATCCATGCTAACCGCCGCCTGAACTGCGCTCATCCCCCTGCTATCCAGAGCAATTCAGGAGTATTATGGCGGCGTCGGCAAGGTTTGGCGACACCCCTTGCCGCAGGTCGGCTCTCCAGGAGAAGAGCCGGATAACCGCGTGAAAGGGAGGACTGATGACCACCGCTTCGCACCCCGCCGAACACCACCACATGATGGGGTTGACACTTCGCAACACCGCCATGGGCGTTGGCATTGTATTTCTGCTGGTAGGCGTCCTGGGCTTCATCCCGGGAATCACCACCAATTACGGCGCCATGACCTTTGCGGGACATGAATCCGGCGCCATGCTGCTTGGAGTCTTCCAAGTGTCCATACTCCACAACATCGTTCACCTGCTGTTCGGCGCGGCCGGACTGGCCATGGCAAGGAACGACCGCATGGCCCGCCTGTTCCTCCTGGGCGGCGGTGCTGTGTACATCGTTCTTTGGATCTACGGCCTGGTCATCAACCAGGAAACGGGCGCCAACTTTGTCCCGTTCAACACGGCCGATAACTGGCTCCACCTGATCCTTGGCGTTGCCATGATCGGCCTTGGTGCATGGCTCGGCAGGGACGTCATGGACGAAACCAGCGCTACGCGAAGGAAGATGTAACCCTTCGACGACGCTTGGCAGAACAACGACGGCGGCCGCCCCCTTCCCGGGGACGGCCGCCTTTCCTTGTCCCGGGATGCCATTCGATGGCAATGTTTGCGCCCGGGATTGTCATCAAATGCCGACCCGACGGCGGATTGGCGCCTGCAGCGGCGGGCGCTACCGGGCCGCCGGCATGGGATGGACATCCGTGAACGTGTTTCCCGTGGAGTACTGGTCCAGGCGCCAGGGATTGGCGTTGTTCCGCACGCTCTGGAACGTCACGCCGTCAAACGTGGAGTCCCGCAGGCCTTTGATGTTGGCGGGGTTGGCGTTCCGGAACACCACGTCCTGGAAAGTGAAGGCGCTGAGGGTGGCCGTTCCTTCGCCGAGGGACGGCCCTGCCTGGATATCGATCACCGGTTTGCTGTCGGATACAGCCATGCCGCAGGTGGGCGAGTTGTTGCCGTCCACGGAAATGTTCCGTATCACCACGTCCTTGAACGTGGCCGATTCAGCGGCGACATATCCGGACGGTGACTGGTTATAGCTGAGCGACATGATGAAAGCACTGCTGCCCATGCAGGCCATCGCGGTGTCGCGGAAGAGAAAGTCCCGGCCGCCTCCGGCCATGTCCGAGGTACTTTTCATCCGGAGGCCGCCGGTTTCAACTTTGTACATGACGTTGTCCTCAGCGAGGACCCGCTGCACCCAGGCTGCCGTGTTGGAACCGACAGCGACTCCCCCGTGGCCCATGCGCATGTAATTGTTGAAGATCCAGACGTTCTCGCTCGGCCGGCCCTGCGCCCCGTATTTGCCCTGCCCGGCCGCAAAGTTGACTTGGTCGTCTCCGGTGTCGAAGAAGTTGTTCACGACAATGCCATTGTTTGCACCGCCGAACTCCAGACCGTCACCGTTGTTGGCGTTGAACGTGGTGTGCCGCATTCCGTTCACCGTGCTGTTTTCCGTGTCCAGGATCATCACACCGTGGAACGCGGGGTTGTCCGCTGTGACTCCCTCGATGTACAGGTTTTTTACTCCCATGAAGGTCATCAAGCTGGAGCGGTATTGGCCGTACAGTACGGAGTCATCCAGGGTTTCCGGCCTGTTGATCACCCCGATGAGGGATTCCGGGCGCTCCTTGGCCCTGCGGAACTGGTCAGCCGCCAACAAGCCATCGTCCAGGACCTTGCCGGCGGAGCTTGCCGCGTATTGCGGAAGTTCGTTCCCCGCCTCATCCACTACCGACCCCTCGGCAGTGCGCTTCCACCCGTTTCCGTCCACCACGCCTTTACCGACGATGCGGACATTGCTGGCCACAGCGCCAGGTTCGCGTCCCGCCGTCGAGCGGCCGTTGTCGTCCGGAAGGACATTAAGGAGCGACGGCGGCCGACGGTAGTTCCGGTATTCGGCCTCGGCGGGGAGGGGCTCAGGTACCGGGTAGAGGTAATAGCCCTTCTCCAAGGGGTAGTCCTCCGCCTGGTCGGAGCCGAGCAGGCGTGCGCCCTCCTGGAGTTCCAGGGTCATGTCCGAGTGCAGGAAAAGTGCCCCCGTTTTGAAGGTACCTGCAGGAACCACCACGGTGCAGCCCGGTGTTCTACAGGTATCGATGGCCTTCTGGATTGCCTTGGTGTTGAGGGTCTTTCCATCGCCCACAGCCTTGTACGCGGGATTGGTGATGGTGACTTGGTGCCGTTCGGGCGTGGTGGTGACGGTGATTGGCCCACTCGCCGGAGACTCGGTTCCGTCTTTCCTCACAGCGGTCACGCTGAACTGGTAGCTGGTGCGCGGCGACAAGCCGGTCACCGTGAAGTTGTGGGCCACAGTCCGGACGTGGAATCCATCCTTGTCGGCGGCCCGGAACGCGTCCACGTATTTCTGGGCCGGTGAAAAGATCCGCGCATTCTCCTCCGCGGTTCCCAGCGCCCTGTTGTTCATGTAGACGCGGTAGTCCACGACGTCGTCGTAAACGTCCGGCTTGTTCCACACCAGCAACGTCTTGTCACTGCCGGTGGCTTGCGCCGGGACACAGAGGTTTTGTGGGGCCCTGCCGTTGCCTGAATCAAGGTGGATGCTGGAGCTGGAACATGCCGGGCTGTCGGCTTTGCCTGCGGGAGCCGCAGTGGCCGGCGGGCCTGCGGCCACAACACAGCCCAACCCGATCACTGCTGCCAACGCGAGGCCGCCCAGGCTTTGGCGTATTTCCGGTTTTCTTCGGGTCGATCGCATGGATGATCCTTCCCGGGGCACAACGGCGTGCCCCAGTACTTGGAGGCTAAGGGCTCTCCGGGAATGTTTGGGAAACAGCAAGAAAACGTTTTCTCAGAACACCCTAGGAAGGTTTGGGGGCGGGGTCAAGCACTTGGTTGCGCGCCGAGATGCCATTTGATGACAATGTTCGCGCGGCAAAGTCATAGGGTCGTTGCAACGCTCTGATTGATGGAGCGTTTTATGGTCAAGTTGTTCCCCAAGGCTGCGCGTACTGAGTTTCTTGATTTGGTGTGTGCGGGGATGCCTGTTCGTACTGCTGCCCGGCGTGTCGGGGCGGTGCACGCTACCGGGCACAATTGGTGGGTTCAGTCTGGCCTAATGATGACCGTGAACCGGGGTGCTACCGGAGGTCTTGCCGATCCTGCTCCTTCAGTCGGGGGCCCTGGCCGTGCGTTGGGTCTGGAAGAGCGAGGCATGATCCAGATGGGTGTGCGGATGGGCCTCAGTTACGCGAAGATCGGCGCATTGATCGGGCGGGATAAGTCCGTAGTTTGGCGGGAGGTCAAACGCCACACGAGCGCGGACGGGAAGTACTACGCCTCGGTCGCTCACGCCAAAGCGCATCAGGACAGGCGCCGTCCCAAACCCTTCAGGCTGGCCAAGGACGAGGGTTTGTGCCGGCTGGTCGGCGTCTGGATGGATGACGGGTGGAGTCCGAAGCTGATCTCCTCGATGTTGGCGTATTACTTCGGTGACGATCAGACTATGCAGGTGAGCCACGAGACGATCTACCAGGCCCTTTACGTCCAAACCCGCGGGAACCTGCGGGCGGACCTGGCCGAAAAGCTCAGCCTGAAACGCAAACAACGCATCCCCCACGGCACTGACCGGCGCGCCAACAGCCCCTATAAAGAGGCCTTCAAGATCAGCCAACGTCCCGCCGAGGTCCAGGACCGGGCAGTGCCCGGGCATTGGGAAGGTGACCTCATCATCGGCGCCAACGGGACAGCGATCGGAACCTTGGTGGAACGCTCAACCCGGTTCACGATCCTGCTGCACCTGCCAGGGGACCACACCGCGGAAACCGTTGCCGCCGCGATGATCCGGGAGATGGCCTCCCTCCCGGATCACCTGCGCCGGTCGATCACCTGGGACCGCGGCACCGAACTGGCCGACTACGCAAAAATCCAGACCGCTCTCGATACGACGATGTACTTCTGCGACCCGCACTCGCCCTGGCAGCGCGGCACCAACGAAAACACCAACCGGCTCCTGCGGTTCTGGTTCGAGAAAGGCACTGACTTTTCAGTGCACACCCCCGAGGACATCCGCCTGGTCGCAGCGAAACTCAACCGCCGCCCCAGACCAACACTGAACCTCGAGACCCCAGCCAACCGGCTAAACCAGCTGCTACAAGCGGCCTAACCCCCAGCGTTGCTCCCACCAATTGACTTTGCCCGCGGCGGATTGTCATCAACTGTCACCTCGACGGCGGACGGGCGCCTACCGCGGGGAGCGGCCACCCAGGCGTGAGGTGACCTTGGCCGCCGCTGCGGCGCAGGCTTCGCCGAGGCTGCCCAGGGTGTCCTGTGAGACCCGGAATTTGGGGGCAGGAATCAAGACGGAGGCCACGATGTCGCCCCTGTGGTCGTAGACCGGCGAAGCAACCCCGACCTCTTCAATGGAGGTTTCGCCGAAGTTGGCGGCCCAGCCCCGTTGAGCGGCTTCTTCAAGCCGAGCCAGGTAACTTTCCACAGAAGCTTCGTCCAGGCCCGGCAGGGTGATGGAACCACTGCGCAGCAGGTTCCGCACCCTGTCCTTGTCTTCGTTGGCAAGGAACACCTGCACCGATGAACTCAACGCCTCGTTGTAGCGGGCTCCGAGCGGGGCCAGGTGTTTCACCTGGTGGCGGCTGGGGATCTGCTCCACGCACATGGACTCGACGCCGTTCCACACCATGAGGGCGCTCGTCTCGCCCGTGCGTTCGGTCAACTCCCGCAGGACGGGGTAGGCCACGCGTCGCTCTTCGAGTTCCGCCAGGAGGGGGCCCGCCATCGCGATCATCCCCAACCCCAAGCGGAACCTGCGAGAATCGACGTCGCGCTCTACCAGGTTTTCCTGCTCAAGCGTGGCCAGGATGCGAGAAACCGTACTCTTGTGCAGGCCGATCCGGCCCGCGATTTCGGTGACCCCCAGGAGCGGCTCGTCTGCAGTAAAGCTCCTCAGCACCGCGATGGCGTTGACGATGACGGACGTGCTCTTGCTGTCGCCGTTACCGTTGTTGCCGTCAGGAGTCTCGCTGGTTTCCGTGGGAGTCATGGGTTCACTATATTTCGCCGCGGCGGTCCGGAAGTTCCGGACCGGGGCCGGCGGACGCCGTGCACTGCGCCCGCCGGCCGTTGCACCCTAGGCTCCGATAATGTTGTACTCGGGGCCGAACGGGAACTTGGTGATGTTCTCCGCACCGTCCTCGCCGACCACCAGGATGTCGTGTTCCCGGTATCCGCCGGCACCCGGCTGGCCGTCCAGCACAGTGATCATGGGCTCCATCGAAACCACCATGCCGGGCTCGAGGACCGTGTCGATGTCCTCTCGCAGTTCAAGACCGGCTTCTCGTCCGTAGTAGTGGCTGAGCACACCGAACGAGTGGCCGTAGCCGAAGGTCCGGTTCGCCAGGAGGCCGTGGCTGATGTAGATCTCGTTGAGCTCCGCAGCGATGTCCTTGCAGACAGCGCCCGGCTTGATGAGTTCCAGTCCGCGCTTGTGGACCTCAACGTTGATGTTCCACAGTTCCAGTGAGCGGGCATCCGGTTCGCCGTAGAACAGGGTGCGCTCCAGGGCGGTGTAGTAGCCGCTGGTCATCGGGAAGCAGTTCAGGGACAGGATGTCGTGTTCCTGGATCTTGCGGGTGGTGGCCCAGTTGTGGGCGCCGTCGGTGTTGATGCCCGACTGGAACCACACCCAAGTATCGCGGATTTCCGAGTCCGGGAAGGTCCGGGCAATCTCGTGGACCATGGCCTCGGTGCCGATCAGGGCAACCTCGTACTCCGTGATACCCGCAGTGATCGCGTTGCGGATGGCTTCGCCGCCCAGGTCGCCGATGCGCGCGCCGTGTTTGATGACAGCGATCTCTTCGTCGGACTTGATCATGCGCTGGCGCATGGCCGCCTGCGCAACGTCCACCAGCGTCGCGCCGGAGAACGCGGCCTGGATCTTGTTCCGGTTGTCCAAGGGCAGCGAGTCATCCTCGACGCCGATGCGGCGCGGGTTGATGCCGCGGGTCCGCAGGACTTCCTGGATGGCATGAATGTAGTTGTCGCGGCGCCAGTCCGTGTACACGAGGTTGTCGCCGTAGCTGCGGCGCCAAGGCATACCGGCGTCGATATTGGCCGTAATGGTGACCGTGTCATCCTTGGTGACCACCATGCCGTAGGACCGGCCGAAGTAGGTGAAGAGGAAGTCGGAGTAGTACTTGATGGAGTGGTAGCTGGTGAGGACGACGGCGTCGAGGTCCTTCTCGGCCATAATCCTGCGAAGGCCGGCGAGGCGGCGTTCGAACTCAGCGTCGGAGAAGGTCAGCGAAACCTTTCCGCCGTTGTGAAGGACCTTGGTGCGCTCGAGTTTTGCGACATCGTTGACGGACTCGTTTTCGGTGATGGTCATGGTGGTTCCTTTCAATGGGTTGGTTTGACTAGTCCTGCTGCAGCGGCTTCTTTGACGTTTCTGCTGCGAAAAGGACTGCGATGAGGGAAACGAGGGCGGCGGCCACGAGGTACCAGCCGGGGGCCAGCTTGCTGTGGGTCATGCCGATCAGGAGTGTTGCCATGAACGGTGCGGTGCCGCCGAACAGGGCGTTGGAGAGGTTGAAGCTGACAGCAAAGCCGGTGTAGCGGACCTTCGTGGGGAAGAGTTCGGCGAGGAAACTGGGCAGGGTACCGTCGTTGAGGGTGAGCATCCCGCCCAGCAGGATCTGCACCAACACGATCACCAGGAAGTTGCGGGTGTCCAGGAGCATGAAGGCCGGGACTGTCAGCAGGATGAAGAGGACTGACGCCGTCATGAGCATGCGCTTGCGGCCGAATTTGTCGGAGGCAATACCGGTCAGGAAGATGAAGCCGATGTAGCTGGCCAGGGCAATGGTGGTGGCCAGGAACGATTCCGTGGCTCCGAAGCCCAGCTCTTCCGACAGGTAGGTGGGCATGTAGCTGAGGATCACATAGAAGCCGACGGCGTTGAGCAGCACCGCACCGGTGGCGATGATGAGCTGCTTCCGGTAGGTCCTGAACATGGCGAAGGCAGGTGCTTTGACTGCGGTGTCCTTCTCGGCCAGTTCACGGAATGCCGGCGTGTCCTCCAGCTTGGTCCGGATGTACCGACCAATCAGGCCCATGGGTGCCGCGAGCAGGAAGGGCAGGCGCCAGCCCCATTCGTTCAGCTGCTCTGCGGTGAGGATCGAACTCAGCAGGGCGGCCAGCAGGGATCCCAGCAGCAGTCCCGCTGCCGTACTTGCAGGCACGACGGCGGCATAGAGTCCGCGGCGATTGGCCGGTGCGTACTCCACCAGGAAGGCGGACGCGCCTGCATACTCGCCGGCGGCCGAGAAGCCTTGGACTACCCGGACCAGGAGGAGAAGGATGGGCGCCATGACGCCGATCGTGGCGTAGCCCGGGATCAGGGCGATGCAGAAAGTGGCCACCGACATCAGGACGATCGAGAGGCTGAGTGCTTGCTTGCGGCCGAGCCTGTCTCCGATGTGGCCCCAAATGAAACCGCCGAGCGGCCTCACGAAGAAGCTGATGGCGAAGACTCCGAAGGTCGCGAGCAGGGCGGTTTGCCGGTCGGACTCAGGGAAGAAGACCGAGGAGATGATGCCGGCCAGATAACCGTAGACGGCGTAATCGAACCATTCGACAAAGTTGCCGATGAAGCTGGCAGTGACAACCCGCCGTCGGGTGTCTTTGCTGACTGTGTTCTTGCTGGCTGTGTTCTTGGGGCTGGGTGTGTGGTTGTGGCCGGAGGCGGGTGAGGTGCCTTGCTCGGCTGCCACAGAGGATTCATTGCTCATGTGTCCACCAAAATCATTGGGGTTGCATTCAACGCAACGCTGTTGCACCAGAGTATGTGTGCTGTGGATCACGGTCAAGGGGTGATTTGCAAAATTTCGAGCGGCTTCTCTGGCGAAGTGTTGCGGAGAGTGAACGCGAGGCCGAGATTGGCATTTGTTGCACTGGGTGATTTCAAGTTGCACTGAGCGTTGAAGCTCGCCCACCCCTCCCTCACACCCCCCGCCCTTCACCCCAACGCTTCATCACACCCCACGCCCTTCAACCCCAACCCTCCCTCACACCCCACGCCCTTCAACCCCAACCCTCCCTCACACCCCACGCCCTTCAACCCAACGCTTCATCACATCCCACGCCCTTCAACCCACCCCTCCCTCACACCCCCCGCCCTTCACCCCAACGCTCCATCACACCCCACGCCCTTCAACCCACCCCTCCCTCAGCCACACAAGAGGGAAAGCCCGACGTCGGCACCCAGCCTGGGTGCCGACGTCGGCCCTCGCGACTCACCGACAAGCGGGCAGCATCAGACTCCCGGCGATTTGGGTCAAACCCAGATCACACCCAGCTCAAACACGCGGAACGTGAGCAAGCGTCGGAAAGGAAGCACGCGGAACGCGAGCAAGCGTCGGAAAGGAAGCACGCGGGATGTGGGGAAGCGATCAGCTCAAACACGTGGGATGTGAGGAAGCGTCGGAAGGAATACGCGGAACGAGAGCAAGCGTCCGCACCAAACACGCGGAACGTGAGCAAGCGTCGGAAAGGAAGCACGTGGGATGTGAGCAAGCGTCCGCGCCAAGCACGCGGAACGCGAGCAAGCGACCAGCTCAAGCACGCGGAACGTGAGGAAGCGACCAGCTCAAACACGCGGAACGTGAGCAAGCGTCCGCGCCAAGCACGCGGGATGTGAGTGAGGGTCAGAGGACCTTGCGGATGGTCTCTTCGAAGCTGACCACGTGATTCAGGGCCAGCTCGGCGGCGAGATTTTCGTCGCCGTCGGCGATGGCGGTGAGGAGGTCGGCGTGCTCGGAGATGTGGCCGGAGACGGAGGGCATCTTCTCGAGCATGTGGCACCAGATGCGGGTTGCGAGGTTGTCGTACCTGATGAGGACGTCCTCGAGGTGCGCATTGGCCGAGGCTTTGTAGATGAGCCGGTGGACCTGGATGTCGTAGCGCATAAGTTCGGTCGAGGAAGCATCCTGCCCCTCGAGGTCCCGGATGGCGGCAGCTACGGCGCGGAGTTCGTCGCGCATTGCGGGGCTTGCCATGCGTGCGGCCTTGCGGGATGCCAGGGGCTCCAGGAGTTCGCGTATTTCGGAGACTTCAGCGAGTTGGGTGATGTCCACTCCGGTGGCGAACGTTCCGCGCCGGGGGTAGGAAACCACAAGGTGGTCGCTCTCCAGGCGCTTGATGGCCTCGCGGACAGGGGTGCGGCCGATGCCGAGTTCGGCCGCGATCTGGCCGTCATTGATGGGATCGCCAGGCTTGATGTCCAGCATGATGAGCCTGTCACGCAGCAGCAGGTAGGCGTTCTCCGCGAGGGACGTACCCTGCGGAGCTGATTCCAGTGCTTCCAAAGCTGTGGTCATGGCTCTCTCCCGTTGTCGCAATCCCAGTCTGTCGGACGAGTTGCCGCAGACCTGTTGACGACCATGTGATCTTCAACATACTATGGCAACAGTTCTAATATATCAGTTGCCCAACAGTCGGCCACTAGACAATCGTCAAAGGAGAACACCATGGTTGAACCCCTGATCCGCCCGCTCGCACAGGCGGACCCGGAGGTTGATCAGGCGATCGCCCAGGAACTCATCCGCCAGCAGTCCACGCTGGAAATGATCGCCTCTGAAAACTTCGCCCCTACGGCTGTCATGGAAGCCCAGGGCTCAGTGCTGACCAACAAGTACGCCGAAGGCTACCCGGGCAAGCGCTACTACGGCGGCTGCGAACACGTTGATGTGATCGAACAGCTTGCCATCGACCGCCTGAAGTCCCTCTTTGGCGCCGGATTCGCCAATGTCCAGCCGCACTCCGGCGCGCAGGCCAACGCTTCGGCAATGCACGCCCTGATCAACGCAGGCGACACCATCATGGGCCTGAACCTCGCCCACGGCGGCCACCTGACCCACGGCATGCGCATCAACTTCTCCGGCAAGCTCTACAACGTGGTCCCGTACGGCGTCCGCGAGGACACCCACACCATCGACATGGCAGAGGTTGAGCGCCTCGCGCTTGAGAACAAGCCCCAGCTCATCGTCGCCGGCTGGTCCGCCTACTCCCGCCACGTCGACTTCGCCGAGTTCCGCCGCATCGCGGACCTGGTGGGCGCGTACCTCATGGTGGACATGGCCCACTTCGCCGGCCTGGTGGCAGCCGGGCTCCACCCGAGCCCCGTGCCGCACGCGCACATCGTCACCAGCACCACGCACAAGACCCTCGGCGGCCCGCGCGGCGGCGTGATCCTGACCAACGACGCCGACATCGCCAAGAAGGTCAACTCGGCTGTCTTCCCGGGCCAGCAGGGCGGCCCGCTGGAACACGTCATCGCCGCCAAGGCTGTGGCCTTCAAGATGGCTGCGGAACCGGAATTCCAGGAGCGCCAGGCCCGCGTGCTGGAAGGCTCCAAGATCCTGGCCCAGCGCCTCCTCCAGGACGACGTCGCCGCGGCCGGTATCTCCGTCGTCAGCGGCGGAACCGATGTTCACCTGGTCCTCGCCGACCTCCGCAACTCCGAACTCAACGGACAGCAGGCCGAGGACACCCTCCACCGGATCGGCATCACGGTCAACCGCAACGCCGTCCCGTTCGACCCCCGCCCGCCGATGGTCTCCTCCGGACTCCGCATCGGCACCCCGGCACTCGCGGCCCGCGGCTTCGGAGCCGAAGAGTTCACGGAGGTCTCGGACATTATTGCAACGGCGTTGATCGCCGCAGCGGCGACCGGCACCCTGGACGACGCGACCGCCGTCGAACTGCGCAACCGCGTGACCGCACTGGCAGACAAGCTGCCCCTCTACCCCAACCTTTCCACGGCCGGAAACGGCGCCGGAACCGAAGCAGAACTGATTGGAGCAGCCCAGTGAGTGCAGACCACCTCCCCGAGCACCCGGACTTCCTCTGGCGCAACCCGGATCCGAAGAAGAGCTACGACGCCGTGATCGTAGGCGGCGGTGGACACGGCTTGGCCACCGCGTACTTCCTGGCCAAGAACCACGGCATGACCAACATCGCCATCCTGGAAAAGGGCTGGCTGGCCGGTGGCAACATGGCCCGCAACACCACGATCATCCGTTCCAACTACCTCTGGGACGAGAGCGCTGCCATCTACGAGCACGCCCTCAAGCTCTGGGAAATCCTGCCCGAAGAGCTGGAGTACGACTTCCTGTTCAGCCAGCGCGGCGTCATGAACCTCGCCCACACTTTGGGCGATGTCCGCGAGAGCATGCGCCGCGTGGGTGCCAACCGGCTCAACGGCGTGGACGCCGAGTGGCTTGAACCGGACCAGGTCAAGGAACTCTGCCCCATCCTTAACACCAGCGACAACATCCGCTACCCGGTCATGGGCGCCACGTACCAGCCGCGTGCAGGCATCGCGAAGCACGACCACGTCGCCTGGGCCTTCGCCCGGAAGTGCGATGAACTCGGTGTGGACATCATCCAGAACTGCGAAGTCACCGGCTTCATCAAGGACGGCAACAAGGTCACCGGTGTCCAGACCACGCGCGGCACCATCAACACCGAAAAGGTGGGCCTCTGCGCTGCCGGCCACAGCTCCGTGCTGGCCGAAATGGCCGGTTTCCGCCTGCCGATCCAGTCGCACCCGTTGCAGGCCCTGGTGTCGGAACTGCACGAGCCTGTCCACCCCACGGTGGTCATGTCCAACCACGTCCACGTCTACGTCTCCCAGGCCCACAAGGGCGAACTGGTGATGGGCGCCGGCGTCGACTCCTACAACGGCTACGGCCAGCGCGGCTCGTTCCACGTGATCGAGGAGCAGATGGCAGCAGCTGTTGAGCTCTTCCCGATCTTCGCCCGGGCCCATGTGCTCCGCACCTGGGGCGGAATTGTGGACACCACACTGGATGCTTCGCCGATCGTCGGGCTCACCCCGGTAGAGAACATGTTCGTCAACTGTGGCTGGGGAACCGGTGGCTTCAAGGGAACCCCTGCTGCCGGCCTGACTTTCGCCCACACCATCGCCACGGGTGCTCCGCACCAGCTGAACAAGCCTTTCGCGCTGGAACGCTTCGAGACCGGTGCACTCATCGACGAACACGGCGCAGCAGCCGTGGCCCACTAGCCAGGACAGGACAGGAAAGACATGCTCCTCATTTCATGCCCCAACTGCGGGCCACGCGATGAAACCGAATTCCATTACGGCGGCCAGGCGCACATCGCCTACCCCGAAAACCCGAACGACCTCAGCGACCGCGAATGGGCCGAGTACCTGTTCTACCGCGAGAACACCAAGGGCACTTTCGCTGAACGCTGGGTGCACAGCACGGGCTGCCGGCAGTGGTTCAACATGCTCCGCGACACCGTGAGCTACGAAATCCACTCCATCTACGCAATGGGCCAACCCCGACCCGATATCACCGCGTCGAGCCCCAAGGCCGCACCGGAGAAGCCAGGCGAATTCACCCAGAGCGGCGCTTACGGCCAGGCCGGCGAACCAGGCCTCGCCCCCGGCACAGCCACCGCCCCCACCACCTCGGAAGGAGTCTGAAAGTGACCAGCAAGAACGCACGCCTCGCCACCGGCGGACGCATCGATCGCAGCATCGCTTGGCGCTTCACCGTGGACGGCCGGGAATTCACCGGCCACCCGGGTGACACCATCGCCTCCGCGCTGCTGGCCAACGGCCACATCAATGCAGGCAACTCCCTTTACGAGGACCGCCCCCGCGGCATCATGGCCGCCGGCGTGGAAGAGTCCAACGCCCTGGTGAAGATCGCTCCGCGCTTCCCCGGCCACGTTGCCGAATCCATGCTCCCTGCCACCGCGGTTTCGCTGGTGGACGGTATGAACATCGAACTCCTTTCCGGCCTGGGCAAACTTGACCCCAACGAGGACAAGGCCGAGTACGACAAGAAGTACGTCCACACGGATGTCCTGGTGGTCGGCGGCGGTATCGCCGGATTGGCAGCAGCCCGCGAGGCTGTCCGCACCGGCGCCCGCGTCATCCTGATCGACGACCAGCCCGAACTCGGGGGCTCGCTGCTCTCCGGTTCCACCACGCCAGAGCTTGCCGAGCAGATCGAAGGCAAGCCGGCCCTCGAATGGGTTGCCGATGTTGAAGCTGAACTGGTTTCGGCAGCAGAGTGCACGGTGCTGAACCGCACCACCGCCTTCGGCTCCTACGACTCCAACTACTTCATCGCGGCCCAGAACCGCACGGACCACCTGAGCGTCCCGGCCGCATCAGGCGTCTCCCGCCAGCGTATTTGGCACATCCGTGCCAAGCAGGTTGTCCTGGCCCCCGGTGCCCACGAGCGTCCGTTGGTCTTCGAGAACAACGACCGCCCCGGCATCATGCTCGCCTCTGCTGCCCGCACCTACCTGAACCGCTACGCTGTGGCCGCCGGTTCGCGCGTCGTCATCAGCACCACCAACGACTCCGCTTACGCACTCGCCGCGGACCTGAAGGCAGCAGGCGTGGCGGTTGCCGCCGTCGTCGACGCCCGTCCGCAGATCAGCGCGAAAGCAGCCGCCGCCGTCGAGTCCGGTATCCGGGTCCTCATCGGCAGCGCCGTGGCCGACACGTCCGCGGATGAGAACGGCCGCCTGAACGGCGTCACCGTCCGGAGCATCAACGACGACGGCGAACTCACCTCGGGCGTCGAACAGTTGGCTGCCGATCTGCTCGCCGTTTCCGGCGGCTGGAGCCCGGTGGTCCACCTCCACAGCCAGCGCCAGGGCAAGCTGCGCTGGGACGACGAACTTGCCGCCTTCATCCCCGCAGCCCCGGTCCGTGACCAGCAGGTTGTCGGCGCAGGACGTGGCAGCTACGAATTGCAGGATTGCCTGGCTGAAGGAATCTCGGCCGGAGCAGCAGCATCCATTGCCGCCGGTTTCGAATCCGCAACCACCCCGGTGGAACTGCAGGCCCCTGTGGCAAGCGCACCGAGCCGCCAGCTGTGGCTGGTTCCCGGCCAGTCCGGTGAGCCCGGCGAATGGCACCACCACTTCGTCGATTTCCAGCGCGACCAGTCCGTGGCGGACGTCCTCCGCTCCACCGGTGCCGGCATGCGCTCGGTGGAGCACGTGAAGCGGTACACGTCCATCAGCACCGCCAACGATCAGGGCAAGACCTCCGGCGTCAACGCAATCGGCGTCATCGCCGCCGCGTTGAAGTTCGGCGGCGCGGAGAGCGTTCCGGGAGTCGGCGAAATCGGCACCACCGCCTATCGTGCGCCGTTCACGCCCGTGGCTTTCGCAGCCCTGGCCGGACGCCAGCGCGGCGAGCTCTTCGACCCCGCCCGGGTCACGTCCATCCACCCCTGGCACGTTGCCCAGGGCGCCCTGTTCGAAGACGTTGGACAGTGGAAGCGCCCCTGGTACTACCCGCAGGGCAGTGAAGACATGGATACGGCAGTCTTGCGCGAATGCGCGGCGGTCCGCGATTCCGTGGGGTTCATGGACGCCACCACGCTGGGCAAGATCGAGATCCGCGGCAAGGACGCGGGCGAATTCCTGAACCGCGTCTACACCAACGCGTTCAAGAAGCTGGCCCCGGGTTCGGCCCGCTACGGCGTCATGTGCACCCTCGACGGCATGATCTTCGATGACGGCGTGACCCTCCGCCTGGACGATGACCGCTACTTCATGACCACCACCACGGGCGGCGCAGCGAAGGTCCTCGACTGGCTGGAGGAATGGCACCAGACTGAATGGCCGGACCTTGACGTTGTTTTCACCTCCGTCACGGAGCAGTGGAGCACCATCGCCGTCGTCGGCCCGAAGTCCCGCGCCGTGCTCGCCAAGGTTGCACCGCAGCTGGCCGCGGATGGCGGCCTCGATGCTGAGGCCTTCCCGTTCATGACCTTCCGCGAGACCACGCTGGCCTCAGGAGTGCAGGCACGCGTTTGCCGCATCTCCTTCTCCGGCGAACTGGCCTACGAAATCAACGTGCCCTCCTGGTACGGACTCAACACCTGGGAAGCAGTCGCTGCCGCAGGTGCAGAGTTCAACATCACCCCGTACGGCACCGAAACCATGCACGTGCTCCGCGCCGAGAAGGGCTACCCGATCGTCGGGCAGGACACCGACGGCACGGTCACCCCGCAGGACGCCGGCATGGACTGGATCGTTTCCAAGGCCAAGGACTTCATCGGCAAGCGTTCCTACCTCCGGGAAGACGCCAGCCGCGAGGACCGCAAACACCTGGTGAGCGTCCTCCCTGTGGACCACGCGCTGCGGTTGCCCGAAGGCACGCAGCTGGTGGAGAAGGGCATCCCGGTCAACCCGGCAAACGGACCTGTCCCCATGGAAGGCTTCGTGACGTCCAGCTACCATAGCGCCGCCCTGGGCCGCTCCTTCGCCCTGGCGCTCATCCAGAACGGCCGCAACCGCATCGGCGAGACCCTCGTGGCCTCGCTGGGAGACCAATTGGTGGACGTGGTTGTTAGCGAAACCGTACTTTTCGATGCTGAAGGGACCCGCAAAGATGGCTGAAACAGCAACACCATCAGAAACCGTCAACCGCGTACGGGGCGCCCGCCGCAGCCCCGCCGAGCACTTGGCTGACGCCTTCACCTCCGGCTCCGTGCCGGGCACGGTGACGCTCACCGAAATCCCGTACCAGGCCATGGTGGGGATCCGGGTTGACCGGACGTCCGACGCCGGTGCCCGCGTTGCGTCCGTGACCGGCGGCTTGCCCGCCGCTTGCGGTGAGGTGACGGTCGCCGCCGTTGCGGACAAGGGTTCCGTCAACACCTTGTGGCTCGGGCCCACCGAGTTCCTGGTGGTCGCACCGGAAGAAGCCCACGACTCCCTCGGCGGCTCCCTGGTCAGCGACCTGACCACGGCCCTGGGAAGCGACGCCGGCCAGGTGGTGGATCTGTCCGCCAACCGCACCACGTTTGAGCTCACCGGCAGCCATGCCCGCGCAGTGCTGGAGAAGACGTGCTCGCTGGACCTGCACCCCCGGGTGTTCAAGGCCGGCACGGCTGTCTCCACCGAGCTTGCCCACATTCCGGTGATGCTCTGGAAGACCTCGGATGAGAGCTACCGGATCTTTCCCCGGGCGTCCTTTGCCGATTTCCTGGGACGTTGGCTCCTGGATGCCATGCGTGAATACGCTTCTCCTGAGGTCCCGTAATGGCACTGAGTGTGCTTGATCTGTTTTCTGTGGGCATCGGGCCGTCATCGTCACACACGGTGGGCCCGATGCGTGCGGCGAAGCAGTTCACGGATGGTCTTGAATCATCCGGCCAGCTCCCGGCCACGGTGCGCGTCCAAGCTGAGCTTTTCGGCTCCCTGGGCGCCACCGGCCGGGGCCACGGTTCCGACAAGGCCGTGGTGCTTGGGCTGCAAGGCCACTCCCCCGAAACTGTGGACACTGCCACGGCTGACGACCAGGTTGCCGCCGCCGCGCTCGACGCCGAACTGCGCCTGGGCGGGAACCACCGGGTGGATTTCAACTGGGACGAGGACGTGGTCCTGCACCGCCGTAAGTCGCTTCCGGCCCACCCCAACGGCATGACGTTCCGCGCACTTGACCACACCGGGGCAGTGTTGCGTGAGCGCAGCTACTACTCCATCGGCGGCGGCTTCGTGGTGGACGGGGACGCCTCCGGGGCCGACAAAGTCGTAGCGGACGACACCGTGCTTCCGTACCCCTTCACCACCGCTGATGAACTGCTGGCCATCTGCGTGCGCGAAGGCAAGTCCATCTCCGACATCATGCTGGCCAACGAGCTCGTGTGGCGCTCAGAGGAAGAACTCCGCGACAAGCTGCTGGGAATCTGGGCCGTCATGCAGGAATGCGTGGACAACGGCTGCTCCGCCGAGGGCATCCTGCCTGGAGGCTTGAAGGTCAGGCGACGGGCGCCGTCGTTGTTCAAGACGCTCGCGGCCACCGACGCCGCAAACAAGGCCGACGGGGCTGCATCCAATCCCTCGGACCCCCTCCTCGCCATGGAATGGGTGAACCTGTTCGCCCTGGCCGTGAATGAGGAGAACGCCGCGGGCGGCAGGATTGTCACCGCCCCCACCAACGGCGCGGCCGGCATTGTGCCTGCGGTGCTGCACTATTACACAAAGTTTGTTCCGGGAGCGAACGACGACGGTGTCGTGCGCTTCCTGCTCGCGGCGGCCGCCGTCGGGATCCTGTTCAAAATCAACGCATCCATTTCCGGCGCCGAAGTGGGCTGCCAAGGCGAGGTGGGTTCTGCCTGCTCCATGGCTGCTGCCGGGCTCTGCGAAGTCCTCGGCGGAACACCGGAGCAGGTTGAAAACGCCGCTGAAGTGGGCATTGAGCACAACCTGGGCCTCACCTGCGACCCCGTGGGCGGACTGGTGCAGATCCCCTGCATCGAACGCAACGCGATTGCCAGCGTCAAGGCAATCAACGCCGCCCGCCTTGCCCTGCATGGCGACGGCAGCCACAAGGTATCGCTGGACAAGGCCATCAAGACCATGCGCGAGACAGGCGCGGACATGAAATCCAAGTACAAAGAGACCTCCCGTGGAGGCCTCGCCGTCAACGTAGTGGAGTGCTGACCATGACTGCCATCCAAACCGAAACCGCCGCTGTTTCTTCCGAGACCACCGTTGAACACGTCCTCACCTTGGACTGCCCCGAAGGACCCGGGATCGTCCACGCGGTATCAAGCTTCCTGCTGGAAAATGGCTGCGACATCATCGACAACAAGCAGTTCGGTGATCGCGCCGAGGGCCACTTCTTCATGCGGGTGCACTTCGCATCCTCCGGAGACGAGTCCACGCTGGACACCCTGCGTACCGCTTTCTGCCCGGTGGGAGAAAAATACTCCATGAACTGGCAGCTTGAGCGCCAGGGTTCCAAGCGCCGGGTTTTGATCATGGTCTCCAAATTCGGGCACTGCCTGAACGACCTCCTGTTCAGGGCGCGGATCGGTGAGCTGCCCATCGACGTGGTGGGCGTTGTTTCAAACCACACCGACCACCAGGGTCTGGCCGAGTGGCACGGAATCCCGTTCTTCCACGTTCCGGTCACGGCCGCCACCAAGCCCGCTGCCGAGGGGCGCCTGCTGGAAATCATCGACGAACTCGACGTGGAACTCATTGTGCTGGCCCGCTACATGCAGGTCCTCAGCGACGACCTCGCCCGGAAGCTTGACGGCCGGGCGATCAACATCCACCACTCGTTCCTGCCGAGCTTCAAGGGCGCCAAGCCCTACCACCAGGCATACGCGCGTGGCGTGAAAACCGTGGGTGCCACCGCCCATTACGTGAACGGCGAGCTGGATGAAGGACCCATCATCGCCCAGCAGGTAGTGGAGGTGGACCACACGTTCGGGCCGGACGATCTCGTAGCCGCCGGTCGGGACACCGAATGCAAGGCCCTCAGCAACGCCGTTCGTTGGCACTGCGAAGGGCGGATCATCCTCAATGGGAACAGGACGATTGTGTTGAAGTAAGCCAAGCTGCGCCGAGATCGCGGGTCCGCTGCACGTTCGCCGTTCCGCAACGGCGAAGTGGTCAGTGGACCCGCGAATTGGTGTTTAAGGAGCTACAGCCGCTCCAACCGGGTAGCCAAATGCAACGCTGCAAGCCGCCCCGATCCCCGGGGATCTCCTCCGCACAGCTCAAAGATCCGCTGAAGACGGTGGTGCAAGGACTGCCGCTCCAGGTGCAATTCCCGGGCGGCCTGGGCCGTGTTGCAGCCCGTATCCAACCAGACAGCCAAGGTCCGCATCAGTTCGGACTTCTTCAGGCGGTCATGCTCGACGACGGCACCCAACTGCCGCTGCACAAACCCCTCGCGGGTGGCCGGGTCCAGGGATTCGCCAGCCAGGAGTTCAACGGCGAGGATGTCTGCATCCACCACTCCGCGTCCAGTCGTATCGAGGTCGAAGGCTCTCCGTGCTTCAGCCAATGACCACGGCGCTTCGGAAATACCCCTGCCCGTCGGGCCCACAGCCACCACGGACCCTGATGGCACGTCGAGTGCCCGCAGCGCTTCCAGCAACACCTGCCGGGTGGCACTCCCGCCCAGGGAGGCGAGCGCGATCAGCTCCGCGTTATTGGCGTAGCTCGCACTGTGCGGGACGCAGCCGCGGAGCAGCGCGTCAACGGCCGGACGCAGATGTCCCGCGCTGGTGGATCGAATCACGACGGCGGCCACTGCACCATCCACGGGGAAGCCTGACGCCGGTCCAAGCTGTTGCAGCTGCCACTCCTGGCTTCCGGAATTGATGGCCCGCATGAGCTCGATGCCTGCCAGTTCCTTCAATCCCGGAGGCATGCGCTGCAGCAGCGCCAGGCCAAGGATGTCCACGGACCGTTCGCCGGCCACGCGCGCGAGGCCGGCATCGCCGCCGTCGGGCATTTTCACCTCGAGCCGAGCGGCAAGGACGCCCCGCACCGGCACGTCCACCACGGTGACGCTGCCGTCGTCGTCGGACGAAAAGGTGCCGCCGGCCGCCCCGAGCGTGAGGCCCGACGGCGAGACCAGCCTGGCGCTGGCGCCTGTCCTTTCGGCCAACACAGCGAGGAGTTGATCGAGTCCGCCGCCGTGGGCAAGTTCGGCGGCCATGGCATGGCTTGCCTGGTCACCGCGCTGGAGGTGCTCTACGGATTCACTCACCAGCAGCGAATTGATTTCCTGCATCACGCCGACGAACGGGACTACCTGACGGAGCTCGATGACTGGCAATCCGGCAGCCTCGGCGACCTCCAACATGGCCGCAGGCACTTCGGGCAGGGCCGGACCCGTCTCGAGGGCCAGTGCAGCGACTCCCCGGGCCGCGAGGTCGCGGACATAGTCAGCCTGCCGTTCTGCCGTCACGCCGGCGAGCGCCTGCCCACCACTGAGGAGCAGTTCGCCGCCGCTGAGGAGCGGCGCGATGTCCAGGACCTCGCTGGAGTGCACCCATCGGACAGGCCGGGACAGCGCCTCCGGCACGTCATTGAGCAGCTTCGGTTCGGCAGATCTGAGGCTTTGGTACTCCAGAGCCGCGCCCAGCAGAATTGGCATGACACTCCGTACGGTTTGGGGTGATTTGTTTAGACACATCGTATCTTGTTGCTGTGATGTGGCGCACATACGCTGAAAGGGTCCCTTTCACACACGGAGGCTCTCCCCATGCAAGACAACCTCTCCCCTTCGCCTTCACCTTCAGCGCAGTCAGGGCCAGCAACGGCGCCGGCCCATGACAGCGAAGCCTGGCTCCAACCCATCCCCGAATCAGACCGCACCCGCAAGGTTTCCGGACAGTTCTGGATCTGGGCCGGCGCCAACCTTGCCCCTATCAACTGGGTGCTGGGTGCACTGGGCATCCATCTGGGCCTCGGCTTCGCAGACACCGTGATAGTCCTGGTCCTGGGAAACCTGATCGGCATGCTCTTATTCGGATGCTTCGTCCTCCTTGGACAAAAGACCGGCGCCACAGGAATGGTTCTGGCCCGGGCGGCTTTTGGCCGCCGTGGCAACTACCTGCCGGCAGCGATCCAGGCACTTCTGGTCATCGGGTGGTGCGCCGTCAACACCTGGATCATCCTGGACCTGGTCATGGCGCTCTTCGGAACCCTCGGCTGGGTGGATCCCAACGCACAGAACTACGCCTGGAAGATCGGCGTCGCCACGGCCATCATGGCCGCGCAGGTCGCCATCGCCTGGTTCGGCTACAAAGCCATCGCGGCCTTTGAGAAGTGGACGGTTCCGCCCACCATCATCATCCTGGCCGTGATGTCCGCCGTGGCCTGGTTCGGCATGAAGATCGACTGGGGCTACGCAGGACCGGCCGGCAACATCCTCGAAGGCTCAGAGCGGATCGCCGCCATGAGCGCAGTCATGACCGCCATCGGTATCGGCTGGGGCATCACCTGGTTCACCTACGCCGCCGACTACTCCCGCTTCGTCAGCACCTCGGTTCCCAAGCGCAAGCTCTACCTGGCCTCGGTCCTCGGCCAGTTCATCCCCGTAGTCTGGCTGGGCATCCTCGGCGCAAGCTTGGCCACCAACAGCGGCGAGATCGATCCCGGCAAGCTGATTGTCCAAAACTTCGGAGTCCTTGCCCTCCCCGTACTGCTCATGGTGCTGCACGGCCCCATCGCTACCAACATCCTGAACATCTACACCTTCTCCGTTGCCACCCAGGCCTTGGACATCAACATCAGCCGCCGCAAGCTGAACTTGTTCGTGGGCGTCTTCTCGCTCATCGCCGTCGTGTTCTTCATCTTCCAGGAGGACTTCGCAGCAGTGCTCGACGCCTGGCTGATCGGCCTGGTCGCCTGGGTTGCCGCTTGGGGCGGAGTCATGCTGGTGCACTACTTCTGGCTTGAGAAGCGCTGGCCGGCGAAGGTGGATCGGCTCTTCGACGGCGTCGGCACCCACCGGCTTCCCGTCATCAACTGGGCCGGAATCGTATCCCTCCTGGTGGGCATCTTCTCCACGTGGCTGTTCATGTACGGCCTGGTTCCCGCCATGCAGGGCCCCATCGCCGTCGCCTTGGGCGGTTGGGACCTTTCGTGGCTGGCCGGCGGGCTCACCAGCGCCGCTGCCTACGCGATCCTGGGCCCCCGCGCACACAAAAAGTACCTCCTCGCGGACTCGAACCACGTATCAGTGACACAGCCAGCCGCACCTTCAGTTCCCGAAAGGACCACAGCATGAACCAGCCCGCCTTCGCTGATGCGCTCCACCCGATCATGTGGCCCGAGGGCTTCCAGGCCGCGGCGTCCTTCACCTTCGACGTCGATGCCGAGTCCTGCACCATCGCCCATGACCCCTCCAGCACGCGGCGCATGTCCCTCATGAGCCACCAGTCTTATGGGCCAAAGATAGCTGTTCCCCGATTGCTGCAGATCCTGGATCGACAGGACATCCAAGGTACGTTCTTCATCCCGGGGTTCACGGCAGAGAGCTACCCTGACGTGGTGCGCAGGATCGCTGATGCCGGGCACGAAATCGCCCATCACGGCTATCTGCACGAACCAATGCAGGGCATTGATGCCGCCACCGAAGCCAGCTACCTGGATCGCGGCCTCGAGGCACTCGCCAACGTGGCCGGCATCCGTCCGGTGGGCTACCGGGCACCTTGGTGGGAGTTGAACTGGCAATCACCGGCCCTGCTCGCGGACCGTGGCTTCCTCTACGATTCAAGCCTGCTCGACGGCGACGCCCCCTACCGGATGGCCGTCGCCGAGGACGACCCGCGGGACATCGTGGAAATCCCCGTGGATTGGGCACTGGACGACTGGGAGCAATACGGTTTCTACCCTGGAGTCACAGGCAGTGGCGTCATTGAGAGCCCGGCCAAGGCACTTGAGATGTGGACCTTGGAGGCCGAGGCCCACCACTCCCAGGGCAGCTGCTTCGTCCTCACCAATCACCCGTTCATCTCCGGCCGGCCATCCCGCGCCGTGGCCTTGGAACGGCTGATCGAACGGGTCAAGGGCCTGGACGGCATGTGGGTCACCACCTTGGCCGAGATTGCCCGGCACACCAAGGACACAATCCGGGAAGTCCACTCGCACGCCCGGATCGATATCCCACTGTTCCCGGGCGCGGGAGCAACGTTCCGTCCGGCGGAAATCAAGGTGCCCACCGGAGTGCCCACCGGAGCGCCCGCCGGAGCGCCCACCCTCCGCTAAAAACATCGCCGAGTTGGCAAAAGATGACGATGTTGAAGCGGCGTCTTCAGGTGGCTAGTGCAACACCCCTGGAGTTGGAGGGGTGTCATGGTCAAGAAGTTGCCGTGGTCGGTTCGTGCGTGTGCGTATGAGCACTTGCTGGCGGGTGAGGACACGGGACGAAGTGCTGCCGCGGCTGGGGTGTCCCGGCAAGCGGTGTCGCATTGGGCGAAACTAGCGGGCATGGAACTTATCTCCGGCCCTGGTGGTGGCGTGCGTCTTCCGATGGCTTCGGAGGGGCTTTCGCGGGATAAGGAGCGAAGGTACCGGCGGCTGACTTTGGAGGACCGGGCTTATATCAAGGCCTGTCTGGGCTTGCCGGAGCCGCGTTCCATGCGACAGATCGCCAAGGAGTTGGGCGTGCATCCATCAACGGTGTCCCGGGAGATCCGCCGACACAGTATCGAGCATTGGGCCCGGCGCTATTACGACGCCGGGGTTGCCCAACACCGGGCACTGGTCCGCCGTAGACGGAACCGGCCCGTGAAGCTCTCTGCGGGAACGGCGGTGTGGAAGGAGGTCGTGGCACGCTTGAACCAGCGTTTCTCACCTCAACAGAGCGCTGCGGACCTGAAGAAGACGTTCCCCGAGCAGCCGGAGATGCACGTGTCCCACGAGTCAATTTACCAAGCCCTTTACGTGCAGGGCCGGGGTGCCTTGCGGCATGAACTTGCCGTGGAGAAGGCCCTACGTTCGGGCCGGACCGGTCGTAAGCCCCAATCAAAGCTGCCTGCCAGGAACGTAAGGCCCTGGCTTGAAGGGGCCCGGCTGAGCGACCGGCCCGCCGAAGTCCAGGACCGGGCCGTGCCCGGCCATTGGGAAGGTGATTTGGTCGTGGGTCCCGGTAACTCCGGGATCGTCACCTTGGTCGAGCGCTCCTCACGGTTCACTTTGCTGGGCCGGCTGCCGGGAGCCAGGGACAGCGCGACGGTCATCGAGGTCATGCAGAAAATGATCCACACCCTGCCCCAGGCGATCCTTAAAACGATCACCTGGGACCAAGGCACGGAAATGGCTCAACACGCCAAGTTCACAGTAGCGACCGGCTGCCAGCTGTTCTTCTGTGACCCGCACTCACCCTGGCAACGCGGCACGAACGAGAACACCAACGGACTGGTCCGCGATATCCACCCCAAAGGCACGAACTTCAACCAGGTCAGCGACGAAGAACTCGCCCACACCCAGCACCTGCTCAACATCCGACCGCGTCAAACACTCCAATGGGACACCCCAACTGAAAGACTGACCAAACTAATCGATGGTGTTGCACTAGCAAGCTGAAACCGCCTGCCTGGAACTGTCACCTAATGCCAACTCGGCGGCGGCTTTTAACCGTTGACGGCGTTGATCCACACTCCGATGATCCACGTGCTCGCGGCTGCACAGGCGAGGCCGAATTCCACCAGGATGCCGATCCCCGTTGCTTTGAGCGCCGCCCCGCTGGAGCGAACAGCGGCCTGGAAGTTGCGGGTCCTCTGGACCTCGCTGAGGAGAAGGCCTACCGCGAAGCCCACAAAGAGGCCCACCACGGGAATGACGAACATGCCCACGACACCCAGGACAACCCCGATCAATACCGACCTGCTCGGAATGCCGTGTTGTTTCAGTTTGCGCCCCGTGAGCACGGCACTGGCTGCCATCCCGGCAACCACAAAGACCATCCCGACGGCGAAAATCACCCAGCCAACCGGACCCGCACCACCCCAGATGGCCCACGCCAGCAGGCTCGCGCCGATGAGGATGCTGCCGGGCAGAACAGGAATGATGGTGCCGGCCACGCCGACTGCGATGGCCAGGCCGCACAGGATGGTCACGATGAGTTCGGCGTTCATGGCCCAAGTCTATGGGCCGCTGATCCATGCGCCTTTAACGACAACGACGGCGACGCTCCCTGGCGCGGGAGGCGTCGCCGTCGTCGGTCTTGCGTCAGTGGCCGCTACTCGGTGACGGCTGCGGCAACTGCCGCGGTGACTGCCGGTGCCACGCGGGCGTCCAGCGGGCTCGGCACGATGTAATCCGCGGAGAGGTCCTCGGCTGCCAACTCAGCGATGGCGTTCGCAGCGGCGATCTTCATGGCGGGGGTGATCCGGCGGGCCTTGGCATCAAGTGCGCCGCGGAAGATGCCGGGGAATGCCAGGACGTTGTTGATCTGGTTCGGGAAGTCGCTGCGGCCCGTGGCAACAACGGCCGCGTACTTCCGGGCAACCTCGGGCAGGACTTCCGGATCCGGGTTGGACAGTGCGAAGACGATCGACTGGTCGTTCATCAGCTTCAGGTGCTCTTCGTCCAGCTTGGAGGAGGAAACGCCCACGAACACATCGGCGCCCGTCAGTCCCTCGCCGGGACCGCCGCTGATACCGCGGGGGTTGGTGCGCTGGGCCATGCGGGCCTTGACGCTGCCGGGATCGGCCACGAGGTCGGCACGGTCGGCGTTGACTACACCCTTGGAGTCGAGCAGGATCACGTCCTCGATGCCGACAGCAAGGAGGATCTCGGCGATGGCGATGCCTGCGGCACCTGCACCGGAGACAACAACCTTCAGGCCCTTGAGCTCGCGCTGGGTCACCTTGGCTGCGTTGGTCAGGGCTGCGAGGACCACGACGGCGGTGCCGTGCTGGTCATCGTGCATGACGGGGCAGTCGAGGGCTTCGATGAGTCGCTCTTCGAGTTCGAAGCAGCGCGGAGCGGAAATGTCCTCGAGGTTCACGGCGCCGAAGCTGGGGCGGAGACGGACCAAGGTCTCAATGATTTCGTCGACATTGGTGGTGTTGAGTACCAAAGGGATGGAGTCGAGGTCGCCGAAGGACTTGAAGAGGGCGGACTTGCCCTCCATCACCGGCAGCGAGGCGCTGGGGCCGATGTTGCCAAGGCCCAGCACTGCGGTGCCGTCGCTGACCACGACAACCAGGCGCTCGGCCCAGGTGTGGGTGCGGGCAAGCTTGGGGTCCTCGTGGATTGCGCGGCTCACCTGGGCCACGCCGGGGGTGTAAGCGATGGAGAGGTCACGCTTGTTGTTCAGCGGAACGGTGCTGGAAATCGTCAGCTTTCCGCCTTCGTGGGCTGCGAAGATCTCTTCTTCGGTCAGTACCAGGGCGTCGTTGTCAGTTGCAATTGTCTCGATGGACACGTCTTTGTCTCCTCAGGCTAGCCGTGGACCCACGGCATGATTCGGGCAGGAACAGAACTGCTGTGGCGGACCAAGGGTGGCTGGTCCGGCGTTGCTTCTGCAGATAGGGGGCTGCTAGCCGCTTCGGTAGTTCCAGCCTAGGTAAGCGTTGAGGGTACAAGATTCAATACCAAGAGAGACGATTCGAGAGTAAAACGTTCAACCTAGCCAAAATGTGACCCACTACATACAAAAAAGCGCATTCTGACCGCCGCCCGGTCTAGACCACCGGAGGCTGTTGTCATTCGCCGCCGACTTTGCTTGGCCTTTCGGCCGTGGCTATTCGCCGGTCATGAGTGAGCAGGCGCGCTTAAGGTCCTTCTCCGCCTCAAAGAGGGACAACCTCCGGCAACGTACGGCCTGGACCAGGCCGCTGACCAGGTGCAGGAGAATCCTGGCCTTCACAGTGTCCTTGCCCGCATCCTTGCTGAGCGAACCCACCACCTCTTCCGAGAGGGCATCGATCTCCCGCAACAACTGCGCAGTGTCGTCATCCTTGCCCGCCGGGCGGATCAGGCAGTGCTCCACACCAGGTTGCATCACCCGGAGATGGAAGATTTCCATCATCAAACCCGCGAGTGCGTGACCCTTGGCGCCGCGCTGGTGGACGCCCTCCATTAGCTCCCTGAGCTGCTGCCTATAGACGGCGAGCATGAGGTGGGAGGTGGAGGGGAAATAGCGGTAAAGGGTTCCAAGCGGGACATCGGCGCGGGCAGCAACGTCGGAGAGGCTCAAGGTATCGAACTGACGCTGGGCGAACCCTGCGGCCGTTTTCAGGATGCGGGCATAGCGCAACTGCTGCCGCGGGGTGGTGGGCGCGGCAGCCATACGGGGAAGCCCCGTGGTCAGGTCAAGGGAGTACGGTTCCAGTGAGTTGGTTACGGGCATTTCCGGCGATCTCTTGGCAGGCTGACAAGGAGGCGGCCGGCCGGCGCGAAGACCACCGGCTGGCCGATCGCATCAATGATACGGGAGCTTCTTGACCGTTCCCTGAGAGTCCCCCGGAGTCCCGGCGGCCGCCGCTCCCGGAAATAGCGGGCCGCCCGCATACACTTTCATGCAGACTTGAAACCCGCAGGAGGAAACGCATGGGGACAATACGACGCCGGATGGCAGCGGCGCTGCTGACCGCCACAATGGCGGCCATGGCACTTGGTTCCCTACCGGCGTCGGGAGCGCCCAGCAACGGACCCGATCCCCTGCTCAACGGTCAAGCCTTCGTGGGCAAACAGCTGACCGCAGATATCGGCCCCTACACCTTCTACGGCTGCGGTGGCGGCAAAGGCCCCGACTACTCGATCTACTGGACCCGGGACGGATTCCTGGTGGCCGGGGAGACGACGTCGAGCTACAACCTGGAGGCGGACGACACCGGCTCCAGGATGGCCGTGCACGTTACTGCCAGCAAGACCGCTTGCGGTGGAGAATCCCTGCACAGCGCCGAGACCAGGCCTGTCGGCGCCGTGAACCGCGCGGCAGGGTTCACCGGCAGGAGCTTCGAGCTGCTTGCCAGGGCCTCTGACGGATCGCTGCTTCTGTACGGCCGCAACGGCGCAGGGTGGGATGCTGCACGGACCGTGGGCTACGGCTTCAACATCTTCAACCTGGCTTTCTCCCCTGGGGACTTCGACGGCGACGGCAAGAGCGACATGATCGTCCGTGATTCCGTGGGCGGCCTCTACCTCTTCAGCGGTGACGGGGCCGGCGGCTGGAAACCGGCACGTGCCATCGGCAACGGCTGGAACATTTTCGACTCCATCATCGGCCCGGGCGATTTCAACGGTGACGGCAACAACGACGTCCTTGCCAGGGAGCCTGGCGGCGCCCTCTATCTGTACCCCGGCAATGGCGCGGGAGGCTGGCTGCCGCGCACCGCCGTCGGGACCGGCTGGAACGTGATGAACGCTTTGGTGACGCCGGGAGACTTCAACGGCGACGGCAATGTGGATCTGCTGGCGCGCGACAGCAACGGATACCTGTTCGTCTACACGGGCAATGGCGCAGGCGGATGGTCGCGCTCATGGATGATCGGCGTTGGCTGGAACGCACTCAAGTACGTTGGCGCTGCCGGCGACTTCAACGGCGACGGGCTCCCCGACGTCTACGGCGTGGACCAGCAGGGCCGCCTGCTGACGTACTACAGCGACGGTCGCGCGGGCTGGAAAGGTTCCGAGGCCGTGGGCGCAGGCTTTGGATGGTTCACAGCAATCTTCTAAAAACCCGGACGCTGTACCATTAACTTCATAAAGTCTGGGGAGGACACAATGTACGCTCCATCACGCCTGGGGTCTGGCGTGCGTCGAGCGGTTGCCGCAACAGTGGCTGCGATCGTCGCTGCCGTGATTGTTGGGCCCGCACCCGCCATGGCCACCATGGATCCTGAACCGCCGGTCATCACCGGTGCGCCCTATGTCGGTTCCACGCTCACCGTCACATGGGATCCCTACGCCTACAAGGGGTGCGGCGCAGGAGCCGGGCCGGACACCCGCATCTACTGGACCAGGGACGGCGAAGTCGCCACAGACCACCCCACCTGGCCCAACTACGTACTGGGCGAAGAGGACCGCGGTAAAACCATCGCCGCGCACCTCGTGGCCGCCTACCCGTGCGAGGACATGGAGGTAGCGAGCGAGGAGACCGCACCGATCTCGGCCTCCAACCGACCCAACGGCTTCACAAGCCGCGGTGCCTTCGAGCTGCTCGCCCGACGCTCCGACGGCGCCCTTCTCATGTACCCGCGGACCAACAACACCTGGGAACCCGCACGAACCGTAGGCATGGGATGGAACATCTTCCCCACCGTGTTGTCTCCGGGTGACTTCGATGGCGATGGCAACAACGACGTCCTGGGCCGGGACTCGTCAGGTGGCCTCTACCTCTACAGCGGCAATGGTTCAGGCGGCTGGAACGGTCCCCGCAAAGTAGGGACGGGGTGGAATATCTTCACCTCCCTCGTAGCTCCAGGCGATTTCAACAGCGATGGCAACAACGACATCATGGCCCGCGACGCCAACGGCGTCCTCTACCTCTACCCCGGCGACGGACACGGCGGCTGGCTGCCACGAACCGTAATCGGCCAGGGTTGGAACGCGTTGGATGCACTCATCACTCCTGGCGACTTCGACGGCGACACCAACGTGGACGTCCTGGGCCGCGACTCCGCCGGGAACCTCAGGCTCTACAGCGGGAACGGCGCGGGTGGCTGGAGCGGCACGGCAGTGGTCGGCTGGGGTTGGGGCGGCATGAGCAAGATCGGCAGCGCAGGCGATATCAACGCCGACGGAAAGCTGGACGTCTTCGCCGTCGACAGTTCCGGTCAATTGCGTGCCTACTACGGCAACGGCGCCGCCGGATGGACCGGAAGCGCTGTGGTCGGCTGGGGTTGGGGCGGGTTCACCGACCTGTTCTAGTTTCACTTCGTTGAGGGCCCCGTTCGCAGATATCCGGACGGGGCCTTCGTCATAAACGGGGCCCTCTATCCCGGCGCCGCTGCAGGCGGTAGTGTCATCCCAATTGATCTCTTTCGGCCGTCTCCGTGCCGCCTTATTTTCTTGGGGGAATCCTTGGGCTTCAAACCTGCCCTGCGCGCGCCTGCGCGCCGCAGTCCTCGACGACTGCTCACGCTTCTCACTGTTCCACTGGTTGCCGCTGGGCTGCTTGCCTCGGCGCTGCCTGCATCCGCAGCAACAGCGACCTCCGAAACCGCCGCCATTCAAACAATCTCCGGCCTCGAAACGGCGGATGCCATGCCGATCGAAGCGGCACCCCGCTCCAAGGGCTTCGACGGCGACGGCACCTTCGATCTGTTCGCCCGCGACGCCGCTGGCCGGCTCCTGCTCTATCCCACCGACGGCCGAGGCAATTGGCAGGCTCCGCGTGTCATCGGCAATGGCTGGCACATCTACAACCTGCTCGTGTCACCGGGTGACTTCGACGGCGACGGAACTGTGGACGTCATGGGCCGCGACGGCTACGGACGGCTCTTCCTCTACCAAGGCAATGGTGCCGGAGCCTGGAAGCAGGCCTTCCAGATCGGTCAAGGCTGGCAGGTCTTCGTCAACCTCATCGCACCCGGCGACCTAAACGGCGACGGCACCAATGACATCCTCGCCCAGGATGCAGCAGGCAACGTGTTCCTCTACCCGGGGAACGGGCGAGGCGGCTGGCTCTCACCAAGCAAGGTCAGTTCCGCCTGGGAGGGCTTGGACTCTGCCGGTGCGGGGCATTTCTATGGCACACCTGAGGCTGTGGTCCTGAGCCGCAACAGGTTTGGGGACCTGCAGGTCCGTTCCTCTTCGCGCAACGGACTCTTCTTTGAATACGGACACCCCAGCGGCTACGACGGAGTCATTGGGCGGGGTTGGGAGGCGCTCAGTCGTTTTGGGGTTGCCGGTGACTTCAACGGCGATGGCTACAACGATGTTTACGGCATCAGCCCCAATGGTCAGCTGACGATGTACCTCGCTGATCCTTCTGGCTTCAGCTCCCGGGGCATCTACGGTTTCAAGTGGAAAGGCCAACCAGTAGTCGGCAGCGGCTGGAACGTCATGAACTACGTCTTTTAGGAGCTGTTCGACTTCCTGGGCTACGCCACGCTCTTGATCTTCACCACGAACACGGCACCCAAGAGCCCGATGACTGCGGCGGCTACGTACAGCGAGACGTAGCCGCCCAAGGAATCAACAAAGACGAAAGCGATCGCGGGAGCGATCACCTGGGGCAGCGAATTGGCGATGTTGATGACACCCAGGTCCCGGCCGCGATCCAAAGCCGTGGGCAGGACCTGGGTGATCAGCGCAAAGTCCACCGCAAGGTAGGCGCCGAAGCCGATTCCGAGGACAGCCGCTCCCGCGAGGCCGCCAATCCACGTCGGGGCGAAGGCCAGAATCAGTGACGCTGCAGCGATGATGACGGACGAAGCTATGACCAAGGGCTTCCGCTTTCCCATCCGATCGCTCAAGCGACCGCCCAGGATGCTGGTGATGATGACCATCACGGCGTACAGCCCGGTCAGGACCAGCACGCCGAACTCGGGCTCGATTCCCTCAGTTTCCTTGAGGCGGACAACGTCGCTTAGGAAGAAGAGCAGATACAGAGTCACCATGTGGTTGCCCGTGCTGACAAGCAGCCTGGTCAGCCAAGCCCAGGCGAAGTCCGGGTAGCGTTTCGGCGAAACCCAGAACCCCTTCGCGAACCGCCACAGGCTGAAGGGTGGCCGGTCCTGGGGCGGAAGGGGCTGGTCATCACTCTTGAAGAGATAAAGCACGACGCCGGCCAGCAGCGCTGCGGCGCACACCCAGTAACCTGCGGCGAAGTCTCCGGCGACCACGGCGGCGATCACGGCGCCCACGAGGATACCTACCGTCTGGCCCATGGCGGCCAAGCCGCCAACAGTTCCGCGCTGCGGCACGGGAACCCTGTCCGGGACGGCGGCGGTAATGGCCGAATACATGGCGTTGGCTCCCGCCTGCACCAGGCACCACAGCAAAGTCATCACAGCTACGTTGGGCGCGCCCGCCAGGGCAACAAGGGCAACGGCGCCGAGGATTGCTCCCATCAGAACCCAGGGAACCCGCCGCCCAAACCTGGATGTGGTCCGGTCGCTGAAGGCGCCGAACAGGGGATTCGCCACCATGGAAACTGCAGCACCGCAGCCGGTGACCAGGGCCAGGATGGCCTCCTTCTGGCCCTCGTCAAAGTGGGCAGCCTGCTGGCCCAGGAGAACCTGAAGGGGTCCGAAGAACGCTGCGTTGATGCCCAGGTTGACCAGTACCACGCCGGTGACCCAAACAGGGCGGACTGGTTTAACCGGTTCAGCCAGCGCCGTGGTGCCGCCACGGACGACAGCGGGGTCCGGTACCGGCCCCGGAAGGTCGGACAAACTCATGGCAGGTTCCCCTCATTTGAATGTGTGAATTCAGCCTAGCGTGGCGGAGTGACGCTGAACCGCCGTCGCGTCGTTTATTCACATAGCCCGAAATACGCACCCGAGCAGCCCGTGTGGCGCGTTAGTGTGGCCTCAAACCCACGGAGGAGAAGCACCATGAGCCAGCATGTAAATACGGCAGATCTCTACGACGAACGCGGTGAGGAACTCGAGTCCCTTGCTGTCCAGTTCCAGAACCTTGGACGCCACACGCATTTCAGCGGCCCCGTCCGTACTATCCGGTGCCATGAGGACAACGCGCTGGTGAAATCAGTCCTGGCCACGCCGGGCGACGGAGCAGTCCTGGTCGTCGATGGCCGAGGTTCGATGCGGACTGCCCTCATGGGCGACATGATCGCTGAAAGCGCCGTGGAAAACGGTTGGGCCGGAGTGATCATCTACGGAGCCATCCGCGACCGTGAAGCCATCGCCCGGCTCTCCCTGGGCGTCAAAGCCCTCGGAAGCAACCCCCGGAAGAGTGCCAAGACGGGGGCCGGCGAGGTCGATGTGGAACTCGTGATCGACGATGTCCGCATCCGTCCCGGGGTGATGATCTTCAGCGATCCGGACGGAATCCTCCTGGAACGCTGAGGTGAGCGGAGGAGACTTGAAGAGGGTCGGCCAAGAAATATTCTCCCGCTGGGAATGATCGGGGCGTTAGGATAGTTACTGAAAGCAACTATCCTGCTTAATCCCACTTTTCTGCCATCTCTGGAGAAGATATGTCCAATTCCACGCCCGTTCGGGCTGCTGGTGAGGTCCTGACCCATCGTCAGACGCTCACCGTCATGGTGGGACTCATGCTCGGCATGTTCCTGTCCTCGCTGGACCAGACCATCGTGTCCACGTCCATCTACACCATCGCCAACGACCTCGACGGTTTGTCCCTGCAGGCGTGGGCCACTACGGCGTACCTCATCACCTCCACGGTGAGCACCCCGCTGTACGGCAAACTCAGCGACATCTTTGGCCGCCGCCCGTTGTACCTCACGGCCATCCTGATCTTCCTCGCCGGCTCCCTGTACGCAGGTTCCGTCCACTCCATGACGGAGCTTGCCATCGCCCGTGGCATCCAAGGACTGGGCGCCGGCGGTCTCCTCGCGCTGGCCCTGACCATCATCGGCGACATCGTTGCCCTGAAGGACCGGGCCAAGTACCAGGGCTACTTCATGTCCGTTTTCGGCATCTCGTCTGTCCTTGGCCCTGTCATTGGCGGTGCCTTTGCCGGTTCAGCCAACATCCTGGGCTTCGACGGTTGGCGCTGGGTCTTCTTCATCAACCTCCCCATCGGCCTTGCCGCGCTGGTGGTGGTCTTCATGTACCTGCACCTGCCGGTCAGGCACGTGAAGCAGAAGATCGACTACTGGGGCGCAGCCGCCATCACCTTGGCGATTGTTCCGCTGCTCCTGGTAGCTGAGCAAGGCCGCACCTGGGGCTGGTCCTCCGCGGGATCATGGCTTTGCTACGGACTGGGCGTCATCGGCATCGTGGCGTTCCTCCTCGCCGAGAAGCGTGCCGGCGACTACGCGCTGATTCCGTTGCGTCTCTTCAAGAACACCACGTTCGGCTTGTCCTCGCTGTTGAACTTCATCATCGGTATCGGCATGTTCGGTGCCATCGCCATGCTGCCCATGTATTTGCAGCTGGTGAAGGGCCTTACTCCCACTGAGGCAGGCCTGATGATGATCACCTTCACCGTGGGCATCCTCTTCGGCTCCATCTCCGCCGGCCGCACCATCTCCAACTCCGGTGTATACCGGATCTTCCCGATCATGGGAACGGCAGTGCTTGCAGGCGCAGCAACGGTCATGGGGCTAGTCCTGGGCGTCGACACCGGCTTGTGGGTTCCCGGACTGATCGCAGTGTTCTTCGGCGTCGGACTCGGCTTCTGCATGCAACCGCTGACCCTTGCCATGCAGGTATCCGTCCCACCCAAGGACATGGGCGTTGGCACCTCCACGGCCGCGTTCTTCCGTTCCATGGGCGGCGCCGTCGGCACGGCAGTGTTCATCTCCATGCTGTTCAGCACGGCCGCGGACAAGATCGCAGACGGCATGAAAACAGCAGCATCCAGCCCCGACTACCAAGCTGTCATGCGGGACCCTGCCGTGGCCTCGGATCCTGCGAACGCCAAGCTGTTCGACTTCTTCAAGAACGGTGCCAACAACGATTCGTTGAACGACACCAGCTGGTTGCACTCGGCCAATAGCACGCTCACCCGGCCGATCACGGAGGGCTTTGCACAGGCAATTGACGTGGTCATGTTGACCGCTGCGGGCCTGATGATCATCGCTTTCCTGATCAGCTTCGCGCTGCCGAACAAGAAGCTCACGGATCCCAAGGCTGCCGCAAAGGATTCAGTTCCGGCCCACTAGTTCCCCGCGAAGCCAAGCAGCATACCGTCCGACGACGGCCCTTGAGGATGGCACCATCCTTAAGGGCCGTCGTCGTGCTTTGTGTTCAATTTGTGGACTCAAAACGAGGGTTGGAGGTCCGGACGAGCACCGATCACGGACTCCCAGCGAACACACAGTCCGTGATCAGGGCTGAATGGGTTAAGAAAGTGAATGCATGTCACGTCCATCACTTGACTGGAACTTGGCGGATATGACGTGCCACACTGTGTAGCGCGAGTGCACCGGCGTCCCCGTCGGAACAGCCGACGACGTCACGCACCGCATTCCCACACACCTTTCCCAAGGGAGACCCATGTCCAGTCCCAGCACCGAAGCAGGCGCCCCCCACGTTTCCCGGAAGGTGATCGGCCTGGCTGTCGCCGGCGCAGTTGGCGGCTTCCTGTTCGGCTTTGATTCGTCCGTAGTCAACGGTGCGGTGGATGCCATGGCGGGCGAGTTCGCCATGAGCGAGGCTCTCACCGGCTTCGCTGTCGCCGTGGCCTTGCTCGGCTGTGCCGTGGGCGCCTACCTGGCCGGTAAAGTTGCCGACCGGTACGGCCGCATCCCCGCAATGAAGATCGGCGCACTCCTCTTCCTGGTCAGCGCCATCGGAACCGGCCTCGCCTTCAGCGTGTGGGACCTCATCTTCTGGCGGCTGGTAGGTGGCCTCGGCATCGGGCTCGCATCCGTGATTGCCCCCGCCTACATTTCGGAAATCTCCCCGCGGCACGTCCGCGGCCGTTTGGCCTCGCTCCAGCAACTGGCCATCACCACGGGTATCTTTGCGGCGCTGCTCTCCGACGCGGTCCTGGCCAACTCTGCCGGCGGCGCGGACGGAACGCTGTGGTTCGGGATCGAAGCCTGGCGCTGGATGTTCATCGCCTGCGCCGTGCCTGCCGCCATCTACGGCTGGATCGCCTTCCGCCTGCCCGAGTCACCGCACTTCCTGGTACTCAACGGCAAGGAAGACCAGGCCCGCACCATCTTCAACAAGCTCATTCCGGGCGACGACATCGACCGGCACATCCGCGAGATCCGCGAATCCATCCAGCAGGAAAAGCTCTCCACCAAGAAGGGCTCTCTGCGCGGCAACCGCTTCGGCCTGCTGCCCGTGGTGTGGATCGGCATCATCCTGTCCGTGCTGCAGCAGTTCGTCGGCATCAACGTGATCTTCTATTACTCCACCACTCTGTGGAAGGCCGTTGGATTCCAGGAAAAGGACTCCCTGACCATTTCCGTGGCCACCTCCGTCACCAACATCCTGGTGACGCTCGTGGCCATCGCACTGGTGGACCGGATTGGCCGCCGGCCCATCCTGCTGACCGGCTCCATCGGCATGGCAGTATCGCTCGGGGTCATGGCGCTGGCCTTCTCCTCCGCGGTCGGCACTGGCTCCGAGATCACCCTTCCGGGTGCTTGGGGACCCATCGCCCTGGTAGCGGCGAACATCTTCGTCATCAGCTTCGGCGCCTCGTGGGGACCGCTCGTGTGGGTGCTGTTGGGCGAGATCTTCCCCTCCCGGATCCGCGCGCGCGCCTTGGGCCTGGCAGCCGCCGCGCAATGGATCGCCAACTTCGCCATCACGCTCAGCTTCCCCATCATGGCGGCAGGTTCGCTGCCCCTGACGTACGCCATGTACGCAGCGTTCGCCGCGGCGTCGTTCTTCTTTGTGATGTTCAAGGTGCCCGAGACCAATGGCATGTCCTTGGAACAGGCGGAAACCCTGTTCGTCCCGAAGGGGGCGCCGGTAGCGCCGCTGCCGGTCACCTCGGACGAAGGCAAATAGCAGACGAAGAAGCCCGGCGGATCATATCCGCCGGGCTTCTTTTGCTTGGTGGCTTGTTACACCAGGTGCGGTTCGTGGGACGACAGGAAGCTGCGGCCGCTGAACGCGATCAGGATGGCAATCACCATGGCAACTGCGCCAGCGAAGAACGGCACCTGCGGCCCGAAGTGCTCGCCGAGCTGCGCGGCGGCAAAGGGAGCCAGCGCGCCGCCCATCCAGCGGACAAAGTTGTAGCCCGCCGACGCGACGGGACGCGGCGAATCGGAGACGCCCATGGCCAGTTCCGTGTAGACCGTGTTGTTGATGCCCAGCAGGGCACCAGCCACGATGACAAGCACGACGACGGCAGTCACCGAGTGCCCGGCAGCCAGTCCCAGCCCGACGAGGTCGAGCATCAGGACAGCCAGCGTTCCGGTCAGGACCTTGACGGCACCGAAGCGCTTTTGCAGGACGGGAGCCACGAATACCGAGAACACGGCTACGGCAACGCCCCAACCGAAGAACACTCCCCCGATGCCGTAGGCATCCATTCCCAGGATGAAGGGAGTGAAGGCGAGGATGGTGAAGAAGCCGTAGTTGTAGAACAGCGCACTGGCTGCGGTGGTGCGGAGGCCCTTGTGGCCAAGTGCGAGGAGCGGGTCCCGGAGGCGGGACTTCTTCGCCGGGGCAGGTGTCTTGGGCAGCAATGCCAACAGTGCGATAAATGCTGCGGCCATCAGGACCGCCGTGCCGAAGAACGGGGCGCGCCACTGCCATCCGCCAAGCAGGGCACCGAGCAGCGGGCCGAGCGAGATGCCCAGGCCAAGGGCGGCCTCGTACAGGATGATCGCTGTGCCGGTACCGCCGCTGGCCACACCGACGATCACGGCCAGGGCAGTTGCGACAAACAGCGCGTTGCCGAGTCCCCACCCCGCGCGGAAGCCAACCAGCTGCTCAACACTGCCGGACAGGCCGGACAACGACGCAAACACCACGATGATCGCCAGGCCGATGAGAAGCGTCTTCTTGCCGCCGATCCGGGACGACACGAAACCACTGATCAACATCGCCACCGCAGTCACCAGGAAGTAGCTGGTGAACAGCAATGACACTTCACTGGTGGAGGCCTGCAGGTTCTTGGCGATCGCAGGGAGGATGGGGTCCACGAGCCCGATGCCCATGAAGGCGAAAACAGCCGCGAGGGCCGTGGCCCACACCGCTTTCGGCTGTTTGAGCAGGGAAGCCTTCTCCGCTTCGAGGGTGGTTTCGATGGTTGTTTCGGCGCTTGCTGAAGCGTCAGCCAACTGGCGTGACATTCAATTGCTCCTTGTCGGTGCGTTAATTCGTGTTAGTTCTGGAATGAGCTGTTGATTTTGCTGATGACGGGAAGTGCCGCGGCCAGCTGCTCGATTTCCTGCGCGCTGAGGCCCTGCAGCAACTCCGCCACCATGGCGTTGCGCCGGTGGTTGGCAGATTCGACGGCGGCGGTCCCGGCCGTGGTGATGCCCACTTGGACAGCGCGGGAGTCGTCGGGGTCAGGTTGACGGGTTACCAGGCCGGCGCGCTCAAGCTTGATGATCTGCTCGGTTGCGCTGGGGACTTTGATCCCGAGGTTCTTGGCGATGTCGCCCACACGCAGGCCACCGTCCGAGATCATGGAGAGCAGGCTCAGCTGCGCGGCGGTGAGGTCACCCTCCGGGTCCAGACGACGAAACATGTAGACACCCAGACGCAGGGCCTCACGAAATTCACGCGCGAGGTCGGTGAGGCGGGGATCGAAACTATCGCTCATATTTAGGTAGCCTAATAGTTAGGCCCCCTAATGGTCAAGTGCTCTACGAGTTCAACGTCGACCCGTCCCAAATCTTGGGTTTCTGGGTTCTAGATGGGTGTGAGATCCCGTTGGTCTGCTGGGTGGGATTTGGGTGGTGGTGATGTGGGTGGGGGCGCTTCGGTTCCGGGTTGGGGTGCGGCTGGATGCCCGGGTAGGGGTGGTGGGGTGGATTGGTAGGTGCGGCCTGTGGGGGTTTGGAGGTTGATGGTGTGGCGGGTTCCGGTGGTGGGGGTGGTGGTGGTGGCTGTCCAGCCGGGGTGTTCTTTGGTGTGGTTGCAGGCTTCGCAGAGTCCTGCGCCGTTGGCCAGGGTGGTGGGTCCGCCGTGTTGCCAGGGCACGATGTGGTCGGTGTGGCGGATGGGCGCGTCGCAGTACGGGGTGCGGCAGGTATGGTCGCGGGTTTCGATGAAACGCCGGAGCCTGAGTGGGAAGAGCCTGGCCTTGGAATCGGTGGTGATCAGCTCCCCGCTGCTCGGGGCGATGTAGAGCCGCCGAAGCCAGACGCTGAACTCGTGATCCGATATGTCCGCTATGTCCCGCCCGGTGCTTTCTTCTTCCGCGGCCGGCGGCTCGGTCCCTCCGGCGCCGAGCAGTGTTCTGGCCCATTCCGCGGGCACGATTCCGTACCCCTGCAGCCGTGCCGGTTCGCTGTCGCCTTGGAACAGGGTCCGGTCGGTCATGACGAGCTGAAGCTCGACCCCGCTGATCCCGCCAGGCCTGCCCGTCATGCGTTCGACCAGGGTATCGGCCATTACCTGCGCCCGGCTTCGGGCGTCCCCACTGGACCGGGCAGTGTCCGCGGCCCGGGACAACGCCGCGTACGCCGCGACGCCCTGGGCAACGGGAAGCAGCGCGGTCAGGACCGTCATGGTGTCCGGTGCCGGGCGCAGGCTCACCGTCCGCTCGGTCGCGGCATGACTGGCGCGCTGGGCCACCGAGCGCGGATCCCGGCGGTAGGCGGCAGCCTTCGCGGCGGCGGTGATGGCCCGGTCGCCTTTCCCGTCGCAGGTCCCGGTGTCGGCTGCGAGTTCCTCGTCCACGGCGGCCCGGTCTTCGACGGACAAGCACGCCGTTTCCTTCACGAGTAGGGTGGCCCGCCACTCGTTGAGTTGACCTGATTCCAGCGCGGCCATAGTATGCGGCATCTCCGTGACCAGCGCTTTTGCCAACCCCAAGAGACGGGACCCCTTGTTCGGGGATTCGCGCCGGGCCAACGCCACCTGGGCGCCAACACCCAGGCCCCGCTCGGCCGCCGGCACCCCGGCGTCGGCTTGTTCCTGCCGTTGGGCGAGGTCGAAGGCCACCGCGGCACGGGCCTGCAATCCTGTGATGGCGGACTTCAACCGCTCCAGCCCACGGATCTGATCGATCAGTTCGCCGCTGGCGGTGCTGAGACGGACGGCACCCAGAAGCGTGATCAATTCAGACACTCGGGGCGCGGACTCCAAAAGCAGACGCTCCGCGGCACCAGCAAGCGCCGCCGGTGGCGGTGACTGCATTGCCCGAATCTGCTCCATACCCCAACTCTTCCAAGCAACAACAGCACCCAAAAGACACCAACCGCCCTATGTGGAAAACCCTGAATCAAAGCCAAAAAAACGAGCCTCATGCCAAACCAGCGCTACCCACAAACTGCCACCCACCCGCTCCCCGCGAGAGCAGCCCGTCGCTATTGTGGACCAATGACAACGCATTCCGGGCCGCAAGCACGGGCCACCGCAGTAAACACGGGTCGGTGGATCGCCGCCTCACGAGCCCTCGAAACCGCCCGCCCGGACCGGCTCTTTTGCGATCCGTGGGCCGAGCTATTGGCCGGCGATTCCGGCAAAGCCACCCTGGCAGCATCCGCCTACAACCCGTTCCTTCCGGTCCGGACGCGTTATTTTGATGACCAAATCCTAAGGGCAGCCCGGCCGGGCGCGCAGATAGTCTTGCTAGGGGCTGGCATGGATACAAGGGCATTCCGAATGCCCCTTCCGCCATCCTGCCGAGTGTTCGAGCTCGACTACGCAGAGGCATTTGCGGATAAGGAAGCAGTCCTCGGGACGGCGACCTCCCGGACCGAACGACTGTCCGTGCCCGCGGACTTGTCAGGGACCTGGACGGAACCCCTCCTCGGGGCAGGCCTTAATCCGCGAGCGACAACAATATGGGTAGCCGAGGGCCTCTTCTACTACCTCACCGTCGAGGCCGCCCAGTCCCTGGTGCGCACCGCCGCGGACCTGTCCGCACAAGGCTCAATCTTCCTTGCAGACATCTTCGGAACCGGCCTTCTGCAGCTGGAGGCACTGGCTCCGCTGGTCGAGGCACGCATGAAAGCTGAGCGGCCGCTGCCCTTTTGCACAGATGAACCCATAACACTCTTCACGGCCAACGGCTGGAGCGATGCCGCACTGACCTACCCCGGACAGCCTGAAGCAAACTTCGGTCGATTCACTGAGAGCCCACCAACCAAACGAGCATCCAACTTACGCACGTATCTTGTGACCGCAACCCGAACCTGAGGGCTGGCCGCCTTAGAGCGTGAGCTTCATGCCCTCGTGGCTCGCGACGAACCCCAGCCGCTCATAGAAGCGGTGCGCCGCAGCCCGGGATTTGTCGGTAGTCAGCTGGACCAAGGAGCAGCCGCGCTCCCGGGCCTGCCCTATGGCCCACTCGATCATGAGCGCCCCGACACCCTGTCCGCGCAGCTTGCCGGACACTCGAACCGCCTCGATCTGCGCCCGCCACGACCCCTTGCGCGACAGGCCTGGAAGGTAGCTGAGCTGGAAAGTGGCCACCACCTCGCCGTCGAGTTCGCCCACCACCAAAAGGTGCGCCGGATCGGCGTCGATCGCGTCAAAAGCCCGCTCGTACGGGGCTAAATCGTCGGCACTTTCACGCGTGGCACCCAACTGGTCGTCCGCGAGCAACGCGAGGATATGCGGCAAGTCGCCCTTCCGGGCGCGCCGCAGGCTGAAGGTTCCAAGCTCGACGGCGGCAGTCAGCAAAGCGGGCTCGGCGGCAGGTCTCGTAGTCACCACCCCAGCATGCCACTTGGCAAAATGACTTCGGAACTCAGTATTGCTAAGTACCGGTACTTAGTTCTACTATGTAGTGGTAGCTAGTAATACTGAGTAGCGAGGGAGGTGTCCGATGGGCAAGCAAATGACGGAGATGCTCAAAGGCACACTGGAGGGCATTGTTCTAGCCCTACTGACCGGGAAGGCGGCGTATGGATACGAAATCACCACGCTGCTCCGGGAGCAGGGCTTCACCGAGATCGCCGAAGGCACCGTGTACGCGTTGCTGGTCAGGATCGAACAAAAGGGGCTGGTGGACGTCGAAAAGCGGCCGTCCGAAAAGGGCCCGCCACGCAAGGTGTACACGCTCAACGCCCAAGGCAAAACAGAACTAAACGAATTCTGGAACACCTGGAGCTTCTTGTCCGGACGGATTGAAGAGCTCCGCAAGGAAGGAAAATAACATGGCAGCAAAATGGATCGAACTGGTCACGGGATCACTCGAGCAGAAGAAGCAGTACAAGCAAGCCAAAGCCCGCATGGATGCCTTGCCTGAGCCCTACCGCTCCGTAGCAAGCGCCTTCAACCGCTACCTGATGTACTACGGCGGCGTGACCGAGGGCGACACCATGGTCCAGATGTTCATCGATCTGGCAGACCTGTGGGAACGGGCAGCATTGGACGGAACTCCCGTCAGCGAAATGGTGGGCGAGGATCCGATCGAATTCGCCGAGACTTTCGCCCAGGCCTACGGCGGAAAGCGCTGGATCGACAAGGAACGTGAGCGCCTCAACAAAGCAATCGACAAAGCGAAAGAGGCGGAGTCATGACAGCTGCGGCAATCCAGGTAAAGGGCATCGAAAAGTCCTACAAGGATCTCCATGTACTCAAGGGCGTGGACTTCGAGGTAGCTTCGGGCAGCATCTTCGCCCTCCTCGGATCCAATGGAGCGGGAAAAACCACCATGGTGAAGATCCTCTCAACGTTGCTCACAGCGGACGGCGGGCAGGCCGCCGTCGAGGGTTTCGACGTCGCAACCGAGTCGCTCCAGGTGCGGCAGTCCATCAGCCTCACCGGACAGTTCGCCGCAGTGGATGAGGTCCTCAGCGGCAAGGAGAACCTCATCCTCGTCGCCAAGCTGCGTCACCTGAAGAACCCGGGCCGGATCGCAGATGAGTTGCTGGCACAGTTCAGCCTCACGGAAGCCGGTTCCCGCAAAGTGGCGACGTACTCCGGAGGCATGCGTCGCCGGCTGGACATCGCCATGAGCCTGATCGGCAACCCGAAGGTGATTTTCCTGGATGAGCCCACCACGGGCTTGGACCCGGAGGCCCGCCTGGAGGTGTGGCAGATCGTGAAGAACCTTGCCAACAAGGGGACAACAGTCCTGCTCACCACCCAGTACCTCGACGAGGCCGAACACCTAGCAGACAGAATCGCCATTCTTCACGAGGGGCGAATTATTGCGAACGGCACGCTCGCCGAGCTCAAGCAACTGCTTCCGCCGGCCAAGGTGGAATACGTGGAAAAGCAGCCGAGCCTGGAGGACATCTTCCTGGCACTGGTGGGAACCAACGGCAGCGCCGAGTCAGTAAAGGACAGGTCATGAACACCCATTTCTTCGCAGACACCTCTGTTCTGTTGGGCCGTTCCATGCGGCACATCTTCCGGAGCGTGGACACCATCATCACCACCGCGATCACGCCGATTGCCCTGATGCTCTTGTTCGTCTATGTGTTCGGCGGCGCCATCAGGACCGACACTGAAAACTACGTCAACTACTTGCTTCCGGGCATCATGCTGATAGCCATCGCTTCGGGAATCGCGTACACCGCGGTCCGTCTCTTCACGGACATGCAGAGCGGCATTTTCGAGCGGTTCCAGTCCATGCCCATCGCTCGCTCCTCTGTACTGTGGGCCCACGTCCTGACGTCGCTGGTGGCCAACGGCCTGTCACTGGTGATCATCGTCGGGGTTGCGCTGCTCATGGGATTCCGCACTTCGGCGAATGTGCTGGACTGGCTGGCCGTGGCCGGGATCCTGACGCTGTTCACCCTGGCATTGACGTGGATCGCCATCATCGCGGGCCTTTCGGCGAAGTCCGTGGACGGCGCCGGCGGCTTCTCCTACCCGCTGATCTTCCTGCCGTTCATCAGCTCGGCGTTCGTTCCGACGGAAACCATGCCCGGTCCGGTCCGCTGGTTCGCCGAGAACCAACCCGTGACGTCCATCGTGAACACCATCCAGGACCTGTTCGCCCAGCGACCGGCCGGAACGGATATTTGGGTAGCACTGGCCTGGTGCCTGGGAATCCTCGTCGTCTCCTACGCCTTTGCGACGGCGGCTTACAAGCGCCGGAACGCCTAGCGGCCCGTGTTCTGAAACCCAGCCCGAACCAACGGCCAAAGCTCCCTTTTCCACAAGGGAGCTTTCGCCATGCAGACCGATTGGCCATTGGTCAGACATTAGCTATAGCTTTATCGAACAGATTTGTAACGGCCGTCACTATTCTGACGGTTCCTCCGAAGGGTTCTTGAACTAATGTCCGACCAGACAACACAGGGGCAGCTCCGCGCCTCCAGCAGGGACAGCGAGCCCCACCTCTCACGCTCGCTCAGCAACCGCCACATCCAGCTCCTGGCCATCGGCGGCGCCATCGGAACGGGCCTCTTCATGGGCTCCGGCAAGACCATCTCGGTCGCCGGGCCCTCGGTGATCTTCGTCTACATGATCATCGGCTTCATGCTCTTCTTCGTGATGCGCGCCATGGGCCAGCTCCTGCTGTCCAACCTGAACTACAAATCCTTCAGCGACTTCGCGGGCGACCTCCTGGGCCCGTGGGCCGGCTTCTTTACCGGTTGGACGTACTGGTTCTGCTGGGTAGTCACCGGCGTTGCGGACGTGATCGCCATTGCGGGCTACGCCAACGAGCTCTGGCCGGGAATCCAGCTGTGGATCCCGGGCCTGGCCACCATCATCATCCTGCTCCTCCTGAACCTCCCCACCGTCAAAGCCTTCGGCGAGACCGAGTTCTGGTTCGCGCTCATCAAGATCGTGGCCATCGTCGCGCTGATCGTCGTGGGCCTGGTCATGATCTTCACCGGCTTCCAGTCCAACGCAGGCACCGCCAGCTTCACCAACCTTTGGAGCCACGGCGGCTTCTTCCCCAAGGAATTCATGGGCTTCGTGGCCGGCTTCCAGATCGCCGTGTTCGCGTTCGTGGGCATCGAACTGGTGGGCACTGCCGCTGCAGAAACCAAGAACCCGGAGCACAACCTGCCCCGCGCCATCAACGCCATTCCCCTGCGCGTCATGCTCTTCTACGTAGGCGCCCTGATCATCCTCATGTCGGTCACCCCGTGGACCGAATTCAAGGCAGGCCAAAGCCCGTTCATCGCCATGTTCTCCCTGGCGGGCCTGGGCATGGCAGCGACTGTGGTGAACCTGGTGGTGCTCACCTCTGCCATGTCCTCGGCCAATTCGGGCATCTACTCGACGTCCCGCATGGTCTACGGCCTGGCAAATGACGGCGACGCACCCAAACTCTTCGGCCGGCTCTCCAGCCGCAAAGTACCCCAGAACGCACTGTTCCTCTCCTGCGTCCTGTTGCTGGCCGGCGTCGCGCTTCTCTACGCGGGCAAGGACGTTGGCGTGGCGTTCGACATGGTGACCACCGTGTCCGCAGTCTGCTTCATGTTCGTGTGGTCCATCATCCTGGCCAGCTACCTGGTGTACCGCAAGCGCCGCCCTGAGCTGCACGCGGCCTCGCCGTTCAAGATGCCCGGCGGCGTTCCGATGGTGTGGGTAGTGTTCGCCTTCTTCGCATTCCTTGTCTGGGCGCTCACTACGCAGCCCGACACCCTCACGGCACTGCTGGTGACACCCATCTGGTTCGCAATCCTCGGCGTCGCGTACGCCGTAGTCCGCAAGTCTCCGCTCCACCAGGCCCGCGTGGCTGAGTGGAAGGCGATGTCGGAAGCGGAAACCTCGGCAGCGCACTAGACCCCCGCACCCGAAAAAGCCCGACGTCGGGCACTCACTTGAGTGCTCGACGTCGGGCCTTTATGTGGAACGTGAGAGAGCGTCAGAGCTCGGCCTGCCGGTCCTCCACCAGCTTCTGCACGGCGGGGAATAGCGGGTGCGTCGGCGGCAGTTCTGTAACGCGTTCGACGACGGCGGCCGCGTCCAGTTCGGACAGCATCCTGGCAAGCTCCACGGCTTCGTCATCGGCACCGTCGTCAAAACGGAGGGCTGCCGACATCGCCTCGAGCAGGGCCACCGGGGTGACGCCCCGCTCTGCCAGCTCGGCCGCCGGACCAACGAACCGCTCATGCCGGCCAAGCTTCCGCAGCGGCGCACGGCCCACGCGGTTCACGGTATCCGGCAGGTGCGGGTTGCTGAAGCGTTGCAGGATTTTCTGGACGTACGCTTCCTGCTCGGCCTCCACGAAACCGTGCTTGGCAACCAGGAGTTCCTTGGTTTCCTCCAGCACGGCCCGGACCTTCGCGGCCACGGCAGGATCGGCCATGGCGTCCGAGATCTTCTCAAGCCCTGCACCGTAGCCGAAGTACGCAGCCGACGCATGGCCGGTGTTAACCGTGAACAGCTTGCGCTCGATGTACGGTCCCAGCTCGTCCACGAACGTCGCGCCGGGGATGCTCGGCGCATTGCCGCGGAACGGCGTACGGTCGATGACCCACTCGTAGAACGTTTCCACCGTGACGTCCAGGCCTTGGCCTGGTGCCTGGTTGGGCACGATCCGGTCCACTGCGGTGTTGGCAAAAACCGCGACGGCGTCCAGGTCACCGGCAGAATCGTCCCAGGCCGCCCGGATCTCCGTGTGGAGGAGGTCCGTGGCATTGATGGCGTTCTCGCAGGCCATGACCTGCAGCGGAGGGAGGTCCGCGGGCCGGGCGGCCAGCCCGCGGGCGATCACCGGCGCCACGAACTTCAGGATGTGGGGCCCCACCGCGGTGGTGACCACATCCGCCGTCGCGATTTCCTCCACAACAGCCGCTTCCTGTGCAGCCGAGTTCAAGGCGCGGAAGCCTTCCACGGTCTTGACCGCCGGGTTTTCGCCTACCTCATGGACGTCGTAGCTGCTGGCCTCCGCGAGCTGGCTGATGAGTGCATCCGCGACGTCGGCGAACACCACCTCATACCCGGATTCGTGCAGCAGCAGCCCCACGAAACCCCGCCCGATGTTGCCTGCCCCAAAATGGACTGCCTTCACTATGCGTTGACCTTTCCGAACAGCTCCAGGACTTCATCCACCGTGGTTGCCTGCTCCAACTGGGCAACCTGCGCCTTGTTGGTGAAGATCTTGGCGATGGAAGAGAGGATGTGGAGGTGTTCGTTGTTGATGCCGGCCACGCCGACTACGAACTTCACTTGCTTGCCGCCCCAGTCGATGCCCTCGGGGTACCGGATGATGGACACGGCCGAGTGGTTGATGTGTTCCTTGGCATCGTTGGTGCCGTGAGGGATCGCCAGGAAGCTGCCCATGTAGGTGGACACGGATTCCTCACGCTCGTGCATGGCATGGACGTAGCTGACATCCACGGCGCCACGGTCCAGCAGCAGCTTTCCGGCCTCGTCGATCGCACTGTCGCGGTCGCGGGAGGTGCCGTTCAGGATCACGCTTTCGCGAAGCAGGACGCCTTTGCCTTCGACGGCGGCAGCCGGCTCGGCGGCATGGGCACCATGGGCGGGGGCTTCTTCGACGGCCCCCGAAGGAGCAGCCGCTGCTGGAGCGTCTGCGCTGTTGCTCGAACGTACCAAGTCAACGATTTCGTCGTACCTGGGGCTGTTCATGAAGTTGTCTACCGAGTAGTGCACGGCGCTGGACGTGCGCGGTTGTGCACGTTCGGTGAGGTCCTGGTGGGTGACCACGACGTCGTAGGTGTCGCTGAGGTTGGCGATGGCCGAGTTGGTGACCTTGACGTCCGGGAAGCCGGCCGCCTTGATCTTGTTGCGGAGGACGGAGGCACCCATGGCGCTCGAGCCCATGCCGGCGTCGCAGGCAAACACGATGTTCCGGACCGGACGGGTCAGGACGGTGCCTTCACCCTGAGCTGCTTGCCGGTCTCCCACGAGGGCGGAGGAGACGGAGCTCTTCTTGCCCTTCATGGCTTCCATGCGGGACGTGGCTTCACTGAGATCGTCGTCGCCCTTGTTCTTGGACGTGCGCAGGATCAGGGAGGCGATCAGGAAGGACACAGTGGTGGCAAGCACGACAGCGAGGACCACGCCCACGTAGCTGTCACGTGAGGTTTGGGCTATGACGGCAATGATGGAACCCGGAGCTGCCGGAGCCACGAGACCGGAGTTGGTGATGGCCAGGGTAGCGATGCCCGTCATGCCGCCGCCGATGGCAGCGAGGATGAGGATGGGCTTCATCAGGACGTACGGGAAATAGATCTCGTGGATTCCGCCCAGGAAGTGGATGATCGCAGCACCGGGAGCCGATGCCCGTGCAGCACCACGGCCGAAGAACATGTAGGCCAGCAGGATGCCCAGGCCGGGGCCGGGGTTGGCTTCGAGCAGGAACAGGATGGACTTGCCCTGGTCCAGCGACTGCTGGATGCCCAGCGGTGTCAGTACGCCGTGGTTGATGGCGTTGTTCAGGAAGAGGACCTTGGCAGGCTCGATGAAGATGCTGGTGAGGGGCAGCAGGCCGTTGTCCACCAGGAACTGAACCACTGAGCCGGCACCGGCTGTGAAGGCCTTGACTACGGGGGTCAGGCCGTAGAACCCGAGCAGGGTCAGAATTCCGCCCCAGATACCGGCGGAGAAGTTGTTGACCAGCATTTCGAAGCCCGGACGGATCTTGCCGTCCCAGATGCTGTCGATCTTTTTCATGGTCCAGCCGCCCAGCGGCCCCATGATCATGGCCCCGATGAACATAGGAATACCCGTGCCCACAATGACACCCATGGTGGCGATGGCACCCACCACACCGCCGCGGACGTCATAGACCATCCGGCCACCGGTGTAGGCAATCAGAAGCGGAAGCAGGTAGTTGACCATTGGGCCCACAAGGCCCACGTTGGCAACACCCTCGGCGTTGGTCCCATAGCCCCCGAGTTCCGGGACGGGAATCCAGCCCTTCTCGATGAACAGGGCCGTGATGAGGCCCCAGGCGATGAAGGCGCCGATGTTGGGCATGATCATGCCGGACAGGAATGTTCCGAACTTCTGGACGCCAACGCGGGCGCTGGTGCGGGGCTTCGCAACTGTCTCTGTTGCCATGTGAATTCCTAACGTGTTTCCCGCGGCGGCGCGGGGTCAGTCGATATAGAGATCGAGAGAGAGCAGCTAGGAGCTGCTGGAAATGCGATGAAGCCATTCCAGGAAAAGCTTCAGTTCAGAGCTGGAAAGTTGGTCCGAATGCGAGGCCTGCAGTGCCGCATTCAGGGCGATTGCCGCAACAACTACCGACGACTTACCGGAGTCGTCCGCTGCGGCGCCACGGGCGGTTTCCGTGGAGACGGCAAAAATCATGGAATCCCGGGTCATCGTTGAGAGCTCGAGGTTCCGTTCTTCCACCGGTTCAGCGATCAGCATGAGCGTGACGCCCACGTTGGCCGCGAGAATGCTCCGTGCCGCTTCGCGGGGCGGCACATTGATCTGACCTGCGATGGCGGCCTTGTTCAACATCTCTTCCAGGAGCGCTTCAGCATCGGCCACGATTGCCGGGCGGCTCTCCGGCCTGATGTTGCCGAACATGACCAGGTACAGATGGGGTTGGGTCAATCCGAACTGGACGTGGTTGTCCCACATCCGCCGGACGTCTTCCAAGGGCTCCCCGGACGGCGCAAAGTCCCGCTCCCCCGCCACGTACTCTTCGAAGCCTGCTGATACGACGGCGTCGAACAGTCCTTCCTTGTCACCAAAGTGGTGGTAGAGCGTAGGCGCCGTGACACCGGCAAGCTTGGTGATCTGGCGCGTTGAGACCGCTGACCCCTCCGAATTCGCCAGCAATTCGGCAGCTGCGCGAAGCAACCGAATTTTAGGCGGAAGCTGGTCATCGAAACTCATAACCGCTACCCTAGCACCTATAGCGTTGCTATATGAAGTGGCTCACAAAGGAATTTTGTAGGCTGGTTACAGAGGCTCCCGGTGCCGTCGCCGACGGGTCTGAAACAACAAGCAGGAACAGAGGATTCAGTGCAGAATTTCCAAGGAGTTGGGGTAAGCCCTGGCCGCATCACGGGTTCCGTCCGCCAGATGCCCAAGCCGGTGAGTGAACCGCCGTCGGGGGAACGCCTGGCCGCGGACGTCGCTCCGGAAGACGCCGTCGCGCGGTTGAAGGCAGCGGCGCAAGCCGTCCATGATGAACTCAAGGCGCGCGCGGAAACCGCCTCCGGCGACGGCAAGGCCGTCCTTGAGGCCACCGCCCTCATGGCCAAAGACACCATGCTGCTGAAGTCGGCGGGCAAACTCGTCAACGCCGGAACCTCCGCAGAACGGGCCATCTGGGAAGCCGGCGCATCGGTCTCTGAAATGCTGCACAACCTGGGCGGCTACATGGCCGAGCGCGCCACCGACGTCCTGGATGTCCGCGCACGCATTGTCGCTGAACTCCGGGGTGTCCCCGCACCGGGCATCCCGTCCTCCGAAACACCCTTCATCCTGGTAGCCGAGGATCTCGCTCCCGCCGACACTGCGACCCTGAATCCCGCAGTTGTCCTGGCGCTGGTGACCTCAGGCGGCGGGCCGCAGTCCCACACGGCGATCATCGCGCGCTCCCTCGGCCTGCCCGCCGTCGTTGCGGCCCACGGCGTGGACGGGATCGCGGATGGCTCAGAGGTTTATGTGGACGGCGCTGCCGGCTTCGTCGCCGTCGAACCGACCGAGGAACAACGTGCACTTGCCACCGCCTGGGCGGAAACCTCCGCCACGCTGGCAGCCTTCGACGGAAACGGCACGACGGCGGACGGCCACCTGGTCCCGCTCCTCGCCAATGTGGGCGGAGCCAAGGATGCCGTGGCAGCTGCGAAGCTGGGCGCCCAGGGCGTTGGCCTGTTCCGCACCGAATTCTGCTTCCTGGAGCGCGACACCGAGCCCTCCGTGGATGAGCAGGCCGCCGCCTACAAAGCCGTGTTTGACGCGTTCCCGGGCAAGAAGGTGGTCCTCCGCACCCTCGACGCCGGCGCCGACAAGCCCCTCCCCTTCCTCACGGATGCCACCGAGCCCAACCCTGCACTGGGCGTTCGCGGCTACCGCACCGACTTCACCACCCCGGGCGTCCTGGAACGCCAGCTCGAGGCGATCGCCCGCGCCGCGTCGGAATCCGAGGCCGATGTGTGGGTCATGGCTCCCATGATCTCCACAGCTGCCGAGGCAGGACGCTTTGCCTCGCTCTGCGCAGCAGCGGGAATCCGGACGCCAGGCGTAATGGTGGAGGTCCCCTCCGCTGCGCTGACGGCCGCAACCGTGCTGCGTGAAGTGGGATTCGCGTCCCTGGGCACGAACGACCTCACCCAGTACGCCATGGCCGCCGACCGCCAGCTGGGCCCCCTCGCGGACCTGAACACTCCGTGGCAACCCGCGGTGCTGCGGCTGGTGCAGCTCACCGTGGAAGGCTCGGCACAGGAGGGCAACAACAAGCCCGTTGGCGTCTGTGGCGAGGCCGCCGCGGACCCCGCCCTCGCTGTCGTCCTCACCGGACTGGGCGTCACCACACTGTCCATGACCGCGCGCTCGTTGGCCGCGGTCGGGACCGTGCTGAAGACCGTCACGCTGGAGCAGGCGCAGGAACTTGCACGCCTGGCTCTTTCCGCCCCCAGCGCCACCGAGGCACGCGACTGGGTCCGCGCCAAGCTCCCCGTGCTCGAAGAGCTCGGCCTCTAACCCTTCCCGCACCAACGCAAGGAGAAACCATGCCAGAACGCACAGCAACCGTAGCCAGCCGCTCCGGACTGCACGCCCGGCCCGCTGCCCTGTTCGCCGAGGCAGCCGGCGAGCAGCCGGTGGATGTCACCATCGCCATGCAGGGCCAGCCCGAGGACGAAGCGATGGACGCGGCCAGCATCCTCTCGCTTATGACCCTCGGCGCTGCGAAGGGTGACGTGGTGGTGCTTCGAGCCGAGGGGGACGGTGCCGATGCCGCGCTGGACGCACTGGTGAAGCTGCTGGAAACGGATCTGGACGCGGAGTAAGTTCTTCCTCCACGCCGCAGGCTAGGCTTCTGCCATGGCATTGATAGCTCCCCGCGTCACAGCAGGCCTCCCCACCGACGACGCCCGGAACCTGGCACGCTCCCTCAACGACAGCGACGACATCACCGTGTTCGTGGACGGCACGGTCCACCGCCTGCCCGATCAGGCGCGGGACGCCGTCGTCGACCTCCTTGCGAGGCTCGGGCGGGGCGAAACGGTGACCGTCAGCAGCGTGGAGGAAATGCTGACGACTTCGCAGGCTGCGGAGCTTGCCGGGATCTCACACACCTATCTGCGGAACATGACCGACCGTGGCGAGATTCCGGTGGAGTACCGGGGAACGCATCGTCGGATCCGGCAGGCGGCGATCATTGCGTGGCTGGAAACCCAGAAGCGCAAGCAGGACGAAACCGCCGCTGCGGAGGCTGCGGAAAGCGACTGAAAGCGTCCGAGTGATAAGGATCAAGCAACGATCCCAGCCAACAGGCGGGGACCTGTAAAGCCCGGGGTTACGCTTGATCGGTGGGCAATTTCAAAGGGTGGCATATCGTGGCCGGTTTGGCTGCGCTTGCCCTTGCCATACCCTTGGGCTCAGCCATGGGATTGAACTTTGTGGCCACCTTCATGTTCGCGTGCACGGTGTTCGTGGCGGTCACCATGTGGACCGAATCGAAAATCGCACGACGCCGGGAGGCGGCTGACGCTGCGAAGGCAACTGATGCGCGGCCGGCCGACTCCAATGAATCGGACGACGCCGCGCGGGACTCGCGGGACTAGCTCGCACCGGCGAGCCCTCCGAAACCGACAGCATGCTGTTCAATAGCTGTATGGCTTCAAGGTACTTCTCCGTCATTTGTCCCGCATGAGCGCGCTACTGTCCTCCGACATAGAGGCCCATGGCCTCACCGGACGCATCTTCTGGACCGAGGGGTCTCCCGAACCCGGGGCCGGGTCGGCAGAGAAGCCTGCCTACATCCTGATCCACGGCATCGGGGTTTCCCACAGGTACCTGGCACGACTGCACGCCGTGCTGGCGGCGCATGCGCCCACGTACTCCTTCGACCTGCCGGGCTTCGCCGGCACTCCCCGGCCCGGCAGGCAACTCCAGGTCGAGGACTACGGCGCCTTCATTGCCGGGGCCCTGGCATCCCGCGGCATCGACTCCTACATTTTGGTAGGCCACTCCATGGGGGTGCAGTTCGCCATTGAGGCTGCACTGCACCGGCCGGAAAGTGCACGGCAGCTTGTGCTCATGGGGCCGGTTGTCGATTCGCGGCACAAGAACGTGATGCAGCAGTCGATTGCCCTGACACTGGATGGCATCCTCCGCGAGAGTCCTTCGTCCAACTGGATCGTCATGGGGGACTACTTCCGGTGCGGACCGCGCTGGTACGTCACCGAACTGCCCGTGATGATGAAGTACCCGACCCTGGATCGGCTGTCCGGCATCGATGTCCCGGTCCTGGTTCTCCGGGGAAGCCGCGACCGTGTTGCCGGACCGGATTGGTCCTTGAGGCTTTCGCGGGCGGTGGCCCAAGGGCGCCTGGTGGAAATTCCCGGCGTCGGCCACGTTGCCCAGCACATGCGCCCCAAAGCCGTGGCGGACGCCATCCGCAGCTTCGTCAACGCCACCACCCGGCACCGCTGAGCAAGCAGGACGCCGAGGTGCAGGGAGCCGCACCGGCACGGGCACCTCTGCGGACGGCCTTGTTGGCGCGGCCCGTCCCGGATAGGCTGGCGGAGCAAGCTAATTAGTAAGCTTACTTACGAAAGGGCTCACCATGACCAGCTATGACCCGGAAGACGATCCCCGGACCTTCGGCGTGAGCGGCGCCAGTGGACCCATAGACACTACCGCCGACGCGGACAGCATCCACGAAGATCCCGACATGCGCCAGGACGAGGACGACGACCCCGCTTCCTCGGCCAATCCCGACCCCCTGGATGGAAACGTCACAGGCCTCGAGCCAGGCGGCGGCGTGCCCCCGGGAGAAACCCCGCCCGCCGAAGGCAGCATGAGCAGCGACCAGGGGCACGAGGAGTAGTTCCCCACCGGGCCGCTACGGCAGGCTCAGGATCTCCCCAAGGTCGTACTCCGCAGGCTCTTCCAGCTGCGAGTACGTGCAACTTTCAGGAGTCCGGTCCGGCCGCCACCGACGGAACTGCGTCGTGTGGCGGAACCGGTCACCCTCCATGTAGTCGTAGGTCACCTCGATCACCAGTTCGGGGCGCAGCGGCACAAAGGAGAAGTCCTTTCCGGCGCTCCACCTGCTCTGCGCCCCGGGCATCCGAGACCCCCCGGGCGAATCGTCCTGCTTGGCCCACTCGCCCCACGGATGGTCGCCGAGCTCCACTTGATAGGGCTCAAGCTCCGCCACCAACGCCTCCCGCTTTGCCATGGGGAATGACGCCACGACGCCGACGTGATGAAGCCGGCCTGAGTCGTCGTAGAGCCCCAGGAGCATCGACCCCACAACTTTCGCGGTCTTGTGCCAACGGAATCCGGCCACCACGCAATCGGCTGTCCGCTCATGCTTCGTCTTGAACATCACCCGCTTGTTCGGCTGGTAGGTGCCGTCGAGCGGTTTCGACAGCACGCCGTCGAGGCCTGCTCCCTCAAGCTGCACGAACCATTCCTTGGCGCGCCCCAGGTCCGTCACCGCAGGCGTTACGTACACAGGAGGCCGGGCGTCGGCGAGGGCCTTCTCCAAGGCAGCGCGCCGCTCGGCGAAGGGCCGGCCGGTCAGATCCTCGTCGCCGAGGGCAAGCAGGTCGAACGCCACCAGGGACGCCGGCGTCTTCTCCGCAAGCATCCGAACCCGGCTGTCCGCGGGATGGATTCGCTGCTGCAGCACCTCGAACTCAAGCCTGTTGCCCTGGATCAGGATGATCTCGCCGTCCACAACGCACTTGTCCGGAAGGTTCTTCTTCAGCGCTTCCACCAGCTCCGGGAAGTAACGGGTCATGGGCTTCTCGTTGCGGCTGCCCAGGACGATGTCGTCCCCGTCCTTGAAGACGATGGTCCGGAATCCGTCCCATTTGGGCTCGTAATGCCCAACGTCGGGGATGTTCGTGACGGACTTGGCGAGCATGGGCGAAACGGGCGGCATCACTGGTAGGTCCATAGCTCATGTCTACCGGCCAGTACGTGCCCAAGGCTAGTGTTGGCGGATGGACATCTTGGCCGTGTTGGCAGCAGTGCTCGGAGTTCCCGCGCTCATAGGCGCGCTTTGGTACTGGATTGCGCGGGAGAACAAGCGCGGCGTCCGGCGGGCCGCAGCAGGCGGCATGCTGGGGATCGCAGACGAAGTCTTCCGCCCTGCCACACATCAAGCCCACCAGGTCCGGAAAATCGAACACGAAATCCCCGCCCCCGCACCGGCCCCGAAGCCTAAGCGGTAGCACCCTCCCGCGGGGGCAGAACTACCGCCCGTTACATTAATGTGACTTTACTTTCCGCCTCCTGTACGGTCGTAGGGCGACCCGATCTCCGCTGGGCCGCTTCTGGATTGACGCCGGGCTCTGCCGCAATCCAGGATCCGCCAGACCCGCGGCAGAGACGGGGGACCCACAGTTTCCCGGGCTTGTTTTCTCCGCAAGCCCTTGGGGTGAAGCCGCCACGCGCGGCCGGACGGCCTCGTCCGAACCCGACAGCTAACCTCGCAGGCGTTGAGAGGCACAACCATGTCCCCAACCATGGATAACCCACGCCGCGCGCAACTCGAGCGCGAGCGCACCAAGCCAACCGGACGCCGTCGGGCCCAACCCAGCGGATCCCCGGAACCAGCCACGACGGCGATGCCCACCCAAGCAGAACCCGCCACGACGGCGATCCCCACCGTAACGGCACCCACCCCGGCATCACCCGCTACGGCTGCGCCCACCACGCGGGCTGCGGCCCGGGCCGCTGAGCGTGAGCGTGCGGCAAGGGCTGTGATCGCCCCTGCCGAGCCGAAGGCGGCCCCTGCGCTTCGGGAGCCGGCAACCGCAGGCCCGGAGCCAGCAACCGCAGCGATTCCGGTAGTCGAAGCCGCGCGGGCCGCAGCTCCGGCATCCACCACACCCGGGCCTCCCACGTCAGCCATTCCCGTGGTTGCCGCCCGCAAGGCAGCCACCCGCGGGGAAGCCGGAGCCGAAGCGGCCGCCCCGGCCCCGGCGGCATCCCGCAAGACACCTCCGCCGGTGACGGCATCAACCCTCGGCACCACCTCCTCATTTGGCCGCGAACCCCAAGCTGTTCTGCGGAAAGCCGCGTCGGTGAAACACATGAGCCAGCGCATGGCAGTGGTTGCCGGAGCGCTGGGCCTGGTACTGACTGCGGGAACCGTCGGGCAGGCACTGGAGCTTCCGTTCTTCGGTCAGGAAAGTCCGGCCCAGGAAGCCAGCGGCGGCCAGAGTGGCGAGGACCGCCAACCGGGCTCGGCAGCCCCTGCGCCCCGGGCTTCCTACACCACAGCGTCCTCCCCGTCGTCGTCGGGTCAATCGTCATCCGAAGCAGGCCAACCGGCCACGGTACCGGAGGCGACGGTACCGGAAGCGCCTGTGGCGGTTTCGCCGTCGTCGGTTCCTTCACCGCACGTCTCCCTGGCAGCCCCTGTCTGGGTCCCCTCGGCGTCCGCCCCGGCAGTCGCAGCGCCGTCCCCCGTAGCCGGCACTCCGGCTCCGACCCAACCTGCGCCGGCGCCCGGCGACGTGCCCTCGGACACGATCACGACGCCGCCGGCAACACCGACGCCCACCACGACGCCGACGCCGACCACCACTCCCACGCCGACCCCGACGCCAACACCGACGGGAACTCAAACGGCAAAGCCCCGGCCCACCGGCAAGCCCACCGCAGGCACGTCGCCTCAGCCGCAGGCGTCCACCTTGGAGTCGCTCCTTGACGCCGCACAGAAGGCACTGCAGTGAGCACGCGGTTGCCCCGCACCAACGTGCACGCCGGCTGGCACGGGCGGTACTGCAGCAGCAGCCGCACGGCAACGTTCCGGCGCCGTTTGGGCCGCTGGAGTTGCCAGCGGCTGAGGCGCTCCTGACGCGTTCCCCAGTTAACGGCCAGGCAAGCGCATTGGCATCAGATAAGGCAGGTACCCGCGCGGGTACCTGCCTTATCTGTTTCTTACGCTGAGTTTTGCCGGTGCTTAGATCCGCGGGTCCGGGCTCAGATCCGCGGCCTGCCGGCCCAGCGCCGCGCCTTCAAGGCAGCATGCAATTCAAGCCGGATGGCACCGTTCAAGGGATCAGCACCGATGAGCTGGCGGATGCGTCCGAGCCTGTTGTAGATGCTGCTCCTGTGGAGGTGAAGTTTCGCCGCGACATCCTGCACGGCACTGTCGTTGTCGTAGAGAAGCTCCAGGACCGGCAGGAGCTCGCCGCTTTTGTCCTGGTCCTCAAGCGTCCGGAAATGCACCGAGCCGGTATCGTCCCAGCCGCCCGGTGCCAGCAGGCGGTCAAAGAGCTGGTACACGCCCACGGAACGGCTGTCCACCAGTTCCCCGAGCTGCGCATCCACGGCCGCCGCCTGCGCAGCAACCTTGGACTGCCGGTACGCCCCCGCGAGCTGCCTGATCACCTGGAATGGTTCGCTGATCCCCAGGATGACGCGGTCCACGGTCCGGCCGGCACGCTTTGCGAGCTCAAGCTGGTAATGGACCAGGACCTGCGCGTGGTCTGCCCGTCCTCCGGATTCCCGGAACAGGACCACCGAGTGGGTTTCCGTGCCCGCGCTGAACAAAGCCGCGTTCACGCCGATGGTGGACTGCAGCGCGGCTGAGCGGTGCGTGAGGGTTGCCGCGATGGGATCGACGTCGGACCGGGCACCTTCGGCGTCAAGGATCGTCACCAGTTGCCACGGGCCGCGGCCTTGGATCTCCTTCCACCCCGCAACGGCCGCCACGGCGTTCGATTCGCCGCCACAGGCCGAGAGGAACTCCTGCTCACGCCTGCGCCGGAACTCGGACTCGGCCGTGTTCGAGTCCAGGAGCAAGCCCGCCAACAGGTCCAGTTCGTCCCGGACGCCGGGCAACTGGGCGAGGATCGCCGTCGCGCTTTGCTCCTCAAGGTCCTGTTGCACCCACAAGTACCCCACACGGAAACCGCGGACCAACAAGGGGACACAGACGCGGCCGAGCATCCCGAGTTCGTCGTTGGCGGGCACCACCACGGGGCGCACGGCGGTGGAGATGCCGTGCGAGAGCTGCCAGGCGCTGACGTCGCTGGGGACGCGCTTGCTGAGCAGGAAATTCACCCGGACGCGGTCTGCGTGGGATTGGTTGGAACTGTAGGCGAGAAGAACGCCGTCGAGGTCCTCCAAGGACAGTCCGCGGCCGAGCTTCAGTGCTACGCGTTCAACGATCTGTTCCACGTCTTGCTGCATCCGGAAAGCGTACCAACAGCAGGCGACACCTGACGCCTTGGTGCTCGACAAATGTCGAGCTTGACGGCAGGAGTTCCTTGAATTTCCGGGGTTTTGCTCCCGGGCCGATCGGGAATCCATGTCGCCTGCCTCACAGCCGGATTTATTCTGGAATCACAGCCCGCAGCAAATATTCGGCCGAACAGGCCGCTAACGATGGAGCCAGCAAATGATCATCGGCGTCCCCAAAGAAATCAAGAACAACGAGTTCCGCGTAGCCATCACGGCCGCCGGCGTCCACGAGTTCCGCACCCACGGACACACCGTTCTGGTTGAGCGCGGCGCAGGCCTCGGCTCGGGCATCACCGACGAGGAATACTCGATCGCCGGCGCCGAAATCGTCAACGAAGCCGATGACGTGTGGGGCCGCGCGGACATGGTCATGAAGGTCAAGGAACCCATCGCCGCGGAGTACCACCGCTTCCGCAAGGGCCTGATCCTCTTCACCTACCTGCACCTCGCCGCAGAACCCGAGCTCACCGCCGAGCTCATCAACTCCGGCGTCACGGCCATCGCCTACGAAACCGTGCAGGAAGGCCGCACGCTTCCGCTGCTTGCCCCCATGTCCGAGGTCGCAGGCCGCCTGTCCGTCGTGGTCGGCGCTTCCTCGCTGATGGCTCCGGCCGGCGGCAAGGGTGTCCTCCTGGGCGGCGTACCGGGCGTCCGCCCGGCCAAGGTTGTTGTCCTCGGCGCCGGCGTTGCGGGAACCAACGCCGCTGCCATGGCGCTGGGCCTCGGTGCTGATGTCACCATCATGGACATCAACATCAACCGGCTGCGCGAACTGGACGCCCTCTACCAGGGCCGCCTGAAGACCGTTGCCTCCAACGCCTACGAGATCGAGAAGTCAGTCATCGACGCAGATCTCGTGATCGGCTCCGTCCTGATCCCGGGCGCCAAGGCTCCCAAGCTGGTCACCAACGAACTCGTCTCCCGCATGAAGCCGGGCTCGGTCCTGGTGGACATCGCTGTGGACCAGGGCGGCTGCTTCGAGGACACGCACCCCACCACCCACCAGGAACCGACGTACAAGGTCCACAACTCGATCTTCTACTGCGTTGCCAACATGCCTGGCGCTGTTCCGAACACCTCCACGTACGCACTGACCAACGTCACCCTGCGCTACGCCGTGGCACTGGCCAACCTGGGCGTCAAGGCCGCCTTCGACCGCGACCCCGCCCTGGCCGCCGGCCTCAACATCGCCGCAGGCCACGTGGCACACCACTCCGTTTCCGAGGCGCACAACCTGCCCCTCGTCAACGACTGGCACAGCCTGGTCTCCGCCTAAGCAGCCAACCACGACGGCGGGGTGCAGCTTCCACGTGAAGCCGCACCCCGCCGTCGTGGTTTAACGCCTGCCGAGTGACAGTTAATGCCAATGTTCCCGAGGCAAAGTCATAGGGTCGTTGCAACGCTCTGATTGATGGAGCGTTTTATGGTCAAGTTGTTCCCCAAGGCTGCGCGTACTGAGTTTCTTGATTTGGTGTGTGCGGGGATGCCTGTTCGTACTGCTGCCCAGCGTGTCGGGGCGGTGCACGCTACCGGGCACAATTGGTGGGTTCAGTCTGGCCTAATGATGACCGTGAACCGGGGTGCTACCGGAGGTCTTGCCGATCCTGCTCCTTCAGTCGGGGGCCCTGGCCGTGCGTTGGGTCTGGAAGAGCGAGGCATGATCCAGATGGGTGTGCGGATGGGCCTCAGTTACGCGAAGATCGGCGCATTGATCGGGCGGGATAAGTCCGTAGTTTGGCGGGAGGTCAAACGCCACACGAGCGCGGACGGGAAGTACTACGCCTCGGTCGCTCACGCCAAAGCGCATCAGGACAGGCGCCGTCCCAAACCCTTCAGGCTGGCCAAGGACGAGGGTTTGTGCCGGCTGATCGGCGTCTGGATGGATGACGGGTGGAGTCCGAAGCTGATCTCCTCGATGTTGGCGTATTACTTCGGTGACGATCAGACTATGCAGGTGAGCCACGAGACGATCTACCAGGCCCTTTACGTCCAAACCCGCGGGAACCTGCGGGCGGACCTGGCCGAAAAGCTCAGCCTGAAACGCAAACAACGCATCCCCCACGGCACTGACCGGCGCGCCAACAGCCCCTATAAAGAGGCCTTCAAGATCAGCCAACGTCCCGCCGAGGTCCAGGACCGGGCAGTGCCCGGGCATTGGGAAGGTGACCTCATCATCGGCGCCAACGGGACAGCGATCGGAACCTTGGTGGAACGCTCAACCCGGTTCACGATCCTGCTGCACCTGCCAGGGGACCACACCGCGGAAACCGTTGCCGCCGCGATGATCCGGGAGATGGCCTCCCTCCCGGATCACCTGCGCCGGTCGATCACCTGGGACCGCGGCACCGAACTGGCCGACTACGCAAAAATCCAGACCGCTCTCGATACGACGATGTACTTCTGCGACCCGCACTCGCCCTGGCAGCGCGGCACCAACGAAAACACCAACCGGCTCCTGCGGTTCTGGTTCGAGAAAGGCACTGACCTTTCAGTGCACACCCCCGAGGACATCCGCCTGGTCGCAGCGAAACTCAACCGCCGCCCCAGACCAACACTGAACCTCGAGACCCCAGCCAACCGGCTAAACCAGCTGCTACAAGCGGCCTAACCCCCAGCGTTGCTCCCACCAATTGACTTTGCCCGAGGAACATTGGCATTAACTGTCACTTCGCGGGGATTTTCGGGGCTTCCGGGACCGGGGGAATCAGCTGGGACGGGACCGGGACGGGGATGTCCGATGGCCCGAGCTTCGAGGGATCAAGCTTTGAGGGGTCGATCTCCGGAGGCATGACCGGCAACGAGGGAGCCGTGGGGAGCACACGCTTGCCAGGGTCGGGCTGCGACGGGCTCTTGGGATCCTGGGATGGGTTTCCGGGCGTCGCCGGGTGCGGTTCAGCGTGAGGTGTCCCGTCGGGGTTCCCGGGATCCGCCGGGCTGGGGCTGGCCTGTCCCGGAACCACTGCCGGTTGGCTTTCCTGATGTGCAGGGCCGGGTTCCGGGGTCGATCCCGAAGGGGCAGCGGGTTGCGGCGCATTGCCCGCGCCGGGAGCCAGTTGTGAAACCACCGAACCGATGGCCGCGCCAAGATGCTGGAAAGCTCCGGGAATCCCGCCCTCGGAGGCGGCAGCCGCTGTGGCGCCACCGGCCAGCGACACCGCCACAGCGAGGCCCGCAATGGCTGCGCGCCGCTTCTTCCACCGCCGCGCAGCCAACTCATCTGTTGCCGGGGTTTGCTCGGGTGCCGGGACTTGCGGCGTTACGGCAGCGGGTCTGGTAACCATCGCCCCACCCGCCATCAGCGCACGAACGGCCTCGGACGGAATTGGCGCAGTGTCGGCCAGGGAGCGCAGCTCGAGAAGTTCGCTGCGGAGGTCCGTGCTGCCCTCAAGCCCGGCGTCGGCCAGCAAGGAATCGATGGCCTGCTGGTCATTGCCGCGACCGGGTGCGGTGTATTCGCTCATGATGTGCCGTTCCTTAGTAGCGCACGTTTCTTCAATGCGCCCAATGCCCTGCGCTGCAGCTGTTTCACGGACCCTTGGGATTTGCCCATGATGTCCGCAGTTTCTTCCACCGACAGGTCAGCAACGACCCGCAGTGCCAGGACCTCCCGATAATCCTCGGTCAGGTCCTCCAAAAGTTCCGTAACCCCCAGGCCGGACGCCCTTCCGAATGCCTGCTCTTCGGCCGACGGTGAGCGCCGGGTGTCGAAGTCGGCCTCGTACGGCGTGGCATCGGGGGTTCGTTCGCGCTTCCGGTAGTGATCCACCAGCCGGGCGTGCGCAATGGTGAACAGCAATGTCTTGGCTCCCTGCAGCCCGCCGTGGAGAGTCTCCAGTTTGGGGTAGAGGGCAAGGAAGACGTCCTGCGTTACGGCCTCGGGATCGTCCACGCCGCGTGCTTTGAGATAGCCAAAGACCGGTCCGGAGAAGGCGTTGTAGGCAGCAGTGAAGAGCAGCGCGGGATCGTCGTGATCCGCCTGCACATATTCATCAGCCAAGGGTTCAAGCACCCGTGGACGCCTCCCATCCCGCGTTATGAGGCAGGGCTCCTTGTCATCAAGCCAAGGAGCCCTGCCTTTAAACCGTAGCCGTTCTCCGCTTAGCGGACAGAATCGACGGGTGCTCCGTGAACAGCCGGCAGCTCAGTGGGGACCTGGGTAGGCAGCGACGGTACGGCCGGGACTGCAGGCACGGCAGGCACTGCGGGAGTGGCCGGAACAGCCGGGACGGCAGGCGTGGCCGGAAGTCCGGACGTAACGGAGGCATCGGCGTCGGCGTCTGCCTTGGCGTTGCCGTCAGCCTTGAGTCCGGCAGCCTTGCCGGCTTCCACCACGGCCTCGCAGTGCGCCTCTACGTTGGCCTCGCCACCGGCAGCGATGGTCAGTGACTTGAAGCCGGCAACCTTGGTGTCGGCCTTCAAGCCGCCGTTGAGGAAGGAAGTGCACAGTCCGAATGCTTCAGGCGACGTGGCATCTTCCAGGGCTGCCTTGGCGTCTTTGGTTGCGTCACCGGCAGCGCCGCTGACTTCGCCCTTGGCATCCTTCGCAGTTGCCCTGCCGGCTTCTGCGGCGTCATTCGCTGTTGCCTTGGCGGTCTCGACGGCGTCTGCCGCCTTGGCCTGGGCAGTTTCCGCTGCGTCGGCTGCTTCACCGGCAGTTCCGGCAGCGAGGGGGGCAGGTGCACCTACGACGTCGTGGGCGGTCTGCTGGATTTCGGTGGGAAGAGCGCCATTGAAGGCAGCGACGCCGGTTCCGCCGACAGCAACAGCTCCGGCAGCCAGGACGCCTGCGGCGACTTTGCTGGTGGCAAGGACAGTGAACAAGGACATGAAACCCTCCGACAAACGATTTTGGGATTGCCCCGGCAGCTGTTGGGTGGCTGCCGGATGATCAGCGTGCGGACGTGGCCCGCACTCCCTTTACATCGCTGGGGGCGTTGGTGAGGTTACGCCTCGTGCAGATTTATTTTTTTCGGGCCAGATCCCGGGCCTGCTCAATGAGTTTCAGGACCGCCACTGAGTCCGCCGGATCCACAGGTGCCGGACGCGCGGAGGCGGTTCCGCCGTCGTCGAGCTTTTCCGCGAGGAGGCGATAGAACTCCGGGTAGGCGCCGCGCTCGGTGGGGATGGTGGACCGCTGGCCGTCCACCTCCAGGATGCCGTAGTCCTCTTCAGGCTCGACGCCGTACTGCGGGTCCGTGGGCAACCCGCCACCCAGGACAAACGGCTCCTGGGGGTCGGAGCCGAACTTCGCGAAAGCACCCTGCGTGCCGAGGATCCGGAACCGCGGGCCGTGGAGGTGGCTGTTGAGGTTGATGGTGACGTGCGTGATTACACCGGAGTCGTGCCGGAGGACAAGGAAGACGTCGTCGTCGGCGTTCTCCTGGGGGCGGCGGGCAGCGATTTCGGAGTAGGTGACCGTCGCCGGGCCAAAGAACCGGAGAGCGAGGTCCAGGACGTGGGTCCCGAGGTCGAACAGGACTCCGCCGCCGTCCTCCACCGTGGCCCCGGCTTTCCAGGCTTTTGCAATTTCCGGCGCCCACCGCTCCATGCCTACCTCGAACCGGGTGACGGTACCCAGCGTCCCGGCGTCGAGCAGTTGCCGCACGGTGAGCGCATCGCCGTCCCAGCGCCGGTTCTGATACACCGTGAGGACCCTGCCCAGCCTGGCTGCCAGCTGGATCAGTTCCTCGCCTTGCGCACTGTGGGTGACGAACGGCTTATCGACGACGACGTCGAGCCCGGCTTCCAGCGCGGCTTTAGCAAGCGGGTAGTGGGTTGCCGGCGGTGTGCCGAGGACGATGAGGTCCAGTTCACCGGCGAGGGCCAGGGCGTCGGCAGGGGTGTTAACGATCTTCGCCTGGGGATAGCGTTCCTTGGCCTTGGCCTGCCGTTCCGCGTCCGAGGTGGCGATGACGGCGAGCTCATAGGCAGGATTGGCGGAGATGTAGGGCGAGTGGAAGACACTGCCCGAAAGTCCAAAGCCTGCGACTGCGGTACGGATCGGCTGGGAAGTCATGACCCTAGGCTACCGATCCTCGCTCACGTAATAGCCCCTTTCCGGCAACCCTCGATCACCGGGTGAGCAAGCGATTGGCTCAAGCACCCGGAACGTGAGCAAGCGATGGGGACGGCGAAGGCCGGGAACCTCCGCGAACCGATGATCAGGTTCAGGGAGATTCCCGGCCTTCAGGACGTTACTGCTGCAGGGCTACTTCTTGGCGCCCTTTTCCCAGCCGAGGGTGGTCCAGTCCGGAACGTTGGAGAGGCTCTTGAACAGGGACGGGCCGTAGTTGGCCAGGCCCTTGTGCACGAACTGGATCTCCGGGCCGTTCAGCACGGTTCCCATGGAGAAGTACTTCTCCATGTGCTTCTTTTCGACGTCCATGGCCGCTTTGTTGCGCTCCGTGTCGTCGGCGATGGTGGCAAGGCGCTTGATTTCGGCGTCGAGCTCAGCATCGCCCAGGCCGTTCTCGTTGGTGGTGGAGTCGTAGTACTGCTTCACGGCGTCCGTTGCGTCCGCACCCACGGTGTAACCGGAGATGGTCACATCGAACTCGCGGGATCCAACCACCTTGCCGAAGTCGGCGTCACCGCGCTGGTCAATGCCAACATCCATGCCGGCTGCCTGGAGCTGCTTCTGCAGGGTCTGGGAGGTTGCAGCCGTGGTGGGATCGTCACCGAAGTTGGTGATCTTGAAGGAGACCGGAACGCCGTCCTTGGCCATGATTCCCTTGTCGTTGGCCGTGTAGCCGGCGTCAGTCAGGACCTTCTTGGCAGCCTCAGCGCCCGTATCCTTCACGGGGTAGTTGTCCTGGTAGTACTCGGAGAACGGCATGAGCATCATGGAGCCCGAGCTCTCTTCGGACCAGTTCAGGCCGTTGAAGCGGACGTCGCGGATGGCCTTGCGGTCCACGGCGGTGAAGATTGCCTTACGCACGGCAACGTCCGTCAAGGCCGGGCGCTTGGCGTTCAGGTTCAAGCCACCAGCGAAGAGGCGCTGGCCGCGGCGAACGTCAGCGTCCTTGGTGCCCTCGAGCTGCTTGTAACGGCCAAGAGTACGGCCGCTCGTCGCGTCGATCTCACCATTCTTGAACGCTGCGATGGTTGCGCTCGGCTCCATCTGGCGCCAGATGACCTTCTCGAGAACCGGCTTCTGGCCCCACCATTTGTCGTTCGGGACCATCGTGACGGTCTTGGCAGTGGTGTCGTAGTTCTCCACCTTGAACGGACCTGCCATCCATTCAGGGTGCATTTCTCCCGCGAAGCCCTTGTTGAAAATCTCGGGTGTATTGATGGCGGGGTGGATCAGGCCGAAGAAGAGACCTTCAAGGGGGAAGACGGGCTGGGTTGTGGTGACGATGACTTCTTTGTCGTTGGCACCGGCCTTGACCGAATCCACGAAGGCGTAGGCACCAGCGGTGACGATGTCGATGGACTTGTCTTCGCCGCGGAGCATCTTCCACGTGTTCTCGAAGGTCTTCACATCAATGGGAGTGCCATCGTTCCAGGTCGCCTTGTCGTTGACCTTGATGGTGATGGTCTGCTTGCCGTCCTTGACTTCGCTGGTCACCGATTCGCAGAAGTCCTTGTTCGGCTCTGCCTTGCCGTTGAAGTCCAACAGCCCGGCCTTGTCTCCCTCGCCGGAGGCAACCCGTACCTGCAGTCCCTGCCCTTGGAGAAGCTCGGCCAGACTGCCGCGCGGATCATCGCCGAGGAAGGAATGACCGCCCTGCAATACGGCGGCGGCCAAGGCACGGAAGAACTGCGCGCGCAGATCTGCGACATCATGGCCGCTGAAGGCATCACCGACGCCCGGCCCGAAAACGTCGTCATCACGGCCGGATCGCAGTCCGCGCAGGATGTCGCCACCAAGGTCTTCTGCAACCCCGGAGATGTGGTCCTGGTGGAAAACCCCACCTATGTGGGCGCCCTGAACACGTTCGAGGCGTACCAGGTGCAGGTGGAACCCGTGGAAATGGACGACGACGGTTTGGTACCGGAGCTGCTCGCGGCCAGGATCGCGGCGCTCCAGTCAGAGGGCAAGAACATCAAGTTCCTCTACACGATTCCCAACTTCAACAACCCCTCCGGAATCACACTGGCCCAGGAACGCCGGCAGCGCATCGTCGACATATGCCGCGAAGCGAATATTATCGTCCTCGAGGACAACCCCTACGGACTCCTGCGTTTTGACGGTCACCCCATCGCCCCCATGCGTGCGGCGAACCCGGATGACGTGATCTACCTCGGGTCCTTCTCCAAGATTTTCGCCCCCGGACTGCGGATCGGCTGGGCGCTGGTTCCCGCCCATCTGCAACGGCGCTTCTACCTGGCGTCCGAGGCCGTGACACTCTGCCCGCCACCGCTGAACCAGATGATCGTCTCGGCCTATCTGCGCGATTACGACTGGCAGGGACAGATCGACACCTACCGGACGCTCTACTCCGAGCGTTGCGAGGCCCTGCTGTCCGCGCTGGACGAGTACATGCCCGAGGGACTCTCGTGGACCCGGCCGGCCGGCGGCTTCTTCGTGTGGGTCACCCTGCCGAAGGGCGTGGACACCTATCCGCTCCTCGGAAAGGCGATCGACGCCGGCGTCGTCTTCATCCCCGGCGCAGCCTTCTCGCCCGCCGACGGCCCCTCCAACAAACTGCGCCTCGCCTTCAGCGCGGTGCCGCCGGATACCATTGCCGAAGGCGTGCGACGCCTGGCACCTGTCCTGGCAGAAGCCATCAAAGCCACCACTGAAGGAGCAGCACAATGACCGGAGTTGTGATTGTAGGAGTCGACGGCAGCGAGACGGCGATGAGGGCGGCGCAGGCAGCACAGCAGCTGGCGCTCGGACTGGGAGCCAGCCTGCGCGTTGTCAGCGCCTTCGACAGCAACCGGACCGAGGTGGTTGAAATCGGCACCGACAAGTGGATCGTGTCCGACGCCGCCGAAGCCGAAACCGTAGCCCGCACCGTAGCCGAGCGCCTCGCTCACGAAGGCCTCGAAGTGACCTACTCCGCAGCCCGCGGCAAGCCGGGCGAGGCCTTGGTCAAGGAGGCCGAGATGCAGGACGCCCGCCTGATCGTCGTGGGCAACCGACGCATGCAGGGCCTGGGCCGCGTCCTCGGCAGCGTGGCCAACACGGTAGCCCACACGGCCCCCTGCGATGTGTACATCGCCAAGACCGACCAGCCCTAAAGCGAGCTGAATCACTGCGCCGGGTGGGGAGACTCACCCGGCGTTTGGCGTATTTCGGGCCGGTCAGCAAACCGAACCGTTATAAAATCGAGATGCCCCCAATGGCGTGAGCCGCCATCCACTTCTCGATTTCAGGGGAACTTTCTTGCTTACCTTGCAGCCGCGCCAGCGCGTGGGCCACGACATCCTGCTTGCCCGCCACGGCAACACCATCAGCACCATGCGCTACGACCGCGCCAACAACCAGGTCATCGCAATGCTCGATGACGGCTCCTGGGACAGCGCTCCGAACATGATCACTCCGGGCCTCGAGATGCCCGAGACCATCGGCAGCGTGTTCCGCAAGGATTGGCGCTTCCTCTCCCTGGCCTGCGTTGCGATGGTCACCGTAGCGGCGGTTGCCATGGGTATCAGCGTTGAGCTGGCCAACCACATGTCGACGACCGAGCTCCAGGCACTGTTGGTGAACTACCCGGCTTTCTAGCCGAATTCAAGGGCTTCCCGGGCACCAGACCGGCTGCGGCGGACCAGGAAGACCGCGAGCCCCACGGCCAGCCAGGCAGCGCCGAGCAAGTAGGGAGTTGGCGAGGCGCTTCCGGATTGCCACCGTCGACGGCGCAGAGCTCGTGGCGGACCGGCCTCCACGGCTGCGGCTGCGCTGCTAGAGCATGAGCTCCCGCAGCAGCCACCACAGGCCTGCAATCACAATGCCGCCGAACAATGATCCCGCTATGACCTGCCCCAGGGTATGGGCGCGAAGGACGAGCCGCGACCAGCCCACGGCAGGTACGAGCACCAGCAGCGGAAGCCACGCGGGACCGAACATGAGGATAGCGATGACCACGGCCGCCGCCAGTGCGGAAGCGTGCCCGCTCATCTTCCAAAAAGCACTGACAACAGCCAGAACCGCGATGCCCCCGATCAGGGCGATGATCATCACGGACACACTGACCGGCCCACCCAGCAACTGCAGCACGAACAGTCCAAGCACCACGGATATGAGTGCCATCAGAAGCAACGCCGGCCTCTGCCGCCGGTCGCTGACATGGTGGTCGGTGATCCGGCCCAGCTTGACCATCACCAGGACATAGGCCAGTGGCAGCACGCAAACGAAAAACGCTCCCAGCAGCCCGAACCACATGGTTCCCGGGAATCCAGGCTCGATCGCAGGACTGATCAGCAGCAGGACCAGGACAACGGCCGGTGGCTGGAAAACCTCCGTCAGGACGCGGGCCAAGGTCCGCCACGGACCTGTCACCAGCTGGGGCGGCGTGTGGCCCGCTTCTGTCTTCTGTTCAGTCAAGCAGCAGCGCCGGTTCCTCAAGAATGGCAGCAACATCTGCCATGAAGCGCGCCGACAAGTCGCCGTCGACCACCCGGTGGTCGAAGGAACCGCCAAGGGTGGTAATCCACCGCGGAATCACTTCGCCATCCAGAACCCACGGCTTCTGCTTGATGGTGCCGAAAGCAATGATCGCTACTTCGCCCGGGTTGATGATCGGTGTGCCGGTATCGATTCCCAGTGCACCGATGTTCGTGATGGTCAAAGTACCGCCCTGCATTTCGGCAGGCTGCGTCTTTCCCGCGCGGGCCTTGGTTGCCAGCTCATTGAGCGCCAGGGCAAGTTCCTTGAGGGAAAGGTCCTGAGCGTCCTTGATGTTCGGGACCATGAGGCCGCGCGGGGTAGCTGCGGCGATTCCCAGATTCATGAAGTGCTTGATCTGGATCTCGGCCCCGCCCTTGCCGTCAGCGTCCTCAACCCAGGTGGCGTTGACGCTGGGGTTTCGGGCTGCTGCCCAAATGACGGCCTTGGCCAGGATGAGCAGCGGAGAGACCTTAATGCCTTCAAAATCACGCGAAACCTTGAGCCGCTTGACGAACTCCATGGTCCGGCTGGCGTCGACATCCACAAAGATGCTGACGTGGGGCGCCGAGAAAGCGGATTCCACCATGGCCTTGGCTGTGGCTTTGCGTACGCCCTTGACCGGCACGCGTTCGACCCGCTGCTCCTGCGGCTTCCTCGAGGCGCCCCAGAACGTGTCTGCCTGATCGAGCTCGGCGTCGCGCTGGGCCTGGTAACTGACCAGGTCCTCACGGGTCACTTCACCGCGTTGCCCCGTGGCCACGACATCGGCGAGGTCGATACCAAGGTCACGGGCAAACTTGCGTACCGGCGGCTTGGCCAGAACTTTGTTGACCAAACCGCTGATGGTGCCGCCGAAAGCCGCGCCTCGGGTGGCCGCGGGCTGCTGCGCAGAAGGTTGCGCCGACGGGGCTGCCGGCGCCTGCTGCAGGGGTTCGACGACGGCGCGGGCCGGCGTCGGGCGCTGCGAAACCGGCGCTTCGGCTGCTTTCGCTGCCAGGACCGCTTGGTTGTCCTGCACGGTTCCTTCAGCGTTTTCGGCGACTCCGGCAGCCTCAACCACAGCGCCGGCGGGGCGTTTGCGGGCACGGCGCTTGACGGCGTCGGCCTTGGGGCCCGAACCGACCAGGGGGCCGCCGGCGGGCTGTTCGCCGGCCTCGGCGGTGAGCTTGCCGTACAGGGGAGTGAAGGTTTCCTCGGCGACCGCCGCAGGGGCCGGGGCGTCGGGGGCGGCTTGGGCGTCGCCGTCCTGACCTTCCGAGACAGCGATGATCGCCGTTCCCACCTCCACGGTTATGCCTTCTTCCACCAACAACTCCGTGACCGTGCCGGCAAAGGGCGACGGCAGTTCAACGAGGGACTTGGCGGTCTCGATCTCACAGAGAACGTCGTTGATCGCAACGGTGTCGCCCGGTTTGACCTTCCAGGCAACGACCTCGGCCTCGGTCAGGCCTTCTCCGACGTCCGGCAGGTTGAATTTCTTTACAGTCACAGTGGTCCTCGATTTTCCGGTTACCAGGCCGCGAAGCCGGGCAGGATCAGACGGGTTAGTAGGCCAGGGAGCGGTCTAGGGCTTCGAGGATCTTGTCGATGTCCGGCAGGTAATCCTCTTCCACCTTTGCAACCGGGTAGGGCATGTGGAAACCGCCCACACGGATGACCGGGGCTTCGAGGTGCAGGAACGCCCGCTCGCTGATGCGGGCCGCGATCTCACCACCGATGCCGCCAAAGGTCGGGGCCTCGTGCGCAACGATCAACCTGCCGGTCTTTTTGACGGAAGCTTCCACAGTGTCAAAGTCCAAGGGTGAGATGGAACGCAGATCGATGACCTCGATACTCCGTCCGTCCTCGACGGCAGCGTTTGCAGCTGCCAACGCCACCGGTACCAGCGGTCCGTACGCGACGATGGTGGCGTCGGAGCCCTCCCGGACAACGTGCGCCTTGAACGGGTCCGCGGAAAGACCCGGGTTCTGGACATCGACCTCACCCTTGAGCCAGTAACGGCGCTTGGGCTCGAAGAAGATCACGGGATCCTGGCACTCGACGGCTTTCTGGATCATCCAGTAGGCATCGTGGGCGTTGGAAGGGGTGATGATGCGCAGGCCCGCGGTGTGTGCGAATAAAGCCTCCGGCGACTCGGAGTGGTGCTCAATGGAACCGATACCTCCGCCGTAGGGAATGCGGATGACAACGGGAACCGTGAGCTTGCCCAGGCTCCGGGCATGGATCTTTGCCAGCTGCGTGGTGATCTGGTTGAAGGCCGGGTACACGAAGCCGTCGAACTGGATCTCGCAAACGGGCGAATATCCGCGAAGGGCCAAGCCGATCGCAGTGCCCACGATCCCGGACTCGGCCAGCGGCGTATCCAGGACGCGGTCGTCACCGAATTCCTTGATGAGGCCGTCAGTGACCCGGTAGACACCACCGAGATGTCCGATGTCTTCACCCATCAAGAGTGATTTGGGGTTTCCCGTCAGAGTTGCACGGAGACCTTCGTTGATGGCCTTGGCAATGGTCATTGTTGCCATCAGTTGTCTGCCTCCTGGTCGCTTTCAAAGCCGGCAGAGTACTCCTCGAACCAGGCCAATTCCTCTGCAATCAGCGGATGTTGCTCGGCGTAGACGCTGGCGAACGCGTCGCGGATGTCGGGGACTTCCAGCCCGTGGGTGGTGCTGCGTACGTACTTGGCAAGTTCGTCGCCGTCGGCCTTGACCTGCTCGAAGAACGCCTCGTCGGCGAGTCCTTCGGCCCGAAGGTACTTTTCCAGGCGGTCCAGCGGATCCTTCTCGCGCCAGGCAGCCTCTTCGGCCGACTCCCTGTACTTGGTGGGATCATCAGCCGTGGTGTGGGCACCAACCCGGTAGGTGTAAGCCTCGATCAGGACCGGCCCGCGGCCCTCGCGGGCATGCTCCAGGGCCCACTCCGTGACGGCGTGGACCGCGATGACGTCGTTGCCGTCCACCCGGATACCCGGGAACCCGTAACCCTTGGCACGGTTGGCCAGCGGAACCTTGGTCTGGACTTCGGTCGGCACTGAGATGGCCCAGTGGTTGTTCTGGCAGAAGAACACCACGGGCGCGTTGTAAGACGCCGCGAAAACCATGGACTCGTGAACGTCGCCCTCTGAGCTGGCGCCATCTCCGAAGTAGGCGATGACTGCGGCTTTGGGGTCAGACGATTCCGTGGCAGCAGCAGCCTTCTGGTCCCGCTGGATGCCCATGGCGTAGCCGACAGCGTGGAGTGTCTGGGCAGCGAGTACCAGCGTGTACAGGTGGAAGTTGTTCTCGCGGGGATCCCATCCGCCGTTCGATACTCCACGGAACTGCTTCAGCAGCTCTGCGAGGTCCACGCTCCGGACCAACGCAACTCCGTGCTCCCGGTACGTGGGGAAGATGTAGTCCTGCGGCTGGCTTGCGTGCCCGGAACCGATCTGGGCGGCTTCCTGGCCCGTCAAAGGAACCCACAAGGCGAGTTCGCCCTGGCGCTGGAGCGCGGTGGCCTCCTGGTCAAAGCGACGGATCCTGGCCATGTCGGTGTAGAACACCCGGAGTTTCTCGGGGTCGATCCGCTTGGCGTAGTCCGAGAAGATCGGGTCCGAACCCAGCGCCCCGTCGGGTCCGAGCAACTGCACCATTTCCGTAGGTTCGCCTGGTGCGGCTGCTAACGCGGTTGTCGCCGCGAGAGATTCTTCCGTCCCGGGGGGCAGTTGTGTCGAGCCCATTCCGTCTCCTTGCTTTGCCGTGGCAGGTTGCCGGGCAATTCTGTCGCTGGGATATATGCCCGTTCCGGAATGCATTCCGGAACGGGCATATTTTTGGCTTTCGTCCCTTACTTTATCGGCAGTAAGTTCGGTTGGCGCATTTGTTAACCGCTAGGAACCTTGCGGCGCCTTTGTATAACCTGCACAGAGATTCAGGAAACGCGTGTTGGCCTCCACCTCTCCGATGCTGACACGGACGCCCTCATTGGCGAAGGCGCGAACGGACAGTGCCTGCTCTGCCGCCAGGGCCGCAAATTCGGCGCTGTTCTCGCCCAGATTCAACCATATGAAGTTGCCTTGGGCCTCTGGAATGAACCAGCCCAACTCCCGAAGCCCGGCCGTCACGCGGTCCCGTTCATCGACGAGGCTTTGTACCCTTTCCACAACCTGGTCGAAATTCTCAATCGAGGTTACGGCTGCCCTTTCCGCAATTTGTGAAACCGCAAACGGCGTTGCGGTGACCCGGAGGTGTTGGGTAAGCGCCGGGCCGGACACGCTGTATCCAACGCGCAAGCCAGCGAGCCCATGCGCCTTTGAAAAGGTTCGCAAAACCACCACATTGGGGTACTTGCGGTAGAGCTTGATGCCGTCAACGGCCTGGGGGTCGCGGACGAATTCCTGGTAGGCCTCGTCGATAACCACCACCACATTCGGGGGTACTGACTGAATAAAGCGCTCAGTTTCCTCGGCGGTCAGAATCGGCCCGGTGGGGTTGTTGGGCGTGCACAACAGAATCACCTTGGTACGTACGGTAACTGCCGCAGCCATGGTGTCGAGATCGTGCCGGCCGTCCGCCAGAAGAGGAATCTGAACACTGGCAGCGCCCGCCAGGCCTACGCAGATGGGGTACGCCTCGAAGGAACGCCACGCGTAGATCACCTCGTCTGCCTTGCCGTCGTCGTTTTGCCCGGCGAACGTCGCAAGGATTTGGTTCAGCGCTCCGAGGCTGCCGGCACCGGTGACGACATCGTCAGCCGGGACGTCCAGAAAGCCTGCAAGGGCGGTCCGAAGCTTCGTTGCCAGCGGATCGGGGTAGCGGTTGATGTCAGTCTGGTCCGCAATCGCCTGCAACACTGCAGGAACCGGAGGCAGCGGATTCTCGTTGGACGACAATTTATAGCTGGTGAGGCCTTCAATTGCTGCCGGTGGTTTACCGGCAGCGTATTTGGGAAGCCTGTCCACGACCGGTCGAGGGAGTACGCCCTCCGGTGCGTTGTCAGTAGTAGTCATGGCTTCAAGCCTACTTGCACCCCTCGCACGGCCGGAGTGATGGAGAAACCGCCCAGCCACGGCACAGGTGAGTGTGAAAGCATGGGGCCATGGGTTCATTCATCATCCGCGTCCTCATCAACGGGCTCGCCCTGTGGGTTGCAACCTGGCTGTTGCAAGGCATGGACATCACAACCAGCGCCACGGAGTCAGCGGCCGCCAATGCGGGACTGACGCAGGGCGCTGACACGGTGGGCATAATTTTGGCGTATTTGTTCATTGGGCTCATTTTTGGAGTGGTCAACGCCTTCGTGCGTCCCTTGGTGAGGCTTCTTTCGCTTCCCGTGACCATCCTGACCCTGGGCCTGTTCACCATCGTCATCAACGCGGCGATGCTGTACCTCACTGCGTGGCTCAGCACTTTCACCCCCGTACACCTGACTTTGGATTCCTTCTTCTGGACAGCCATCCTGGCGTCGATCATCATCAGCATCATCTCCATGGTGGCCGGGCTCATCCCTGGTACCCGTAAGCGGTAGGAATCATCGCGCTCCGGCCGTGGACCGTGATTCGGGAAGGGCAGGTACCGTCAGACTGCCCCTACGATCTGTCCGCGGATCCCGGGTGAGCTTGAACCGGCTAATCTTCGCCGCTCCGCCAACGCCCACGACTCCTGCGAACGCCGCAGTGGATGCAAGCAACGAAGGATCTCCGCTCGCGCTGACCAGCTCGGCTCCTTTCGCATAATTCTCCTGATCGTGCCCGGGGCCCAGGCCCGGATCTTCCCCTTCGGGAGTCTGGACGTGGTCCGTCAGCGTCACTGTCACGCGTTCCTTCGTGTCGGGGTTCATGTGCCCGTCCGTTCCGGGAACCCAATCCTGCACGTGTTCCAGATGCAGGGAGTTGATGCCGGGCTCGGGAACTATGCCTCCAACAGGAGCACCGGCAGTAAGCACGAATTTGAGGTCGAACTCACTGAGGAACGCCTTGTCCCGACCAAGGTTCATGGCGTGCACACCGCCCTGGCTATGCCCGACTGCCACCACCTGATCCCCGGCCCCAGCCCCTGCTTCGTGCAGGGCCTGCGCGACTGCGGGGATGACCTCCTCGGAGCCATAGCCGACTGCTTCGCCGATTCCCTGGATGTCCAGAGGGTTGGTTGAGGGCGTATGGGGCTGTGTGCCGGGTATCAGGACCATCCATGAGGACGAACCGTCGTTATCAAACTCGATCACCTCAATCTCGCCGTCGTTCCTGGCATAGACCTTCTCGAGACGCCGGAGACTTTCGGCCATGGAAGGCTGCATATCTTCCACGCTTTCGCTGACCTTCGCCACGCTGACGGGACGGGGTTGGAACGCTGCCAGCAACGGTGAACCGAGCACCAGCCCCACCACCGGCTCTGCTTCGAGACCCGGGGTGATCACCAGGTTGAGGATGTCCTCAGTAAGGTCACGTCCCGGTCTGAGGAAGTGGCCCGGATCCGGGAACATCATTGCCCCGGGCCCAAAAAGATGAAGCCGTGAATTCAGCGCCTCCGTCACCGTGTAGTCCCGGTGGCTGGCCCGCACACTTGCGCTGACGTCGCACAGGTCCTGACGCAGGCGTCCTATGTCTTTCCTGCTTTCGGCCACGGCATCGATGGCAAGACAGCCCGAGTCATAGGAGTCGGAGAGATACGGCGTGAGTGCATCCTGAACGCGACGGGCCTCTTCCTCTATGCCCAATAGCTGCCCAACAATGTCATCGAGCCGGTCGGCCCCCCTCACAAGTTCTTCCAGCTGGAAAGAGATCCCGCCAACTCCTCCCCGGATGCTCAGGCTTCCGTCGGCCGGCGGCGGAGAAGGCGTGGGCGCCGCGCCGGCACCCACCGGAGCCGCATCGGCCATCAGTATCCCCTCCCGCTCTGGAGGGAGACGTTCTGTGAGTGCCTCAGCACTACCGCGGCGGCGCCGTCCAAGTTCTCCCGCGCCCGCATAAGGGCAGAAGCATGGATGGCGATCGTGGTCCGGTACTCACGGCCCGCCGGGGACTGCCATTCCTCCAGCTGAATCTTCCGCAGGGAGGCAAGGACTGTATCTGCCTGGTCGACGCAGGTCTTCATTCGCCATGCAAGCCGTTGGACTTCGTGGCTCCGGGAAGCACATTCCGAAGGATCGAAAGCTGGTGGATTGGCTGCAGGCATCACGCCGAGGCTCATGTGGGTTGTACTCCAGTGGTCGTTCTGCTGATCGGTAGCCAAAACGCTACGGACGGGCAGAGGCCGACGGAAGTATCGACGTCGCGTATGTGGATAACCTGACGGGTCGTCCACATAGCCCCGTCATCGACGCCGGCCTCCGCGCCGGGCATGAAAGAATAGGCACCATGGCTGAATCCCCTCGTGTGTCCCTCGCTTCCGAACCTCTGGCTCTTGGCGCCCTTGACGGCCGCTACCGTGCCGCCGTCGCACCCCTCGTGGACTACCTGTCCGAGGCCGCGCTGAACCGCGATCGCGTGCACGTCGAAGTCGAATGGCTCATCCACCTGACCAGCCAGTCTGTTCTTCCGGGTGCCGGTCCGCTCTCCGACTCCCAGATTGCCCAGCTGCGGGCCATCGTCACCGAATTCGACGCGTCATCCGTCGCCGAGCTCGCAGAGATCGAAGCCGTTACCGTCCACGACGTGAAGGCTGTCGAGTACTATATCGGCCGCCGGCTGCCCGCCATCGGCATCGAAAACCTGACCGCCATGGTTCACTTCGGCTGCACCTCCGAGGACATCAACAACCTCTCCTACGCTGTGGGAATCAAGGGTGCTGTTGAAGATGTCTGGCTTCCCAATGCCACGGCCTTGGTCAAGCAGATCGAGGCCATGGCCGAGGAAAACCGCTCCGTGCCCATGCTCTCCCGCACGCACGGCCAACCGGCCACGCCCACCACTCTCGGCAAGGAACTGGCGGTCATTGCACATCGCCTCAACCGCCAGCTCGCACGCATCGCCAGGACCGAATTCCTGGGCAAGATCAACGGCGCCACCGGCACTTACGCCGCCCATGTCGCATCTGTGCCGGGCGCTGACTGGGAAGCTGTCGCCAAGTCCTTCGTGGAAGGGCTGGGCCTCACGTGGAACCCGCTCACCACGCAGATCGAAAGCCACGACTGGCAGGCCGAGCTGTACGCCGATATCGCACGCTTCAACCGCATCCTGCACAACGTGTGCACGGACATCTGGAGCTACATCTCCATCGGCTACTTCCGCCAGATCCCGGTGGCCGGAGCCACTGGTTCATCCACCATGCCGCACAAGGTAAACCCGATCCGCTTCGAGAACGCCGAAGCCAACCTGGAAATCTCCAACGGTCTCCTGGACACCCTGGGCGCAACGCTGGTCACGTCCCGCTGGCAGCGTGACCTCACGGATTCCTCTTCGCAGCGCAACATCGGCGTCGCGTTCGGCCACTCGCTGCTTGCGATTTCCAACGTCGCCAAGGGTCTCAAGGCCCTCGATGTAGCCGAGGAAGTCCTGGCCGGCGACCTCGACACCAACTGGGAAGTCCTGGGCGAAGCCATCCAGATGGTCATGCGCGCCGAAGCCATCGCCGGAGTCGAAGGCATGGAAAACCCCTACGAACGGCTCAAGGACCTCACGCGCGGCCAGCGGGTGGACGGTGCCCGCATGCAGGAGTTCGTTCAGGGCCTGGGCCTCTCCGCTGAGGCTGAAGCACGTCTGCTCGCCCTGACGCCGGGCAAGTACACGGGCATCGCTGACAAGCTCGTGGACCACCTGAAGTAGCCAAAGCAACGCACGGCGTTCGACGGCGGCGGGCGGGGCTGGGAGCCTTGGCCCGCCGTCGTGGTTTAACCTGCCGCTGACCCTTGGGGCGACACGGCGTGTCGGGTCCTTTCCGGGCCTTCGCGACTGATTGGCTGGAACCAACCGGGCTGCGGCACAGTACGCAGGACGCAAAGCCCGGATGGAACGCCGGCCAGACGAAACGATGTAAGGAGCGGGGCAATATGAAGCTCCTGTTGATCAGGCACGGACAAACCCCGGGCAATGTTGCGGGCCAGTTGGATACAGCCTTCCCCGGCCCGGGCCTGACGGCACTCGGAGAGCGCCAAGCGGCCGCCCTTCCTGAAGCACTGGCAGACGAAGCCATCGACGCCATCTACACTTCTACTTTGCTACGCACCCAACGCACTGTTTTGCCGCTGGTCAAGGCCACCGGGCTGCAGCCAACCATCCTGGACGGCGTCCACGAGATCGAAGCCGGCAGCCTGGAAAAGAAGACCGATCACGAGTCGCACATGCGCTACATGAGCACGGTATTCGCCTGGACCGACGGCGACTTGGACGTACGCATGCCCGGGGCGTTCGCGGGGCACGACTTCTTCGCCCGCTTCGACGCCTCCGTGGAGCAAGTGGCGGCCGCCGGGCATCAGACCGCGGTGATTGTCAGCCACGGAGCAGCAATCCGTTGCTGGGCCGGCCGCAGGGCTTCAGACATCGACGCAGTGTTCGCCCGAACGCACCAGTTGCCCAACACCGGAATTGTGGCCCTCGAAGGTGACCCGGCAAGCGGTTGGCGAGTCCTGCACTGGGACCAGATCCCCGTTGGCGGTATGGCACTCACGGACCAAACCTCCGAGGATCCCACAGGCGAGGCACTGTAAAGCTGGAGACGGGCAGTATTTCTCCCGACGCTTACGCGCAGGAAACACCACGGTAACCCCGGCTACCTAGGCTTAAGTCGCATAGACACCTCCCCGAAACCCGGCGAATTGAGGCATAAATGCAGACCAACCCACGGCTCAACATCCGGCAGGTCACGTGGGCCAACCCCGTAGGTGCCGACCTTCGAGCCGCGCAGCAGGCAGAACTGGATTCACGTTTCGGAAGCACTGACCACGAACCCGGGCCTCCCCCGTCGGAAGCCGATACCGCAGTCTTTGTGGTGGCTTACGAAAAGTGTTCCGGCCAACCGCTCGGCTGTGGCGGCCTGAGGATGCTGGACGAGAACACGGCAGAGGTAAAGAGGCTCTACGTGGTTCCCTATGCCCGTGGCTCGGGAGTGGCGAGCTCAATCCTTGCCGCACTCGAAGCCCAGGCACATTCACACGGATTCACGGTGATCGCAGCCGAGGCAGGTTCAGCCCAGTCGGACGGCCGCAGCTTCTACGAAAGCGCGGGCTTTGCGGCCGTGCCCAATTTTGGTCCCTATGTGGGCGTCAACGAGTCATATTGCTATTCCAAGCGCCTGGACTCCCACAGTGCTTCACACACAGCAATGGCCTAAGCGGGACGGACTCCGGCGCAACATCCAGCATGGAGTTGCGCCGGTTCGATAATCTCGGATTATGGAAAAAGCAGACATCACCTTTCGGACCCGTAAATGGGTTCGGCCCGAGGACCTTAACGCCAACGGCACGCTCTTCGGCGGTAGCCTGCTGAAGTGGATCGATGAAGAGGCCGCGATCTACGCCATCCTTCAACTCGGCAACGGCAGGGCCGTCACCAAGTACATCTCGGAGATCAACTTCGTGAGCTCCGCAGTCCAGGGCGACCTCATCGAGATGGGGCTGACGGCCAAGCACTTCGGCCGCACGTCCTTGACCATGCGGGCCGAGGTCCGGAACATGATCACGCGGCAGGCCATCCTGACCATCGAGGAGATCGTGTTCGTCAACCTCGGAGCTGACGGGCGTCCCCAGCCCCACGGTTACACGGAAATCACGTACGACCGCGACCGGATCCCCACCCACCACCTGACCGAGACGCTCGACGAAGACTGAACCACCCGCCGTCGGGCAGCCTTAAAACTGCAGTTAAACGGGTGCTGGCGGCCGCGAATACGCGGCCGCCAGCTTGTATTTCCGGCGACGGGAGTGAGTGCCGCCGGAACCTGTGGGGCGCTTTAGCGCCGGTCGAACGTCAGCCCGCCGGGTACCTGGAACGTCGGCATGAGTTCGAGCATGCCTACGTTGACGTGGCGGGGCGTTTCGATGGCGTAGTCCAGCGCATTGACGATGTCGTCCGTGGTCAGCGACTCGTAGCCCTCGTAGTAGGTCTGCCAGGCTTCTTCCATGGCCTCGGGCGTGCCACCGAGGTTGCGGCCGAAGATCTCGGTCTCCACGCGGCCGGGGCAGATTTCGGTAACGCGGATGCGCTTGCCCACGGTGTCGTTCCGGAGCTGGCGGGAAATCTGGTGCACGGCGGCCTTGGTGGCGTGATAGACCGTGTGCCCGTAGAAGTTGTACAGACCAGCGATCGAGCTGATGTTGATGACATGGCCAAGATCGCGCTCCACCATGCCCGGCAGCACCAGCCGGGTGAGCTGCAGCAGGCCGCGAAGGTTCACGTCCACGAGCTCGTCAATGTCTTCCTCGGAGGAATCCAGGATGTTGCCCGGTCGGGAAACACCGGCGCAGTTCACCAGGACATCCACCTTGAGGTCACCGACGACGGCGGCCAGCGCGGCCGTGTCGGTTAGGTCGACTACGTGCGGGATGGCTCCGGTGCGGTCGGCCAGTTCGGCGAGGCGTTCCTCGTTGCGGGCGACGGCGTGGACTGTCAGGCCGCGCTTGGCGAGGCGCTCCGCGATGGCGGCACCCATCCCGGTTGACGCTCCGGTGACGAGGGCGGTGGTGTAGTCGGAAAAAGACATGGTGTCCTCCAGAAGGTGGGGAATCGGTGGGCCACTGTGCGCCGGACCGGTAAGGCCCGGCGCACAGCCGCTAGGTGGTGGCTAGGCGTCGCGGAGCGGTTCGTGGGCTCGGTCCTTGACCGTGCTGACCGCGATGAGCGTGCCGAGGGCGGTGATGACTGCGTAGAAAGCAGGCATGTAGATGTTGCCGGTGCTGCCGATCAGCCAGGTCATGAGCAGCGGGGCAGTGCCGCCGAACAATGCCGAGGAGATGTTGTAGCCGAGACCGTAAGCCGAGTAGCGGACGCGGGTGGGGAACAGCTCGACGATCAGGATATGGATGACTGCGGTGTGCCCGGCGAAGACGATGGCCATGATGCAGGCGCCGAGGATGGCCAGGCCCATTTCGCCGGTGGCGATGAGGGCGTAGGACGGAATGCCGAGGACAGCCATGGCGATCGCGGAACCAGCGATGACTTTCTTGCGGCCAATGCGGTCGGACAAGGCGCCCACGAACGGGATGGCGATGCAGATGACCACCAGGCTGCAGGCGGTGACGAGGAGTGCCTCACCGATGGTGAAGTTCAGCTGCTTGCCCTTGAGGAACGTCGGCATGTAGGAGAAGAGAACGTAGTAGCCGGAGCCGTTCATCAGCGGGATGAAGAGGGCCAGGAGCATGGCACGGCGGTGTTCTTTGGACTGGAAGGCTTCCTTGAGGGGGTTCTTGGAGAGGCCGCCCTCTTCCTTGAGCTTCTCGAAGTTCGGGGTGTCGCTGATGGCCTTGCGGATGTACCAACCGATGATGCCCATGGGGATGGCGACCAGGAACGGGATGCGCCAGGCGAACGCACCGAAGCCGCCGCCGTCGATCGCTGCCTGGGTGAGCCACGGCGACATGGAGTAGGCCACCAAAGTACCGGTGAGCAGCGCTGCGAAAGAGGCAATCTGCGCGTAGGAAGTGATGACGCCGCGCTTGCCTTCAGGGGCGTGTTCAGCGAGGAACGTCATGGCGCCGGCAGCTTCGCCACCAACGGAGAAGCCCTGCAGGAGCCGCAGGAGAACCAGCAGGATGGGAGCTGCAACACCGATTGCTGCGTAAGGGGGAAGCAGGCCGATACCGGCGGTGGCGACGCTGATCAGGAGGATGACAAAGACCAGTAGTTTCTGCCTGCCGATCCGGTCGCCAAGGTAGCCGCAGACCACTGCGCCGAGGGGACGGACAAAGAAGGAGACCGCGTACCCGGCGAAAACGAAGAGCAGGGCGTTGTCCGGGTTGCCGGGCGCCAGGAAGACCAGGGCCAGAGTCCCTGCCATGAAGGCGAAAATGCCGTTGTCGTACAGTTCCACGAAGATGCCAACGCACCCTGCGGTGACAACCTTGCGGGTTTGGCGGCCCGTGAGCCGCTCATGCTGCACTGGAGCAGCATTGGTGCTTGCGGTCATGACTTTTCCTTACTGGGATGAGCGTAGCAACGCCTACTGGTTGACGACAGGGTTTTAGCTGCATGCCGCAACTGGTAGGTCCTGCCACTGGGGACGGCATCCAATGCCGAGGAGTCCGAAGACGGTGTGGACGGATTCGCGGAGGGTCTCAAGCTGAGCCCGCGAGCGCCTGTGGGCGGCAGTTGCTTCTGCCACTGTGGTTTTCCGAAAACGGACTTTGTCCCCTGGCCTCGCTTGGGCCAGGACATCCAGTCCGGTGCTGGTAACCACTGCAAGGACGGGATATCCGGCGGTGACGCCGCGTCCCCGGTGCAGTACCAGCAGCTCTTCCCTTGAGGGAACCTCGACGGCGCCCACTGGCACGCCGCGGGAAAGGACCTCACCGCTTGAGGTTCTTTCCGGAAGTTCTCCGCCAAGCCGCAGGCCTATGTGGTTGCTGCGGCCGCTGACGGCGTACTCGGAGGTGAAGAGCAGTTCACCGGATTCGCCGAACTCGGCGACGTCCGGCCCGTCGGTCACGTCGACCAACAAGTCTGAACCCATGCCCGGCCTTTCGAGGCCGAGCCGGAAAAGGGGAAGGTCGAAGTACGGCTGACGTACAGGTGTCACGCTCCGACGGGTGACGAGCGCGGTTCCTTCCTTGAGCTGGCGTCCGAAGCCCACGACGGTGTCCGGGGCGGCGCTACCAAGCAATGTCTCGGCCTCAATGGAGCCGTGGACGGCCAGGTAGGCACGGAGTCCGCGGTGGATCCCGCGGATGGACACGGATTCGCCCGCACGCACCGAAACGGGTTCCCACTGGTTGCATGCTCGTCCGCCGACGGTCAGGGTAAGGGGTGCGCCGGTCACAGCGATCAGGACATCTGTGTTCGCGGTCATCCGAAAGTCGAGGGCCGTGATCTCCACCAGGGGATCGTTGTCAGGATTTCCGGCCAGGATATTGGCGGCGCGCGCTGAATACTGGTCGAGGGCGCCGTTCACGGGAAGTCCGAAGCGGGGGCCCCGGGTCCTGCCGAGGTCCGTCACCACGGAGTTTCCCGGCTGCTGGATCAGGATCCGGCCGCTCATGGCAGGCGTTCCAATTCCAGCGGTTCCAACTCCCGGCCAACGAAGTCGTTGAAGTCTTCGCTGCCGATCTGCCGAAACCGCAAAATGTCGCCGGGCTTGTACGGGACCAACGGTTCCTTGCGGATGTTCAGCACGGAAAGCGGTGTCTGGCCAATCACGCACCAGCCACCCGGAGCAGCGGCCGGAGCGATGACTGCCTGGCGTCCGGCAACGGACACCGCACCTGCCGGGACGCTGAGCCGGGGATCCTTCAACCGGGGTACAGGCCTGGGGAACGCGGGACCGTCCATCATGGGAGAACCTGCGGGAGCGCCCAGGCATCGTACGGTGTAGGTCTTTTCAGTGTGGAGCCGAATGACTTCTCCGGTTGAAATGCCTTGATGCTCCGCAACGAGTTCCAGGTCCGGACCGAAGTCGCCACCGTAGACCACGGGGACATCGAATTCACGGGGCGCCTGCGCTCCCTCGGCTGCATGGCCCAGCTCCAGCAGCCCCAGCTTGACGAAGGCGCGCACTTGGCGGGCCGAAACCAGGATGGGATCGAATTCCACCAGGACGGAGTCGTAGGTGGGAACGGCACCGTAGAGACCTTCGGCGCCGCAGCTTTCCAGCCAGTCGGCCAAGCGGTGAACTGTGAGCCAGTTGTCTTCGTTTGCTTGCGAGATGGCCACGACACGCAGTGCGGAGTCACCTGACTCGTAAATCTCGGTGGGGGCCACTGTCAGGACGGTCATGTCAGGCCGCCTTCTTCCTGGCATCCATGACCTCGGCCAGCGGGGCGATGCGAACACCGGCGGAGATGAGCTCGGAACGGATCAGGCGGGCCAGTCCGACAGCGCCGGGGTTGTCCCCGTGGAGGAGGACTGTGTCGACGTCGATATCCATGTCAGCGCCGTTGGCGCAGCGGATCTTGCCGTCAACCACCATGCGGAGTGTCCGCTCCACGATGTCGGCGGGATCATGCAGCACAGCACCGGGTTGGCTCCGGGGAACCAGTGTCCCGTCTTCCTGGTAGGCGCGGTCAACGATGCCGACAATTGCCACGTCCAGCCCGGCGGCGCGTGCAGCCACAGCCAGTTCGCCTTCCTGGGCCACCACCACGAGTTCGTTGTCCACGCGGGCCGCTGCCTCGGCCACGGCCCGGGCGTAATCGGCCCGGACGGCAACGAGGTTGCCGAGCCGGCCGTGGGGTGCCAAGTGCGTGACCTTGGTGCCGTGGAATGCGGCGAAGCCATTCAGCGCGCCCACTTGGTACACGACGTCGTTCTGAACTTCACCGGCCGAAAGGCCCATGTCGCGCCGACCGAAACCCCGCAGGTCCGGGAAACCCGGATGGGCCCCGATTCCAACTCCACGTCGCACGCATTCGCCAACAGTAGCGGCCATAATGTCCGGATCGCCGGCATGGAACCCGCATGCGATATTGGCGCTTGAGACGATCTCAAGGAGTTCGGAATCGTCGCCAATGGTGTAGGCGCCAAATCCCTCTCCGAGATCCGCTACAAGATCAATTATCGGGTTCACGTGGTTCTCTTTTCGTGGTTTTGCCGTGGAATTGAATTCCAAGGAAACGGCGGGTGATTTCAGGATTCCCCTCCGTTGCCGGATGTTCTTTCCAAAAGTCTCGCACCGGTCAACCACGCGGCACAAAGACCTAATAGTTATCCCGTAATAGCTCTCCGTTATGACCTGCACCACCCTGTACTGTGGCTTGGGTCCCACCGGCCCCGGATAGAATTTCCCTAACGCAAGCCACCCGGGGACGTGGCCCTCGAGGAAGGCAGACCAATGGATACGCGCAAGCTCTCATACTTCGTGCAGATCGTTGACTCCGGCAGCATTACCAAGGCTGCTGCGGCGCTCCACGTGGCACAGCCCGCCCTGAGCCAACAGGTATCGGCACTGGAAAACGACCTCAAGCAGCGCCTCCTGATCCGCAGCAAACAAGGCGTTGAGCCCACCGCGGCGGGACACACCCTCTACCGGCACGCGCAGTCGATCCTCCGGCTGGTGGAGCAGGCCCGGCAGGACGTCGCCACCTCCGGCGCCGCACCCTCCGGCCGGGTCTCCATAGCGATTGCGCCCTACAGCATGGCCTCCAGCCTGACGCCGCAGATCATCAGCGAAGTCAGCCGGCGCTATCCGGATATCGTGGTGCACCTGACGGAGATTTTTGGCGGGGTATTGAGCGAAGCCATCAAGAACGGCCGCCTGGACATGGCACTCATCTACGAGCCCGGAAAGATCCGCGGAGTGCAATTCACCACCATGATCGTGGAAGACCTGCACTTGGTGGTCCATCCGGACCTGGACGTGAACCACGGCGAGGATACGGTCACGCTTGCGGAAGCCAGCAAGGTGGGACTCTTCCTTCCGGAGAAGAACCACACCCTCCGTCAGATCATCGAGAAGGGCCTCGCCGAACAGGACCTGCCCCTCAAGCTGGTGGGCGAAGTCGAGTCGGTACCGTCACTGACCCGCCTGATCCGGGCCAACCTGGGTGGCACTGTGTTGCCCAAGTCGGCCGCCGACGCCCTCTTCCCGGACCAGGACTTCAAGGTGCTGCGGATCGTCGAACCCGGGCTGCAGAGCAAGATCGCCCTCTGCACTCCCGACCACGAGCCGCTTTCCGAGGCAGCCTCAGCCGTGCTCATGGTGGTCAAGGAAATGCTGCACCAGCAACTGATCAGGAAGTACGGAACCGACCCCGTGCAACTGCCGGCCCATCCATAACAAAGCCTTATCCGGACAGACGGCTTTGGTCTTATTCAAGACCGTTTTAATTTCCTAATATCGAATCAGCAAGGAATTCGAAAACAGCTCACGGACACCGCGGGCACGTTCAAAGGAAAAAACGGTGAAAAAGATCAGCACGACCGGATGGGTTTCGAATCCAACCCGTGGAACGATCAGCGCACGAACCGGATTCCACTGCCCGCGGAATGGTTTTTGGCGTCCCATCGGTGGCATCGGTGAACCACTGTTTGTCTTCGAAGGCAGCCTGATGCCCGCACACTCCGGAAACAGCATCGAGTGGCACCTGGTGGATACCCGCCCCGGCCACTCCGGTCTCGACTGAGCGGCGGCCGCAGGGGCAGCCGCCGGACCCGGCCACCCGCCGTCGTACTTCCACCGCCGCTGCACCGGACCGCTTAACTCGACCGCACCAAGGCGCCCTGCCCCCGGCAAGGGCGCCTTTTTCATGCCCGCGGCCCTGATCGTGCCACAAACCAGACTTGCCGCAAACCGCTCGTGCCGTAAACAGGCACACCAAAGGGCCGGCCGCAACGCCACAGACGCGCGACCGGCCCCTTCGCCGAAGATCAGTCCTCTACCAGGAGGCCCTTCTCCTTGAGCTTCTCCGTCAGTCCGCAGAGCTCAATGGTGTTGCCGCCGTCATGGTAGAGCTTGATGAGTTCGCGCTCGTGGTCATCGCGTGCTTGGGACAGCGCAATGACTTCCTCGGCCTCTTCGCGGCGGACCACCACAACGCCGTCAGCGTCGCCGCGGAGGATGTCGCCCGGGTAGATGATTTCGTCGCCGAAGACGATGGGGTGGTTGATCGGGCCGAGGGTTTCCTTGACGGTGCCCTTGATACTGACGCTGCCGGAGAACACGGGAAGGCCGAGTTCAATCAAGTCCTGGGTATCCCGCACGCCGGAATCAGTGACCATGGCAGCGATCCCCTTGGCTTTCATCGCGTTGCCCAGGACATCGCCGAACGTGCCGGCCTCGGCCATTTCCTGCGCGCCGACCAGGACCACATCGCCGGCCTGGGCATAGTGGATGGCGACCTGGAGCATGAGGTTGTCCTGTGGTGCGCAGGCGACAGTGACGGCCGGGCCGCAGAAGGACATGGAACGGTCGATCGGCTTGATCCTGGAGCTCAGCGCGCCGCGGCGGCCCTGTGCTTCGTGGATGGTGGCAGAGGAAAACTTGGCGAGGCGGCTGACGACATCGGCGTCGGGGCGCTCGAACTTGGTCTTGACGTGGATCATTGTCTGGATCTTTCTAGTTGAGGGCGTTGACGGCATCGCGGATCGAGTCCACACCGGCGTTGATGGTCTCCAGCGAGGTGGCGAAGGAGATCCGGAAGTAAGGGCCCAAGCCGTAGGCCGAACCCTGGATGACGGCCACGCGTGCGGCGTCCAACAGGTAGAGCGTGAAGTCCTGGTCGTTCCCGATGACCTTGCCGTCGGGCGCGGTTTTGCCGATTACGCCTGAGCAGTTCACGTACGCGTAGAAGGCGCCTTCGGCCGGCGCAACGGACAGGCCGTTGATGGCGTTGAGGCCCTCGACGGCGGCGTCCCGGCGTTTGCGGTAGACCTCCACCGAGTCACCGACGAAGGACTGGTCACCGTTCAGCGCCGCGACTGCTGCGGCCTGGCTGATGGACGACGGGCACGACGACGTCTGCGACTGCAGTTTGTTCATGGCCGCAATCAGGGGTACTGGACCCACTCCGTAGCCGAGCCGCCAACCGGTCATGGCATAGGCCTTGGAAACTCCGTTGACCAACAGGACGCGGTCTTTGAGCGCCGGGACGGCTGTGACCAGGCTGGTCACGCGGCCGTCGCCGAAGTGGACTTCGTCGTAGATCTCGTCGGTGAGGATGAAGACGTGCGGATTCTTCCCGAGGACCTCCCCGAGCTCCTGCAGTTCCTCACGCGTGTAGACGGCCCCGGTCGGGTTGGACGGAGCGTTGAGGATGAGCCACTTGGTTTTGGGGGTGATGGCCGCCTCCAGTGCGGCCGGTGTGAGCTTGAAGCCCGTATCCTCGCCGCACGGGACAATCACCGGAGTGCCGTCATTGGCCAGGACCATGTCCGGGTAGGAAACCCAGTATGGCGCTGGGACGATCACTTCGTCGCCCTGGTTGAGCGATGCCATCAGTGCCACGTACAGGACCTGCTTCGCTCCGCCACCGATGGTGAGCTGCTTGGCGTCATAGCGATGTCCGGCGTCCCGCTCGATCTTGTTCAGGATGGCGGCCTGCAGCTCAGGGGTGCCAGTGACCGACGTGTACTTCGTCTCGCCGGCGTTGATTGCCTTGATGGCGGCGGCCTTGATGTGGTCAGGGGTGTCGAAATCCGGCTCGCCGACCGTGAGGTCGATGATTTGGACGCCTTCGGCTTTCAGTTCGCGGACGCGGGCGGCAGCGGCGACGCTGGCTGAGGCCTTGATGCGGCTGACCCTCGACGCCGGCAGGAACTCGGACATGTCTCCTCCAGGAATGTGGAACCCGGGACGCGCGGATTCGCGGATCCCTTTTTCGAGACTAAGGACTGAAAGGGGGCTCTGGATAAGACCTAATGTGCGTGGATCTATAAGGGACTCTTATGACCGAAGGCGGCACCATACCCATGCACTTTGCTTATGGGTTCACGCGGTTTTGGTATTTCCGCGGCTTGCTGGACTCCGCCTAGATTCGAAGGGTTGGAAGTGTCCGCGCAGCGCCCGTTCCGTGGCCGAAAGGTAGCCCATGCCAGCCCATACCCGGTCAACCACAGCCCGGTACTCATACCGCGCCCGTGCCCCACGAACCGAGGCTCCGACTCACGTAGAACGCGCCAAACTCGTGCATGCACTGGCCCTGCACCGGCAACTCCTGAGCCATGCTTCCAGCGCTATCCGTAACCTCACCGCCGCCAGGAACGAGTTGATTGCGCAAGCCATGGAAGACGGGTTGGGGTTCGCGACCATTTCCGCAGCGACTGGCGAGAATCTCCGCACCGTCCGAACCATCGCTTTGGCTTATGACGATCTCCATCCGAGCGGACTTCCCCGGCAAGCCCAGTTGGCTGCGTTGAAGACCAAAAGCCGTGAGCTTCGTGCGGCCGAGAGGCACCGCGAACAGATCACGGAGCGGCGGGAAGCCCTGATTGTGATGGCACTCCGAAACCACGTGTGTGATGATCTGGAACTCGCGTCACTGACGGGGCTCACTCCGGACCATATCCGCCGGGCAACCCGGGGAATCGCACGCCCGGCCTAGTACGCCCGGCTGGCCCTCCCCGCCTGCCGGCCCCGCCTGTCGTCCCCGGCTGGGCACCCGTTGAACCCAACCCCAGCGGAGGGTAGAACGGGTACATGACCAACGACGTGAACTCCTGGATGGACCGGTACGAACGCGCATGGACCTCGAACGAGCCTGACGACATCCGGGCCCTCTTCACCGAGGACGCCACCTACTTCGACAAACCCAACACGGAGAAACCCTGGAATGGCCACGAAGAGATCGTCAAGGCGTGGGCGGACGCCGGCGACAAGCCCGAGGACTGGAAGTTCGAGTGGACACTCCTGGGGCAGGACGGCGATACCGCTTTCGTCCAAGGCGTGACCACATACCTCAACGGTGAGCCTACCTATGACAACCTTTGGGTGATCCGTTTCGCCGACGACGGCCGCGCCCGTGAATTCACCGAGTGGTACATGGCGCGCAAGTAGCTCAGGATCGGTCAGCGGGGCGGATCAGCACATTCTCTTGGATCTGGCTCCAGCCCTGGTACTTCGCTTGGCCGGCGTCGACGTCATCGTTGATGAGCTTCGCCTGCGAACCGTCAAACACAGTGAGGGTGAGGATCTCCTCACCTGTGGCAACCGCCGCGCAGCCTGCCCTCCATCGCTCCGGGAGTCCGACCGGCACCGCATACAGGCAAGCGGATCCACCTGTCTTGCTCTTTGCCCCGTAGTACTTCACGTCATCATGGGTAGCCAACAAACGGGCCGACCCCGGCTCGACCTCAAGATCCACTCCGGTGAGGCTCACGGGCTCCGGAAGCTGGTCCTCTGCCGTCGCTTCCCTGGCCAGGACGTCCGGACCTGTTGGCGACGAACAACCGGCCAGCCCCAACGCGGCAACAACGGCAACTGTAGCGACGACACGGCGTTTCATGGCTCTGCCCCCTCAGGCTCCCGTGCCGTCCAGCCTAGCCCACCCCCTCTGGTCCAGTAGCTGTCAGTAGCTGTCGCGCTCCGCCGCTTCGGGCACGGGGATGAACGTCTTGGCAAACCTCTCCGACTCGCGGGCCAGCACCGCCACATCGGCACCGACAAGCACAAAGGAGGCACCGGCGTCGAGATAGGCACGGGCGGTATCAGGGTTGAAGGCGTTCACACCGGCAGGCTTGCCGGCCGCTTTAGCGGCTTCCAGGCAATGCTCGACGACGGCCCTCACCAAGGGATTCTCCTGCTGTCCCAGCAGGCCCATGGACGCGGCGAGGTCCGAGGGGCCGAGGAAGATGCCATCCACGCCGTCGACGGCCAGGATCTCCTCCACGGCCGAGGCCGCAGCCTCGGATTCGATCTGGACCGTGAGGCTGATGGACTCGGAAGCAGCAGCCAGGTAGTCCGGGACACGGTTCCACCGTGAAGCCCGGGCCAGTGCCGAGCCAACCCCGCGAACACCATGCGGCGGGTACCGTACAGCAGCAACCGCAGAGGCTGCCTCAAACGCAGAGTTCACCATGGGGATCAGCAGGTTCTGCACGCCGAGGTCCAGGTACTGCTTGATGACCACGGTGTCATTGACCGGGGGCCGGACCATGGCCTGCACGCGGTAACCGCTGACGGCGTGGAGCTGGGCAAGGATCGATTCGAGGCCGTTGGGACTGTGCTCCGCGTCGATCAACACCCAGTCCAGACCTGAACCGGCACAGATTTCCGCCACCAGCGGGCTACCGGAGCAGACCCACATCCCGGCCAATGGACGCCCAACCTCGGAGAGGGCCGAATAGAAGGTGGGGCTCAGCTGAAGTGACATGTCACGACTCCCAACGGTCCGTAATCCGCGTGCACGGTATCACCTTTGTACACCCACAGGGGGCGGGTAAACGAGCCCGCCAGGATGATATCTCCGGCCTTCATCGAATCCCCGTGCGCGGCGATCTTGTTGGCCAGCCAGTGCACTCCATTGGCCGGGTGGTCGAGCACGCCGGCCGCGACTCCGGTCTCCTCGACGGTCTGGTTCTTGTACAGGATCGCGGACACCCAGCGGAGGTCGACGGCGTCAGGCCGCACCGGTCGTCCACCCACCACCATGGCCCCCATCGCGGCGTTGTCCGAGATGGTGTCCACGATGGTCCGGCCCTCCATTTCGATCCTGGAGTCCAGGATTTCGAGGGCCGGAACCACGTAGTCAGTCGCGTTGAGCACGTCGAAAATAGTGCAGCCGGGCCCCTTGAGGCCGGACTTCAGCACGAAGGCCAGCTCCACCTCAACTCGTGGATGGGTGTACTTGTCCCACTCCACGGAACAGCCGGTCTCCAGGACCATGTCATCGAAAATGGCGCCGTAGTCGGGCTCGGTGATGCCGGTGGCAGCTTGCATGGCTTTGGACGTGAGGCCGATCTTGCGCCCCACCAACGTGCGTCCGGCTTCCTCGTTCCGCCGCATCCATAGCTGCTGCACGGCGTAGGAGTCCTCCACCGTCATGTCGGGGTAACGCGCGGTCAGGCGCGGGACCGGTTTACGGTTCCGGCCGGCTTCGAGGAGCTCGTCGGCAATGGCTTCGATCGTCTTCGCGTCCAACATGGCCTAGACCTGGGCTCCCAGCTTGAAGCCCTCCGCCGTATCTGAAGCGCCCTCGGGCCGGGTGTAGGAGAAGCCGTCGGCGCCGACAGTGACGGCCATTTCGGACTTGTCCTCGCGCTCGATGATGGGCTGCGGGTTGCCATCGAGGTCCAGGACCAGGGAGGCCTCGGTGTACCAGGACGGGACCACGGGGTTGCCCCACCAGTCGCGGCGCTGGTTGTCGTGGACGTCCCAGGTGACGGTGGGGTTGTCGGGGTCGCCGGTGTAGTAGTCCTGCGTGTAGATCTCCACGCGGTGGCCGTCCGGGTCAAGGATGTAGAGGTAGAACGCGTTGGACACACCGTGGCGTCCGGGACCGCGTTCGATCCGGTCCGAGATGCGCAGGGCACCCATCTTGTCGCAGATCTGGATGATGTTGTGCTTCTCGTGCGTGGAGAACGCGATGTGGTGCAGGCGGGGTCCGTTGCCCCCGGTCAGGGCGGTATCGTGCACGGTCTGCTTGCGGTGCATCCACGCGGCGTAAGTGACGCCGTCGGAATCCTTGATGTCCTCGGAAACGCGGAAGCCGAGGTCCTCCAGGTACTTACGGCCGCGGGGAACGTCCGGGGTGACCTGGTTGAAGTGGTCCAGGCGGACCAGTTCCCCGGCGGAGTAGAGGTCGTAGCGCTGGGTGAGGCGTTCGACGTGCTCGACGTCGTAGAAGAACTCGTACGGGAAGCCCAGCGGATCCTCGACGCGGACGGAGTCGCCCACGCCCTTTGTGAAGCCCTCCTTGCGGCGCTCAACGCGGCAACCCAGCTCGCGGTAGTAGGCCTCGGCGGCGTCGACCTCGGCCGGGGACTTCACACGGTAGGCGAAGGCAGCAGCTGCGGCGACCGGGCCCTTGCGGAGGACCAGGTTGTGGTGGATGAACTCCTCGAAGGAGCGCAGGTAGATGGTGTTCTCGTCCTCTTCGGTGACGTGCAGGCCCAGCAGGTCCACGTAGAACGCGCGGGACTTCTCCAGGTCCGTGACTACGAGTTCCAGGTACGCGCAGCGGACGATATCCGGAGCCGGGACTGTGGGAGTGGGGATGGGGCCGGTGAATGGGTTGCTCATGGGATTCTCTCTTCGTTGAAAGGGGTCATTTGGATGGATTTTTTGTACAGGTGCGGCCCTTTAGAACGGGTTTTAGGGGCGTTATCTGTACAAAAACTCCGAGTTTAGGCGCCGAATTTGGGTGTGTGGACCGAACCGAGGGTGATGTGCACGGCCTGCTGGTCGGTGTAGAAGTCGATGGAACGGTAGCCGCCTTCGTGGCCCAGGCCGGAGGCTTTGACGCCGCCGAACGGGGTGCGGAGGTCGCGGACGTTGTGGCTGTTGAGCCAGACCATGCCGGCTTCGACGTTCTGGGAGAAGTTGTGGGCCCGGGTCAGGTTCTGGGTCCAGATGTAGGCCGCCAGGCCGTACTTGGTGTTGTTCGCCAAGGCGAGGGCTTCGTCGTCGTTCTCGAAGGGCGTGATGGCCACGACGGGACCGAAGATTTCCTCCTGGAAGATCCGCGCGTCAGGCGCGACGTCGGCAAACACCGTGGGTGCGATGTAGTTGCCTTCAGGCAGGTGGTCGGGCCTGCCGCCACCGGCCAGGAGCCGGCCTTCGGACTTGCCGATCTCCACGTACGATGCCACCTTGTCGTAGTGCTCCGGGTGGACGAGTGCGCCGACCTGGGTCTTGGGATCGTGGGGATCGCCCACCACGATGTTCTTGGCCCGGGCTGCGTATTTTTCGCAGAATTCGTCGTAGATGGCGCGCTCAACCAGGATGCGGGAGCCGGCGGTGCAGCGTTCTCCGTTGAGGGAGAACACCCCGAACAGTGCCGAGTCGATCGCAGCGTCCAGGTCGGCGTCGGCGAACACGACGCACGGGGACTTGCCGCCGAGTTCCATGGACAGGCCTTTGAGGTTGGCGGCTGCGTTGCGGAAGATCGTCTGGCCCGTGGTGGTCTCGCCGGTGAAGGAAATCAGCGGCACGTCCGGGTGCTTCACCAGTGCATCGCCGGCTTCCTCGCCCAGGCCGTTCACCAGGTTGAACACGCCGTCGGGCAGGCCGGCGTCCTTGAAAATCTGCGCCCACAGCGACGCAGAGAGCGGCGTGAACTCGGCAGGCTTGAGGACCACGGTGTTGCCCGTTGCCAAAGCCGGGGCGAGCTTCCAGGACTCCAGCATGAACGGCGTGTTCCACGGCGTGATGAGCCCTGCGACGCCGATCGGCTTGCGGTTCACGTAGTTGATCTGCGAGCCCGGAACCTTCATGGCGTCGTCGAACTGGGCCACGATCAGGTCCGCGAAGAAGCGGAAGTTCTCGGCAGCCCGGAGCGCTTGGCCCTTTGCCTGGGTGATCGGCAGGCCGGTATCGAACGTCTCCAGCTCGGCGAGTCGTGCTTCCTGCGCTTCAACGGCGTCGGCGATCTTGTTCAGGACGCGGGCACGTTCGCGCGGCTTCATCTTCGGCCACGGGCCGTTCTTGAAGGCTTCGCGGGCGGCTGCCACGGCGAGGTCGATGTCTTCCTTCTGGCCGGCAGCGGCGGTGGCGTAATTGCCGTTGGAGACCGGATCCAGGACGTCGAAGGTCTTACCGGACACGGAGTCAACGAACTCGCCGTTGATGAAGTGCTGGATATGGGTGGGCAGGTTTTCGGGAATGTAATGCTTGTTGGTTTCTACCGAGGTCGTCATCGTTGTCTTCCTTTTCTTCCAACGCGGGGTCACTTATGGCCCATTCGAGGTGGGTTTATGGGCCATAAGTGACCCCGGGTTGCTTTTAGGTGGTGGTGGAGAGGTATGCGTCGAGGGTGGCGGCGCGGTGTTGGCGGGCTGCTTTTTCGATGGTGTCGGCGTCTGCTCCGGACTCGATGAGCTGCAGCAGTGCTTCGTGTTCGCGGACTGATTCCTGCGCGCGGCCGGGGACGAACCGGAACGTGGAGGACCTCAACGAGGCCAACCGGTTCCAGCCCCGGTGGACCAGGTCGAGGATGTGCGGGTTCGGGCAGTGTTCAAAGAGGACACTGTGGAAGTCCTGGTTCAAAGCCGTGAAGCGGACGGGATCGAAGTGTTCCAGGCACTCACGCATCTCGTCGTTCACAGCACGTGCCCGGGCAATCGCAACCGAATCGATCAGCGGAGCCGACAATGCCGTGGCGGCACCTTCCACGATGCTCAAGGTCTGCATCGTGTAGAGGTATTCGGTGGGATCGATCCCGGAGACCGTGGCTCCCACGTTCCGTTCGAACTTCACCAGTCCTTCGGCCTCCAGCCGGCGGATCGCCTCCCGGACCGGGACCACGCTGAAGCCCAGGTCTTCGGCGATCTTTGCGAGCACCAGCCGGTAACCCGGCGTGTAGGTCCCCTCGACGATCCGCGCTTTGACGGCGGTATAGGCCTGCTGGGACTTGCTTTGGGCGGCACTTTCGACGGCGGTTTCAGTCACTGTGGGCTCCTTCCGCGGCATGCCGGCGGGCTGACCATTCCTGGTAGCGGGCCTGCCATTCGGCGTTCATCGGATACAGCCCATCAACGCTGTTGCCTTCCTGGACCATCTGGAAGATGAACGTCTCTTCCTTTTCCTGCTGGATGCAGTCGTCCACGAGTTCCTCGGCGATGGCCGGCGGGATCACCAGGATTCCGTCCGAGTCGGCCACGATGATGTCACCGGGCTGGACGGTGGCTCCCCCGCAGGCGATGGTGATGTCCGTGTCCCAAGGAATGTGCCGGCGTCCGAGGACTGCCGGGTGCGGGTTGGCGAAGTACGTGGGCATCTCCAGGTCAGCGACTGCCGAGTAGTCGCGGACGCCGCCGTCGGTAATGATCGCCGCAGCACCGCGGACCTGGGCCCGCAGTGCGAGGATGTCCCCAACAGTGCCAGTCCCCTTCTCTCCCCGGGCTTCCATGACCAGGATTTCGCCTTCGTTGACGGAATCGATAGCGCGTTTCTGGGCATTGAACCCGCCGCCGTGGGTCTTGAAGAGATCCTCCCGGTTGGGCACGTAGCGCAGCGTTCGCGCGAGGCCCACGACTTTGCGGTCCGGGCGCGTGGCCTGCAGGCCGTCGATACTCACGTTGTTAAGGCCGCGCTTGCGCAGCTGCGAGGACAAAGTGGCTGTCGCGACGGACTCGAGCTTGGCCTTCAACTCCGGCGTCAGGACATTCCCGGTGCCGGCATCAGCCGCGGCGGGGGCCAGTCCCGCAGCCTCCCGGGAGCCGTACGCCTCTTCGCGCTGGGTGTCATCGGACTTGGGCAGGGCACCAAAGTCCGCGAACGGCGTCGTACCTTCCGTGACTTTGGTGGTCAGGCGGCCGCTGCTGAACCCAGCGCCGGTGACCTCAATTTCGACGACGTCACCCGGCTTGGCCACGGAGGCGCCGGCGGGAGTGCCGGTGAGGATGATGTCGCCCTCTTCGAGCGTGAGCAGCTGGGAAAGGTCCGCGACGAGCTGCCCGAACGGGAAGAGCAGGTCCTCGGTGGTGTCGTCCTGGACCAACTCGCCGTTGTGCCAGGTGCGGATGGTTAGGGCAGCGGGATCAACGGCGTCGGCAGGGATCAGCGCCGGGCCAACGGGGGTAAATCCGTCGCCGCCCTTGGACCGGACATTGGAGCCCTTGTCCGCGTAGCGCAGGTCGTAGACGCCGAGGTCGTTGGACGCGGTCACCCACTCGACGTGGCTCCATGCATCCGCAAGGCCGACACGACGGGCGGACTTGCCGATGATAAGCGCGATCTCGCCCTCGTAGCCCAGCAATTCACAACCTGCCGGACGTTCAACAATGCCGGGGGCCTCAGCCGAACCGAGCGCCAAGGACGAGGAAGGCTTCAGGAAGTACGACGGCTGCTGCGGGGTACGTCCACGCTGCGCGGCACGGCTGGGGTAATTGATGTGGACCGCAATGACCTTGCGCGTCCGGGCCAGCATGTCCTGGCTGACTTCCTCGGTCCGGACCTCCAGTGTCACGGCGCCTCCTCCTGATAAGTATCTGATCGCCCCAGTTATCGAGTACGAAATCGTATACGAAAACTATGACGCGTTAATGTGATGCCCGTCAACCCCCTCCATAAGGCTGAGTCTCGCGGGAGGGGGAACACGGCGGGGAGAAGGATGCGGCGAAGCCCTGGCGTGAGAACTGATGAACACTACAAAGTGTCGTCGGCCTCCCGTAGGGTACCCGCATGGACATCATCCTCGTACCGGGTTTTTGGTTGGACGCATCGTCGTGGGATGGGGTGACGCCGGCCCTGGTGGAAGCAGGGCATCGGGTCCATCCGCTCACCTTGCCAGGCTTGGAATCGGCGGACGCACCCCGGGCGGGCATCGGCCTTCGAACACACATCGATGCCGTCGTGGACAAGGTGGATTCGCTGGACGGGAAAGTGATCCTGGTGGGTCACTCGGGCGGGGGCGCCATTATTCATGGCGTGGCCGACGCCCGTCCGGACCGCATAGCCCGGGCCATCTATGTGGACAGCGGGCCGCTGGGTGAGGGCGGGGTCATCAATGATGAATTACCGGACGACGGCGACGGGATACCCCTCCCGCCGTGGGAAGCATTCGAAGATGAGGATCTCGTGGACCTCACCGACGAGCTTAAAGCAGTCTTCCGCGCCCGGGCGATTCCCGAACCCAAGGGCGTCGCCTTCGACCAGCAACACCTCACGAACACTGCCCGCTACGACGTCCCCGCAACGATCATCGCGTGCGAATTTCCATCGTCACTGCTCAAGGAGTGGATGGACGCCGGGCATCCGTTCACGGCCGAACTAGCCCGGATCCGGGACGTTGACTACGTGGATCTGCCCACGGGGCACTGGCCCCAGCTCACCAAACCCGGTGAACTGGGCCAGGCCATCCTGACGGCCGTCAACCACAGCGGTTAACGGACTGCAGCTACTAGTGGCGGGGTGGCGTGTTGGTTGCCGGGCCTTCCGGCGCCGCGCCGCCCTCATCGGTCCAGTCCGTACCTGTCGTGTCGTCGAGGGCAGGATCGGACACGACGTCCGAGGCTACGGCAGGAGCAGGAGCCGCCACGGGAACTGTGGCCGCCTTGGTCTCCTCGCCGCCAGTGGAGTCCGCCCGATCACCGGACGTGGATGAGTTGTGTCCAGGGAACATGGTTTCCGCCTTCTCCATTAGCTTCTTGCCGGCTTCATACAGATTTTCCAGAATGTCCGGAACGGTCTCCTGGACTGTCTCTGCAGCCTGATGGACGTTCTCCTGGACCTCTGGGTTCTTCAGGACTTTCTCGGTGCCTCCGCGGACCCGCCGGTACACTTCCGGCCAGGACTTTGACCCCCACACGTAGCCAACAGCCACGCCGACGGCGAACAATGCTTTACCTTTCACGGCACTCACTCCTTCAGAGGTGTTCTTATTCGACCCTAGTCCCGCTCCACGCGCCCTGTCACCTGCCAATAGTCCGGCCCCCAATGACCGGGCCATGTAATGGCCTGCACTCAGCTGGTTCCATCGCCTTGGTGAAAAGCAAAGATTGGTCCGTGCGAATTGTCATTTACTGGAACAAAGGGATCGAGGGGCGCCTCGATATTCCGGGAGTGACGCAAGGTCATTGCCGGCAAGCACCGGGAAAAGCAGGACTTTACCGGGTGGCGAAGAGCCGGATTGCGCACCTTCCACGGCCGGAGAACGCAACCACGCCGGGAACCCCACCGGGACCGCCCCGCATGACTGGTCAAAGCACCATTCGCAGCACTTCCGGCTTCCCGGCCATGACAAGTAGATAGTCAGGTTACTTGCTACTTGTGCCGCGAGCGGCTAGCGTTGCATATGTAGTACCAAGTCCGACCCATTGGCAGGAGTGCTTTATTGGCTGGATATAACAAATACATCGGAGTCGAATGAGCAATTCCTCTCCTTACATTCCATAGGGCCTCCGGGGCCCCATTGCGATGCCCGCACCGCAGCATCGGCCCCCGGTGAACTTACTCGCTTAATCGCGTCCGTGGAATTTCCATCGACATGAAAGTAGGAACAAAAATGGGTTTCTTTGGTTTTCTTCTGCTCGGCCTTTTGGCCGGCGCTATCGCTAAACTTATTCTCCCCGGCCGCCAGGGTGGTGGCTGGTTCATCACGCTCATCCTCGGCGTCGTCGGCGCCCTCCTGGGTGGTTGGATCGGTGGCCTGATCTTCAACACGGGCCTGCAGGAATTCTTCTCCCTGACAACCTGGCTCCTGGCCATCGGCGGCTCGATCATCGTGCTGCTGATCTACGGCCTCGTTACCAACCGCAGGGCTACCCATGGCTAATAACCAGAACCGCGATGCCAACGGTGAAGAACTCGACGGCCAGTACACCGAGGGGGATTACGGAGACGCAGGAGCGTCGCCGGAAACCCTGAAGGAAGATGCTGGCGGAGACTACACCGAGGGTGACTACGCCGAGTCGACTGTGCCTTCAGCAGATGCCGAACTCGACGCCAAGAACACGGAAGACACCCCGGCTGACCGGCCGTTCTCGTCCGAACCGGATGAAGAAGCAGGCTCAGGCCGGCCGTAGTGGCTCCCGCCTCGTGAATAACTGAATCAACGCAAGAACCCGGAGGACTGCATTGCAGCCTCCGGGTTCTTGCGTTGGCGAAAGGCACTGATATTTTCAGGCATGGATTGTCGGGGCATGTGCGGACAGGGCCGCGTAGCGTCGTTCCCAAGGAATGGAGGCAACTGTGCAGGAGTGGAACCAGGCCATGGCCATCATCGAGCAGGATCTGGCCGCGACCGCGGAGGTCAGCGAGCTGGCCAAGGCCGCACTGACCTCCGAATACCACTTCAGGAGGATGTTCTCCTCACTGGCAGGGATACCCATCTCCGAGTACATCCGACGACGCCGCCTCACCGCAGCGACGGCGGAAATCCTGGAAGGCGCAACCGTGCTGGACGTTGCCGTCCGCTACGGATACGGGTCGGCCGAGGCGTTCACGCGGGCCTTCAAGGCAATGCATGGGCTGACACCCTCAGAGGCCCGGCGTCCCGGAGCGGTACTCCATTCCCAACCTCAACTGAGGTTCCATCTCCGCGTTGAAGGGAATACCGATATGAAACACCGCATAGTGGATAAGGGAGCTTTCCACTTGATTGGCTTGAAGGCCCGCATACCGCTCGTACACTCGGGGCCCAACCAGGCGATCATCGACTTCCAGCGAAGCCTGGACCCTGCGCTGACGGCCAGGTTGCTTGAGTTGGCCGACACGGACCCCTCAGGTCCACTGTCTGTCACCGACAACATCCATGAGCAGCGGACCGAAGGAAGCGAGCTGGACTACTGGCATGCTGTGGCCTCCACCAGGGCAGCTCCGGAAGGCCTTGATTCCTTGGGGGTCCCCGCCGGACAGTGGGTAGTCTTCGAAGCCGAAGGAAAGTTCCCCGAGGTTCTTCAGAGCATGTGGGCGGACGCCGCCACTGAGTGGTTCCCGGCCAACCCGTACCGATGGGCGCCGGGACCCGAAATGCTCAGTGTCCAGGTTGAGGCAGGCGGAACACACGGCCGTGGCCAACTGTGGATTCCCGTGGAAAGGGATACCGCAGGTTCTGCCCCGGCCTAGAGCCCCTTGCCTCCCGTCACGGGCAGTACTGCACCGGAAATGTAGGATCCCTCGTCGGAGGCAAGCAGGACGTATGCAGGAGCCAGCTCCGCGGGTTGTCCGGCACGGCCCAAGGGCGTGTCCTGACCAAATGAGGGCAACTTGTCCGGCCACTCGGTGGCGGGGATCAACGGAGTCCAAATGGGACCGGGCGCCACAGCGTTGACGCGGATTCCCTTGGGTCCGAGTTCCTCGGCCATGGCCTTGGTAAAGGCCACCTGGGCAGCCTTGGTCATGGCGTAATCCACCAGTTGCGCCGAGGGATTGAAAGCCTGGATGGATGCGGTCACGATGATCGACGCTCCGGGGCGGAGGTGGGGAATGGCCGCTTGTGCCGTCCAGATGAGGGAGTACAGGTTGGTCTTGAAGACGCGGTCGAACTCCTCAGTGGGGATCGTTTCCAGGCCCTCCCTGTTCTTTTGGTAGGCCGCGTTCAGCACTACGACGTTGAGGCCGCCGAGCTCCCGAACAGTGCGTTCCACGATTTCGGCGGCAAAGCCTTCGTCCCGCGCGTCGCCGGGCAGCAGTAGGACCCGGGCACCGCACTCGCGGATCCAGTCCGACGTCGATTGCGCGTCTTCTTCCTCTTCCGGGAGGTAGCTGATGGCTACATCGGCACCTTCCCGGGCGTAGGCGATGGCCACTGCGGCACCGATACCGGAGTCCCCACCGGTTATGAGCGCCGTTTTGCCCTGCAGCCGGCCGTGCCCAACGTAGCTTTTTTCGCCGTGGTCGGGCTGTGGGTCAAGGGGCTTGGTCAGGCCTGGCTGTTGCTGCTCCTGGCGGGGAAATTCATCCCCGTAATAGCCGCTCCGGGGATCCGAGGGCGCGGAGGCGAGGCGATGCCCGCCTGCTTCCGGGTCGTCATTCCGGCGTGGATCGTCGTGAGTCATGATTCTGCCCCTCTCAGGTAGCCTGCTCGCAGGATTCACCGAACCGGTGTTCCATCGCACGGTTTGGCTCATCGCACGGTTTGTTGGACCTGTACCCACCACCCGGGCCCCTAAACGGTGCTCGGCTCCCTTGGCAGGACCCACCGGAAATCGCTAGGTCCGGAGGGACTTGGCCTTGACCATCAGGAAGAGCCCGTAGGCAATCAGCCCGACGGCGACGGCGGCCAGCAAGTACGGCCCATATGGCTGTTCCCGCAGCGCCTTCAGGCTTCCATCCAGGCCGGTTGATTGCTCCGGTTGGGCACGTATGGCGGCGATGACCACCAGCAGGCCGACCAGGAACAGGGCAATGCCTTTCGCTATGTAGCCCACCACGCCCACGCCGACCTGGAACTTGCGGACGGCCTCCTCCGAGGACAACGAGATGTCCCGTTTGAACGTTTGCCGGAAGCCGCGCACGGCGAACACGATGCCCGTGATGGCGATGCCTGCACCGATCGCGACCAGCAGGAACACCCCGAAGGGAGCACTCAGGAGGGTGAGGGTGAAATCGCTGCTGGACTCGCGGCTGTTTTTGCCCTGGCCCATGATGAACGAGACGATCGTCGCCGCCAAGGCCGCGAACACGAGCGCCTGGCCTGCGGCGGACAGTCTTTTGGTGAGCTTCTTGCTGGAGGTCCGTTCCCCAAGGATGGCGTTACCCAGTTGCCACAACGCCAGCGCCGCGCAGGCACCGAAGCAGGCCCAGAGGAGCACCGGACCCACAGGTTGGCTGGCCAGCGAGGCCACCGCTCCTGACACATCGGCTTCGCCACCGCGCCCGAACGCCAGCTGGAGGGCGATGACTCCGATGAGGACGTGCAGCAGCCCGCTGACGGCGTACCCGGCACGCGCAACGATCTCGAAGGTCCGCGAGTTTGAGGCCTCTTCGGCCGCATCGGCGGCCTTCCTCATCTCCTCTTTAATGACAAGCCTCCTTAGTTTCCGATGGACACCATCGTCCCACCCGCACCCCGTGAATGCCACGGCATTAACGACGACGGGCAGGCACCTGGGTGCCTGCCCGTAGAAAAACCAAAAAGATCCTAGAACCCGACGACCGACTGGGGCCAGATACTCCGCAGCCCCGCACCAAGAGGGTTGAACTGCTCGCGGACTGTCACGACTGCTCGACCCTGGACCGGGGAATCCGCCGGCTGATGGTTGGCCTCCGCAGTAAAGGGACGTACGTCCGGGGCGGTGTTGGCCTCGCCGGCACCATTGGTCGGGGCGGTGATTTGAGCAGTCATTTCGGTCGCCTTCCTGGAAGTTCCCATCAACTCCAATAGCTGATGGTTCAACCATCGGGCAGCGTCCTCAAGAACGACGCCGGGTCATCTCAAGATTTGCTCAAGGTTTGGGACCGGCCACCTGCTGTGCCATTAACTGCTCGATGTCCGCGAAGCTCATCCCGGATGCGATCGCCAGGTCCGGCAGGCCTGCTCCTGCCGTCACTGCGCTTCGCATGGCCTGGGCCAAGGACTCCTCGGCCTCATCCATTTCCCACTGGAGACCCTCCACTCGGGCGGCCGCCGTCCACACCAGGTCAAGAAGCCCGGTTCTTTTCGACGGCGTGGAAACAGGGGCTTCCTTCAAGATTTCCGGAAGAGTCGCGTCCTTCGTCCCGGTCATAACCACTGCAGTCATTTGGTACCCCTCCCGTGAAGATGTGTCTCGATAAACTAGTTATATGGCAAACTAACTACATGCGCCAGCGCCTCGCATGGGCAGTGACCCAGATCACAGGATTTCGAGCGTGAGGAATTCCCTGGCACGCACGTCTTATTCATGACGGCGCACAACAAGCGCCGCACAACAGACAAGGAGCCATCGCCATGACGATCCAAACGCACACCCCCGCTGACGTTCCGGCCAAGAACACCAAAAACAGCTCTGTATCGACTGTGGACGCTCCGGAAAGGGACAAGGGCAAGGACGGCCGAGGCGCAACCACGGTCGCGGACGGCGTAGTCGCCAAGATTGCCGGCATCGCCATCCAGGAAATCCCTGGCGTACACGCCCTGGGCGGCGGCGCCGCCCGCGCCATCGGCAACCTGCGGGAGAAGGTCGGCCAGAAGGACCTCACCCAGGGCGTCAACGTGGAAGTGGGCCAAACCCAGGTAGCCGTCGACGTGACGCTGGTAGTCGAATACCCCCACCCGCTCCAGGAAGTTGCGGACAACGCCCGCAATGCCGTCTACACCGCGATCGAGGACCTCGTGGGCATGGAAGTCACCGAGGTCAACGTCACCATCACGGACATCCACGTTCCGTCGGAAGACGCGGACGCTGACGACATCGAGCGTGAGCCGAGGGTCGCATGAGTCCCACCATCGCCGGCCTGGCAATAGGGGCAGTCCTCGCCCTGGCAGGCCTGGCCTTCGGATTCTGGGGTCTGCTGCTCACGGCACTGTTCATGGGGGTCGGTGCGGTGCTGGGCCGTTCCGCCGAGGGAAAGCTTGACCTTCGCGGGGTGCTTGATGCCCTGCGGGGCAAGCGTTCCTCCTCATGAACCGGGCAGCTGCCGGCCCTCGGCCTGGCATGGACGCCGGGGACCGGGCCGGGCACAACCGCCTCACCCACACCGCCATCCGCAAGACCGTGGAATCGGTCACCGCCAACGCGTTCCGGGTGGCCACGGGCAACGTGTCAGCAACGCTGGACGACGACGCCGGGAAGCTCGGCGTCAGTGTGTCCGTCAAGCTGGCCCTCCCCCAGCTCCTGAAGCCACGGAACGGTGGGGACACGGTATTCGAACAGGCCCAATCCGCCCGGGAGCAGATCGTGGCGCGGGGGCGGGAAATCACTGGCCTGGACATAGGCCGGGTAGACATCCGCCTCACCGGCGGGAAGGCCGAACAGCCCAGGGAAAGGAGAGTGGAATGAGCAGTGGAATCAGCAAGGACACGGCAAGCCGCCGTCTGATCAGACGCGAAACCCACTCCTCGAGGGCGGTCCCGTCAATCGTGGCCGCGTCCCTCCTGATAGCCGTCTTCCTGTGGCTGGCACTGGAATCAGTGTTGTGGCTGCTCAAGGACCAGCCGGTGCTCGCCAGCCCGGCCCAGATGCTCCGGTGGCTGATTGAGCTTCCGGCCAACACCACACAGGCAGGCATGGTGGCGGCCGGAGCCGGACTGGGAATCGTGGCACTGCTGCTTCTTGGACTTGCCCTTGGCAGCGGCCGCAAGCAACGCCGGGCCCTCGGCAGCGCACGCGCCGCCGTCGTGGTGGATCACGAAGTCATGGCGGCGGCGGTTTCCAAGGCGGCCCGACGCGCCGCAGGCCTGGCCCCGGGCCAGGTGACCACCACCGTTGGCGGACGTTCCGTACGCGTCCAGGTGCGTCCGACGTCGGGCGAACCACTGGCGGTGGAAGACATCCAGGCAGCGGTCGACGGCGAACTGGCCGCCTACGCGTTGGACCGCCCCGTCAGGTCCAGCGTCCACATTCTGAACGAAGGAGCGGTAGGGCAATGAGAAACACGAACCGGGCCCTCAACCGGATCCTGCTCACCATCCTGGGGATCATCCTGCTGGGCGCCGGCGCCGCACTCATCGCGGCCGGCACCCTCCCCGGGGCCGCAGGTTTCTGGGAAACAAACCTCTCCTCTGTTCGGGAGCACGTGCGCAACCTGGCGGGCACCGCCCCCTTGCCGGACCCGGTTCGGAGCTGGTGGCTGGCGCTGGGAATTGCCGTGCTGCTGGCCGGTGCGGTCCTTGGCGCAGCGTGGCTGGCGTCGCAGGGTGGCGGAAAGACACCCCGCCTGGCCGAACGCTCAGAGGGCAACGCAGGCCGGACGGTCGTGGACGCGGGGCTGGTTTCCGCAGCCATCAAGGAAGCCCTCAACGGAAACCCCGACGTGCTGGCGACCTCCGTTTCAGCCTGGGAATCACGCCGCGGAACGGCTCTGCGGCTGCGGCTCGAAGCCCGCAAAGGCGCATCCCCCCGGGATATCGGCGACACGGTGGAACAACTGCTCCAGGAAATTGATGCCTGGCTGGGACATCCGATGCCCGTCCTGGTGCGAATCACCAGCGGCACCCGGACACAAGTGTCCTCATCACGGCGCGCCCGGTGACAGTCAGCCAAAGTACTCCACGTAAACAAACTGCACGGCAACTCAGAGCCGCGCACCGAAAAGAAAAGGGAACACCATGGGAATCAACGACAAGATCAACAATGCCGCCACCGAGCACCTTGGCGCCGCCAAGGAGGGCGCCGGTAAGCTCACCGGCGATTCCACCCTCGAGCGGGAAGGCCAGCAGGATCAGGCCCAGGCCAAGCTCCAGCAAGCCGGCGAGAAGGTCAAGGACGCTGCTGCCGACATCACCGGGAACATCAAGGACGCTGCCCGGAAGCTCAAGGAAGGCTTCACCGACAAGTAGGACGGGAGCAGGGACGGTTCCGCTTCATGGCGGGACCGTCCCTGCCCATCCGAGGATCAGCCGGACTCACACCACTTGAAAGGCAGAAACGTGACTGGTTCACCTGCGGTTTCGCCCACCGCACAGCAGCAGCTGGACCTCGTGCCGGACGCGTTGCTCGCAGGCAGGGCAGCAGATGGTGATACTGCCGCTTTCGAAGCACTCGCCCGGCGCCATGGTCCATTGATGCGGGCCACTGCACGACGACTCACGGGCACCTTGGCTGACGCGGACGACGTCGTCCAGGAAAGCCTGATGCAGGCCTGGAAACAGCTGGACCAACTCCGTGATCCCGCAGCGGTGAAGAGCTGGTTGCTCCGCATTGTGGGCACGCGCAGCATCGACCACCTGCGAAAACGGCGCAACCACCTGGCCCTGGACGATCTCGAAAACCACGTCGATGCCCCGTCCGGCCAACGGACCCCGGACCCGGAAAGCACCGCCGTCAATGCCTCCCGGGTGGATGCGTTGAAGTCGGCGCTCGCCCGGCTTCCCGAGGAGCAGCGGCGCTGTTGGGTACTCAAGGAATTCAATGACCTGAGCTATGAGGAGATTGCGCTGACCTTGAATATCAGCCCCGCCAGCGTCCGCGGCCGCCTGGCCCGGGCACGGATTGCCCTTGCACGCACAATGGAGGAGTGGCGATGAAAACCCCCGGCGATGCCTTGGAATGCGGACACAGTCTCGCGGAACTGAGTGCCTATTTGGACACGGGCGAGATTGCGGATCCGGCGCACTTGGACTCATGCCCTGAGTGCCAGGCCGGACTGGCCTCCCTGCGCCGGCTCTCGGAACTCGGAAATGAGTTGCTGACAGCTGACGTAGCCGACGCCGGTTCGGGCAGTGACGACTGGATGCAGACCATCCTGGACAACCTGCGCCTGGAGCTGCGGCCCGGACGGAGCATCCCGCTGCGCGCGGAGGACCCGCAGGACACCCTTTGGGAAACCGAGGGCTCGGTGTCGGCCCTGATCCGTTCGGTGGCCGATTCCTTCCCGGGAACGGCCGCGGGTAAATGCAGGTTGCTCGGCGACATTACCGTGCCGGGAGCCGGCATCACTGTGGAGGTGGAGATCGCAGTGGTCTACGGACACGCCATGGAAGAGCGCGCGGCTGCACTGCGCAACGAACTCGCGAAGGTACTGGAGGTCCAGACCGAACTGAACATCCAAGCCATCAACATCACTGTCACCGATGTGCTGGAGCTCCCCGCGCCAGCCATGACCCCGAACAAGCCAGGCATGACCCCGAACAAGGAGGACCAGCCATGACGGAGCATGTGGAAGCCAAGTCTCCCGCCCTGGCCGACGAACTGCTCGGCATCGTCCAGGCAGTGGAGGGAGTCTCAGCGGTATATCCGGCCCAGCCGTTGTGGCAGTCGATTGCCGGGGCGGCCGTGGCGGCAGTAACCGGCGAACAGTTGCCGTTGATAAGCCTGACCGGGGAAGACGGCGTGGTGGCCGTCAAAGCCCGGATCGGCGTCGGAAACCTCCTGCCGGCTCCGCAGGTGGCGCGCGAAGTAGCCGCGGCGATCCGCAGGCACCTGGGCAACGTGCCCGCCGTCGTCGAGGTTTTGGTGGCCAAAATCGACGCCTGACCGCGGCTCAACGGGAGGACGGGCTGTCCGCGTCCTCGCTCTGTTCCTCCTCGGCTGCCTGCGCGTAGGAGGCCGTGACCCTGCGGTAGACCGGGGCCAGGAAAGCAAGCAGGGCAACGACGATCATGATCAGGCCCGCCACCAGGAACACCAAGGCAATGCCCCGGGAGGTTCCTTCCCCCAGAAGCGGCGCCAACTGCGCGGCACCTTCCGCGGAGCGGGCGTAGGGGATGATCCAGAACTGGGCAATCGGTGCGATCAGGAACGCAGTGATGGGGGCCGCTGCGGATTCGAAGGCCATGGCGAAACCAAAGACCCTTCCTTGCCGTGACAGGGGCACAACTTTCTGAATGACCGTCTGCTCAGCTGCTTCCACCACCGGAACCAGTGCCATGTAGAGCCAAATCCCGGCAATGTAGAGCCAAGCCCATTCGCGGATGGTGAAGACAGCTCCGACGAGCCCCATCACCGCCACTGCGATGAGGAGGGTCCGCAAAGGGTTGGAGCCGAGCCCGAACTTTCCGATCAGCGCCCCGCCCAGGATGAAGCCGGTGGCGCCGACCGCGAACACCGTGCCCCAGATCTCCACGGGGAACATCTCCAGGCCGTAAGGGTCCATCAATGCCATGTAGACCCCGCCGATGAAATTGTTGAAGGTGGAGAAAACAATCAGGGCGAACAACCCGGAGATGGCCATGACGGCTGCCCAGGATCCGCGAAGATCGAACCCGCCGTGGGCGTCGGATGCTGCTGCCCGGACCTCCTCCGGCAGGCGCAACGTCAGCAGATGCGCGAAGGCCAGGGCTGTGAGCACCAAGGCCACCACCACGGTCCAGCCCATTCCCAGCAGTCCCACTGACAGTCCTGAAAGGACCGAGGTGACGATGAACATCAACCCCTGGACCATCCCCACCAGTCCGTTGGCGTTGGCACGCTTGTCCGGTTCGATCAGGATGGTGACCGTGGTGGACAGGGCGATGTTGCGCATGTTCTCCACCACCGCGCCGACAAGGATAATCAAGGTGAAGATCCAAAACCACGGTTGGGACAGGTCCAACAGCGCCTGTTCCGGCGTCAGCAGGAACATCACCCCGGACAGCACGAACATCACCAGCGTAAATCCGGCGGCGAAGCGCATCACCGCGAGCTTCCTGTAGCGGTCCACGAAGGTGCCGAAGCTAATGCTGGACAGCGCGATCAGCAGCATGTAGGCCCCGCCGATCACCCCCGTAGCAATCACATTGCGGGTCTCCAGGTACACCCAGAACGTCAGCGCAAACCACAGGTAGCTGGTGGTGATGTTGGCCAGGGCAGTGTTGACCAGGATCCCCGTGAAGGTCCGTGTTCTCTCCGCGGGCGTGCGTTCCGGAGGATTGACATTGCCAGTAGACCCGGCGGCGGCCGGTTCCTGCTCGGTCATGCGTCCCAGTAAACCACCGGGGCCAACCTCCCGGTAGTATCGGCAGGGAATTCAAAAGACTGCTGGGGGTTGTTTCAATGACGGAAATTCAGGGACGGCTGGCTTTCACTACGGACTTCGGCCGGGACATGGAACTCCAGGAATACGGCCTTGATCCGGCAGTGGATTCCGTCCTCCTTCCCAACGCCGCAGTCATGAGCGCCCTGCAAAACCTTGTACGGCTCGCCACTGAGCTTTGCGGTGCCCCGTTTGGGGTAGTCAATATCATCAGCGCCAAATACCAGCACCAAATCGGGGCCTGGGGCGTGGAGCCCGGTGTCTGTTCCCGGGAGGACTCGATGTGCGCCAAGGTCTTCCTCTCCCGGGAGCGGACGGTGGTGGCAGACGCTTCCCGGGATCCACGCTTTGCCGACAACCCTTTTGTCACGGGAGAAATAGGCAACGTCCGCTTCTACGCGTCGGTGCCGCTGCAAACCGAATCGGGCTTCGTGCCGGGAACCTTGTGTGTTTTCTCGGACGAGACCAAGGAACTGAGCCAGGAACAGCTCGGGATGTTGGAGGTTCTGGCCAAGCAGGTGGTTGAGCTCCTGGAACTTCAGCACCGTACCGCCCAGCTGGACCGCACCTATTCCGAGCTCAGGGCAAGCAACGCCAAGCTCGCAGGATTCGCCGGACGGGTAAGCCATGACCTGCGCATCCCCCTGACCACCATCCTCGGATACGTCGAACTGGTGGAGGACGACCCCGACATTGAGCCCAACAGCCCCGCTGCACGGTACCTGGACCGCATTGGCGCCAGCGGGCGGCGGATGCTGGGGATGCTGGAAGACGTCCTCAGCTACTCACGCGTCGGTGGCGGCATCCAGCCTGCCCGCGTCTCGCTGCTCGAGGTCACCCAAGAGGTGGTGAGGGATCTTGGAATAGAGAACGACGGAATCGTTGACGTCCAGGACATCACTGTGCACGCGGACCGTGGGCAGCTGCGGACACTCCTGCAGAACCTGCTGTCCAACGCCATGAACTACCGCAGCCCCGAGCGGGATCCCAGGGTCAGCATCAGCGGTGTTTCCAATTACCATGGCGCAACCGTCTACATCGCGGACAACGGCAAGGGCATCAAACCCGAGGACCGCCACAAAGTTCTGGAACCCCTGGTGCGGCTGCGCCGGGAAGGCGACGGCCCGGGTTCCGGGCTGGGCCTGGCAACCTGCAGCAGCATCGCGAAAGCCCACGGCGGCGACCTCAGCATCGCCGAAACCCCCGGCGGCGGCACCACTATTGCGGTGAGTTTTCCGGCCGGGACGTAGAAGCCGGGCTACTTTGCGGCCTTGTCTTTCCCAGGCTTCTTGTCGCTCTTGCCATCGCTCTTGGTCTTGGCAATGTCCGCGCCGTTCATATCTGCCGGAGACTGGCCTGAGGGGGCCTGGACGGGGAGGTCCTGAACGGGGATGCCCTGCACCACCGGTTCCGGGGCTTGCTCCGGCACCGATGTCACTGGCACGTTGACTACTTCCGCCGGCACAACCGCGGAGGGCGAAGGAGCTGCCGGCACCGGAAGGATCGGCGAGGAAGGTTGCGGATCGGCCTGCGACACACCGTTATCGGAAGGCTGGGACGGGTCGGCTGTATTGCCGGCCGAGGACAGCCCTTGGGAAAGCACCAGCAGGGCGAGGGGAATGGCCACTGCTGCAGCTGCCACACCCCGTGCGGTCTTGGGCCGCCGTTTACTGAAGTCACGGATTCCGGCAACCGTCGCCGGCTTCCTGTTCCGCGGCCGGATAGCCGCCGGTCGGGTGGCAAGGCCACCCGCATTGGGCGTCAACGCCGTCGGCGCCTGAAGCGGAGTCCGCTGCGGGACGGGCGGAAGGATCGCAGTCCTGCGCCCTGATTGGACACCCTCCTCCGACAGCGCTTGCTCCACGTCCTGGGCCGCGGGTCGTTTTTCCGGGTCCATGTCCGTCATCGCCTCCAGGAGGGAGCGCAGCGGAGCAGGCAGTTCCAGCGGAATCTGCGGGGCTCTATGAAGACGCGCCGAGGCTGTCTCCACCGGCGTACCCGGATACTCCGCATGACCTGTCAGGCATTCCAGGAGCACCAGGCCCAGCGAGTAGATGTCGCTTTTTGGCGTCAGGTGCAGGCCCTGCGCCTGCTCCGGGCTGAGGTACTGCGCCGTGCCAACGGTGAATCCGGTCGCGGTGAGGCGGTTATCGTTCATCACCAGGGCGACCCCAAAGTCCGCCAGCTTCACCGACTGAGCCAGCCCGTCGTCGTCGGACACCAGGATGTTGGCCGGCTTGATGTCACGGTGGATGACGCCGTGTTCGTGGACCTGGGACAAGGCTCCGGCGATCCGGATCCCGATCCGCGCGGTTTCGGGAACAGTGAGCGGCCCGTCGGCCAGGAGGGCGCGCAGGTCCCGCCCTTGGGCGAGTTCCATGACCAGGTAGGCACGTTCTTCGTCGTTGCGCGTATCGACGCCCGCGTCAAAGGCTGCCACCAGTCCGGGATGGTCGAAGGCAGCGAGGAGGCGCATTTCGGTTTCCTGGCGGGTGCGGAACGATTCGTCGCCGGAGCCGGGGAGGAAGATCTTCACAGCAACCTCACGGCCGAGGACCAGGTCAGTCGCCTGATGGACAGTGGACATCGCGCCGCGGCCCAGGAGGGGTCCAAGTTGGTAGCGGCCGTCGAGTGCGCCGCTTGTTTCCGTGCCGTTCACGGAATCGGGGGCGCCAGCGCCCACGGTTATTTCGTTGTAGCCCACGGTTGTCACGTCCTTTGGGACCACCTGGCGCGGCACGGACCCAATCTCTGCCCGCCGGTACCAAGTAATGCCGTCAATCACATTTCACGTAGCCGCTTGGCCGGTTGCTTCAGCCCTCGCGGCCTGAGCAACTCAGCTCAAACAGCATCATCCGGTTTCACCAGATAAGTCATCAGGATACTGATTAAATCACGGTAAGGACAATGGGACGCTTCACGAAGGGCCTCATCAGGGCGATACGCCCGTCCGCCGTCGGGCGTTTCCGTACGTGACGCAGGGAACTGCGCCCCTTTGGCCGGCAGGGCACAATGGGAAGCATGACCCTCACAACTTTCGCCCTCGTCCGCCATGGCCAGACCGACTGGAACGCGGAGCGCCGGTTGCAGGGAGCCACTGACATCCCCTTGAACGACGTCGGGCGCGGCCAGGCGCGCGACGCCGTCGCCTTCCTGTCCGGCCAGCAATGGGACACGGTAGTGTCCTCGCCGCTGAGCCGGGCGGCAGAAACGGCGGAAATCATCGCCAACGGACTAGGACTCTCCGTGGCCCGGCTGGTGCCGGACCTCACTGAGCGCAGCTTTGGGCCGGCGGAAGGTTTGCAGGCCGGACCGGAACTGGAGGCCTTGCGCATCCCCGGCGGTTTCCGCGGTGGCGAAAGTGACGACGACGCTGCCGCGCGCGGCATTGCTGCGCTGGAGTCCCTGGCCCAGGAGTTCGCAGGCAAGCGCGTTCTGGTGGTTGCCCACGGCACGCTGATCCGGCTGACGTTGAGCCGCGCGATTGGCCGCACCCTGGACAGTGTCCAGAACGCTGTGTTGAACCTCGCCCACCATCACCCTGTTGACGGCTGGCAGCTTGAGTACTTCAACGGCGAGCGCATCGCGGCAGACGTTCAGGCCTGAACAGGCCTTTCCGGAGCAAGTCTCCTGGCTTCCTCAAGCAGGCCGGCTACCCAGTCTTCCATTGCCCCACCAAGGTGGCGGGCAAGGAACGTTCCGGCTCCGGGAAGATCGAAGACTGCGATTGCCTGGTTCCCGGCTGACCCTGGCCCCGCATAAAACGTCACCTTGCCCCGATGAATCCCGGCGATGTCGAAGCAAAGCGTGGTCCTGGAATCGAGGGATGATGCCCATGCAGCGATCGACTCGGGCGTGAAGGTATTGATGGCCGCTACTCCCTTGGACGCCGACTGACCGGACGCAGGTTAAGTAGCGGAAAAGGCAGGATCGTGACGCGGAAGTCCTATTTGGCCTGAAGCCGCGACTTCAACTGTTCGGTGTAGTCCGTGTACGCCGCCGCAATTTCTTCCAGGTCCACCGTTTGCGGGAAGTCGATGACCGGCTGGCATTCGGCGAGGTAGCTGGTGGTTTCTTCCACGATCCGCTGCTCATCAATGCCTTCGAGCCCCACCTCGGCCAGGAACGCGGGATTGGTGTGGATCAGGGATTCCCCGGATTGCCCTTCCGAAGCCCAACGCACCAAGTACTCGTTCTGATTCACCAATTCGATGTCGAATGTCTGCTCCATGGCAGCAGCCTACGCCGTTGGGCGGTAGGGCCGGACCAGCCCCGCACCGGACGCAGAAAGCGCACGACGGCGGGAGGCCGCCGTCGCGCGCTTCTTCCGTTGGCTGTGGCTGCTAGATCTCGGGGCGCCGTTCGACGACGGTGTGGGGATCGCCGCGGCGCTCAACGACCGTGCGGCGGGTCCTGTTGGACATGGCGATCGAAATGATGAGGCCGATGACTCCCACCACTATCAGGATGTAACCGACCAGGACCTGGTCCAGGAAAGGGATGATTCCGGGGGCGAGCGCGAAAGCCAGAATAGCTCCGATGGCAATCAGGGCAATGGAAGAACCGATTCTCATAACGTGCTCCTCATGTATGTCCGGCGCATGTACAGGGCGTGGCCGGATCCGTGTCATCAGGATACTTATGATTTACCGTGCCCGCCAGCCATCAGAAGACACGGCTGCTAGTGGCCGTACCGCGCAGCCACCCGGCCGATGGCGTCCTCAGGGGTCGGCACAGGACCGAAGACCTGCTCCTGGCGGGTAGTGTCCGCAACATACTTCCCGGTCTCGAACCACGCCACCATGCTGGCCATATCCGCCACCAGTGGAAGGACCTTGGCGGTGACCTTGCCGAGCCCGTTGATGGCCCCGGCCGGAACGGACCGCACCTTGATCTCCCTCCCCGCCCGACGACCTGCGATTCCGGCCGCCTCCTGCATGCTAAGCGGCCGCGTCCACCCGATATCGATGCGCTCGCCGTCCACAATGTCAGCGTCAACGGCAGCTGCCAGGTAAGCGGCGAGATCGCTTGCCAAAACGAACGTCAGCCGCGCGTCCTTGGACCCGAGCCACACGAAACGCCCCTTCGCGAAAGGATCCCCGCCCATTCCCACAGCCTGGTCGAAGAACGCGCCGGGACGCAGCGCGACAAACGGTACGCCGAGTTCCTCGAACTTATCCTCCGCCAGCTTCTTGTTCCAGAAATGCGGGATCTGGGGTGTTTCGTCGCAGGTGAGAATGCTGATCAACACGAAGCGCGGCACGGAGGCGTACTTTGCAGCGACGGCCAGGTTGCTGTTGCCGTAGCTGTCGATCACCTTGGCGTTCCTGTCATTCCGGGTATAGCCGGCCGCCGTCGAAATTGCTGCGGAAACGCCCGTCATGGCCGCGATCAGCGAGGCGGTATCCAGCATGTCGCCGCGGACGACCTCAACCCCTTTGGCCTCCAGCTTGGCGGCTTTGGAGCCCGGGCGAACCAGCGCACGGACTTTCCTGCCGCGGCGCAACAGCTCATCAACCACTTGGCCGCCCAGGAAACCCGTGGCGCCAACAACAAGGACAGGCAGGTCTTCGGCCACAACTTCTCCTCAGGGATTTGTTCCTACGACAGTGGTAGCACGCACTCGAAAGCGAGACCAGACCCAAACCCCGGCGACGACTGCCGCCGTCGAGCCTCAACCAAGGAGGCCGGCGACGCAGACTAGGATCGGTTCCATGGCCAGGATCGAGGACTACGCAATCATCGGGGACCTGAACACTGCCGCCCTGGTGGGGCGGAACGGGTCCATTGACTGGATGTGCCTGCCGAGGTTCGACTCGCCCGCCTGCTTTGCGGCGCTTCTGCACACGCCCGAAGCCGGGCGCTGGCTCCTGGCACCTGCCGGCACTCCCGACGGCGGCAACAGCACCCGCCGCGCGTACCGGGAAGACACCCTCATCCTGGAGACTGTCTGGGAAGTCGACGGCGGCTCGGTGAAGGTCATCGACTTCATGCCCGTCCGCGACGACGCCGTGGACCTCGTGCGGATCGTCGAAGGCTTGTCCGGCGAGGTGGACATGCATATGGAACTCGTCCTCCGCTTCGACTACGGCAGCGTCGTGCCCTGGGTGCGTCGCAGCAAGCACGGCATCAGCGCTGTTGCCGGGCCGGATTCCGCCTACCTCACCACCCACGCCCCGCTCATGGGACGGGAAAACCGGACCTACAGCGACTTCACCGTCCGTGCCGGCGACCGGGTCCCGTTCGTTCTGCGGTGGGCACCCAGCCATGAGCGCGAACCCCGGCGCATCGACCCCCTGCGGGCGCTTGACGCCACGGAATCGTACTGGCTCGAGTGGATCGGCCGCAGCCAGATAGCTGGGAGGTACAAGGAGCCGGTCGAGAGGTCCCTCATCACCCTCAAAGCGCTCACCTACGCCCCCACCGGTGGCATCGTGGCCGCCGCCACGACGTCCCTGCCCGAACAGATAGGCGGCCCGCGGAACTGGGACTACCGGTACTGCTGGCTGCGCGACGCCACCCTGACGCTGCAATCTCTGCTCGCCGCGGGCTACACGGAAGAGGCCTCCGCCTGGCGGGACTGGCTGCTGCGGGCCATCGCCGGCGACCCCTCACAACTTCAGATCGTGTACGGACTCGACGGCGCGCGCAGGCTTCCGGAGGCCGATATTCCGTGGCTGTCCGGGTATGAAGGTTCGGCGCCTGTCCGAACCGGGAACGCGGCAGCTCCGCAGCTTCAACTGGATGTGTGGGGCGAAGTCCTGGACGGACTTTCACTGACCCGGGCCGCTTTCAAGGACACCGTCGACAATTCCTGGGACATCCAGGTGGCGTTGATGGAATACCTCGAAGGGGCCTGGAACCAGCCGGACAACGGGCTGTGGGAAATGCGCGGACCCCGCCGGGACTTCACCCATTCAAAAGTCATGGCATGGGTAGCGGCCGACCGCATGGTCAAAGCCGTGCGGACCTCCGGACTGCCCGGCCCGCATGACCGCTGGGCGGCGCTCCGCAGCGAAATCCACAATGACGTGATGACCAAGGGCTTCGACGAGGACCTCAACAGCTTCGTGCAGTCCTACGGGAGCAAGGAACTGGATGCGAGCCTGCTGCTGGTCCCCCGTGTGGGGTTCCTGCCGCACCGGCATCCGCGCGTGGCCGGGACCGTGGACGCCGTCCGGAAGGGCCTTACGGAGGACGGACTGGTTCTTCGGTACCGGACCCAGTCCGGACACGACGGATTACCTGGCGACGAAGGGGTCTTCCTGGCCTGTTCGTTCTGGCTGGTGGACGCGTTGCTTGGCATCGGGCGCACAGACGAAGCCACAGAACTCTTCGAGCGGCTGCTCAGCCTGCGCAACGACGTCGGCCTGCTGAGCGAAGAGTGGGATCCCCGCACCAAACGGCAACTGGGCAACACTCCCCAGGCGTTCAGCCACTTCCCGCTGATTCACAGTGCATTGCAACTGCACCACGGGGAGGCCCGCAAGAGCGACACCCCGTTTGGCGGCGCCGGGAGTTCCAGTGGCTCTACCCTTCGGAATGATCCCCGTCTTCAGTAGCCTCACCCTTGTGGCGCGCCTCTTCCAGATGCAGGTCAAGCTTGCGCTCGGCTTCGCGCCTGCGTTGCCCGACGGTCCGCATCTGTTGGGTTGTTGGAGCTCCCGCATCCTCTGACGCAATGCCGGCCGGCTCGGCGGGCTGGTATTTCTCTTGTTCGCCCATAGGAAGATCGTCCCATCGTCGCGGCTTTTGCGATAGCGGCAGTTTCCAGACCGGAACGGTCCTGACGTCCGACGGCGACCTCCCGCCGTCGAGCATGTCCAATACTTGGGTGCGTGGCCGGCCACGGGTAGCGTGAGCCGCAGACGAGTTGCCCCACCGCGAGCGAACGAATCCAAGGAGTTGCCCCGTGAGCAGATCCCACCACACGTCCCACCACGAACCGGACACCGCCGTCGAACTCAATCCCCTGTTCAGCAGGCCCGGAGAATCCACCATCTTTCCCCGGTTCACCCTTCCGGACGGTGAATCCCTCCCCGCCACCGCGTACCAGGTTGTCCACGACGAGGCGATGCTGGACGGCAATTCCCGTTTGAACCTCGCAACGTTCGTAGGGACGTGGATGGAAACCGAAGCGTCCACCCTGTACGCCGAGACGTTCGACAAGAACATGATCGACAAGGACGAGTACCCCCAAACCGCACTCATCGAAACCCGGTGCTGGCGGATGCTCGCCGATCTCTGGAACTCACCGGATCCCGGGAAAAGCATTGGCACGTCCACCATCGGATCCTCCGAAGCCTGCATGCTGGGCGGACTGGCCTTGAAACGGCGCTGGCAACACGCACGCCGCAAGGCCGGCAAGCCAACCGACAAACCCAACCTCGTCCTGAGTTCAGCAGTCCAGGTGTGCTGGGAAAAGTTCTGCAACTACTGGGAAGTTGAACCCCGCTTTGTGCCGGTCTCTGCCGAACATCCCATGCTGGACGGCCACGACCTGGACAAGTACGTGGACGAAAACACCATCGGGGTCGTCGCCATCCTCGGTGTCACTTACACAGGCCGTTACGAACCCGTCCAGCTGATCTCCGATGCGCTGGATGCGATCCATGCAAGCCGCGGCCTGGACATCCCAATCCACGTTGACGGCGCGTCCGGTGCGATGGTGGCACCTTTCCTCCAGCCCGAAACGGTGTGGGATTTCAGGCTCCCCCGGGTCGCCTCGATCAACACCTCCGGACACAAATACGGACTGGTCTACCCGGGCCTGGGTTGGGTGGTGTGGCGGGACGCGGATGCGCTCCCCGAAGACCTGATCTTCCACGTCAGTTACCTGGGCGGCGACATGCCCACGTTCGCGCTGAACTTCTCCCGGCCCGGGGCACAGGTCCTCCTGCAGTACTACCTGTTCCTCCGGCTCGGTTTTGCAGGGTACAGGTCCGTCCAGGCCACTTCCCGGGATGTAGCCCTGTACCTCTCCAGCGAGATTGGAGCCATGGACGCATTCACCCTCTGGAGCGACGGCTCGGATATCCCCGTTTTCGCCTGGCAGCTCACGGAGGGCTACACGGACAAATGGAACCTCAAGCACTTGTCCGAACGCCTCCGCATGAACGGCTGGCTGGTGCCCGCCTATCCCTTGCCTGATGGCCTGAGTGAGGTAACAGTCCAGAGAATCGTGGTGCGGAACGGATTCACCCGTGATCTCGCTTCCAGTTTTCTGGCCGACCTCACCAAGGCAGTGGAGTACCTGGACAGCCTCACGTCACCCATGCCCATGGACAAACAGCCTGAGGGCTTCCACCACTAAACATGCGAAGGAGAGGATTCCCATGTGCCGTCTTTTCGGGCTGCATGCAGGCGCCCAAGCAGTCCGGGCAACGTTTTGGCTCTTGAATGCACCGGACAGCCTCTCGGCCCAAAGCCGGCGGGAACCCGATGGCGCAGGAATCGGAACCTTCGACGCGGCCGGTAAGGCACACGTTTTCAAACAGCCGATGGCAGCGTGGGAGGACCACGCCTTCGCCCGTGAAGCCCGTGACCTGAAAAGCACCACGTTCCTGGCTCACGTGCGGTACGCCAGCACCGGCGCCCTCACCATGGTCAACACGCACCCATTCGAGCAGGACGGCCGGCTCTTTGCCCATAACGGGGTGCTGCGGGGCCTGGAAAAACTTGATCGTCGCCTTGTTGAGCTCGAGGCCATGGATCTGGTGCTGGGCCAGTCGGACAGCGAGCGTCTTTTCGCGCTCATTACCGCCGAGACCAGGGCCGCCGACGGGGACATCCAGGCGGGCATAGTGGCCGCCGTTGCCTGGGTAGCCAAGGAACTGCCCGTATTCAGCCTCAATTTCATCCTGACAACGGCCACGGATATGTGGGCACTCAGGTACCCGGCGACGCACGATCTCTACATGCTTGAACGCCGCCCGGCCGCCAAACCCAGCCCCCTCGACGTCCAAAGCGCACGAATCCGCTCCCACAGCTCCGAACTCTCCCGGTCCCCGCACGTCCTCCTCGCCACCGAGCCAATGGACCAAAACCCCGGCTGGCGACCCATGGCGTCGGGCGAGCTGGTTCACGTCGGACCGGACCTGACGGTGACATCCACTATCGCCTTCCCCGATGCCCCGACCTACCCGCTTAGCCTCGCCGACCTCGAACCGGCCGCGGCAGCGTCGCAGGCACGGTGACCCCGGCTGCCTTAGTCCGCACTTTTGGCGAGCAGACGACGACGGCGAGCTGCCGCTGTCGTGGGGCTGGTTACCTGTGCCTGGTCAGGCAGGGCACCCGCCAACGATGGCGTTGATGGCTTCTGCAGCCGTCGGAGCAGCGAGGTCCGGTGCGGGAAGCCCCTCAGGCCAGGTCTTGCCTCGGGATACCCAAGCGGTTTTCAGGCCTGCTCCGCTGCCGCCCAGGATGTCCGCCGTCGGGTGGTCGCCGATCATCCAGCCGCCGCTCAATGACTCCCCTATGCGGTCGGCAGCGAGGCGGAAAATCCCAGGGTCCGGCTTCTTTACTCCTGCGGCCTCGGAAATAACTACGTCGTCAACGTGCGGTTCGAGGCCGAGGCTGCGGACTTTGAGCGCCTGCTGCGTCGTCGCGCCGTTGGTAACGATGCCCACCTTCCAACGCGCTTCACGGGCGTTCCGAAGGGCGACCACGACAGTCTCATCCAGTGTCATCAAGGGCACGTGGTCAAAGAGCAACATCTTCATGAGAGACGTCGGTTCCGGCGAGGCATCGAAGCGCTCCCCAATGGCACGCACCAGGGAATCACGGGGTTCGTAGCCGTCCCTGTCCAATTCAATGAGCCACGCCGTGTCCTGTGCGGATCCCCCGAGCGCACCAACAAAGGAAGAGGCCCAGGTGTTGAATGCTGCTGCCCTGTCCACGAGGGTATTGTCGAGGTCAACAAGCAGCAGCATTCCCCCAGAATACGATCCCGGAAGGCCGGGGCGGCAGCCTGCCGTGCGGTGTGCTGGAAGTTTGTCCACATACGGTGGGGCTGTCCACATACGGTGGTTGAGGGCTTCTGGCGTTCTTGAGGGTCTGACAGGCTTGATCCATGGATGGGATTGGGCAGCTCGTGGGACCTGGGACAGCGTCTCCTGGTCATGATGGAGCGCGTTCAGACCATGAAGGAACTCCCTCATCAGGCCTGCTTCATGGCAGGGTGCCATCGTCCGTTGCCCAATGCCCTTCCGGCGACTTGCCCCGGCCATCCCTAAACGACGGTAGAGATGCCCTTCTCCTGGCACAGACGGCGCTCGGTTCTTATCTTGACGATGCTTCCGAGGCGTTGGTCGAGCTGGGTAGTTCGGTCGCTGCAGATACCCGCTTGTTTGGCTTTGGGGAGGCTGCTGATTTTGCGGGCCGGGTAGAGGATCTGTCTCGGCAGCTGGAGTACGTGCAGGTCGTCGCGGCGCAGGCTGTGGAGCGGACCCGGACCGAGGCGCAGCGTGCGGTGCCGGCACAGCAGCCCGGACAGTCCCCGGCGTCCGGCGCCCAGGAATGGCGGACGGGGTGGACCGAGCCCGCCGGTGAGTCAGAAGGTGGCGTCGGCGGTGACTCCGTCCCGGCTGCTGCTGATGGTGGTGGTGGCAGTGTTTTGGATGATGGGTACCGGAACGCGGCGGAGTTCCTCCGGGCCCGGTTGAGGATCGGGATCGGCGAAGCACGGCGCAGGCTCGCCCTCGCCACCGATGTCCTGCCCGGGGCCGGAATAACCGGCCAGGAAATCCCGGCCCGTCGTCAAAGACTCGCCGACGCCCTCCACACCGGACAGGTCCCGTCCCGGTCCGCGACGATCATCAGCACCGCCCTGGACAAAGCCCAACACTTCACCGACCCGGACACCCTCACCGGCATGGAACACGCCCTCACCACCACCGCCACACAGTCCGACCCCGACTTCGTCACCAAAATGGCCAACCGCTGGATCGACCACATCGACCAAAACGGCCCCGAACCCACCGAAGAAGCCCTCCGCCATGTCCAAGGCGCGTTCCTCCGACGCCGACGCCGCCACGGACTCCACCACCTGGAAATCTTCGCCACCACCGAACAATACGAAACCCTCACCACCGCCATGAACGCCGCCACCAACCCACGACTCACCAACACCACCGGCCCTGACCAAGGCGCGGTTCAAAGCACGGTTCAGGGCACTGCCCTAGGCGCTGACCACGGCACGGCTACCGCGTCGGCACCGGCTGCAGGTGATCCGAACCGTGCGGGCCCCGGACTGGACCGGCGCTCCCGCGCCCAGAAACTCCTCGACGGCCTCATCGGAGCCTGCGCCGTAGCCATGACCACCGGGAAACTGCCCAGCAACGGCGGACTCCGACCCCAACTCACCGTCACCATCGACCACCACGAACTCTTCCAACAACTCACCCACACCACCACGAGCGCCACAAAAGAAACCAACACCCCGAAGCAGCCGGGCCCCCGGAACACTGTCAGTACCGGCACCGCGACCTACACCGGTCCGATCCACCCCAACACCATCCGCAAAATCGCCTGCGACGCCGACATCCTGCCCGTCCTGCTCGGCACCGACTCCCAAATACTCGACATCGGCCGCACCACCCGGATCTTCCCACCCCACATCCGCAAAGCCATCACCGCCCGCGACGGCGGCTGCGCGTTCCCCGACTGCACCCTCCCCGCACCCTGGTGCGAAGCCCACCACATCACCTACTGGTCACAAGGCGGCACCACAGGAACAAACAACGCCACCCTGCTCTGCTCCCACCACCACCACCTCATCCACAAAGAACACTGGCGCATCACCATCCAAAACGGCGTCCCCTGGTTCATCCCCCCACCCCACATCGACCCCCACCAAACACCCCGACGCAACCACCACCACACACCACCAAAAACATGACACCGGGCGATAAGCCTGATCAAACCGCTCCGCAAAAAGTCAGATGAGGAGTGCCCGTGGGAAACGCGACGCCAAGCACCCCTGACGCGGACTCAACCAGGGTGGCCGTGTAAGGTCACGGCGATGGTGGTCGCGTTCAGGGCGAAGGATGACGGCGGGCTGGCTCCAGGACCCGGGCCTCACACCTCAGGCCACGGAATCAAGCCCAGCCGGAATCAATGCGAGGTGGGCCAGCCCGTGTACGACTCCGCCAGGTACGCCTTGGCATGCTCGGACGTAACCACCGAGTGCAGCTCACCGAGTTGGCGGGCGCGGTCGAAATCGTCGGCTCCCGGGACGGTGTGCAGCATGGACGTCATCCAATAGGAGAAGTGCTGCGCCTTCCAAACTCGGTCCAGGGCGCGATCACTGTAGGAGTCCAGGAGGGCCGTGGAGCCGTTGGCGTAGAAGGAGTCGAGCCCTTCGAAGAGCACTTTGACATCATGGATGGCCAGGTTCAGGCCTTTGGCCCCCGTCGGCGGGACCGTGTGGGCGGCGTCGCCTGCGAGGAAGAGGTTGCCGTGGCGCATGGGCGTGTGCACGAAGCTGCGGAACGGCAAGACCATCTTCTCCAGGACCGGGCCTTCCTTGAGCTCGAACCCGTTGCCATTGACGCGCTTGCGGAACTCGGTCCAGATTCGTTCGTCGTCCCAGTCGGCCACGTTTTCCTTGGGATCACATTGGAAGTACATGCGCTGCACCGTCTCGGTGCGCTGGCTGATCAAGGCGAAGCCGTCTTTGGAATTGGCGTAGATCAGCTCGTCGGCGCTGCGGGGTGCTTCTGCCAGGATGCCGAACCACGCAAACGGGTACTCGTGGAAATACCACTTGCGATCAGCTTCGGGGATCTGGAAGCGGCAGTGGCTGCGGGATCCGTCGGCACCGACGAGGAAGTCAGCCTGGATCTCGAACTCCTGCCCTTCCGAGTCAGTGAACCAGACCTTCGGTTTGCCTTCGAGGTCATGCACGGTGGTATCCGAGACGCTGTACATGACGTCGCCGCCGTCAGCCTCCCGACGGGCGGCGAGATCCATGAAAACGTCTGTCTGCGGGTACAGCCACACGGACTCGCCAACGAGTTCCTTGAAATTGATGCGGTGGCTTTCGCCGTTGAAGCGCAGCTCGATGCCGTCGTGCCGGTCGCCCTCGCGGAGCACTCTGTCCGACACTCCTGAGTCGACCAGCAGGTTCACCGTGCCGTGCTCCAGGATTCCGGCGCGAACTGTTTCCTGGATGTCCTTGCGGCTGCGGATTTCAACCACCACAGAGTCGATTCCCTGCCTGGCCAGCAGATGGGAAAGCATGAGCCCGGCAGGGCCTCCGCCCATGATGGCTACCTGGGTGCTGATGGGTGTGCGTGTCATGATTCCTCGCTTCGTTGCGGATCCCCGCGCTTCGAACGGCTGGGATGAGCTTGGAATCAGTGTGGCCCGAACGGAGTGACTGGCGTTACATCACTTCCATTGAACGGAAGTTGTGATTGTTATCGCCCAGCTGGCGTCCGATGCCACGTGCCGCGGTCTGCAACGCCGGCACCAGCGCTTGGAGCCGCATCTCGGCCAAAGGAACCACCACCCCGAGGGCCGCCACCGTCCGGCGCTTACTGTCCAGTATGGGCACAGCGATTCCCCAGGTATCCGGATCAACAACGCCCGCCAGCTGGGCATAGCCTTGCTGCGCGGCTTCGGCCAGGAGATGACGCACGACGTCGGCGGTAACCTTTCCCGCCGGGTCCCGGAAGTGCTTGAGGTACTCCGCCTGCAGCTCCCGTGGTTGGTTGGCCATGAGGGCCAGGCCGGCAGACGAAATATGGACGGGCATCCGCCCGGCGACCCGCGCCCTGTTGGCCACGGACCCGCGCCGGGAAAGGCGCTCCACGAACAGCGCTTCCCAGCCTTCGAGGATGGCCAGGTTGACGTTCTGGTTGAGGACCTGCTGAATGTCCTCCATGAACGGCATGGCAGCCTGACGCAGGGCCAGCGTGGGCGAATTGCGGTTCACCAGTTCCCATAAGCGCAGCCCGAGGCGCACCGTCCCGCCCGCGCCAAGATCCAGCAGCCCCTGCTGGGAAAGCTGGCGGACCAGGCGGTGGGCGGAGGACAACGGAAGGCCCGCCCGTTCAGCGAGTTCCGTCAGCTGCAGCGATGTCACGCCCTCGGGAAACGCCGCGATCAACCGCACGACGCGTTCGACCACGGAGTCGCCGGATGATGAGTTGGCCACCGTTCACCACCTTTCTGAAAGCGCGTAAGGGACGACGCACGAAACTGCGCGATGGCACCAAGCTGACGCCATCCACCGAAATTATCGATTCCATTCAATGGTAGGACGTGTGCCACGTTACAAAGAGTGGTGATAAAACTCTCGTAACTAACCGGACGTTCAGGCGACCGGAACCCTAGCAACGAGGACGCTATGCCAACGATGTCATCTGCCCGCCGCTCCCAATGGCCCGTGTGGCTTTGCTGGCTGGCCATGGTCCTGGACGGTTTCGACCTTGTGGTCCTCGGGACCGTTATTCCAACACTGATCAAGACCGGGGAACTAGGTTTTGACGCCGTGGGAGCCACGTTCGCAGCCACCATCTCCCTGGTCGGCGTTGGCTTGGGAGCGCTCTTCATTGCACCGCTCTCGGACAAGTTCGGTCGCCGCAGGCTGCTGATCGCCTGCGTGGCGGGCTTTTCGGTTTTCACCATCGCCGTGGCGTTCGCCCCCAATGTGGCGGTTTTCTCGGCGATGCGTCTCCTTGCAGGCCTCGGCCTTGGTGCGTGCCTGCCTGCAGCCCTGGCGTACATGAACGACTACGCCCCTTCCGGTACGGCAGGAAAATCCACCACCAGGACCATGACCGGATACCACGTGGGCGCCGTGGCCACCGCGCTGCTGGCCATCATCATCGTTCCGAACTGGCGTCTCATGTTCATCATTGGTGGAGTCGCCGGGCTGGTGCTCCTGCCCTTCCTGTGGGCGAAGCTTCCCGAGTCGCTGCCTGAAGCAGCCCCGGCCCAAGCGGGCGGGGCGCCCAAGCCCGCAGCCGGCGTCGCGCGTTCCGCAAATCCCGCAGCCAAGAACGGTTTCCGGGACCTGCTCCAAAAGCCGTATCCGGTAGTCGCCCTGGGAATTGGCGTGGCGTCATTCATGGGATTGCTGCTGGTTTACGGCCTCAACACCTGGCTGCCCCAGCTCATGGCTGCCGCCGGATATCCGGTCAGCACGGGCCTGACACTGCTGCTCGTCCTGAACCTCGGGGCTGTCGCCGGGCTGTTCCTGGCCGGGGTCCTGGCCGACAAGCACGGGACCAAGAAAATCGTGCTGCTCTGGTTTGGGCTGTCAGCCGTCTTCCTGGCCATCCTGAGCGTCAAAATCCAGAACGAATTCCTGCTCAACGCCGCCGTGTTCGTTACGGGCATCTTCGTGTTCAGTTCACAGGTGCTGGTCTACGCCTGGGTGAGCCAGTTGTTCCCGCCACGGCTCCGCGGAACGGCCCTCGGCTTCGCTGCCGGAGTGGGCCGGCTTGGTGCCATTGTCGGCCCAGCCGTGACAGGAACCCTGGTTGCGGCCAACATCGCGTACCCGGCGGGCTTCTACGTGTTTGCCGCCGCCGGCGTGCTGGCTGTCGTGGCGCTGGTCCTGGTCCCGCATGAGGTCAAAAACAGCGAGGAAACCGTCACGGCCGACCACTAAGCGATCCTTGGATTCCAAGGACTCCGGTGGAGGGACTCCGTGGTACCCAGCAACTGGGGCACGGCGTCGAAACAGCGGTCGCTGGACTTCCTCAGCTCCGGGAGCGCCGCTACCGCCGAGTCGAAATGATCCTCACGAATCATCATCTCGATGGCCCGGCACTGGCTTTCAGTTTCCACCGCGCCCACCATGGCCGAGGAGATCTTGAGGCTAAGGACCGCGTCCATGCTGGCGTCGAGGTCGTGCCCGCACAGTCCGTTGGAAAGCCTGAGGATCCTTTCGGGCAGCATGGTGAGGTACGTGGAGAGGAAACGCAGCGCCAGCCGGGAGTCGCCCAACTCCTCGGCCAGCGCTTGCAGCTTGCAAGGTTCCAGCGGACTCGGCCCCGGGTGGGGTGCCGCCCGGTCACTCACCGCTTGCTGCCTGGGGCTGTGCGACGCCTTCCGGCGCCGACTTGCTGGGGTCTTTCGTCCAGATGGAGGCCAGCATCCCGATGACCAGGATGGCTGGTGCGCCGTACATCAGGGTGTTAAGGACCATCGGTTCCCGGATGGCCCTGATCGCGTTGCCGACATAGGGGATGGTGGCGACCTGCTTGTCCACGGTCTTGCCCTGAAGTGTGGCGATCCAGGGATCGATGCCGTTGTTGGCGTCGCCCTTCGTCTGGACAGCTACCCCGCCGTCCGCCGTGGTGGTGATTTCGGTGATGCGGTGGGTTTCCACCCGCTGGTCTTCCACCGGAATGTGGTAGGTGATGATGTCGCCCACTTTGACGTCCTCGATGGGCGTCGGCACGGTCACCACCACGTCACCGGGGTTGATCAGGGGAGCCATGGAACCGGTCAGCATGGTGGAGGTCTGGTAGCCAAAAACGCGTGGCCCGATCGCGAGGAACAGGAACACCAGCGCGCCAAGGACCAGCAAGGCCACGGCAATCACCTTAGCCACGGTGCCGGTAACGCGGCGGATGGCACTTTTGGGGGCAGGGGCTTCAGCCCGGGTTTCGACGACAGTTTCGACGGCAGCAGATTCGACGGCTGCAGTTTCGACGACGGCGACGGCGGCCGGCTGTGAGGCAGCGGCCCTGGAAGCCGGGATGTTCGCAGCGGAACGCCGGCCATGGAGTGCTGGTCCGTTGAGGGTCTCGATGGTGCTCATGTCCTGGCGTTCCTTTCATTCAGTGGGCAAATCATTCAGTGCGGTAAATCGTTCAGTTGGTGCTGCACCGGCGGACCTGATCGGGCAGGGGGGCGCCCGACCAGGCCCGGCGGGGTTTGGGGTGGTTTATTTGGTGGTTTCGGTGCGTTGGGTGCCGGTGAAGGCGAAGGCGATGGTGGAGGTGGCACCTTGGAAGGTGTTGTCCGCGGTGGTGGGGAACGCGGTGGTGACTTTGAGGTTGTCGGTTTTGGCTGAGGTCAGGGAGGTGAGGTTGTTCAGGACCTTGTTCGCTGCGATGACGGGGCCGTTGGCCAGGACGGTGGTTTTGGTGCCGGCGCAGGTGTAGGGGGCGGCGGTGCCGGTCCAGGGGGTGGAGCAGTTTTCGATGGTCAGTTGCAGGCCGTTGGTGGTGTCGGTGGTGAGGAGGGAGGCGGTGGCGCCGGCGGAGGTGGTGAGGGTGACGTTGTTCAGGTCGGAGTTGCCGGTGTTGGCCAGGGTGACGAGTTTTTCGACTTTGTCGCCGGGCAGCAGGCCTGCGATGGGGACGTTGAGGGTGTTGGCTGGTCCGGGGGCGCCCAGGGCGATGGTGACGGTGCCTGCGGTGACGGCTTGGGAGGCGGAGGTGGAGGAGGTGAACGCGCCGTAGGTTCCCATGCCGGCGACGGCGGCTGCGGTGCCGACCAGTGCGACGGAGGCGAGGATTTTGCCGGAGGTGGTCTTGAGGCTGATGGCCATGGGGATCAGTGTCCTTTCGTGTGGCCACCGTGAGACCGGCCGGCCGTTTCTCCAGCCTGTGTGGCTGACAAGAAATACTTTGCCGGGCCTGGATCAAGAACCAATCCTGCAAACCCACAACACTTCCTCAGGAAACCCTCAAGAAAACCGCAGCACCCCAAGCACCATGTGAAACACTCTTGGGTGCACCTGATCAGCCGATGAAAGGGCAAAACGTATGCCGATGTGGTTGCAGGCCTTGCTCTGGGGAACGCTGGCCGGGGGCGCTTTGGTTCTCGGCGCGGGGATCGCGTGGATGTGGAACGTGCCCGCCAAGGTCGTCTCCACAGTGATGGCCTTTGGCGCCGGTGTCTTGATCTCGGCACTGGCGTTCGAACTGGTGGACGAAGCCGTGCAAGGCGGCGGACTGCTGCCCACCGTACTGGGCTTCCTGCTGGGGGCACTGATCTTCGTGGGCTCCAATGTCCTCCTCTCACGCGCCGGTGCCAAGCATCGTAAGCGCTCCGGCGGCGCCCAGCCCTCGGAAAAGGACTCTCCCGGAAGCGGCACGGCCATTGCCATAGGCGCCCTCATCGACGGCATCCCCGAATCGGTGGTCCTCGGGGTAGGACTCCTGGCAGGCGGAGCCATCAGCCCGGCCATGCTCGCCGCCGTTTTCATCTCGAACGTTCCGGAGGGACTCTCCAGCACGGCCGGAATGAAGAAATCAGGACGCAGCCCTGCCTACGTCTTTGGCACGTGGGTGGGCATCGCCGTGTTCAGCGGAATTGCGGCCCTTGTTGGCTTCACGGCCTTGGAAAACGCACCCGACTCGGTCATCGCCTTCATCACGGCCATTGCCGCCGGAGGGATCCTGGCCATGCTGGCCGACACCATGATTCCCGAGGCCTTCGAAGAGCACCACAACCTCACGGGCCTGACGGCCGCCGTCGGCTTCCTCAGCGCCTTCACCATCCATCACGTGGGAGGCTAGGGGCCCAGCAGTCCCAGCACAGGCAAGGCAACCGCCGTCGAAAGTGCCATGGCGGCAGTGTTGCCGATCACCGGATGGAAACCGGACGGCAGCCAACCGGAGATGGCGCGGGCGAGGGGCGGTGCCAGAACGGCGCCGAGTACCGCCCCCCCGACGATCCCCATCCAGGAACCTCCGGAGGCCAGGACGGCGGCGGGTGCAACAGACACCACGGATGCATACGTCGCCGCCCACCCTTCCTCCCGGTACCAGCGCCGCCACAGAACCACACCGACAGCTGATGTCAGGGCCTGGGCGAACAGGATCTTGGGCAGCAGGGCCGAACCATACGACGGCAAGCCGGGGTTCATCACGAAGGCCACGGAGACCCCCAGGATCATCCCCAGGCTGGCGGCTTCGTTGGCGAAAAAGTGCGTTTCACTGAAGTCCTTGAGCACCCGGCGTGCGGCCCGGTTAGCATCCTGTCGGAAGCTCTGCCCAACCCCCGACGCCGGGTGGTGGCTTGGCGTGGACGGGTTCGGCTTCCGCAGGACAAGCCACGGCAGGCGGCGTGCAATAGAGAATGTGATGGCGGAACCAACCGCCATCGCCAGGACGCTTCCGACGACGGGCGGCAAGCCCAAGGGGGCAGCAACTGTCGGGATGAAGAGCAGAGCCAAGGGCGTCACGGTAGCTGCTCCGAGGACGGCTCCGGTGACGCATGTCCGCCATCCTGCACCGTAGAGCAGAACCATGGCGGGCGCGGCGCAGACGAAAGGCACGAACGTTGGCTGCCACCCGTCGTCGAGCATCCATCCGAACGCCAGGTTGGACAACAGCAGGCTCAACGACGCCGACGCCAGCACCCACGGCCAAAGCCCGCTGCCGTAGGCAAGCGAGCCGGCCCAGGCCTTGCCGCCACGGGCAACGCGCCAGGCCAGGAATGCACCCGCCAGCAATCCCAGCGCCGCCAGATCCGCCTTGTAGAAAAGGGGCTCGGTCATGTCGCCGAGGAACCACCGCAGGCCGGAAACCGGGGAGTCGTTGGCTTCACCGGACCATCCTTCGAACGACGGGCCAACCCTGGGCGAAACCTCTCCCGCGACGTGCAGGAGGAGGGACAACAGCCCTACCGCAGCCGCCATGCCGAATGCGCCCAATGCCGTACCGGCGGCACTGGACCCCAGCGCCGGCTGGGGCGGCGCCGTGGTGGTGGACGTGGCAGCTGAAGAGTGCGTCATTGGTGACCCTTGGCGTACGGAGTGTGGTGGCTCCGAGCAGCGTAACGGAACTGATGATGCCGCCCGCAGTCGCTGTCGTACGGGGAAATTGTGACCGAAAAAGCCGCCCACAGACGCGAAAAGGCCCTGTCCTCCCGGCGATAACCGCGGGGACAGGGCCTTCCTGAAACGCTAGGCCTTCTTGCGGGTCAGCAGACCCCAGATGATCAGGACCAGCAGAGCACCGCCAATGGCGAGGAGCCAGGTGGAAATCGACCAGAACTCGTTGATACCGACGTTGAACAGCGCGCTGCCGATCCAACCGCCGAGGACGGCACCGACGATGCCGAGCAGCAGGGTGGCGATCCAGCCGCCGCCCTGGTGGCCGGGCTTAATGGCCTTGGCAATGGCGCCGGCGATCAAACCCAAAACAATCCAACCGATGAATCCCATTTTTCATTCTCTCTTTCGTGAAGAGGTCCTAGTCCGGCATAGGAACGCATGCCGCTATTGACCTGATTGTTGGCTACCGGCTGAGTCGTCGGAACATTCCGACGACTTGGCTGGCAGACGGCCTGCCGGCAGGGTCGGGGTCTGTCATGGCATGAAGCACCATGGACCAGCGCCGCCGGACCGTGTCGGGAATTCGGGGTTCCCCCAGAGTCCTGGCAACCATGGACTCGAGGGGAGGGCCAGGAAATGCCTTCGTTCCGGTCAAGCACTCAAGAGCAACGAGACCGAGCGAGTAGACATCGCTGGCGGTTGTGGAATTTTCGCCACGCACCTCTTCAGGACTGAGGTAATGCGGGGTGCCCGAGGACGAGTCCGGTGCGGCGGTCCCGCCGGTGAGGGCAATTCCAAAGTCGGTCAATTGTGCTACCCCGGGGCCACCCGGGTCTGCTGCGAGCTTGACCAGGATGTTGCCGGGCTTGATGTCGTTGTGGACGATGCCCCTGCGGTGGATGTACGTCAAGGCACGCGCAATTCCGCTCACCCACTCGGCCGTCTCGCGGGGCGAAGCCGGCTGATGATGAAGGAGGGTCCGCAGATCCATTCCTTCCACCAGCTCCATCACCAGGAAATTCCGGATTTCTCCGCCTTCCTGGTGCCCGGTAGTTCCGGAACCGAGGACCCGGACGATGTTCTTGTGCCGCAACCGGCCGTGGATGTCCACTTCCCGACGGAAGGGGGCGTCGTTGGCAGCGTCGGAACACCTGAAAATCTTGACTGCCACAGCGTCGCCACTGTGGAGGTCGAATGCCTTTTGGACGTTGGCTTCCGAGCCGCCGCCCAATGGTCCTGCGAGGCGGTACCGGCCGGCGATGACCCGGTCCCGGTGAACACTCTCTTGGGCCACGCTGTCCTGGCGCAGGCTGTCCTGGGACGTAAGGTCCCGGGGCACGCCGCATGCACTTGCGGCTCCGCGATCAGCGCGGACAGCCGCAACGTCGAGCGTGGTCACCCGAGGAGGGTTTCGATCTCGGCCGCAGGCACTCCGGCCACTTCGGCGAGGGCATGCGGGTTGACTCCGGCGTCAACAGCTTTTTTGAAGGCGAGCGCCAGGGTGTTCTGCGAGATCGCCAGTTCGTGCTGGAGGCTCTGCCTGCGAAGGGCAGCGATCCAGACGGAGCTCACGGGATCGAGGGCGTCGATGTCCATCCGGAATCCGCATCCGCATGCCCACTCGGGCCAGATGGGCTCCACGGAGACCCACTTCATGGCGTCGTAGGCCGGGCCGGCGGAGATGGCCATGTGTGACCCGCAGTGCACGGGACCCATGGGAATTACCTGTTCCGTGAGAACTTCCACGGTATTTTCAGCCACTGGTGTGGAGCTTGGTTCACGCAGCGCGACTGTCATCGTTCTCTCCCACACATTCCCTAGTAAGTAGCTTGGCTATCTAGTTATATGTGTACTTATGAATTATGTCCAGTCAGGATGCGGTCACTCAGGGCGTCAGGAGGCCGCGATCCCGTCGATCGCCTTTCGCATGCGCCGAAGGAACTCGACCACCACAGCGGAGTCCTCGCTGCTCAGGGTTTCGGCCGCCTCCATCATCCGGGCGTGCATATCACCCAGGGTGCTGCGCACCTCCTGATCCGAGCCGGGGGTGGGGCGCAGGATGAGCGCACGCCGGTCAGTCGGATGCGGCTCCCTCGTGACATAGCCGGACCTCACGAGCCGATCGACCAGGGACGTCATGGAAGCCGACGTCACGCCCAGGCGGACAGCCAACTCCTTGGGCCCGACCTCACGGCCTGCGCGTTCGGCTTCAAGCAAGTACCGCAAGGCAAGAAGATCGGTTTCGCCCATCCCCATGGAAGCGCGGGTACGTCGGCGCATATCCGCTTCGGCGGCACGGTAGTCCCTGAGTGCATTCAGGACATCCACGGCGCCCATCTGCTTGCGGCTCTCCAGCCCGTACCAATAGCCCTGACGTTCACTTTTGTCGCTCATCACCAGTCCTTTGGTAGACATGTATCTCGCTTGTCTAACCAATCGATACTAGGCGATTTGCCGCTCGTTTGCTGACCAGGTGATCAGCACGGCACGCTCAGGCCTGCTGCGGAAGCTTCCGCGCACGCCGCCAGAGAGCTGGAGCCACCACGACGGCAACGCCGACGGCGGCACCAATGACCGTCTCGACAATGCGGTCCCGAAGCAGCAAACCAGGATCGACCGGCGCTGCAAGAAGCGTTGCGATCAACGCGAGCGGCGTCACGAAAACCTGCGCCACCAGGTACTGCCGGGCAATAAACATCTCAGCACCGAACTGGCACGCAGCGATCACCAGGACCATCGCCCAAGGTGCAGGGTTGAGCCAGAGAATGCCCGCCAGCAGCACCAGGCCCAGCACTGTTCCGGCGATTCTTTGGATGCCTCGGCTGACCCTGTGGCGCGTTGAATGCCCCACGAGGGGAACAACCGCCGCAACCATCGCCCAGTAAGTATGCCCGAAGCCAAGCCGCTCCCCCACCAACGTGGCAATGGTTCCCGCCAGGCCGGCAGCGACCAGGTAGCCGCCACCCTCCAGCCAGATCGCCCGTCGCTCAGCCGGGGTGTGCCGGATGCGCGGAGGGCGTTTCCACGGCGTTCTGTGGCTTTTGAGCACACGAGCCGACATGCCGATCAAGAGGCAGAAAACCGTGGTCCCGACAGCCACCAGGAGGGCTTCCCACAGGGGCGGTTGGGCTGCGATCGACGCAATGGCAGCAAAAGCAAAAATATGAAACAAGGAGCCACCGGGCCGCAGCCGCCACGCAGCAACCACCACCGAGCAAACGCCGGCCACGACCGTAGTGGCAGCGGTCAAGAGCCAGGAATATTCAGCACCTTCAATGCCCAAGGCATGGGCGAAACGGGCTAGCAATGTGGCCAGGAGAATGATGAAAAGCATGAAGCCGCCGGCGCGCAACTGGCTCCTGAAACGGACGCTATGGGGTTCGTTGCGTCCGTAGATCCCCGTGAAGGCTCCAAACGAAGCAAACACCGCCAGATCCAGTCGGCCTATCAACGTCAACGTGATCAGCGGAACGAACACACCAACTGCGCAGCGGAGGGCGGGATGGTGGTCCTTGTTGCCAGGACCCATCGTGAACATTTCCGCTACAGCCTTCAAGGGGCGGCTCGCCTTTCGTCGCAGGATCAAACGTACGACGGCGGCACTGGCGTCCGCTCTCAAGGTTACGCTCCGGTTGCTGGGCTACTGCGGGATCTGGACCGGATAGTGGTGGTCATCACGAAGTTGGCGACTTGGAAGGGGGAGTGTGTTCCGGACGGCCCGGGTCTAGAAACCGCCCGGGGCTGCATTCGTAAATGTCACCGGGCTCAGGGGGTTACCTGCAATGTCCGTGAGGGTCGGCGAGGCGGTGAGAGTTGCGGCGGCCGCTGCTACCGATGTGTTGGCTGTGCCCGATGCCCCGCCCAGGGTGATGGTAAGCGTCTTTGCCCCGGTGCCCGGGTTCCAGGTCAGGGACGACGCGTTGCTGCCGTTGCCTCCGAAGCTCATGGCCGACCCCGCGTAGGCACCGGTCATCGCCAGGCTGCCGAGGTTTACGGTGCAGGCGGAACTGGTGACCGTCAGGACGTTCCCGGCGCTCACATTGACCGTCACCACTCCGTTGCCGCCGAGGGTCTGTGTGGCAGTGTTGCTTGTCCACGTGTTGCAGATGGTGCTGGCCTTCAGTGACTCCGAGAAAGTGACGATGACGGTGTCGTTCTTGTCGATCTTGCCAGCGACACCACCGTTGCCAAGCTGTACATTCGTCACCGTCGGAGCCGTTGCATCCTTGGATGAGGTCGCCGTCCCTGCGGCACTGGTGTTCCCGGCCGCATCCGTAGCCTTGGCGGAGTAGCTGATGGTGCCGTCCGTGAAGTTCCGGACATCAACGGGCAAGGCTGTCCAATTCCCGGCGCTGTTGACAACCATCGACTGGGTTACCGGTTGCGCACCCGCACCTGTCACAGTGAGGACGAGCGATGAGTTGGCTTCCGCCGTGCCGCTGACCGGCACCTTGTCTGCGAGGGCTGCGTTGACCACTGCCGGTGCGTTCACAACCGGCGCGTTGGGTGGTGTTGTATCCGTGACAGGAGTAGTGCCGGTGCTGCGGATGCTTTCGGTGCCCTGCCAAAGGGACAACAAGGGCGTCACTGTGTAGTACCAGGTTCCTGCCGGGACGTTGGCCTCGGCACACGAAAGGCCCGCAACCGGGCCTTGGCAGGTGCCGGTTGCGGCCACGCGCGTGCCGCCAGCGGCCGAGCTGTAGCGGGCGATGCCGTAGCCGGTCACGGGCCGGCCCCCCGCCGTCGTACTGGCTGTCCAGTTGACCGTAACGGTGGTACCGGACACGCTGGTGCCCGGCTTGGCGCCCTGGGCTACGGAATCGGCCTTCGCGGCTCCGAAACCGCTGCTGACGGAACCCCAGAACGCGCTGGCAGCGGGCCCTGCGCAGGAAAGAAGGAGAATGCCCAACGCAATAACCATGATGCGGTTCCATCGCCCCATGCTGATGCTCGATGCCTGACGGTCCTGGCTCACTTCCGTACCTCCAGCGTCACGGGGATGGCGAATTGGGCGCCCTGGCAGGCGGAGACTGAGGTGGCTCCCATGCTGGCTGCCCCTTGCAGCGTCACCAGGATGGAGGTGTTCGCGGCGATGGTGATCGGCGGGTTGAGTGGTGCGGCGGGAGGTGTGAAAGTCACTCCGGTGGTTGTGCACCCGTTATGGGAAGTGTCCGCGGAAATGGGTCCGTTGGCGGCAATTCCGTAAATGGTGACGGGGTGAGGGTTGGGGTTCGTCGCCCGGAGGAGGACGTCGGCCGTTCCCCCGGGAACCAGGCTGCTCTGCAGGGTGTCGCCCGGGACGAGTGCGTCCACCGTGACGTTCTGCATTGTTCCGTTTACTGATGATCCGTTCCCGAGGCCGGTGGCGCTCCAGTACGCGTAGGCCGATCCCGCTCCGCCGAGCACGCACAGGGCGACAGTGGCTGCAGTGGTTCTTGCCAGCCGGCCTGGGACGGGGGTGCGGGGTGTCCGGACTATGGTCTTCATGTCAGTTGCCTTGTCCCGTGCCGGAGTACGTGAGCTGGAGGGTGGCGCCTTTGCAGCCGTCCTGGAGTTGGGCCGTGTCGTGCATCGTGATCCGGGGCCAGGCCGACTCCGGGACGCCCAGCGCCGACAATGCCCGGACGCCGGGCTCCACGGTCAACGGATACGCGCCGGAGTATTGGGTGAGTTTGTAGTCAGCGGTGGTGCAGGGGAGGTTCTTCGCAATGGCCGCCGGAGTCCGGACCACCTGGGTGATGGACACCGAGAGGTTGGTCACGGCGATGCTCTTGTTGCCGGGATTGGAGATCTGCAGTTCCAGAGGCCTCGAGACACCCGGTGCGAGCAAGCCATTCACGGAACCGGATACGCCGAACGACCGCTTGACTTCGAGGACCTGCAACTGGCCCGGAGCAGCGTTCGACACGATGGTCCCGCTGCCCGCCTTGACCGCGAAATCGGTCTTCGCCGCCGCTGTTGTGGTGGCGGTTCCAACCGTCAGGGTCGTCTGGACGGTGCCGCCGGCAGTGAGGTTAACCGACGACGGCGTGAAGCTGGCACTTGCGCCAGCCGGCAGCCCGCTGGTCGTGAAGGTCAACTGTCCCGCAAAGCCCCCGGTCGACGTCGCCGACACGGTGAACGTGGTGGACTGGCCCTGGTCAACCGTGCGGCTGGAAGGAGACAACGCCACCGTGATGCCCGCCGGGGCCTTCGCAGCGTTCCCTTGGCCGTTGCTGGCAGCAAGGGCTGCGGTTGGCAGGATGGCCACCAATACGGCCAGCAGAATCGCACGCAGGACCCCACCTCGATGTAACGGTGCGGTGCGCTCTGGGCGGTGGTCCATGGAAGCTCTTTTCGGACGTCGGCTTGGGTGCGGTGGTGGAGGGGCCGAAACGGCTGAGCCGGAGCCCGCCTAACTGGCGGGCCCCGGCGTCGAGGTCTTACAGGCTGCCGACGTTGACCGTCACGATGGCCGCCTTGCAGGCGTCCTGGTTGACGGTGGTGCTGTCGTTGAACTTCAGCGTTCCGGAGCCAACGGACGTGCCGGTGCTGTTGGCTGCCACCGGGCTGTTCGAGGTGACTGCGGTGACTTCGAACCAAGCCGGCAGACAGCCGGCCACATTGGTGGTCACGTTCGCGCTCAACGCTCCAACCACCGTGCCTGACGTGGTGGAGTTGTCGGCCGTGTAGCTCACCGGGACGGAATTGCCCGGAGCAAGGCCACCGGCGAAAGTGGCGTGGAGGGTGACGGTTCCGCCACCTGAAGAGTTGGTGGCATTGCCACTGCCGGAACCAGTGGTGGTCCAGTAGGCGTAGGCGGCACCGCCGCCGACTGCTACCAGTGCGACGCCCGCAACAGCGGCGGTGATCCGGCTCTTCTTGGAAAGCTTGCGCATGATGTGACTCCTTGGTTGATCTGGTCCGGGGAGCCGCAGCGCAACCCCCAGCATCCGGCCTTTGCTGGCGGATGAAGCGATGCAGCCAATGTTTCAGCCATGGCAAGTCGTGTGGCTACGATTCCGGCTACCCCATTTTTTCTTCGAACAAAGGCTGGGAAATACCCGCATGCGTGACGCAAGTACTCGCGTTCTCCGCCCGGACTACTTGGCGGGCTGGTCGTCATTCCAGCCCTGTCAGGGCCCGAAGTACTCGCCTTCTCCCAGACTGTCCAAGGAATGGACACTTCCCTGGCGGCGGCCGAAGACGGCGCTACGACGTTGATGCGGCAATCTTGTGCCCATCTTGAGCAAAAAATGCGCTGGTGTTCGAAGCTTCCGGCGTGCTCCCTTAACCCCCGACGGCGGCCAGGTCACCTTCAGAAGGTGGCCCGACCGCCGTCGTGCGTCTGTTTTGGGGCTAGCCGTGGGCGGCGAGGATGGTGGAGGCTTCCTGGCGGGTGGTGCCGGAGGACTCGATGTGTGCCAGGGCTTCGGGGATTTCCCAGCCCTTCTTCCGCATCGCGGTGGCCCACAAGCGGCCGGCCCGGTACGAGGACCGCACCAACGGCCCGGACATGACACCGAGGAAGCCGATCTCTTCGGCTTCGTGCTGGAGGTCCACGAATTCCTGCGGCTTGACCCACCGGTCCACCGGCAAGTGCCGTTCGGACGGGCGAAGGTACTGGGTGATCGTGATCAGGTCACAACCGGCCTGGTGCAGGTCGCGCAGGGCCTCGGAGATTTCCTCCCGGGTCTCGCCCATGCCCAGGATCAGGTTCGACTTGGTCACCATGCCCAAATCCCGGCCCTGGGTAATGACATCCAGGGACCTCTCGTACCGGAACGCCGGACGGATCCGCTTGAAAATCCTCGGCACGGTCTCGACGTTGTGGGCGAACACCTCGGGTTTGGAATCACAGATCGCCGCGATGTGTTCGGGCTTGCCGGAGAAGTCCGGGATCAGCAACTCCACCCCGGTGCCCGGGTTCAGTTCGTGGATCTTCCGGACCGTTTCGGCGTACAACCAGACACCCTCATCGGCCAGGTCATCACGGGCCACCCCGGTCACGGTGGCGTAGCGCAACTGCATCGCCTGGACACTCCGGGCCACCTTGGTGGGTTCGAACATGTCTACCGGGGAGGGCTTGCCGGTGTCGATCTGGCAGAAATCACAGCGCCGGGTGCACTCGGACCCGCCGATCAGGAACGTCGCTTCCTTATCTTCCCAGCACTCGAAAATGTTCGGGCAGCCGGCCTCTTCACAGACCGTGTGCAGGCCTTCCTTCTTCACCAGGTTCTTGAGCTGGACAAACTCAGGCCCCATCTGGACCTTGGCCTTGATCCACTCAGGCTTACGTTCAACCGGTACCGCAGAATTACGCTGCTCAACGCGCAGCAACTTACGGCCTTCAGGTGCGAGTGTCATGGGGTTCCTTTACGTTGATCTTCAGCATTCGACGACGTTGACGGCGAGGCCGCCCATCGCGGTTTCCTTGTACTTATCGGACATGTCCTTGCCCGTCTCACGCATCGTCACGATCACCTCGTCCAGGGAAACCCGGTGCGTCCCGTCCCCCCACAACGCCATCTTCGCCGCGTTGATCGCCTTCGCCGCAGCAATCGCGTTCCGCTCAATACACGGAATCTGAACCAACCCCCCGATCGGATCACACGTCAACCCCAGATTATGCTCCATCGCGATCTCCGCAGCGTTCTCCACCTGACCCGGAGAACCACCCATCACCTCAGCCAACCCCGCAGCAGCCATCGACGACGCCGAACCAACCTCCCCCTGACACCCCACCTCAGCACCCGAAATCGACGCCTGCTCCTTATACAACACACCCACCGCACCAGCAGCGAGCAAGAACTTCACCACCACATCATCCCTGTCCTGCTGACTGGCCTGATCCATGCCCGGAGCGTAATTCAACGCGTAATACAACACCGCCGGAATAATCCCCGCAGCACCATTGGTCGGCGCCGTCACCACCCGACCACCAGAAGCGTTCTCCTCATTGACCGCCAAAGCAATCAGGTTCACCCACTCCTGCCAATACTTCGGATCGTTCCGGTCCTTGTCCTCCTTCAACAACCGCTCCAACCAATCAGGAGCACGACGCCGGACCCGCAACCCGCCAGGCAACACACCCTCACGCTTCAAACTGGTTTCAACACAGGCCTCCATCACCGACCAGATATGCAAAAGACCCTCCCGGATCTCCTCCTCAGACCGCGACGCCCGCTCATTGATGAACATGATGTCCGAAATCCCCAACCCCTTGGACGCACACCTGCCCAACAACTCCGCCGCCGTCCTGAACGGCAACGGCAACTCCTTCTTCGACTCCTCCAACTCCTGCCGCGCAGCGTCCTCCTCACCCTCCCGGACAATGAACCCACCACCAACCGAAAAGAACGTCGCCTCATGCACAGTGTTTCCCTCAGCATCAGCCACGGCGAACTTCATCCCGTTCGTATGCCGCGGCAACACCGTCAACGGATGCAACACCATATCCTCCACCGCATACGGCAGGGGGACCTCACCGGCGAGGTTGAGCTTGCCTGTCTCCGCGATCGAGGCCAGCCGCTCCTCCACCTCGTCCGGCAGGATCTCCTCGGGCTCGTAACCTTCCAGGCCCAGCAAGGTAGCCGTGAAGGTGCCATGCCCCTTGCCCGTGGCAGCCAAGGAGCCATAAAGATCAACACGGAGCCCGGCCACGGCAGGAAGCAAACCGGACTCACGCAGCTCACGGGCAAACACCGCCCCGGCCCGCATCGGCCCCACCGTGTGGGAACTCGACGGACCAATGCCCACAGAGAACAGATCGAAAACACCAACAGCCATAGCCGGGATCCCTTTCAGGGAAGAGTGAAACAAGACAAAGAATGTGGGGGCCGGGCCAATCCCGAGCCAAGGCGGCCCGGCCCCCGGAGGTCCCAGTGCGGACCTCCAACCCGGTCTTTATGTGGGCGCCCGTTCCCAAGCGACCGCCCACCCGGGAGATCAATGTGCCTACGCCGTGGAGCGCCTCGTCGGAAACGGGGGTTCGCTGCGAAACATGCCGTTCGCACGGCACATTCCGCAGCGAGCCCACGAATCGGACGGCACAACCGAGTGGCTACCCGAGGTTCGCAACTCCCGGGTACAGCGGGTGCGCGGCAGCGAGTGCCTCAACGCGGTGACGCAACCCGGTAAGGTCCGCATCGGCGTCGGCAATCAGTGCCTCGGCGATGATGTCAGCGACCTCACGGAAGGCCGCTTCCCCGAAGCCGCGCGTTGCCAGCGCAGGGGTGCCGATCCGCAGGCCTGAGGTGACCATGGGCGGGCGCGGGTCGAACGGGACGGCGTTGCGGTTGACGGTGATGTCGATCGCGGCGAGACGGTCCTCGGCCTGCTGGCCATCGAGTTCGCAGTTGCGCAGATCCACCAGGACCAGGTGCACGTCTGTTCCACCGGAAACCACGGAGATTCCCCTGGCAGCGACGTCGGGCTGGACCAGGCGTTCGGCCAGGATGCGGGAACCGGCCAAGACGCGTTCCTGGCGCTCACGGAACTCCTCCGAAGCGGCAATCTTGAACGCGACAGCCTTGCCCGCGATCACGTGCTCCAGCGGTCCGCCCTGCTGGCCCGGGAACACGGCCGAGTTGATCTTCTTGGCGATGTCGGCGTCGTTGGACAGGATGATTCCGCCGCGCGGACCGGCGAGGGTCTTGTGCGTGGTGGAGGTGGTGACGTGGGCGTGCGGGACCGGCGAAGGGTGCAGGCCAGCAGCCACCAGGCCGGCGAAGTGGGCCATGTCCACCATCAGGTAGGCGCCCACGGAGTCAGCAATCCGCCGGAACTCAGCGAAGTCCAGCTGCCGCGCATACGCGGACCAGCCGGCCACGATCAGTGCCGGTTTGTGCTCCTGGGCCAGGCGCTCCACCTCAGCCATGTCCACAGTGTGGGTGTCCTCGCGAACCCCGTACGGGACCACGTTGTAGAGCTTGCCAGAGAAGTTGATCCGCATGCCGTGCGTGAGGTGGCCACCGTGGGCAAGGTTCAGGCCCATGATGGTGTCGCCCGGCTTGATCAGCGCGTGCATCACGGAAGCGTTCGCCTGTGCGCCGGAGTGCGGCTGCACGTTCGCGTACTCGGCTCCGAACAATGCCTTGATGCGGTCAATGGCCAGCTGCTCAATGACGTCGACGTGTTCGCAGCCGCCGTAGTAGCGCTTGCCCGGGTAGCCCTCGGCGTACTTGTTGGTCAGCACTGAGCCCTGCGCCTGCATGACAGCTACGGCAGTGTGGTTCTCGGATGCGATCATTTCCAGGCCGTCGCGCTGGCGGCCCAGTTCGTCGTCGATCTTCGCGGCGATCTCGGGGTCCAGCTCGGAGAGCTGCGCGTCCAACGACGCCGACACAACCTGCTCGAATTCGGTCACGGCTGCCGGGTTCACAGTTCGCCTCCGTTGGCTGCTGCGTACTCTTCGGCCGACATGAGCGGACCTTCTTCGGTGGCGGCGACCTTGAACAGCCAGCCCTGGCCGTAGGGGTCGTTGTTGATCAGCGCGGGATCTCCGACAACGGCGTCGTTGATCTCGGTCACCTCACCCGTCACAGGCGAGTACAGATCCGATACCGACTTGGTGGACTCCACCTCGCCGCAGGTCTCCCCCGCGGTCACTGTGGAACCAACCTCGGGAAGGTCCACGTACACGATGTCGCCCAGGGCGTCAGCGGCGACGGCGGAGATCCCGATCCCCACCGGCCCGTCCCCGTCAGCGGCAACCCACTCGTGCTCGGCCGAGTACTTCAGTTCAGCTACTACCTTGCTCATTCCAATTCCTTCTCTCTCTTCGAGTTTTTGTACAGTTGATGCCCTCAAAAGGGCCTCATAGGGGCGTTATGTGTACAAGAACTCTTATTTTTGGCGCTTGTAGAACGGCAGCGGCACCACTTCGAAAGGCTCCGCTTTGCCGCGCAGGTCAACGTCCACGATGGTGCCAACCGCTGAATGTTCGACGTCGACATAGGCCAACGCCACCGGGTAACCGAGCGTCGGGCTTGGCTGGCCCGAGGTCACCTCACCGATCAGGGAACCGTCCTTGAGAACGGAGTAGTGCGCACGGGCGGCACGACGGCCGGTGCCCTTGAGGCCCACGAGCTTCTGGCCGATGGTGGATCCCACACCGGCAGCCTTGATCGCGGCGAGTGCTTCCTTGCCAACAAAGTCGCTTTCCTTGGCCAGGGAAACTACCGGGCCAAGACCTGCGGCGTAGGCGTTCACGTGGCGGGAGAGTTCGTTGCCGTAGAGGGGCATTCCGGCTTCGAGGCGCAAGGAGTCGCGGGCGGCAAGGCCGGCGGGGATGAGTCCGTGGCCTTCGCCTGCTTCCAGGAGCGCTTCCCACAGACCGGGGGCATCAACGTTCGGGATGTAGATCTCGAAGCCATCTTCCCCGGTGTAACCCGTGCGGGCCAACAGCAGGTCCTGGGTGCCGCCGTCGAACGTGATGGAAACCTCCACCGCCGCGTAGTACTTCAGTTCCGTCACCAAGGAGCGCTGCTCGGCGGGTACCAGTTTCAGCAGGATCGCCTCGGCGTTTGGGCCCTGCACGGCAATCAGAGACGTCTCGGCGGAGGCGTCGTCAACCAGCACGTCGAAGCCGGCTGACCGCTCCTTCAGTGCCGCCGCAACCACCTTGGCGTTGCCCGCATTGGGGACCACCAGGAAGTTATCGTCAGCGCGACGGTACGTGATGAGGTCGTCGATGATGCCGCCGTCGGCGTTGCAAATCAGCGAGTACTTGGCCTTGCCCACCGCAATCGCGGACAGCTTGCCCGCCAGGGCGTAGTCCAGGAACGCTGCGGCGTCGGGGCCGGTGACCCAGACTTCGCCCATATGGGAGAGGTCGAACAGGCCGGCTGCGTTGCGGACCGCGTGGTGCTCGGCGAGTTCGGACTCGTACTTGAGGGGCATCTGCCAGCCGCCGAAATCCGTGAAGGAAGCGCCGGCTTTTTTGTGCTGCTCGTACAGGGCTGTGTAGTTCTCAGTCATCTCAGGAGTCCTTAGTTTTCGAAGTCCGTAAGGGGCGGGCAGGAGCACACCAGGTTGCGGTCGCCTGCGGCACCGTCAATGCGGCCTACCGGCGGGAAGTACTTGTCCTGCTTGAGGTGGTGGACCGGGAAGGCGGCCTGCTCACGCGGGTAGTCGCGGACCCAATCGGAACTGACGACGGCGGCAGCCGTGTGCGGCGCGTTGCGCAGCGGCGACTTCTCAACAGTGAAATCACCGTTGGCCACCTGCTCGATTTCGGCACGGATGGTGATCATGGCTTCGATGAAGCGGTCGATCTCGGCCAGGTCCTCGGACTCGGTGGGTTCCACCATCAAGGTTCCCGCCACAGGGAAGGCCAGCGTGGGGGCGTGGAAGCCGAAGTCGATGAGGCGCTTGGCTACGTCCTCAGCGGTGACGCCGGTCTTCGCGGTCAGCTCGCGGAGGTCCAGGATGCACTCGTGAGCCACAAGTCCGCCTTCACCTGTGTAGAGCACCGGGAAGTGCTCATCCAACCTGGAGGCAACATAGTTCGCGGCCAGCAGCGCGGACTTGGTTGCTTCGGTCAGACCCTGGCCACCCATGAGCTTCACGTACGCCCAGGAGATCGGCAGGACGCCGGCGGAACCGTAGCGGGAGGCCGAGATCGCGACGCCGCCTTCGGCAGAATCACTGTTCGCGTCGCCGGGCATGAACGGTGCCAGGTGTGCCTTGGCTGCGACCGGGCCAACGCCCGGACCGCCACCGCCGTGCGGGATGCAGAAGGTCTTGTGCAGGTTCAGGTGCGAGACATCGCCACCGAACTTGCCCGGCTGGGCCAAGCCAACCAGCGCGTTGAGGTTGGCGCCGTCAACGTACACCTGGCCACCGGCTGCGTGGACCGCATCGCAGACTTCGCGGACGTCGGCGTCGTACACACCGTGCGTGGACGGGTACGTGATCATGATGCAGGAGAGCGCGTCCTTGTTGGCCTCGATCTTGGCCTTCAGGTCGTCGTGGTCGATCGTGCCATCGGATGCCGCCGCCACGACGACAACCTTCATTCCGGCCAGCACCGCGGAGGCAGCGTTCGTGCCGTGGGCCGAGGCCGGGATGAGGCACACGTTGCGCTGCTCATCGCCGCGGGACAGGTGGTAGCCGCGGATCGCCAGGAGCCCGGCAAGCTCACCCTGGGAGCCGGCGTTCGGCTGGATGGAGACCTGGTCGTAGCCGGTGATCTCGGTGAGGTCGGCTTCCAGGTCTTCGATCAGTTCGCGCCAACCGGCCGTCTGGTGGTCCGGAGCGAACGGGTGGATCGAGGCGAACTCCGGCCAGGAAATGGCTTCCATTTCGGCAGTGGCGTTGAGCTTCATGGTGCACGAGCCCAGCGGGATCATGGTGCGGTCCAGCGCGAGGTCCCGATCGGACAGCTTGCGGATATAGCGCAACAGCTGCGTCTCTGAACGATGCGTGTTGAACACCGGGTGCTGTAGGAAATCAGAGGTGCGGACTACGGATTCGGGCAGTTCGAACCCGGAGGCGTCCCCCACCGGACCGGCACCAAAGGCGACGGCTACCGCGGAGAGGACTTCCGGCGTCGTGGTTTCATCAACCGAAACCCCAACGGTGTCGGCGTCGATGATCCGCAGGTTGATGCCGCGGGCTTCGGCGGCGGCGATGACCTTGTCCGCCTTGCCGGGGACGCGGACGGTGAGGGTGTCGAAGAAGGAATCTGAGACGAGCTCGCGGCCAGCCTTCTGCAGTGCAGTGGCAAGGACGCGGGCGTGGCCGTGGACGGTTTCGGCGATCGCCTTCAGGCCTTCAGGGCCGTGGTAGACGGCGTACATCGAAGCGACGATCGCGAGCAATGCCTGTGCCGTGCAGATGTTGGAGGTGGCCTTTTCGCGGCGGATGTGCTGCTCGCGGGTCTGCAGCGCGAGGCGGTAGGCGGGGACGCCGGCGTTGTCCTTGGAGACACCGACGATGCGGCCCGGGAGCGTCCGCTCCATGCCTTCACGCACGGCCATGTAGGCCGCGTGCGGGCCGCCGAAGAACAGCGGAACACCGAAGCGCTGCGCAGTTCCGACGGCGACGTCGGCACCTTGTTCGCCCGGGGGCGTGATGAGGGTGAGCGCCAGCAAATCCGCGGCCACGGTGACCAGTGCGCCGCGTTCCTTCGCTTCGGAAATGACGCCGGAATGGTCGAAAACCCGGCCTGAAGCACCAGGCTGCTGGAGGACGACGCCGTTGATGTCGCCGTCGGGCAGACCGGCGGAGAGGTCCGCGACCTCCACCTCGAAGCCCAGCGCCTCAGCACGGCCCTTCACGATGGCGATGGTCTGCGGAAGGAGGTCGGCGTCCAAAACAGTCTTGCCATCCTTGGCCGTCTTGTTCTTGTTGGCCCGGCGCATCAGCAACACGGCCTCGGCCACCGCGGTGGCTTCATCCAGCAGGGAAGCGTTCGCCACGGGAAGGCCGGTGAGATCCTGCACCATGGTCTGGAAGTTGAGGAGCGCTTCAAGGCGGCCCTGGGAAATTTCCGGCTGGTACGGCGTGTAGGCCGTGTACCACGCGGGAGCTTCCAGGATGTTGCGGCGGATGACCGGGGGCGTGACGGTGTCGTAGTAGCCCTGGCCGATCATCTGGACCGCGGTCTTGTTCTTGGATGCGAGCTTCCGCAGTTCGGCGAGGACCTGCACCTCGGTGAGGGCATCCTGCAGTTTCAGGGCCGTGTCCTGGCGGATGGAATCGGGGACGGCTACGTCCACCAGGCCGTCGACAGAGTCGTAGCCGATGGCCTTGAGCATGGTGTCAACGTCGGCCTGGCGCCGGGCGCCGATGTGCCGGTCCGCGAAAGCGGTGGGGGTTGATTGAACAGTCAAGAGGAACTCCATGATTCAGGCGCCCACTGAGCGCCACGATGATGTGGGTTCCTCCCCGCTCTGTATTGGACCTGAGAGATTCCGCAGGAATGGTTGCCTGCTTGCACCGTCGGTGAGCCCGGTTACCCGAACTGCTTTCCAGAGTTGCCTAACCGCGGCGGTACATGGGCCTGAGAGATTCCTGGGGAGGATTTGCTCCTACGGCGCCTGACTGGATGTACCGGCAGGACTCTCCCGCCGCAGATCAAAAGCGTTGTGTCACGCGAGTGACACGCTTCACACCATAGCGTGGGGTTTCGCAAAAGTGCAAGCAAGCGGCCCCTACCCGTGCATGGCCTCGTGGATCTGAAGGGCGAACCAGAGCTGGGCCACCGTGGAGGTTTCACCCATGTCCAGGCCCGTCAGCTCACCGATTTTCCGGATCCGGTAGATGATGGTTTGCCGGTGCGTGAACAGGGTTGCCGCCGTCTTTTGCCAGGACCGCTGCGAGTCCAAATACGTCCGCAACGTGACAATGAGATCGCCTTCCTGGCTCTGCTCGTAGTCGAAAACCGGACCCAACAACCGCCGGACCAGAGCCGTTCCCTCCTCAACCCCGGTCAGGCCCAACCAGGACGGGCCCTGGGCATAACGGGCCAAACCCAGCTTGTTGGCCCGGGCCGAACCGAGCGCCCAGAGGGATTCCTGCAACGCGCGTTGGATATTCGCAACGGCTGCCGGCGCACTTATCCCGATCGCGGCATCCACACCGGCGCAATGGACCAGAACTTCTTCTGCCGTGTCCGCCGGGACCACCACATGGAACCTGTTGTTCCGCTTCAACGACGCCGACGCAACCCCGTGCCGCCACAGTTCGATGTGGACGTTCGCCAGCCGGTCGCCGTCGTCGGCTGAGATCGAGGCGACCACGAAGCCCTGTGCCGGAACCTCGAAAGCTGCCAGCCTGCTTTCCATGTCCGCCGTGCCGAGCCTGCCGTCGAAGGCCTGGAGCAGGAACTCGCCGGCCAGGCGGTGGCGGCCTTCCAAAGATAGGACGATGCGCGAAAGCTGCAGTCCCAGCACGGTTGCGGCGTGCAGGAGCACGACGGCGTCCGGGTGCGGTTCGCTGTTGGGCAGCACCACCAAAAGCGCATTCGCGTGGGTGGGGATATCCATGGTCAGGACGTGCCTGCCCCGAACACGGTGCCACTGGAAGTTCTTCCCGGCAGGGGTCACCTGCCCCGACGACGGCGCCCAGGCATCAGCGAGGAACTCCGGGAGTGCCTTCCCATCGGGGTGCCAGGGATGGAGGCAGCGGCGATCCACGACGAACAGGTCCGCGTCCAACTCGGTCGCCAGCCGCTGTACGAGGCTCTGCCAATGGTCCTCGGAGGCACCTGCGGTGCGGAGCAGATCATAGACGCGCGCCGTCTGCCGGAGCCGACGGGACTCTTCGAGCAGCGAGGACTCCGCAACCGACCTGGCGATCGCGATGAACGGCAACGGATACGGAATGTTGACCAGGGGCAAGGGGAGCCGATCGCACGCCGCCAGGAATTCCGCGGTCAGGGTCGGCGCGTGCATCTTCTCTCCGATGGCCAGGGCGCTGGCACCGCTGTCCATCAGGGCCTCCGCGAGCGCCACTTGCCCGTCAGCGTCCGCCGGGATGGAGAGGCCGTTGGTCATCATGAGTTCGCCGCCCGTGACCCACTCCCAGAGCCGGGGCAGGTCCGAGGTGTGAGCCCACGTGATGCGGTTATCCATTCCTGCCGAGCCGGCCAGGATTGTCAGGCCCAGCTGCGGTTCGGCGACGAGTTCAGCGACGGTGATTGCCATGCCTTGGCCTCCCGGGGTGTGCCGGATGGTCGCCAGCACCGTTTAGACAAATGTATATGCAACTTAATCATTTGTAGTCGATCTACAGATAGTCGGAGTGACGCCGGTCACCCAAGAATTGAATGACTACTTCCCCGCTCCCCAAGAGCACTCACGAGAGAGGGTTGCAATGAGCGCAACAAGCAACCTCATTGACGATGCCCCACTGACCGCGTTCCACAAAAAGCTGACGTTCTTCGCCTCCGGCGGTCCGTTCATCGATGGCTACGCGTTGTCGATCATCGGCATCGCCCTGATCACAATGACCCCCGGACTGCAGCTGAGTACCGGGGAAATTGGACTGATCGGTGCCGCCAGCCTGGTAGGCATCTTCTTCGGCGGCGCCGTCTTCGGGTGGCTCACGGACAAGATCGGCCGCCACAAAATGTATATTGCCGACCTCATAGCACTGGCCGTCTTCTCGCTGCTGAACGGCTTTGCCACTGAGGTCTGGCAAGTAGTCCTGTGCAGGTTCTTCCTGGGGATGGCCATCGGCGCCGACTACCCCATCGCCACGTCGCTCCTGGCAGAGTTCCTGCCCAAGAAGCACCGCGGCCGCCTGCTTGGGGCCACCTTTGTGGTCTGGGCTGTTGGCGCAGCGGTCGCCTACGCCGTCGGATTCCTGCTCCGCGACATGGGGCCGGACGCTTGGCGCTGGATGGTCGCCAGCCCGGCGATCTTCGCCATCATCACCCTGCTGTGCCGGCTCGGGACACCTGAGTCGCCACGCTGGCTGCTGTCACGTGGTCGCCGTGAGGAGGCTGATGCAGTCATCAAGAAGGTCTACGGACAGCAGTATGGGCTGGCTGATATCGCTTCCGACAGCGAGGGACCGGCGAAGCAAGGCAGGCTCCTGGACATTTTCCGGGGCCAGTTCTGGAAGCGGACGTTGTTTGTTTCCATTTTCTGGACAGCCCAGGTGATCCCACTCTTTGCTGTGTACACCTTCGCCCCTGACCTTCTGGCATCCTTCGGAATGCACGGAGACGCCAACCTCTACGGAGGATCGTTCTTGATTTCCATGTTGTTTGTTGTCGGTGGCATCCCCGGACTGTGGCTGGTGGAAAGAATCGGCCGACGCCGGCTGCTTCTCTGGAGCTTCGGGGTCATCGTGGTGGCCTTGGCCATCCCGGCTTTCATTCCCGACGTCCAGGCCGCGCCGTTGTTCATCGCCTTGGCCGTATTCGCTTTGGCTTCCGGCGCCTCCAGCTTCCTCGAAGTCGTCTACCCCAACGAACTTTTTCCCACCGAAGTGCGGGCAACGGCAGTGGGTTTTGGTACCGCCATCAGCCGCATCGGATCTGCCGCCAGCACTTACCTGATGCCCATCGCAATAGTGAGCTTCGGCGCCGCCGGTTCCCTGCTCATCGGCGCCGTGATCTCCCTGGTCGGTTTGGTGGCGACCTTCCTGCTCGCGCCGGAAACGGCCAACAAATCCCTTTCAGAACTCACCTCCCGTAAGAATCCGGGCACCCCGGAGCCGAATAAAGTAACCGAAGGATCCCTGTCATGACCACTCACCAGCCCGTCGGACCAGTCGATGCCACCAAGGTTCCCCGCTTCGCAGGATTGGGTACCTTTGCCCGTCTGCCGCAGATTGACCGCGTCCCCGACTACGACATTGCCATTGTCGGCGTACCGTTCGACGGCGGTACCTCCTACCGCCCAGGGGCCCGGTTTGGTCCGGCCGCAGTCCGCGAAGCCTCCCGCCTCCTGCGCCCTGGTTACCACCCGGAGCTCGATGTGGAGCCAGTCAACGAAGTCCAGGTCGTGGATGCAGGGGATATCGCCTGCACTCCTTATGACATCGCCCGTGCCATCCGCGAGATCGAGGAGCAAGCCCGTCCGCTGATCAGCCAGGACAGGAAACTCATCTCCATCGGCGGCGACCACACCATCGCGCTCCCCATGTTGCAGGCGCTCAACAAAGTGCACGGACCAGTGGCGCTACTCCATTTCGATGCCCACCTGGACACCTGGGACACGTACTTCGACCAGCCGGTCACGCACGGAACAATCTTCCGGAGGGCGTTCGAGGAGGGCTTGCTGTTGGAAGACAAGTCGATGCATGTGGGTATCCGTGGTCCTGTGTATGACCGCAACGACTTCCTGCGCGACCACGAGTTCGGTTTCCAAATCATTCGCTGCTCGGACCTGGATGTCATAGGCGTCCCGGCGGCGATCGACCAGGTCAGGCAGCGGTTGGGCGACACCCCCGTCTACGTTTCCATCGACATCGACGTCCTGGACCCGTCCTACGCACCCGGCACCGGCACCCCGGAGATGGGTGGTCTGCATTCCCGGGAGCTCCTGGCACTGCTCCGCGGACTCAACGGCATCAACATCGTGGGCGCCGACGTCGTAGAAGTGGCACCGGCGTATGACCATGCCGACATCACCAGTGTTGCCGCAGCAACTGTGGTGTTTGACCTCTTGGCCCTGATGGTCAACCGGGGAAAGGGCGCCAGCGTGTCAGGCTTCGAACTCGAAGAAGCTACAGCCTGATCCTCAGGGGCGCCGTCCCGCACTGAGTGGGGTCAAGTTTCCTCCCTGGTCACTTGACCCCCACTGGAAACACCGGAATGGTAGTTTGATTCCTGCTGAGGCAGACAACGCACCCAACCGGAGGACCATCCATGTTTAAGGGTTTCAAGGACTTCATACTTCGCGGAAACGTGATCGAACTGGCTATCGCTGTCGTTATCGGCAGTGCATTCACCGCACTCGTCGGAGCTTTCACCAACCACATCATCAACCCGGTGATTGCCGCCGCCGGCGGCATGAACGCCGAAGGCCTGGGCTTCAAGATCTGGGAAAACAACCCCGCCACCTTTGTTGATTTCGGCGCCGTGCTCACCGCACTCGTGACCTTTGTGATCACCGCAGCCGTGGTCTACTTCATCTTCGTGGCACCCATGAACAAGATCAACTCACTGGTCAAGGACCGCCTCTCCACCGAGGAGCCCGAGGAAGAGCCGCTTCCGGCCGACACCGCGCTGCTTGCCGAGATCCGCGACCTCTTGAAGGATGCACCCGCCGCCCGCGGAAATGCCCGGGACTTGGACGACGACTCCATCCGCTAGGACAGCCCGCCGCACATCCCTGTTGTTGCGGTCTTTCACGTTTGGCCACGTAGAGCCCGGTACTACCCCTGAGGGAGTGCCGGGCTTTACTTTTGTCCGCCCCGATACATGGGCCACTCACCGGGCAGGAACAGCCGGCTACCCGGAAGTAGCCGGAACGTGACGCACCAGCAACGGGTTCGAAACAGGCGCGGGGCAGCATGAAACCATGAAGCGCAACCCGAGGACCCCCGTTACCGCGGACCTGCTGTGCGATGTCTGCGGCCAACTGCCCGAACCGCCCAAGGCCAGGCTGACCCTGGCCAACATCGCGGTCATGCTTCCCATTGAACTTCTGGTCCATGCAGCGGTGGTGGAAACCCATCTTCCCTACCTGGCCAAGGTCCTGCTGCTCACCGTGACCGCGACCGTCCTGGTGATCTGGGTTGCCGAGCCCTCCGCCGCGAAGGTCCTCAGGCGCTGGTTGCACGCCCCGGCACTCCGCCACCGGCACAAGCTGAACATGGCGCCTGCCCTGTGGCGGGCGCGGACCCTCGTGCTGGACCAACCCGGATCCCTGCAGAGGATCACCCAGTCACTCGCCCGTCTGGAGACCAACATCCTGAGCATCCACGTTCATCCGATGGACGGCGCCGGGCCTGACGGCAGCGTCATGGACGAGTTCGTCCTCTCCGCCCCGGGCGAGGTCACCGAGGTTGAACTGCTGAAGGCATTGGACGACGGCGGCGGGCGTGGGTCCCAGGTCTGGCCGACCACCGCGCTGGCCATGGCCGACGGACAAACCAGGGCCCTGAGCCTGGCCGCCCGGGTCGCCGGAAATCCTGCTGAGCTCCCACACGCCTTGGCTGAGCTGCTGTCCGCAAAAGTAGTGCCCAACAGTCCGGAACGTCGGCCACCCGGGGCCGCGACCGCCGTCGTGGGTTCCACGGATGTGCTGAAGGTTCCCACCGCCTGGCATGGTCCACTCCTGTTCTCCCGCCCGGGCGAGCCGTTCACTCCGGCCGAATCCGCGAGGGCCCATCGCTTGGCTGAACTGGCCGAAATCCTGGCTTACGGCCCTGCCCCCACCCCGGCGAGGGACTGACGGTATCCCGGTCGCCTGCAGGATTCGTGTCGTGAGGCACTCCTGGACTTCCAACGTGCGAATATTTGTCCACCATTCGCATCTTTCCCATGGGGGACCTTTGTCTGAAAACACTCACTCCGGCACGCCCGAAACTGCCGGGAACAACACCAACACACCCGAACCGCAGTACGGCGTACGGCTTCCCGAAGGGACCGGCCCGGACGTTCCGGCATGGCACCCGGAAGCCCAACACATCCAAGCAATCTACGGCCAACCCATCTCTGTTACTCCCCGCGAAGACGTGGGACGCGGAGCCCTGTTTGCACTGGCTGCCCTGCCCATCGGCGTTATCTTGTGGATGGCCATATGGAGCCTCGGGTGGATGTCCTCCCTGGTGACATTTGCCGCCGCCGTCATGGCCGCTAAATTCTACGTAGCTGGCGCGGGAGCCCTGAGCCGAAAAGGCGTGTGGATCGTCGTCGGCGTAACTGTGGTGACGGCACTGTCGTCATTCGTCGGTGGCGTGTGGCTCGACGCTGTCCAGTTCCTCGGCCGCGAGCCCCTGGCCATGGTCATGAATTCCGAACCTTGGGCCCTGATGGCCAACAACCTCGCATACAACCCGGAGTTCATCAGCGGATACATGAAGGACTTCCTGCTCGCGCTGCTCTTCGGTGCCCTTGGATGCTTCTTCACCCTGCGCCAGATGTTTACCGCAACCAAGGCCTCCTAGGACGGGCGGCGGCTGATTCCGCTGCGTTCCTTCCCCGTTGCTTCTCCGGCGTCACCGCGTTTTTCATTCGACACGCGGTGTCCCTTGGGTCTGGCATGGAGCAACCGGGGAGGAACTCGGGGTCGGCCCCCGCGGCGGGTTAGTCGCCGTCGATCTTCTCCAGCAGTTTGCCCAGAGCATCACGGATGTCGTCGTAGTCGTATTGGCCCGCCCTGCTCTCCGCCGAGATCACTGCACAGCGGTGGACCTTTTTGAAGTCACCGATCGGGAACTTGTAATGTCCCTTTTGGTCATCCGGATGCTCGTCGTCCACGCCGAGGAACCACTTTGAGTATTCGGCATGTCCGTGTTTGTCCAGGAACGAGTTTTCATCCCCGGTGGAAGGGGCATGCTCGCTCCAGTCGTCCCTGGTGTCTTTGACGGCCTTGCCATCACGGATCAGGTGCTTCGCGTTCTCGAATGCCTTCTTGTTGAGTTTCACGGTCATGGCTCAACCTCGTTCATGGTGCGATCGGAAAGGACAGGTTACTTCCTATCGTTCACCTTAGGACGCGGACCCCGAGTCGAAAAGACCCCTGCCGCCAGCAAGCCGGGGCCCGGACCTTGGGGAAGGAAGCGAACCCCTATTTGAGAATGCGGACCTTGACGGCCACACCGCGTTCCTTCATCACCAACCGCCGGCCAATGGGGCCTTTCTGGCGGAGCCACAGGACGCTGCCATCGAACGTCACCGCATCCACGACTCCCTCGTCCACCACTTCCTTGCCGCTCAGGACCTGGACAGTTTGACCCACGAGTGATCTCCAGTCGGACACCCGTCTGCCCCCTGATCGATCAAAGCTGACCCCGAACAGCGAATCTTTCGCACCCTGTTTCAACCGACGACTCCTCGCGTCCTCTACAAACCCTGTACAGGAGGTGTGCTGCCACGGCTCAGTCCATGACGCGATTCCCGGCCAAATTAATCCATGCCCACAACCTAATGACGCTACAGTGCCTTTACGGCGCCGAGTACCTTGGTCAACGAGTCCTTGGCATCACCAAACAACAGCGTGGTCTGGGGTTCGTAGAGAAGTTCGTTCTCAATCCCTGCGAACCCGGGACGCATGGAGCGTTTGAGGAACACCACCTGCCGTGCGTCAGCAACCTCCAGGATGGGCATCCCGTAAATCGGTGAACCGGCGGTGGTCTTCGCGGCGGGGTTCACGACGTCGTTGGCGCCTACTACCAAGGCGACGTCCGCGGTCTTGAATTCGGAGTTGATCTCGCTCATTTCCTTGAGGGACTCATAAGGAACATTGGCCTCCGCCAGCAGGACATTCATGTGTCCGGGCATGCGTCCGGCGACGGGGTGGATGGCGAAGTCCACTTCGATTCCGCGCGATTCCAGGGCCAGCGCCAATTCAGCCGCCGTGTGCTGCCCTTGAGCCACCGCGAGGCCGTAGCCGGGGACGATGATCACCCTTTGCGCGTACCCGAGCAGGACCGCTACGTCCTCGGCACTGGACGAACGCACCGGCCGCTCACTCACAGCGGTGGATCCGGCCGTGGACCCGCCTTTGAAGGCGCCGAACATAATGCCGGCAACACTGCGTCCCATCGCCGCCGCCATGGCCCGCGTGAGGATGGTGCCCGACGCCCCAACCAAGGTCCCGGCCACCAAAAGCAGCACGTTCCCCAGCACCAGTCCGGACGCAGCTACGGCCAACCCCGTAAACGCGTTCAGCAGGGAGATGACGATCGGGACATCGGCCCCACCTACCGGGAGCACCAGAAGGACGCCGGCAACGAGGCCAAGAACCAGGAGGATCAACGCCAACAGCAGCGAACCGTTCAGGAACACTGCAACGCCAGCACCCACTGCCGCCAGCAGCACCAGGGCCATGAGCGCAGGAAGCCCGGGGAAGGTCACAGGCCGGGTGGTCATGAGGCCTTGGAGTTTCGCAAAGGTCACCCCCGAGCCGGCAAACGAGACTGCCCCCACCAGCAAGGTGAACACAATCGCCAGGCGGACCCAGGAGTCGCTGGTGTGGGAAAGCTCCAGCAAGGCAACCAAGGCCGCAGCGCCACCGCCCACGCCATTGAAAAGAGCCACCAGCTGCGGCATCTGCGTCATTTGCACCCTGCGGGCAACCGGAGCGGCCACTCCGGCACCAACGGCCACAGCTCCCAGTATCCAGGGCACGTTATCCAGCTTCACCGACACAAACACGGTCACCACGGCCAGGAGGGCTCCGACTGCCCCGATCAGGTTTCCCCGCCGGGCCGTGCGCGGCGAGTTCAGGCCTTTGAGGGCAAGGATGAAACAGGCTGCTGCCGCAAGATACAGGAGTGCCGTCCAGGTGGGATTCAACAGTGTCACGGGCGGCGCTCCTCAGCCGCACCTGCTGCGGCGTCGGCTTTCGACGGCGGCCGCTGCCTTCCCCGGAACATCTCCAGCATCCGGTCCGTCACCACGAAACCGCCCACGAGGTTGGCCGTGGCCAGGACGACAGCGAGCAGGGCGACCGCCAACACCCAGGGATCGCCTGCTTGGCCCGCCACGATGATGGCCCCCACCAGGATGATGCCGTGAATCGCGTTCGCCCCCGACATCAGGGGTGTGTGCAGGGTGCTGGAGACTTTGGAAACAACCTCAAAGCCCACGAACACGGCCAGCACAGTGATTGTTAGCAGGCTCATGCCGTCCATCAGCGCTCTCCTTCGGTCCCGGGGTGGATACTTCCGAAGGGTGCTGGCCCGCCGGCAAGGGCGGCGAGTGCTTCCGCCGTGGGTGCGTGCCGGACCGTGCCTTCGTGGGTGAGGCAGGTCCCCGCCACCACTTCGTCCTCGAAGTCCGGGGAAACCACGCCATCCCGGGTCATCAACGCCAGCAGGTTGGCCACGTTCTTGGCATACAAGCGGGAGGCATCTGCGGGCATCGCCGAGGCCACATCCTTCATTCCCACCAGGGTTACTGTGCCTTGGCCGTCGCCGGTGGGGATGGAAATGTCCTGCCCGGGAATGCTTCCCTCCACGTTCCCGCCCGATTCCGCGGCGAGGTCCACCACCACGGATCCCGATCTCATGCCCTGCACCATGTCGCGGCTGACCAGTAGGGGCGCCCGCCTGCCCGGAACCGCAGCAGTAGTAATCAGCACATCGGCCTGTGCCACGTGCGGTGTCAGAAGCGCCCGTTGAAGCGCTCCCCTGTCCTCGCTGAGCTCCCGCGCGTATCCCCCGGAGGCCTCTGCTGTCTCGAGGTCCAGCTTGATGAACGTTCCGCCCATGGAGGCAACCTCGTCGGCTGACGCCGGCCGGATGTCGTTGGCCGAGACCCGGGCGCCTAGCCGTTTGGCTGTGCCGATGGCCTGCAGCCCGGCCACCCCTGCCCCCAGCACCAGAACGCGGGCCGGAGGGATGGTTCCGGCCGCAGTCATGTACAGCGGGAAGAACCGAGGCAGCCGCATAGCGGCCTCCAGCACACAGCGGTAGCCCGCCACAAGCGCCTGGGAGGTCAGTGCGTCCATGGACTGGGCCCGTGAAATGCGCGGTACGAGTTCCAATGCAAAAGCGGTGATTCCGCCGGCCGCGAGCGCCCTAACGGTAGGCAACTCCGACGACGGCGACCCCAGGCCAACGGTGACGCAACCCCGGCGGAGGGCTCCCGCCGTCGACGGTTCCATGGGACGGACGTGGCAGTAGACGTCCAGCGATCCGAGGTCCAACGACCCCACCACGGACGCTCCTGCGCTGCGGTAGTCGTCGTCACTGTGGCCGGAGGCGAGCCCCGCGCCGGATTCAACGTCCACCGCCAGGCCGAGGCCCACTAGTTGCTTGATTGTTTCCGGCGTGGCTGCCACCCGCCGCTCGCCGTCGAGCGCTTCGCGTGCTATGCCTGCTTTCACCCGCCACCCCTCTTCCGGAACGCTCCAGAAACCAGTTGGCATGAGTCTATGACCGCGAGGGTCCGGGCGGGAGTAGGGGGCTGCGCTATGTGAACAAGTCCACTAGTGTCGGTTGAGTCGGGTCAACCCGCCACCACACCGTCGACGAGCCGGTTCCGGCCGCGCCGTCGGAAAGGAACGCCGCTATGGACACCTTCAAAATCGGCTATTTCGTTGGAAGCCTGGCCAGCAATTCCATCAACAGGGTCCTCTCCAAAGCGCTGATCAGCGTCGCACCCCCGGAACTCGAATTCCATGAAATCGCGATCAAGGACCTTCCCCTCTACAGCTCTGACTACGATGCCGACTTCCCGCCCGCGGGCCGGGAGTTGAAGGATGCCATCGCGGCGTCGGACGGGATCCTGTTCATCTCCCCCGAATACAACCGTTCCATCCCTGGCGCCTTGAAGAACGCCATCGACTGGGGCTCGCGCCCCTGGGGCACCAACTCGTTCGCACGGAAACCCACCGGAATCATCGGCGCTTCGCCCGGTGGCATCGGCACTGCAGTGATGCAGTCATCCATGCGGAGCGTTCTGAGCTTCCTGGACGCGCCGCAGCTGAATGCGCCCGAGGCGTACATCCGCTTCGTGGCAGACGCGTACGACGACGACGGTTCCGTTAAGGACGAAGGGACCGCCGCGCTGTTGCGCCACTATATGGAGGAGTACAGCGCGTTCGTACAACGCGTCCTGGCAGCCAACGCGCCGGGACACATCGGCGACCCGGAACCGGATTCGGCCAAGCTCACGCGTTAGCTGTATTGGCGAGGGGCGGGTGCCGCTCTTCCTGGGGCGGCACCCCGGGACCACGAGGAAAGGTCGATGTCCGCGCGGACGTTCGACGGCCCGGTGGTTTGCGTTTCCGCATTAACGCCGACCGCCGGCCTCAATGAGGTCCTGAACCTAGGAATGGTCGTTGGGGTGTGCGATTATCGGACGGCTTCCGCTTGCGTATAAGGTTCGGAAAGACTTGACCGGGTGATCCATTTGGATCACTCCACAAGCGCGGAAGGGCATTTCGGCATCGAACGACTTGGGGATTGAATCGTCATGAAATTTTTTAGGGTACAGGTTCGGCTCTGGCCCGTCCTGCTGATCATGGGTGTGGGTATTGCGGGACTGGGCGCGGCCTTTGCAACTGGCGGACTTAATGCCCTGGCTCTCAGTTCGATGCTCGGCAGCAGCTCCAACGAACGAGATACGCAAGTAGTCCAGGCGGTCACGCGCGTGCAGGAGGTTGCCTTGGTAAGTCTTCACATCGAGGGTGTCGCGAGGCATGAAAGCACAGGGGAAATTCTCGGCGTCGCCGTACCTGCCAGCGAGAAAACGACACTGATCCAGTACAAGTTCAACGCAAAACTAGGCATCGATGGGTCACAGGTCAAGATCGAAAAGAACAGCCCATCATCGTTCCGGGTGACCATTCCTCAGTTCGTCGGCATCGGCTTCGACGATCCGGTGTTCGAAGACCCAATGGAGAGCAGCGAAGCGCTTAGCTGGCTGACGCCGCCCGCCGTTCAAACCCGCATGATCAACAACATTCTCAGCGACGAGAACAAGCAGAAATATATAGCCCAAAACGAGGCCGCGCTTCAGGAGCAGACCAAGACGTTCTACTCCGGAATCATCACAGGCGTCGATACCGACGCCGAAATCGTCTTTGAATTCGCAAAGTAGCGTCAACGGCCAGCTGCCCTGCTCCGATGTGCCACTCAGGAACGTCCACTTTTCTGACGAGGTGGATGATTGTGTCCTCGCCAAGCCCGTTAGCGGAGGTCTGGCCCACCTGTCTCGGCGAGTTCGCCTAGCACGCTGATTCCCTCGTCGTCCCCGTATTGGGTGGCGTCTTGATCGACATCGGAAAACGAGTCGGCCGCCTCGTCATTAGCGAGGTGCGGGTATTTCTCAAGAAGAAAGCGCTTCCGGTACTCAATATTTGCGACGTCGACAATCGATTCCAGAGTGGCCCAATTGAAAGCGCCACCCAAGACGATCCCGGCTGCCGGGACGACTTTGCCGAGCCCTTGCTTGGTAAGCCGAAAAGCGAACTTTTCCGCAAACTTCTTGGAGACCTGGGCTACGAGCGACATATCCAAGAGCACCGCCCAGTTCTTGCCACGCACGAGTGCCTGGGTCAGCCGTGAAATGTCAGCCATCGCGGCAGTCTTCGCGCTGGCTGACATTGCCGTGCCAGCGTTGACGACAGACATAACGAAAAGTTTCTCCGCTGGTTCTTCGGGGTCGTAGCCGTACAGCAGAGATATGTGACCGACGGAGCGGGACGCGAGACCTAGAACTAATGCAGCGTCACCAACGAATGCCCCGGCGATTGCTGCCCCTGAAGGCGCAGCCGCGGCTCCGCCGGTGACGGGGACAGCGAGTTCCCCTCCGGAGATCACCAGTCCTGCACCGGCCCCCGAAAGAGCTGCAGCAAGAGGGTAGCCCCAGCTCATACCTCTCCCGCGGACAACGTCGATTTGCTCAAGGTCGAGGTGACGCAAGTCGGAGAGCCTCGTAACGTCGTGGCCGTTCTTTTTGTGTTTCGCAACAACCTGTTTAGGAGATAGACCGGCCCGTGAAATGCGCCCGGCCGCCTGCCTCATGGAGCCAAACGCAGCCCCACCCCAGTCGCTGATGCCGTCGGGAATGGAGTCCTTGGCTTTGCGTGCTCCGCTTTTGCTGAGACACTTCCCGGAGAGGCGACTAAACAAGACTCCGTCACCGGTGAATCCCCAGCCTTTAGGATTTTCGAGGGCTTCCGCTCCTGAAGAGAGCGCCGACCAGCACTGCCTCAGGAAGCATTAGGTTTTCGAGACACCACAGTGTCCGCCTCAGGTGTCGACCGGAATATAGTTCACCCAGCGTGATCAAGGCGCTGCCTCATTGGGGCTCTGAGCGCTTGGTCGAGGTAATCAGTGCCGGTTTCCTCAAAACTGTACCCAAGATCGACGAAGCTATCGACGTTGAGGATCTCGCGGGCGAACTCCCGAAGCGGCACCCGCAGTACCCCCCACCTGCAAGGATTTAGTCAGTATGCTTACGAGTATGAGGATTTGAGGACACGCCCCTACTCAGGAGATACCGATGCTTCGTAAGTTAGCCATAACTACAGCCGCCTTGGCCCTTTTTGCCGGGTCGATGGCATCCACCACCGCCGCAGCAAACGCCGCAGCCCCGGCGGCAGCCGCAACCACCGTCCACGCGCAGGGCAGCGTAGCCGCCACCACGGCAACGCCTTCGCCGGATGCAAGCAACCCCTCGGGCCCGTCAACGCAGACACCCACCAACCCCGGGCCATCCTCGGGTGCGCCCAACACACCTAACCCCGCAGGAAGCGGACCAGCCAACCCCGGCACGGGAGAATCCGAACCCCAGGAGCAGACCCGCACCAACGCCGTGCCGTGGGTGCTGGCGGGCGTTGCCGCCGTCATCATCATCGCGCTAATCATTTGGACCCTGCGGAACCGGCGCGGCCGGGACAAGGGAATCAGCCGGGAAAGCTAGGCCAGCTTCCCGATAAGGCTGCCTTCGAGGTTTTCGAGCAGGTGCCGCGGATTGTCATAGACTTCCGCGGCACCTGCGTCGCGCAATTCGGCCTCGCTGATTCCGCCGCAGGTCAGCGCGATCACCGGAACGCCAATGGCAGAGCCGGCCTTTACGTCCCAGACAGCGTCGCCCACGAAAACCACGTCCTGTGGTTCCAGGTGGAGCTTCTCCAAGCACGCCTCCAGGATGTCGGGCGCGGGCTTGCTCTCCTTCGCGTCATTGGAACTCGTCCACGCATCAATGGAGGATCCGGCGTCGAGGAGCCTGCGGCTGACCTCAAGGTCGCGATCCTGCGCCGAGGACGCCAATCCGACCGCCAGCCCGGCTTCCGAACAGGCGGCCAGGAGATCCCGGGCCGATTCGAAGGTCCGCAGCGCGGGCCAGAAGGTGGAAAAAACCGCACTGTGCGAGGACTTGAGGTTTTCCTGCAAGTCCTCCGAGGGCTCCGGCACCAAGCTCTGGATGAGCCGGTCGCCTCCCATGCCGACTCGCCGGTGGATGGCCGACATTTCGATGTCCAACCCTTCCCGCCGGAACGCCTGCCACCACGCCATGGCGTGGAAGTAGCTCGAATCAATCAGGGTGCCGTCCACGTCGAACAGGACACCGCGCTTCTTTGACGTCGCCTCAGTTGCCACAGCTGACCACCTTCGCTTGTGTCCGCGTCCCCTGGGCGGCGAGCGCAGAATCAATCACGGGCTCTTCCAACATCAATACGGCGTACCGCTCCGCAGAGCCGGTTTGCAGCAGGCCGGTGCCGGCCACTTCCCGGATCGCAGCCACCCCTTCAACGGCGTCATCCACCGTGGAGAACCGCTTGGACAAACCCATCAGGCAATCCCCGCCGTCCACCATCAAAATCCGATATCCCCCATCGGGCGTTTCCACCAGTTCCAAACGGCCGGCCATCGCTACCTCCTCGTTTTCGATGAAAAACAGCTTAGTAAGACTACTTAGTATAAGCCCTTGGAAATAATCCGTAACGCTGGAAATACGCGCCTGCAACTTCTTGTTGGCGTGGATATGACAACAATCGGAATTATCGGTGCAGGACACATTGGCAGCCAGGTCGCACGCAAGGCGGTCGAACTCGGCTACGACGTCGTGATCAGCAACTCACGCGGACCCGAGACCCTCGGCGACCTCGTCGCGGAACTGGGGCCGCGCGCCCGGGCCGCGACGGCGGCCGAAGCAGCAGCGGCAGGCGATTTCGCCGTCGTGACCGTTCCCCTGAAGAACTACCGGGACGTTCCCGCCCAGCCGCTCGAAGGCAAGGTGGTTATCGACACGAACAACTACTACTGGGAGCGCGACGGACGCATTCCGGAGCTGGACAACGGTGAAGCAACCACGTCCGGCCTGCTCCAGAAGCACCTCCCCACCTCGAAGGTGGCAAAGGGCTTCAACCACATCTTCGCCAAGGACATCACGACGGACGGCACTCCGGCGGGGACGCCGAACCGTCGTGCCCTGGCAACCGCCAGCGACTTCCCGGAAGCAGCGGAGCTCGTCACCAGGCTTTACGACGAATTCGGTTTCGACACCGTCAACATCGGGCCCCTTGCAGACAGCTGGCGGGTCGAGCGCGACCGTCCCGCCTATGTCATCCGGCAGAACGCGGATGAACTTCGGGAGAACCTCGCCAAGGCGAACCGCACCAACTGAACCACAGCGCACGACGGCGGACGGGCGGCTTGCGCCTGTCCGCCGTCGCACGTCGTGGAACAGTCGGGTATCACCGCGCGGAGGTGGTGCTCATCACGGCAGCATCCAAGCTAAGGCCAAGTTCCTCTTACCATTCGAAGCAGTATCCGTAAGCAACAGCCCCCGCCGTCTAGTCTCGCCCTATGGAAAAGACCCTTTACGACACAGTCATTGTTGGCGGCGGCCACAACGGACTCACAGCGGCCGCGTACCTGGCTCGGGCGGGCAAGAGCGTAGCCGTCCTGGAGCGGGACGACCACTTCGGCGGCGCGGCTGTTTCAGCGGCCGCCTTCAAGGGCGTCGATGCCCGCCTCTCGCGCTACTCCTATCTGGTCAGCCTGCTTCCCCAGCGGATTATCCAGGAGCTGAACTTGGACATAGCGCTGGCCCGCCGCAGGTACTCCTCCTACACACCGGACCCGGAAAACCCCGAAAAAGGCCTCCTCATCGACGGCGGCGACTCCCACGCCAGCCGGGAATCCTTCGAAAATGTGGGTGCGGGAGTTGACTTTGACGCGTTGGAAGGCTTCTACGCCGACACCGGCAAGCTCGCGCAGGCCTTGTTTCCCACCGTTTGCGAACCACTGCCCAGCCGCTCGGAAGCCCGGGCCCTCGTGGCTGACGACAAGCTGTGGAACTCCTTCATCGAGAATCCGCTGGGCCAGGTCATCACAGAGCGCCTCACCCACGATCTGGTCCGGGGCATGGTTTCCACCGACGCCCTGATCGGCACCTTCACTTCGCTCGACGACCCCTCCCTGGATGCCAACCGATGCTTCCTCTATCACGTGATCGGCAACGGGACCGGCTTGTGGGACATTCCCTTGGGCGGCATGGGGTCCGTTTCCCGCGAACTCGAGCGGGCGGCCCGGGAGGCCGGGGCGGTGCTGTTGCCATCGGCGGAGGTAACAGCCATTTCCGACGACGGCGAAGTCCGGTTCCGGCACGACGGCAGCGAACACGTGTTCCAGGGCAGGCGTATCCTCGCCAACGTTTCGCCATGGGTCCTGCAGGACCTTCTGGGAGTGCCGTCACCGCAGGAGGTCGCCCGGCCCGAAGGGGCGCAGATCAAGGTGAACCTGCTCCTGAAGCGCCTTCCGAAGCTCCGGGATGCCACGGTCACTCCCGAAGCCGCTTTCGGCGGGACCTTCCACATCAATGAGCGGTACCAACAGCTTGCCGACGCGCACCGTGCGGCCACCGACGGGCAGATTCCCAGCCCACTCCCCTGTGAGATCTACTGCCACTCCTTGACTGATCCGAGCATCCTTTCCGGGGAGCTTGCAGCCGCCGGAGCGCACACATTGACGGTGTTCGGGCTGCACACCCCCGACCGGCTGGTGACGGAAGAAAACAACCACGTGATGCGTGCCAAGCTCCAGGCCGCCGTCCTCGAATCGCTCAACTCGGTCCTGGCCGAACCCATCGAGGACCTCCTGCTCACGGACGCCGACGGAAACCCGTGCGTCGAGGCCAAGACCACCCTTGACCTTGAACATGCCCTGAACATGTCGGGGGGCAATATCTTCCACGGCAAGCTGCAGTGGCCCTTCCTGGAGGACGACGAGCCCCGGGCTTCCCCGGCTGAACGGTGGGGCGTCGCAACGGGGTACCCGAACATCTTCCTTTGCGGGGCAGGTGCCCGCCGCGGGGGCGGAGTCAGTGGATTGGGCGGGCACAACGCCGCCATGGCGGTCCTGGAGGATTTGCAGGACGAAACCGTGTCATGAACCGGGCCGTGACTGCACTTTATGGGTGGCTGCCTCTTCGGATGCTCGGCGCATAGGGCTTCCGGGGAGGCAGCTGCACCACTCAGCGCAGCCCTACACCAAGGAGCCCCATGTCCACCAAAATCTCCGCTTGGCCCGCCGCGACGCCCATGTGGGTGGATTTGGGAGTGGATGACCTGGACGCGGCCAAGGCCTTCTACGCGGATCTGTTTGGGTGGACCTTCGCTTCCGGCGGCCCGGAGTCCGGGGGTTACGTCCTGGCGGAACTCCGGGGCCGCGCGGTGGCTGGAATCGGCCCTCAACAGGACAAGGACGCCCCGGCCTCGTGGACTACGTACCTGGCGTCAGATGACGTTGACCAGACGGCCGGCAGAATCGTGGGCAGCGGCGGTCAACTGATCGCGCCGCCTTTCGATGTGATGGACTCCGGCCGGATGGCCCTGGCTTCAGACAGTCTCGGTTCGGTGTTTGGGATCTGGCAGGCCGGGAACCACATCGGGGCTGAACGAGTCAATGAACACGGTGCGCTGTGCTGGAACGAACTCCACACCCGCGACAAGGAGGCGGCGCGGTCCTTCTACACGGACGTCTTCGACGTCAGTTTCCAGGAAATCCACGACGACGGCTACGTGTACTCCACCATCTGCAGGCCCCTGGACGGCAGGGAAGTCGGCGGAGTGTTCCACGATGCCGAGGCCTCTTTGCCCGACCGTTGGATGACGTGGTTCGCCAGCGACCACGTCCAAGCCACCGCGCTGAAGGCGGTGGAGCTCGGCGCCACGCTCCTCCGACCGGCCGCGGAAAGCCCTTTGGGACGCACGGCCATCGTGCGGGCGCCGCAAGGTGAGACCTTCGGCATCATCGACGCGCCCCGGACGAACAACTAAGCGGTCCGGCTGCACGATCAGGCGGCGGCGGGATCCAACGCCTCCGAGATCACCTCGTGTGCGTGCGCCGCGGCAAGCGGCGCCGCCAAGCGGTGGACGGCCTGGAAGGTCCTGCGGACAGCAGGCCCATGCCACTCCGGCGGCAGGTAGTCCGCGGGCAGGTTCGGGTCCTTGTACGGAAACTTACGCCACAAGGTGAGCATGGGGATGTAGTAACGGAAGGCTTCGCGCCGCAACTCCTCGGTGGAACCGGCCAACGCGGCCTCGGGATCATCTCCAACCCGCCGCGTCCACTGCTCTTCGGCCCCCTCATAGAGTTCCAGGAACTCGGTGAATTGCTGGTCGAGTTCGTTCAGGTCCCACCATTCGGCGATCTTCGGACGCATGGGGCCGTCAAACACGTAGTCGCTGCGGAAAAGGTCCACGAATTCGATCAAGCCACTGCTTGTGAGCCGCTCCCTGGCCTGCTCAAGCTTGCCCGCCGGTGCGATCCACACGCCGTTCGCCACAGACCCAAAGCCAAGCCCCAGCAGTGCGGAGCGCAGCTGGTGCCGGCGGTTGCGCATGGACTCCGGCACTGAAAATACGGCCAGTACCCATTTGTCCACGGGGGCGGCCTGCTCAGGGGCGAAGATCCTCCGGTCGCCCTCACGGAACACATCGCTGACGGACTCGGAAATCTTGTACTTGGCGATGCCACCTTCACGCACGCTCTTGAGCACGCCCTTGGCCTTGAGCCTGGACACGGAAGAACGCACTCCCGGAGCGTCATATCCCAGGGAACCCAGCATGGAAATCAGTGCTGAGACCGGCAAGGCGTCGCCCGCGTTCCGGCCGTAGAGGCCAAAGATCGTGACGAGGAGTTGCTGGTGGCGCACCGGGGGTGCCGGGACGGCGAACATCGAAAACATCCTCATTTCCGCGCCAAATGTTCAGGCGCCAGTCCACTTCATCATAGGTGTGGGAGCGCCGCCGCCTGCTCAACGAAAGGCCACGAACTGGCAAGCCCATAGTAAGGATGCTTACTATGGAGGAACACTTGAACTCCGCAACAGGATCAAGCAGCCACATCAGGTACTTTCCGCATCAACGATAGGAAGCGCATCATGGCAGGAAATCTTGTAGCCCGTTCCATCCACGACCTCACCGCTGCGGCATGGTTCGGCGGCTCATTGATGGGGGCCATCGGGCTCAACGGAGCCGCCGCAGAAGCCAAGGACCCCACCGAGCGCACCCGCTTGTCCAGCAAGGGCTGGGGCAAATGGGCTCCGATCCAGACCGCGGCCTTCGCGGGCCACCTCGCCTCCGACCTCGCCATCGCCTGGGAGAACAAGGGGCGCATCGCCAAGCAGGACAATGTGGCCGCCAACACCGTCTACAAGACCGTGGTGACCCTGGCCGGAGCTGCGGTGACACTTTACGCAGGCATCGTGGGCAAGAAGGTTGACGAGCTCTCCGGCGAAGGCGCCGAAGGAGCCACGGAACCGCGCGCAGGTGCCTCCGATGAGCTGAAGTCGGCACAGACCCAGCTTAAGGCCCTTCAGTGGGCCATTCCCGCCTTCGCTGCCTGGGTCATCATTCTCGGTGCCAAGCACGGAGAGATGCAGCGCCCCAAGAACATCCTGAAGGGCCTGCGCTAACCACGTCGGGATGGCAGTTAATGACAGTCCCGGGGTTCCCAATTGTCATTAACTGCCACCTCGCGGGGCTGCTTCCTAGACGGTGCTGACGGTGACGTCGTCGGGATCGACGTCGACGGCGGCGACGGGCACCTCAGGCTGCGGCTTGGGAATCATCGCCACCGCCCCGGCCGCCAGGACGGCGATGCCGGCAAAGATCGCGAAATTCGCCTCGAAGGGCAACTTGGAGCCTGCAATCCAGCCGCCGATCAGGGGCCCGGAAATGGCACCCAGCCGGGCAAAGCTCAGCGCCCAGCCTGTGGCTGTTCCACGGACCTTGGCAGGGTAGTAGTCGGCAATGTAGCCGGTGAGGACCAGCGACGTCGAGATCGAACCGACGCCGGCGAACGCCACGAACAGCAGATTCACCACCATGGTGTTGGGGAAGACCAGCAGCATGATGCCCAGGCCGCCCAGGATGTAGAACACCACCAGGATGAGCTTCTTGCCGTACTTGTCAGCCGCGCGGCCAAGGAGCAGGCCACCGATGGCAGAGGCGAGGCTGAAGACCAACAGGAACGTCAGGGACGAGCCGAGGTCGTAGCCGGCCTTCTTCATGATGCTCGGCAACCAGGTATTCAGCCCGTACACCAGCACCAGGCCGCAGAACAGCGAGATCCAGAAGAACACCGTGGAGCGCAGGTACTTCCTGGAGAACATGGTGGTGATGGTCTTCCACCAAGGATCCGCAGGCCCGCCGTTGGCAACCGGGGCCGCCGGGACAACAGGCCGGTAGTCGGCGATCTGAAGAGTAGCGGCCAAGGCCTTCGCCTCGGAACGGCGGCCCTTTGTCTCCAGGTATTCCAGCGATTCGGGCAGGAATTTCCAGATGACCGGGAGCAGGACAATCGGCGCCGCTCCAATGGCAATCACGGCACGCCAGCCACCCAGGGGCAGGACAAACAATGCAGCCAGGGCAGCTGCAACAATGCCCAGGGAATAGCCGGAGTACATGAGGCCATAGTTGAATGACCGCTTGTTCGGGGCTGAGTACTCGATGGTCAGTGCAGCCGCCACCGGGATGACACCACCCATGCCGAGACCGCCGATAAGCCTGAACAGCCCGAACAGTTCGGGGGTAGGTGCCCAGGCCGCGCCGGCTTGGGTGATCGTGAAGATCACCATGGATGCCAGGAGCATCTTCTTGCGGCCTACGAGGTCGCTGAGCGTGCCGATGAACAGAGCACCAATAAGCATGCCGATCAAGGCATATGACCCCAGGCCGCCCAGGGCAAGCGGCGACAGGTTCCATTCCTTGTACTCCGCAAGCGCGGGAAGGACAGCGCCGAGGACGCCGACGTCATAGCCTTCGGCGAGGATCGCGAGCCAGCAGCAGAACAACACCAGGCCGGTGGTCTTCTTAGGCACGTTCCAGTCGTTGACTGGTGCGGTAGCCACGGCTACTTCACCAAAACCGATGCAGCAGCCGACGCCGGGGTCCACCGGAGGTGCGTGGTGGCCTCGTCGATGTCCGCTTCCTTCAGCAACGAAAGGCGGGGACGGACGGCGTCAGTGCGCGAGCTCGGTGGCTTGCGGCGTCCCGCCCGGAATTGCGGGATCCACTGGGCGCCGGGCCCCTGGTACTCCTGCTCAGCGGCGGCATGCAGGGTCCACTGCGGATCGTACAGGTGCGTGCGGCCCAGGGCGATGAGGTCCGCACGGCCGGCAAGGAGGATCGAGTTGACGTCGTCGTAGCTTGAGATAGCGCCGACGGCGATCACCGCCACACCTGCCGGAGCGGCCACTTCCTGGCGGATACGGTCAGCGAACGGCGTCTGGTAGCTGCGGCCGAAGGCAGGCTTTTCTTCCTTGGCCACCTGGCCGGTGGAGACGTCCAGGCCGGCAGCGCCGTGGGCGACAAAAGCCCGGGCGATCTCCACGGAATCGTCAGACGTGTTGCCACCCTCGATCCAGTCGGTCGCTGAGATGCGTACCGTCAAAGGCTTGCCGGCAGGCCAGGCCGCGCGAACGGCGTCGAACACTTCCAACGGGAACCGCAGCCGGTTCTCCAAGCTGCCGCCGTATTCGTCGGTCCGCTTGTTGGAAACCGGCGAAAGGAAGGAGGAGAGCAGGTAGCCGTGGGCCGCGTGGATCTCCAGAAGGTCGAAACCTGCCTCCTCGGCACGGACGGTGGAGGCAACGAACTCCGCCTTGATGGCATCCATGCCGGCACGGTCCAATTCCACCGGGGTCTGGTTTTCGGCGCTGTACGGCAGGGCGGAAGGCCCGACGGCGGTCCAGTTTCCCGACTCGAGCGGCTGGTCGATGCCCTCCCACATGAGCTTGGTGGAGCCCTTGCGGCCGGAGTGGCCCAGCTGCGCGCCGATCTTGGCGGTGGAGCGGCTGTGAACGAAGTCCACGATCTCCTTCCAGCTGTCACGCTGGCCATCGGTGTACAGGCCGGTGCAGCCGGGGGTGATGCGGCCCGTTTCGGAAACGCACACCATCTCGGTCATGACCAGGCCCGCGCCGCCCAGCGCCTTGGACCCCAGGTGGACCTTGTGGAAGTCGCCCGGGACGCCGTCAATAGCGGAGTACATGTCCATCGGGGAGACGATGATGCGGTTCTTGAGCTCCAGCCCTCCGAGGCGGAACGGCTGGAACATGGCCGGGGCAACGTCGCCAAGGCCCTGAGATTCAGCGAAGTTACGCTCCACGGCCTCGGCGAATCCGGGATCCCGCAAGCGCAGGTTCTCCTGAGTGATGCGGCGGCTGCGGGTGAGCAGGTTGAACGCGAATTGGGTGGGATCCTGGTCCTTGTACTGGCCGATGCGCTCGAACCATTCAAGGGAAGCCTGGGCTGCACGCTGGGTCGACGCCACGACGGGCCGGCGTTCGGCCTCGTAGGCCTCCAGTGCTTGCTCCACCGAGGGGTGCTCGTGCAGGCACGCAGCCAGGGCCAGGGAGTCCTCCATGGCCAGCTTGGTCCCGGAGCCGATGGAGAAGTGGGCCGTGTGGGCAGCGTCGCCCAGCAGGACCACGTTGTTGTGGCGCCAGCTCTCGTTGCGGACCGTGGTGAAGTTGATCCACTTGGAGTTGTTGCTCAGGACCTCGTAGCCGTCCAGTTCCTCGGCGAAGATGTCGCGGATTTTGGCAATGGCCTTTTCGTCCGAGACACCCGGCGGGAAAACCTCGTTGGCGGTCTCGTCGAAGCCCGCTGCGTGCCACACGTCCTGGTGCATTTCCACAATGAACGTGGAGCCCTCATCCGAGTAGGGGTAGCCGTGGATCTGCATGACGCCCCACTCGGTTTCCTTCACGAAGAACTTGAAGGCTTCAAAGACCTGGTTGGTGCCCAGCCACATGAACTTGTTGGTCCGCGGATCCAGGTTCGGTTTGAAGGACTCCGCATACCGGGCGCGGATCTGGGAGTTGATTCCGTCGGCGGCCAGGACAAGATCGTAATTGGCCTCGAGTTCCTCCACCGGCGGCGCCAGGGTGCTGAACCGGACATCCACGTTCAGTTCGATGCAGCGGCGCTGGAGCAACTCAAGGAGTTCCTTGCGGCTCATTGCCGCAAACCCCTGCCCACCCACCGTTTTCATCTCGCCCCGGAAGTGGATGTCGATGTCGGACCATCGGGCGAACCGACGGCTCATGTATTCGGCCACCACGGGGTCGGCGTTGCCGATGCCGCCGAGGGTCTCATCGGAAAACACGACGCCGAATCCAAAGGTGTCGCTGGCAGCGTTGCGTTCCCAGAGGGTGATGTCGTGGGACGGGTCCAGCTGCTTCATCAGTGCTGCGAAGTACAGGCCACCCGGGCCGCCTCCAACGATTGCGATCTTCATGGTGATGCTCCTTTTCAGGCCTGGCTCTGGCCGGCAGGGGTAAGTTGCGGGGTTTGGCTCGCGCTCCCGGCGTCCTGTGCAAGGACTCCTTCGCGGAGCTTGAAGTGCTGGAGTTTGCCGCTGGGATTGCGCGGTAGTCCGGTGACGAAGCGGACGTCCCGGGGGTACTTGTAGGGCGCGATGGTCTGCTTCACGAAGTCCTGGATTTCCTTGCGCTTGGCGGCGTCGCCGGTGACTCCGTCGCGCAGGACAACGAAAGCGCAGACGATGCTGCCGCGTTCCTCGTCCGGGATGCCGATGACCGCGTTTTCCACGACATCCGGGTGCTGGTCTATGGCCGATTCAACCTCCGGCCCGCCGATGTTGTACCCGGAGGAGACGATCATGTTGTCCGAGCGAGCCTGGTAGGTGAAGTACCCGTCGGCATCCATGGCAAAGGTATCCCCGGTGACGTTCCAGCCTCGCACCACGTAGTTCGCCTGCCGGGGATCATCCAGGTAGCGGCACCCGGTGGGCCCGATGACTGCCAGGCGGCCGATGTTGCCCGCGCCGAGTTCGTTGCCGTCGTCGTCCAGGATGGTGGCCCTGAACCCCGGCACAGCACGCCCCGTGGTTCCAGGACGGATATCGTCCCCGGCAGCGGAGATGAAGACGTGCAGCATCTCCGTGGCCCCGATTCCATTGACCAGGCGCAGGCCTGTGGCTTCACGGACGGCTTCCCAGGTCTCCTTGGAAAGGTGCTCTCCGGCAGAGACGGCAATCCGCAGGCTGCGCAGGAGATCTCCGCGCTTCTCCTTCAGGATGGCCCGGTACGCCGTGGGGGCGGTGAACAGGATGGTGGCACCGGCTGCGGCTGCGTGCTCTGCCAGTTCCACGGGTCCGGCTTTCTCGGTGAGGAGGGATGACGCGCCGAAGCGGAGCGGGAAGACCACCAGGCCCCCGAGTCCGAACGTGAACGCAAGCGGAGGTGAGCCCGCAAAGACATCGTCAGCCGTGGGTTGCAGGATGTACCGGGCAAACGTGTCGGCGTTGGCCAGGATGTCGCGGTGGAAATGCATGGTCACCTTGGGCACACCGGTTGTACCCGAGGTCGGTCCCAGCAGGGCAACGTCGTCCGCGGCCGTGTCCACAGCGGTGAACTCCCCGCTCTTGCGCCCGCAACGGGAGGTGAGGTCGCCGTCGTCGTCCGCGTTACCGGTGGTCGATCCGTACGCCAGGACAGTGACATCGTCCCCTGCCGCGATCGCGAGCTCGTCCACGAAGCGGTGGTCGGAAATCGCAACCGCCGGCTTGGTAAGTCCGATCAGGGTGGCGACCTCGGTGGAGCGCAGCATGGGCATGGTGGTGACCACCACGGCTCCGGCCTTCAGGACGCCGAGCCAGGCCGCGACGATCCACGGGTTGTTGGGACCGCGCAGCAGCACGCGGTTGCCGGGAACCACGCCGAGGTCTTCGGTGAGGACCTGGGCCACCTGGTTGGAACGGGTTTGCAGCTCGCCGTAGCTCCAGACAACGCCGTCTGGAGTACGGAGGGCGGGACGGTCGGCACCGTACTGCTCGACAGCGTCGTCGATCAGCACGGCGGCAGCGTTGAGCCGGTCCGGGTATTGGAGTTCGGGGAGGGTGAATTCGAGCGCCGGCCAGGTATCGGCGGGCGGCAGGTGGTCGCGGGTGAACGTGTCCACGTGGGCCGATGGCAACATGCTCATGGCCGTTCCTTTCAGTGGTGCGTCGTTGAAGCTGGGGATGGGCGTTTTGGGGCGTGCGGGTTGCGGGCCGGTCAGGAGCCCGCGCGGATCATGCCTTCCTGGGCGACTGTTGCCAGGAGCCTGCCTTGCCGGTCGAAGAACCGGCCCATGGCCAGGCCCCTGTTGCTCTGGCCGGATACGGCTTCCTGGGCATACAGCACCCATTCGTCGGCGCGGCCGTCGCGGTGGAACCACATGGAGTGGTCCAAGCTCGCCGTTGCGAGGCCGGGGCTGGACCAGTTCAATCCATTGACCCGGAGGAGCGGCTCCAGGATCGTGTAGTCGCAGACGTAGGCAAGGGCTGTGCGGTGGAGGTCGGCGTCGTCCGGCAAGGCATCGAAGGCTTTGACCCAGATGGCCTGCTGGGGGACCATGCCGCCCTCCAATTCGATATATACCGGACCGGGAATATGGCGCATGTCGAAGCTGCGTCCCGTCGACCAGTACTCCGCCGCCGCGCCGTCGGCCGCTTCAAGCGCTTCCGCCGCTGACCGCAGGGATTCAGGCTCGACGGCGGCAGGCGCCTCAGGCTGGAAGTCCGGCCCGTCCTCGGGAACCTGGAAGGAACCCATCGCGGCGTACACCGGCTTGCCGTTCTGGAAGCCACGGACTGTCCGCGTTGAGTATCCGCGGCCGTCCCGAAGGCGCTCGACTTCGTAGCGGACACTGGAACCTATATCCACCGGACGCATGAAGTAGCTGTGCATCGAGTGCAATGTCCTGTCAGCGTCCACCGAGCGCATCATGGCTGCTGCGGCTTGGGCCACCATGTCTCCACCATAGGCTTTTGGCCACGGTACGTACTGCGTGGTTGCTTCGTACGCTTCGTCGAAAACCTCCGGCGTTGCCGGGGTCAGCTGGACGGCGCGGAGGAAGGTCTCCGAGGTCAGGGTTCCAGCGATCATGGCCTACGCCCTGCGGTAGTCGGCGAGGGTCTCGTCCGGAACGTCCTCAAGGTTGACCACGAGGTTTTCCGGGGTGCGGGCGGTCAGCCACACGAGATCTTCCGTGACGGACATGTTGGCCTCGACGTGGGGCATGAACGGGGGCACGAAGACCCAGTCGCCGGCCTTCATGTCCAGGAACTCCGAGTAGTTCTCGCCAAAGTAGATCCGGCCGTGGCCCCGGAGCACATAGCCGCCGGTTTCGGCTTCACCGTGGTGGTGCGGCAGTGAACGGTACCCGGGGGTGTTGGATACCTGGCCGAACCAGATCTTGGTCGCCGGGGTGTGCTGGATGCTGACGCCGGAGACGCGGATGCAATCGCCGGACTGTGCGGTGTTGGTGTCTTCCGCACCGGCGCGGGTAACAACCGGGACAACCTTGCCGTCAGGCTGGGCGTAGATGGAGTTGTCGCCGTCGAGGACGTATTCAGTGGTTGTCTGACTCATGGGGTTTCTCCTTTGTGTGGGTTTCGGGAAGTTTGTTATGACGCGGGGACTGCGACGTCGGCATGGATCCGGAACAGGTTTTCCAGCCGGCCGATCCCGTCGATTTCGGTGGTGAGGACATCCCCGTCCTTCAGGAAGCGGGGCGGAGTCATGCCCATGCCCACTCCCCCGGGCGTTCCGGTGAGTACGAGGTCGCCGGGGCGCAGGACAGTGAACCGGGAGATGTAGGACAGCAGTTGCGCCGGTCCGAATACCAGGGTGCTGGTGTTTCCCTGCTGCACGAGCTCGCCGTTGACGTAGCCGCGGACGTCAAAACTCTCCCCGGCCTCGTCCGCGGTCAGCATGACCGGCCCCACCGGGGTAGTGCGGTCCCAGGCCTTGCCTTGGAACCACTGCAGGGTCCGGTTCTGCCAGTCGCGCATGGAGACGTCGTTGGCAACGGTGTACCCGGCGATGGCTTCGCGGGCCTGGTCCTCGTCCGCCCGGTACAGCTCGGAACCCACGACGACGGCGAGCTCGGCTTCCCAGTCGACGCGGTCACTGCCGTGGACTTCCACGGCGTCGTTGGCGCCGACCAGGGTGTCCGCGTACTTGGCGAACAAGGTGGGGTATTCGGGAAGCTCCCTGCCCATTTCCTGGATGTGGTCGCCGTAGTTCAGGCCGCAGCAGATGACTTTGCCGGCGCGGGGAAGCAACGGGGCAGGGTCTGCGCCGGTGATGACCGGAGCTCCGGATGCCTGCGTTTCCTCCACGAGAGCCCGCCAGCCCGACCGGCCCAGGAGTGCGCCGACGTCGCTGGCCGGAAGCGCGAGCCAGGCGTCGTCGCCGGTGGCGATGGCCGCCGTCGTTCCTCCGTTGGCCGTGCGCAAAGTGGCGAGTTTCATTGCTTGTCCCTTCGAGATTCTGGATGTGTCGACTTTTTTACGATCGTCACATATGCTCAACGTAGCACGGCGGAAATGATCTGCACAGGGGCTTTTCAAAAGTTTTTGCAGTTGCCACAACCGAGGAGGAACAGCATGAGTCACACAACAATCAACCCGGAGTCACTGGCCAAACCATCCGGCTACGCGCACGGAATCCTGGCCGGCAACACGGTCTTCCTGGGCGGGCAGACAGCATTGGACAAGAACATGAACATCGTTCCCGGCGGGATTGTGGAGCAGTTCAAACAGGCGTTCACCAACGTGCTCACCACCCTGCGCGAGGCCGGCGGTGAACCTGAGGACCTGGTCAACGTGACCATCTACCTCACCGACGTTGACGACTACATGGCCAACGGCCGGGAAATCGGACGGCTGTGGCGTGAAATGGCGGGCTCGCAGTACCCGGCCATGGCCGGCATCGGCGTCACGCGCCTGTGGCAGAAGGAAGCGTTGATCGAGATCCAGGGCATCGCGGTCATCCCGGAGCGCTAAGCCTCTGGCCTGGCGGGTTCCCGTGGTGAAGCATGTCCCTATGGGAACTGTCACCGAATACCTGGACACTGTCAGCGCGGGCAACCGGGGTCCGTTGGAACGGATCGTCGGGATCGCGCGGGAGCTTGCCCCTGACGCCGAGGAAGGCACCAGTTATGGGATGCCCGCGTTGCTGGTGGATGGCAAGGGCCTCGTGAGCGTGCTCGAAACGAAGAAGCACTTGGCGCTGTACCCGTTCAGCGGCCAGATCCTCCCCGAAATGTCGGAGGAGCTTGGCGGGTACTCGTGGTCGCCGGGAACATTGAGGTTCTCCGCGGACAACCCCGTGCCCGACTCCATGGTGCGGCGGATTCTGGAAACGCGGCTCGCGGCGATCCGGAAGTAGTTTTTGTACAGCTGATGCCCTTCTGAGGCCAGCTTGCGGGCATTAGCTGTACAAAAACTCAGTGCTTGGCCGAGACGTCCTGGGAAATGGCGTCGGCGGTCGCCACCACCTGCTGCCGCACTTCCTCCAGGTACTGGTCCGGATCCGGCTGCGCCGCAACGGCCTGGGCCTGCAGGGACACGTTGATCGCGGCCACGTTGTCCCCGTTGTTGTGGTTCCAGACCGGGGCGGCGATGGACATCAGCCCGAGTTCCAGCTCCTGGTCAAGCAGGCACCAGCCCTGCTGACGGACACGCTCGACGGCGGCCCTCAAGTCGGGCACGCTGGCGACGGTTCGCGGCGTGAGCGGGGTGAGTTCCGCCGTCGTCAGGTATGCCTCGAGCTTGGCCTGCGGAAGTCCGGCAAGCAGCACCCGGCCCATGGATGTCGCGTAGGCGGGGAACCGCGTGCCGACCGTGATTCCGACGTTCATGATGCGTTTGGTGGCGACCCGCGCCACGTAGAAAATGTCCTGCCCGTCGAGGACTGCGGCCGACGTGGATTCCCCAAGTTTCAGGCTGAGCTGCTCCAAGTGGGGCTGGGCGAGTTGCGGCAGGGACAGGGCGGAGAGGTACGAGTAGCCGAGCTGCAGCACTTTGGCCGTGAGCGCAAAGGTCTTTCCGTCGGTGCGGACGTAGCCGAGCTCAACCAGGGTATGCAGGAACCGGCGAGCCGTAGCGCGGGTCAGGTCCGTGCGGGCTGCGACTTCGCTCAACGTCATGACGGGGTTGTTTGCGTCGAACGCCCGGATCACGGCGAGGCCCCGGGCCAGCGACTGGACGTACTGGTCGCTGGCCTGCGGGGTAACTGCGGAGTCGGTCATGGTTACCAATCCTAGGTGGCGTTGCGGGGTCCGCTTTGCGCCCTAAGCGGGAAAAATAATATGCAAAGCGGGCCTCACAACGGGGAGCCCAGATTTGCGGGGCCTACTCTGCGCGCCATGCCAAGGGGATAGCCCGCAAAGCGGGCCCCACAACAGGGAGCCCAAACTTGCGGGGCCTACCCTGCGCGCCATGCCGAAACAGGGCCCACGCCGCCCGGGTTCCCTGACCAAGCTTGCGAGGTTAGGGAGGCGGTGGGGATGTAGAGCGGGCCTCACAACGGGGAGCCCAGATTTGCGGGGCCTACTCTGCGCGCCATGCCAAGGGGATAGCACGCAAAGCGGGCCTCACAACGGGGAGCCCAAACTTGCGGGGCCTACTCTGCGGGCCATGCCAAGGGGATAGCACGCAAAGCGGGCCTCACAACGGGGAGCCCAGATTTGCGGGGCCTACTCTGCGGGCTATGCCGAGGGGATAGCACGTAGAGCGGGCCTCACAACGGAGAGCCCAAACTTGCGGGGCCTACTCTGCCTTTTTCAGCGGAAGGGGCACGAGTTCCTGGATCTCGTCGAAGGTGCAGCCGAAGGTCTCGCGGACGGTGACGCCGTCGGGTCCTGTGAGGAACACTGCCTTGTCCGTGTAGACGCGGGTAACGCAGCCGACGCCGGTCAGCGGGTACGTGCACTTCTCCACGAGCTTGGACACGCCCTCGCGGGTCAGCAGGGTCATCATCACGAAGACATCCTTGGCGCCGGTGGCGAGGTCCATCGCGCCACCCACGGCGGGAATAGCGTCCGGAGCCCCGGTGTGCCAGTTGGCGAGGTCGCCGGTGGCGGAGACTTGGAAGGCCCCGAGGACGCAGATGTCCAGGTGCCCGCCGCGCATGATCGCGAACGAGTCGGCGTGGTGGAAGTACGAAGCTCCGGGAAGTTCGGTGACGGGGATTTTGCCGGCGTTGATCAAATCACCGTCAATCTCCTCGCCAACAGCTGCCGGGCCCATGCCGAGCATCCCGTTCTCCGTGTGGAGCGTGATGTTCTGTTCCTCGGTGAGGTAGTTGGACACGAGCGTCGGCTGGCCAATGCCCAGGTTCACGAACGAACCGGGAGCGATATCGCGGGCCACCAGCTGGGCGAGTTCGTCGCGGCCCAGCGGCTTTTCGGAGGTTTGGATGCTTGTCTGGGTGCTCATGATCAGGCCACCTGCTCTGCTCGGGAACCGCCGACGCGGACCACGCTGTTGACGTAAATACCGGGTGTCACCACGTTCTCCGGATCCAGCGAACCGGTGGGGACGATCTCCGAGACCTGCACAATGGTGTGCTTGGCTGCGGCGGCCATGATCGGGCCGAAATTACGGGCGGTCTTGCGGTAGACGAGGTTGCCCTTGCCGTCGGCCTTGAGTGCCTTGATCAGCGCGACGTCGGCGTGGATCGGGGTCTCAAACACCTGCCACTTCCCATCCAGCAACCGGGTTTCCTTGCCTTCAGCCAAGGTGGTGCCGTAGCCGGTGGGGGTGAAGAACCCGCCAATCCCGGCGCCGGCGGCTCGGATACGCTCAGCCAGGTTGCCCTGCGGCACGAGCTCCAGCTCGATCTCACCGGCATGGAACTTGGCGTCGAAGTGCCAGGAATCGGACTGCCGCGGGAAGGAACAGATCATTTTGCGGACCCGGCCTTCCTTGATCAGCAACGCCAGGCCCTGATCGCCCTGGCCGGCGTTGTTGTTCACCACGGTCAGGTCCTTCGCGCCACAATCCATCAGGGCATCAATGAGTTCGAACGGCTGCCCGGCATTGCCGAACCCGCCGATCATCACCGTGGACCCGTCCTTGATGCCGGCGACAGCCTCGCCAACAGTGTCAATGAAATTCAACATCGCCCTAGACTCCTTCTGAAACTCCGGCAGTTACGTTTTCCAGCACCACGGCCAGGCCTTGACCGACGCCGATGCAGATCGCCGCGACGCCCCAGCGCTGACCGGAAGCCTGCAAGGACCGGGCCAGCGTGCCGAGGATGCGGGTACCGGAGGCACCGAGCGGGTGGCCCATCGCGATCGCACCGCCGTGGCGGTTCACGATTCCGGGGTCGATTCCCCACGCGTCAACGCACGCCAGCGATTGCGCGGCGAACGCTTCGTTAAGTTCGACGGCGCCCACCTGGTCCCAGCCGATGCCCGCCTTCGCCAGGGCCTTGTTCGCGGCCTCCACCGGGGCGAACCCGAAGAACTGGGGATCGTTGCCATGCGCGCCACGGCCGGCAATACGGGCCAAGGGATCCAAACCAAGAATCCCCGCAGCGGCTTCCGAACCGATCCACGCAGCCGAAGCACCATCGGACAAAGGTGAGGCGTTCCCGGCGGTGACCGTACCGCCGTCGGGCCCGTCAGACTCAGGGCGGAACACGGTCTTCAAACCCGCGAGCTTCTCAGCGGAAGAACCGGCACGGATGCCCTCGTCCCGGACGAGATCAGTGCCCGGAACCGCCGTGACCAAAGAATCGTAGAAGCCTTCGTTCCACGCGGCGTCGGCCAGGTTGTGCGAGTCCGCCGCAAAAGCGTCCTGCCGTTCCCGGGTGATCCCGTACTTCTCGCGCAGTCGTTCGGTGGCTTCGCCCAGGGAGATGGTCCAGTCCTTGTTCATGGCCGGGTTCACCAAACGCCAACCAAGCGTGGTGGATGCCAGGGTCATGTCACCGGCCGGGTAGGGCTTGGACGTCTTGGGCAGCACCCACGGCGCACGGGACATGGACTCGGCACCGCCCACCAGCATGAGGTCGGCGTCGCCGGCGTTGATCTGGCGCGAAGCAATGATGGCCGCGTCCAGGGACGAGCCACACAAACGGTTGACCGTAGTGCCCGGAATGGACACGGGCAGGCCGGCCAACAGGGTGGCCATGCGGGCCACGTTGCGGTTTTCCTCGCCTGCACCGTTGGCGTTGCCGAACACGACCTCGTCGATCCGCTCAACATCCAGCCCGGGTGCCCGCTTCACGGACTCGCGGACCACGTGCGCGGCAAGGTCATCGGGACGGACAGCGGCAAGGCCGGAGCCGAACTTGCCAAAGGGCGTGCGCACGGCGTCGTACACAAAAGCCTGGTTCATGGTGTTTCCTTCGTTTCTGCCTGACCAACCAGGGGACCTGGGGTCAGTTGGGTTCGGTGGCGTCGATTTCGGCGAATACTTTTTGGGCCGTCTTGAAGGCCGAGTTGGCCGACGGCACACTGCAATAAATGGCGGTCTGCAGCAGAATTTCCTTGATTTCGTCCCTGCTCAGGCCGTTGTTGAGGGCTGCCCGGACGTGCATGGCCAGCTCTTCCCAGTGACCGTGCGCCACCAGCGCCGTGAGGGTGACCGCGGAACGCATTTGCCGGCTCAGGCCAGGCCGCGTCCAGATGCCACCCCAGGCGATCCTGGTGATCATGTCCTGGTAGTCCTCGGTGAAGGAATCCTTGCCGGCATTCGCCCGGTCCACGTGCGCGTCGCCGAGCACTTCGCGGCGGACCACCATGCCGGCGTCGTAGATATCCTGCGCGGTGGCGTCCGCCTGTACGGCACCATTGCGTGCCGCGTCGTTGCTTTCGGAAGCTGTAGAGCTCATCGTCCGTTCTCCTTCATGAAGGTGTGCATCAGCGATGCCACGACTTTCGGTGCCTCTGCGGGCGCGAGGTGCCCGACGCCGTCGAGCGTCACGGCCTCAGCAGTGCCGCCACCGGCGACGATGCTGTTGACGAGCTCTTCAGCCATCGACGGCGGTGCGACCTGGTCCTCTTCACCGGCAATCACCTGCGTGGGGACGGTGATGCTGCCGAGCTGATCGCGGACGTCCAAGCGGGCCAGGGCTTCGCAGCAGAACGAATAGCTGAACCTGTCGGCGTCGCGGAGTGCGTGCAGCAGGCGGCTGCTGATCTCCGGCTGGCGATCCATGAATCCGTGGCCGAACCAGCGCTCAGCGGAACCCTGGATCATCACCGGAGTACCCAGGGAGCGCACGGTTTCCGCACGGTCCAGCCAGCCCTCCGGAGTGCCGAGCTTCGGCCCGGAGCACTGGACGGACAAGCTGCGGAGGCGGTCGCCGTGCTTGATGCCGAGCTGCAGGCCGGTGGCTCCGCCCAGGGAGACACCCGCGTAGTGGAACGTCGCAGCCGTGTTTCCGGTGACAGAGTCCACAAGGTCGACGACGGCGTCCGCCAGGTCCGCGACGTGGAAACCTTCGGCGGCGGCCGGCGAGATGCCGTGGCCGGGCAGGTCCCAGCCGATGACGTCGTATTCGTCGCCCAGGAGCGCGGCGGTTTCGGACCACAGAACGGTGGAGGTACCCAGCGACGGGCCGACCACCAGGAGCGGTTTCGCTCCGAGTTCACGCTTCGGGGACAGCAACACGGCCTTGATGGTTGGCTTAGCCACGAGGGGCTCCTTTCGCAGGGGATCCGGTGAAGCCGGGGTAGGCGGCGAGGATCCGACGGCTGATCTCCTGTGCCTCGCCCAGGTAGCTTGCCGGATCCAGCAGTGCCTCAAGCCCGGCGTCGGAGAGCTTGTTGGATGGAACGGTTTCACGGAGGAGCTTGCGGTACGTGTCCCCCTGTTCGGTTGCCGGAGCAGCAAGGGTCCGGTCGACGACGGCCTGCAGCTTCTGCTTTCCGTCCTCGCCCAGCAGAGGGGCGACGGCGGCCGACACACCTTCGCTGAGGAGCAGCGGGCCCGACAACTGCAGGTTCCTGCGCATCGCTTCCGGGAAGACACGGAGACCCTCGGTGAGTTCGCGGAGGTGGGAAGCAGCGCCCATCGCCAGGCCCAGCAGGCGACGCAGCGCCGGCCATTCGCTGTGCCAGGCGCCGTCGGGGCGTTCGTCATTGAAAGTGGCCGCGGCCAGGTGCAGCTGAGATGCGAGGCCGGGAGCCTGCAACGCTGCGCTGCGGATGAGCACGGAGAGCACCGGATTCTGCTTCTGCGGCATGGCCGAAGAGACACCGCGGCCGGCAGCCAGGGGCTCGCCAAGTTCGGCAACCTCCGGACGGCTCAGGAACAACAGGTCCGCTGCGATCTTCCCGAAGGAATCGACCAGTGCCGCAAGCCCGTCACCGAGGGCCGTCACCACCAGGCGGTTGGTGTGCCAGGGAGCCGCCGCCGGGGCCAACCCCAGCGCAGCCGCCCACGAATCGGACAGTGTAAAGGGCGTTGAACCGGAGCCCGCGGCCAGCCTGGTCCCGGAGGCCAAGGTTCCGCCGGCCCCGCCGAACTGTACGGGCAACTCCAACGACTCCAGGCGCGCAGCCGCAGCGGCCACGCCCTGGAACCACTGCGCAGCCCTGAGCCCGAACGAGTACGGAAGCGCATGCTGCGTCAGGCTCCTGCCCACGCACAGCGTTTCCGCATGCTGTTCCGCCAAGGTGGCGAGCGCCGTCGTCGTGCCCTTGACTTCGGCCAGGAGCGCCGCGATGGTCCTGCGGGCGAGCAGCATGAGGGCGGAGTCGAGGACGTCCTGGCTGGTGAGCGAGGCGTGGACCGCCTTGCCCGCACCGATGCCGGCGGTGTCCAGCCCGCGGACCCGGGCGCGGAGGTCGCCGAGCAGCGGAATCACCGGGTTGCCTCCGCCTTGGGCCCGTTCAGCGATATCCGCGACGTCGTAGGACGCGGGGTTGGCGGCTTCGGCCACCACAGCGGCGGATCCCGCCGGGGCAAGCCCGGCTTCCTCGAGGACAGCCGCCCAGGCAGCTTCGACGTCGAGGATTGCCGCGATCACGGCACGGTCGCCCGTCAGCGCGGCCACGGAGGGCGACGCCGAGACGGGGCTGAGGAGGCCGAAGTCGCCGTCGATCATGCCAGGTTTTCCCTTGCCGGCGAGTCCCCGCTGTTGCCGACGCTGTTGTCGAGCGAACCGTCTTGCTGGAAGTCCAGGAACACGGTCTCGTCGCCACCCTGCAGGCGGATGTCCCAGGTGAGGCCACCGTCGGGGTCGCGACGGGCGATGAGCGTCTTGCGGCGTTCCGGATCCAGGGAGCTCAGCAAGGGATCATTGGCCAGTGCTTCCTCGTTTTCCGGCAGGTACACGCGGGTGAAGAGGCGGTTCATGAGGCCGCGGGCGAAAACGGCCACCGAGATGAACGCTGCCGCTCCGGGCTTGGTGGGACCCGGGTTGACCGTGGTGAACGTGTACACGCCGGAGTTGCCCACGGAGCCCCGGCCCCAGCCGGTGAACGTGTAGCCGTCACGGACCAGGGAGCCGGTGCGCTGGACGATGTTGCCTTCGGTATCCGGCTGCCAGATCTCAAGGATGGCGTCCGGGATGGGGTTGCCCGCGCCGTCGTACACCGTGCCTTGAAGGCGGATGCTGCCGGGGCTGCCCGGGGCCAGGAGCTCGTTGTCCTTGGTGAAGGGGAGGGCGTAGCCGTAGAAGGGGCCCACGGTCTGGCCCGGTGTGGGTGTCAGCTTGCTCATGTGCTTACTCCTCGTCCCCGGCGTCGCCGTATGCTTCGTTTTCCGTCCAGGTCCGCTTGGAACCGGTCAGGATGATGTCCCACTTGTAGCCGAGGGCCCACTCGGGGCTGGTCAGCTCGTGGTCGTACTGTGCCACCAGGCGGTCGCGGGCGTCCTGGTCCACGATCGATTGGTAGATGGGGTCCAACGGGAACAACTGGTCACCCGGGAAGTACATCTGGGTGACGATGCGCTGCGTGAACTCCGAGCCGAACATGGAGAAGTGGATGTGCGCCGGACGCCAGGCATTCAGGTGGTTCTTCCACGGGTAGGCGCCGGGTTTGATGGTGGTGAAGGAGTACGAGCCGTCGGCGCCGGTAATGCAGCGTCCGACGCCGGTGAAGTTCGGGTCGAGCGGTGCGGGGTGCTGGTCGCGCTTGTGGATGTAGCGGCCCGATGCGTTGGCCTGCCAGATCTCCACGAGCTGGCCGGCCACCGGGCGGCCGTCGCCGTCCAGCACGCGGCCGGCGACGATGATGCGCTCACCCTGCGGCTCGCCGTTGTGCTGGATGGTCAGGTCCGATTCCAGTGCGTGCACGTCCTGGTGTCCGAAGGCCGGCGAGTAGAGCTCGATGGTCTCCGGGTCCGCGTGGTGCAGGCTCTTGGTGGGGTGGCGCAGGATGCTGCTGCGGTAGGGCGCATAGTCCAGCCGCGGCATGGTTTCAGGTCCTTTGCCGTCCTTCAGTGCCTGGGCGTAACGATCCCCGATGGCCTTGATCTCAGCGCTGAGGTCCGCCTGCGTCTCAACCTTCCTGGCATCGTGCGCGGCATGCGGCTCTGCTGGCGGCACGAGTTCCTCGGATTCTAGAGCTTGTGCAGTGTTGTCTTGCGGCACAACCGGCTCCTTTCTATGGATTCTTTGTGAGGTTCGGGCAGCTATGCCCGGTGAAGTGAGTCGTATTGGACGGCATGGCGGACTGGGGCATTCGGGGCTCCGTAGCCGTTGTAGCTGCCACGGCGCTCCACCATTTCAAAAAACACACTGCCTACTGTGGCCGTGTAGAAGTGGAGGAATTCGCCGTTGGCGTCCCGGTCATACAGGAGGTTGAGCTCCTGGAGGGTGGCCAGGAAGCCCGGTTCAAGATCGAACCGTGCGTCCAGGTCCTCGTAATAGTTGGCCGGAATCTGCAGGAACTCAAGGCCGCGGTCCCGGGCGGACCGCGCCGTGGCTACGAGGTCGTCCACGGCGAAGGCGATGTGTTCCTGGTACGTTTTGCGGGCGTTCTGCGCTTGCTGGGCCGGCGCCAGGTTCAGCACCAGCCGCACCGCGCCGGTGCTGGTTTCCATGACCTGCGAGCGCACCAGGCCGCTGGGGCTCGGGACCTCTGCGAACGGCAGCGGTTCCAGGGCCAATGCGCTGGTGTAGAAGAGGACGGCTTCGTCAAAGTGCTGCCACGGCTGGGCGAGGTTCACGTGGTCAATGACCGCGTTCTGCCCGCTGGGAACGTGTTCCAGGCCTTCGCCGAACTCGTGCGTCCAGGCTGCGGTTCCGTCAGGGCTGCCTTGGCACAGGAAGATCTCGGTGGAGTCCGGGGCGGAGATGCCTTGGAAAACTTCCTCGTCGGCCTGGACCTTGCGCGCCACTACGGGCGCCTTGAGTTGCTGGGCGCGAGCGGAGGCAATCACTGGAGAGTCGACGTCGAACCCCAGGGCCGCGATGGCCGGTTCCGAGTGCGAGGCCGCTTGCTCGTTGATGATGACGCGTGCCTGGCCCATGGTCCAGAGCTGGACGTCCTTGGTGCGGTGGCGTCCCTCGAATCCGAAGCCGAGCTGCCCCAGGAGCTTCTCGAGCTGCGCGGTGTCGTCGGCTTTGACCTCGGCGAAGTTGAAGCCGGCTGGTTCGTTGACCTTGGGCAGCGTGGCAAGTTCCATGGGATAACGACGGCGGGACGAGGCTGCTGCTTCCGTTCCGGCTTCCGCGGAGGTGCCGGCCAGCCACTTTGCGCTCTGTTCTTCCAGCCAGATGAGTGAACGCATGGCATCCACTGCGGTCCGTTCCACGTCCGACTGGCGGAAGACGTCATTGAAGACCTCAAGCGATACCGGCCCGGTGTAGCCCGCACGGACGACGTGGCCCATGAACTTGGCGAGCTCGAACTGTCCCTCCCCGGGGAAGACCCGGTAGTGGCGGCTCCAGGAGAGCACGTCCATGGAGAGCTTGGGGGCGTCGGCAACCTGCACGAAGAAGATCTTCTCCGCGTTGATGTCCTCGATCGGGGCGGTGTCCCAGTCGCGGGAAAGGATATGGAAGGAGTCCAGGCAGGTGCCGAGGTTCGGGTGGTCCACCATTTCCACCAGGCGGTAGGCGTGCTCGTAGTCGTTGACGTACTTGCCCCAGGCCAAGGCCTCGTAGGCAACCTTGACCCCGTGGTCTCCTGCCAGTCCGGCGAGCGCTGCCAGCTGTTCGGCCCGCAGCTGGTCGTCATCGATGGTGGCCGTGGCCACGTTGGAGCAGACCAGGATGGTGTCCATGCCCAGGCGCGACATGAGCTTGAACTTGGCCTCGGCCCGCTTGAGGTTGGCCTTCAGCAGGGCCGGAGTGACGCCGTCGAAATCCCGGAACGGCTGGTAGAGATCCAGGCCCAGGCCGAGGTCGGCGGCCATCTTCCGGATGTCCTCGGGACTCAGCGGGGACGTGACGAGGTCCTGCTCGAAGATCTCGATGCCGTCGAAGCCCGCGATGGCGCAGGCCTGCATCTTTTCCTTCAAGGTGCCCGACAGGCAGACAGTGGCGATTCCGGTGCGCATCAGTGGGCCGCCTTTGCGAGGGTGCCGGCGGAGAGCGCGGTTGCGGCGTCTTCCAGGGCGATCAGCTCCAGGAAGTGCTCCCGCATGCGGTTGCGGTCGGCGTCCCGTCCGGTGAAGAGCTTGAAGGCGTCGGCCGCCTGACCGACTGCCATGCGGCCGCCGTCGAGGACTTTGCAGCCCTTGGCCCGTGCTTCGCGGACCAGTTGCGTTTCGATGGGGCGGTAGACGATGTCCGCCACCCAGTGCCGCGGCTCCACGAGTCCCAGGTCCAGCGGCAGTCCGGGGTGGGCGGCCATGCCGATCGGGGTGCAGTGCACCAGGCCGTCGGCCAGGGGCATGATCTGCGGGAGTTCGTCCGTGCTGCGCGGGGTGACGGTGGCCGCCGGGAAAAGTCCGCTGAGTTCGTCGGCACGTTCCGCGGCCCGGGCAGGATCCACGTCCACCAGGTCCAGGGTGGTGACGCCGGCCTTGAGGAGCGCGTAGGCGACGGCCGAACCGGCCCCGCCGGCGCCAAGCTGGACGACGCGGCCCAAGGTGGCGTCCGGAAGTCCATCCCTCAAGGCCGAACCGAAGCCGGAGAAGTCCGTGTTGTGTCCTATGAACCGGCCGTCTTGGATCAGGACGGTATTGACGGCACCCAGGCGCGCGGCGTCGTCGGAAATTTCATCAAGGTGCCCAAGCACCAGCTGCTTGCACGGGTGAGTGATGTTAAGGCCGTTGAAGCCCATGCGGGCGGCTGCGGTGAGGAGGTCCCCGACGGCGGCGGCCGGCAAGGCCAGCTCCAGCAGGTCGATGGGGCGGTACAGCAAGCGAAGGCCCTGCACATCGGCTTCGCGTTCATGCATGGGCGGCGTGAGCGAGGGCATGACCCCTTCGCCAACGAGGCCCACCAGAACGGACTCGGCTCGGTTGCTCATCCTAAAGCTCCTTTGACTTCAGCACCGCAGCCATTGACGTTTTCTGGGGCGTCGACGGCCGGGTGTTATCCAGATTACTACAAGTGTTCATATTCCGCACGCTTGTTCTTATCGCGAACAAATGATGTGCCGGATGCGTTGCGTCGGGCTGATTTTTGCGTTGCGGGGCCTGCTTTGCGCGCCCAGAGTCACGTTTAGCGCGCAGAACGGGCCTCGCAACGAAGCTCAGCGCTGCGGCAGGCGGGCCGCGAGTTCAGCCGCAGCCTCCTGCAGGGTGGGCACATGGGCGATGAGTTCCTCCATGCTGAGTCGGAAAACCGGAACGGCAGTGGCCAGGGAAGCGAACGCGTGGCCCTGGGAGTTGAGGACCGGGACAGCGACGGCACGCATGCCGATCTCGTTTTCCTCGTCCATCACGGCGTAGCCCTGCCGGCGCACCTGTTCAATTTCCGCCCGGAACTTGTCGCGGTCGGTGATGGAATGCTCAGTGAGCGGGTCCAGGGGAAGTTCCTCGATCAGGCGTTTTCGCTCGGGCTCATCCTCGAACGCAACCAGGGCCTTGCCCACCGACGTCGTGTGCAACGCTCCCAGATGTCCGGGGTCACTGGTGACGCGGAACGTCTTGGGCCCGTCCACCTTGTTGACCGTGAGGTGGTGGTCGCCGTCGCGGACCGAGAGGATGGTGGCCTCATGCGTACTGTCGGTGACCCGCTGCAGGACCGGCAGCGCTGTGGCAGCGAAGCCGTGATGGTTGGAGACGCGTTGCCCGAGCTGGAAGACGCGCAGGCCCAGGTGGTAGCGGCGGCCATCGGGTTCGTAGTCAACGAATCCGTCGCGGGTCAACGAGCCCAGCAGCCGGTAGGTAGTACTGAAAGGCAGTCCGGCGCTTCTGGCCAGATCCGCCGCACTTGCACCCTTCGGCTCGTTTCCCAGCAGGACCAGCAGGCCCAGGGCTTTGCCGACCATGTCGGTCTTTGTGTCCTCTTTCACACTCATAACCCGATGCTCTCACATAGTGAGAGCTATTTCTAGATGGTGATTACACCTCTTGACAAGTGACCATACTCACAGGGATCATTGCTGTATTACGCAAGTAGCTCTCACCATGTGGTTACTAGCTAAGGGATTGACCGGCCGCACCTCGCTTGGGTCTCCCGCTGAAGCTCTATTCGCGACATCGTCGTCACAGAAGGAACACCCAATGAGCCAAACAATGCCGTCAGCGACGCCAGGCATCACCGAAACCACCGGGACACCCAAGAAGGCTGCCCTCGCCAGCTTCCTGGGCAGCGCCGTGGAGTACTACGACTTCTTCATCTTCGGATCTGCCGCGGCCTTGATTTTCCCGCACGTCTTCTTCCCGGACGCAGACACCAATGCGGCCGTCATGTCCTTTGCCACGTTCGGCTTCGCCTACCTTGCACGGCCCATCGGCGCTGCGTTCCTGGGTCACTTCGGCGACCGGATCGGCCGGCAGAAGGTCCTCATGTTCACCCTGGTGCTCATGGGCGCCTCGACCTTCGTGATCGGCTGCCTCCCCGACTTCAAAACCATCGGCTGGGGTGCCCCGATCCTCCTGGTACTTGCCCGGCTCTGCCAGGGTTTGTCGGCAGCAGGCGAGCAGGCCGGCGCGTCATCCATGACCCTGGAGCACGCCCCGGACAACCGCCGCTCCTTCTTCACCTCATGGACCTTGACGGGAACGCAGGGCGGCCAGATCCTGGCAGCGCTCGTGTTCATTCCCGTGGTGGCACTGCCGGATGACATCAAGTACGGCATCGGCTGGCGTATTCCGTTCTGGCTCAGCGCAGTAGTGGTGCTGGTTGCCTTCTTCATCCGCCGCACCCTGCACGAGCCACCCGCATTCGCTGAGGCACAGAAGAACAACCAGATTGCCAAGCTCCCTATCGCCGACCTCCTCAAGCACCACTGGCAGGACGTCCTCCGCGTGATCTGCTGCGCGTTCATTGCCGCAGTCAGCACGGTCTTCGGCACCCTGGCCATCAAGTACGCCCAGGACGTTGCGCACGTGAACAGCACCATCACCCTATGGCTGGTGGTTGTGGCCAACCTCGTGGCTCTGGGAACCCAGCCGCTCTTCGGCACGCTGGCAGACCGCATCGGCCGCAAGCCCGTGTTCATCTACGGAGCAGTGGCCAGCGCCATCATGACGCCGGTCTTCTTCCTGAGCTTCGAGTCCGGTTCCACGCCGCTGATGTTCCTGGCCGCCGTCGTGTACTTCTCCCTTGGCTACGCTGCCGCCAACGCCGTCTGGCCGTCGTTCTACGGTGAAATGTTCAGCACCAAGGTCCGCTTCTCCGGCCTGGCCATCGGCACGCAGCTCGGCTTCCTCGCCGCAGGTTTCGCCCCGACCATCGTGACCGCCATCGGTGGCACCAAACCCGGTGGATGGGTTCCCGTGTCCATCTTCACGGCCATCGTCTGCCTCATCGCCATCGTCTCGGCCTCCACGGCACGCGAATCGGCAAAGGTCCCGACGGCGGAACTCGGCCTGCGCTAGAACGTCACCTCTCCGGCGCTCCAGCCCTGTTGCCGGAGCGCCGGAACGGGGAAAGCCCGGCATGTCTCCTGACATGCCGGGCTTTCCGCTGCCCGGTCTGGTGTTCAGGCAAGGCAAGCGGCAAGGAACATCCCAGGCCTACCGTGGATCCAGCAGCACGGACTGAAAGCTCCCCTGACCGGTTCCTGTGTACAGGAAGAGCTCCCCGTTTCCGCCAACACCCACAACTGACGGATTTCCCGTTCCCGTGAAGCCTGTCCCCAAGGCCGCGAACGAGCTGAAAGTGTTCCAGCCGGAACCCAGGGCAACGCGGGCCAGGAATCCGCCGCTGCCATTGCCCGGATACAGCCACAACGCCCCGTCAGTGCCCCGGGCCATGATGTCCTCCCGGCCATCGCCGTTGAAGTCCCCACCCTGCACTACCGAGTCAAAAATGTCCCACCCCGTGCCGATCTGCTTCCACGGGAGGAAGCCGCCCGAACCGTTACCCGGGTAAAGCCACAAAGTGCCGTTGGCTGCCCGGGCCACAAGGTCAGCTTTTCCGTCACCGTTGAAGTCACCCGGAGCCAGCAGCTCGTTGAAACCCTGCCAGCCGACACCGATCTGCTTGCGGGCCAGGAACTGGCCCCGGCCGTCTGTCGGGTACAACCACAGCGCTCCGCCGGCTGTCCGTGCGACCAGGTCCGGGTGGCCATCGCCGTCGAAATCTCCGGCACTCAGGACAGTATTGAAAGCATTCCACCCCGACCCCACCTGGACGCGGGGCAGAAAGCCGCCGGAACCGTTCCCCGGATAGAGCCACAACGCACCGTCAGTACCGCGGGCCAGGATGTCGGCGACTGCATCTCCGTCGAAATCTCCCGCCTCCCAGACCTGGCTGAACTGGTTCCAACCGGCACCGATGACCAAGCGTTCGGCAAAGCCCGAACCGCTGCCCGGGTAGAGCCGCATGGACCCCCCGGAGGTCACCGTCAGGACATCGGACTTCTTATCACCCGTGAAGTCCTGTCCGCTCACGATGTCGCCCACCGCGTTCCAACCGCTGCCGATTGCGACGCGCGGCACGAAACCACCCCAGCCGTTGCCGGGGTACAGGTAGAGGGTGCCGTCGCTTGCCCGCGCCAGAAGCCCGAAGGAGCCATCGGAAGTGATGCTGGTGAAGCCGTTCCAACCCGATCCGATCTGCGACCAGGCACGGAAGCCGCCCTGGCCATCTCCTGAGTAAAGCCAGAGAGTGCCATCCGGCTTGGTCGCCATGACGTCGAGGCGGGCATCGCCGTCGAAATCGCCCACGCCAATGATGTTCGTGAAGCCCTGCCAGCCGGATCCGATTTGCCGCTTGGCGAGGAAACCGCCGTTTCCGTCGCCCGGGTATAGCCAGAGGACACCGTCGCTGGTGCGCGCCAGGATGTCGCTTCGTCCGTCTCCATCGAAATCCGAAAAGCCGGTGATGGCATCGAAAATGTTCCACCCGGAGCCCACCTGGCGCGGATTATCCAGCCTGTTGCCGGGCAAACCCGAATACAGCATCAGGGAGCCGTCGGGCTCGCGGGAGAAGACATCGGCGAGTCCATCGCCGTCGAAATCTCCCGTAGAAAAGCGGACCTTGGCGGTGAGCCGCGGGTCGGCAGTGATGGTGATGGTGGCCGACGTCGACGACACCGAATTCATGGTCACCTGCGTACCGGTGTACGTGGTGAAGGTGCTCCCTGCCTGCCAGGCGTGGTTGCTGGCGTACCACGGGTCGGAGAAAGGCTTGGTGGAGGGCATCAGAATCAGGGAAGAAGCGATGGTGGCGCCGCCGCGCTGGACGACCTTCACGCCCATGTTTCCGGGTTTGCCGGCTGTTCCCAGGTAATTGTCAAAGCCGGCAGGTTCCCGCAGCTCCAGGTAATAGACCTCTTTGCTGACGGGATCGGTGAATTTGATCGCCCGCTGGGCTTCGGTGCCTCCCCACGGCTTGAGCGTGTAGCTCTTGGAACCCGTTGCGACGCCCACGTCCCGGATCTCATCCCCGCGGCCCAGGCCCGCATAGTCCCAGAACGTGGAACTCACAACCGGCGTCGCGTACTGGGCAGCTCCCATGATGTCGGTGGTGTCGCCGTACTCGCGGATGTAGCAGGACGGATCGGTGAACTGGCCGTTGCTGTTGACCCCGATGTCGGACACTCCGCTGCCGCACTGCAGGGCATCTGCGTGCATCAGGCCTATGACGTGGCCGAACTCGTGGCTCATCACGTTGTTGGTGAAGCTGCTGATCTGGGGCAGGAGCACCCGGCCGCTGTAACTGCCGCTGCTGTACCCGGCGCCCAGGGCGTTGCCGGACAACGTGGACGTCGGAATGAAGATGACCAGCGCTGTGTAAGGACTGGCCGACCAGTTCAACTCCCCCGTGATGGTGGAGATGATGGTGCTGTAACTGTCCGTGGAGCGGGCTTTGGATTGGTGGCCGGCGACTTTGCTGGCCACCGTCATGGACAGCTTGTTGGCCGTCATGGCTTTCCAGTAGTTGCTGGTGGACACCACAGCCTTTTCAGCGTCCGTCATGGAAACCGGGTTGGTGTTGTCCGCCAGTTTCGCGGTGACCAGCCGGACGTTGATGGTGCCGCCCGGACCGGCTGCCGCAGCTCCGTCACGGAGCAGCGAGTCGACGTCGGCCTGACCCTTGGTGGGCTGCTTGGTTTCCGGGAGGGGCGTCTCGAAAACATGCTCCGAGTGCGGTGTGCCCTCAACGAATTGGACGTTCGGATTATCGGGCCCGGGAAGTGGAACTGCCGTGGCAGGAGCCTGGACAGAAAACAGGCCGGCGGCAAAAACCACCAAGCCTGTGGACAGCGCGAGCGATCGCCGTAAAACACCCATTGGTTCTCCCGGGAGGACGGAGCCTGTGGTTGCTGTAAATCTCAGTAACCGAGATCAGGCTACAACCGCGTCGGCACTGGCCTGCGGAGGCGCCGGACTTCAGGCGGGCGCGTCTTGTCGCCGTCCGTCGCGGCGGCGCCCGCGCACGGGCGGAAACGCAACCATCCCGGAATGCTAACCGGACCCTAACCACGCCGAAATACCGTGGCAACATTGCCCCTCCACACTGGAATAGCCGGCAAGTGCAGGCACCAGCTCCAGCCAGGAGGACACCATGCTGAAGGAAGTAACCACTCAAACAACACGAATACGCGCGATCAGCCAGCTCCACCGCGGAGACGAGATCGAGGCCCGCCTGTCGGTTGGGCCCGCTTACGACGACGTGGTCATACGCCGCGGACGCGTCCAGGAAACGGCCCCGGGAATCGGCGTCGTCTGGATCATGGATTACGCCTCCGGGATGAGGAAAGCCATCAATACCGACGAATGCAGTGTTTGGCGCGTCGCCTGAACAGTCTCTGCTGGAGACCAGGCTGGACGCCCTTCTTCACCCTCAGCCGCCGGCCACGGACTGGACAATCAAGACCTCCTGGCCCGCCGCAACTTCCGTTTCAAGACCATTCAACCGCCGGACCTCGTCACCGTTAACGTAAATATTCACGAAACGGCGCAGTGCCCCGGTTTCATCACGCAAACGCCTGGCCAGGACCGGATAATCTCCGGTCACCGAGTCCAAGAGCTGTCCAACGGTCACAGCACCGTCGGCGGACGCAGTCAGACAGGACTGTCCGCCGACGAGCGGCTGCAGGACACCAGGCAACAGGACCGTAAAGTCAGCCACAACGGACCTAACCAGGTACCGGGGCGCTGGCTGCTGATTGCTCGACGGCGGTGGCTCCGGCGTCGCTGCCAACAACGACGGCCGCACGAACGCAAAGCACGTCCGGCAAGTGCGAGACCACTTCATTGAAGGTCTCGCCCTCGTCGGCGCTGGCGTACACGGAACCACCGCGGGTTCCGAAGTACACACCCACGGGTTCGGCGGTATCCACGGATGCGGCATCGCGGAGCACCGCGTTGTATTCGTGATCCGGCAGGCCCGTGTGCAGTTCCTTCCAGGTGTTACCGGCATCGTCGGTTCGGTGGACGCTGAGCTTGCTGCCAGGCGGGATGCGTTCACCGTCAGCCTTGAGCGGGATGACCCAGGCCGTCCCTTCCCGGCGCGGATGGGTGAGCATGACGAAACCGAAATCGGCCGGCAGCCCTTCGGCGATGGAATCCCAATTCTCGCCGTTGTCATCCGTCCGGTACACGCCGTGGTGGTTCTGCGCGTAAAGACGACCTTCCACGGAGGCATCGGCTGCGATCTTGTGCACGCACTGGCCGAACTCGGGATTGGGGTCCGGCATGAAGTACGCCGAAATGCCCTTGTTGCGGGGCTCCCAGGAGGTCCCGCCGTCGAGGGATCTGTAGACGCCGCCAGTGCTCATGGCGATGTGGACCTTCTCGCCGGATGGATCCACCACAATCGAGTGTGCCGCCGCGCCGCCGTAGCCCGCACCCCATTCACTGCGGTGGGGGTGGTCCCATAGTCCGCGGTTCAGCTCGAAGTGTTCGCCGCCGTCGGTGGACTTCCACACCGAAATCGGCTCGCAACCGGCCCACACGACGCCTGGGCGGGAGTCGGCGTCGGGGTAGATCTGCCAAACCCGTTCCAGGGCGGCGTCGGTGCCGTCCGGGAATTTGATGGCGCCTTGCTCGGGCTCGGTCCATGTGGCGCCGAGGTCGTCTGAATGGGCCACAGTGGGTCCCCAGTGCTCAGACCTTACCCCCACCATGATTCGTGTTTTGCCGTCCCGCGTGTCTATCCCGATGCTGGGTATCTCGCTCATCAGGAAGTGCGGACCGGAGAGGGACCATTCTTTTCGGTCCGGGCTGGTTGCCAGCCACAGGCCTTTCTTGGTTCCGATCGCCAGGACATAACTCTCTGCGGTAGCCATGAGTCCCATCGAACCATCGTGGGGTGGGGAGGGCAATGGGTTTTTGGAGCCATGTGGAGAATTCACGAGGGCTTGCGCTTGGTCCTGGGATTCGGGTCCCGGCACCGGATTCCCGATGCGTGGCCACACCAGCTACGAGTACCTCAGGCAACCTTCGTGTTGTGTGATGTCAGGTGGCGGAGGCCGCGTCCAAAGGACCATCGGCCTTGAACGCGCGGTTCCTGCCCGCTGCTTTGGCTTGGTAAAGGGCCCCATCGGCGGTGTGGATCAGCTGGGCCAGCGTTGAGCCTGAAATTGCAGTGGATGAAATCCCGTAGCTGACGGTGGGAAACTCCAGCCCGTCAGGTGCGGGCGCAGCGGCCAGGCGCCGGCTGATCTCGGTGGTGATGGCTTCCGCCGCGACCTCGTCGGCACCCGGCAGGAAAATGACAAATTCCTCCCCGCCGTACCGGCCCACCAAGTCGGTCCTGCGCAACGAACCCTTGCACGCCACGGCAAACGCCCGGATGGCAGCGTCCCCGGCGGCATGCCCGTGGGTATCGTTCACGGACTTGAAATGATCAAGGTCGGCCAGGACAACGGCCGCCGACCTGCCCGCCGTTTGCAGGGCAGCGAGCTCCCGCTCAGCCAATTCCATGAAAGCCTGGCGATTGAACAAGCCCGTCATTCCGTCGCGCGATGCCCGCTCATTGAGCCTCGTGATGAGCTGGTGGCTATTGAGCGCGGTCATGCTGAAGGAAACCAGGACCAGCAGCATGATCAGCAGCAAGCACGTCACCGCCGGGCTGAAATAGGACTGCAGGACCTCGCTGTCCGGCCCGGCCACGGCATAGACCACGATGCGGCAACCGAAGTAGGCCACCAGGACAGCAGCGACAACCAGCAGCGGCCGGTGAGCTTGCGAGGCCCGCGACTTCAGCAAGGCCAGTTCCCGGGCGGCGAGCGCCATCCCGGTCGCCATCAAAGCGAAGTACACCAACCCGCCCTGCCACGCGCCGTCGGGGTCGGTTTCAATGACTGTCGCCGAAGCCGTTACTGCCGGAGCCGCAAATAGCAGCCACAACGGCGTGCCAAGGTTCCGCAAGGAACGGAACCCCGCCCAGACACCGAAGGCTCCGGCGACCGTAAGAGCGTTGCCCAGGGGGCTGGCTACCCAGCCCCAGTCCGTTTCCTTCAGCCAGTACGCCACGTTGCCCGCAAGCCAGCACCCCAAGGCAGCACACCAATAGGCGCTGTAGAGCGATCGGGTCCTCCGGTAAGAACCCAGGAAAAGAACCCACAGTGTTAACGTCACAACAGCAAGAGCAAGTTTCATGCTCAACAAATCCAACATCGAATCCCCCATTCACCGGCCAGCATAAGGGCCGGGAGGAGAATGGGCGGGACACGACGCGGCGGAGGACCGCAGCTGCAGGGCGGGCTATGCCCGGAAAGAGCTGCTCAGGCCCCATAGTCCTCGTCCGTGACGTGTTCCAGCCAGGTCACGACCTGGCCGTTCCCGTCGGCCTCCTGCATCGCGATATGTGCCATGAACCGGTCCGGGGTGGCGCCGTGCCAGTGTTCCTCGCCGGGTTCGATGTAGACAACGTCGCCGGGGCGGATCTCCTGTATCCCGCCGTCCCGCGTAGCCACCAGACCTATTCCGTCGGTGACATACAGGGTTTGTCCCTTGGGGTGGTGGTGCCAGGCAGTCCGTGCACCGGGAGCGAACCGGACGTGTGCGCAGCCGATGGCTGATTGCCCATCCGGGTTCCGGATACCGTCGATCTGCACGGTTCCCGTGAACCATTCCTTCGGGCCGGCTGCTGTCGGGTTGCCGCTTTTCATGTACTTCATGTTTCGCTCCTCAAGAATCAGCGCGTGCCTGCCGTGGCCTTTTCGACGACGTTTTCGGTAGCCGCCCAGGACGCCAGGAGTTTCAAGCCTTCCTCGCTGGCACTTCCTGGCACGGCCGGGTAGACGGTGACGTGGAGGCCGGTATCCTCGTCGAGTTCGAGCTGCTGGTAAGTCAGTTCCAGCGATCCGACCACCGGGTGCTGGAAGGTCTTCATTCCCGAGCGGTGCCGCCGGACATTGTGCGCGGCCCAAAGGGTGCGGAATTCCTCGCTCCGCATGGACAACTCGCCCACGAGTTCGGCGATTGCCTTGTCATGGGGGAAGCGACCCGCGTGGCGGCGCAGGATCTCCACGTTGGTGTTCGCAGCGCGGTTCCAATCGGGATAAAAATCCCGTCCGCGGGGATCCAGGAAGATGAACCGGGAGTGGTTCGCGGGGCCGGCCGTGCTCCTGAAGAGGTCGAAGTACATGGCGTAACCCAGAGCATTAGCAGCCACCACGTCCATGCGGTTGTTGGAGATCAAAGCCGGTGCTCCCGTAATGGAATCCAGGAAAAACTGGAGCGCGGGATCGATCGTGCGGGCCGCCTTCTTGACCTTCGTGCGCCCGCCCCGGTTGGCTGTCCGGGCGAGGTCATAGAGGTGCTCGAGTTCTGCGCGGTCCAGTTGCAGAGCCCCGGCGATGGCGTCCAGGACGCTGTCCGATACGCCGGAGAGATTTCCCCGCTCCAACCGGATGTAGTAGTCGATACTGACGCCTGCAAGCCGCGCCACTTCATCGCGCCGCAGGCCGGTGACCCGCCGTCGAATGCCGAAAGCTTCGATGCCTGCCTGCTCCGGGGTGATGCGTGCGCGGCGGGACATCAGGAACTCCCGCACTTCCGACCGATTGTCCATGTCCTCCACGTTACGACCCCCGTTGCCCGTGGTGAGAGGTTCTGTTGGAACCCGTATAAACGGTCCCTCCCACCTATCCGCCAAGCCATGGTCCGATGGATCCCAGTTCACCTGAGAGGCCAATCCATGTCAGCAGATACCCGTACCGCCACGCCCGGCGCACACAAAGAGGGCCCGAACCCCGTGAGCCGTTGGGGCGGCGTCTTCGCCATGTCCTTTGGAGCGTTCGCCGTGGTGGCCTCCGAATTCATGCCCGTGAGTCTCCTGACTCCCATGGCCAATGATCTCCAGGTCTCCGAAGGGTTGGTGGGCCAGGGAATTGCGATCTCCGGGCTGTTCGCCGTCCTCACCAGCCTTTCCGTGTCCGCGGTAACCGGCAGGATGAACCGGCGCACCTTGCTGATCGGGTTGGCCGCGTTGATGGGTGCCTCCGGCGCCCTGATCGCCTTGGCCCCGGGGTACCTGCCATTCATGGTGGGCCGGGCATCCATCGGTGTTGTCATCGGCGGTTTCTGGTCCATGTCCGCTGCCACCGCCATGCGGCTCGTCGCTCCGGCGCAGGTCCCGCGTGCGCTGGCGATCGTCAACGGCGGCAATGCCCTGGCCACCGTTCTTGCTGCGCCGCTTGGCAGTTACCTGGGTTCGTTCATTGGTTGGCGGGGAGCTTTTCTCTGCCTTGTGCCTGTCTCCGTGGTTTGTGTGGTGTGGCTCTGGATTTCCTTGCCGTCCCTCGCAGCGCCTGTCAGCAGGACCAAGGCCCGCGACATCCTGACCATCTTCACGGCTTTCAAGGACCGGACTGTCGCATGGGGCATGGCCGCCTGCGGGAGCTTCTTCATGGGCCAGTTCATCCTCTTCACCTACGTGCGGCCCTTCCTGGAAACCGTGACCGGGGCGGAGGGAGCCCTGGTGTCCCTCGTGTTGCTGGTCATGGGCCTATCCGGATTCGTCGGGACCGTGCTCATCGGCCGGTTCCTGGGTGCTGGCCTGTACCGGACACTCATGGTGATCCCTGTCGTCATGGCCCTCGTCGCGGTTGCCTTGATCCCGTTCGGTGGCGTGTTCGCCGTCGTCGTTGTTCTGTTGGGTTTCTGGGGGCTGTTGGGAACGTCCGCTCCGGTGGGCTGGTGGAGTTGGGTGGCGCAAGCGATGCCGCGCAACGCCGAACAGGGCGGTGGGCTCATGGTGGCCGTGGTCCAGACATGCATTGCCTTGGGCTCCACAGTTGGCGGAGTGCTGTTCGACTCGCTGGGCTTTGAAAGCACCTTCCTGGCCAGTTCCGTGGTCCTTCTGGTGTCGGCGTTCCTGGCGTTCATGACGAAGCGCGTGTCACGCAGGCGGTAGCCGCGATCTGGCGCCCCGGCCCGCAGCTGTTGTAAATTGAGGGCGAACGTAGGCAGACGCAATCCATCCGGTGGGCCTGCTCGCAGCGGTCAATGCATCGCGAACCCCACCGGGCCTGATGCCGCCGCGCACCCCTGGTATCCCTCGTGCAGCGGCCGGCAGCATATTGCGAAAGGTGCCGCCCATGCGTGCAATTCCCGTTCCCCCTTCCCGCTTGCTCGAGCAGGAACTCATGGCCCGTCTTGCGCGCCTGGACCTGGAAGCCAAGGTCCGGCTGCTGTCGGGCAAGGACCACTGGAGCACCTACGCCGATGAATCGATCGGGCTGCGCTCCCTTGTTCTCTCCGACGGAACCGTGGGAATCCGCGGCGTGCGGTGGACCGAGGCGGACACCTCCATCAATATCCCTTCGGCGACGGCGCTGGCAGCAACGTTCGACGCTCGCGTGGCGGCCGCCATGGGTGGCGTCATCGGCGCGGAAGCCAGGCGCAAGGGCGTGGACGTCGTTCTTGGCCCGGTGGTCAATCTTCAGCGCACCCCTTACGGCGGCCGCCACTTCGAAGCGTTCAGCGAGGACCCGTACCTCACGGCCATCATGGGGGCGGCCATGGTGCGGGGAATCCAAGCCGAGGGCCCGGCCACCACAGCCAAACACTTCATCGCGAACGAGGCCGAAACGGACAGGCTGAATTCGAACTCGGTGGTCCCTGAGAATGTATTGCGGGAGGCCTACTTGGCCCCGTTCGAAGCGATCGTCAAAGCCGGTGGCCTCGGCATCATGTCCTCCTACAATCGGGTCAACGGCACCCCGGCCGTTGAGTCGGACCTCCTGACGGAGATTTTGGAGCGCGAATGGGGATTCGACGGTTTGGTGGTTTCCGACTGGGGAGCCATCCGGACTGTGGAGTCGACGGCGCTGGGTGGTACCGACCTGGCGATGCCCGGCCCCAGGACCATGTGGGCTGCGGGCCTCGTGGATGCAGTCCGCCAAGGACGCGTCCCGGAGGCGGCCGTCGACAACAAGGTGCTCCGGCTGCTGCGGCTGGCGGCCCGGCTCGGAGCCCTCGACGGCATTGAGCCACTGGTGGACCGGGACGCCCTCCCCACGCCACCGTCCGCGGAATCGTCCGGGATACGCCGGCTTCTGCGGGACACCGGGGCCAAGGGCATGGTGCTGTTGCGCAATGAGGACCGGGCCTTGCCGTTGACGACGGCGGCACGGAAGATCGCCGTCGTCGGTCCTGCCGCTGTTGTGCCGAGAACCAACGGCGGCGGCAGCGCGGCGGTCATCGCTCCCCCGACCGTGCCGCCCCTGGAGGCGCTGCGCGCGGCCATGCCGGACACCCTGTTCCATTACAGCGAGGGGGTCCGCCCCACCACGCTGGTGAAGACCCTTTCCGCAGCGAACGGCTCCGCGCCGGGAGGCCAGGGCGTGGTCCTCATTGAATTCCTGGACCAGGAAGGCCGCACGCTGGGCAGCGAAACACGCGACCGCTGCGACACACTGACGTACGGGATGGGCTACCCCGACGGCGTTCCGGAGGACGAGGTCAAGGCCATCCGGGCAAGCACCCTCCTCACCGCCGACACCCCGGGCGATTACGTGTTCTCCGCGGCGGGCGTGGGCCACGCGCAGGTGACCGTGGACGGCGTCGCCCGGTTCGATGGGGAGCTCATCCCTATTAATGCCGACGCCGTGGTGGGCATGTCCCTGCCGCCGCAAGCGCTGATTGACCTCGCCATGGCACCGGGACAGGCCGTGGGGGTGGTCTTCACCTACGCGCCGGCACAGCGGACCGTGGCCTCCCTCCGTTTGGGCTTTGATTCAGCAGCACCCGACGCCGACCTGCTGATCGCGGAGGCGGTGGAGTCGGCCCGCGATGCGGACTGCGTCATCGTCTTTGCCGGCACCGGTTCGGAAGACGAAGCTGAAGGTTTCGACCGGACCACGCTCGCTCTGCCGGGGCGCCAGGACGAACTGGTGGCAGCGGTGGCGGCCGTGAGCGCGAAGACCATCGTGGTGGTCAATTCCGGGGCGCCCGTTCTCCTCCCCTGGCGTGACCAGGTGGATGCCATCCTCCTGACGTGGTTCGGCGGCCAGGAAATGGGCTGGGCTGTGGCGGACGTTCTGACCGGAGAGGCAGAGCCCGGTGGCAGGCTGCCCGTCACCTTCCCGTCCAGCGAGGAAGGTCTGGCTTCGCCGCAGCCGCAGAATGGCGACGTGGTCTATCGCGAAGGGCTCGCCATCGGCTACCGCGCCGGGGCGGAAACCGCACCCGCTTACGCCTTCGGGCACGGACTGGGCTACGGAAGCTGGAGCCTGTCACATCTGGAGGTCCGGGCACAGGAGGAGGACGTCGCTGTGACCGTCCGGCTCAGGAACCATTCCGCCCGGGCGTCCCGCGAAGTGGTTCAGCTCTACCTCTCCCGGGGGCAGAGCCGGGTGGAAAGGCCCGCCCTGTGGTTCGCGGGTGCGGCCGTTTCCGAGCTGCCTGCAGGAGCGGAAGACACGGTTTCCGTGACGATTCCCCGGCGTTTGTTCGGGCACTGGGACACCGCCGCCGGCTCCTGGTCCCTGGAGCCGGGGATCTTCCACCTCCGCGCGGGGACATCCAGTGCGGATTTACCTTTGATGACGGACATCCGGGTGGACTTGGCCGGGGCGGATGCGTTGCGTTTAGGCTGAACGTGGCACCAACTCCCTACCGAGGATGACGGAGAAAACCATGACTGAAGCAAACACGACTGCACGCGCAGAACAACTGAAGGCCCTGCATGAAGCGCCGGAAATCCTGAGTGTCGTCAATGTTTGGGATGCGGTCAGTGCCACCACGGTGGCAGCCCTCCCCCAGACAAAAGCCATCGCCACCGCCGGGCACTCCATCGCCGCGGCTTTTGGCTATAAGGACGGAACCATGCCCTTGGACGTGGCGCTCAGCGGAGTGGAGAGGATCGTCAAGGCTGTGGACGTCCCCGTCACTGCAGATCTCGACGACGGATATGAGGATCCTGCCGAAACCATCCGGCGCGCTATTGGCATCGGAGTCGTGGGCGCCAACGTTGAGGACCGCCTGCGGCCGTTCGACGAAGCGGTTGCCCGCGTCAAGGCGATCATCGATGCCGCCAACGCCGAGGGTATTCCGTTCCAGCTGAACGCCCGCACGGACGCGATCGTCCGTGGTGGTGACCGTCCGATCAAGGACAGCATCGAGGACGCCATCGCACGGGGTCGCGCCTTCCTCGACGCCGGTGCAGCGCTGGTTTTCGTGCCGGGCGCGCTGAACCGTGATCTCATCGAACCGCTGGTTGAGGGCCTCGGCCACGGCAAGCTCTCCGTGATCGGCGCTCCCGGAGCGTTGCCTGCTGCCGAGCTCCAGGAACTCGGCGTAGCCCGGGTGTCCTACGGTCCGTTCACCCAGCGGGTGGCCCTCCGCGCTCTTCAGGATCTGGCCTCTGACCTGTACGGCTCCGGCGTCATCCCAACGGACACCCCGGCGCTGAACTAGGCCTAAGCCGTCCCGGCCCGCTCTGAGTGAGCGGACCGGGAGCGGCCTTGGCCAGCGTTTCCCGGCACCTCTTTCAGTGCTTGCTGCGTGGTCCTAAAATTACTGTGCAATGCGGGCAACAGAGACCGAGCAGAAGGGGCGCGGTTGCCATGGCCAAAAGTCCATTCCACCACGGTAAACCGGATCAAAACAGTGACGGCAAGGTGCACAGGACCCGCTTCGGCGAGTGGCTGCAGCGCGAGGACTCAGGCGTGGAGGGAACCGGCAGCAGTATTTTCATACGGCGCCACGATGACCACCAGCCACCTGAACGCACGTGCATCCAAGGCCACGAGATAGCGCCGGGGGAAACGCACTGCTCCCAAGGACACCCAGTAGGTTGACGCTCCAGGCCGTAACCGGTTACGAAGTCGACCGCGTGTCAAAATCCGCCGCAGATTCCCGCAGGAGCCGGGCCACCGTGTCCAACGGAAGGCTTGTCGGCCTTCGCCTGTCGAACCGACGCAGCGCGATGTGCCTCGTCCCCAAACCCGGCACATCAAGGATGTCCACCTGGTCCTGGACCACTCCTGTCAGCGCCAGGGTGGGCACTATCGCAACACCTTCCCCGGCCGCCACCAGCGCCAAGGCAGTCAGTGTGTCCTGGTATTGGTGAATCGTCTCGATGTGGGCACCCGTCGAATGGCGCAGTCGGCCAAGCACGGCAATGTTGGCTGCGGACGGCTCTACGCCCAGCCACGGCAGGGGCAGACGGCTCAGGTCAAGATTGTCCGTGCTGAGCAGTGATCCCGCCGGCACCACCAGCTTCCACGGCTCATCCAGCAGTGGTTCTTCCACCATCCCGGCTGCCAGGGGACGTTGGTCCGAGGTCGTCGAATCCTGCTCGACCACCACGGCGTCCAGCTGGCGTTGTCGGAAGAGACGCATGAGCGCCGGGAAGCCGTCCTCCACCAGCTGGATCTGTAGTTGCGGGTACTGGACGCGCCACTCCGGAAGGCGCGGAATGACCACCGTGCGCATGAAGCTGGTGAACCCACCTACCCGCACAACTCCCGCGACCTCCGCTTCTCCCTGCATCCGCGAGCGCGCCACGTTCAACGCCCGCTCTATTTCCTCCCCGGCTTCCGCCATGGCCAGTCCGGCCGGTGTCAGCACTGAACCTTTGGGGGTTCGGAGGAGCAGGGCCTGGCCCGCTTCGTTCTCCAATTTGGTGAGTTGCTGGGACACCGCGGACGGCGTGATCCGCAGTTCGTCGGCAGCGGCGAGGACCCCTCCGGTACGGGCGACGGCGAGGAGGACGAGCAGGCGTCGGGGGTCCATTTCCATGTTCAGAGATTCTAAATACGGGCTTCAGAATAATGCAATTGAACTAAAGGCAGCTATCCCTCAAAATTTAGTTCAAGGCCGCTCTTCGCTCTGAAGGGCCGGTCTCTGCATTCGGCAGAAAAACCCCTGAAACCATTCGTCGCCCGGCCACTTCCGGCTGCCTGGACATGAGAGGACCCCCGATGGAACTGCTGTGGGAAATTACCGGTTGGGCCGGTGCGGCGGCGATGCTCTGTGCCTACATGACAGTGTCCATGGGATGGATCAAGCCGGGCAGTACCTTCCAGGCCGTGAACCTGTTTGGCTCCTGCGCGTTCATCATCAACGGCACCCTCCACCAAGCGTGGCCCTCGGTGGTGACCAACGTGGCATGGTTCCTCATCTCAGCGGTGGCGCTGCTGCGGATGCGCTCCCGGACGGAGGCTGCAGTCGCCGAGCCCGAACCAATGACCGCCCCGGCCCTCGCCACCATGGACCCAGCCGGCTGGAACACAGGCGCCAGGGACTCAGGCACCAGGGACATCAGCATCACGGACACAGCCGCGCAGATGGTCATCCCGCGGCCCAGCCAGGCAGTCAACTGCGCGTAATCCGCGTATCCCTGGGCTGCACATCACACAAGGTAACCTCCCGTCGTCGTCGTAAGCGGCAACGCTTAGGGTGGGCACTAAGCGCCGACCGACAGAGAAGGAAGCCATGCCCACCCCAGACCGTCCGCTGCGCAAGCTTGGATTCCTCACCATCGGCCTGTTCGATCCCGCGGATCCGGCTGCGGGGCACCGCTCCACCCTGGAGATCATCGAACTCGGCGAGCGCTTGGGATTCGACAGTGCCTGGTTGCGCCACCGGCACCTGCAGTACGGAATTTCGTCGCCGGTTGCGGTGATGGCAGCGGCCAGCCAACGGACCTCGAAGATCGAGCTGGGCACCGCGGTGACCCCGCTGGGTTGGGAGAATCCGCTTCGCCTGGCCGAGGACCTGGCCACAGTGGACCTACTCAGCGGAGGCCGCATCAATCCGGGGGTCAGCGTCGGCGTACCGATGCACTACGACACCGTCAAGCACGAGCTCTACCCTGATTCCGCGGACACCGAAGATTTCAGCTACGCCCGTGTGGACCGTTTTGCCCGGCTGGTCGCCGGCGGGAAGGTGCGGGAGTTTTCCGGCAAGCAGGGCGTGGTGGAGGAGTTCTCAAACCGCGTGGAACCCCATTCCGCCGGGCTGCGTGAACGGATCTGGTATGGAGCAGCGAGCCTGAAGTCGGCAACGTGGGCCGGGGAGAACGGCTTCAACCTGCTTACCAGCAGCGTGGTGTTCCCGGGCCAGGATGAAGAGCCGGATTTTGCTGCAGTACAGCAACGGCAGATCCGCGCTTTCCGTGGCGCGGCTGAAGCAGGCGGCAGCAGCACCGCCCGCGTCTCGCAAGGACTGGTGGTGATCCCCACGGATTCCGCTTCCAGTGCCCAGCGGGAGAAGTACCAGCGCTATGTCGATGAGCGGACTCCGCGCACCAGCGCGCCCCAAGGCCCGCAGCGCATGATGTTCGCGCGGGACCTCATCGGCAGCAGCGATCAGATTGCCGAACAGTTGTACGCGCACCAGGGCTTCCAGGAAGTGGACGAGGTAGCGTTCGCGTTGCCGTTCAGCTTTGAGCACGAGGACTACGTGCAGATCCTCACCGATATCGCGGGCACGTTGGGGCCGGCGCTGGGGTGGGCGCCGACGGAATAGCCTCAGTCCACGAATTCGGACTGGGTCTCGATGAAGTCCCAGTCGGCCGTGGTCAGCACACCGCTGACTTTGTCCGGATGGGGACCGCCGGCCTCGGCGATATGTTGCAGGACCTGCAGGGGGAGTTCTTCCACGCGCAGGTTCTCGCGCAGCCATTCCTTGCTGTCCATGTGCAGATCAAGCCACCACATGTAGATTTCCACCGCGGGACCACCTTCCGTCGGTTTAACGGTAGGCCTGGTCGGTTGCCGCTTCAAGGCCTGAAACCCCTTGCGGGGTGGCCGTCGTAGGGCCAATCTGTACGTAGGAACCACAAGGGACCCGCGATGGACTGTGACATCGAGCTGGAAATCGACGCTGGCTCTGCACGCGGTGAATATACGGTGCACGTGGTCCGTGCGCCGGCGGGAGGGCATGCGTCCGGAGCCTTCACCTTGGACGTAGATGGCATCCAGGACCGGCTTCCGCAGCTTGAGGCCACCGTCCTGGCTTCCGCGGTCGCCGCCCGGCGGACGTTGCCTATCGCCGAGGTTGCGGTTCGGGAAGTGGGGCAGGAACTCTTTCAAGCACTCTTTACCCGTGAGGTGTACGGCACTTACAGGGCAAGCCTTGGGGCAACACAGCATTCGGGCCAGCAACTTCGCGTGGTGCTTCGGCTCGCGGCTCCGGAGTTGGCCATGATGCCGTGGGAGACCCTCTTCGACCCCGGGACTGAGACCTACCTTTGCCAGACAGAGCCGCTCATCCGGCACATCCCGGCCCCCGATTACAACCAGAACCCGCTGGACGTCGCACCTCCGCTGAGGATTCTGGGCATCGTCGCATCGCCGCGCGACCTGCCTGCCCTTGACGTCGAGACCGAGAAGGACCACTTGGGCCGGGCTTTGGCCGGCCCCATGAGCGAGGGCCGCGTGGAACTGGTGTGGTCCAAAACCGGGACCTGGGATGACGTCCAGTCGATGCTCCTCGCCGGCCCATGGCATGTGGTTCATTTTGTCGGGCATGGCGACTACGACCCCCGCACGGACGAGGGCCGGATCGCCCTGGTGGGCCAGGACGGGCGTGCAGCCATGGTCCGCGCCGTCCGCTTGATGGCCCTGCTCAGCGTGGCCTCCCCCAGGCCACGGCTGGTGGTGCTCAATTCGTGTTCTTCCGGTGAGATGGGCCAGACCGACCTCTTCTCCGGGACGGCTGCCGCGCTGGTCAGGAGCGGAATAGGCGCTGTGGCGGCCATGCAGTTCGCCATCAGCGACGCCGCCGCGATCGCCTTCGCCCACGGCTTCTACGCCGCAATCGCCAACGGCCGCACGGTGGACGAAGCCGCCCGCGTTGGCCGCATCTCGGTCATGGCCAGCCCCGACGGCACGTTGGAATGGGTCACGCCGGCCCTCTACGTCCGGGGCGGCTCCACGCAGCTCTTCACGCTGACGGGGCCGCCGCGCGCACCGGCTTACAGTGAAAGCACGACGGCGGCCGCCGCGTCGGGCGGTCAGGCTGCGGTGCCGCCCCCTGCTGTTGCGAACACCGAACAAGCCCACACCGATCAGGCGATGAAGCGGGCCCAGCTGAGGGCGTTGTACGTGCAGGCAACCGCGGAATTGCGTGCCCGGCGATTCGAGCAGGCCGTCGAGTTGTTTGAGGACCTACTCACTCTGGAACCCGGTTATAGGGACGCTGCAACGCAAAGGGATGCGGCCCGCAGACGGCTGGAGCTGGCACGTATCTACCGCGAGGCGCTCCAGGCGGAGGAATCCGGCGATTGGTTGGCCGCTGCGGACGGCTTCGCCTTGGTCCTGGACGACCCCGAGTATCCCCAGGCCGCAGCGCGCAAACAGGACTGCGAGCGAAAGCAACGCGTCTCCGACCTAGAGGGGGAACTGCGGTACCACTCCTCCCAGGGCTCCTGGCAGGCAGTGCTCGACGTTTCCAGTGAATTGGCTTCAGTGGACCCCTCGGCGGCGGATCCCGGCGGGCTCGCCACGGCAGCGCGTGCCGAAATCGAGAAGGCCAAGCCAAAGCAAACCCCTTCCGCGGAGGAGTCCCAAACTGATATGGCCGGCACCCGGGGTTCGTACACCACCGTGTATCAGCCCCCGCCCCAACCGCGCGCTGCGCCGCTGACCGGTGTGCCGGCGTCGAATATTGCAGCTGCCCAAGCCGGGCAAAGCCCGGTGGCATCACAGCCGGGCGCGTCCGCGCCATTGAATGCGGTTCCCCTTGCCTGGGGCGGTGCCGTCCTGGCGGTGGCCGGCGGGCTTGGGGTGTGCTTTGCCGTCTACTTCCTGTGGTTCGATGACAACTATTGGTACGAGAGCGGCGGCGACGCATCCCTGAGGATCCTCTACGGTTTGGTGGCTCCCCTGGGATACCTGCTGCTGGCCGTCGCCGGCCTTCCGGATCGGACCATCATCGGACGCCTGGTGATGGCCGGAGTTGTTGTCTCAGGTGCGGTCTTTGGACTTTCGGGACTGAATTACAGCGTGGAACTGACAGCTGTGGTGTTCAGCTTTGTGCATGCAGGTTTTGGGTTGTGCGCGGGCATCCTGGCCATGCGTTCCAGTCAATCCAGGCTTATGGGCTGGCTGCTGCTCTGGCCCACACTGTCCGTGCCGCTGGTCTGGGTCCAGGACAAGGGAGTGTTCCTTGAGTCCTGGTACCGGACACACGCCTACTTTGCCTTGATACAGCTTTTTGTGGTTTGCGCGGCCGGTATGGCTTTCCTGGCGGCCTCCCGCCGCCTGCGTGCGCGGTCAACGGAAAGGACTGAAAAATGACGCACCTGGTGGAGTTCGCAACGGATGACGGCGGCACGGTGATCGTGGAGGTGGCGAGCACTGCCGGCAGCCTGGTGACACGGGGTGGTGAGCACACGGCCGATCACTCGGGGGTCTTCGCGCGTGCCCAGCAGACGTTCCAACGGGCCCTCGAGCATGTCCGTCCCGCGGTCCAAGGCGTCATTGACGAGTTGCTCAGCCTCGAAAACCGCCCCGACGAGCTGAGTGTGGAGTTCGGGATAGACCTTCATGCGGAGGCGGGCGCCTTTATCGCATCGGCCAGCACGGCATCCAACTTCAAGGTGCGGCTGACGTGGAACAAGCCTGTTCAACAGCACGGCGCGGCGCAACAATAAGGGTATGGCTGAGGAAAATTTCAGCGGGCCCATTCCCCTCGTGGTGGGCGTCCTTCCCGACCAGCACGTGGAGGTGCTGCAAACGGCCCGGACCCTGGCCGAGCAGCTCGGCGTGCCGCTGGTGTGCGCCTACGTGGACGAGGCCAGCTACCTCGTGGAGTGGGATCCCTCCCGCGAAACCCACAGGATGTCGCTGCACCCGGAAAAAGACGACGCCGAGGTGGACGCGGTCCGGGGGGATCTCGGCAAGATGATCGGGGAAGCCATGGACGGCGGCAGCGCCGACTGGACCCTGCGGCTGCTGGCCGGCGATCCCGCCCGGGCCCTGGGGCGGCTGGCGGCGGACATCAACGCGTCCATGATCATTGTGGGCTCGCCGGAACCTGGTTTGGGGCACCGGATTTCCGAGGCCCTCAACGGTTCCGTGGCTGCCTGGCTCAGCCATCACCAGCGCCGGCCGGTGCTGATTGTGCCCCAGAAAAAGCGCCATGACGGGGACCGGAGAAACTAAAGCGAAAGTACTTATTCGAGGTGGTGGCATTGGCGTCCCATGGCACGTAGAGTGATGAGTGCAGGAAGCGAAAGCGCCTGCTCAAAGACCGCTCCGGAGTGCGTATCCCCCAATAACGCACTCCGGAGCTCTTTGCTTTAACGGCAGCGCGATGCGGCCGCAGCCGCGCCCGATGCGGCCACTACATGCTTAAAGCACAACGGCCCCGGCATGCCTTTTGACAGGCATGCCGGGGCCGTTCCGGTTTCACATTGGCTCGTGACGGTAGAAGCTCACGACGCCGGAACCCACCGTGGGTGCCGGCGGTTCACCTCACGAAGGTGTACAGCAGGGCCGCCATTCCGAAGCCCACAATGGACAGCACGGTTTCCAGCACGGTCCAGGTCTTCAGGGTGTCCTTGACGGACATGTTGAAGTACTTGGAGATGATCCAGAATCCGCCGTCGTTGACGTGGCTGGCGATGATGGAGCCGGAGGAAATGGCCACCACGATCAGGGCGAGCTGCGGCTGGGAGTACCCGGTGGCCAGGCTCGGTGCCAGGATGCCGCCGGTGGTCACGATTGCCACGGTGGCCGAGCCTTGGGCGATGCGCATGCCCGCACTGATGACGAACGCGGACAGGATGATCGGCAGGCCGGCCTGGGACAGCGAGTCCGCAACAGCCTTACCAACACCCGTGGCGGACAGGACTGCTCCGAAGAAGGCACCGGCACCGACCACGAGGAGAATCATGCCTACGGGCCGCAGCGAAGATCCCGTGATTTCACTGAGCTCGGCGGAGGTCATGCCGCGGCGGATGCCCAGCAGCCACATGGCCAGCAGCACGGCCACGGTCAATGCGATGGCCGGGTTGCCGAAGAACTGGAGGACGTCCCGGAAAGCCCCGGGAGGAGCGAAGATGTTGCCGAACGTGCCGCCAAGGATGAGGATCATGGGCAGGCCGATGGCCAGCAGCACCAGGCCGATGGACGGTTCGTGGCCCCGGGCTCCCTCGGCCTCGGGAACGATCCGGTCTTCCGGAACGGACACCATCACGCGCTTGCCGATGTACGTACCCCACAGGATGCCGGAAGCGAACCAGGCGGGGATGCCGCAGATGAGGCCCATGAGGATGATCCAGCCAAGGTCAACGTGGAAGAGGCCGGCAGCGGCAACAGGGCCGGGGTGCGGAGGCAGGAAGGCGTGGGTTACGGAAAGGCCTGCCAGCAGCGGCAGTGCGTACAGTGCCAGGGACTTGCCGCCGCGGATGGCGGCAACATAGACCAGCGGCGCAAGGACGAAGATGCCGATATCGAAGAACACCGGAATACCCAGTACGAAGCCGGTGATGCCCATGGCAAGCGGGGTGCCCTTTTCACCGAAGATCTTCACGAGCCTGCCGAGCAGCACTTCCGCGCCGCCGGACCGTTCCAGGATGGCGCCCAGCACGGTACCGAGGCCGATGATCACGGTGATGTGGCCGAGGATGCCGGCGAAGCCCTTTTCGATGAGGGCGTCGCTGCTCTTGGTGGCCGAACCCACCAGGGCTTCCACGGAAATCCCGCCGACCAGGGCCACGATCACACCCGTCCCCACGAGGGCGATGAACGGTTCGAGCTTGACCTTGATGATCAGGAACAGCAGCAACGCGATGCCCGCGCCTGCCAGGAGGAGCAGGCCGGCGGTGTCGTGCCGCAGCCATTCAAGAAATTCATTCATGGGCGTTTCTTTCTGGGTGAGTCCTACTTGAGGGTGCTGGTGAAGGCTGCGGCACGTGCCGCGATGTCTGCCCAATCGCCGGCAGCGACTGCTGCGGGCGGGACCACGCTGGTGCCACAGCAGACTGCGGCAGCACCGGCGTCGAGATAGCTCTTGGCGTTGGAGGCGTCGATGCCTCCCGAAGGCAGCAAACGGATGCCCGGGTACGGGCCCTGCAAGTCCTTCAGATACGCCGGACCGAGCTGGCGGGCGGGGAAAATCTTGACGGCGGCCGAACCCAGGTCCAGGGCCTGCGCCACCTCTGTGGGGGTCATGGCGCCGAGGCTGAAGGGAATTCCCGCAGCCGCAGCAACTGCCGCGACCTCCGGCCTGAGCCCGGGCGTCACCAGGAACTTCGCCCCGGCGTCGATCGCTGCGCGGGCTTGGTCACCGGTCATGACGGTGCCGATTCCGACGGCGGCACCGTGGTCCGCTGCCGTCTCGGCCGCGCGCTTGACGTGCTTGAGCGCATCCGGCGTGGTGAACGTCAGCTCGACGCTGCGGATGCCGCCGCTGGCCAAGGCACGGCAGAGGTCGGCCGCGTCCGTAATGGAGGGCGCCCGGACCACAGCGAGCGTGCGGTCCGTTTCGAGCTGCTGGAGGAATTCTTCGGGGGTCATGAGGTGCTGCTTCCTACTCGGGTGAGGCCGTCGCTGTGTCTGCGGAGGGCGCGGCCGGCGCGTGCGCCGGTGGGTTTGCCGCCGTCGATCGCTGCCATGCCATTGACGAACACGTAGTGGATGCCGTCGGCGGCCTGGCGGGGATTCTCGAACGTGGCGGTATCGCGGATGGTTGCGGGGTCGAAGAGCACGACGTCGGCTGCGCAACCTTCGCGGACCAGTCCCCTGCCGCTGAGCTTGAGGCGGGCGGCGGGCCGGCCCGTGAGGTGGTGGACTGTTTCTTCGAGGCTGAGCAGGCCGAGGTCGCGGGAGTAATGGCCGAGGTAGCGCGGGAACGTGCCCCAGGCGCGGGGGTGTGGTTTGGCGCCGACCAGGAGTCCGTCGCTGCCGCCGGTGTGCGTGCGGTGCTTCATGATGGCCTGGACGTTTTCCTCGTGACCGACGTGTTGCAGGATGCCGGTGCCGAGGCGGTCTTCGGTGAGGATGCGCACGAACACGTCGAAGGGATCCTGCCGGGCTTCGGCCGCGATGTCCTTGATGGTCTTTCCCACGAGTTCTGCGAGCGCCGGGTTCTGCACTCCGCTGATTTCCAGGGTGTCCCACTCGGCAACGACGCCGTGGCAGCCGTCGGAGCCGTAGATCTCCACGGCTTCGCGGATGCGCGCGCGGGTGTCCGGGTCCGCCAGCCGGGCCAGGGTGGCCTCGGTTCCGCCGGATGAGGCCCAACTCGGCAGGATCGCGGAGAGCGTGGTGGCGCCGGGGAGGTAGGGGTAGGTGTCCAGGGTGATGTCCACGCCTTGGTCCAGGGCTTGGTCGATCAAGTCCAGGAGTTCCCCGGCGCGGCCCTTGTTTTCGGCGAAGTTCATGGTGGCGTGGGAAAGGTGGAGGGCGCAGCCGGTATCGCGGCTGAGGGAGATCATCTCGGCGTAGGCTCCCAGGGCGCCCTTGCCGTAGGAGCGGTGGTGCGGTGCGTAGAAGCCGCCCAACTCACCCACCGTGCGGAGGAGCCCGGCAAGTTCCTCGGTCTGCGCGTACATACCGGGCGTGTAGGTCAGCCCGGAGCTCATGCCGAGGGCGCCTTCTTCCATCGCCGTGCGGATGACGTCCTGCATGTGCTGTTGTTGCTCCGGCGTGGGGTCTCCTTCAGCGAAACCCATCACCATGGCCCGGACGGTCCCTTGGGGTACCAGGTAGGCGGCGTTGGTGGCGATGCGGCCGCCCTCTTCTACGCTGTCGAGGCGGTCGAGGTACTCGCCCACGGTCCGCCAGTTCCAGTCGAAGCCGGCCGGGTTGTCGTTCCAGCCCGCGATTTTCTCCCGGACACCGGCCAGTGTGGCGTCGTCCACGGGCGCATAGGACAGTCCGTCCTGGCCCAACAGTTCCGTGGTGACGCCTTGGCTGAGCTTGGCGTAGTGGTCCCGGTTGACCAACAACTGCAGGTCGGAATGCGCGTGCATGTCGATGAAACCGGGACTCAGGACCAGGCCGCTGGCATCGATGACACGCTCGGCGCCCGTGTCCGCTGGGGTGAGGCTACCGGCGTCGACGACGGCGGCAATCACCGCGCCGTCCAGCAGGACGTCCGCTGGGCGGCGGTCCGCTCCGGTTCCGTCCACCAGGGTGGCATTGCTGATGAGGGTCTTCATGGCGGGTCCTAGAAGAAGGTGTGGATGAGGTCGACGACGGTCTGGTCGCCGCCCGGCGTGGAATCCGCGAGCACCGGGATGACCGTCCATTTGTCGAAGGCGGTGCACGGATGGGACAGGCCCAGCCGGACGACGTCGCCGGGGCGGACGGTGGTGGTGTCGGGGTTGAAGGTCAGGAAGCTGTGCTGGTCGTTGACCGAAGTGATTTCGGCTCCGACCAGGGGCTCCATGGCTCCGCCGAGGGTTGAGCCGATGAACTGCGGCTCGGGCAGGCCTTCGTCGAACGGAAGGTCCCGCTTGCCGGCGTCGAGGAGTGCAAGGCCCGGTTCCGGTTGCGACACAACCCGTGCCCAGCCGTACATTCCGGGGCTGAAGGGTTGGTTGCCCGCCCGGGAGAACGGCGAGATTCCGCGGTAGAAACCGTCGTCGTGGATGATGTAGGCGCCGCTGCGGATCATGAGATCCACTTTCAAGGAATGAGACACAGTCGGGGCCGCCTCCGCTGTGGTGCTGATGCAGGGGGACAGCACAGTGACGACGTCGTCGAAGTACGCGCTGCCACCGGCCGTGATGATGACGGAGCCGGAACCGTACAACCCGGCGGCGAGCAGCTCCTCGTGAAGCAGCCGCATCTTGGCGAGGTACCCGCGGACGGCGGCCAGTCCGGCGTCGTCCGCTGTGTGCGCGAGCGAGCCTTCGTACCCGGCGACGCCCACAAGGCGAAGGTGCTCCGCGGCATCAACGGCCCGGGCAACCTCAAGCGCGGCATCCACACCGCGGGCTCCGGTCCGCCCACCGTGTGCGCCCAGCTCAACCAGGACATCCAGAACAGAGTCGGTGCCGGCCAAGGTCCGTTCGATCAGCGCGACCGTGTCCACTGAATCAACCCAGGACAGGATGGCGGAGTCCTGCTCCGCCACCCACTGGATGGCGTGGGGATCCGTGAGGCTGTTGGCGAGCTGCAGGTTGCGGACTCCGAACCCGCGGGCCACCCGCAGCTGCGCGAAGTTGGCCAGCGTGATGCCCCAGGCTCCCCGGTTGAGCTGCTCGGCCCAGAGCTGCGGGGACATGGTGGTTTTGCCGTGGGGAGCGAGCAGCACGCCCTTGTCTGCGCACCACTTCGCCAGGTGGTCGGCGTTGCCCTGGAGTGCCTGGGCGTCGAGGGTGAGCAGCGGGGTCTGCAGCGCGGCCAGAGTTGGCTTGGCCGCAAGGAAATCAGCGTGCGTGATCCCGTTGGCGGCGGCGGGGATGGCCTTGTGGCGCCAGTCGAGCCGGCGCTCGGCCAAGGATGCCACGGCGGTTGCCGAGATGGCTTCGGAAGTGTCCACGCGTTGATTCCCTTCGCGGTGCTGCGGCGTTGAAGCTGCGTTTTGGGTTGATTCTCTTGCGTTGCGTATTTTGCAACGCTGGTTGCAAACCTGCTGGTGATATGTCTAACATGGTGGCGGATAGAGAGTCAAGGCCGCTGCGAAGCGCGCGAACCTATGGGAGAACGAGTGCTTTCAGCTGTATGTGTCGGCGAAACCATGGCCATGCTTACCCCTGTCCAAGCCGTCCCCCTGCACCTGGCAACGGAGCTGCACTGCGGGATCGGCGGCGCCGAATCCAACGTCGCCATGGGCCTGGCAGCCATGGGACTGGACACCCACTGGGTCAGCCGGGTGGGCCACGACGGCTTCGGCACGCGCATCCTCCACGATCTCCGGAACCACGGAGTGGGCGTCTCAGGCGTCGACATCGACTCCCAGCGTCCCACCGGCCTTTACGTGAAGGTCCCGGCCCAGGATTCAGACCCCGACGGCGGCAGCTCAGTCCTCTACTACCGGCAAGGATCCGCGGCATCGGCCATGGGACGGGACACACTCGCCAATCCCGCGGTGTCCTCCCTGCTGGAAAAAGCTGCCCTGATCCACTTGAGCGGAATCACCGCCGCCCTCTCCCCCGAGTGCTTGTCCCTCCTCGAAGCGATCCTCACCGCACCCCGGAACGGCCGGACCATCAGCTTCGACGTCAACTGGCGCGAAGCCTTGTGGGCAGGCCAAGACCGTTCCGTCCTGCAGCGCCTGGCGAACCTGGCCGACGTCGTGCTTGTTGGGAAAGACGAAGCCGAGCACGCCTTCGGAACCACTGATGAAGCCGAACTCCGCCGCCTGATGCCCGACCCCAAGGTCCTGGTCATCAAGAACGAGGCCATCAGCGCCATCTCTTTGGACCGGAGCGGCACCCGGGAAGAGGTGCCCGCACTGTCGGTCGCCGTCGTCGAACCTGTTGGCGCCGGTGACTCGTTCGCCGCCGGGTACCTCAGCGGCATGCTGTTCGGACTCGGCCAGAAAGAGAGCCTCCGCCGCGGCCATGTCGCCGCTGCCTGCACGCTGACGGTCCACGGCGACCGGGGTCCGCTGCCGTCCGCGGAGGACCTCGCGGCCATCCTCGATTCTTCGGATGGGGCTTGGGCTGCTATCCATGTTGAAGACGGACAATTCAACACCGGAACCGGAGCGTGACACCTTGAGCCAAAGCCTCCTGCGGGCCATCGACCTGCTCGGCGAACTCGCCGCGAAGCCAGCCACCCTGGATGAACTCTCATCCAAGGCATCCGTACACAAGACGACCGTGATGCGGCTCCTCCACGCCCTCGAAGAAAAACGGCTGGTAGTGCGGGACGAGGACCAACGGTTCATGCTCGGCTCCAAGCTGTTCGAACTGTCCTCGCTGGCGCTGGAACAGCGGGACATCCGCAAAGTGGCCCACCCCCATCTGGCCGAACTCAACGGCAAGACCGGGCACACCGTGCACCTTGCCGCCTTCGAAGGAAGCGAGGTGGTGTACATCGACAAGTTCGAGTCCCACCACCCCGTCCGCATGTACTCGCGCATCGGCCTGACTGCATCGCTGCACTCGGCCGCTGTGTCCAAAGTCCTCCTCGCCGACATGCCGCGCAGCCGGCAGGAAAAGATCGCGGCGGGGCTGGACTACGTGAAAGTTACCGAGAACACCCTGACCTCGCCGGAGGCCTTGTTGGCCGAACTCGAGCAGGTCAAGGAACAGGGCTGGGCACACGACAACGCCGAGCACGAAGCGTTCGTGCACTGCATCGCGGCCCCCATCCGCGACGCCAGCGGCGCCGTTGTTGCCGCAGCCTCTTGTTCGGTACCGGTAGTGATGCTCAGCTATGAAGGCTTGCTTGAGCTGCTGCCCGACCTTAAAGCCAGCACCGAGGCCATCTCCAACGACCTCGGCTGGATCAGCCACGAAAGGAACCCAGCATGAGTGAAAAGACCGTAGTACTGACCGAAAACGCCCCCGCCCCGGCGCACGTATTCTCCCAGGGCATCAAGAAGGGCGGCATGTTCCAGGTTTCGGGCCAGGGCCCCATGGACCCCGCCACCAATCAGTACATCGGCGAGGGCGACGTCCGCGTCCAGACCCGCCGCACCCTGGAGAACGTCAAGGCCATCCTGGAAGCCGGCGGATCCTCCGTCGAAGACGTCCTCATGTTCCGCGTCTACCTCACCACCCGCGACGACTTCGCCGCCATGAACGAAGTCTACGGCGAGTTCATCCGCGAGAACGTCCCCAGCGGCCAGCTGCCCAGCCGCACCACCGTGTTCGTGGACCTGCCGCACGAGGTCATGCTGGTGGAGATCGACGCCCTGGCAGTCACCGCGTAACGCTCGCGCGCATCCCTCAAGCTTGAGGCCAACGCTCGCGCACATCCCTCAAGCTTGAACCCAACGCTCCCGCACATCCCTCAAGCTTGAAGCCAACGCTCCCGCACAGGGATAAAGCCCGACGGCGGCACTCACTTGGGTGCCGCCGTCGGGCTTTAAGAGTTTGGCGCCTTAGAAGGCGGTCACCCGTGCGGGTGCCTCCACCTTCTGGAAGCGGAGCTTCCACGGGGTGAGCGCGGATTCGAGTTGTTCGCGAAGGTCCATCTTGGATGCGCCTTCCACCCGCTCTTCAAAATGAATGGGAACCTCCATGATCTTCAGGCCGTGCCGGGCTGCCCGGTAGTTCATCTCCACCTGGAATGAATATCCGTCGCTTTGGATGGACGCCACATCGATCTGTTGCAGCGCAGAAGCTGTCCACGCCTTGTATCCCGCCGTGGCATCCTTGACCTTCAATCCCAGGATTGCGCCGACATAGAAGTTGGCCCACGCCGAGAGGGCCTTGCGGTGCCAGGGCCATTCGGCCGCAGTTGAGCCGCCAGTGACGTAGCGCGAACCAATCACGAGCGCAGCCCCGGAATCCTGGATCCGTTCAAGCATGGTGTGGATTGCAGCTACAGGGTGGGACAGATCTGCGTCCATTTGGATGATGATCTCCGAGTTCCCGGCCAGCGCCTCGGTCATTCCCGCCACATAGGCCCGGCCCAGTCCATCCTTTTCCTTCCGGTGCAGGACGGACACTGTTCCCCGGGATTCCGCCGACAATCGATCAGCCACCATCCCGGTCCCGTCAGGTGAGCTGTCATCAACAACCAGCACGTGCAGATTCGGAATACTGAGTGCCTGGAGCTGGGCGACAAGAACCGGCAGGTTCTCGCGCTCATTGTAGGTAGGCACAACGACGGTAACTTTCGGAAAAACAGCAGTCAAAACGAGGGTCCCCAATTCGGTGTTCGATAATTGCCGGGGCTCAATGCTGCTATGCGCGGCCCCGGGCACCGCCAGTCTATTGAGCCAAGCTGAAGAATCGTGGAAAGCTGTACCTCCACGACCCGCTTTGAATCTGAAACGCCCCCGACACGCCGGAAACTACGGCGTGTCCCGGCACTCCCGGCTTGAAAGAGGGTCAGGAAGAGACGCGGCGCCCGACGACCGAGGCAGGCACGGCCGGAATTCGCTGCCGTTTGGCGTAGACCCTCGCCCGCTGGCTGGAAAGTGCCAGGAGAACCAGGATGTCGGTGGCCAGGCCTGAGAGTCCGGCTTCGAGGGTGATGTTGGTGCTTCCGGTGAAGTAGTCAATGGCCTGGACAACCACCGATATGGAACTGAGGCCCATTGCGATCACCCGGGCTCCGTTGCTGCCCAGGAAAATCCGCCAGGCAAGGAAAATCTCACCCAGGCCGAACAACAGCACCGCGATGGCAACGAAGGTGACCACCGCCGTCGTGGTTTGCGGGTCAAGGGGGTCGCCGTCGGCGGTGAGGTCCGTGAAGACCTCGGACGAAGTCAGCAGCGTCAGGGCGAGGACGAAGGCCGCGATGGACCTGGCCACCACCAACGCGGCACCCATCATGGTGGGAGCCGGCCGCCTGTCACGGCTGTCAGTGGGACGGGAAGGCTGGCCGGCCGGGACAGTCACGGACCGCGCGTCGATAATGGGCAGGTCGCCGTCAGTGGAGATTGAATCACCGCCGCCGTTCCGGGAGTGGTAGCCGGTAGAGAAGTCCTTGATGACGTGAACGGCCACCGCGGGCCCGGCGTCGGAAACTGTCCGCACGATGTGGTCACGCTCAACGTCCGTGTTCTGCTCGATCTTATGCGTGATCTGGAGGGTGAACAGCGAGAAACCGACGCTGCGGTCGTAGGTTCCGGCGGCAAGCCAGTCCACCTTATGACCGCCCGGCAGGAGCCAGCCATCGGGGCAGCGCCAGAACCGGACGTGGTGGCGTTTGCCGGGGTTGTTGTCCACTTCCTGCTGATAGGCGAAATCCTGTTGCCGGTCGAACAGGTAGAGCGGGCTGACCGGCGCCTCGGAATAGCTTTGCCTGAAAATGGTGGAGCTGATGATGCGGCGGCTGCTGCCGAAGGTGACGTCGTCCGCCTGCGTCCAGCCGGCAGCGCGCATGATGGCGTGGATTTGCGGCTCGTGGCCGAGCAACGCGACGTTCACGGGATCGCCCAGGAGTCCGTCACTGGTCCGGGCGCGCCCGATGAAGTAGCCCGGAACGTAAATAGTGGTCAGGATGCGGTGCAGGCGGGGCAGGAGCAGATAAGCAAGAAATACCCAGAAGAAGAAGTAGAACCACACCTGGCCCCACCCCAGATGGAAGCTCTCCCCCACCAGCAGGAACGCCAGCCACACCGCAGCCGCCCCGCCCAGAATGAAGAACGCATGGTCCAGCCGGCTGTCAGTCACGTCCCTGCTCGGCGCCTTGTACACAGAGAGCCCCCTTTGCTTGCTTCAAGCTTCGGGCCTCGCGCGGGGGATGTACAGATACCGTTCAGGTTCAGTCGGGGCTGCTGACCTTGAGTTGCCCGTGGTCAACGAGCCAGCGCAGGGACTCGTGCACGGCCTGTTCGGGCTCGTAGCGCGGTGCGTAGCCCAGGAGGGATTTGGCTTTTTCGATGGTGAGGCAATGGTTGCGGGACAAGTGGGCCCAGCTAGTGTCGGCGTGTTCCGGTGTGCTGGTCCGGCGGAATTCGTCCCATCCGACCGTCTCAAGATGCGGCTCCTGGCCGAACCAGGACGCCGCAATCCTGGCGTAGCCGCGAACGCTCAGGGCCGTGGGAGCGACGATGTTGAAGTCTTCGCCGGCCGCCGCATCACGGCGGTCGATGGCCTTCTCAAAGGCCTGCGCGAGGTCGTCGGCATGGACGTGATGCATCATTTCCGCACCGCTTCCCGGCATGAGCACTGTCTGCCCGCCGGAGATCTTCTGCCACACCGTGGGATCGAAATTCCCAAGCGGCCCCACCGGATGCCAGCCCGGCCCCACGATATGCCCGGGATGCAGCGACGTCGTGACCAGGCCGCCGGACGCCGTCTCCTCCTTCAGCATGCGGGCGATGTCGCGCTTCTGGATGCCGTACTCATCAGTCGGTTCGAGGGCGGAATCCGAGCCCTCCGCCAACGGCAACTTCAAGCTCTCGCCGTACCGCCAGATGGATCCACAGTGCAGGAGATGCCCCACCTCGCCACGGAGACGGTTCACCAGCGCGGTGGCCGAGTCGAGCGTGAAGCAGACAAGGTCAACCACGACGTCGGCACCCAGCTCCGCGACCCTGTCACCGAAGGTGCCGGCACGGTCCTCCTGCTCACGGTCCGCAGCGACCTGGCGGACCTGCTGCCATTCGGGTGAATCCGTGTAGGGCGTGCTGGTTCCGCGGCTGATGTTGACCACCTCATGCCCCGCACGGACGAGCCTGGGAACGAGGAAGGAGCCGATGTGGCCGCTGCCTCCGATGACAACTGTCTTCATGGTGTCCACTTCGCCTTTGCTCCGGGGCCGGGAGTTCCAGCGTAGTCCGGCTTCGTGGTTTACAGCAGCGCGATGGCGTTCGCCGGCGAACCCGTGCCTCCCACGATGTTGAGCGGCTTGATGCTGACAAAGGCGTCCCAGTTTCCGGTTGACCTCATGTGCCGGGCCAATGGACCCAGTCGCCAAAGCTCACCGAGGGGCATGCCGAGTTTGGCGAGGAGTTGCTGGTGCATCATGCCGTTGCCATTCGGCGCCGCCTCCAGGAACGGGCTGCCTGCCACGGCCGGGAGGCATTCGAAGGCGAAGTTGTCGGCGGCCAGCAGCGCAATTTGGTTGTCCCACGCCCAGGCGACGAACTCCTGGGATTGTTCCACGCCTGATGCCTTCCTGCTGGTTCGGCCCAGTGGAATCCGTCACCGACAAAGCGTTGAGGGCCGGCGTACCGGAACTAAGGCGTGCAGCGGGCCGGCTTTCGGAGCTGCTGGAAGGGTCCGTCTACTAGCGCAGCAACAGTCTTCGGGCGGACATTAGCCAGCAACCTGACGACTCACTTCTCCCAAGTTCGACAAACCGCATGCGGTCGTGCCTAGCATGAATACTCCGGGTAAGCCCGGGTACGTGAACTCTTGAACGACCCCCTCGGAAGGTCGGCGCCAGCGCCGGCCACGTAAAGGAGAATGCTGTGCGGGAGCCTGTAGTCAACGAGAGCGCGGCAGAAGTCAGCGCTGATCCATCTGAATCACAGGAAGAACCGCAGGTAACTGAGGAAACCGCAACAGAGTCACCGGAAATCACGTTCGACGAGCAGTTCTACCCTGCGCGGCCCAAAGCGCTGAGGCCGATTGCCCGCCGTCGTCAGTTCTTTGCAGCCCGACCGTCCCTGGAGTTCGACGGACTGAACTCCACGTACGTCGATTGGCTGCGCAACCAGTCCATGCTCGGCGACGCCAACACCATGGCCCGGCAGCTTTCGGGGCAAGCCAGCATGTGGCAGAACTCCTACGCCAGGCCGAACCCGCGCTCCGCAGTGGAGCGCGCACCTGTCTGGTTCACGGCCTACCCCCTGTCCTTCATCACCAAGGACGGCCAGTCGTTCCTTTCTGCGCTCGGTGACCCTGCACTGTGGGATGCGTTCAGCCAGATCGGCATCCGGGGGCTGCACACTGGGCCGGTCAAGCTTGCCGGCGGCATCCGCGGATGGTCGCAGACACCAAGCGTCGACGGGCACTTCGACCGCATCAGCATGGCGATCGACCCTGCGTTCGGCACCGAGGAAGAATTCCGGCAGATGTGCGAGGTCGCCGTCGAGCACGGCGGCACGATCATCGACGACATTGTTCCCGGGCACACCGGCAAGGGTGCTGACTTCCGGCTTGCCGAAATGAACTTCCGGGACTACCCCGGCATTTATCACATGGTGGACATCCCCGAAGAGGACTGGCACCTCCTGCCGGACGTTCCCGAGAACGAGGACTCCGTCAACATCAGTCCCGAGACGGAGAAGGCCCTCCAGCAGGCCGGCTACATCATCGGCCGCCTGCAGCGGGTCATCTTCTACGAGCCGGGCGTGAAGGAAACCAACTGGAGCGCGACCAAGGCAATCGTCGACACCACCGGCAAGAAACGCCGCTGGGTGTACCTCCACTATTTCAAGGCCGGGCAGCCGTCCATTAACTGGCTGGACCCCACCTTTGCCGGCATGCGCCTGGTGGTGGGCGATGCCCTGCATTCCCTGCTGGACCTTGGAACGGGCGCACTGCGCCTGGACGCCAACGGCTTCCTGGGTGTTGAGAAAAGCGCCGAGGAAGAGCCGGGCTGGTCCGAAGGCCACCCGTTGTCCGAGGCAGCGAACCAGCTGATCGGCTCGATGATCCGCAAAGTGGGTGGCTTCTCCTTCCAGGAACTCAACCTCACCATTGATGACATCAAGGCCCAGTCCGAGTCGGGTCCGGACCTGTCCTACGACTTCGTCACCAGGCCCGCCTACCACTACGCCCTGGTGACCGGTGATACCGAGTTCCTGCGCCTGACCTTGAAGCTCGCCATGGAGATCGGCGTCGACCAGGCGTCCTTGGTCCACGCACTCCAGAACCACGACGAACTGACCTACGAACTGCTGCACTTCGCGGCCGGCCACAGGGACGACATTTTCGAGCTCGGCGGGGAAGAACTGACGGGCGCGGAGGTGGCCGAGAAAGTACAGGACACCCTGCGGGAGCGCCTCACAGGTGAGAACGGCCCTTACAACGCCGTCTTCACCACCAACGGCATCGCCTGCACCACCGTCAGCTTCATCATGGCCACGTTGGGGATCAAGGACCCGGACGCCATCACGGCGGAACAGGAAGCCCAAGTACTGGATGCCCACGTCCTGCTGTCCATGTACAACGCTTTGCAGCCGGGCGTCTTCGCACTGTCCGGTTGGGACCTCACCGGCATCACTGCCCTGGACCGTGAGACTGTCCGCGAGTTGACGTCCCAGGGCGACACCCGCTGGATCAACCGCGGAGCCCACGATCTCATGGGGACCAGCCCGGACGCAACGACCTCCTTGGCGGGCATGGCCCGGGCACGCAGCCTCTACGGCCCGCTGCCCGAGCAGCTCAAGGATCCGGCGTCCTATGCGCGGCGGCTCCAGAAGATCCTCACGGTGCGGGAAGAGTCCGGGATCGCAACCAGTACGCTCCTGGATGTCCCGGACGTGTCCAACCGTGGACTGTTGGTGATGGTCAACCAGCTCGCTGACGGTGCGGTGCAAGTGACGGTCCTGAACTTCTCCGACCAGGACATCGCAGGCAGCATCCAGTCCTCGCATCTGGTGCCTGGCGCGACGGTCCACGATCTGTTCAGCGGCGAAGATGTGGGCCAGGTGGATGACCTGGGCAGTTTCTTCCTGGAACTGCGGCCCTTCCAGGGCACGGCACTCCTGTTGAAGGATCCGGTCGCCGAGGACGAAGCTACCGAATAGGAAGCCCGACGTTCCGCGAGTTGGCACCTAATGACTTTGCCCCAAAACATGGGCATTAAATGCCAACTCGCGGGCTCACCAACTCTGGACCAGGAACGCTGCACCGGTCGGAGAGCACACGCCGGGGTCCCTGGTACCGGGCGCGAGTCCTCCTCCGAACGCAAAGTCGTCGCCCACATTGACTGCAGTTCCGTCGGGCAAGATGACTCCCGTCCCGGTGACCTGGGTTCCGAAGGGGAAGATGAGGCCCGTCGATGTTCCGTCCGGGCGGATTTCGGCGAAGCACCCTCCGCTGTTCAGGCCGAGCCTGCCTGAGTTGAGAGCCTCCATGAAGACGTTGACGCCTTGATCCGTAGAGACGGCGGCCTTGTTGCCGTTGCCTCCGACGACGATTTCGGCAGCGCCCGTCGCCGCCTTGGCGCCGATAATTTCAGGCAATGATGGAGACGCGGACGAATCTGTTTCCGGTGCGGCAGCAGACGGGGTGGCGGCTGGACCCGCCTGCTCATTGAGCGGCGCGGACAGGGACGACGCCACGAAAACACCGGCGAGGACTGCCGCTGCCGCCAACCCGGCCCCCGCAGCCAGCCGGAAACGTCGACGCGGGCGTCGCTGATGGAAGTCGTCGATGGAGCCGCCGGGTACGAGTTGCTCCGAGTCAGTGAACCTGACAGCAAGGCTTTTCTCCCGGCTCCGGGCCAGTTCCTCTTCCGTGACGGCCACGCCCGGATCGGCGCCCGTCAATCGTTCCACAGCGGCCGTTTCCTCATGCCTCATCGCTGCACATCCTCTATCTCTCGCTCTGCCCGAAGTAGTTGGCTGAGATGTCTTCGAGCCCGGTGCAGCCGCATCCTGACAGCGGTGGCCGAGACATCGAGCAGTTCCGCAACTTCGGCCGAGGTGAAGCCGTCCCAGTACGTCAGGAGGAGAACCTCACGGTCCTCGGGCTTGAGCCGGTCCAGCGCGTCCCGCACCTCGCCGTCGTCGCTAACCGGTTCCCTGGTCTGCTGCCGTTCCAGTTGCTGCGCGAGGTTGATCGAGCGGACGGCGGAACGGTTGTGGTTGCGGAGAACATTCCGGGCAATACCGAACACGATCAGCACGGACAATTCCTGGTCCTGACGGCACTTCTCCCAGGCGATGCGGAAGACTTCGGCGCATAGGTCCTCCGCAGTGGACGGGTCCCCGGCGCGCCGCCGGAAATAGCGATAGACCTTGTCATGGCAGGCCGAGTGGGCTGCCAGGAAGTGTTCCTGTCTGGCCGGCTCCACGCGATCTCCTTGGTCCGTCTGCACGCTCATACCCGGTTAATGTCCGGCAGTCAGAAGAATGTAACGGAACTTTTCAGGAAAAGCGCGACGTCGGCACTTACGGTAAGTGCCGACGTCGCGGTTTGCCGGGTTTTGCGCGTAGAGCGACTAGTCGCCTACGGCGTCGCGGCCGCGGCGGACGATCAGCGGATCCGCCGGGAAGACCACCGAGGTGTCCTTGTCCTCGTAGTCGAATTGGTTGAGGAAGAAGCGCATGGCGTTGATCCTGGCACGCTTCTTGTCGTTGGACTTGATGGTGATCCACGGTGCGTGATCGGAGTCCGTGTGGAGGAAGGTCTGCTCTTTGGCCTCGGTGTATTCATCCCAGCGGCCCAGTGACGCGAGGTCCATTGGTGAAAGTTTCCAGCGCCGCACGGGGTCGATCTGGCGGATCGCGAAACGGGTGCGCTGCTCTTGCCGGGTCACGGAGAACCAGAACTTGGTGACGTGGATTCCGGCGTCCACCAGCATTTTTTCAAAGACGGGCGCCTGGCCCATGAAGGTGTCGTATTCCTCGTCGGTGCAGAACCCCATGACGCGTTCCACGTTGGCCCGGTTGTACCAGGACCTGTCGAACATGACGATCTCCCCGGCAGTGGGCAGGTGCTGGATGTAGCGCTGGAAATACCACTGGCCCTGCTCGCGGTCGGAGGGCTTGGCGAGCGCCACGGTCCGGGCCGAGCGGGGATCCAGGTGCTCGGTGAAACGCTTGATGGTTCCGCCCTTGCCCGCGGCGTCCCTGCCTTCGAACACGATCACATGCTTCAGGCCCAGATCCTGGCCCCAGTATTGGAACTTCAACAGCTCTATCTGCAGGTGGTACTTCTCGATCTCGTACTCGTCGCGGGTCATCCGCTCCGGGTAGGGGTATTCGTCGCTCCATGTTTCCACGGCCGATCCGCCGGGATCGATGAGCTCAGGGTCTTCCCCTTGGCCTCCGCTGATGGTGTATCCCAGCTCCACCAGATGGTCGATGGTCTCGCGCAGGTTGTCCCTGACCCACCAGTTGTCCAGCGATGTGGCGAGTGGGTTTGCGTCCGTCATGCGGTCCTCCTGCTAAGCCGTGTGGTGCACGGCAGGCTAACAAGGCTTGGTGACGGGAACATGAACAGCCTAGAGGTCGATCCAATAGCGGCGGAAGAGTCGCCCATCGGCGTCGGTTCGCGCATCCTCAAGGAGCCCGCCCGCGCGTTCAATGGTTTTGGCGGACGCGGCATTGGAGTCATCGCAGGTCAAGAGAACCCGATCAGGCTCTCCTCGTGCAGCCAGGTGAGCGCACAGTTCCTGGAGGGCCCAGGATGCCGCCCCCCGTCCACGATCGGATGGCCTTACGCCGTAGCCGATATGCCCGCCGGAGTTCAGAAGGGCTGGGGTGAGATAGTGGCGGAACGCAATGGAGCCCACATACCGCGGGCCCTCCGTTATCCACCGGAACGTGCAGGGAACAATACCGTCCTTTTCGACGGCCCGTTCAGCGTCCAGCAGCTTGCGGACCCAGCGCTCAAAGCCCTTTTGACTGGTGACGTCATCCCCCGGGAACAGCCCGGCACCGTCCTGGTGGGCACCGTCCCACTCGCTGTGGGACTCGGTAAACGACTGATGAAAGGAAGCATCCGGAGCAACGAGGGTGAACATCACACGACTATATTCGGCTGGGGCGGTGTATGCCCGCGCGGCACTTTCCTGCCTTGGACGGCCGCGTGCGTCTTGCGCAGCGCTGAGATGGAAGCGTCGTACGAATGCTGGGCGACCCCCACGAAAAGGCAATCAACCACCATCATCTGGGCGATCCGGCTCCCCATCGCGCCTGGCCTGAAGGGTGTCTCACGCGCTGCGGTGCTGAGCACAATGTCGGCGTCACGGCCCAACGGCGAGTCAGCATGGTTGGTGATGGCGATCGTCGTGGCCCCGGCATCCTTGGCCGCCCTGAGGAAATCGACCGTATCCGCGGTGGTGCCGGAGTGCGAGATGCCCACCGCCACACCGTTCCCGTCCAGAAGTGCTGCGGACGTCAACGCGACATGAACTTCGGGCCAGTTGAAGGAAGTCAGGCCTATCCGGTGCAGTTTCTGCTGCAGGTCGTGGCCGACCAACCCTCCGGCGCCCACACCAAAGATGTCGATCTTCCGCGAGAGGGTGATGACCTCGATGGCTGTGGCCAGTTCGTGAACGTCGAGCACCTGGGCGGTGTCAGCGATGGACATCGTTTCGTTGAAAGCGATCTTGGAAATGATGTCGGGAAGCGAATCCGACGGGTTCACGTCGTCGTAAACCGTAGCGGGCACGGGGTTGGCTGAACTCTCCCTGGCCGCTTCCCTGGCGAGGTCGAGGCGCAGCTCGGAGTACCCGCGGTAGCCCACCTTTTTGTAGAAGCGGACAACTGACGTGGTGGACGTTCCGCAGTGCTCGGCGAGGTCGCCGATGGACAACGTCGCGGCCCGCGAAGGGTCCGCCAGGACAAGCTCGGCAACAGAGCGCTCGGATGGGCGAAGGGCCGGCAGGGCAGATCTGATCCGGACCAAAACAGTACGCGATGCCTGCGTGTTCAGCTCCTGGTCCACGGCGGACTCCTTCCAACGGCTGGGTCCAAAAGTACGGGCTTGTAAATAAGTTACCTAAACGTGGATACGAAGGTAAGTCATTGACGCATCTCCACGAGGGGAATACGGTCGATGTAAGGAAAATCACAAATGTTGTCAAGGAATCCCCACCTGAGCACGGCAGCACCTTTCCGAAAGGCACCCCATGAACCTCAACCGCAGAAGACTGATCCATGCCTCGGGGCTGGCCGCAGCGGCCGCCGTCGTCGCACCCTTCACGCCTGCCGCCGTCGCGCAGCCGCCGGGCACGCGACCCGGAAAGCCGGGCGCCGCCGTCAACGGAGCCGACCTCGCCGCCGCCGATAACTGGAGCATCTTCGCCGGTCGCAAGGTAGGTGTCATCACAAATCCCACCGGCGTCCTGGCCAACTTCCGCTCCATCGTGGACGACATGGCGGACAAGGGCGTCGACGTCGGGGCCGTCTTCGGACCCGAGCACGGCTTCCGCGGAACCGCCCAGGACGGCGGCAGCGAAGGCACCTCGGTGGACCCGCGGACCGGCATCACCGTCTATGACTCCTACGGCGCCGAAGTTGCCGACTACGTGGGCTTTTACGAAGCATCCGGCGTGGACACCATCTGCTTCGACATCCAGGACGTCGGAGCCCGGTTCTATACCTACATCTGGACTATGTGGGGCGCCATGCAGGCGGCGTCCCGGACCGGCACCAAGTTTGTGGTCCTGGACCGCCCCAATCCCATCGGCGGCCAGGCGCGCGGACCGGTCCTCCAACCCGGCTTCGAGTCCGGAGTGGGACGGTTGGGCATAGCCCTGCAACACGGCATGACCGTGGGCGAGCTCGCCACCTGCTTCAACGCCGTCTACCTCCCGGCCGCCGGTCTCACGCCCATCAAGGACCTTCACGTGGTGCAGGTTCAGGGCTGGCGCCGCGAGATGACCGGACCGGATAACAGGGCAGCCTGGATTCTCCCGAGTCCCAACATGCCCACGCCGGAAACAGCCACCTTGTATCCCGGTACAGCCTTGTTCGAGGCGACCAACATGTCCGAAGGCCGCGGAACCACCCGGCCTTTCGAAATCATCGGCGCGCCTTATGTGGACTACCGATGGGCCGAAGCGTTGAACGGCAAGGGTCTCAACGGCGTCACCTTTCGTGAGGCTTACTTCCAGCCCACGCTGTCGAAAAACCAAGGCCTCATCTGTGGGGGCGTCCAGGTCCACATCACCGACGCCACCCGCGTTGAAGCGCTTGAGGTGGGCACCCACATGCTGGTCGAAGCCAAGCGTCTGTACCCGGGCTTCGACTGGCGCGGCGACGGCGGCCGTTGGATGGGCCTGCTGAGCGGTTCGGCCCGCTTCGCCGAACAGCTCGACGCCGGCGCTGACGCCAGGACGATCATGGACAGCTGGCGGCAGGATTTGGGTCAGTTCGTTCGCGATACCCGCCCGTACCTCCTCTACAACGGGCCACGCTAAGCGCGCAGAAACACCCCGCCTCAACCAACAAACAAGGACGATGGGATTGGGATCCACATGTACAGAAAAGGAACTACCCTCATGACGGCGGCCGCCACGGCGCTGCTCATGACCGGCGCGGGCACTGCAGTCGCCGCCGTGCCCACCAGCACGGTAATGACGACGGCGGCCTCCGCCTCACCGGACATCGACGCAATGATTGCGGGCATGACTCTGGACGAAAAGATCGGCCAGATGACGTGGACCCATGTTTATGGTTCGTCCGCGGATGACACGTCCATGGCGTCAAGCAACCAGGAGCGGTACGGCGTCAATACGCCAGCCGAGGTGGTGGAGAAGTACAACCTGGGCGGCGTCCTCTACTTCGCTTGGTCCGGCAACACGGCCAACCCCGGGCAGGTTGCAGGCCTTTCGAACGGCCTGCAGAAGGCGGCCGTGGGCGCAGACGGAAAAGGCATTCCGCTGGCCGTGACCATCGACCAGGAAGGTGGCCTTGTGGCCCGGATCGGGCCGCCCGCCACTGTACTCCCGGGCAACATGGCACTGGGTGCCACCGGAGATGAGGAGCTTGCACGGGCCCAGGGCGGAATCCTGGGGTCGGAGATGCGCGCCATGGGCATCAACGTGGACTTCGCCCCGGTATTGGACCTCAACTCCAACCCGGACAACCCTGTCATCGGAATCCGTTCCATGAGTGAAGACCCCGCACTGGTCAGCAAACTTGGCGTCGCCCAGATCGACGGCCTGCAGGCACATAACGTGGGGGCTGCGGCCAAGCACTTCCCCGGCCACGGCGACACTTCAGTGGACTCCCATTACGGACTGCCAACGGTCACCTACGACCGCGCGACCCTGAACAAGCACCTCCAGCCGTTCAAAGCCGCGATCGATGCCGGCGTGGACATGGTCATGACGGCACACATCATTGTGGAGGCCATCGATCCGGACATGCCGGGAACCCTGTCCCACAAGGTGCTCACCGGCCTGCTCCGTGATGAGCTCGGCTTCAAGGGGCTCGTCACCACCGACGCTTTGGACATGGCCGCGATGGCCGCCGAATGGCCCCAGGAAAAAATCGCGGTCAAGGCCATCCAGGCCGGGTCCGACATCCTCCTCAACTCCCCCGACGTGGAGGCGTCGTTCGCCGGGGTGCGTGCCGCCGTCGGGTCCGGAGAGATCACTGAAGCCCGCCTGGACGAGTCCGTCCGACGGATCCTCGAGTGGAAGGTCAAGCGCGGCGTCTTCGACCAGCCCATGACCGATCCCGGCGCCGTGGACACGCTTGTTGGCACTGCCGAAAACCTCGGCACGGCCAATCTGATCTCCGACCGCGCCGTCACGTTGGTCCGCAATGAGGACCGCGTCCTGCCGCTCCCGTCCAAGAGCTCGGTGCTCATGGTTGGTTCCGGTTCAGCGTGGCCGGAACTGGCTGGTCCCATGCTCAAAATGCAAGGATTCGCAGTCACTGAAGATTACGAGAATGGCGCATCGCCCTCCACGGCCTACCGGGCCCGGGCGGTGGCCGCTGCCCGAGGAGTGGATGCGGTCGTCTTCGCCTCCTACAACGCCACCGGCAACGCTGCGCAACAGCAGATGGTGGCTGAGCTCGCGGCGACCGGAACGCCGGTGATCGTCATTGCCACGCGCAACCCTTACGACATCAACGTCTTCCCGGGCGCCGACGCCGTTCTCAACAGTTACGGGGTCAAGGAGGTCAACTTCCATGGCGCCGTCCGCGCCATTGCCGGCGCGGTCAACCCCAGCGGCAAACTGCCGGTGAACGTCCCGAAGGCCGACGGCGACGGCGTCCTCCTGCCGCTCGGCTTCGGCCTCAGCTATGACACCGCGACGCCGGCAGCCGTCACCTTTACGGACCGGCCGGGCAAGGGGCAGGATTCGTACACCATCCCCGCAGTTCCGGGCGTGACGTACCTCGTTGACGGCAAGGAGGTTGCAGCTGGGTCCTACCGGAAGCCGGCGGGCACCGTGACAGTCACCGCTGCACCCGACAAGGGGTACGTCTTCACGGACGGCGCCGTCACCGAGTGGAGCCACACCTTCACCACCGGGCTCCCCAACCCATAGGAAGAGCTACACCACCGGAGAGTTCATCAGTGCGACCGTGATGAGCAGGGCAATCCCGAACATCGGCAGGCAGAGTACTGCGTTGGTCAGGCGGTTGTCCCTCATCACGGCCACGAACTCCCTAAGGAACGCGCTGGGCACAAAATACCTGGCGGTCGGAGCACCCACCACCTCTGCGTTGATCTTCTGCCGACGGGACAGGAGGGCGGCGCGGAGTACGTGGTAGTTGTTGGTGCACACCAGCAGCGGCCCCTGGATTCCCCTGTCGGCCAGCAGTGCGACGGAGTAGGCAAGGTTCTCGCGGGTGGTGGTGGCTTTGTTCTCCTCCACCACATCGCCGGGAGCGGCACCCTTGGTCACCAGGTAGTCCTTCATCGCCGAGGACTCGGGCCGGGGTTCATCGGGGCCTTGGCCCCCGGAAGGTACCAAAACGGGCCTGACCGGAGTGACGGCGTCGTAAATTTCCAGAGCCTTGTTCAGGCGTGCGGCGAGCAGCGGCGGAACCTTGCCGTCAATGAGCCCTGAACCCAGGACGATGACCGCCGCCGGGTTCGGGCTGAAGCGCATCTTGGAGTACACCACGGCATAGCCCAGGAACACCACGAATGCGCAGCCGAGGTAGGCGCAGAGGAAGAACGCAAGGGCTGCGATGCCGGCCAGTACGGGCTGCCCGCTCAGCACGAAGAGGAAGGCCACCACCGGTGCCAGGAAAACAGCCATTCCCACTGCCATGGGCAAAAAGCTGGTGATGCTTGGGCCTTCCCTGCGGACCATGGTGACGCCGTTCGCGAGCAAGAAGCCGGCGAAGACGAAAATGCTGACTACGGGCACTACGACAATTACGAGGTTCAGCCATTCGAACCATGGATTCAGGTCAATCAGGAAGTCCAGGAGGGCCTGCAGTAAAAACCAGGCCGCAACCAGAAGGAAGACGCCATTCCTTAGCCGGCGCCGGTCCGACTGGAATGAGGCAAGGAAAAGGCCCGCAAAGAGAAGTCCTAGGACCAGGGTCAGCATGATCCAAGCCTATGCGGTGCCGTTACCACTCGCGGTGTCTCGTGGAGGCTTTGGGATGAGGGAGGCTCCGTGAAGTCAGAGGCCAATCTTTCCGGCAAAGTCGACAAGAGCTCCAGCTACAGCGCCCGGGTGACTCAGCGTGGCGTAGTGACCGCCCGGGATGTCCACTGGTTCGATGCCCAGCCGGTCGCGTATCTGGCGACTCATGAACGACGCAGGGAAGAGCAAATCGTCACGGCAGAAAATCCCCAGGGTTGGCACGCTCGGATGCTTTCCCGGCCAGGGGTCTGACATCCATGCACCTTGCTGGTCACGCTCCCTGTCGGTGGCCTGTTGCACCAATTCCGCGGGGACAAGATTGAAATATGGTTCGTCGGGGATGGCCTCGCGGTCATGGCCTGTCTTGGTCCACCACTCGCCGAAGGTCTCCCCCGGCATCGGAATCATTGCCGAGAGGTACACAAGGCCGTTGGAATGGAGCTTTTCGCAAACCAAGGGTGCCGTGAAACCGCCCAGCGAGTGCCCCACCACGATGGTGTGCGGGGCTTTGCCAACGGCGGCCGTCACTGCGCGGGCGTAGTCCTCGAGCCGGGCATCAACGTCTTCGATGGGCAGGTCGACGGCCACCACGTCATGCCCGGCCGCTTCAAGAAGCGGGCCAACCAAATGCCAGTCCCACGCCGTGGAACCACCGCCGTGGACCAGTACGAAAGTCGTCATCATGCCCCGTTTCACATCAGGCCGTGTGCGCTGTCACCAATACATCGGGCGCTCCCTGAACGATACCCGCGTCAGTTTCAACGGGCAGCCCGTTCCTGATCCAATATTCGATGCCTCCTATCAACTCCTTCACGGAGTAGCCGAGTTCCGCGAACGCGAGCGCAGCAAAGGTGCTGCCGTTGCAGCCCGGGCCCCAGGAATACACCACTACCTGTGAGCCAGCGGGGACAAGGTCCGGAGCCTGGGATGGGATCAGCGCCGTAGGTATATGTACGGCTTGAGGAATATGTCCGTGGTCCCAGGAAGATCGGCGTCGGGTGTCCACGACAAACAGCGTTTCCGGGTCCGCCTCGGCCACCTCCATGACATCAATCTCGCACTGAAGCTTGGCCCGGAAATAGTCGGCGGGGTCGAGCTTCATGCCAAAAATCCCGGCCTGATCGTCGGACGCCATTCAGTCACCTTGCCTTATTGAGGGTTCTTTCACCTCCTCACCATACCCCCTGGGGGTACTTGACGCATACCCCCTTGGGGTATAGGTTGAGGACATGAATTCACCAGACCTGAAACTGAGCCACCCGGATGCGCCAGTCATCGAGGTGGACCTGGAACCCTCCGCGCACCACGGCTACACCAGCAATAAGGACGCGTACCTCAAGAGGTTGAAACGAATCGAAGGCCAAGTCCGCGGGATCGCGCGCATGGTGGAAGACGACAAATACTGCATCGACATCCTCACGCAGGTCGCAGCTGCCACCAAAGCCCTCCACGCAGTGAGCCTGGGCCTCGTTGAGGAGCACATCGGCCACTGCGTCGTTGGCGCTGCCTCCGAGCCCGACCCCGAAGCCCGCGCCGAACAAATCGACGCGAAAGTCAAGGAGGCCACCGATGCCATCGGGCGCCTGCTGCGGTAACCCCGCTACCACCCACCACACCATCCAACTCAGCACCAAGGAGCACTCCATGAGCCAAACCATCCAGACCAACGTGAACGTTTCCGGCATGACCTGCGGCCACTGTGTTTCCAGCGTGAGCGAAGAACTCGAATCTCTTAGCGGCGTCCAGAATGTCGCAGTCGACCTCAACCCCGGCGGCCTGTCCACCGTCACCATCACATCCACCCATGAACTCTCGCCGTCAGAAATTGGCGAGGCCGTGGCAGAAGCCGGCTACCTGGTGGTAGCCAACGAAGCCTAGGGGGCTCCCTTGAGTAACCAGGAAACCTTCAACCAACCCGCACAACGGGTGATCGAGCTGGACATTGAGGGCATGACCTGCGCCTCATGCGTCAATCGGGTGGAACGGAAACTGGGCAAGCTCGAAGGCGTCGAGGCGAGCGTCAACCTGCCCCTCGAATCAGCCCATGTCACCGTCCCCGCCACCGTGACGGACCAGCAGATCGTGGACACGGTCAATGCGACGGGGTACAAAGCCACCCTGCGCCAGGCACCCGCGCCGCATACCCGCCCGGCCGCCGGTGACACGGCAAACAGTCCCGGGCATGAGCATCACAATCATCATCACGACGCTGAGCCCATGCACGACGAGCATTCCGGGCACGAAAACCATATGGATCACGGTCCGTCGGCATCGACACTCCGGCCGCGCCTGATCCTGGCTGCCGTCCTGACCGTTCCTGTGTTTGCGATCTCCATGATTCCCGCCCTGCAGTTCGCCAACTGGGGCTGGGTTGTGGGCGCCCTGGCGCTGCCGGTGGTGAGTTGGGCAGCCTGGCCCTTCCACAGGGCTGCTGCCATCAATGCGCGGCATCTGGCGTCCACCATGGACACCCTTGTTTCCATTGGTGTGATCGCGGCCTACGTGTACTCGGCCTGGCAGTTGTTCGCCGACCCGCGAATGACCGAACACCCCGGCATGGAAAGCATGTCCGGCGGGGGGCTGTACTTCGAGGTCGCGGCTGTTGTCACCACGTTCCTCCTCCTTGGCCGTTACCTGGAAGCGAACGCGAAGGCCAAAGCGGGCAATGCCCTCAAGGCCCTCCTGAACCTGGGCGCGAAGGATGCAACCATCCTCGAACGGGGCATTGAGCGGAAGATCCCTGCGGATCAGCTCCTCGTGGATGATGTGTTCGTTGTCCGCCCCGGCGAGAAGATCGCGACGGACGGCGTTGTCACGGACGGCGCTTCCGCCGTCGACGCTTCCTTGGTTACCGGCGAATCGGTGCCGGTTGAAGTGGGGCCGGGCAGCACGGTGACCGGGGCTACGATCAATACCTCCGGGCGCCTGTTGGTCCGGGCCACGCGCGTTGGCTCCGACACCACGCTCGCCCAGATGGGGCGGCTGGTCAGCCAGGCCCAAACGGGCAAAGCGCCGATTGCGCGGCTCGCGGACAGGATCAGCTCGGTCTTCGTCCCGATCGTGCTGGTCATCGCGCTGGCAACGTTCGTGCTCTGGCTGTTCATCTCCGGCGACCTGAATGCCGCATTCACCGCCGCCGTTGCTGTCCTGGTGATCGCTTGCCCCTGCGCCTTGGGTCTGGCGACGCCGGTTGGCCTGCTGACCGGAACGGGTCGTGGAGCCCAATTGGGCATCCTCATCAAGGGTCCGCAGGTTCTCGAGGACACCCGGCACGTTGACACCATCCTGTTGGACAAGACCGGTACCGTTACCAGCGGCAAGCTGGCCGTGGACCACACCGTAGCCCTGAACGGGCATTCCCCCGCCGCAGTGCTCACCCTGGCGGGTGCCGTCGAGTCAGCGTCGGAGCACCCGATCGCCCACGCGATTGCCGCCGCGGCAAAAGACGCAATGCCCGACGCCGGAGCCCTGCCTGCCGTGGACGGCTTCAGTTCCGCTCCCGGCGGCGGAGTGCGGGGCCGGGTTGTGCTGGACGGCAGCCCGAAGGCTGTGGTCGTAGGTCGCTCGGGTTGGCTTGAAGAGAACGGTATCTCCCTCGAAGCGGGCCATCGGGAAATGCTGGCAGACGAGGAGAACGGGGGCGCCACCGCCATCTGGGTCGCCGTTGACGGAGCACCCGCTGGAATTGTGAGCCTGAGCGACACCATCAAGCCCGGCTCGGCGGCAGCGATCCAGAAGCTCAAGGATCTGGGCATCCGTCCGATCCTTTTGACCGGAGACAACGCTGCCGTGGCCGCCCAAGTGGCTGCCGCCGTCGGAATATCCCCGGAGGACGTATTCGCCGGGGTGCTGCCGGAAGGAAAAGTGGAGGCAGTTCGGAAGCTTCAGGCCTCCGGGGCGACAGTCGCCATGGCCGGAGATGGTGTCAACGACGCCGCGGCCCTGGCGCAATCGGATCTGGGGATCGCGATGGGTTCCGGCACAGATGTCGCCATCGAAGCCTCGGATCTGACGGTCATGGGCAGCGACCTGGGTCAGCTCGTCCAGGCAATCGAACTGTCCCGGAAGACCCTCTCCACGATCAAGACCAACTTGTTCTGGGCGTTCTTCTACAACGCGATCGGCATTCCCGTAGCCGCGTTGGGGCTGCTGAATCCGATGATCGCGGGGGCAGCGATGGCGGCCAGCTCGGTCCTGGTGGTGGCCAACTCGCTAAGGCTGCGCTCGTTCGGCAAATAGCTTCGCGGAAGGCCTGGGCTACGCGGTTCCGAAGCGGACCGCAGCCCGGGCCTTTGCCTTGGCCGCTTCCTCGTCCCGGTTCTTGGCCGGCGCGTGGCTCACCAACGAGTCCAGAAGATGTTGCGTAATGTGTGCGATTTCGTGGACAGCCTCGGCAAAGGCTTCCTCGTTGGCCTTGGAGGGCTTGGTGGATCCGCTGATCTTTCGCACGTATTGGAGGGCAGCGGCCTCCACTTCCTCGCTGGTGGCATGCGGTTCGAAGTTATGCAGAGTCCTGATATTCCGGCACATAACCCCATGCTAACCATGGGCAGTGCTGCATGGGGAGGGGTGCCCATCGACGGGTTCGCGATTCCCGGGATAGGTTTTAGCTATTGGATCTTCCGGATGAGCCGGAGGCCGCTGGGGATGCCGAAGAGCTCGGGTCCGAACAAATGAAGGAGAATCTCATGGCTATTTGGGGTGCAGATGTTGATCAGCTTCGTCAGCTCGGTAACAAGCTGAAGGCAGGTGCCGAGCACATCGAGCAGCAGCGTTCACAGCTGAAGGGTGCACTCGACGGCACCGACTGGAAGGGTCCGGACGCTGACAAGTTCCGCGGCGAGTGGGACAGCCAGCACGCTTCCAACCTGAAGAAGGTTGCCGATGCTCTTCGCGAAGCCGGCGATCGCGCTCAGAAGAACGCTGAGCAGCAGCAGCAGGCTTCCAACTAAGACAGTTGGGAAAATGCCCGGACGCACAAGCGTCCGGGCATTTTTGTGTTCACAGCAGAACCCGCAGTTATCCGCGTTTGCCTTCAATGCACGGCAAGGCGACCCGACAGGGCCGCGGGGCCGTGCTTCAGTCCCGGGAAGCTCCGGCGACAGGCCCCGAAGGTACAGGTTCGACGTCGTTCGGGTGATCCAACGCGTGGACGACAGCGGCACGACGGTCCCCGCGCAGTTCGTCCACACGGACCAGGACTACGCCGCCCACAATCAGGAGACCGCCCAGCAGTTGGATTGGGCCGGGGAGTTCGCCCAACAGGAGCCAGGCCCAGATCACGGCGAACAGCACTTCGGTCAGGGACACGAACGAGGCCACCTTCGATCCCAGGCTTCGGGCCGCCATGATTCCGGAAACGTACGCCAGGACCGTTGCCAGGATGATCAAGCCGACGACGGACACCCACCAGGGCACGGTCCAGGGTCCCAGCGTTGTGTCTGCGGTGCTGAACGTCATGGGAAGAAGCCCCAAAAGGCCCACCAGCCACATCACCAGTGCACCTACCAGCAGACCGCCTGAGGCGAGCACCAGTGGGGGGAGGGTGTCGTTTTCCTTTGCGGTGATGAAGAAGTAGATCACCAGGCACACGGCAGCCGCCATGCCCCACAGGACGCCAACGAAGTCCACCTTCACAGCGCCGGTCAGGTCAAGAACCAGCACCAGTCCACCCAGGGACAGCAGCGCGCCGGCAGCGGTGAGTGCGCGCGGTTTGCGTCGGCTGGAGATCCACAGCCACAGCACAATCATCACCGGGGCCAGGTATTCGAGTAGCAGTGCAACGCCAACGGACAGCCGGGCTACCGCGTTGAAGTAGAAAAGCTGGCAGCCGGCTACTCCGATGAGGCCGAACAGCAGGATGGTGAGCCAGTTTTCCTTGAGCTGATGCCAACGGCCCCGGAGAGCCATGACGGCGGGAATCGCCAGGATCAGCGCCGCTCCCGTGAGGCGCACGGTAACAGCGGCGCCCGGGGACCAGCCGGTCTCCAACATCGACTTGGCGAAAGAGCCGGAGGTTCCGAAGACAGCTGAAGAGAAAAGGGCAATGCCGAGTCCCGATGCCAAGAAACTCTTTGCATCAGCCTTCGTCGTTGGAGCTGACACAGCAGCCTCCTGTCAGGAGTAAAGTGGGCTTATGGTCATGACAGTACTCCCGAAATATGTAAGGAGTCAAAGTGCTATTTGCGCCTGACACCGAAGTTGCCTTACGCAGCGTCGTCAACCTGATCAACACTGCCGCCAACGGTGAAGAACTGCTGGCCACCGTGGAGGAACTCAACTCGTTCCTGAACGCCGAGGAGTTCACGGGCTCGCGCGCCAATTCGGCCGATGAATTGACCAGCATCAAGCGCCTGCGCAGCGAACTCGCAGCACTCTGGACCTCTGACGAAGACACTGCAGCCAAGACCGTCAACAAACTGCTCGCGGACGCAAAAGCCCTCCCACAGCTGGTCAAGCATGACCACTGGGACTGGCACCTGCACGCCACCACACCGGAAGCGCCCCTGGCTGACAGGATGGGCACCGAGGCCGCGATGGCCATCGTCGACGTGATCCGCAGCAGGGAAATGGACCGGATGCGCATTTGCGCCGCAGAGGATTGTGATGCCGTGGTGCTGGACCTCAGCCGCAACCGCTCCAAGCTTTACTGCGACACAGGCAACTGCGCCAACCGGGCCCACGTGGCGGCATACCGCGCACGGAAGGCCGCCGAAAGCGAATAACCCAGGCATAATTGCGGCATGGGATTCCCCCCCCTCCGGATCAGGAAGCGCGTGCGCTCAGTGAAGGTGCCACAATGACCAACCCCCACCGCGAGCCACCGCCGTTACCGACGGTCCCTGCAGCCCGACAGCCGGCTAACTACTACCGGTCTGGCGGCTACACGCACTCTCCAGAGATCAACCGGCAGCACCTGCCTCAGCGTTTTCCCGAGCAGACTCGGCCCCAGGGCGAACGCGCAGGCACACGGCTCCCGTGGGTTTGGAGAGCCCTGCCGATACAAATGTTAGTGGGGCTCATCATCATGACGCCGCTCTGGATATATATCTACTTCTCGCTGAACTTCATCTATGACGGGGTGTTGACCATTTTGGGTTTCACTGTCATGACCGTCTTGATTCCTTGGGTTACAGTCTGCTCAGCGGCGCTCATTGGGCTCCCGATTCGGCTCATTCCAGCCCTAAAGCGGTGGTGGGTAACCAATGGCGAAGTAGGGTTGGCCGGCGTTGTCATCGGATACGGCCTTTTAGCCGCCGGGATCCTGAGTAAACATCGCGAGACAGGTGTCGTGGACGGCGTCTCCTACGACGTACTGTCACCGGACACTGGGTTGCTCTTTGCTGGCTGGTTAGTGCTGGGATTCTTCATCGTCAACGCGTGGTTTCCTGTACGTTGGTACCGCCGCCGTGGTCAGGCCACCCAAATGCGCTGACGACCGGAATATGGACTATCGCTACCCGGATTTGCGTGTCATGAATCCATTGGCGTGGCAGAAAACGGGAAGCGTAGCGACTCAAGCAAACGAGTCCACCAAAAAGCGCTCCCCCAACAACAGTGGGGAAGCGCTGGAAGGTTAGTGGCCGGCGTCGGGCGTTTCAGTCCCGCCGGAGGAGTCCGCAGCCGGCGACCCGCCGTGCGGACGCTTGGAACTGAGGTTGACCCCGGAACCCTTGCCGAGGTGGTCGGCGTTCTCCTTGTAGCTCATGGACAGCATGGCGGCCACAACGAGGCTCACAATGAACGCGATGCCTGCGCCGGTGAACGCGAGGTCGAACCGCGGAACACGCGCGCTGCCGCCGGAAGCGAAGATCAGCACGGCCACGAAGGCCAGCACGGCGAAGAAGGCGGAGAACATGAGGGGTCCCTTGACCGAAGTCCGCATCTTGCGCGGTTCTCCTGGTGTCTGGTCTGCCACGGTCATTCCTCCAATGATGGCGGTACATGCCCGCCGGTCTGCAAAAGTTCTACAACGAGTAGAACGTCCAACTACTAGTTTACGGCCTCCGGCGAGGCGCCGGGCGCAGAGGCCTGCGTCCTCGTACCGGTGCGGGCATCATGGCGCAGCGACAGACCGGAAAGCATCCACAAGACGCCCGAGAGAATGGCGCCCCCACCTGCAACCCCCAGGAGCGCGTGCGCACCCAGCGAAGTAAAGAATGGCAGCAGAATGCCCGTACCCACCGAAATAATGCCCGAGATGAGCCAGTCGCGGGCTACGGAATCGCGCTTCTTCAGGCCCTGCATGGACTCAAGAAGTCCAAGAACCAGCAGAGCCAGCATGGCAGAAAGAGCCACGCCTTGATCAGACTGCGTCACCAACGCGGCGAGGCCGCCCGCGGCTACCACCACTGCTACAGCTACTGGCAAAACGCGGGACATCCACACGGCCGCTGCCGTTCCAAGCAGATACAGGCCCACGGCCCACGCCAGGACCTCCACTGACGGCGAACTCCAGAAGATGGTCACCAAACCAAACAACACTGCGACCGTTGCGCGGATCAGGATGGGTTTCCACAGTCCGGCCGGAGGGGCAGCAGGAGTGTGGGCAGGAGTCGATGGAAGAGTCACCCGTCCAGTTTAGTGCGAACCCAACACCATCCACCGATCGGTCCGCGCGCGCAGCCCCAACGTCACCGCACGGGCCAGCATGTAACCCAGCGCAAACGCCGCCCACAGCCACAGAAGACCCGCCTCGCCGCCGGGCCTCAGCTGGTGGACAGCCACCAGCAGCGGCAAATAGACCGCAAGATTTACGACGCCGGCAATCGCCAGATAGCGCGCGTCGCCGGCGCCGATGAGGACACCGTCCAAGACGAACACGTACCCGGCCAGCGGCTGACCGAGCGCGAGCACCCAGAGCGCAACCGTCAGCGCCGATCGAACGCCGGAGTCGGCCGTGAAAATGTATCCAACCCACGGAGCCGCCACGGCCAGCAGTATGCCGGTGACCACGCCAAAGCCCGTACCCCAGCGGATCATCGTGCGGGTCAGTTCACGGGCCCTGGCTGCGTTCCGGGCTCCGAGTTCCTTGCCGATCAGGGCCTGCGCCGCAATCGCCAGCGCATCCAAGGCAAAGGCAAGGAAGGAGAAAATTGTCATGGCCAACTGATGCGCTGCCAGATTGACGGCCCCCTGGGCCGTCACCACCAGGACCGTGGCGAGGATGGCCAAGCGAAGACTCAGCGTGCGAAGCATAAGCCACGAGCCCACCTTGGTCATGGCCCGGATGCCGTGCCAGTCGGGCCGCAGGGACACACCATGCTGCCGCGCATTACGGCCCACCATCACCAGGTAGACGGCGGCCATGGCCCACTGCGCAATGCTGGTACCGATCGCCGAACCCGTCACGGACATGTTCAACCCGTAGACCAGGAACACATTGAGGGCTATGTTGACCGCGAATCCGGCCGTCGCCACCACAAGCGGCGTCCGGGTGTCCTGTAAACCACGAAGGACACCGGTGCCCGCGAAAATCAGGAGCATTGCCGCCAGCCCGGGCATGGACCACCGGAGGTAGTCCACGGCGAATCCCTGCACATCGCCCGATGCACCCATGAAACCGACCAAGGGCTCGGCTGCTACGAAGCCCACCACAGCGAGCACCAGCCCCAGCAGCAGGGCCAGCCAGACGCCGTCGCGCCCTGCGGCCAGAGCCTTCCCCAACTTTCCGTCGCCGATCGCGCGGGCGACCGCCGGCGTCGTCGAATACGCCAGGAAGACCATGAGTCCCACCGCAGTGTGCAGGATGGTTGACGCCAGTCCGACGCCGGCCAGCTGGTCGACCCCTAAATGCCCCACGATCGCAGAGTCGGCCAGGAGGAACAAAGGCTCTGCAATCAGCGCACCGAACGCGGGGACGGCCAGGCGAAGGATTTCGCGCGCGGTGGAGCGGGCGGGGGCGATTGTGGTTTGAGGCACTAAACAAGCCTAGTCTGCTGGGGGACGGGTACATTTGGGCCGTGTCATATGAGCATCCCGTCACCGTTTCCGTAGCCCGCACCATTCTTCCGGGCTACACCCGCCAAGCCAACGCGTGGGCACATGCCGGGCAGGAACTTGCCCGCGAGTGGCCGGGTTACCTGGGATCTGGATGGGTGCGCAACGGAGTGGATTCCACCGAGTGGCACATGCTCTATCGTTTCGCCGACGCCGAATCGCTGCAGGCGTGGGAGGACTCCGAGGAGAGGCGCTGGTGGATCGACAGTGCCAGGGACATGATGGAGACCACACGCGTGGAACGTCATACGGGGATTGAGGGTTGGTTCTCGCGGCCTGGCGATGTCTCGGTAGTCGTGCCCGAAACTGTGGTGCCACCGCGCTGGAAGCAGGCCATCAGCATCTTCCTCCCGTTCTTCCCGCTCAGCCTGCTGGCAAATTTCCTGCTGCACCCGTTGACGCAGGATTGGCCGCTGGTGTTTGCCGTTTTGCTGAACATCGTGATCCTGACGCCTCTGATGACGTACATTTTCCTGCCGATCACCACCCGGCTCCTGCAGCCCTGGCTTCAGGCGAAGCCTCGTAATTAGCTGGGAATTCGGTGATAGTGCGCCACAATTAGTTGACACTTCAACCAACGGGCTGCAAGGGTTGAAGTATGAACAAGTCCAGCTTGACCACCACAGCCCTGACCATCCTGCGCGTCATTGCAGGATTTCTCTTCGCCGCGCACGGTTGGCAGAAGTTCAACGAATTCACCATCGCCGGAACCCAGGCTTCCTTCACCCAGATGGGCGTGCCGGGCGCATCCGTCGTGGCCCCCATCGTGGCAACACTGGAGCTCGTCGGCGGCATCGCACTGATCCTCGGCCTCCTGACCCGCGTCTTCGCAGCACTCCTGGCCATCGACATGCTGGGGGCCCTCTTCCTGGTGCACGCTCCGGCCGGCATCTTTGTGGCCAACGGAGGGTATGAACTCGTACTGCTCTTCGCAGGTGCCGCGCTGGCCCTCGCACTGGCGGGCGCCGGCAGGATCTCGGCCGACGCCGCACTCTTCGGCCGCTCCGGCTCGAAGCTCCGCGCACTGGCCTAAGCGGCACTCCCCTCGGACGCTCGCTCACATAACAACACTTTCACGCGGTCGCTCGCTCACTTTTCGAGGAAAGTGCGCGAGCGTCGGCGTTTAAGGCGTGGGACGTGCGCGAGCGTCGGCGTTTAAGGCGTGGGACGTGAGCGAGCGTCGGCGCTTAAGGCATGGAAAGTGAGCGAGCGTCCGATTTCCACGACGCGGGACCCAAGGATTGGACTAGCCCGTGACGCCGGTGAGCTCGTTCGGGGTCTGATCAAGCTTCACCGACTTCGCCACCTTGCCCGCCTTCAGGTCCACAGCGTGAAGTGACTGCGTCGCAGGTTCGGTGACGTACGCCGTCGAGCCCTGGACAAAAAGGGTGGGCCGCGGGTCCTGCCAGGTGGCCGACTCCTCCCATGCGGCAACCACAGGTATGGTTGAGGTGACGGCACCGGAGAGTGGGTCGATCACGCGCAGGCCGCCATCAGTTCCCAGAACCAGGGCTTCACCCGCCGGGCCGCGGCCCAGTGAGCGGAACGAGTAGCTGGTGCCGATGTCCACGAGCTGCATGGCTGCGGTTTCGGTGTTGACCAGCGAAATCCGGGTGGGACGTTCCGGCTTGGCGGCCTTGTCCACCTTGTAGTCGCCCAGGATCACCGGGGACTTTTCCGATCCCGCCTGATTGCCCAAGCGGCCGTAAGCATCAGGGCTCGCCACCTTGGTGATGGCCCCGTCCTTGTAGATCAACATGCCGTTTTCGCACCCGACCACTACTGCTTCTCCGGCAGCCACGGCCTCACCATGCACGCCCGGGCAGTCCTCGTTGCGGACGATTTCCTTGCGGTCCTGCCCCTTGCCGGCGGAGAGCACTGCGATTCCGGACCTACTTTCCTCATTGCCGAGGGTCACCAGCAGCTTGCCGTCCTCGAGTTCGACGGCGACTCCATGGTGCGCTTCAGGCGTTGTGTAAACGTCGGCGGCGGGCAGTTTTCCGTCCTCCACAGCAGCCCCCAGCGCAGAGCTCTTGAAGCTCTCCACCTTGCCCGACCCGTCGCTGAACAGCACGGTTTTGCCGGCGTGCAGCACCACGTGACCGGCTTTACTCGCCTCGAACGCCAGATCCGTCAGCTTGGGATCGCTGACGTAGTGATGGCTGTGGTCGCCGTGCGGCTCGGTCCAGGCGCCGGCGTCGAAAAGGCGGAAGGCGTCACCGGTGGACACGAAAACATGCCTGCCGTCGCCTGCGGGATTCAGCCGGTTGAAGCCACCCAGGTCCGCACTCCCCACCTTCTCCAGGGAGGCGGCGTCCAGAACTCCCATGCCGCCGTCGTACGTGTAGACCAGGCGAGGGGTCGGGGCACCGGCTTCTTTGGGGCTGGGCTTTGCGGACGACGACGGCGAGGCGTCGGCTGTGCTGCCAGCGGAGCCGCCGGGAGTCGCGCAGCCAGTAAGAAGAAGGGCGGAAAGCCCGACGACGGCGACCGCGCCCGTGGGCAAGTGGCGTTTACGGCCGCGCACGGCGGGAAGGGTGGGGTGTGAGTGATGTGACATGAGTTAAATGATATTGATTCTCATTTAGAGAGCAAATCAATCCAGACATCAACAAAATATTGACAACATAATGTTGATGAGGGATGCTCGCTCGCATGAACGCCTCCACCACACCCCAAGACGGGAAAGACGCGCAGTTGCAGACGGACGCGACCCGGCTGCTCTTGGACCGGGGCGCCGCCGCACTGCCCCAGCGTCCCTGGCTCCACGAAAAACAGCCACCGACCGCCATGGACCTCATCCAGCACGTGCTGTGGCGTTTCCGGAGCCAGGAGGGTGATCCAGCGCCGGATTCCTCAGATCTCCGCGCGGCGCTCACCCTGATGCCCGCCGCCCGAGGTGAGATCGACGCCGTCGAAACTGCACTCCTGTTTCTGGCCCGGGCGGAAGGGCTGACCTGGCCGCAGATCGCGGAGAGCCTTGGGCTCCGTTCCGCGCAGGCCGCGCAGCAGCGGCTGGACCGGCTGTCCGACCGCCCAGGAACAGGTGCCGCCAAGTGACAAGGGCGGTAGTCCTGAACGGAACCGCAGCGAGCGCCGGCAGTGCCAGGGGGATGGCCAGCCTGATCCATGGGCCCGATGATTTTGCCCGTTTCCGGACCGGAGACGTACTGGTTTGCCGCACCACTGATCCAGCATGGACCCCTCTGTTCGGGATGGCTTCGGCAGTGGTCACCGAAACAGGAGGAATGCTGTCCCATGCCGCGATCGTCGCGAGGGAATACGGCATTCCGGCCGTCCTGGGTGTGCACGCTGCGTTGGAGCTTGTGCCTGACGGCAGCGTTGTGACTGTTGATGGTTCGACCGGGACGGTCACCTTGGCGGGCATGCAATGAGCCTCCTCATCTTGCACGCCGTGCGCCTGTTGGGATTCGCTGACACAGAAGCCGTAGCGGCGCGCTTTGCCCAGGACCCAAGCGTGGTGGAGTCCGCCCTCATCGACGCCGGTGTGAACGGCTTTGTTTCGCGCAGCACCTTCGCAGGTACCAGCGGTTGGTTGCTCTCCGGGGCCGGCAGGGCGGAGAACGAACGGCTGCTCGCCGAGGAGCTGGATCTGGCAGGTGCACGATCCCGGGTCCTGGCGGTGCACGAGGACTTTACGGAGTTCAATGATGGAGTCGTCAACGCCTGCGGCACTCTTCAGCTGGGGATTTCCTCCAATCAGGAAGCCACGGATGTGCTGATTGGAGCCTTGGCGGCGTGGCGCCCCCTGGAAGCGCAGCTCATGCGAAGCCTTCCGCGGTTCGGCGGCTATTCGGACCGGCTCCTGCGGGCCCTCAAGTTCTCAACCGAGGACGCCTCCTGGCTGACGGGTACAGACCGCGACTCTTTCCACCGCGTCTGGTTCGAAATCCATGAGGACCTCATTGCCACCCTGGGCATCCAACGGGCGCAGTCTTAGTCACGTAACAGAAACATGGCACCAGTAAACTTCGAGCATGAGCGAAGACGCCGACAACTCTGTGCCCCTCCGCTTCCTGGCAGCCCCCACGGACGTTGGGCACAGCGGATCCGTTGATGCCGGGACCGTCCTTGAATGGGTGGACAAGGCGGCTTACGCAGCGGCGGTGGGATGGGCCAAGTCCTATTGCGTCACCGCCTATGTGGGCAACATCCACTTCACCGACCCCGTGAACAGCGGCGATATGGTTGAAGTGACCTCAACGATCGTTTACACCGGCCGGTCCTCCATGCACATCCACACCGTGGTCAGTTCCCGGGATCCCAAGGGCGGGCCGGAGACAATGCACAGCCAATGCATGGTGATTTTCGTAGCTGTGGGTCCGGACGGCAAGCCGATTCCCGTTCCCCAGTTCCAACCCTCAACGCCTGCCGAGATCGAGCAGCGGGACCACGCGCTGGCCCGCATCGAAGTCCGTGAGCAGATCGTCAATGCGATGAACGCACAGGAATACACCGACGCCGGAACCGCCGAGCGCGTCACGCTGCGGTTCATGGCGTCCCCCACCGATGTGAACTGGGGCGGCAAAGTCCACGGTGGCATCGTGATGAAGTGGATCGATGAGGCTGCGTACGTTTGCGCGTCCCGTTACTGCGGCAAGGACACTGTGGCCGTCTTCTCCGGTGGTGTCCGTTTTTACCGGCCGCTGCTGATCGGCCATGTGGTGGAAGTCGAAGCCCGGCTGGTCTACACCGGCGCCAAGGGCATGCACATCGCGGTCCACGTCCGCTCGGGCGATCCCAAGACCCGGGAAATGAACCTCACCACGTACTGCCTGACGGTGATGGTGGCCCGCGACGAAACGGGGACGGCCGTGCCGATTCCCCAATGGGTCCCAGTGTCCGAGGAGGACAAGAAACTGCATGCGCACGCGCGCGAACTTCTCGAAATCCGTGGCCGCGCCCCGGGAAACCGGCTGCCGGACCACCTGCTGAAGGCCGCGCAGAACTAGCCGCGTTCAGGGATGATCACCCTGGACTCAATACGCAGAAGTCGTTTCCCTCGGGGTCGGTCAGGCACTTCCAGGACACATCGCCTTGGCCGAGGTCGGCATCGCGGGCACCCAGGCTGTGGAGCCTGGCGACCCCAGCGGCTCGATCGTCGCCGGGATATGGCTTGAGATCCAGATGAATACGGTTGGGCAGGGCGTCCGGTTCGGGGGTACGAAGAAGCTCAAGGTAGGGACCAACCCCCTTGGACGAGCGCAACCTCGCATGCTCATCAGTCACCTCATGCACGGTCCAGTCCGTTGCCCGGCCCCAGAAATCGGCCATGGCCCGGGGATCTTCGCAGTTGACCACCACGGTGGCTATGGGGCCGGTGTCCTGATAGATCGCACGAGGTTCGAGTACGCAGAACAAGTTGCCCTCAGGATCAGCCATCACCACCCACGGCACCTCTCCCTGGCCAATATCCGCAGGCGAAGCACCAAGCTCCTTGAGCCGCTGTACGAGTTCCCTCTGATGATCAGCGGACGTGGTGGCAAGGTCCAGATGGACACGGTACTTCACTGACTCGGGGTCCGGAACACTGACCACGTCCACGCATACAGCCGCAGGGTCCGGCCACGTAAAATCAAGGGGTTCCACGTTGGTGACCCCCGGTCCTTCGCTGGAAACACCCCAGCCGAGAGCATCCGCCCAAAACTGCCCGAGGGCTGAGTCGTCCCCGGCCTTGAAATTCACTTGAACCAGTCGCAGTGCCATGGTTCACAATGCTATGCCCGGCTGGAGCCCGGCAACCTGCCCGATAGCCAACACGGCCCGGTTATTTGCCTAACCCACCAGATTCTCCGCCGCACCATTCATGTGTTCAATGATCGTTTCCCGTGCCTTGGCGGCATTTCCGGTCTCAATGGCGGCAACAATGTCGTGGTGCCGGCCGACGCTCATGTTTCGGGTTGCGCGTTCCAGCCCGGCGAACATGATGGACATCCGGATGGAGCCTTCCAGGGATTCCCAGGAGTGCAGCAGTGTCTCGTTTCCGGACAAGCGGCAGAGGGTGCGGTGGAACTCGAGGTCGGATTCGATCCGTTCCTCCAATGAGGATTTCGCGGCCTTCTCCATATTGTCGACGGCGGCACGTAACTCTGCGAGCGCACCCTCCTTATCGGGCATGTCGCTAAGCGTCCGGGCTGCCAAGGATTCCAGCACACCCCGGACCGCGAAGATGTCACGGATTTCCTTGACGTCCAGGTGCCTGACGGACATCCGGCCGCGTGGTCCGGCGGAGATGAGACCTTCCTGTTCCAGTTGCCGCAGCGCTTCGCGGAGGGTACCGCGGCTGATCTGCAGCATTTCGGACAGTTCGGTTTCCACAAGGTGCCGTCCGGGCTCAAGCTCGCCACTGGTGATCGCGGTCCGCAGGGCTGCGAGCGCCTGTTCGCGGAGGCTCTTCTTCTCCAGTCCCAGCAGGGAGGCTGTGGCGGCCATGGTGTGTCCTCGGTTCTATGGGCAACTGCTGACAGTCAGGTGTTAACTGTCGATACTACGGGCAGAAGTGCGGGACGGGCAGTCATATCCGTCCCGCACTGCCGGGAAACTCAGCCGAGTTCGGACAGGACCTTGGCCACGATCCGGTCCACGGACAGACCGTAGCGTTCGTGCAGTGTGGGCAGCGCACCGGCGTCGAGGAATTGGTCGGGCAGCGCGATGGGAACCACGCGCTTGCCGAGCCCGGCGGTGACGACGGCGGAGGCAACGGTTTCGAACAAACCGCCAACAACCGTGTGGTTCTCCAGGGTGACGGCCAGCCGGTCCGTGTTCAGCTCAGCCAGCACGGTGGCGGAATCGAAGGGCTTGATGGTGGGCGTGTGCACTACGGCCACGTCCACGTTGTGCTTCGCCAACGCGTCCGCCGCCTGCAGGGCACGCATGGTCATCAGACCGGAAGACACGAAGACGACGTCGTTCCCGCCGCGCAAAACCTTGGCTTTACCGAGCTCAAACTTATAGTCGTACTCGTCCAGGACGGTGGGCACATTGCCGCGCAGGAGCCGCAGGTACGTGGGCCCGTCCGAGGCAGCGAGCTGCGGAACCGCCTGTTCGATGTCAACGGAGTCGCAGGGGTCCACGATGGTCAGGTTGGGCATGCCGCGGAAGATCGCCATGTCCTCGGTGGCCTGGTGGCTGGGTCCGTAGCCGGTGGTCAGGCCGGGGAGGCCGCCCACAATGTTTACGTTCAGGTTTGGTTCCGCGATGTCCAGGCACAGGAAGTCATATGCACGCCGGGCAGCGAACACCGAGTAGGTGGATGCGAACGGGACCAGTCCCGTTTCGGCCATGCCCGCGGCCGCGCCGAAGAGGAGCTGCTCAGCCATGCCCATCTGGAAGAAGCGCTCAGGAAACGCCTTGGCGAAAATGTGCATGTCCGTGTACTTGCCCAGGTCAGCGGTGAGCCCGACAATCCGGGAGTCCGCCTCAGCGGCCTTAACCAGCGCGTGCCCGAACGGAGCTGACGTGGTCTTCTGGCCGGGATCAGCGAAGGACGCGATCATCGCCGAGGTCTTGAGCTTCGGCTTTGCTGTTGTGGTGGTGCTCATGCTGAAGCCGCCCCTTCGTATCCTGCAGTCAATTGATCGCGGCAGATCTGCCATTCGTTTTCTTCAATGCGCATGAAGTGCGCCTTCTCGCGGGTCTCCAGCAGTGGAACGCCGCGGCCAACTTTGGTGTCGCAGAGAATCACCGACGGCTGTCCGGATGCAGAGGATCCCGCAGCCGCCCTGCGGGTGGCGATGTTGTCGAACGCGGCCAGCAGCGCGCCGACGTCGTTCCCGTCCACCCGTTGGGTGTACCAGCCGAACGATTCCCACTTTTCGGTGACCGGTTCGGTGCGGAGCACCGTGTTGGTGGCACCGTCGGCCTGGAGCGCATTGATGTCCACCATGGCGATGAGGTTGCCAAGTTGGTGGTGGTGGGCGCCCATGGCGGCCTCCCAGGTGGAACCTTCGTCGAGTTCGCCGTCGGAGAGGAAGTTGATGACACGGTTGGTCGAGTTCTGCGCCCGCAGGCCCAGCGCCATGCCGACCGCGATCGTGAGTCCGTGTCCGAGCGAACCGCCGGAGATTTCCATGCCCGGCGTGTAGGTGGACATGCCGGACATAGGTAGCCGGGAATCGTCCGAGCCGTAGGTTTCAAGTTCGGACACCGGGACGATTCCGGCCTCGGCCAGGGCGGCGTAGTGGCCGATTGCGTAGTGCCCGGTGGAGAGCAGGAACCGGTCCCGGTCTGCCCAATGGGGGTCCTCGGCGCGGTAGTTGAGCTGGTCTGCGTAGACAGCGGCAAACATGTCTGCCGCACCGAGCGCCTGGCCCACATAGCCCTGGCCTTGGACCTCGCCCATGTTGAGTGCGTGGTGTCGGATACGGAATGCGGCGGCGCGGATGCGCTCTATGCGCTCCGGCGTGGGGGCGGAAACGGCGGCCGTTTCGACGGATGAGATAGTCACTGGATTCCTTCCGGAGTCGGGCGCGTACCAATGGAGAGAACGTGCCCGACGTCGATGGTTGCTTAGGCGTTTACCGTCTGGGGAGTTTTGCTGGCGGCTTCTTCGGCGAGCTGACGCTCACGCTTGCCCCAGGTTTCCTTGGTGATCAGGGCTGCCCAGAGACCGATGGCTCCATAGACGCTGAAGAGAAGCGCCGGCCCCATCCATCCCATGCTGACGAACAGCAGGGTGGTGATAAAGGGGGTGAACCCGGAGACCATGGCCGAGATCTGGTAGGACAGCGACGCCCCGGAGGAGCGGGTCTTGGCCTGGAACAACTCGGGGAACCATGCACCCTGGGCGCCGGCGAGGGAGTTCTGGCAAACCGCGTAGGCCACCACGATAGTGGCGATGATCAGGAAGAACAGGCCAGTGTTGACCAGCATGAACATGGGGATACCGAACACCACTGCGAAGGCCGTGGACCACACGTAGACGGGGCGGCGGCCAACCTTGTCTGTCAGTTTGCCCCAGAAGTACGTGGCGAAAATTCCGATTCCTGCGGCGACACAGAGCGCCACCAGGGTTTCGGTCTTGTCAGCCAGCTTGTTGGTGTGCAGGTAGGAAATCATGTAGGTCACCGACACGGCGTAGCCGGCTGTCTCAGCGATGCGGAGGCCGATGCCCCGCACGATGTTGCGCCAATCGGTCTTGATGACCTCGACAATGGGGGACTTCACGATGTCGCCCGACTTCTTGACGTCTTCGAAGACCGGGGACTCGGGAACCTTTGAACGGATGATGAGACCGACGGCAACCAGCACGATGCTGGCCAGGAACGGTACACGCCATGCCCACTCGGATCCCAGGCCCACGCTGCTCAGGAACACCAGGTTGGCGAGGAGCAGGCCGACGGGGAAGCCGGCCTGCACGATTCCCGTGAACTGGCCCTTCTTCCGCCAGGGTGCGTGCTCGTAGCTCATCAGGATGGCGCCGCCCCATTCAGCGCCGAAGGCCAGGCCTTGGATGACGCGGACGAGGACCAGGAGAGCCGGAGCCAGCAGGCCAACCTGCTGGTAGGTGGGCAGGAGGCCGATCGCGAACGTCGCCAGACCCATAAGGATGAGGGAGGCCACCAGCACCGGCTTGCGGCCGAGCTTGTCGCCGAGATGGCCGCCGATGATGCCACCCAGTGGACGGGCAGCGAAGCCGACGCCGAGGGTCGCGAAGGAGGCCAGGGTGCCGGTTACCGGGTCAGCGCCCGGGAAGAACGCCGTACCGAAGTACAGTGCTGCGGCTGTGCCGAAACCGATGAAGTCGTAGGTTTCGATGACTGCGCCAACGCCGGAACCGACGGCGACGCGCTTTGCTTCCTTGGTTCCATGAACCGGACCACGCATGGTCAGAGCTTCATTGCTCATGTGTGTCTTTCCCTTTCAAGAGTGCGGTGCGTCTTCGGCAACCCCACTGTCGACAGTCAACATAATACGTCAACTGTGACCGACACCACCAGCAATGTCAACAGTCAACTTAGGAGGTTGACTGTTGACAGTCAACCTAGCTAACGTGGTCTCCATCACTAAGGCCCCTCTCCGTCGAGGGGCTCGACACGAGGATCAAACGACGATGTTTCATCAACGACTTGGCTGTTCATCGATCAGCTTCCGCCACCAGGACCTGGCCACAGCCCTGCACACCATGCGTGGCCTCGGCTTCGAGGAAATCGACCTCGGCGCGCTCCCCGGCGTCTGTGACCATGTGCCTTACGTACTGGATGCCGAGGCAGTGGAGGCGGTTGCCGCCGTCGTCAACAGCTCGGGACTGCGCGTCCGCTCGGTCAACGGCGACGTCGGCGACCTGAACGCAACGCTCGACGCCGGCACCCGGGAAGCGCGCGAACGACACCTCGGGATGCTGCTCACCCTGGCGGCCAAGACCGGCGCGAAAGCACTTGTCCTGCCGTGCGGTGCGATCGACCACGATCCTTTGCGGGGCCTGGAAGAAGACATCGACGCTGTCGCAGCTCAACTTATTCACGCCTCTGCCCGCGCCAAGGAGTTCGGCGTCGAGCTGTGGACCGAATCCCTGCACTACTACCGGCTGTGCTGGAACACCGAACGCGCGCAGCTGCTCGCCGATCGCCTTGCCGGTTCCGACGTCGGGATCGTCATGGACTTCAGCCACATCGTCGCGTCCGGAGGCGACCCCGCGGATTTCGTGGACCGCTTCTCCGCACGGATAAAGCACGTCCACCTGCGTGACGCGGTTCCAGCGACCGCAAACGAGCCCGGGAACATCAACCTCAGCATCGGCAACGGACAAGCAGACTTCGCTGCCGGCCTTTCCGCGTTACGGGACGTTGGCTATACCGGCCACTTCTCCCTGGAACTCGAAACCCGGGACGTCACCCACGACGAACGGCCCGCGGCTGCAGCCAAAGCGGCCAGCTACATCTCAGACCTCATCTAAACCGCGTTACCTCATATTCAAGGAGCACCATGACCACCATCCAGCGCACCGCCGTCCTCACCGGAGCTACTTCCGACCGCGGCATCGGCCTCACCACTGCCCGTCGTTATGCCAGCCAGGGCTGGGGCATTGTGATCCTGGACCTCGACGGCGAGAAGTCCGCCAAGGTTGCCGCCGAGATCGCCAATGAATTCAACGTTCCCGCCTTCGGCTACGAAATCGACGTTGCCAATGAAGCTTCAGTCACCGCAGCGCAGGCCGCCGTCGCTGCAGAAGTCACCGCCGGAAACCTCCCGCCCGTCGGAGCCCTGGCGAACATCGCCGGCATCACCTCACCCGTCCCGTTCCTGGAAACCACGCTCGAGCTGTGGCACAAGGTCATGGACGTCAACGCCACCGGCACCTACCTGGTCACCAAGGCGTTCCTGCCGGACATGATCGCCAACGGTTGGGGCCGCATCGTCAACATGTCCTCGGTCTCCGCACAGCGCGGCGGCGGCGTCTTTGGCAAGGTTCCCTACTCCGCAGCCAAGGCCGCCATCCTCGGCTTCACCAAGGCACTCGCCCGCGAAATCGGCGACACCGGAGTGACCGTCAATGCCATCACCCCCGGCGCTGTGGACACCAACATCCGGGTCGGCAGCACCGAAGAGCAGGAAGCCGCCATCAACGCAGGGATCCCCTTGGGCCGCAACGCCACCACGGAGGAAGTCGCCGCTGTGATCACGTTCCTCTCCTCCGAGGACTCCGCGTACCTCACCGGCACCACCATCGACATCAACGGCGGCAGCCACATCCACTGATTCGGGCCGCTCGAAGGAAACCCAGGACCCACCATGACCAAAATCTTCAACGACCCCGCCGACTTCGCCGATGAAGCCCTTGCCGGTTTCTGTGACGCCCACTCGGACCTCGTCCGGCAGGTGGATGGCGGCGCCGTCCGTCGCAACCGCCCGGCCTCGCCGAAGGTCGCTGTCATCACCGGCGGCGGTTCAGGACACTACCCGGCCTTCGCCGGCATCATCGGGCCGGGCTTTGCTGACGGTGCAGTGGTGGGAAACATCTTCACCTCCCCGTCATCTCAGCAGGCCTACTCCGTGGCCAAGGCAGCCGACTCCGGTGCCGGAGTCGTCTTCACGTACGGCAACTACGCCGGCGATGTCATGAACTTCGGCATGGCCAGCGAACGCCTGAACGCCGAGGGCATCCGGGCAGAGAACGTTCTGGTCACCGATGACATTGCCAGCGCCTCACCCGGGGAGATCGGGAAGCGGCGCGGCATTGCCGGGGATTTCGTGGTCTTCAAGGTCATGGGTGCTGCTGCCGAAGCAGGACTTGACCTCGACGCAGTGGTTCGTCTGGGACGCAAGGCGAATGGGTTGACACGAACCATTGGCACCGCGTTTGGCGGTTGCACCTTCCCGGGAGCCGACCAACCGTTGTTCCGCCTTCCCGAGGGACAGATGGGCCTTGGGCTGGGTATCCACGGCGAGCCGGGACTGTTCGATACCGAGCTGCCATCCGCCGTCGAACTTGGCCGCGAACTGGTGCGCCGGGTCCTGGCCGAAACTCCGGCGGGCGCTTCCCGGAGACTCGCCGTGATCCTCAACGGCCTGGGTTCCACCAAGCATGAGGAGCTTTTCGTCCTCTGGCGCACCGTCGCTCCCCTGCTGCGCGAAGCCGGTTACACGCTGGTGATGCCGGAGGTGGGTGAACTGGTGACCTCGCTGGATATGGCCGGTGCGTCGCTGACGCTGACCTGGTTGGACGATGAGCTGGAGCAGTACTGGACCGCACCTGCCCTGACTCCGGCCTATCGCCGTGGCTCTGTTGGCTTCGATGCCGGTGTTTCCGAGGTCGTCCACGAGGATTCCGCGACCGAAACTGCCGACTACTCCTCCACAGCTGAGTCCCGCGCTTACGCAGCACAGTGCCTCTCGGCCCTGGACACTACCGCATCGCTGCTGCGGGCTTCCGAATCGATGCTGGGGGACATGGACGCGATAGCAGGCGACGGCGACCACGGCCGCGGCATGGTGCGCGGATCCGCAGCTGCCAACGAGGCCGCAGCAACCGCGTTCGAGCGGGGTGCGGGAGCCGGTTCGGTCCTGATCGCGGCGGGCGACGCCTGGGCAGACAAGGCTGGAGGTACCTTGGGCGTTCTTTGGGGTGCCGGGCTCCGCGCCTTCGGCGAGCGGTTGGGTGATGCAGAGACCCCGACGCCGGACGTCCTCGCCGAGTCTGTTCGCGCCTTCGCGGACCGCATCGCGGGCCTTGGGAAGGCCGAGATGGGCGACAAGACCATGATGGATGCCCTGCTTCCGTTCGCTGCGTCGCTGGAGGAACGCATCGCTTCCGGCATCCCTGTCGAAGAGGCTTGGGCAGTTGCTGCGACTGACGCTTCGGCCGCTGCCGCGTCCACCGCTGACCTCCGCCCCCTCAAAGGCCGAGCCAGGCCGCTGGCCGAGAAGAGCCTCGGTACGCCGGATCCCGGGGCGACGTCGCTCGCCATGGTGTTCACCGCCGTCGGACCGCATTTCACCGCAGTTCCCGTAGCTGCCGTTACCAACTAGGAGAATTCCATGCGCATTATCGTGGGCGCCGACGAAGCCGGCGTTGATTACAAAGACCGGATCATGGCCGACCTCAAGGCCGACTCCCGGATTACTGAAGTGATCGACATCGGAGTCAACCACGCGGATGAAGACTTTACCCGCCCCTACCCATACGTTGGAATCACTGCCGGAGAGATGATCCGCGACGGCAAGGCCGACCGGGCCATCCTGTTCTGCGGCACGGGAATCGGCGTGGCCATCGCGGCCAACAAAGTACCCGGCATCCGGGCCACGGCAGCACACGATTCGTTCTCCGTCGAACGCTCAGTCCTGTCCAACGACTGCCAGGTCCTCACCATGGGTCAGCGCGTCGTGGGCGTGGAGCTTGCCCGTCGCCTGGCCAAGGAGTGGATCGGCTACGCGTTCGATCCATCCTCCGGCTCAGCCGCGAAGGTGAAGGTGCTGAGCGACTTCGAGGGCTGCTAAGCCTTCACAACGGCTGCACAGTCATTCCTGCCCGCCTCACCAGTAGCATTGGTCCAAACAGGCCCGAGCAGGAGAGCTGATGCCCTACATCGTTGACTTCAAGAACGTTTCCACTGTGGGACTCGAGTCCTCCCCCGTAGCGGAAGCCGCCGCAGGACTACGGGCCAACGAAGCCCGCTACTACAAGAACAAGTACGACCATGAATTCACGGTCAGCCCCGCCGACGAGCTCCCCGACGTGGTGGACAGGGTGAGCCGGATCCTCAAGGAAGAACGCGACATCGTGATCAAGTCGCGGCCACTGGAAGCCACGTCTTTCCAGGTGGAGGACCTTCAGATGGCCTACGTTTTCTACGAGTCCGGGCTGTCCATCAACGTCATGTACAGCGTTGGCGAGGGAAAAAGGGCCGTCGGGTTCAAGCTCTCCGACGGCATGGAAGTCCCTGAAGAACTGGAATCAAAGTTCAAGTTTGCCCGCCAGAAATCCAAATTGGCCGGCACCATCCGCGGGTCCTACTTCGTGATCAAGGGCGAGTACTGACCCTGCTCAGGGCAGCCTTAAGCCGATGAAGGCCGTACGTGCGGACGAACCCGCCCGCACGGCCTTCACGGAACTATTTGATGAGCGCGGCGGCCTGGTCCATGAGCGCGCCTGCTGCTTCCGGCCCACCGGCCGCAGCTTCGGTACCTGAGGCCGTGGCCGAGATCAGGACACCGTCCTTGACGGCGTGCGCCGTGTAGATCGCTCCCGTTTTCCCGTCAGGCATCACCATGAGCGTCTTCAGCGCCACCGTGCCGGGCACGCCGCCAACACCTTCGATCTTTTCGGTGGAGGTTGTTATTGCCTCTCCCTCCGCGGAGAACGTCATTTTCCGGCACGTTTCTGCCAGGGACTTGCTTGACTCCACGCTCTCCTGCAGCACGGCAGAGTCGACTCCGGACGTCAGCGATACGTTGCTGATGAAATCGCCCACCTTGGCCCGGGCCGTCCCCGCGATGCTCGAACCGGAGATATCGTGCGGAACTCCAAGAGTGCGCAGGTCCTTGCAGCTTTCCGGTTCAATGGTGGCCTTGCCGAAGCCGTCCAGCAGTGAGGCGTACTGGCCCAAGAGCTCCTCACCGGAAAGTACGGCGGGACTGCTGCCATCAGAGGCCTTGATTTGCCCGACCAAAACGACGAGTTCTTCGTCGGTGTACTGCTTTGCCGGGGACGGTGTGCTGGAGGCAGTTTCGCTGGCCGCAGCCGCCGTCGAGTCCTGCGATGCCGGCGTAGTGCCGCCGCATGCCGTAAGAGTCATCGCAACGATTGCTGATGCCCCAAGTCCGAGCAGCAAGTTCTTCTTCATATGATTCCCCAATAAGTCATTGATAAACCCGCGGACGCGGACCGAGTCAACACTACTGGCCCGGTCACGTTGTCCGGGGAGGGCCACAAGAAGATTAGAACCCGCCGCCACCGCCGGTGTCGCCGGCCATGTTGGCAAAGCGCGAGTAGTGGCCTTGGAAGGCGACCACGATGTCCTTGGTGGGGCCGTTACGGTGCTTGGCGATCAGGATGTCCGCTTCACCCGCACGCGGCGATTCCTTGTCGTAAACGTCTTCACGGTGAAGCAGGATGACCATGTCGGCGTCCTGCTCGATCGAGCCTGATTCACGGAGGTCGGAAACCATCGGGCGCTTGTCTTGTCGCTGCTCGGAACCACGGTTCAGCTGTGACAGCGCGATGACGGGAACCTGGAGCTCCTTGGCGAGCAGCTTGAGTGCACGCGAGAACTCGGAGACTTCCTGCTGTCGGGACTCAACTTTCTTGCCCGAGCTCATGAGCTGGAGGTAGTCAAGGATCACGAGCTTGAGGTCATGCTGCTGCTTCAGGCGGCGGCATTTCGCCCGGATCTCCATGAGGGACATGTTGGGGCTGTCATCAATGAACAGGGGAGCATCGTTCATGCGGCCCATGGTGGTGGCAATCTTGGACCATTGCTCGTCCTTGATGGTTCCCTTGCGGAGATCCTGGAGGCCAATGGTGGCTTCTGCGGAGAGCAGACGCATGGCGATCTCATTCCGGCCCATTTCCAAGGAGAACATGACCGTGGCCAGGTTGTTCTTGATGGCAGCCGAGCGGGCGAAGTCCAACGCGAAAGTGGACTTACCAACAGCCGGTCGGGCTGCGATAACGATCATCTGGCCCGGGTGGAGGCCGTGCGTCAGTTCATCGAGCTCGTAGAATCCTGTGGGAACACCGGTCATGCCTTCGCCGCGGTGGCCCGAAGCTTCGATCTCGTCCACAGTGGACTCCATGACGTCCTTCAACGCCACGTAGTCCTCGGCGGTGCGTTTTTCAGCCACCGCGTAGACCTCGGCCTGTGCTTGGTTGACGAGGTCCTCCACCTCGCCGTCCTGGCCGTAGCCCATCTGCACAATCTTGGTGCCGGCATTGACCAAGCGGCGGAGGACCGCTCGTTCGGCCACGATCTCCGCGTAGTACCCGGCGTTTGCGGCGGTGGGAACAGTCTGGATGAGCTCGTGGAGGTAGGCGGGGCCGCCGATCCGGTTGATCTCGCCGCGCTTGGTCAGCTCGTCCGATACTGTCACGGCATCAGCAGGTTCACCACGGCCGTAGAGGTCAATGATGGATTCATAGATGGTCTCGTGCGCCGGCCGGTAGAAGTCATGTCCGCGGACGATTTCGACGACGTCGGCGATCGCATCCTTGGACAGCATCATGCCGCCCAGTACTGACTGTTCGGCAGGAATGTCCTGGGGAGGCTTCCGGCTCGAGTCCGAAGCGCGAGTGCCCTCGATTGAGTCCAAGTGCGTAACTGACAAAGCCGTCCTCCATTTTTGTACCGCTGCAGGGCTGAACTCCCTGGCGGCCTGTAAAGCGCAGTGTGTGGCTAAACCGTCCGCCGGGGTTGCTCCGAGAATGTCAGGCAGCTCCGACAAAATAGCGGTATCCACAAGTTATCCACAGCCGCTTCCCTGAGATCGTCACCGTAAGCGGCTTTTTGCGACCAAGGAAACTCGACTCGGGGATATCCGTGCCCAAAATGGACACTTCAGACACGTTACAGCAGGTACCCGAAGGCCCCTGTGGATAAGCTGTGGAATACCACCTCCACGTTGTGCACAGACTGTGCACTACTCTGTGGATAGAGAAATTCTTTTGACGGAATCAACCCTCTGACCTGCGGAAACGCTTCTCACAAGCTGTGGACTAAAGAAAGATTCAGCGGAAAATCATCCACAGCCCCAAGGGTTCCAAGGAGGCCCGGAGTGGCTAAAAGCACCATAAACATGCCCCAAATGTGATGCATCTTACTTTTCGTGGCTGAATTTGACACTATCCTCTCAGAAGCCTATGCCCACCGTGGAATGTGCTGTGGATAACGCAGTTCTGGCATAAGCTCTAAGCATGGGGATGAACTTTGGTGACGTGTTGACGATTGCCCTTCCGCTTCTTGTCCTCCTGGGCCTGTTGTGGGCCTTGACTGCGGCCTTCAAACCACGGGACACCGGGGTGTCGGATGCTGAGAGATACCAGCGGGAACTGGCAGCCCGCTCCGCCGCGCACCAGGCTTCCCAGGTCCAAGAGGCGCTGGCCCTTCGAGCCCGCATCGAGGCCACCACCAAGCCGAGCCAAAACGAAGCCCAACACAGCCAGCAGACCGAGCAGAACCGCACGGCAGTCCAGGCGCAGGCCGCCCGTTCGCAGGCCGCCGGCCAGCAGGGCCACCAACCCGCTGTGCTTCCCAACGGCCAGCTCAACCCCCAGCTCGCCTTCGAGCTGCAGAACCTGGTCCGAAGCGGCAAAAAGATTGAAGCCATCAAAGTTCTTCGCCAAGCCACCCACTCAGATTTGCTTACCGCCAAGAACTACGTAGATCGGCTCTGACAACGCCATGGATTCCATCCTCATTCCGCTCCTGATCCTCATTGCGGTGGTGGCGGGAGTGCTCCTGCTCATTCATTCCTTCACCAAGCGCTCTGCTGAAACAAAGACGGGCAACGACGCAGCAAATGCGCCAATGGACCCCGTGGATCTGGCCAAGGAGTCTGCGGCCAAGCTCAACCAGGAACAGCACCGCCAGCTGTACTCGCTCATAGCCCAGGGCCAGGGCATGGCGGCGATCAAGCTGTATCTGCAGGCCACGGGTGAGGGGCTGCGGGCCTCGCGCAACGCCGTGGGCGCTTTGGCGGCACACCCGCAACCATTCACGCCGGAAGCCCCGGCCAAAGACCTGCTCGCGGATGACGACGATGAACCGGAGCGTTTTCCCTACCGCTACAGGGCAATCGTCAGCAAGGGTGACGTCACCCGCGAAGTCAGCAGCAATATGCTCAACGACGAAATCTACGGACGGATCCGCACGTTGGCCAAGAGCGGTGACGTGGAAGGCGCGGCCTTGGCCCTGACCCGCCATTCGGACATCAACATCAAGCAGGCCCGTGAATTCATCGAGCTTCTGGACGACTAGCTAGAAGTCAAAGAGGTCGCCCAGGAAGCCTTCCTTCTTCTTCCGTTTGCGGCCGTACTGGTCGCGGCCACCATCCCGCCGGTCGTAGTCCCGACGGTCACGGTCATGATGGTCGCGGTCATGATCGTGCCGGTCGCGGCGGTCCCTGTCGTCGTACCGCGGTTCCTGCGGACGGGATTCAAACGGGTTGTAGAGGGGCGGCGGGGCGATCGGCGGTTGTGGTGGCGCCTGCCGGCTGACGGCCGGGCCGGTCTCAGCTGCTACGCGGTCAATAATCTTGTCCAGCTCACCGCGGTCCAGCCACACTCCCCTGCATTGTGGGCAGCAGTCGATCTCCACGCCGCTTCGTTCGCTCATCACCAGGTCAATGGAATCCACAGGACACTTCATGCTTGCCCCAACGACCGGCACGCGCTAAAAGTTCGGCCTACCTGCCGGCTGAGATTCCGGCCAGCAGCTGCTCGAACGGTAACGACTCGAGGGCGTTGTCCTTGCGGTGCGGCTGCGGGCCGCTGAGCAGTTGCACGAGTTCACCCGCGGCCCGGTCCACCCGCGACGAAAGTGGCGAGGCGCCGTCGTCGGTGTTTCCCCAGTCCTGCGGCCCCGCGAAGACGCCCGTAGCCGCGATCCTGGTGCGCAGGTAGCTGAACAGGGGCCGCATGGCGTAGTCGAGGACCATCTGGTGGCGGTCGGTGCCGCCCGTCGCGCCCAGCAGTACGGCCTTGCCGTCCAGCGACTTGGGATCGAGGACGTCGATGAACGACTTGAACAGACCGCTGTAAGAGGCGCTGAAGACGGGGCTGACGGCGATGATGGCATCGGAATCCTCGACGCCGGCAATCACCTCCGCGAGGCGCGGTGCGGCGTAGCCGGTAACGAAGTTGTTGGCGATGTCCACCGCGAGGTCGCGCAGCTCGACGATGTCGATCTTCGCCTCATAGCCGGCTCCGCGCAGCTGCCGCTCGGCAGAAGCTGCCAGCTGGTCCGCCAGCAAGCGGCTCGACGACGGGACGCCGAGTCCGGCGGAAAGTACGGTGATGCGGCGGGTTTCCATGGCATTCTCCTGTTGCTTGTTCATCCAGCTTACATGCATTTGCATCTAAATCTAAGAACAGGGGCCCTTCCGGAAGTATTCCCTCCTGGCCTACGGAGTCTTGAGTTGCTGCAGGAACTCCACAGTAGCCGCGGCGATCTGCGCCTGCGCCACGGACCTGTCCACGCCCGGCTGACCGTCTCCGGGCTGCGCTCCGTAATTTCCAAAGAAGGCATGGTTCCCGCCTTGGACCGCGACAAACCTGGTGTCACCCGGCAGCAAGTCGCGGGAGGCCTCGATCTTCGCCGGAGTGCTGAGGCCATCTTCTGTTCCGGAAATGGACTCGACCATCAGCCCCGCACGCTCCCGGAGGGATTCCAAAGGGTAGGAGGCGTACAGAAGCAGCCCGTCCACATCGGCGTTGCCAAGCGCGAAGGAACTGGCACTCACCCCGCCGAGCGAGTGGCCTCCCACTGCCCACGTGGTGATGGCGGGGTGGGCGGCCATGGCGCTGCGGGCCTGGTCTCCGTCCAGCAAGCTGAGGTTCAGGGGCTCTTTCAGAATGACCACCAGGAACCCGGCATCGGCGGCGGGCTTGAGCAGGTCCACGTAGGCGCGGGCTTCAACCCGGGCGCCCGGATAGAACACCAAGCCTGTACTGACCTCACTCGCCTCGGGAGTCAGCACGATCGACGTCGGATCCTCGGTGATCGAAAAGCTGGACGCCGGGCCTGAGGCCTGGTCAGCAGGTGGCTGGTACGCGAATGGATTGAGCCAGAAGAGCATTGCCACAAGCGCCAGCACCGCCACGCGCCCAAGCCAGGCCCCGACCGTCCGCACGACAGAACGCGGCCGTAGTGCGCGTCGACGCCGCCACAGCAGCAAGCCCCACAAGAGCCCGACGACGGCGGCAGTCACCAAAAGCGACGGAAGCAAGGGGTGGCCCCGCAGTACGGCCGGGTTCCCCGCAAGCATCCATGCCGGCACCAGGACCAGTACCGCGGCACAGACAACAGAAGCCCAGAAGAGGAGGGGAGTGCGGGTTATCCGACGTTCAGGGGAATCAGCCATTCCCCCATAATAGTTCCATCATGGAGATACTTTGGCGGTATACCGCGCCAGGAAATCGAACGTCCTGTCCCGGGCCTCCTGTGCCTCGCTGAAATTCAAGTGGAACTGGTATTCGTGCGGCAGCTCGGGCTCATGATTGGCCGGCCAGAACAGCTCCGTCACCGGCACCCCGGCGTCCTTCAGTCGGTTGCTGTACGGAACGGATTGGAGCCAGGTAAGGCCGTCGCCGTTGCCGCCGCTGATGAACGTCGGCGGGAAACCGGGGGTAACAAAGTCGATGGTGGACATGGTGGCCCCGGCATACGTGGCAGACCAATCCTTGGTGCCGGTGTAGGCCCAAAGGGAAGTCTTGAAACCCCACGCCACGATGCCGTTCAGGTCCGCCATGGCGCGAAGATCGTAGACACCGCAATGCAGGATGGTGGCAGCAAGCTCCGATTTCCGGAGGGCCGGCTGGATTCCCATGAGATTGGCATACTCCGGGTTCACCGTGAGCGTGGTCATCTGGCTGGCCAGCTGGGCGCCGGCGGAGTCCCCTGCGAGGACGATGCGGTTGGTGTCCACATTGAGCTCGGCGGCGTGCGCCTTGATATACGCCAGGGCTTCATTGATGTCCCGCACAGCGGTCGGGTACGTGGCCTCGGGCGCAATCGGATAGCTCATCCCAATCGTGGTGTAGCCCTTGGCCGCCAGAATCTGCAGATAGGGATTGACGTCGCGTTGTGCCCCGGAAATCCAGGCGCCCCCATGAATCCACACGACCGTAGGAAGGGGAGCCGCCGTGCCTTGCGGGCTGAAAACGTCAAACGTGGAGCCTGGCTTGTAGACAACGCCGGCCTGGGTTTCCAGGGGCGTGTCGGGAACGTAAGGCGTCATCTCGTCGATGGTGGCTTGGGCACCCCGTTCAAAAACACTGCGGATGAGCAAGGCCGAGGGCCAGGGCGTAGCGGAAAGAGCCAAGGCCAGGACCAACACCACCAGGATGGCCAGCTCGAGCTTCCGCAGCCGTGAGGTACGACGTCGTGGAACCTTCGGTCGCGGTGGCACTTGAGCCGTTTCGGCTTTCCCTGCACTGGCTTGAATCGAATCCAAAGGCCCCATCACACACTCCCCCAGTCGGCGCATCCCTGGACCCATGCTAAGGCGGGGAGCCGTTGGATGGGATCAGGACAGCGGCCGTGCCGCCGAGAGCAGGACGCCCTCACCGCCGTCGAACGTCACCGTATGAAAACCCGGGCCACGCGCGACCTCCCGAAACCCCCATTTCCGGTGCAGTGCCAACGAGGCCTGGTTGCGGGCGTTCACTACGTACCAAGCGTCGCCGGCCTGCTGCCAAATCCATTGGAGCCTTGCTTCGGTAAGCTCCTGGGCCAGCCCTCGTCGTCGGAAATCCGGCAGGACGGTGATGCCGGCCAGATAATGACCGGCGGGCGCCGATCCGTCCGGGAAATCCCATTGGTGCGTTTTGGCCCAACCCACGACGGCGGAGCCTCCTCCCGCCGGTACGTCCGGAGGCATCCCGGCCACAAGAACCAAACGCCCGGGATCAGCGATGGCGCTGCCGATCCTCAGCCCGAACGCCCGGGCGGCGGCGGGCGCGGTCCGGCCAGCGGCCAGCTCCGCCGCGACGATGCCGGGAACGTCCACCTCGGTGGCGGTCCGGATCAGGAAACCCATAGCGTGAGTCTACTTCCGTCACCGACAATGCCCGCCAACGGCCGTGACGATGGTGGAGCCGGCCATACCGTGCCAGAGTGTAAGGGGTTCCCTACTGCTGCCCTCGCCAGCCACGCACGAAAGAAGACCATGACAGAGCAAACAATCGCCCCGCTGGACGGCGTCCGGGTCCTGGAGCTCGGCAACTACATCGCGGCTCCTACCGCGGGCCGGCTCCTTGCCGACTTCGGCGCCGAAGTCATCAAGGTGGAACGTCCGGGAACCGGTGACGAATTGCGCAACTGGCGGCTCCACAAGGGCACCACCTCCATGCTCTACCGGACGCTGAACCGGAACAAGAAGTCCGTGGTCCTCGATCTCCGCACGGATGCCGGCAAACAGGCGGTCCTGGAGCTTGTGGCGAAGTGCGACATCCTGTTGGAAAACTTCCGTCCCGGCACCTTGGAAAAGTGGGGCCTCGGCCCGGAAGTCCTGAATGAGGCCAACCCCGAGCTCATCGTCACCCGTATCTCCGCCTTCGGGCAGACGGGTCCACTGTCCGGACGGCCCGGTTTTGCCGCCGTCGCCGAAGCCTACGGCGGGTTCCGCAACCTGGTGGGCGACCCGGACCGCGCACCGGTGCGCGTCGGCGTCTCCATTGGAGACTCGATCGCGGGACTGTACGCCGCCTTCGGCTCCGTCATGAGCCTCTTCCAACGCGAAGCACGACGCCGGGACCCGGGTTCCGGCATTCCCCTCACCGAACGCGTCATTGACGTTGCCCTGCATGAGGCCATGTTTTCGATGATGGAATCACTGATTCCGGATTACCAGGCCTACGGCGTGGACCGTCAGCGCGTGGGTGGGCGGATGGAAGGCATTGCCCCTTCCAACGCGTACGTGTGCGGGGACGGTGCGAGCATCGTGGTGGCCGGCAACGGTGATTCGATCTTCCAGCGGTACATGCAGACCATCGGACGCCCGGACCTGGCCGAACGCCCGGATTTGCAGGGCAATGCCGGGCGCTGGACCCGGCGTGAAGAGCTCGATCAGGCAATTGGCGAATGGACGGCCACGCTGCCTGCCGCCGAAGCCCTGGCCGTGCTGGAAGCCGCCGGCGTCCCCGCGGGACCCATCTACACAGCGGCGGACATCAGCGACGACAGCCAGTACGCGGCACGGAACATGATCCAGAAATTCGATGTTTCCACGGGCGAGGAGACCATCCCCGGCGTTGGGTTCCCGGGGATTGTGCCCGTCATCGGCGGCCAATCCCTGCCTATCCGCAACCTCGGGCCGGACCTCGGTGAGAACACCCAGGAGATCCTCGGCGGCCTGCTGGGGATGAGTGCCGACGAAATCGATGCCGCGGCCGGCCGTGAGGAAGCAGTCCGCTCATGAACCACGTTGAGAACCCCCTGGCCGGAACACTGGGCCAAGCCATCCTTCGGGACGTCACTCTGCGCGACGGCCTGCAACTCACGGGCAAGCTCCTGACGGCTGAGCAGAAGATCGAAACCGTCCGGGAGCTGCTGCGCCTGGGCGTGCCCGCCATTGAACTCGGCTCCATGGCCCGCGCCGACCTGGTTCCCACCATGGCCAACACCTTGGAAGTCGTCCAGGCGCTTACGCCGGAGGAACTGGAGAAGTGCTGGATCTGGGTAGCCACCCCCGGCCACGTGGCGAAGGCAGCGGCTGCGGGGGCGCGGAACTTCCAGTACTGCCTGTCCGCCTCAGATTCCCACAACAAGGCGAACATCGGCCGCACCACGGATCAGAGCCTGGCGGCCCTGCCCGAGGCCGTCGAATACGCACGCGCCGTGAACGGGCAGATCCAGCTGTGCATTGCAACATCTTTTACCTGCCCGTTTGAGGGCAACATTTCCGAAGAACGCATACTCTCGATTGCCAATGATCCCCGCGCCGAGGGCACCACGGACATTGTCATCTGCGATACCTTGGGCCAGGCGGTTCCTGCCCAGGTTGCCGGACTGGTGGCACGTGTGCGGGACGAATCCCCTGCCCGCCGGATCGTCTATCACGGCCACGACACCTGGGGTTTGGGCGTGGCAAATACCCTCGCAGCCATCCAGGCAGGAGCTGCCATGGTGGACGGCGCTTTGGGGGGTCTTGGCGGCTGCCCCTTTGCCCCGGGTGCCAGCGGCAACACTTCCAGCGAGGACATCCTGTTCGCGACCCGCCCGGACTGGCTGACCCCGGGAGTTTTTGGCGAACTCGTGGTGTTGTCGGAGACGTTGCTGGCGGAGCTTGATGAGCCGAACCGCTCCAAGTCAGCGCAGGGCGCACGATCCAAGGCCGACGCTTTCGACTGGGTGGTGCGCTCCTAGCTGTGCCGCCCGGCCCCGCCCAAGGCCATGAGTTCCAGCCGCCTGAGGGTTTCGCGGTTCCGGACTGCAATAACGGGATCACGCAGCTTCTTGGGCACCATCTTGCCCGGTCCACGCACGGCATCCTCAGCAATGGAAACCCTGCACTGCGAGTCTCCAACGTCTTCCAAAGTGATGCGCACTGTGGCTTCGCCCAGGGGCCAGCCCCTCGCGAGAAGCTCCAGCATCCGCCCGGGTTCGACGGCGGTCACGCGGGTGCTGTCGTCGATGAGGAACGGCCAGGAGCCCACGGAGTGACGAAGCCCGGACCCCTTCTCCGGCCAATGGTCGTCAACGGAACGGATTCTTGAGGCGCCAACCACCCACCCGGAATACAGCCAGCCCTCCTGGACAACCTTCCAAACATCTGCGGCAGGGGTTTTGAACAGCTGCGTCACGGTAGACATGTGAACCTTTCTGCGCGCGTACGGATGGTGCAGTGGACACTAAGCTAAGCATGCTTAGTGTTTCATGGCCAGTGACCTCCAGCGGTCACGATGACGGCTTGCTGGCCTTGCCGTCCAACCAGAGCATGTCCGACTCGTCCCGGTGGCTTCCCTCGGATCCCACGTGCCGGCTGTCGATCTGCGCTCCCTTCTTGATGACATGCACCAAGGCCATTCCGTGGCCGCGGCCTAGGCCGTAGTCCGCCTTAAGCCATTCAAGGATGGTGCCCGCCTTCACCGAGGGGTCGCTGAAGCCTTTGGTTTCCGCGATCTCGACCAATTGCCGCGGCGTGAGGCCTGTTTTGTCCTCAATGGCGTCGAGGTAAGCCTGGAATGACATGGATACCGCCTTTCATGGCAACTCCTTGGGCGGAGTTGAAAGCTGTGCGTCAGCGACATCGTACCCGCGCCCCCAGCGACACCTACACTGATCGCATGGTGTGCCGAAAAGGTCGTGTCCTTGCCGGGTTTCTGGTCCTGGCGGCGATGATGCCTGCCCTGTCCGCCTGCGACTCCGGTGCCGCCTCCCCGCAGCCCTCGGCGAGCACCAGCGCCGGAGCCATCGCCGTGGAAGTCAACCAGTCCCGTGACCAATACGGCAAGCAAGCCATCCAGATCCAGTTCACCAACACCACGGCCACGCCCCTGACAGTGACCTCTGCCCGGCTTCGTTCGCCCCTCTATGAGGAAGAGATTCTCTGGCAGCGACCCGAAAGCGGCCTCGAACTGCCCCCGGGACAGCCCAAAGCTGTACCCACAGCACTGCCTGCGGCGGCCTGCGGAGCAGCACAAGACACCTCCGAGCCGCCGACCGGAGCAACCTTGGAGTACTCCGAACCCGGCAAGGAAGCCACGAAGGAAACCACTGAGGCCACCGACCCCTTCGGGGTGCTGACCAGAAACGCAACCGAACTCTGCATCGCAACTGAAGCTGCCGCCGTCGCCACCATGGTGCTGGACCCCGAGCTGAAGGTGGCAACGGACGGACGGACCGCCGTCGTGCGACTCATCATCACTCCAACCGCGCGTGACGGGGGGCCGCAAAGCCTCACCATCGAATCGATCGACGAGACTACGTTGCTGGCGCAGTCCCCTGGTAACCCCTGGCCCACGAACGTCACCGTGGGCACGGACAAACAGGAACTGGCCCTGACCATCCGCCCGGCACGCTGCGACCCCCATGCCGTCGCCGAAGACAAAGTAGGCACGCTCCTGCCACTCAGGATCAGGCTCGGAGGACGGCAAGGCCTGATAAAGGTCCCGGCATCAAATGACCTGCGTGGTCGCATCTACGACTTTGTCACCGCCGCCTGCGCACCTGCAGGCTAAGAGCCTTATCCGAGTGTTGCGAGGGCGCGGGGAGCGCACTCCACCGTGACCTTGACGTTGGCCTCCACGCTCTTCACCTCGCCATCCATTTGGTAAGGAAGCGGCTTGAGGGTGGTGAATTCGTAGTTGCTCACGCTGGGCTGGTCCCCCAGGCCCTGGGTGGTGGCCTTCAAGGCAGTCAGGAGCACGCGCCACTTGGCCATGTGCGGGAAGGTGATGACCTCGAACTTGCCGTCCGACGGGTGCCCGTCGGCTTCACTCAACGTGGCGTATTTGGCCATCTCGTGGATGTTCGCAAAGACCAGGCTGTCGAACTTGCGGCGTTTTCCGTCGGCCAAACGGATGGCGAACGGCTCGAATTTGGAGAAGGTCTGTATGACAGTGACCATTTCCTTGAGTGCGCCTTTGCTGCCCTTTTCCAGTTCCGTGGCAACCACCGGGGTCAAACCGAAGCCGATGTACGAATGCGCATATTCAAGCGGTTCGTCACCTTTTTGCCCTGTGTGGATGCGGAGAAGGTCGATGTTGTGGACATGCCCCTCGGCAATGGCCTCTTCCAAGGGCTTGGTGGCCATGATCCGGCTGTGGTCATTCGCGTTGCCTGCCGCCCGGACAGCACATACTGCCTTGGGGTTACCAGCCTGCATGACGCCATTGACGACCTCGTTGTAGCCGCCGTCGCCGCTCACCGAGACCACAAGGACGTCCCCGCCCTTGGCTGCCGCTTCCCGCGCCAGATCCACGGCGTGGCCGGCGTGCTCCGTCGGCTGGAGGGTGATCTCGGGCTGATAGGTGAGGAGTTCCTTCAGCTTCTGCTGCAACTGCTGCGCGAGCTCAGGCGCATCCCCCGTGCTGTTGGGATTGAAAATGATAACGATCGACTCAAAGGTCCGGGCAGAATCCACGATGTACTCCTGATTCATTGCGAGGTCCCTTATTCAGGCGGTTGTATCCCTCGGAGGTTCCCATAGTATTCGCAACCCGTGGGGGTTTCGGATATACAGCGAACGTGAAACCATGAAAATGGGTTCCCAGATGTGAACCTTTGTCGATCAGCTGGATGCGGCGTGGTGCTGCGGCAGCAGCGGGGAAATCCCATGGACTCACGCCAGACAGCACGACTACTCGTCCTTGAGCATGAGATCACCCTTGATGATTTATGGGCTTGGTACTGGGCAAATGGCGGGAATGCCATGCTTTGGGACTTTGACGCCTACCTTTTCGGGATCCTGGAACGCGATCCCTTCGACCTCAGAATCCTCAGCTGGGCCATGGAAGACCTGGAGGCCCGATCACTCCTCTAACTGTCCTCAGACTGTGTTGCTCCCGCTTTCCGCTGCGCTTCGATCAGGTGCCGGGTGGAGTGCGCAACAAAGGGATGTCCGGATCTCATCCGGCCATCCAGTTCCTTGAGCTGGTCGAGGTACCGTTCCGGCGTGAACCCGGGGATCCACCACACGCATTTGCGCAGGATCCACACCACCGCACCCACGTCAAAGAACTCCATGCGGCACCGGGCCGTTCTGAGGTCCGTCACGGTAAGCCCGGCGGCTTCTGCTGCTGCAACCTCGGCCTGCGGGTCGCGGCCCTTCCGCTGCTCGGGCAGCGGTCCCAGGAAATATTCGATGAGTTCAAAGGCCGACGCCGGCCCAACGTGCTGGGCGAAATAGTGGCCGCCGGGGACCAGGACGCGGTGGATTTCATTCCAGTCCGGGCTGACGGGGTGCCGGGCAGTGACCAGTTCGAACGACCCGTCAGGGAAAGGCAGCGCATCGCCGGCGGTTGGCTCCACGATCTGCACGCCCCGCGGTCCCAACAAGGCCCGGGCGCGGGCGGCGTTGGGTGGCCATGCCTCTGTGGCTGTCATCCTTTCGGGAAAGCTGCGGGCCTCTGACAACACTTCTCCGCCACCGGTGTCCAGGTCCAGGGCGCTTCGGACCTGGGCCAGGCGGTCTGCCTGCAACGCGACGAACCCCCAGGGCGGGCGCTCTTCAGTGGCGCGCTTATCCAGCCATCCGAACCCCCAGCCATCCACGTCGGCTTCCGTGGCCTCCGCAATCAGGGTTTCGAAGTCCCTCATCATTTCTCCAACTCCGCCGGCAAGCCGGCACTCCCGCATTCGTCCATTTCGCCCGGGTTCCGCGGGCCCCATGCCCAACGCTACCGGGAGCCGGCGCCCGTTCCGCCGGTAGGGTTGCACCATGGGGTCAGTACTGGAAGCCGAAGGCTTGCTTGTGGGATATGCCGGAGCTCCAGTGTGTGGAGAGGTATCCGCTTCGGTGGCTGCCGGCGAAGTCCTCGGAATCGTGGGGGTGAACGGTGCCGGGAAGTCGACGGTAGCCAGGACCATCGCAGGTCGCCAGGCTCCCCTGGCCGGAGACGTGAGAGTCCACGGCCTCCTCATCGATCCCGACGCGGTGCCGTTCCGTCGGCAGGTAGCGGCCGTTTTCGACGACGACCTGTTCTTCCCCTCGCTCACGGTCAGGGAGCACCTGCTCCTCGTTGCCCGCGGCCATTCCGTAGCCGACCCTGAAGGGCGGGTGGAAGAAGAACTCGGGTTCTTCGGACTCCTTGGCAGAGCCGACGCGATCCCGGATGCCCTATCTTCCGGGCAACGACGCAGGCTCCTCCTCGCAGCAGGCCTGATCCGTCCATCCTCGCTGCTGATCCTTGACGAGCCGGAACAGCGCCTCGATCCGATGATGCGGGTGGCACTCGGGGAGCGCATCGCTGAACACGCCCGGAACGGCGGTGCCGTGGTGCTGGTGACCCACGATCCGGAGCTGTTGCTCGCCACGGCCTCTTCCTGCCTGGTCATCGACCATGAAGTCCGCGAGTTGGAGCCCGAGCGGGGAGCGTCGATCATTGCCGGGTCCTGAGTTACTGACAGTTGATGGTTCGACGGCGGACCGTCACCTCGCCGCGGAGATCGTCCGGTTAACCCGCAGCACCACCCGGCGTTACAAGCGCAGCCGGATTTCGTTGAGTGAACGCTTCGTCGACGCGTACAGCTGGGGACTTGGCATTGCCGTTTCGCTGACCATCGCGGCCTCGTTCGTACTGGCCCTCCGCAACGAGATCGCCGACCGCAGTTCCGCGGGCAGCAGCATCATCGGGGAACAGTGGCTTGTCCTCCCCGAGTCCGTGCTGTGGACGACCGTGACGTACGCCTTCCTGCTGATCGTGGCCAACCTCGCCCGGAAGCTCGGTCCTGTCACGGTGGGTGGACCTGAGAGCACCTGGTGGCTGTCCCTCCCCATCGACCGCCGCCCCATGGTCCTGCCCCCATTCCTGCGCAAAGTGGTTCTCACTTCGGCCGGCCTGGCCATTGTTTTCCTGCCGTTCAGCATGGTCACCGCTGTTGACCGCACGCCCATTGGGCATCTTCTTGCATCAGTCACCTTTGCTGCGGCCGGGGTCATCGCCGTGGCGTTAGCGGCCTTCCAGCAGCTCGGCATGGTCCGACCCCGGCTTGGCCGCGCGATGACCATGGTCGTGCTCCTTGCCTGCGCGGTCCTTCCTGCGCTCCCTGAAACTCCCTGGCCGGCAGCGCTGGCCGGAGCCACCGCCGTCGTACTTCTGGTCCTTGCGGGTCCGCGCACGGGTGAGGTGCGCAGCGAGGAGCTGATCCGCGGCGGGGCGGTGGCCGGGCATGCCGGAGCTTCCCTGTTCATGATGGATTCCAACGAGGTACTGCGTGCGCTGGGCGCCGGTCGGAAAACGGTCGACGGCGGCAGGGCGGCGGGCTTCTTCTCCCGCCCGGCCGGAGGTCCGCTTCGGGCGCTGATCCGGGCGGATGTTGTGGCTTTCCTCAGGCTGAATCCGCCCCTGCTACCTTCATTGCTGTGGCTGGTGGCCTGCGTCGCCATGCTGTTGGTCGAAGGCGGCCTGCCCGAATTCGCGCAGTTGGGCATCATCGTCATCGCCGGCTGCGCTACGGCTTCCGGCATGGGCGGCGTGGCCCGCAAGGCGGCACTGGTGCCCGAACTCGATGCGTTGCTCCCCCTCCACCCGGCGCTGGTCCGCAGCAGCCGTGCCCTCATGCCGTGCCTGGCCATGGCCGTGTGGATGGCCGCCCTCAGTGGACTCCTGGTTCTTTTGGGCGCTTCCGATCCTGCCCTGATTGCGGTAGGTGCCCTGGCAGGAATCGGGATGGGAGCGGGATCGCTCCGTTCCGCCACCAAGGCCGCGCCGGACTGTTCGGCTCCCCCGGTGGACACGCCCTTCGGCCCCGTTCCACGCGCCCAGCTGGGTTCCCTGATGCGCGGACTCGACGTGACCATCCTGGCCATGGTTCCGCTGCTGGTAGGGCTCTATCTTGGCTACACTCCGTGGGCCGTGGGGATGGTCCAGGCCCTGTTCAGTGCGGGCATCGTCATGCTCTCGGTACTCTCCAAGCCCAGGAAGGCGTGACGACAGGGAAACCGTGACGTCAGAGCAGCACACTGCCTTCGATGCAGGTGGTCGATTCCCCACCGATCCAGATCACGTCATCCTCGGCAGAGACATGGATGCGTCCGGCCCTGCCAAGGACCGTTCCTTGGGCCGCGACATACTCCGCTGGTGCACGCCCGGTACCGATCAGCCACTGGGCCGCTCCCGCGTTGAAGCTGCCCGTTACGGGGTCTTCCACCATGGCGTCACCCGGAACGAACGTGCGGACTTCGAAATCGGCAGCTGCACCTGGCTCATGCGGGCCGATCACGCCAACCTTGAGGTCGCCCATCTCGGCAAAATCAGGTTCAAGGGCCAGCACCTGTTCGGCTGATTCAAGGAGCACGCCGATCCATTCCGGGCCGTTGACCAGCCACGACACATCCAGAAGCGAAGCCTCGGGAAGGCTCAGCCCTGCAGCCAGTTGGGCGCGTTCAGTCTCGCTTACCGGACCGAAACGCGTCAGCGGCGGAGCGGCGAAAGCCAGCCGTCCGGCGTCGTGCTTCACCCGGACCAGGCCGGCGCCGCATTCCTGAACCACAACGCCATCCGCCTTTGGCACTCCCCCGGACTGCAGCCAGGTGTGCGCGGACCCCAAGGTGGGATGCCCCGCGAACGGGAACTCCTCGCTGCTGGTAAAAATCCGCACCCTGTAGTCCGCTGCGGGATCCGTCGGCGGAAGGAGGAACGTGGTCTCGGAGAGATTGGTCCAGTTGGCGAAATGCTGCATTGCCTCCGTGCTGAGGCCCTCGGCGTCCACCACGACGGCGAGGGGGTTTCCCCGGTACGGCTGGTCGGAGAAGACGTCCACTTGATGGAACGGACGGGTGCGCAAAGCTTCTGAAGTCACCCAGGAAGGCTATCACCGGGGTGCTGGCGGCCATGACCTGCGTCTGCAAAACTACGATCATGGCAGAGAACAAGACCCAGCCCACGGACGTGTCGGTCGAGGAATTCCTGGCGGCCGTCGAGCACCCTACCCGGCGTGCGGACGGCGTTGAGCTGCTGGAGATGATGCGCGAAGCCACCGGCCATGAAGCTGTCATGTGGGGTCCCACGATTGTCGGGTTCGGCAGCTACCACTACAAGTACCAGACCGGCCGCGAAGGCGACGCCCCCGCCGTCGGGTTCTCGCCGCGAAAAGCGAACCTGGTGTTGTACGGCGTCACAGAAGGGCCCGACGCCGACAGGCTCCTCCCTGAGCTCGGCAAGCACAAGACGAGCACGGCCTGCCTGTACCTCAACAAGCTGGACGACGTGGATCGGGATGTGCTGGCAGAGATGATCCGCGCCGGCTACCAGCACGTGATGACGGAGCACCACACGCCTTAGCCGCTCCCCGAGGTGGCAGTTAATGACAGTTCCAGGCAGGCGGTTTCAGCTTGCTAGTGCAACACCATCGATTATTTTGGTCAGTCTTTCAGTTGGGGTGTCCCATTGGAGTGTTTGACGCGGTCGGATGTTGAGCAGGTGCTGGGTGTGGGCGAGTTCTTCGTCGCTGACCTGGTTGAAGTTCGTGCCTTTGGGGTGGATATCGCGGACCAGTCCGTTGGTGTTCTCGTTCGTGCCGCGTTGCCAGGGTGAGTGCGGGTCACAGAAGAACAGCTGGCAGCCGGTCGCTACTGTGAACTTGGCGTGTTGAGCCATTTCCGTGCCTTGGTCCCAGGTGATCGTTTTAAGGATCGCCTGGGGCAGGGTGTGGATCATTTTCTGCATGACCTCGATGACCGTCGCGCTGTCCCTGGCTCCCGGCAGCCGGCCCAGCAAAGTGAACCGTGAGGAGCGCTCGACCAAGGTGACGATCCCGGAGTTACCGGGACCCACGACCAAATCACCTTCCCAATGGCCGGGCACGGCCCGGTCCTGGACTTCGGCGGGCCGGTCGCTCAGCCGGGCCCCTTCAAGCCAGGGCCTTACGTTCCTGGCAGGCAGCTTTGATTGGGGCTTACGACCGGTCCGGCCCGAACGTAGGGCCTTCTCCACGGCAAGTTCATGCCGCAAGGCACCCCGGCCCTGCACGTAAAGGGCTTGGTAAATTGACTCGTGGGACACGTGCATCTCCGGCTGCTCGGGGAACGTCTTCTTCAGGTCCGCAGCGCTCTGTTGAGGTGAGAAACGCTGGTTCAAGCGTGCCACGACCTCCTTCCACACCGCCGTTCCCGCAGAGAGCTTCACGGGCCGGTTCCGTCTACGGCGGACCAGTGCCCGGTGTTGGGCAACCCCGGCGTCGTAATAGCGCCGGGCCCAATGCTCGATACTGTGTCGGCGGATCTCCCGGGACACCGTTGATGGATGCACGCCCAACTCCTTGGCGATCTGTCGCATGGAACGCGGCTCCGGCAAGCCCAGACAGGCCTTGATATAAGCCCGGTCCTCCAAAGTCAGCCGCCGGTACCTTCGCTCCTTATCCCGCGAAAGCCCCTCCGAAGCCATCGGAAGACGCACGCCACCACCAGGGCCGGAGATAAGTTCCATGCCCGCTAGTTTCGCCCAATGCGACACCGCTTGCCGGGACACCCCAGCCGCGGCAGCACTTCGTCCCGTGTCCTCACCCGCCAGCAAGTGCTCATACGCACACGCACGAACCGACCACGGCAACTTCTTGACCATGACACCCCTCCAACTCCAGGGGTGTTGCACTAGCCACCTGAAGACGCCGCATCAACATTGGCATTAAGTGTCACTTCGGTGCACAGAAAAACCCCCGCCACCGGAATCCGGTAGCGGGGGCCTTCCTTGCAGTCAGAGACTACTTGCTTGCAACGACCTCGAGGTCGATGACAGCGGAAACGTCCTCGTGCAGGCGAACGTTGGCCTGGTACGAACCGACAGACTTGATGTGGTTCGGCAGTTCAACGTTGCGCTTGTCGATGGCGCCGAGGCCGGCAGCCTCAACAGCAGCAGCGACGTCGGCCGGCTTGACGGTACCGAAGAGACGACCGGACTCGCCGGCCTTCACCTCGAGCTTGACCTTCTTGGAGGACAGAGCCTGGGCCTGTGCCTGTGCAGCTTCAACGGAAGCGTGGGCACGAGCAGCGCGGGCAGCCTTGATGGACTCAACCTGCTTCTCGCCACCCTTCGACCAGGTCAGGGCGAAACCGCGGGGCAGCAGGAAGTTACGTGCGTAACCGTCCTTGACCTCGACAACGTCGCCAGCAGCACCGAGACCGGTTACTTCGTGGGTCAGAATGAGCTTTGCCATGTTAGTTAATCCCTTCCCTTAGCCGCGGCCAGCGCCGGAGTAAGGCAGCAGAGCAACTTCGCGGGCGTTCTTGATTGCCTGGGCGATCTTGCGCTGTTCCTGAACGGTAACGCCAGTAACGCGACGAGCGCGGATCTTTCCGCGGTCGGAGATGAACTTGCGCAGCAGTGCTACGTCCTTGTAGTCGATGACAGTGATGTCAGCGGCCTTCAAGGGGTTGGACTTTGGTTTGGGCTTACGGAGTTCAGCCTTAGCCATCGTGGAGCTCCTTTTCTATGGAGCCCGTGGATATTGATCCACGGGATGGTGGTGTTCGACGGCGGTGATCGCCAAGGTGCCTTGCGGCAGTCCCGGCGGGTGTCCGGCGTCGGACTTTTATTTGGTGTTTAGAAGGGAGGTTCGGAATCCGGGCCGTTGCCCCAGCCGCCAGCGTTGCTGACACCGGGCGTAGCCCAGGGGTCATCCTGCTGTTGTGCGGGCTGGTTGCCGCCCCAGCTTCCACCGGAGTTGCCGCCGCCCTGGTTTCCACCAGGAGCGCCACCTCCAAAGCCACCGGAGTTACCGCCGCCGAAGCCACCCTGTCCACCGCCGGAGCGCTGGGTACGGTTGACCTTGGCATTTGCGTAACGCAGGCTGGGGCCGATTTCGTCGACCTCAAGCTCGATAACGGTGCGCTTTTCGCCTTCTTTTGTTTCGTAGGAACGGCTCTTCAAGCGGCCGGAAACGATCACGCGCATGCCCTTGGTGAGGGACTCGGCTACGTTCTCGGCTGCTTCGCGCCATACCGATGCACGGAGGAACAGGGTTTCCCCGTCCTTCCATTCATTGGACTGGCGGTCAAAGGTCCGGGGAGTAGAAGCGATGGTGAAGTTCGCTACTGCTGAGCCAGACGGGGTGAACCGCAGCTCCGGGTCATTGGTGAGATTACCAATGACCGTAATAGTGGTTTCGCCTGCCATCTACTGCCTCCTTGTTCGTTCCTGCGGTGTAAAGATTTTGAAGGGGCTGATTACTCAGCAACGACCTTCTGGTCTTCGGGGCGGATGATCTTGGTGCGCATGATCGTCTCGTTGAGAGACAGCTGGCGATCAAGTTCCTTGGCGGTAGCCGGTGCAGCGGTGAAGTTCACCACGGCGTAGATACCTTCGGACTTCTTCTTGATGTCGTATGCCAGACGGCGACGGCCCCAGATGTCAACCTTTTCGATGGTTCCACCATCGGTGGTGATGACATTAAGGAACTTCTGAAGCGACGACTCTACGGTACGCTCTTCGACCTCGGGGTCGATGATTACCATCAATTCGTAAGGACGCATATGTGAACCCACCTCCTTTGGGCTAAGCGGTTACGGTATTTCCGTAACAGGAGGTTCATTTGCGATGCTGTGCACCGCTCCCCCGCCGAAGATTCGGAAGGAGGGCGTAACACAGACTTCAATATCTTAGTGCATCTCCTGCACTCAAAGCTATTCGGGCGGATCCCGGCCCGGAACGGGGCACTTGGCGTATGTGGATAAATCCGCCTGGGTCGGCGTCATGCCGCATGGCCCAACGACAAAACCCCTGGAAGATCGTGGATCTTCCAGGGGTTTCTCTGTGCGCGGAGGGGGACTTGAACCCCCACCCCCTTTCGAGGACTAGCACCTCAAGCTAGCGCGTCTGCCATTCCGCCACCCGCGCAAGGTGATCAGGAGAAAGCAACTTTCGTTTTTCTCCTTGACAGCGACAAAGACAGTAACACGAACATGTCCGATTCGTGGATTCCTGGCACCTTGAGGACGTCCCGTTAGAGTGGCGCCATGGATGCCACACCGTTGAACAACCTGGTCCTGACCGTTGTTTTTGCCGCGATAGCCCTCTACGCCCTGTACTTCGTGGTCCGCGCTGGAGTGAGGGACGGCATCCTCCAGGCGAAGAAGATCTCCCAGGACTCCACCTCACGGGAACAACCGTGACCAGCGGCGGGCAAGCGAAAAGCGTCAGGGTCCGACGCAGCAGATTGCGCTTCGTCGCCATGATGGTTGCCGGCGCGTCGACGTTCCTCGCAACGGGGCTGGCAGGGAGCTGGGTGGACGCGCCCGCCGTGGGCTGGGCGACGGCAGCACTGGTCTATGTAGCGTGGGTCTGGCTGGTGATCGCGCGGATGGACCCCGACCAAACGGAGCAGCATGCCACGTCCGAGGACCCTTCCCGCGGAGTCACCGATCTCCTGATTCTCATCGCGAACCTTGCCAGTATTGCCGCGGCCGTGGCGGTGATCGTCAACTCCCACACGGAAGGCACCGGATCACGCCTGTCTTCGGGGGCTCTGGCACTTGCCTGCGTCGCGCTGTCCTGGATGCTGGTGCAGACCCTCTTCACGCTTCGCTACGCGGAGCTCTATTACAGCCCTGCAGAAGATGCCGGAGGTGAGGTGGGCGGAATCAGCTTCAACCAGGAACGGCCACCCCAGTACACGGACTTTGCTTACCTGGCCACGAGCCTGGGCATGACCTACCAGGTGTCCGACACCAACCTCGGCAACCACCGGATCCGGGCGGAAGCCTTGAAACACAGCCTGCTCTCCTACCTGTTTGGCACGGTGATCCTTGCCGTCACCATCAACCTGGTGATCGGCCTGGCCCAGTAGCCCACGCAGCCGCGTAGCCCAAGCAGCCGCTCATCATGCCGGGCCAAAACGAAACGGGGCAGCCGCCGTCGAACACCGACGGCAACTGCCCCGCATCAGAAAGAAACTTACGACGCCGGGCCGGAACCGACCGCGGAAGGTTCGGCTGAAGCGGCATCCTGGTGCGGGCTGCCACCGTTCCTGCGGTAGCGGAACACTCCGATGCCCACCACCACAGCGGCGAGGCCCAGCGACAGGAACAGCGACTCGCGGGTGGACTCGAGGATGACCATGCCGATGATGAGCGCCACGATGCTGCCGATGGCGATCCAGGTGAGGTACGGGAAGAACCACATTTTGAGCTCGAGCTGCTGCGCTGCAGCACCCATGCGCCTGCGCAGGATGAGCTGGGAAGTCGCAATGACCAGCCACACGAACAGGGCGATCGCGCCCGAGGTGTTCACCAGGAACAGGAACACCGTGTCCGGCGCGATGTAGTTCAAGCCAACCGTGATGAAACCAACCACCGTGGAAGCAAGGACGGCTGCTGCGGGGACACCGCGCTTGGAAATCTTCATCCACGACTTGGGAGCATCGCCGCGCCGGGAGAGCGAGAAGAGCATGCGGCTGGCGGTGTAGAGCCCTGAATTCAGGCAGGACAGCACCGAGGTGAGGACCACGATGTCCATGATGGTGCCGGCGCCCGGGATGCCGTAGAGCTCGATGACGGCGACGTAGGGGCTCTTGGCGACGGACGCGTCGTTCCACGGCAGGAGCGTGACAACAATGGCGATGGAGCCGATGTAGAAGATCAGGATGCGCCACACTGTGGACTTCACGGCCTTCTTGACGGCGTCTACGGGGTTCTCGGATTCACCCGCAGCGATGGTCGCGATTTCGGCACCGAAGAAGGAGAAGACCACGACGAGGATGCCCGCCAGCACTGCGCCGGGACCGTTGGGCATGAAGCCGCCCTGGTCCAGCAGGTTGGCGACACCCGGGGCGGATACACCGGGCATGAGACCGAGAATTGCTGCGATGCCTGCAAGGAGGAAGATCACGATCGCCGCAACCTTGATCGAAGCGAACCAGAATTCGAACTCGCCGTAGGACTTGACTGATCCGAGGTTGGTCAGCGTCAGGAGAACCATGAGAACCAACGCCCAGATCCACTGATCGACGCCGGGAACCCAGCGGTGCATGATGGCGGCACCCGCCGTTGCCTCGATGCCGAGGACGATGATCCAAAACCAGGCATAAAGCCAGCCAATACTGAACCCTGCCCAGCGGCCAAGGGCCTTGTCTGCGTATGTGGAAAACGAACCCGTCTCCGGGTTGGCGGCCGCCATCTCACCAAGCATGCGCATGACGAGGATGACAACCAGGCCGGCGGCCAGATAGGCCACCAGGATGCCGGGTCCGGCCTGCTGGATAGCAGCACCGGAGCCAACAAACAGACCTGCTCCGATGACGCCCGCAATGGCGATCATGGAGAGGTGGCGGGGTTTCAGTGACTTTGAAAGCTGTTGGTCAGCGTGCATGGATCGGCGCCGTCCTTTGGGTTTGAGTTGGGCCATGAGTGGTGTGCCACGGGCCACACGACTTTCCCACACTAGCCAGCACCAGAGGGCGGATTGCTGTGCAATTGGACATTTTGACACCTCCAAAAAAGGGAGACTGCACAAAATGTATTGTCACAGTCAACACAAGTTTCCTTATGAAAACATTCGAAATATGCGCGAAACGAGTGTTTGAGGCTTTCGTCTAGACCGACGTCCGGAAGAACAGTTCCGTCACCGCCGCAAGATGATGCGGATCCTGCACACCGCACAGCTCACGCGCCGAGTGCATCGACAGCAGCGGGATGCCGACGTCCACGGTGCGGATCCCCAGGCGCGTGGCAGTCAACGGGCCGATGGTCGATCCGCAGGGAAGATCGTTGTTGGAGACGTACTCCTGGTAGGGCACGTTCGCCTCGGCGCACATCCTGGCCCACAGCGCAGCTCCCGCGGCATCGGTGGCGTAGCGCTGGTTGGCATTGATCTTCAGGAGGGGACCACCGTTGAGAACCGGCTTGTTCGCCGGGTCATGCTTCTCGGCGTAGTTCGGATGGACAGCGTGGCCGGCGTCCGCGGAAACACAGAACGACGCCGCTACGGCCTGCCGCCGCTGGGTCACCGAGGCTCCCAATCCGTCAGAGATGCGCACCAGCATGTCCTCAAGGATGGGACCGCAAGCGCCCGAGCGCGAATTGGAGCCGATCTCCTCGTGATCGAACGCTGCAAGAACAGCGATCGGGCCGTCCTCCGGGGACGAGGAAGCATGGGCAATCAAGGCCACCAACCCCGCGTGAGTGGAGGAAAGGTTGTCCATGCGCCCGGAGGCGAAGAACTCGCCCTTCGCCCCGAAAACCGCAGGAGCCTGCGTGTCCGCCACCACGACGTCGTATCCGCCGATTTCGGAGGCATCCACCGAGGCGCCCTCGACGCCGGCGGCCAGCAGTCCCAGAAGGTCCTCGCCCACGGGATCGCCCTGGCCAAAGATCGGGTTCATGTGCTGCTGCTTTGACAGGTGCAGACCGTTGTCATTGACGCCCCGGTCAAGGTGGATGGCCAACTGGGGAAAACGCAGCAGCGGCCCTGTTGAGGTGAGGTGCTCGGTGCCGTCGCGCATGACCAGCCGGCCGGCGAGCTGCAGTTCGCGGTCCAGCCACGAGTTGAGGAGCGGGCCACCGTAGACCTCGACTCCCGCCTGGAGCCAGCCGAACTTGCCGGTGGTGGGTTTGGGCTTCAATTTGAAGGACGGTGAATCTGTGTGGGCACCCAGGATGTTGAAGCCGGTGGTGGGTCCGGCATTGGTGGGGGTAACCCAGGCGATCAACGCGCCGTCACGAATGACATAGAACTTTCCCGCTCCACCGTCCCACGGCTGCCGCTCGTCCAATCCAGTGAAACCGGCCTCGTCAAGGCGGCGCGCGGCCTCGTGCACTGCGTGGAAACTCGACGGCGACGCCGAGACGTACGCGCCGAGATCCTGGATATGGTCAACTGCTGCGGAAGCGTTTGAAGGCATGCTCCCGAGTCTAGCCGCATGGATTCAACCGCCTGTCCGGACCGCCTTGCACCCTGCCCCGGACAGCTACGGGGTCAGATGGTGACGTTCAGGGCGGCCGCATAGCCGCCGGCAACCGAGCCGGAAATAGTCGCCAACTGGTATATGCCCCCATCGTCACCAAAGACGTTGTCAGAGGACAGGGTGGTTTTCGGGAAGCTTCGGGCACTGTTTTCGTAACCGGTGGTTGCATACACGGTCTTGCAGGCGCTCTCAGTCAAGGCTATCTGCGACACCGCCAGCACCTGGCCCGCGTTGGTGGCGTTGCTCATCGACTCAAATACCTCAAAGTGAATATGAGGCCAGCGGCCCATGTAGGCGCCGGGAAAGATCGTGCTGAAAGTGAGTTGGCCATTTTCATCCGATTCCTGGACGCCGCGCAGGTAGTTCTCGTCTTCCAGGCCGGAATCGTAGAGCGAATACTTGCCGTTTTGGTCGCAATGCCAAACATACACAGCCGCGCCCGCCAGGGGAGAACACCCGTTGGCGTTATCCAACAGCGTCAAGGTGACAGTGAGCGGCACTCCTGCGGCCTTCGTATTGGACGCTCCGAAACTGGATCTGATGTCGCGTCGCACAACTCCCGAAGCCTCCAGGACGTTGGGTCCGTTTGAGCCGTCGCCCGGGTAGGGCCCCAGCGTTTCCTCCGGGATTTCCGCTCCGCATTCGGCCAAGGCACGGGTCACCGTACTGGTGGCCTCCGCCGACGGTGAGGTGGCCGCCGTCGTGCCTTGCAATGGGGTGACGGTACCGGCGGAGGTTCCCGACGGCGTCGCACCGCCGCCTTGCGTCCCCGGCGTGCAGGCGGCGAGGGCGGCAACGGTTCCCGTCCCGAGAAGAACGCCCAAGGTCCGCCGCCGGCTCAGGAGCGTGGAGAGGTCGAACTCCAGTCCCTTGTCGTGGTTCGGGTGCGGCTGTTGAGGAGATGTCATGCCTCCATCAAAGCTGCAGTCACTGTGAGTTGTACATGGGGAATCTGTGGCAGGACTGTGACCGGTGAAGACTCCGGAATTGTGACCGGCGTGCATAATAAGCATTTCGATATGCTTGTAATGCTCGTCACGTCATGGCACGATGGCTTGCAACAGCAACTGACGGAAGGTCCACTGCCATGAACATCGAACTGAAACCGGTGCGGAAGCTTCGCATCCACTGGCCCATTTCGGTAGAGACGATGACCCAGCTCGCCGACGGTCAGCTTCAGGCCCTTGAGTCCGACGCCGGTATCGCCTCGTTGCTGGACGCGCTGACATCAACCCCGGAGCTGGGCGGGTTCGGGAACTACCACCATGTCTTCGAATCCTCGGCCGGCTTTGAGGGATTCACAGTGGCAGAAGGAGCCAATCCCACCCTGGGCAGGGTAGGCCAGCGGACCATCTCACCCACTTTTGTCTTCACGACGTACTTTGACGACTCCCTGGACGACACCGCCGTCCAACAGCTCGTCCAGACGATCGTCGACATTCACCCATGGGAGGTTCCCGTGATCGAGGTTTCGGGACCCCTCAGCGTCTCAAGCAGTGTTATGGACTCCCGCACCGAAATGCGGGTGGCATCATGAGCGCCTCAGTCTGGGAAGAGGTTGCACCACTCCTCCGCAACAGGACCTTCACGGATCTCACCCACGCCTTCCACCCCGGCCAACCGCACTTTTCGGCCTTTCCCGACGAGACACGGGAAGCCCTTTTCGATATGGAAAAGGGCGACGGATTCACCGCCCACAGGTATTCGATTGTGGGCCAGTGGGGCACGCACGTGGATCCGCCGTCGCATTTTGTCCGGGGAGGCCGGACGCTGGACCAGATACCTGTGGAGGACATGATGCTTCCCCTGGTTGTCCTGGACATCAGCCACCGTGTCAGAAACGATGCGGACGCAACCCCCACCCTTGACGATGTCCGGCAATGGGAAGCACGCAACGGGGCCGTCCCAAACGGGGCGTTCGTTGCCCTTCGGACCGGCTGGAGCAAACACTGGCCGGACGCATCGGCAATGGCCAACAGGGATGACGACGGCATCAGCCACACACCCGGGTGGTCCCAGGAGGTGCTTCGGTATCTGGTCGAGGAGCGCTCCGTTGCTGCCGTAGGCCACGAGCAGACCGACACGGATCCCGGCATGGCTACCTCACGGCAGGACTTCAGCCTGGAAACATACGTCCTGGCCCAGGACCGCTGGCAGATCGAGCTGCTGGCCAACCTGGATGAACTACCGGAATCCGGCGCCATGCTGATCGCCACGTGGGCAAAGCCCTTGGAGGGCAGCGGTTTTCCGGCACGGGTGTTCGCCATTCACTGACGCCGTACCGATCCGGCCCCCGGGGCTGACTAGAATCAATCCATGTCAAAGACCTCCAGCATGGGCCGCGGCATGATGGCCTTACTCACCGTTGGGGCGCGTCACGCGGAAGGATTCGACGGCGGTACGGTGGCTGACATTGCAGCCCGCCTGGACAAGGACCGCAGCCAGGTCTCACGCAGCCTCAAAGGTGCACAGCTGGAAGGTTTCCTCACAAGGACCGAACAGCGTGAGTATTGCCTGGACTGGTCCTTCCTGACGGACGCGCAGCTGGTCACCGAACAGCGGCTGAAGACTGACGGCTTGACCGCATTGGAGGGTCTGGCATCCGAAACCAACGAAGCCTGCTTCCTGGGTGTACTGAGCGGAAACAGTACTGTCACCATTGGCGAGCAGGTGCCTGAAAGCGCCAATCTGGTGGGTTCCTGGCTTGGCCGGCCCTACCCCGCCTACTGCAGCGACGCCGGCCAGGCGCTCTTGTGGGATGCGCCGGACTCAGACGTCCGGAAGATCTTTGACGGAGTCGAGTTCGTGAAGCACGGGCCCAATACGCCTGTGTCCGTTGACGATTTCCTGGAGCGGTTGGCCAAGGCAAGGGAACGCGGCTACTCGATCGTGGACGAGGAAGCCGAACCGGGCCTCTACTCCCTGTCCGCGCCCGTCCGGGACTTCAAAGGCGAAGTCGCTGCTGCATTGCAGATTGTCGGCCCGAAATCACGTCTGGAACCCCAGCGCGAAGCCTTCGCCATGGCTCTTGGTTCGTGGCGGGACTGGCTTGAGTCTTCAGTTGGAGGACAGTCAGGCTGACGGGTCAATCCTGAGGTTGGGCCGCGCTGCCGAGCCGGTTGGAAGCGGACTGAAGCGCCGCGGCAATGTGTGGAGCCGCTTTCTCCAGATCGGCGCGGCTTCCCAGGACACTGAGTGCGGCAACAATGCGGGCTCCGCCTGCCCGGACCGGTACTGCCAGCTCCCAGACGCCGTGCTCGAATTCCTCCGCAGCCAAGACATACCCCTGTGGCTTGTCCTTGTCCATGAGGGTGGCCACCTCCGCTGCGGAATGCGCCGCGGCGGGGCCGCCAACGCCAATGAAGTTGGCCTCGCGGAGCAGACCCTCAAGCTCCTTTGCCGAATGGTCCCACAGCAAGGCCCGGCCGGCGCCCGTGCACCACACAGGGGTCACCATGCCGGGCTTGGCGAAGCCGCCAAGGACAGAGTTGTTGGCGGAAGAACGCAGCAGGAGCACCCGGACCCCGTCGCGCACTGAGAGCCTGGAGCGCAATCCATAAGAGGACACCAGCTCCTCAAGCTCGGGTCCGGATTGCTGGACCCAGCCTCCGTTCAGGGAGGCTGCCAGGGTGAAGAACCGCGGCCCTGTGCGGAAGGGACCCCGATCCACGCGTTCCAGCAGCCCAAGATCGCACAGTTCCTGCGCCAACCGTGAGACCCGGCTTTGTTCCATGTCCAGCTCCGCAGCCAACTGCGAGACTCCCAAAAGTTGGCGTCCCTGCTTTTCGCGGTCCGTGACCAGCCGGATCAGGCGAAGGCCCTGCGCCAACGACGAAGCCTCTGTTGACACATCCACGAATCAGGCTCCTTCCACCAAGCGCTCACGCCATTCTCACACGTTGGCGCAGACCCTGAGGATCCTGGCGTCCTTGGCCCACACCGTGTACAAATCTGCGAGAATTCCGGCGTTGGCTGCTTCAAGCTCTCCCGAAGTGATTTCGGACCGGTCCTGGCGCCCGAACAGGACCACTTCATCCCCGGGCAGGACCTCCGGAACGGATGTCACATCAACCACCATGGAGTTCATGGAAATCACGTCGACGATGGGCACGCGTCGCCCGCGGACCAGGACATCGCCGCGATGGTCGGCGCTTCGACGGCCGAGTGCGCGTCGATACCCATCGCCATAGCCCACAGTGACTGTTGCCAAACGGGACTCTGTCGCCAGAGTATGGGTCAGCCCATAGCCCACCTTGCTTCCGGCGGGATAGGTGTTCACCGAGCCGATGCGTGCCTTGAAGGTCAGGCAGCGGCTGAATCCGGGCTGCGCGGGTTCCGTGTCACCGTAGAGGACGGCCCCGGTCCGTACCATGTCCATCCACGACGCCCGGACGTTCAGGGTTGAAAATGAGTTCGCCGCGTGGAGGAGCACTTCACTGCGGGGCACTTGCGCGGCTTGGAGGATAGCTTCGGACTCGGCCCTGAAACGCCGCAGCGATTCTTCTATATTCTTCACGTCATCGCAGGGAAAATGCGTCATGATGCCGGCGGGTTGAAGCCAGGGCTGGCTCAGTATCCCAACTGCGCAGGCCCTGCCGCGGGAAGAAGACACGTCAAGGCTGTGGCGGCTGATACCCGACGAGTTAATGTCCAGGTGCACCCGCAATTTCCGGCCCGTTTCCTCGGCGATCCCGCTCATGGCCAAGGCACTCTGCGGATCAGAGACGAGTTCTTCGATGGAGAAGTCCATGCCCGCCCAGACTTCCTGCGGGGCCGCTGCTCGAACGCGGAGCAGTTTTCCCTGAAAACCATGTCCCCGCGCCAGCTCTGCTTCGTGATTCGACCCCACCCCTATGTAGGGAACGTCCTGACGAACCAGGAACGGCAGCAACATGTCAGCCCCGTGGCCGTAGGCGTCGGATTTGATCACGGCACACAGCAAGGCCCGGCCTTCCAGGAGTTGCCTCATGGATCGGACGTTGCCATCAAAGGCGTCACCGTCAACTTCCAACCAACTGGAAAACTTCCCGGCCGGTTCCGTGGACTGGGTTGTTTGGGCCATCCTGCCCTCCCCCTTTCAAGACAGTCAGGCGGCGGGGCAATATTGCCCTGCCGCCTGACGTGGCAACCTGGATCAGACCGACTGCTTTACTTTCACAGTCCGGCCGTATCGGAAGTGGAAATACAGGTAGCAGGCAGCCACAAAGGGGATACCGAAGTAGAGGGCAGCGACCTGCGCGGGATCGGACGCAATGCCCACCAGTGAGAGCAGGCACAGTCCGAAGGCCAGGATCGGAACTACAGGGAAGAACGGTGCCTTGTAGGCAAGGTCAGCCACCCGTCCCCCGTTGCGGACAAAGGCCCGGCGATGGAAGAAATGCGAGGCGGTGATGGACATCCATACCCCGACGACGGCGAAGCCGGCTACGGAGACGAGGGCCAGGTACACGGTCTCCGGAGCAGCCACGCTGCTGATCAGGGACGCCAGCCCTCCCACCATGCTGACGGACAGGGCAAGGAGTGGGATGCCCCGGCGGGTGAGGCGCTTGAGCGCCTTGGGAGCGTGCCCTTCGTCTGCAAGGGAGTAGAGCATGCGGGCACAGGAGAACAGGCCGCTGTTTCCGGCGGACAGGAGGGCGGTGATGATGACGAAGTTCATGATGTCCGCCGCGAAGGGAAGGCCTACGGACGAGAAAACAGTGACGAACGGGCTCTCATCCAGTCCCACCTGGTCATAAGGAACGGTTGCGGCGATGACGGCGATTGCCCCCACGAAGAAGATCAGGAGGCGGATGACCGTGCTGCGCATGGCCTTGGGGATGTTCCGTGCCGGATCCTTGGTTTCGCCTGCCGCCACGCCAATCAATTCCGAGCCGGAGAAAGCGTAGAAGACGGCCAGGGCTGTCACCAGGACGCCGGAGAAGCCGTTGGGAAACAGGCCGCCTGAGGTATTGAAGTTCTCGAACAGGAACGGGTGGTGGTCGTTGTCCGAGAGTGGATGGAATCCGAACAGTGCCGCCCCGCCGAACACGATCAGTGCGATGATCGCTCCGACTTTGATGATGGAGAACCAGAATTCAGATTCGCCAAAGAACTTGGACGAGAGCGCATTGAAGCCGAAGAGCATGGCAGCGAACACCAGGCACCACACCCATACCTCGACACCCGGGAACCACCGCTGCATGAGCAGGCCCGAGGCCGTGAACTCCGAACCGATCGCCACCGCCCAGCACAGCCAGTAGAGCCAGGCGGTGGTGAAGCCGGTAGCCGGACCAATTGAACGGGAAGCGTAGATGTGGAAGGCACCCGAGACCGGGTAGGCAATGGCGAGCTCGCCAAGGCAGGCCATCACCAGGTAGACCACGAAGGCCCCCACCAGGTAGGCGATGACTGCGCCCAAGGGGCCTGCCTGGGAGATGGTGTAGCCCGAGCTGAGGAACAAGCCTGAGCCGATGACACCTCCCATGGCGATCATGATCAGGTGACGCGGACCCATGGAACGGCGAAGGCCTGTTTCCAAAGGCGCCGGAGGGGCGTCAGCCGGGTGGTCCAGTTTCAGGGGGGTTGATGATTCCATGACTCGTCTCCGATAAGTGAAAGATGCGATCGGGACGCCTGGGACTTCCTGCGCGGGGGAGCCGGAGGCGCGCTTGTAGTGACGAAGGTAACACAGAATCAGCTCAAATAGTCATTAAAAACATTTATGAATGTCTATAACGCACATCTTGTGAGGAAAGTGGGCCCGGACCGGGCCCGCTGCATCAGTAGTCCGGGTTGCTCGGCACCACCAGTCCGGTCTCGTAGGCGTAGACAACCACCTGCACGCGATCCCGCAGCTGCAGCTTGCTCAGGATCCGGCGGACGTGCGTCTTCACAGTGGCCTCGGAGAGGAAGAACTTATGGGCGATCTCCGCATTGGACAGACCCTCGGCGATGGTCGTGAGGATTTCGGTTTCGCGCGGCGTGAGTTCGCCAAGCAAGGGATCCCGGTGGGGTGCGGGCGAATGGCCCGGCACTGCACCGCCCCGGACATACGTCTCTAGGAGCCGCTGCGTTACACGCGGGGCGACGACGGCGTCACCGCTCGCCACGAGCCGCACCGCATGGACGAGCTCTACCGGGGCAACGTCCTTGAGGAGGAAGGCAGAGGCTCCGGCCTGCAAACCGGTGAAGGCGTACTCATCGAGGTCGAACGTGGTCAGGATGATGACCCGCGCTTCCGAACCTGAATCGGAGATACGCCGCGTTGCCTCGATCCCGTCCATGGTGGGCATTCGGACGTCCATCAGCACCACGTCAGGTTGCAAGGCTTCGACCTGGCGGACGGCTTCAGCGCCATCGGACGCCTCGCCCACTACATGGAAGTCTTCTTCGCCTTCCAGAATGAGTCGGAAGCCCATCCTGAGCAGCGGCTGGTCGTCCACGAGCAGCACTTTGATGTCATTGGTCATGATTCCCCCTTGTCGCCGTTCCAGTGGAGGTCGGCGTGGACCGCCCAACCGCCTCTTTTGCCTGGACCGGCAGTAACGATTCCAGCATAGATTCCAGCGCGTTCATTCATTCCGGCAATGCCCAGCCCTGTGCCCAGGCTGCCAATCGATTCGCTGCCACCGTCCCTGGTTCCGCGTCCGTCGTCGAGGACATCAATGGTGACCACATCGCCGTCGCGGGCCACCTGGACGTCCACCCGGCTCAACGAGCGTCCGTAACGCAACACGTTGGTCAGGGATTCCTGCACGATCCTGTAGACGGTGAGCTCGAACGCCGGGTCGGCCGGCAACGCCGGCCCGGTGTGCGCATAATGCAATGGCAGGCCGGCCGTGCGGAAGCCCTCCAGGAGCTTGGCCAGGTTGTACCCGGACTCAAGCGGCGTGAGCGGGGCCGGCCGGCCTGAATCATCACGTAGAACCCCCAGAACACGCCGCATATCCGCCAGGGCGGTGCGTCCGGTCCGCGAGAGTTCGCCAAGCACCTCGCCGGCACGTTCCGGATCCTTCTTGACCACAACTGCCGCACCATCCGAAAGACTGATCATGACCGTCAAAGAGTGGGCGACGACGTCGTGCATTTCGCGGGCGATGCGGTTGCGTTCGGTGACCTTGCCCAGCCGCGTGGTCCGGGCGGCCCAGGCAGCGATCTCCGCTTCGTGTTCCCGTCGCTGGCGAACCGAAATGCCAATGCCCGTGGCCAGCAGGTTCGACAACATGATGGTGACCGCCGTGGCGATGTTGTTGATGAGGTGGAAATTCTCCGGAACGTCCTGAAGCGTGTCCATCTGGGCCGGGCTAGTCCACATGAACAGGTAAAGCAGGCTCAGGGGCAGGCTTGCGGCGATAAAGACCGCAAACGTGATCCCGCGCTTCCGGAGGGAAGCCACCGCATAAAGGGCGAACCACAGGCCTGCCGAAACGTTGGAGCCCCAGGGGTTCAGGATGGTCGCCGAGATTTCCAGCAGGGCCACGGCCAGGACCACCTGGAGCGGGAACTGCCTCCTGAAGACCAATGCCAAGGCAATAAGGAGCAGTATGGCCACCACGAGCCATTTGCCCTCACCGATCGAGGCGACGATGGTGGGCAACGCCAACAACACGTAGCAAAGCACCACCACGGCGTCCATGGCACGGGGACGCGTGAAGAAGTACCGCCGGATCCTGCCCCGGCGGCGTTGGGCAATTTCAGCGAAGGACGCGTCGGCCACGGCGGCCGGCGCGTCCTTCATCTGTGGAGCTTCAGTCATGAATTGAGCCTAGAGGGCACGTCGGCCTAGACGTCGCGCTTCTTGATCACGATGATGGCCGGAATCAGGAAGACCAGCACGTAGCCCAGGAAGATCAACCCACCCTGCCACGGGTCGATGACGCCGTCGGTGTGACCGATGGAAAGGAACCTGCCACCAGCCTCGCTGGGAATGTACTGCGGCACGTACTTCCAGAAGTCGCCCGGCACCAGTGAGAGGAAGCCGGATGCGATCGACAGTACGAAGAACAGTGCGACAAGTACGGTCACGCCACCGGCCGAGTTGCGCAGGAGGGTTCCCAACGAAAGACCGATCAAAGCTACGCCGGCAACATACAGGCCACCGGTGAAGATGCTGTACAGGACACCGTCAGTGGACCACGTCAGATCAATATCCAGGCCCTGGAAGACGGGCATGGCGATGAGGAATGTCAATACGGCGGCAATGGTGGTGATGACGTAGGAGAGGACCACCAGAAGCAGCGCCTTGGCCGCGAAGGCCGGAATGCGCTTGGGAACTGCGTTCATGGTTGAACGGATCATGCCGGTGGCGTACTCGGACGAAATGAAGAGCACGGCCAGCGAGCCAAGGACCAAGGTGCCGATCTGGATGCCGGCATTGGGCAGGTTGTAGAGGTCGAATCCGGACCCCGGCGGGAAGGATTTCGTCAGCATCTCGCCGGTGACGGGCTGGCCGGCATCCTTGGCCTGCTTGATCATCTGATCAAGGAAGGTGAAGCGGATCAAAACGGCAAGGGCACCCACGCCCACTGTGGCAATAAGAGTCACAGCGAGCAGGATCACGGTGGACGTCAGTGAGCGGAGCTTGATCCACTCCGACTTGACTACTCCCCCAAAAGTAACGCCGCGGACCCCGGCCGATGCGTGGGCCGGTGCTTTGGTGCGGTTTTCAGTCATGGTGCTCATTGTCCTTACTTTCCTTCCGGGGCGGCAGAGACAGGCTCACCGGACATATGGGATTGGTACTCCACTTCGTCCTTGGTGAGATTGAAGTAGGCATCTTCCAGCGAGGAAACCTGCGGCGTCAGTTCGTAGACCAGTACGTTGTTGTCCAAGGCAACCTGGGCGATCTCACGCGGTTGCAGACCCACCACTTCCAGGGTCTCCGTCTGGCTCTGGTCCACCCGGACACCGTCTCCCACCAGCAAGGCCGACAGCTGGCTGGCAGCTGAGGTACGGACCAACGTTTTGGCCTGCTGGGCTCCGGCGATGATGTCCTGCACAGGAGCATCCGCGATGATCCTGCCCCGGCCGATCACAATCAGGTGGTCGGCGGTCTGCGCCATTTCGCTCATCAAGTGCGACGAAAGGAAAACGGTCTTGCCCTGGCTGGCCAGGTACTTGACCAGATTGCGCACCCACAGCACGCCTTCAGGATCGAGTCCGTTGACGGGCTCGTCGAGGATGAGGGTCTGAGGGTCACCGAGGAGTGCGGCTGCAATGCCAAGGCGCTGGCCCATACCCAGCGAGAATCCCCCAGCCTTCTTCTTCGCCACGGCGCCGAGCCCGGTCATCTCAATGACCTCGTGAACGCGGGCGGTAGGAATGCTGTGCGTTGCAGCCATGGCCAGCAGGTGGTTGTAGGCACTGCGGCTGGTGTGGACAGCCTTGGCATCCAGCAAGGCACCTACCTGGTGCAGGGGAGCCTTGTGCTGCGCATAGTGCAGGCCGTTGACCGTGACGTCGCCCGATGTGGGAGAGTCAAGCCCCATGATCATGCGCATCGTGGTGGACTTGCCGGCACCGTTCGGGCCCAGGAAGCCCGTCACCCGTCCAGCCTGGACAGTGAAACTGACACCGCCGACGGCAGTTTTCTGGCCGTAGACCTTAGTCAGGCCCTTTGCTTCGATCATGGAAGCGTTCCCCTCCTCGGAGCACATAAATGTGCAGGTGAGTTTTGAATGTACTCACCACGCTACTCAGGGAGGCCGCCCAAATCGCCTGTCTCAGGGATGATTCAGGGTTCAGTCAGGGTAGTCCTACCGGATGACCCCGGTCAGTCCGCTTCAGTCAGCCACCGGAAGCGACGAGTACACGCGCAGGACGCGAGGCTTCACCGTGAAGGTAGCCGAGCGGACTCCAGGCGTAGGTTCACCGTCGACGGCCAGCACCAACGGCTGCCCAATGGCTTCGACGGTAATCTCTGTAGCCTCGGCAAGGTGGGTGACCTTCGAGGCCGACACGGTGCCGGTAACGACGGCCCACAGCAAACGCGCACGTGCGAATGGTTCGTCCGCCGTGATCATGCGGAGGTCGAACACACCATCATCCAGCACAGGACGGCGGATGGGCGCATGGTCGCTGGGATAGAACCTTCCCCTGCCCATGTAGAGAATCCAGAGCTTGTGCTTTTGTCCGTTCACCGTGAGCGTGGTGGGGGAATTCACGCCGAAGGTCCGGAGCGATGCCACCACACTTGCGAGCGGCTTGCCCATGGCCGGCTGCAGGCGCTCACGCCGCCTGACCAGATTGGGGTACACGCCCACACTCGCCGTATTCAGCATGGCCAGCTCCGAGGTCTCCGGCTTCTCAACGAGGCCGCGCTGGACAACAACATGGCCCAGGTCCACGGACGCTGCGAAACCATTGGCCAAGGCGTCCAGGACGTCCTCGATCGAGCGGGCGCCGAGATCGCGCGCGAAGTGATTCAGCGTCCCTCCCGGCAGAACCGCCAGAGGCAGTGAATGTTCGACGGCGGCAGCAGCCGCCGCTCCCACCGTTCCGTCGCCGCCCCATACGCCCAGCGCTACGGTTCCGGGCCGGGTTGCTGCGGCCTTGACCTCTTCGGCGACATCCTCCCCTTCGGAAATCTCTCGTATATAAGCCTTGGGGAATACTCGTCGCAGCAGTTCTCCGGTTTCGGGGGAGTAGGACCCGCCCAGGACGTTGACCGCGATACTCAGCCCCTCGCCGTCGTGAATTGCCGGAACCTCAGCGGGGGTGCGGCGGGGAGTCGGCTCCGCCGGGCGGGCAGGCCACCACTTACGCGTGAGAAATGCGGCGCCGGCACCCAAAGCCGAGCCAAAGACGACGTCGGATGGCCAGTGGGCACCCGTGTGCACCCGCGAGTAGGCCACCCCCACGGCGATGGGCGCCAATGCAACCCCTATCGCAGGCGAGACGATTCCTGCGCCCACCGCGAAGGCCACAGCGGACGCAGAGTGGCCGGATGGCATCGAAGAGCTTGTGGGCTGCGGATTCACGAACCGGAACAACGGCAGATGTTCAGGAAGCGGCCGCCTGCGGGGCAAAGCCCGCTTGAAAATGACGTTGGTAACGCCGGAAGCAACACCCAGTGCGAGCAAGCCATGGAGCGCCGCCCTGCGGGGTTTCCCTGGAACCGTCGCCATGATCCCGGCAATGCCGAACCACAGCTTGCCTTTCGTCGCCGCGGACGAAAGCCGCCGGAAGAAGACGTCATGGTCGCCCTGCGGTTGCCGGGAAACAGCCCGCACCAGGAAGTGGTCGAGTTTGACAACACGTTTGGGACCTTTGCCCACGAAGCCTCGCATCCCTTCACAGTATCGCCTGCCGGTACTGCAGGGCCGCCATGGCTACGATGAGTTGATGATTCGCGTCCTGACTCCCCGAAGGCAACCGGACTGGAAGCTGCTTGCCCCTGGAATATTGCTGCTGTGTGCGTTTGTGGTTCCGGGAGTCATGATCCTGGCAGGACAGGGCCAACCTGCCTTCAACAGCGTAGACACCTGGTGGCAGGCCTTCTCCTTTACGTTGCACTCTCCCTTCTGGGATGGCGTCAACGGGATCCTCAACTGGGTGGGCTACGTGGGGATGCTGTCGGCCCAGGGAGTGCTGGCCCTCGCCTTGGTGGCTTGGAAACGTCCGGTGACGGCGTTATTCGTTGCGGGCTCCGGAATAGCCACACTGGCGCTCACCCAGCTGGCCAAAGTCGTAGTAGGCCGGGAAAGGCCTGTGGGGGCCAAGGTCCTCACCGATACCGGTTCATACCCTTCCGGGCATGTATCCGCCACCACCGCCTTCCTGGTGGTTCTGGCTGTCCTCGCCGGCCGCTGGTGGATGACGACATTGGCCGCATTGGGCATCATCGCCATGATGATCAGCCGGACGTACCTCTCCGCGCACTGGCTGAGCGATGTCCTGGGCGGTGCCTGCCTGGCCGCCGGCTTGGTGCTCTTGGCTTGGTGGCGATTCCAGGACGTATGCATTCGGGAGAATGCTTCGTTGGATGGCAGGACTATTTGGGCGGCAAGGGCTTCGCGACGCCGGCAAGCAGGAGAGCCAGCAGAATAGGCGCCCCAATGGCCAGCAAGGCCAGGTGGATTCCTGTTTGGTCTCCCAAGTAGCCCAGCAGCGGCGGTCCTGCCAGGAAGGCAATGTAGCCGATGGTGGAAACTACGGAGACCCTGGCAGCGGCGTGTTTGGGATCATCGGCAGCCGCAGACATACCCATGGGGAAGGCCAGCGCCGCCCCAATGCCCCAGAGAGCCGCGCCGACTCCGGCCAAAACCACGTTGCCCGCGAATACGAACAGGGCCAGGCCCAAGGCGGCTGCGGCCATGCTGGCGCGGAGAACGGCTACCCGGCCAAACTTGTCGATCGCCTTACCGCCAAGGAACCGCATGATGGTCATGGCCAGGACAAACAGGGCGAACAGCAAAGCGCCGGTGGACTCTGAAGCACCCAGCCCGTCCACCGCTGCCTTGGCGATCCAGTCATTGCCCGCACCCTCGGTGAGCGTGGCACCCAGGACCACGACGCCGATCAGCAGCGTCCTGCCATCCCGCCAAGCCGTGGGACCCTTGGCGGCCGGCCCGCCGCCGTCGTGAATTTCCACCGCTTCATGCGGCAAAAAGTACTTGGGGACGGTCAGGGCCAACGCGACAGCGACGGCGGCGATGACCAGCAAGTGCTCGGGCAGGCCGACTCCCAGTTGGGACAACCCCGCACCGATCAGCGCGCCGAGGAAGGCCCCGCCGCTGAATGCCGCGTGGAACTGCGGCATGATGGTCCGCTCTAGCCGGTGTTCGACGTCGGCGCCTTCAATGTTCTGGGCTACGTCCCACAGGCCAATGCCGATGCCGAAGAAGAAGAGCGCTACGGCTGTGGCCGGCACGGACGCGGCCATCAGGGAGAACGCAATTGCCGCACCCGCGGCTCCTGCCACGATGCCGGCCAACCGAACCGTGTTCGCCGTGCCGATCCGGCCCACCACCCAACCCGCAGACGGCAGCGCCAGCAACGAGCCAACCGCGGTGCAGAGCAAGAGCGTGCCCATCTGGCCGGACGTGAGGTTGAGCGCTTCGGTCACAGCCGGAATGCGGGCTGCCCAACTGGCGAAGACCAGACCGTTCATGCCGAAGATCAGGAACGTCGCCACTGCCGCGGCCCTGACGTTGGTGGTGCTTCTGGTGTTGGTGGTCATGCAATCACAACTTCCACGGAGAGTTTGTTGAGCTGGGCAAGGTCTTCGGGGGATGGTTCCAGGTCCGTCACGATGACGTCCACGCTGTCCATCGCGGCAACCAGGGCCCTGGCGCCGGCATTCCATTTGCTTCCCGCGGCCGCGACGATCACGCGCGACGCCGACTCCAGACCGGCACGCTTCACGGCGGCGTCATCGAGGTCGTGAGCCAGCAGGCCGTCTTTGAGGTTGAGCGCGCAAGGGGTTACGACGGCGGTGTCGAACCTAAGCGAGCGGACGTTGGCTTCCGCCATGGGTCCCCTGAAAGACTGCTCACCCGGGGTGAACCGGCCACCTGGGAGGATGAGTTCAGGAGCCCGGCCCTCCGAGGATTGCGTGAGGGCTTGGACGCCGTGCAAGGACATCGGCATGACCGTGAGCTCTCGTGTGCTGAGCCGGCGTGCGATTTCCGTGGCAGTGGATCCGCTGTCCAGCCACACGTGTTCGCGATCCCTGATGAGTCCATCCACGGCTTTGGCTATGCGGGCTTTGGCCTCGTGGTCCTCGAGTTCGCGCTGCCCGTAGCCGGGGTTCTCTCCACGGGCCAGGAGGCTGCGGGCACCCCCGTGCACTCGCTTGAGCACACCGTTGGCTGCCAGGATCTCGAGGTCGCGGCGGATGGTCGCCCCGGAAGCTCCGGTGGTTGAGACCAGTTCGTCGACGGTTACTTCTTCTTGTCCGCGCAGCAGTTCGGCGATGAGCCTGTGGCGGTCAGTGGTTCCCATGCCTCCACGGTAGCAGGGGTGTGCTCACTTAATCATGTGATGTGATCATTTGAGCACAAACCCTCGCTCACATCCCACGCCCTTCAACCCAATCCTCCCTCACATCCCACACCCTTCAACCCAACCCTCACCCACACCCCACTGCCTTCAACCCAACCCTCGCTCAGTGACCACCCGTTGGTGATCGGGTAGCGGCCAACTAGGAAGCCAGCTCAAGCTCTCGCGCCGGGACGTGAGCAAGCGTCCACCCGAAGGGCTCGTTACGTGAGCAAGCGTCCACCCGAAAGGCGCGGAACGTGAGCAAGCATCCGCCCGAAAGGCGCGGAACGTGAGCAAGCATCCACCCGAAAGGCGCGGAACGTGAACAAGCGTCCGCCCGAAAGGCCTGTTACGTGAGCAAGCGTCCGCCCGAAAGGCCTGTTACGTGAGCAAGCATCCACCCGAAAGGCGCGGAACGTGAGGAAGCGTCCGGTGTCAGCGGGCGCGCTCTACCCGCTTTTCGTCCCACACGGGCTCTTCGGATTCGTACACCTTGCCGTCGGACCCGAAGATCAGGAAGCGGTCGAAGGACTTGGCGAACCAACGGTCGTGCGTGACGGCCAGGACGGTTCCCTCGAACGCGTCGATGGCACGCTCCAGGGCTTCGCCTGAGTGGAGGTCCAGGTTGTCCGTGGGCTCATCCAGCAGGAGGAGCGTGGCACCGGACAGCTGGAGCAGCAGGATCTGGAAACGTGCCTGCTGGCCACCGGACAAGGACTCGTATTTCTGCTCCGACTGACCCGCCAGGCCATAGGAATCCAAGGCTCCCGCTGCAGCCTCACGCGGAAGGCCCGAACGGTGTTCGTCGCCGCGGTGCAGAATTTCCAGCAACGTCCGGCCCAGCAGATCCGGACGGACATGCGTCTGGGCGAAGAACCCGGGCCGGATGCGTGCCCCCAGTTTCACCGACCCTTCGTGCGGGACTTCCGCGATGACGACGTCGGACACCGGCAGGTGCTCGCGCTCCGGGTCGGTACCGCCGGTCGCGAGAAGACGCAGGAAGTGGCTCTTGCCCGAACCGTTGGATCCCAGGACGCCCACCCGGTCCCCGAACCAGATCTCCGTGGAGAACGGCTTCATGAGCCCGGTCAGTTCCAGCTTCTCTGCAACGACGGCCCGCTTGGCGGTGCGGCCACCCTTGAGCCGCATCTTCACGTTCTGCTCGATGGGCAGGGCCTCCGGCGGCCCGGCCTCCAGGAACTTCGCAAGGCGGGTCTGCGCTGCCTGGTACCTGTTGGCCATGTCGGAGCGGAATGCCGCCTTGTTCTTGTACATGTTGACGAGTTCCTTGAGCTTGATGTGCTCCTCGTCCCAGCGTTTGCGGAGTTCCTCGAACCGGGCGTTACGGTCTGCGCGTGCTTCGACGTAGGAGCCGAAACCTCCACCGTGGATCCAAGCGCCGGCACCGTTGATGCCCGGCTCCAGTGTCACGATACGGCCGGCGGCGTTGTTGAGAAGCTCGCGGTCGTGGCTGATGAAGAGCACGGTCTTCTTGGACTCGTTGAGCTTGCCTTCCAGCCATCGCTTCCCAGGCACGTCAAGGTAGTTGTCCGGTTCGTCCAGGAGCAGGAGCTCGTCCGGCCCGGCGAAGAGCGCTTCCAACACCAGGCGCTTTTGCTCGCCGCCCGACAGCGTGGAAGCACGGCGGAACTGGGCTTTGTCGAAGGAAATCCCCAAAGCGGCCATGCACACTTCGTCCCAGACTGTCTCGACGTCGTATCCGCCGGCATCGCCCCAGTCCACGATCGCCTGCGCGTACTTCATCTGCGTGGGTTCGTCGTCGTGCTCCATCATGGCCAATTCGGCTTCTTCCACCGCCTTGGCTGCTGCTGCGAGCCCGGCCTGCGCAGTGGAAACCAGGAGGTCGCGGACGGTGGATTCGTCGCGGACCTGGCCCACGAACTGCCGCATGATGCCCATGTTGCCCGAGCGGCCCACGGCACCTTCATCAGGAGTGAGGTCTCCGGCGATGATCTTGAACAGTGTGGTCTTGCCTGTTCCGTTGGGTCCGATCAGCGCCGTTTTGGTGCCGTCGGGAACCTTGAAGGTCACACCGTTGAGCAGCTGGGTGCCGTCGGAGAGGAAGTAGTCGATGCCGGAAACGTCAATATGGGCCACGTTTCAATCCTCCCACGCCGGGGTATTAACGCCCGACGGCGGCAATTGGCTTAGGCGTCGACGCAGCGCTACGGCTTTCGCCTGGCAAAGTCCGGAGCATGCTCGGGGCGCGGTCCAAAGGCGATCATGCGGGCGGGAAGCTTGGGAAAACCGCGCAGGTGCCGGGCCATCAGGACCAGGATCCTGGGTGGCTTGGGCTGTTTGCCGGCCATCACCCGGGCAAAGATGGCGCGATGCAGCACCCGCTGGAACGTCTGGACAATCACGGTGGGCAGCCAACGCCGCTTCTGGACGGCGGCGAGGTGGCCGTCGTCGAGTGTTCCACTGAGCAGCGGTGAGGCAATAAAGCGCGCTGCCGCCACGGCGTCCTGCACCGCGAGGTTGATTCCCACGCCTCCGGCCGGGGACATGGCATGCGCGGCGTCGCCAATCAAGAGCAGGCCCGGCTGATGCCAGCGGGCCAAGCGGTTGAGCTTCACATCCAGCAAGTGAAGCTCGTCGACAGACCTGATGGTGTCTACGCGGTCGGCTAGATCCGGCCGCAGCCGCGCAACCCTGGCCCGGAAGGCTTCCACGCCCTCAGCCCGGAGCTGGGGATCCAAGCCCTTCGCAGCCAGATAGGCGATCTGGTGGTAGTCCTTGCGGGTGAGGCTCAGCAGGACGTCGGAGCTGCCGAAACGCGGCGCTATGGATGCCACTGGCTCATCCTCGTCGGCCGTGCGGGGGAGCCGGAACCACCAGGTGTCGAACGGCACCGGGTATTCGTGGGGAGCCAGTCCGGCCCGCTGCCGCAGCACCGAACCCCGGCCATCGCACGCCACAGTCAGGGTGGCCATCAGTTCGCCGCTGTCCAGCGGGGAGCCGGTCAGCGGGTCCCTGGTCCGGTACGCCACACCCGTCACTGCCCCCGAAGAGTCCCGCAGCAGGTCCGTGACCTCGGTATTCATCCGCAGCGTAAAGGTGGGTTCCTGCCCGGCAGCTGCCACCAGGAAATTAAGCAGGTCCCACTGGGGAACCATCGCCACATAGTTGTAGGGCTCTTTAAGGAGTCCGAAATCGGCCAGCACCACCGAGCGACCCCCGGCAACAGGCAACCGGAAGTTCTCCAGCCGGCTCTGCGGCAGGGCCCTGAAGCCTTCTCCCAAACCCAACTCGTCCAGGAGCCGGACGGTGGACGCATGGACCGTGTCGCCCCTGAAATCCCGGAGGAAGTCGGCGTGTTTTTCCAAGACAGTGACCTGCACACCGGCCCGGGCAAGCAGCAGCCCCAGCATTATCCCGGCCGGACCTCCGCCGACCACCACACACTGGGTACTGCCTGTCATGGGTTCTCCTCCGGATCAGCCCGCCGCGGTCAGGAACGTTTTCAGCAACGGCCCACTGGTGGTGGCACCCAGTCCGCCGTCTTCAACAAACACGGCAACCGCCAGGTCCCCGTGGGTGGCAACAATCCACGCGTGGGTCTTGGGCGGGTTGTCATTACCGAATTCGGCGGTGCCCGTCTTTGCCCCGACCGGTGCACCCGGCACTGCGGCAAGGAAACCGGCGTGGCCCGAGGTTACTACCGCCCGCATCATGTCGGACAGGGCAGCCGATTCCTCCTTGGTGATCGGCTTGGTGGATGCCGGCGAGGCAGGCAGCGCGCTGGCCGTCGCGGAGTCCGGCGACGGCGTGGCGGAGCTGCTTTCCGTGGGAGCGGCCGTGGAGGTGGTGGCCGGCACGGCGTCGGCATTGAGCACCAGTTGCGGTGAGACGGGGGCACCGTTGGCCACCGAAGCTGCCATGACAGCGGCCGAGAGGGGCGAGAAGAGCACCTTGCCCTGGCCAATCATGGAAGCGGCGTGCTCCGTACCCTCAGCAGCACCGGGAACGGAACCCAGGAACGCGTCAGCACCGAGTTTGGGGGCTTCAACAGCCACACCAAGAGCCTGGGCCGCGGATTCCAACTGGTCCTGGCTGACGGTGTCACGGGCGTTGATGAAGGCAGTGTTGCAGGAGTGGGCAAACGCATCCCGCAAAGCAACTGAACCCAGCGAGCTTTCGGGGTACCCCTCCGCGTTCTTGAAGGTCCGACCGTCAACAGTCAGCGTCGGCGGGCACTCGACCTTGGAATCGGGGGTTGCGCCGTTCCGGAACATCGCCAGGGAGTCAACAATCTTGAAGGTGGATCCTGGCGCGTACTGGCCCAGCATTGCAGTGTTGTAGCCGTTGCTCCCCGGCCCGGAGGCGGCGGCGAGCACGGCGCCCGTGGAGGGTCGGAGGGCAACTATGGCCGACGCCGGGCCAACGCCCGCAAGGGTTTCCTCGGCCAGTTGCTGCAGTTTCAGGTCAAGGGTTGTCTTGAGGGTGGTGCCGGGAGCGGGGAGGGAGGAAAAGAACACCTTGGTGCCGGGCGTTTCCCCTTCAGCTTTGGCCTCGGTGCTCGCAATGACCTCAACACCGTCCTTGCCGCGGAGCAGGGTGTCGTACTTCTGCTGCAGGCCGCCGGTTCCCGTGGTGTCACCGGCACGCAAGGCGCCGTTGGACTTTTCAATTTGTTCCGCACTGGCCTGGCCAACGCTTCCGAGCAGTGCACGTGCAAAGGTCCGCGTTGGTGCGAGGGCCATCGAATCCAGGATGCTGGCACCACCGGGAATGGCCTTGATCTTGGCCTCCGTGATATCCGTCGTGTAAGCCCTGAGAACCAGTCCTTCCACAAATGCCTGCGGGCCGGACGCAGCAACCTGCTTGGCGTATTCCTCAACGTCCAAGCCCAGCAGGGCAGCCATCGCACGCGCTGAAGCATCCGCTTGTTCCGCTGGAATCTTGGTCTTGTCGATGCCGACCCGGAAGACGGGCCGGTCCTCCACAATAGGGGCATCCCCGGCGCCCAGGATCTGGCCGCGCTGGGCAGGAACGGTCTTGACGGAAAGAGTTTCGCCATCGGAAAGCTCCGGTGCCAGCAGGGCGGGGCTCCATTGAACCGCCCACTTGTCACCGGACTTCTTCAAGGTGGCATCGGAACTGTACTCCCACTTGGCCGAGCCGATGTTCCAGCTGTATTTAAGAGGGAAAGTGGCGGTGTCGCCGTCGAGCTTGACGTCACCGGACTGCACCGACGGCGTGGCGTCGAGTCCTTCGAAAACTGCCTTGAGCTGGTCGTTGGCCGCGGCGGCATCCTTGCCCTCAACGGCGAGCTGGCCGACGTCGAGCGCCGACAGCGAGGAGGCGAGCTGCTTGGCGGCTCCCTCAGCGCCCGAACGGCCGTCGTCGCAAGCGGTCAGCGAGCCTGCCAGCACAATCGTGGCCAGACCAAGAATCAAAGTACGTGTTTTCCCCATTTGCCACATTATGCCCGGTTCCCCCGACACTTTCTTGTCATGGCCGGCAGCCGGACGGCCGCCGCCTGCCACCCCGGGGAGGTGCGGCAAGCGACGGCCGTCTGTTTGCAACGTCAGGCTAGGGAGCGCAGGTGAACTTTGCATCACCCCAGACACCATGTGCTCCATTGATGGAACCGGACGGGTCAACGACCAGCTCCACGTAAGCCGCCCCCGTCAGGTCAACGGACACCGATTCCGGAGCGAATCCCGGCGTATAGGTGCGCGACTGGTACTTGTTCACCCCGTCGGCGTTGACCTTGAAGATGATGTTGCCGCCGAAGCCGCTTTCAAGGCCCACTTGGGACGTAAATGAAGTGCACTTGCCACCCAGGTAATAGGTGATCCTGGAGGCAGCGTGGACGCCCAGTCCCTTGGAGAAAACGGGTTGCTGACCGGTGGCGGGATCGGTGTAGTTGATGGCCAACGGCTTGTCCGGGGACGACGCGGAGTCCTTGTTGGCCACGTTCTTGCCGATCACCCCGTAGCCGTTGAGTGCCTGGACCCACGGCGTTTCCGAGGCGTACACCGCTCCATGCGGTACGTCCGGCAACGGCTGCGAGGTGACTTTCCAGTCGAAGAACTTCACCCGGGTGTCGGTGGGCAGGGTGACGGAGGCCAGTTCCTTGGTGGGGTTGAGCCGGACCGTGTTGGAGAATGCCTGGTACTTGTATTGCGTGTACTCCGGCGACGGACCGTTGGCGTTGTTGCGGCCTTGTTCGGATACCGCGAGCAGGGCGCCGTTCAGTACTGAGGGCTGCAGCCAGTTCGGGAAGAAGATGGACTGTTTCTCCGTGGATCCGTCAGCGTACGTCAAGGTCAACGTGGGGCTGGTGCCATTGCCCACCGCAGCCGATCCGAGGACAGCCAAGTGCGTTCCCTTGCCCTTCAGGGCGATGGTCTGCGCGGACAGCGCCACCGAGTTGGGAACATCGGGTCCCACGGCCGGCCAGGTGTAGTCCACCTGGGTCGGCTTCCCGGCATCCACCGTCACGGTGCTGCCCGGCCGGACTCCGCCTGCCGGAACCGTAGCGGCAGCCAGCTGCTCGGCAGCGAAGGTGGCCCCTCCGCCGTCGAAGTTTCCGAGTGCCTTGCCGGCCACCGTGGTGACGGAGACGGTGTTGTAGGCCGCGGCCAAGGACCCGTAGGCGACGTAGATCTGGTTGCCGCCGGTCACCGATTGGGTTGAGCCGGAAGCAGCGTACGACGCCGTTACCCGCACAGTCTGTTGCCCCGCCTTCGCGCTGGGGCCGGGTTTGATGACGAAAGTGGCCGTGCTTGTAGCGCCGCCTTCAACCTTGGCCGCCGTCGCGCCGGAGGACGAGACAACAGTCCAACCCTCGGGAAGAACCGGGGTGAGGACCACATTGGTCTTGGCCTTGGTTCCGGTGTTCACGAATGCCGCGGTGACAGTGGTTTCCTGGTCCTGGAAGACCTGCTGGCCGGTGGTCACGCGGACTTCCGCTGCGGTGTCTTCCTGGCTCTTGCCGCCCAGCGGGCCGGCCTGCTGGAGTTGAACCGTTGCGGACTGGTTGGAAGCGATGGACCCGGTCTTTACCCAGATGGTGCCGTTGTTGGCTTCATCGAAGTACCAGCCGGTTGCCGCAGCTGCGTAAGCAGCCTGGGTGGTGTGTTGGGTGAGTTTGGTTCCACCGATTTTGACGTCTTTGGGTGCCGCGCCTGCATGGACTTTGAGCTCGTAGGGGCGGGCTGCGGCCTTGCCGGTGTATTCGCCCTGGCGTTCACCGATGGACACCTTGACGCTGCTGTTGCCGGTACCGGGAGCATCCACGGAGAAGAGCTGGCTGGAGGACTTGCCGTTCTTGAATTCGCGGGTGACCTTGTCATCCTCATAGAGCGTGAAGGTGTCCTGGCCCTTGGCATAGACATCCAGGGTGATCATGGAGTCTTCCGGGACCAAGGACGCGTTGCGGGCCACGATGCCTTGCGGGATCACCGCTCCGGCACGAACGAACACCGGCAGCTTATCCAGGGGTGCGTTGTAGCCGTTGAGGATCTGGCCACCCTGGTAGAGCTTGCCGGTCCAGTAGTCCACCCACTGCTGGCCGGCCGGGAGGAAGATGCCGTTGCGGACGTCGGTCTGCGTAAAGACGGGTGCTACCAGGAAGTCGGAGCCCAGCAGGAACTGGTTGTTCGCTTCGGCACCGTAGGACCACTGCTGGTCAGGGAATTCGAGGGCCATGGAGCGCATCATGGAGACGCCGGTGGTGGAGGATTCCTGCGCGAGCGAGTAGATGAAGGGCATGAGCTGCTGGCGGAGCTGCAGGTATTGGCGGTTGATGGCTGTTGCCTCGTCGCCGTAGAGCCACGGACGCTTATCCGTCGCGGCCCAGCCGGACATGGAGTACAGCGCCGGAGCGAAGGCTTTCCACTGGAGGTCGCGGACGTAGGACTCGGCGGACCCGCCAAAGATGCCGTCAACGTCGCCGGTGGTGAATGCCAGGCCAGAGTTGCCGGCGCCGGTGAGGGCCGAGACCTGCCAGCGGACGGCGTCGAGGTTTCCTGAATGGTCACCCGTCCACTGCATGCCGCAGCGCTGGGAGCCGGCCCAGCCTTCCACCATCAGCGAGGTGCCGCGGGCATTCGAGTACTGCTCGATGCCGCCGTGGGCAGCTTCGCAGCCCGTCAGGGCCTGGCGGTAGCCTTGGCCAACCCATGCGACGTCCAGCTTGCGGAGCCGGACGCCGGCCTCGCCTACTTCGTATTCCTGGTTGGTGAGGGAGCGTTGCGTCCAGAGGCCGACCTTGAGGTCGGTTTCGTCCTCGATGTTGCTCACGGTTTCCGGGAGTTGCTGGTACTCGCAGCCGTAGCCGTCGTTGACCAGCATCCAGCCGGCGGGCATGTCGTTCTCAACGAACTTCCGTGCGGTCTTGATGGCGTCGGGAGTTTTCTGCTTGGCGCCGTCGGGATCGCCGTATCCGGAGGACGAATAGCCCGGGTTTGAGCGGTTGTAGCAGTCAGCGTCGCCGTATTCCAGGGCGTACACCGGGGGCATCATCGGCTTGCCGGTCAGCGTGGTGTACGCGCCCAGCGACTGCTTGTAATCGCCCACGAAGTAGTAGGCATCAAAACGCTTTTCCTCATGCGTAGTGGTCGGTTCGCCCGCGAAATTGTAGGAGCCGCGGGCGAACGTGTCACGCAGGACGCCGTAGCCCATGGAGGACATGTAGTACGGGACGGCGTTGGGGTAGCCGTCGTCGTCCCAGTCGAAGTTCTTGGCGATGTTGATCAGTGCGCCGGTGTGGACTGAGCGGCCGTTCTGCATGCCGCCGCCGATGAATTGCTCACCGTCGTGCTGGGCGAGGTGCTGGGTGGCCGAATTCGCACCGAACGTGATGGGTGCGGACTCTTCCAGGACCAGCGAGCCGTCGGCGCTGGCAACACGGAGCAGGGTGGTCGCTTTGTTGATCTCGACGCTGATTTTGGCAGTTTTCAGGACCAGCCAGTCGCCGTCGATGACCGTGGGCGTGGTGCCGGGGAACTTATCCTTGCCCACCACGATGTTGGCTGACCTGGCCGGGTCGCCCTGGTCGGTGTTCGCAGGGTCGGTGAACTTTCCGCTGGGATCGGCTTCCAGGCGGAAGTTGCCGTCGTCCAGGAAGGTGACGCGGATGGCGCCCTTTTCGGTGGAAAGGTCGACGACGTTACCGGACTGGGTAAAGCCGGTCACCGCCCCGAGGGGTACTCCAGCTGCGTCGACGGGTACTTCCGGGGTGACGGTCTTGATGACCGCGGGGTCGCCGGGAGCGGCATTGGCAGCGGCGGCGAAGGTGAGGGCCGGGATGGTTCCTGCGAGGAGGAGTGAGGCGAGACCGAGGGACGCGGCCTTCCTGGCGAATGAGCCTTTTCTGATGCGTCCAGAGCTGTTGGGGGCAGCTCCGGACAGACCCAAGGAGGGTGCGGACATGTGAGCCAACTTTCGACGAGTGACAGTTTGTGATCTAACTCATAGCGAAACGTGCACTAATCGTCACTGTTGAAAGGCGAAAGGTCAACCGTTTCACCAAAACTGCTTACCTCACCAGGGGACTGCGGGGCGCGTGCCTGGCGCCGGAAGTCAGTGCCCGCGGATGATCCGGCGCTGCGTTGCCGTCGCGATGGCCGCCGTCCGGTTGTCCACACCCAACTTGGAATAGATGTGGACCAAGTGTGTCTTCACAGTGGCCTCGGAAATAAAGAGTTGCTTGGCGATGGCCCTGTTGCTCATGCCGGTGGCGAGCAATTCCAACAGTTGGACTTCCCTGCCGCTCAGCACGGGTGAGGGATTCCTGATCCGCCCCATCAATCGCGCCGCCACTTCCGGTGCCAGTGCGGTCTGGCCGGCAGCGGCCGAAAGCACGGCCTGCCGGATCTGTTCCGGCGGCGCATCCTTCAACATGTAACCACTGGCGCCTGCCTCCACAGCGGCGAGGATGTCGGCGTCGGTGTCGTAAGTGGTCAAAATCAGCACGGGTGGCGGGGGAGTCCCGGCTTCACCGGCTTTGATCTTTTCCGTGGCCGTCACGCCGTCCATGCCACTGCCCATTTGCAGGTCCATGAGCACCAGGTCCACCGGCTCGCCGAGGGTGTGGAGCTTGCTCAACTCCGCCAGTGCGGCGTCACCGTCAGCGGCCTCCGCCACCACGCTCACCCCTGGGAAGTCGCTCAGCATGGCCCGAAGTCCGGCCCTGACCACTGGGTGGTCATCTACCAACAACACCCGGATTCCGGTCACGCCGCCCCCTCCCCGGTTGGCAAAGGTACGCGGATGGCCACCACCGTGCCTTCACCCGGGGCCGACTCCAGGTCCAGCCTGCCATCGAGCGCCGCCAGCCGTTCGCGCAGGCTCAGAAACCCGACGCCGGTACCGTCGCCGCGCGCGGTGCCGGTCGCCGTCGTGGGTTCGAAACCGACGCCGTCGTCGAAGATGTCCAGCGTCACTTCGGAACCCGGGAAGGAGAGAGTGACGACGGCGGCACGCGCCTTCGCATGCGCCCAGACGTTCGCGAGGGAGGCCTGGGCGGCCCGAAGCAGGGTGGTCTGGTAGGTGTTGGGAAGCTCGACGGGCGTGCCCACCAGTTCGAAGCGGCAGCGCAAGGCTGTTCCCCTTGCCGCCGCCTCGGTTTCGGTCTTTTCGCAGAGGCGGCGCAGGGTGTCCACCAAGCCTGAGTGCTCCAGGTCCGGCGACCGCAGCCCCCGCACGAAACTGCGCGCCTCCGCCAGGTTGGCCGAAGCTGTCTCCTGGACAATCCTCAACTGTTCCTTCGCCGTCTCGGTATTTCCGCCGTCCAGGGCCTTCTCGGCGGACCGCCCCATGAGGACGATGCTGGAGAAGCCCTGCGCCAGGGTGTCGTGGATTTCGCGGGCCAGTCGTTCGCGCTCGGCCAGCATGCCGGCGTCGTGCTGTGTTTGTGCCAGTGCGTCGCGGGTCCGGCGCAGTTCCTCGGCGACTAGACGCTGGTTTTCCGCCTCCAGGAACAATGCCCGGTACGCCAGGCCGGTCACGACGGCGAAAGCCGCACCGAACACGGGACCCAGCACCATGGCCAGCTGCAGGCCGCCGTCCGCGGAGCCCCTGCCGTGGAACCACAAAGCACCCACCAACAGCGCGGTGCTCAGCCCGATCGCGGGCAGTGCCAGGCGCCGCGGAAGCAGGTGGAGCTGCAGGAAGAACAGCGGGAAGGCCACCCAGGCGAAGTCCGCACTGACCAGCAGCAAGAGCAGCCACAGCATCATGACGGCGGCCAGCCACCAGAGAGCGTAGGGCGTTGGGTTGAACCTGGAGGGGTCACTGGCGTGCCGTTTCTCCAGCACTGTCCCCGCGAGGTACACCACGGCCAGCAAAGCCGAAAGCCCCAAACCGGCGGTCACTGCGAGGGGTGATGGCGCACCGGTAGAGCCCAGGCCGCCCAGCAGCCGGACGATTGCCACGAGCAAGAGCACGGCGAAACCAACGTGAAGGCACACGCGCAGGACCCGGAGGATCGTGGTGGCGCCGGTGGGGGACTGCATGCCTTCCAGCGTATCCCCGCCCCTCGCCCGGCCAGCCCGATATTCCGTCCAGGACATACAAATCAACCTTTCGGTTGACTCCCGTTTCAACCTCCCGGCGCCAGCCAATCCATCCGGCTCACGATGTCCGCGGGGCCCATCGCCGGAAGAGTTGAAGGCAACGGAACAAGCCCGCAACAACAGAAGGAATCCGATGTTTCTCGCCATCCGCGACATTCGTTTCGCCAAAGGCCGGTTCGCCCTCATGGGCAGCGTGGTTGCCCTCATCACGCTGCTGCTCGTCATGCTGTCCGGTCTGACCGCGGGATTGGGCAACCAGTCCACGTCAGCCATAGCGGCCTTACCCGCACAGCAGATCGTTTTCGGCGCACCGGCAGGCGGCGAACCGAAAGCGTCTTACACGGAATCGGAAGTTTCCACCGCCCAGCTTCAGACCTGGCGTGACCAGCAGGGCGTGAAATCCGCACAGGCGCTGGGCATCAGCCAGTCGCGGGTCCAATCCCTGGCCAACGGCGGCAGCCCCAGTGGCACTGCGAACGTGGCCGTCTTCGGTGGTTCGGAAGCTCCATCCGCTGTGGAGGACGGGACCGTAGTCGTGGGCAAGACATTGGCGAAGGAGCTCAACCTGACGAAGGGCAGCCGGCTCCGTGTGGGAGGCACCGACCTGACGGTCTCCGACATTGTGGAGGACCAGTGGTACTCACACACCGGCGTCGTCTGGACCACGCTCGATACCTGGCGCGCTGTCGCCCACGCCGCACCTGGGACGGCAACTGTCCTCACCGTGACGTACGACGACGACGCTTCCGTCAGCGTCGATGCCGCCAATGCGGCCGCCGGTACGGTCAGCTCCGACCCCACGGCTTCCTTCCAGGCCTTGGCATCCTACAAGAGCGAAAACGGCTCGCTGCTCCTCATGCAGGCGTTCCTCTACGGCATTTCCGCCCTCGTGATCGTGGCCTTTCTGACGGTGTGGACAGTGCAGCGCACCAGGGACATTGCCGTGCTCAAGGCCTTGGGTGCATCCTCCGGATACGTCCTGAGGGATGCCCTGGCGCAGGCAGCGCTCGTGTTGCTGGCAGGGGCAGCTGTCGGAGGCTCAGTTGGCCTGGCCGGTGGAATCCTGGCCGCCCAAGCAGCACCTTTCCTTGTCACCCCGCTCACCACGTTGCTGCCGGTGGCAGGGATAGTCGTCCTTGGGCTCGCCGGTGCCGTCCTGGCTGTCCGCAAAGTCACCACCGTGGACCCTTTGCTGGCCCTCGGCGGCAACTAACACATTCTTCGAAAGGCATACATCATGAATTCCGCACTGACCCTCGTGAACGTTTCGCTCGAATACCCGGACGGCGGCTCCACCCTCAAAGCGCTGGATAGCGTGGATTTGGGCGTCGGCAGGGGCGAATTCCTGTCCCTGGTGGGGCCGTCCGGCTCGGGCAAGTCCTCACTCCTGGCTGTTGCCGCAACATTGGTCAAGCCCACCGCCGGCCTGGTGGTCATCGATGGGCAGGATGTCTCCGGCTTGAAGGATTCGGAGCGCACAGAACTCCGCCGGGACAAAGTGGGCATCATCTTCCAGCAACCCAACCTGCTGCCGGCGCTGACCGCCGTCGAGCAGTTGCTCATCCGCGAGCATCTGCGCGGCAACGCCGTGAAGGAGGCCCGCCGCGCGGCGGAGGAGCTGCTGGATGTGGTGGGCCTGTCTGCAGCGATGCATAAGAGGCCGCACCAGTTGTCCGGCGGCCAGCGTCAACGGGTGAATATCGCACGGGCGCTGATGGGGAGTCCCACGGTGCTGCTGGTAGATGAGCCCACGGCTGCGCTTGACCACGAACGGAGCGAGTCAATCGTCCGGCTCCTGCGCCGTGTCACTGACGATTTCCGGACGGCGACGGTCATGGTCACTCACGACACCGAGTTCCTGCCCCTGACCGACGCAGTTGCCACCATGCGGGACGGCCGGATCAGCCGCGCATCGGTTCCGTCGACCCAACCCAACTAGGGACAACAAACGTCCCAACAGGGCCTCATTGGATCAAGTGCCGTCCCCTAGTTGGGGGAGCCGAGGAGGGCCTGGTCCTGTGCGTCGTCGTATGCCTCCCGGGCTTCCATGATGGTGGGGACATGGCTCTCGGCCCACTCACGCAGGAGCGACAACGGCTGCAGGAGGGACTCACCCATGGGCGTGAGCTGGTAGTCCACGCGCGGCGGCACCTGAGCGTAAACCGTCCTCGTGATGAGGCCGTCGCGTTCCAAGGCGCGCAGCGTTTGGGTCAGTACCTTGGGCGTCACCACATTCACCATCTTGCGCAGTTCCGAAAAACGCACGGGACCGTCGCCGAGCACCTGAATCACCAGTGAGGCCCATTTGTCTCCGATGCGCTGAAAGATCACGCGCGACGGGCAATTGGGATCCAGGATGTTCGCGGGGAGGTCTTTGGTATCCATGAGGTAACTGAGTTCCTTTGAAGCTATCGGTATCCAATAGATACCTTTGTCTTATTGCAAGGATACCAACCTCAAGGAGAGCTATGAAAATCGCAGTCTACGGCGCAACGGGCATGGTCGGCAGCCAGATCGTCAACGAATCCATCACCCGTGGCCACGAGGTCACCGCTATCTCCCGCAAGGGCTCAGAGGTTCCCGGCGCTTCCGCCCGGGCCGCAGACCAGGCCGACGGCCAGACGTTCGCGTCCATCGCGAAGGACCACGACGTCGTTGTGCTGGCGACGGGCCCCAGCCGCACCGGCGGCGACCATGCAGAATGGTTGGACGCCATGGCTACTGCTTACAGCAATGCCGAAGGCACCCGTTTGATGATCGTGGGCGGCGCCGGCACCCTGGAAGTCGATGGCGTCCGCCTCCTCGACTCCCCGGATTTCCCGGAAGCCTACAAGGCTGAAGCCACCACCGCAGCCAAGGCCCTCGAAGCCGTGAAGCAGTCCCCTGAATCCCTCGACTGGACCGTTCTGGCACCGGCACCAGTTATCCAGCCGGGCGAGCGTACGGGCGAATACACCGTGGCCAAGGACTCCCCGGCCGGCAACACCATCTCCACCCAGGACTACGCCGTGGCCATGCTGGACGAGATCGAAAGCCCGGCACACCGCCGCGCCCGTTTCACGGCCGCCAACTAACCCGCCTAGAGCCCCAGGCCCAGCCCGGGTACCCGTGCATTGAATATGTCCTTGAGGGCATGTTTTGCGGCGTGGTACCCGGGCATACCTGTAACTCCGGGGCCGGGAGGCGTGGAGGACGAACACAGGTACACACCGGGCATGGGGGTTCTCCAGGGCACAGGAGAGACCACGGGCCTCTGCACCAAGCCACGCAAGTCCAGCATTCCGGCGCTGAAGTCCCCACCCACATAGTTCTCGTTGTACGCGGACAGTTCCGCCGCCGTCGTGGTTTTCGATGCCACCACCACGTCACGGAACCCGGGCGCGTACCGCTCTATGCGGGCGATAACGGCTTCTGCCATGTCCACCGTGGAGTTCTTGGGGACATGGCAGTAAGTCCACAGAATCTGACGCCCTTTAGGGGCACGCGAAGCATCCACCAGTGACGGTTGGGAGACCAGCACATAGGGCTCAGCGGGGTGTTTGCCCATGTCCACGAGGTTTTCGGATTCGGCCATGGCCCGCCGCGAACCGCCCACATGCACTGTTCCGGCCTTGGCCAATTCCGGAGAGCGCCAGGGAACGGGACCCGAAAGGATGAAGTCCACCTTGCAGGCAGCATTCCCAAAGCGGAATGCTTCCAGGGCGCGTCGGTAGCGGTCGGGCACTTCAGATCCACCTAGGCGCGCCAGCGTCGGTGGCGCAACGTCCAGCAGGATGGCTTTCGCGGGCCGCACTTGGTCCAGGGAATCCACGCGCTCACCCACGCGGATGGTTCCGCCATGGGAGGTCAGGTCATCTGCCATGGCCCTGGCGATGGACATGGAACCACCAACCGGCACCGCCCAGCCGCCGGCATGGGCCAGGACACTTAGCAACAATCCAGCGCCCGTGGAACTGAGTGCCGGCTGGGATCCGAGGGCATGCGACATGACCCCCGTCAGGAGCGCCGGAGCTGCTTCCTCCCGGAAACGCCGGCCCCACAGCGGGGTGCCTTGGTCGAGGGTTGCCAGTCCGAACAGCAGCGCCGCAAGGGGGTCTTTCGGCAGGCGGAGCAACTGGTTCGACGTGAATTCCACGACGCCATCAACCCGTGCCAGCAGGGGACCGAGAAGTCGCCCGTAGGCCGGACCATCCACGCCCAACTCTGCGACGGTCCGTTCCAGGGACTGGTACGCCACCGCCGCCCCGCCTGTGTCCAGCGGTGTACCGTGCTGGACCTCGGGAATGCGCAGATCCACGCGACGGGATAATTCGAACTCCCGGAAGAACGGCGAGGCCAAGGCCATCGGATGCACCGCCGAACAGACGTCATGCAGGAAGCCGGGTTCGATCAGCTCGGTGGTGCGCGAGCCACCTCCAATGTCATCGGCGGCCTCGTACAACGTCACGTCCAGTCCCGCGCGGGCCATGACCACGGCAGCGGCCAGACCATTCGGACCGGCCCCGACGACGGCGACATCAACCATCGCTGCTTACCTCCGATTGCTGGGCTGCTGTGGAACTGCTGTCGCGCCGAGGACTCCACGGGAACACAGATCGCGACGGCCGGAAGAGGTCGACGCGCAACCAATCCCGGGCTCCGTCGAAGGGCCCGCCATGGGGATCGTCTTCGCCGTCGATCCGCAGGGGATCCTGGGCAGGATCCCAGATATCCATGATGATCCGCGCCATCAGGTATGCGGTAACCACCATGTGCAGGCCCACCGCCAGGACGTAATAGGACATGTCCAGGTTGTGCTGGACGGACCCTCCGCTGGTGGCCTGTCCAAGGTACATCCAGATCGCCGCCCAGTGGAGCCCCTCTGCTGCCTGCCAGATGAGGAAGTCGCGCCAACGCGGCCGTGCCAGGGCCAGCAGGGGGATAAGCCAGATGACGAATTGCGGGGAGTAGACCTTGTTGGTGAGGATGAAGGCGGCCACGATCAGGAAGGCCAGCTGGGCGATGCGCGGACGCTGTGGCGCGCACAAAGCCAGGATTCCAATCAGGGCACACGCCGCAATAAACAGGTAGAGGGCCAGCGTGTTGATGGTTGCAGCGTTCATCTGCATCCATTGCAGGCGGTCCGCCACCAGGTTGTAAGCGAACCAGGGCGAGCTGTAGCCGGCTGGCCGGGATTGCGTGAACTCGAAGAAGTAGCGCCATCCGGCTGGATTCAGTGCCGCGAGGGGCAGGTTCACAGCGAGCCAGGACGCCAAGGCGGCTCCGGCAGTGACGAAGAAGGCCCGGAACTTTCCACTGCGCAGCGAAAGGACCAGAACGGCACCGAGGATCAACAATGGATAGAGCTTGGTGGCTGTGCCAAGGCCTATGAACACGCCGGCAAGGATCAACTTGTCCCGGGCGAAGAAGTACATGCCCAAGGCCAGCAACCCTACGGCCCACATGTCCCAGTTAATAAAGCCGGCAAGAATGATCCCGGGTGCAACGGCTACCATGGCGGCATCCCACGGGCGACGCTTGTTGATCCGGGCAGTGAGGATGACTGTGACCATCCAGACCGCCACAATCAGCGTCGCATTGACGTCGAAATACCCCAGGATCCGCTCACTTCCCACCCCCTGGCCGGGAACCATGAGCGCGGTGACCCCGGCAATGATCCCCATGAGCACCGGGTACTCAAACAGGCTGCCCTGGGTGAAGAACGGAAAAACGCCATCGCCCAGGCCGCGGTTTTTGAAGAGCTCGGGGAAGTCTGAGTAGCAGGTGGCGTAGAACTGGCCGGGCGTTTCCCAGCCATTGACCCGGCAGTAGTCCTTTGCGAGCACGGCCAAAAGAGCCGCGATCACAGTGAGGACGATGAGTACCCGTTCAACAGTGAACGGGCGCGCTGAAACCTCTCCGGGAGACGAGCGTTTGCCCAATGGACCGCCCACCAGCTCCGTGAAGTTTCGAAGCAGGGAGTCACTGCGGCTGGGAACAACAAAGCGGGCACGTTTTCGTTGCCGGTGCGGCTTCGTCTCCTGCATGAATCGAGCTTACAGTCATGGCCTAACCCGACCCAGTTAAGCCGGACCAGACCCAGTTAAAAGGGGGGAGCCCACGCGTAGCCGCGTGGGCTCCTTGAGGTTCAGCATGGATATCCGGCATCTGAACTCCTTCGTGGCCGGCTCAGGGGAATCAACGGATGAGTCCCATCTGGTGCAGGACAACGAAAACGTCTTCACGGCGCTGGTCGAGCAGCTGGCCGTTAAACAGTGTGCGGTCCTTGGGAGCATCGCTGCTCTTGTAGAAACGCATCTCTTCGGGGTGTTTTTGCATGGTTCACCTCCTTTCACAAAGAATTACCCGGCATTTAGGCACAACAACTAGAGCTATTTATTTCGAAGAAAATAACAGCCAAAAGGACATAAATAGCCGAAGCCAATAAGGGGATTTTGCGGACCGAATCAGGAGAACCCGAATCGTCGTGCATAAAAGCGCGTGCTTCCTGCAGTCGACCCAACAAGAAGCTGGTTCCGAACTTTGGGGAAACTGCGCACCCGCGGCATGCTGCGTGGGTCCGCGCCTACAACTGACTACTCAGAACGCCAACCACGGAGAGTGGTGGCCATGAACACCGCCGGCGTCAGGCCGGTCCGGTGAATCAGGAGTGGGTCAGAGAGCAAAAACGGCGCGCGTCATCAGCAGAGGCCGGGGTAGCAGTGACGGTCAACTTCCGTCCGCTAGTCAAAGTAATCATTTTCCCAACCTCCTTTTCTGGCCGTAACAGCCTGCTGTGGCATTGTCGCGGCTGACTAACCGGTGAATGCGCGCCTGGTTCCCGGCGGGTCGCTCTGGGAACAAGATATAACGTACCCCATGAACACGGAGTTTGACCAGCACAATTGGCTAATTTGCCAAAAGTTTTCAAATTTAATGGTTTAGAGGCCCCAGCGGACAATTGCGGGCGTCCGCTTATCCCAACCAAGCGTGCACACCTTCGCGGTTCCGAGAATGAAGTGCCGGCCTTCGCGGGCGTCCATTTCGAGCCAACGCGCTGTGAGGATCCGGGAGAAATGTCCGTGTGCCACAACCAGGACATTGTCCATGCCCGATTCCAGGACACGCCCAATGATCTTGTCGGCCCGGGCAGCTACTTCATCCAGCGTCTCTCCGTTGGGCACTCCGTCGGTCCAGATGAGGTACTCCGGGTTGTCCTTGCGGATGAGATCGGAGCTGATGCCTTCGTAGTCGCCGTAGTTCCATTCCACGGCGAGTGGCTCGTGAACGGCGTCCGGATAGCCGGCGAGTTCCGCTGTCCTCCGGGCACGTCGCAGCGGCGAGGTCAGGACGAGGTCGAAGTCGATGCCTTCCAGCACCTTCCGCGCCTCCACGGCCTGCTGCTCGCCTTCGACAGTGAGGGGGAGATCCGTCAGTCCCGTGTATTGACCGCTCTTGGACCACTCCGTTTCACCGTGGCGAAGGATCCAAAGTTGCGGACGCGGGGAAGTCACAGCGTTCATGAGGGCTCCTCAGTTTCGGTCGAAGGCTCGACGACGGCGGCGGACTCGGGTTGTTCTTCCCACCATGCCAGGAGCTTCTGCTCAGCTTCCTCCGGTGAGAGCGGCCCGTGTTCCATCCGCTCTTCGAGGAGGAACTTGTAGGCGCGTCCCACCACGGGTCCGGGCTTCAGTCCCAGCAGTGCCATGATCTGCGCTCCGTCCAGGTCGGGCCGGACAGCTGCCAGCGACTCCTGCTCCAAGAGCGCCGTGATGCGGTGCTCAAGGTCATCGTAAGCGAAGGACAAACGGTCGGCCTTGCGCTGGTTACGCGTGGTGACATCTGAACGTGTGAGCCGGTGCAGGCGTTCCAGCAGGGGGCCGGCGTCGGTCACGTAACGGCGGACCGCGGAGTCGCTCCAGCCGGCGTCACCGTAGCCGTAGAACCGCATGTGCAGTTCAACCAGGCGGGAAACAGCTTTGATGGACTCGTTGTCGAACCGCAGTGCCTTCATCCGCTTGGCCGTCAGTTTGGCGCCCACGACGTCGTGGTGGCGGAAGCTCACCGCACCGCCCGGTTCGAATCGGCGCGTCGCCGGCTTGCCGACGTCGTGCATCAACGCAGCGAACCTCAACACGAAGTCGGGGCCGGGAACCGGACCGTCAGGACCGGTTTCCAGCGCAGCAGCCTGTTCCAGGACCTGCAGCGAGTGCTGGTACACATCCTTGTGCCGGTGGTGCTCGTCGGATTCCAGGCGCAGGGCGGAGACCTCGGGCAGTACGAATTCGGCGAGCCCAGTGTCCACCAGCAGGTCGATGCCTACGCGCGGGTGCGCACCGTTAATCAGCTTGACCAGCTCTTCGCGGACGCGCTCTGCCGAGATGATCTTGATGCGATCGGCCATGTTGGACATGGCCAGGCGCACGTCGTCATGGACCGACACGCCCAGCTGGGATGCGAAACGGGCAGCGCGCATCATGCGCAGGGGGTCGTCCGAGAAGGACGACTCAGGTGCGCCGGGTGTGGCGAGCTCGGAAGCGTGCAGATCGCGGACGCCGCCGAAGGGGTCTACCAGCTCCAGGCTCGGCAGGCGCAGTGCCATGGCGTTGATGGTGAAGTCCCGGCGCAGCAGGTCGTCGGTCAGGGAGTTGCCGAACGCGACCACCGGCTTGCGGGAATCGGGATCGTACGCCTCGGCCCGGTAGGTGGTGATTTCAATCTGGAAGCCGCTCTTCCGCATCCCGATGGTGCCGAAGGCGCGCCCGATTTCCCAGAAGTTGTCCGCCCACTTCTTGATGACGGTGATGGTCTGGTCCGGCGTGGCGTCGGTGGTGAAATCGAGGTCCGGAGAGGTCCGGCCCAGAAAGAGGTCACGCACGGGGCCACCCACCAAGGACAGCTCGAATCCGGCGTCGACAAAGCGCTGCCCGAGGTCGAGCACCACCGGATCGATGGTGAAGTTAACAGAAGAGCTGTCCAATACGTGCGCCATAGTTCCTTAAGCTTGGCAGATTTTTGCGCTGCATTGGGCCACTGTTCCATGCGAAATCAGGCATGCGTCCGCCGGGCATCTCCTGCAGTCCATCTTGTGGCCATGTCCCGGTCATCACTCCGGGGCAAGAGTCGTTAGAGTGGACCACATGGCCAACCCGATTCCGAGCGCTCCTGGCAGGAGGACAAACGCACCGTTGCCGTCGGCAATCGGTGCCCACGTCGCGCCTGCCCCGCAGCACCCGGTGCAGGCCTCGCTTCCGACGGTTGAGGAAGTGTCCGCCGGTGGTGTCGTAGTTGACACGTCCGACGGCGAACTCCGGGTTGCGATCATCGCCCGCCTTAATAGGGGTGGCCGTCTCGAGTGGTGCCTGCCGAAGGGCCATCCGGAAGGCCGGGAGAACAACGAGGAAGCTGCTGTACGCGAGATCGCCGAGGAAACCGGGATCGAAGGCAGCATCCTGGCACCGCTTGGCAGCATCGACTACTGGTTCACTGTGAGCGGCCACCGCGTCCACAAAACGGTGCACCACTTCCTGCTCAGGGCAACCGGTGGCGAGCTGACCATCGAGAATGATCCGGACCAGGAAGCCGTGGATGCTGCGTGGGTTCCCATCCAGGAATTGGCCCGAAAGTTGTCCTTCCCGAACGAACGCCGCATCGCCGACCTGGCACGGGAAGTGCTGCCCGAACACCTCTGACCCGGGTACATGGGACGATAAGGGCGATGTCTGAAGCCAAAACAACCCAGTCCGTTCAATCCGGAGAAGCACGTTCCAGCGCCATCATGGCCGCAGGGACGCTCGTTTCCCGGTTCCTTGGTTTCGCCAAAACCTGGATGCTCGGTGCCGCCCTCGGCCTGGGTTCCACGGTCAATGACACGTTCATTAACGCGAACAACCTGCCAAACCTGATCTTCCTGCTGGTGGCAGGCGGCGTGTTCAACGCCGTCCTGGTTCCGCAGATCATCAAGGCCAGCAAGGCTCCGGACAGGGGCGCGGATTACATCAGCAGGCTCCTGACGCTGGCTGTGCTGGTGCTACTGGCACTCACGGCCTTGGTGACCCTCGCGGCGCCGCTCGTCATTGACCTCACCACCCAGGGATACTCCGAGCAGCAGAAGGCCCTGGCGGTCACCTTCGCCCTCTGGTGCCTGCCCCAGATCTTCTTCTACGGGCTGTATGCCCTACTCACGCAGGTCCTCAACGCCCACGGGGCTTTTGGGCCCGCCATGTGGGCCCCCATCCTCAACAACCTCGTGGCCATCGCCGGCCTGGGACTGTTCATTTGGATCCTCGGCGCCAACATCGATAACCCCCACACTCTGGACAACTGGGGGCCAACCCAAACGTTCCTCCTCGCCGGCTTCTCCACCTTCGGCGTGGTGGCCCAAACCGCCATCCTGCTGATCCCCGTCTTCAAGCTGCGCCTTGGCCTGCGTCCCCGCTTTGGATGGCGCGGCGTTGGACTCGGCCAGGCAGCCAAGCTGAGCGTTTGGACACTGGCGACTGCCGCCGTCGGGCAGCTGGCGTTCCTGTACGTCATGAGGATCGCCACGATCCCCGGCGCCGAGCGCCTCCGCCTGGACAACGCCGGAGACCGGGCGGCTGCCGCTGTCCTGCCAGGCAACGCCGTCCTGGAGGTGGCCAGCCAGCTGTACCTGCTGCCGCACTCGATCATCGCTTTGTCCTTGGCCACGGTCCTCTTCAACCGCATGACACGCGCTTCGCAGGACGGCAACAAAGCCGAGCTTCGCGACGCCCTCTCGCATGGTCTCCGCACCATGGCTGTTGCCACGGTCTTCGGCGCCCTGGCGCTGTTCGCATTGGCGGGGCCGCTGGGCATGTTCTTCTCCGGTGGTGAAAGGCAAGACGGCGTGATGCTGGCGCAGACACTCACCATCCTTGCCCTGAGCACCCCGTTCCTGAGCGCAAACTTCATGATGTCCCGCGTGTTCTACGCCAACGAGGACGCCCGTACGCCCCTGTATGTCCAGTTGTGGCTGGCCGTCATCTACGTTGTGGGTGCCTTCTTCATCCAGTTCCTCCCCGTCGGCCAGATCATCTACGCGATCGCCATCCTGTACATGCTGGGCAACATCCTGTCCGTCGTGATCAGCGTGGTGTTCCTGCGCCGCCTGCTGGGGCACCTGGACGGTCCCCGGATCGCCAATTCATACATCCGCATGGGCTACGCGGGGCTGGGCTCCGCCCTGGCCGGCGCCCTCGCACTGTGGCTGCTTGGCAGTTACCGTTCTGACGGTTTCGCGTGGAGCAGCCGCCCGGCCGCCTTGGTGACGGTGGCCGTCGTCGGACCCGTCATGCTGCTGGCCTATCTTGTCCTGCTTCGCGTCTTCCACGTCACCGAACTTCGTGACCTCCTGCGTCCGCTGATGAGCCGGTTGGGACGCGGCACGCCCGCGCCTGCTGGCGCCCCCGCAGAACCCACGACGGCGGCGCGCGCCACGGTCTCGGATGATACCGGCTTGATCCCGCGTATCTCCGGCGAGTTCGACGCCGCGTCCTTCCGCGCCGGACCCGCAGTGGCTCCCCAGCGCGCCGCCGAACCTGCACCGGACCAGCCGGATGCACCCAAGGTGTATCTTCCGGAGGAAGACGAACCGAGCACAGCGCAGGGTGGCAGGTTCCGCCCATCGGTACCGCTTCCGGGCCGCCGGACATACCAAGGCGAGGCCGGACGCAATCCGTACTTCCCTGTTCCGCGAAACCGCAGGAAGTGAGCCGGTGCCGCCAACATGGGCGGCGGCACTGAATCCGCTAGGCTAGAAACGAATATAGGTAGTTGCAAAAGCGGTGGAACCGGCTAGCCGGGCCGGCCGTATGCAGGACCCGCAGCTCCCGGACAGCCTAGGAGGAACACGTGTCCCACCCGATCGACGTCGGATCAGTACTTGGCGGCCGCTACAAGGTCACGGCCAATGTGTTGACCTCGCATGACCAAGATCAGGTGCTCGACGGCGTGGACCAGGTCCTCAACCGTCCCGTGAGCATCCTTGTTGCCGGTCCCGGAAACGCCGAACAGGTTGCGCAGAGCGCCCGCGAAGTGGCCACAGGGGAGCGCCCCGGGCACGTCCAGATCCTGGACCTCGGCATCAGCGAAAACACCACGTACCTGATCACCAACCACAGCACCGCACCGGATCTGCTGGACCTGGTGGTGGCTACCAACCCGCCCTACATCGAACCGTTCTTCACAGAGACCCTGGGCAGTGAGATCTTCGGCCAGGCGCGCACCTATGAGCCGGAAACCTACGACGGCCTTTACGAGGACGACGAGCACGAGGCCGAGTACATCCAGTACGACGAAAACGGCTATGCCATCACCCCCGAGTCGGATGATGAACCTGAGCCTGCCGCACCCACACGCAGCGCACCCCACGTGCCGCCCATGCCGGCGTCCAATCCGTCGTCCGCCAAGAGCGGCATCGCGGGAAAGCTCGCAGCTGCCGCCGCCGGGGCCGGTGCAGCAGGTGTTGCCGCCGCGTCCGCGCTGAAGAAGAACGCCGGTTCAAAGAACAACAACGACGCCGGTGCTGCCGCCGGCTCGTCGGCAGCTGCCACACCCGGTCCGGCCGCTGAGACGCCCACGCAGGCTGTTTCGTCGGAGGCTGTTTCGTCGCAGGCAGCTCCCGGCCGCGAACAGGCCCGCGAACCCAAGGTGTCCCTCTGGTCAGAGGAAGACTACGGCTACGCGGAGAGTGGCGCCGCGGCCGGTGGCGCGTCTGCTGCGGGCACCGCGGCTTCCAACCGAAGCGGCGAATCAGGCTACGACCGGGCGGCAAGCAGCTTCCCGGCGTCGTCGGCTGTCACAGAGGATTACTCAGACGAAGACGACGTTTATGAGGAAGAGGCTCCCGAAAAGGAGCCTCGGTCGCTGCGCTGGCTCGTGGGCGGCCTCCTTGCCGCCGTCTTGATCGTGGGTCTTGTCCTCGCGGTCACCAATTTGGGAAGTCTCCTGCCCAGCGGCCAGCCTGCTGCCACGCAGAGCAGCTCCACGCCGCAGCCCTCGGAGTCCACCAGCGAGGAGCCCCCGCCCACGGAGACTGCTCCGCCTGCGGCTCCGCCGGCCATCGAGGAGATCACCCGCCTCGGCAACTTCCCGTTCGCAGCGACGTTCGATAAGGACCTCGGCAAGGCTTTCGATGGCAACGCAGCCAGCTACTGGTCTGACATGGAGTTTGCCTCGGCCAACTGGGGCGGCCTGTCAGAAGAGGTGCCGCTCATGATCAAGCTGAAGGAACCGGCGGATATCAAGTCCGTGGTCCTCAACCAGCTGGGCGGTTCCGGTGGAAACATCAGCGTGTTCACCAACGATCGGCCGGCCATGGATGGCGCCAAGCTCGTAGGCACCAACAGCTTCACATCCCCGGAACTGACCATTCCGCTGGCAAGCCCCACAAAGGCCCAGTACGTCATTGTTGTCATCAAGGCGCTGCCCAAGCTGGCCGCACCCAAGACGCAGTACAACTTCGGGCTCCGGCTCGCTGAAGTTTCCGTTCAGTAGTCACATCCGGGGAGTTATCAGAGGGGCCGTTTCGATTCGTCGGGGCGGCCCTTACTGCTGTCTGTGCCAGCGTCACCGCTTCGATAAGGCAGGTGTCCAGACGGTACCCTGAATGTTGGTGGCTTTTAGGGTCCCCAACTCCAACGGAATATTTGGAACACATAAGGGGTTGAGTCAGGTGGCTGCCCCGAAAGCCGCAGCATCGACTAAGGAAGAGGTTCACGCCACGTGAGCATTGCAGAAAACAGCGCATCGCAGGTGCGTGACGTCATCATCGTAGGTTCAGGCCCCGCCGGCTACACAGCCGCTGTTTACACCGCCCGTGCCAACATGAAGCCTCTGCTCATTGCCGGTTCCGTCACTGCCGGTGGCGAACTGATGAACACCACGGACGTTGAGAACTACCCGGGATTCCCTGATGGCATCATGGGCCCGGACCTTATGGAGAACTTCGAGAAGCAGGCTGCCCGATTCGGCACTGAAATTCAGTTCGAGGACGTCACCGAGCTGGATCTCGACGGCGACATCAAGACCGTCACCATCGGCACGGGGGAGACCTTCCAGGCGAAGGCCATTATCCTGTCCACCGGTTCGGCGTACCGCGAACTCGGTCTGCCCAACGAGAAGCGACTCTCAGGCCACGGCGTTAGCTGGTGTGCAACCTGCGACGGTTTCTTCTTCAAGGATCAGGACATCGCAGTGATCGGTGGTGGCGACTCCGCGATGGAAGAAGCACTCTTCCTCACCAAGTTCGCCAAGTCGGTCACCGTTGTCCACCGCCGCGACACCCTGAAGGCTTCCAAGATCATGGGTGACCGCGCCCAGGCTCACGAGAAGATCAAGTTCGTCTGGAACACGGCTGTTGAAGACGTCCTCGGTGAGGATAAGGTCACTGGCCTGAAGCTGAAGAACCTGGTGGACGGAACCGAGTCCGAGCTCGCAGTTACGGGTGTTTTCGTGGCTATCGGCAACGATCCACGTACGGATCTGGTCAAGGGCAAAGTCGAACTGACTCCCGAGGGAACCATCGCCGTTGAGGGTCGTAGTTCGCGGACCAACATCAAGGGTGTGTTTGCTGCGGGCGACGTCATCGATCCGACTTACCGCCAGGCCATCACGGCTTCCGGTTCCGGTTGTGTCGCAGCCCTCGACGTCGAACACTACCTCGCAGACCTGCACTCCTAAGCTGCATCCAAGCAACCATACGAAGGGAAAAGTTATGAGCAACGCAAAAGACGTAACTGACGCAAGCTTCAGCACGGATGTCCTGGCTTCTGAGAAGCCGGTCATCGTGGACTTCTGGGCAGAGTGGTGCGGCCCCTGCCGCAAACTCGGTCCCATCCTCGACGAGATCTCCGTTGAGTACAGCGAGAAGGTTGACGTCGTAAAGCTGAACGTCGATGACAACCCGGCAATCGCTGCCGAGTACGGCATCACTTCCATCCCTGCTGTGTACCTGTTCAGCGGGGGAGAAGTGAAGAGCACCGTGATCGGCGCCAAGCCGAAGCAGTTCTTCGAAAAGGAATTCGCGGACGTCCTGTCCTAAGGCTTACGCCGCAACCGGATAGTCTGCAGCCGGCGGTTCCGCTCCCCAAGGGGCGCGGGACCGCCGGTTTTTTGTTGTTAGTAAAGATCAGCCTCTACCAGTCTCATACCTGCCAGTGCATCGGCTGGAAGCGTTCTGTTGCATGCGACGGCGAATTAGCGCCTTTCCCTACCTGGGGTAGGGGGAAATCGCACAAACCTCCCTCATATCCGACCCTCCTCCACACCCCAGCCCCTTCCCACCCGACCCTCCTCCACAAACCGGCCCCTTCCCACCCGACCCTCCTCCACATCACTTCTTCTGTCTGTAAGCGCGAATAGCCCCGCCGCCCGACAGTGCGCGTAACGTGATGCACGCGAAGCTCAGAGTTGATGCCGATTCGACCGCGAGCTAAGTCCTGAGACAACCCGAATGGTGTGGTCATGGCTCCTCCATAGATCAAGGGGCCGCAAGTATTCTCACGTTCTGGCCGAAGAGGGGCAAGTTGCGGCCTGGGAGGGCTATGGGATGACCCAGCACCTGGGCTCAGCTAAGAAGAGTGACAGCTTCGTCTTTGGTAGAGGCCGGTGTTCCCATTTGGGATGTGTACCTCGCCGCACCATTACGGAGACGACGCTGATGGAGTCGAGAATCAGAGCTTTCGCGGCAAGAGCGCGGCCTTCAAAGCCCAAGTTCAGATGTAGTGACGAGTGGATCAGCCCACTTCCTGCGTCACAATGACATCTAGCGTTTCTAACAGAGCAAGAGGGCGATCGAAGTTCCTATTCGGAATTCGGTAGGAGGGGCCTCCTGTTTCACGTGAAACGACCTCCAGGCACTGAAATGGCCGGCACCCTCTGCTCGGAGTTTCACGTGAAACAGGACCAATCGGATCCGTTCGACACCACGGTGATAGCACTACGGCAGCACTACGGGGTAGGCCAACGGCGACTGAATCCGATCCCGACAATTGGATTCATTCACGGTCTCATCCGGAAATGCAACGGAATGGATGTCTCAGGTTCCAACGATGAAGTATGCGCTGCGGTCGGCGAGCAGCCGTACCACCGGCTGCACAGCAAACGCGTATGCGCCTTCAGCGCTATCGGCGGCCTCGGAAGTCCTTTCAACGGTCCCTACCGGGACGTATGCCCTCAGGGAGGCCTCTCCGGATGCTCAGCGGGCCTTGTAAGGCGATCGCGGCCTTTCCCGAACCAGATTCCGAAGCAGCGGCATGCTGTCCGCTCTAGGCGTGCTTCCATGGCTGCCAGAGCCCTGAAGTGGCATGAAGTGGCAGAGTTGCGACCAACAGCCTCTAGGCTAGTGTAGAAGCGCTCGTATGACCCGGAGTATCCCTTTAGACGACTTCCGCGAACTGAAGGTTCAAGACTCTGAACCAGGCCCATTCGCGAAAGCATCAGAACGTTCCACCTCCAAGCAGACTCGTTCCGAGGAGACCTCTCCGCGGTAACCCCACAGAGACACGGATTGTCTGTTTCACGTGAAACGTATCCTTAATTTCACGACGACCAGTGTCCCGGGAAGCACACTCGAATCTGATCACAAGCAAGACATCCCATGACTGCCGCCGTTAGGACTCTTGCTGCTTGCTGCTGTGGAGCGGGCATCTCGTGAGGAGCACGGCGCGTGACCGGAACGCCCATGGGGCTTGCTGCTTTGCCTTTTGAATCGAAGCCACCGAGAAGTAGCTCAAGGGCGGGATTGCCTCTTCTCTGAGGATGATCGTGTCACCCGACCGCAAGAGTGTTCAGCCTGACGGCCCAAGCCCATGTCGACGATCGCAGCAGGTCTACAAGACGCCTTGTGATTTCAGGTATTCAGCTGTCGGATTGGCGGGTACGCCGTCAGCGTGTCCAGATTCCGCACATTGCCCTGTGGGCTAAAGGCGACAACTCTTCGCGAGGGAACGTCAACGGCATGCCCGCCTTTGGGTCGTTTCACGTGAAACCGAACCACAGAACGCTCTCTAGCCAGCGACTACGGAGGGCACCTATTCTCTCAGTAGACTCTGAGCGGCTCCTCACTGAACCCGTGGTGTGAGGCGTACTGCGACGATGCCTACTACGACGGCCGAATAGGATCACGAGATACTTGCCCATGCTGAACCCGGCTTCTGGTTGCTGAGGCAGGGGAACTCTGTCAGCTACTCGGCCCCTACACCACACTGACTGCGGCCACGGTTCAGTGTCTCCAGGTGGCGCACTGTTTATGCGGAGCTAGGAGAATGCATGTGCGTCAACATGAGGCAGCTCGTATCTCAGTCGCTATGGCTATCCGTGACAGAACATCCGATGATTCACGCACCTAGGTGCTCGGCATCTTAGGCACGTTCGGCGCAATGCTCCGTCAGCAGCCACAGGTGTCGGCCGTCATTCCAGTTCTGTCATCCCAAGCTGAGACCGGGAGGGGATCACCCTACCGTCCGCGCCAATCGCCGGCCTAGGCGAAGGCCTCAACTCTGTCGTGCTCTCGGATGGATCAGGATCGATCCTAGCCGTCATTCCCAAGTTATCCGCAGGAGAGCCCTCTTCTTATGCACATAGTTATCCACAGGCTTATCCACTGCGGGTGTTCAATCTCACCATCCCACTAGGATAGCCAAGACAGTGGGACATCTGTGGCATCTTTTCGTGAAGTTGCTTCCAATGCACAGGGCCCAAACTGATTGGGCTCGAAAGTTCCGAAATTGCGCAAGAATACAGCGCTTTTACGTGTCATAAACCCCTGTTGAAGGTCAATTTCCTCCAGTCGGGATCACCCCGAGAACAGGCCTTGCCGCATCACTTCAGACCATCCGGCGGGCGGGCTCTGAGGAGGCCGCCGAGTCATATTCGCTCACTCACTCGACCCGCATCGGCCGAACGTTATCCCCAAAGATATCCACAGGCTTATCCACTGCGATATGCACAGTTGTAACGGACGGTTTAAACCACTACGAGGTAATGGTCCTCTCTTCGTTCACGTGAAACAAGTCGGGGACGACGGCTCCTATGCAGCGACTGCAGGTGCGCCGGCTGATGGCGTCGTAGTAGGGCAGCCGTCTACTCAGCCTCCTAAAAAGCCAGTCGTCGAATCGCCAGAACAATAGTGTGTGCATGCGGGCTCAATATTCGTCATCAACATCCGACCAATTCAAGCCTCGACCCCGTACTCAGCGTACGCGATCCAGGGTGCGTAGTACGGGGGAGTGTAGGGACGGATGCCGGATACTGCCGGCCTAGCCAGAATCCCCACGGCGGAGACGATGAGATTGCACAGAGCAGAACGCCTACGGACGGAACGAAGTATAGGTTGTCCAAGACCACCTAGGCCCGTTATTCACCTCTGAAGGTGCCAACCTGGGCTGGCTCATGGCTCATAGGGCCTTCGACACTCCCGACACCCATGGACGCTCCGAGACCTCGCTAGCCCAAGCTTTGGGGGAGTAGTCAACATCGCTAGATGAGTGGCCGCGGCTGAGCCATCACCGAGACGCTGGATCACTATAGGACTCCACACACCCACGGTGCTGTACACCGTAACTACCCAGATGCTCGACTCCACAGCTCGAACAGCGCTGTGACAACCATTCAATTGAGGACTACGCCTAGCCATTTGGGCAATCGAACGTTCACTGCCACACCTTAGCCGCGTTGCTGCTGTTCCGACGATGGCACCGGCATATGCCAATGGCCCTTCCGAGGACACTCTGGTTGGCTGCGAGCCAGGGAACTATGCGAGCATCCAGCCCAACCAGTTACGGCGGCTGCTTCGCACTTGGTGCGACGCGACCTATCTGGTTCTCCGGACCTGCCGGACTATGTGCGACGGGTCGGCCATCCGTGCTTCTTATCATCCTGCACCCTGCAGCAGTGTCTCATGACTCCAAGACAACGAGGCCAGCGAAGTCCGGGTCCGCAGTCGCCAGCTCTGCAGGCACCCTCAGGCAAAGTCCGGTTGCAGCTAAGACGGTCTATGCAGACCGCTAGGCCCAGACGCCAGCAACATTCCTCTGGCCCAGAGTATGCGGAGCAACCTCCTTAGAGGACAATGTGAACCCTATTCCGTTTTAGTAGATTTGTATGGCAATGTTTCACGTGAAACAGACGGGAAACTGAGCCCCCACGGCTTGGGATATCGAATGTAGAAGCGTGGGAGGAGACTGATCCTGACCCGAATCAGAAGGATCCTATGCCTAGTCCAAAGGCAGTGATACGACTCAGCCAAGGAGGCAAACCAGCGGACCATAGCCCTACGGTCAGTCTGGGTGTTTCACGTGAAACCAGCAATGTCAAAGTACAAGATGTATCACTGCAGGCACCGCATCTCCGTAAACAGGTACGCATGGACCTCTCGGGCATTCTCTGTCGCCGCTGGCTGCTGTAAGGTTCGTTCCTCAGTTGTGTCCAGGGCGACTTGAAGGGGATCGCCTATGGCCGGAAGAGTGCTTTTGGCGCTGCACGGCGCATTGCGCTGATTTCGACACGGAGAATAGGGCGGCCGCAGGTTTCACGTGAAACACCGTGAACATCTGGCGTGGTTTCAGATACCGGCGGAACAAACCTGTGCTCCCAGCACATGGAATCCCGAGTTATTCCAATATCAAGATCTTAGGTAGACGTCCCGGCACTAAATCATGATTTCGACCAACTGCTAAGAGAGCTGACAGCTCAGACACCCAAAGAGAGGGCCTAACCACAGCGCGAGACGCTACTGAGACGGCATCTGTATGAGTAGATTGCCGGAGATTTCTAGACCCCGGCACTGCGTGTTTCACGTGAAACACGCCAGTCCTAGTCAAATCAGTTAGTCAGCCCCACTCTGCGATGCACCAACACCCAGCGCCGGCGCGGATCGAGAGAACCGTTCCGCGCGCCCGCCGGGAATGAAACGGTGCCTCACGGTGCAAGGCCAGAAACCCCCAAAAAGGGCACATCGATCTGGAAAGAGAGGAAGGGCCCCACTCAATGAGTGGAGCCCTTCAGTAATTGCGCGTTAGCTTAGTCTTCAGAACCCGGACCCAGAACATCCATAATGCGGTTGAGGTCCTCAACGCTGGCGAACTCGATGCTTACTCGTCCCTTACGGGCGCCCAAAGTGATCTTCACATTCGTGTCCAAACGGTCCGAAAGTGAGGAAGCGAGGTAATCGAGCCGCTCATGCCGAGCATTTGGCTTGGGAATGCTGCTCTTCGCGGGCGTGGTGGGATCCTGGTAAAGCGTCACTGCCTCTTCGGTGGCACGCACAGACATACCCTCGGCGACAATACGCTGCGCCAGGCGTTCCATTGCGGCCGCATCCGGAAGGGCAAGCAAAGCCCGTGCATGGCCTGCGGATAGGACACCAGCGGCCACACGACGCTGCACCAACGGCGGAAGCTTGAGGAGGCGCAGTGTATTGGAGACCTGCGGGCGTGAGCGGCCGATGCGATCTGCCAGCTGCTCGTGCGTAGTACCAAAGTCCTCCAAGAGCTGCTGATACGCTGCAGCTTCTTCCAAGGGGTTCAGCTGGCTACGGTGCAGGTTCTCCAGAAGAGCATCTCGGAGAAGGTCGTCGTCCGTGGTATCCCGGACAATCGCAGGAATGGTTTCCAGCCCTGCGGCCTGTACTGCCCGCCACCGACGCTCGCCCATAACGAGCTCGTACGGTTCTCCACCCTTTTCGGTTGAGGTTCGTACAACAATTGGCTGGAGAACCCCTATTTCCCGAACGGAGTGAACCAGTTCAGCCATGTCGTCCTCATCGAAGACGGAGCGGGGCTGTTTACGGTTCGGATGGATATCACCGACCGGGATCTCAGCGAACCGAGCCCCGGGAACCTCCACCAACTCGACGTCGTTGCTTTGGGGTGCCGAGGGAGCCTTTGCACGAGCTGAGGGAACCTGGACATCTGCATCCGAAGAAGGCACGGGCTGTTCGACGGCAGTGGACGCAGCGTCGGCAGAACGTTTCGCGCTGGACTTGGCAGCAGGCGTCTTGGCTGACGCGCTCTTGGCCGGTGACTTCGCCGCAGGGGCCTTGGTTTTTGACGTCGCGGGTGATGACTTCGCAGCTGCCGGCGCTGAATCGGCAGGCACCGACTCCTCACGCGGAGATTCAACTGTCGGTTCCGAGGCCCTACGTGCTTCCGGGAAGAACAGGTCCACGGGGCGGGACGGCGCTGAGCCATTTCCCTGGGCCGCGGCCGAGCTAGGAATGAGAGCCCCAAGACCCCTGCCGAGGCCCCTTCGCTTTTCGCTCATTGATTCATCCCTCCGATGGAATAGCCGAGCACGGACCTGCCCTGGCTGTTGCTGTGTTTCAAGAATTCTAACGTTCAGCGATTTCGGCTGCGGCTTCCATATAGGACAGCGCGCCGCTCGATGAAGGGTCGTAAGTCATGACGGTCTGCTGGTAGCTCGGCGCCTCAGAGATACGCACCGAGCGCGGAACCACCGCACTCAGGACCTGTTGGGGGAAGTGCTGGCGTACCTCTGATGCGACCTGTGCGGCAAGGTTCGTCCTGCCGTCATACATCGTGAGCAGGATGGTCGAGACCACCAAGTCAGCATTGAGGTGTTTCTGGATCATCTCAATGTTCTTGAGTAGCTGACTCAGTCCCTCAAGGGCGTAGTACTCACACTGAATGGGAATGAGAACCTCACTGGCTGCGCAGAAAGCGTTAACAGTGAGCAGACCCAGGCTGGGAGGGCAATCGATGAAGATGAAGTCCAGACGGCCCTCACCGTTCTTCTCTCGTTCCTTGGCATAGACATCAATGGCACGCCGGAGCCTCTGCTCACGGGCCACCAGCGAAACGAGTTCAATCTCAGCGCCAGCCAAGTGAATGGTCGCCGGCGCGCAGATGAGGTTGGGAATGTCGGGGCATGGGGCCACGACCTCCTTCAACGGAAGATCGTTGATGAGGACGTCGTAGATGCTGTCTACATCTGCATGGTGCTCAATACCCAGGGCCGTAGATGCGTTTCCCTGCGGATCGATATCGATCACGAGCACGTTGAGGCCTGCCGAGGCCAGGGCTGCTGCAATGTTCACAGTGGTAGTGGTCTTACCCACCCCGCCTTTTTGGTTGGAAACCGTAAAGATACGTGTCCCTTCCGGCTTGGGAAGTTCACGGCCGATCAAGCGCTCTCGGCGCCGCGTTTCATTCGCGAGCTGCCGCGCTATTGGGCTGGAATCATCGATGGAATCCATGACGTTCTGCACTCCATCTGAGACGGTTTCACGTGAAACTGCAGCGTTTGCAACTGAATCAGTGCGCACAATCGCGGACTGGAGAGACGAAGAGGGTGTAGCCATGGCCCGCGCGGACCCCAAGGACATAAAGGGGGGTATCCGTTGCGTGGAAGTTTCACTACTGCCCACTGGTCACACTCTCACTCTCATTCGGCGCTTGCTGCCGTTCTCTAGCCTAACCGCTCAGCCGCCGACACGCGGGAAACCAAGCGGTATCTACGCCGTCTTTCCGTGCTTCTTGACGATAATCCTCACCACAGTGGTGGGTTCTTCCAGCAGCTCCTGCCCGCAAACCACGACAGACGTTTCCACGCCCCCGAGCTTGCGGATGACTTTGCCGGCCTTCTCTATCTCTTCAGAAGCACTGCGACCCTTGATGGCCACTACCTCTCCGCTGCCGTTAAGCAACGGGATGGTCAGCCCGGCCAGATTGGTCAGCGCTGATACAGCCCTGGCTGTGACGACGTCAGCGTCCACCATGCCTACGGCCAACTCGGCACGTGTCCGCATGATGGTGACGTTGTCCAGTCCCAGGTCATCCACCACTTCCTGAAGCCAGATGACTCGACGTTCCAAGGGTTCAATCAAGGTCAACTCGAGATCCGGGCGGGCTATGGCAAGGCAGAGACCAGGTAGCCCGGCGCCGGAACCGACGTCGGCAACGTGGCTGTTCCTTGCGATGGCGGACTCGATCACTGCACAGTTGAGAACATGCCTGCTCCACAAACGGGGAACCTCGCGCGGGCCAATCAGCCCACGTTCTGTTCCTGACGTGGCCAGGTGCTCAACGTAGCGCTTGGCAAGATCCAGGCGCTCCCCAAAGATCTTCTCTGCAGCTGCCAGTTCTGCTGCGGTGATTTCGACCATGGGCTCTAGTCAGCCGAAACGACGATGTGACGGCCAGCGCCTTCGCCTTCGGACTCGGAGACGAATCCAAGATCAGCCACGGCATCATGGACAATCTTGCGCTCGTAAGCGCTCATCGGTTCGAGGGCCACAGTCCCGCCGTCTGCCTTAACCTTGGCCACTGCGTCTTCGGCGATCTGCTGGAGAACGCCTGCGCGCTCCTTGCGGTAGCCGTTGATGTCCAGCACCAGGCGTGAGCGGGTCTCGGTAGCGGAGAGAACGGAGAGGCGGGCGAGTTCCTGCAGGGCCTCGAGGACCTCACCGTCGCGCCCCACCAGGCTGTCCAGGGCCTCAGACTCTTCGTCCGTACCGATGGAGATGTAAGTACGTCCGTTCCGGACCTCAATGTCGATGTCGCCGTCGATGTCGGCTATATCAAGAAGTTCTTCGAGGTAGTCGGCGGCGATGTCGCCTTCCTCTTCCAAGCGGCTTGCCGTCTTGGATTGCGTCTCTTCCTGGGAGTCATCCTGCTCTTCAGTCACGGCGGCGATAACTTCTTCAGTGCTCTCGGCAGACATTACTTCTTCTTCCTGTTCTTACGTTGTGGCTGGACGCGCTGGGCACGGGCTTCGGCAGCGGCGGCTGCAGCAGCTTCGGCTTCGGCAGCGGCGTCCGCGGCTTTCTTGCCACCCAGCAGCGGGGGCAGGCCCTTGGCAGCGCGGCGCTCTTCAAGTGCCTTCGCGGCCGGTGAGCCCGGGGTAGGCATACGGCGAATGACGAAGAACTGCTGTCCCATGGTCCAGAGGTTAGTGGTGGTCCAGTAGATGAGGACACCGATCGGGAAGTTGATGCCACCGATACCGAAGACGAGCGGCAGGATGTAGAGCATCATCTTCTGCTGGCGCATGAACGGGCTGGCCATAGCTTCTTCGGACATGTTCTTGGCCATGATCTGCTTCTGGGTGATGAACTGCGAAGCGGTCATGGCGACGATCATCACGATCGAAAGTACCCAGACCGTAACGTCATTGCCGCCAGCCCCGCCGTGCAGCAAGGATGCTGACAGAGGCGCGCCGAAGATGCTGGACTGATCGAACTGCACCACTTGTTCGTGGCTCATGGCACCGACGCCTTGGCCCTCCTTGGCGTTGGTGGAGATACCCGACAACACCTGGAACAACGCGAAGAAGAACGGCATCTGGATCAGCATCGGCAGACAGGCCGAGAACGGGTTGGTGCCGTGCTTCTTGTACAGCGCCATCTGCTCCTGGGCCATGGCCTGGCGGGAGAGCTGATCAGTCTTGCCCTTGTACTTGGTCTGCAGCTTCTTCAAGTCCGGCTGCAGCAGCTGCATGCCGCGCTGCGCCTTGATCTGCTTCACGAACACAGGAATCAGGGCAGCACGGATCACCAGCACAAGGCCGATAATCGACAAGGTCCACGTCCAGCCGTTGGCGGCGGGCAAGCCGATGAAGCTCAGTCCGTCGTGGAAGGCAACCATGATGATTGACACCAGCCACTTGAACGGAAACATGATCGTTCCAAAGAAGTCCATACGATATCCCTATTCGTTAGGCCGCAGTGCGGCCTTCTTCATCAGCCTGAGCAGCCAGGAACTGGTCCGGATTGTTCAGTACAACAATTGTGGGCGTCCGGCCTTCGGGCCAATGACGATGGCCGGCGGGGACATGGTCCACTCCACCGGCGTTCCAGGGGTGGCATTTGGCGAGCCTCCTGGCTGCCAGCCAGCTGCCCTTCACGGCGCCATGCACCGTCACTGCTTCCAAGGCATATGCCGAGCAGGAGGGAAAGAAGCGGCAAACCTGGCCGTACAGGGGTGAGATCACCTTGCGGTATGTCTTCAGCAGGATGATCAGGATGTTGCGGGGCAGCTCCCAGAGGAATGTGCCCACCGCCGCCGAGAGGCTCCGCCGGGGAACCTTCCCGGAGGGGTCGCTTGAGGAAGGAACGACGGCGGTGCTTATGTCATGCACGCGGTGTCCCTTCCGTTGTGGTGCCGTTGTGTTCGGTCGAAGCATTGCGTGGAACTGAGCCACTCAATCGCTTCGTCGTCACTGCCAGTGCGGCGTTGTAGTCCGAAAGCAACTGCTCCCAGCTCGCATTTGCAGCTGCGGGCAGTGCCCGGACCACGACCGCCAGGCCCGTTCCATGCGTATGCAAGGAAAGTGCGCCTGCTTCTCTCAGTCTCCTCTTAACGAGGTTCCTGGTCACGGCGTTCCCGACGGCTTTGGAGACAATGAAGCCGATTCGACTCGGCTCCCCGGCTCCGATAGGAGCCGTATATAACACTAAGTTCCGGCGTCCATTGCGGACGCCGGAACGTACAGTTGTTGAAAAGTCGGTAGACGTCCGCAGACGGTTAGGGGTGGCTAGCACCGTCGAACCCGCAAATAGACCCTGACCGACAAGTCAGTTATTTACGCCGACAGTTCGACGCGGCCCTTGCCGCGACGGGCAGCCAGGATGGCGCGGCCGGCACGGGTGCGCATACGAAGGCGGAAGCCGTGCTTCTTGGCCCGACGGCGGTTATTCGGCTGAAAAGTCCGCTTGCTCACGTTAGTTACTCCAGTGGATCAAAGGTGCGCCCACCCGATCAAAAAAGGGGAAGAACTGGCCGACGCTAAGTTTTGTATGTGCCTGCCGCCGTTGCCTTCCGAACGATGAACGTACGGGGTTACAACTGATCTCAAAAGCGGACACAAAGGACTTCACAACGTTAGGGCAAAAAGGCACCCACAGTCAAACCGGGAGCCTGCCGCGCATCTATCCACAGTTGTGTTCAACAGCGGCTTCAAGCCTGTGGATGAAGTGGCTCACAGAGCGTTTTGCAGAACCACAACAGTGTAATTATCCACAGGCAACTTCCCAGCTATCTTCTGGCGATTTCATCCCCTAGAGTGGCTCAGTAGCCCATTGTCCACCCGCTGTGCATAACTCTGTGGATTAACGCCCGGACCAGCGCCCGCCTGAGACACCTCGGCTGCCAGCAACGCCGGCAAGCAAGTATTTAGGAACTGATTG